>NZ_JBITEX010000011.1:0-324159 GCF_044455585.1 Lentzea sp. NPDC051213
CGGCTGTGGTGACTGACTTCGCAATCACCACCGCACCCGGAGGCCTCACCCATGATCAAGCCGACACACCGTCACCAACGTGTTGGCCAGGTACACCTAGTTCGAGACGAACCCGCGGTGCAGCACCGTGAGCTGATCGGCGAGGTAGCGGGCCCACGCCTTCGCCCGGTCCCAGTCCGGTGCCGCACCGCCGAAGCTGATCGGCCCGCTGGCGCCGAGCTTGCGCACCATGCGGGTGACGTCGGTCGGTACGGGCGGCGCGCCCCGGTGGAACAACCACATGGGCGTGTGTTTGAGGGGAACCTTGTGCCGGCGCACAAATCGATGCGCATCGCGGGCCGCGGCGTCGCCGAGGATCACCGCACCGAACCCGTGCAGGGTCTCCGCGGCCGCGACCGCGAGCACGGTGACTCTCAGCCCGCAGCCGGCGAGCTCGGTGCCGATGATCTCGGCGATCTCGTCGGTGGCGGCGATCTTCGAGGTGTACGCGACGAGGACTCTGTCAGCCATCGCTGCATGGTTGTCGGTTGACCGCTTTCCCGGCAGCGGCGGAAGTCCCTGTCGCTTGAGGCCTTCAGTCCAATGGCAGGCCGAGAAGCGCGTTCTCGACCAGTTCGGGCATCGCCGGATGGATCCAGTACTGCCCGCGCGCCATCGTTTTCGCGTCCAGCCCGAAGCTCATGGCCTGGATCAGCGGCTGGATCACCGTCGACGCCTGCGGCCCGATGATGTGCGCGCCGAGCAGCTGCCCGGTCGCCGGGTCCGCGAGCAGCTTGGCGAAGCCTGTCGTGTCCTCCATCGCCCAGCCGTACGCGATGGACGCGTAGGCCTGGCTCGAGGTCACGTACCGGATGCCCTTGGCCTTCGCCTCTTCCTCGGTGAGGCCGACGCTCGCGATCTGCGGGCTGGAGAACACCGCGGCCGGGACGAACCGGTGGTCGCTCTCGATCTGGTCGTCCGGGTTCAGCAGGTTGTGCTGCACGACGCGGGACTCGTGGTTGGCGACGTGCTTGAGCTGGTAGTCCGAGCTGATGTCGCCCAGCGCCAGGATGTGCGGCTGGCTGGTGCGCTGGAAGGCGTCGACCTTGATCCGGCCGTCGTCGTGCAGGTCGAGGCCGGCCTTGGCCGCGTCGAGCAGGTCGGTGTTCGGCTGGCGGCCGACCGCGATGAGGAGCTGTGCCGCCTCAACGGTTTCCTCGCCGTCGGGGCCTTCCAGGTGGAGGCGGACCCCGGTCGCGGTCTTCTCGGCGCGGGTGGTCTTGCGGTGCAGGCGGACGTCCCACTTCGTCTTCGCGACCTCGGTGAACCGCTCCGCGATCTCCAGGTCCTCGTGGCGCAGCAGCAGGTTCGACCGGGCGATCATGGTGACCTTGACGCCGAAGCTGCTGAAGACGTGCGCGAACTCGGCCGCGATGAAGCCGCTGCCCAGGATGATCAGGCTCTCGGGAAGCTCGTCGAGGCGCATGACGCTGTCGCTGGTGTGGAAGCCGGTCGTTTCCAGGTCGGCCACCGCGGGGACGGTCGGGCGGCTGCCCGCGGCCACGACGATGCGGTCGGCGGTGATCGTCTCGCCGGTTCCGGTGTCGATGGTGCGGGCGTCGAGGAACTTCGCCGTGCCCTCGTAGACCGTGACGTTCGCGTTCTCGTTGGCGCGCCAGTTGCGGCCTCCCTCGGCGATCGGGTCGATCCTGCCGAAGATGCGGTCGCGGATCTCGGGCCAGTGCACCGCGTCCAGGTGCGCGTCCACGCCGAGCTTCTTGGCGTTCGCAGGCGCTGCGGCCTGGTCCGCGGTGTGGACGAACATCTTGGTGGGGATGCAGCCCACGTTCAGGCAGGTGCCGCCGAAGGTCCCCTTCTCGAGGATCGCGATCTGCCAGTCGGCCATCGCGTCGTTCGGAATGGAGTTGCCGGAGCCGGTGCCGATGATGACCAGGTCGAAGTGCCTCACGTGTCGATCCAACCACTTGGGCCGGTGAGGTGTTCCCAGGTGATGTCTTACCTGGCCCTTACGACGATGCCCGGCGCACCCGCGGAGGGTGCGCCGGGCAGAGGCCGGGCTTCAGTGCTGGTAGGTCGGCGTGATGATCGCGCGCGCCAGCGTGTGGAAGGCGAGGTTGAAACTCACGACGGCGGCCGAGGCATCGGCGTCCACGTCGAGTGCGTCCACGTCGACGGCGTGGACGACGAAGTAGTAGCGGTGCGGGTGGTCGCCCTTGGGCGGGGCGGCGCCGCCGAAGGCGCGGGTGCTGTAGTCGGAGCGGACGTGGAATGCCTCACCCGGAAGTGTGGCGTCGGAGGCTCCCGCGCCGGTGTCCAATGAGGTGGTGGAGGCGGGGAGGTTCACCGCCACCCAGTGCCAGAAGCCGGAGGGGGTGGGGGCGTCGGGGTCGTAGCAGGTGACCACGAAACTGCGGGTTCCGGCGGGGAAGCCGGACCAGGACAGCTGGGGTGAGGTGTTGCCGCCTGCGAAGACCTGGGCATCGGGGAGTTGCTCGCCGTCGCGCACGTCGGTGGAGGTGACGTCGAACGTGCCGACCTGGGGGAGCAGCTGGTAGGGGTCGGGAGCGACTGGGCGCTCGAGGCTCATCGGAACTCCTCCTCGTTGTGATCAGTTCGAGCCTATCTCCGTGCAACCAGGAGGGCCTGCGCGGCGTCTTCCGCGTGGAGGGGGAGATTTTGATGTCGAGGTTGCGGCTCATCGCTGCGTTTGTGCTGGTTGCCGGGGTGGTGGCATGCGGACAGCCGCCCACGCAGCCGCAAGAGGGGCCCGTGCTCACGACGTCGTCGCCCACGCCGACGACAACGACGCCGGAGAAGCCCAAACGGATGTTCGAGCCGGCGTACGCGTACGGCACGTCGCAGGCGAAGGCGCCCGCGATCGTGGACGGCATGGTGCCGGTGGTCACGCACATCCCGATGGACAAGCCATATGTGTTCATCACGATCGACGACGGCTCGGTGCAGCATCCGAAGGCACGCGAGTTGATGATCAACGCAGGCGTGTGGCCGTCGTTGTTCCTCAACACCAAGTACGCCGAGGGGCACAAGAACTACTTCAAAGAGCTGCCCGCCACGATCCACAGCCACACGACGAACCACCCGAACCTGCTCGGCAAGCCGTTCGACTTCCAGAAGCAGGAGATCTGCGGCAACGCCGACTTCCTCGCCGCCGACTACGGCAAGCGCCCGACGCTGTTCCGGCCGCCGTTCGGCAACTACGACGCGACCACCCGCAAGGCGGCCGCGAGCTGCGGGTTCAAGGCGCTCGTCAACTGGACGGCCGCGGTCAACGACGGGCGCGTGCAGTTCCAGCAGGGCGACAAGCTCAAGCCAGGCGACATCGTGCTCATGCACTTCCGCACGACGTTCGTCGAGGACTTCACGGCGTTCCTGAACCGGGCGAAGCAGGACGGGCTCACGCCGGTCCCGCTCGAGGACTTCCTGGGGTAGTCGAGGCAACCTGGGGCGCCTGCTGTGCGATATCAACACAGTGATCCTGGAAGAGGGGGAAGCAGGATGAGGCGAATCGCAGCAGCGCTCATCGCGGTGGGGATGGCGATGAGCATCGTGCCGGCCGCGTCGGCGGCCGAGGGCAACGAGCTGACGAACATCAGGACCGGGCTGCACGCCGGGTTCGACCGGGTGGTGTTCGACTTCAACGGGCCGCGGCCGAGCGTGTCCGAGTACCGCACGACCCAGCTGGAGCACTGCGCGTCCGGCAAGCCGATCTCGGCGCTGGGTGACGAGTTCCTCGTGGTGAGCATGCAGCCCGCGAACGCGCACAACTACACCGGGCCGCGCGCCTTCAACACGCCCGGCCTCGCCAAGGTCAGGAGCGTCTCGAACACGTGCGACTTCGAGGCTCACCTGGACTTCGCGATCGGCTACGCCACGAAGGGCAGGGCGTACAAGATCTCGTTCCTGGACAACCCGACCCGTGTCGTGGTCGACATCACCAACAGCTGACGTTCGCAGGGGGTCAGATGAAGAAGCGTCTGACCGCGGTGCTGCTCGCAGTGCTCGCGGTGTTCACGTTCGCCCCGGCCGCGTCGGCGAGCGGCCCGGCTCAGCTCACCGGCATCCGGACCGGCGTGCACAACAATTTCGAGCGGATCGTGCTCGACCTGAACGGGCAGCCGCACGACCGCGTGCAGCGGGAGGTCACCGCGGTCGCGGACTGCGGCTCGGGCAACCCGATTCCCGTGCAGGGGACCGAGATCCTCGAGACGATGATCCACTACGCCGCGACGTACGACGAGAACTTCAACCCGACGTACACCGGGCCGCGCAACTTCGTGCCGCAGGGCTTGACCAACGTCAAGAACATCGCCTTCACGTGCGACTTCGAGGCGACGCTCGGCATCGCGATCGGGTACGACGACCCGGACTCGTGGCACAAGGTCTTCACGCTGACGAACCCCGACCGGCTCGTCATCGACGTCTACTCGTACCGCTGACGCAACTGTGGCCTGAGTCACACGTCTAACTGAGCAGCAAGTGAGCCCTGGAGAGGGGGCTGCAAGATGTACAGACGTATTGCCGCGGTGTTGGTCGCGGTACTCGCGGTCTTCACGCTGGCGCCGCTGGCGTCGGCGCAAAGCACGCCCACGCTGTCGAACATCAGGACCGGGCAGCACGCCGGCTTCAGCCGGGTGGTCCTGGACCTGTCCGGCCTGCCGACCGAGCACCGGGTCAGCGAGGTCACCAGCGTGTCGCACTGCGCGTCCGGCAACCCGATCACCGTTGCGGGCGGCGGGATCCAGGAGATTCTGTCGGTCACTCTGATCGGTGCGGCCGCGCACGACGACAACGGGAACCTGACGTACACCGGGTCGCAGAACTTCGCGACGCCGGGCTTGAGCAACGTCCGCGGTGTCGCGCTCACGTGCGACTTCGAAGCCACGCTCGGCATCGCCGTTGGTTACGGCAACGCCAACTCGTGGCACCGGGTGTTCACGCTGACGAACCCGAACCGGCTCGTCATCGACGTTGGGCTGTAGCTAGGAAAAGCCTCGTGGGGGCAGTAGTCGCCGCTACTGCCCCCACGAGGGGTCTACTCACGCCGCAACGGTTGCGGCAGTCTCCTTGGCGGACAACGCGTGCTCCAGCACCTCGGACACGTCCGAGACGAAGTGCACGGTGAGCTGCTCCCGCACCGACTCCGGCACGTCGTCCAGGTCGGGTTCGTTGCGCTGAGGCAGCAGCACGGTCGTGATGCCCGCACGGTGTGCGGCCAGCAGCTTCTGCTTCACGCCACCGATCGGCAGCACCCGGCCGGTCAACGAGATCTCACCCGTCATCGCCACATCCGGGCGCACCGGGCGGCCGGACAGCAACGACGCCAGCGCCGTCGTCATCGTGACGCCCGCGGACGGCCCGTCCTTCGGCACCGCGCCCGCCGGGACGTGGATGTGCACACCCCGGTCGGCCAGCGCATCGGCCTTGTCGTCGTGCGCACGCAGGTACGACAACGCGATCTGCGCGGACTCCTTCATCACGTCGCCCAGCTGACCGGTCAGCGTCACGCCGGACGCGCCGGTGTCCTTGGGCGCCAGCGATGCCTCGATGAAGAGCACATCCCCACCGACACCCGTGACGGCCAGACCCGTTGCCACGCCGGGAACAGCGGTGCGTTCCGCCGACTCCGGGGTGTTCTTGGGGCTGCCCAGGTACGACCTAAGCGACGGCTGGTCGACCGTGACGGGCAGCTCCAGATCGCCCAGGGCCACCTTCGCGGTCAGCTTGCGCAGGATCCGCGCGAGAGCCCGTTCCAGTTGCCGCACACCGGCTTCCCGCGTGTACTCGCCGGCCAGCTGGTGCAGCGCGGGCTTCTCGAACGTGACGTCCTCGGTGGTGAGACCGGCGCGTTCGATCTGGCGCGGCAGCAGGTGGTCGCTGGCGATCGTGACCTTCTCGTCCTCGGTGTAGCCGTCCAGCTGCACGAGTTCCATGCGGTCGAGCAACGGCGCCGGGATCGAGTCCAGCACGTTCGCGGTCGCGAGGAACACCACGTCCGAGAGGTCGAGCTCGACCTCCAGGTAGTGGTCGCGGAACGTGTGGTTCTGCGCCGGGTCCAGCACCTCCAGCAACGCCGCCGTGGGGTCGCCGCGGTAGTCGGAGCCGACCTTGTCGATCTCGTCGAGCAGCACGACCGGGTTCATCGAACCGGCCTCGCTGATCGCGCGGACGATCCGGCCGGGCAACGCACCGACGTACGTGCGGCGGTGACCGCGGATCTCGGCCTCGTCCCGCACGCCACCCAGGGCCACGCGCACGAACTTGCGGCCCATCGCCCGTGCCACGGACTCGCCCAGCGACGTCTTGCCGACACCGGGAGGCCCGACGAGCGCCAGCACGGCACCGGAGCGACGCCCGCCGACGACACCCATGCCGCGGTCGGCACGACGCTTGCGCACGGCCAGGTACTCGGTGATGCGCTGCTTCACGTCGTCCAGGCCCGCGTGGTCGGCGTCGAGGATCTCCCGCGCGCCCTTGATGTCGTACTCGTCCTCGGTCCGCTCGTTCCACGGGATCTCGAGGACCGTGTCGAGCCACGTCCGGATCCAGCCCACCTCGGGGGACTGCTCGGAGGTGCGCTCCAGCTTGTCGACCTCGGCGAGCGCGGCCTTGGCGACCTTCTCGGGCAGCTCGGCCGCCTCGACGCGGGCCCGGTAGTCGGCCTCCTCGGAGGCGGGCTTGCCGTCGAGCTCGGCCAGCTCCTTGCGGATCGCGGCCATCTGCTGGCGCAGCAGGAACTCCCGCTGCTGCTTCTCCACGCCTTCCTTGACGTCCTTGGCGATCGTCTCGTTGACGTCCAGCTCGGTCAGGTGCGCCTGACCCCACTCGAGCAGCTTCTCCAGCCGCGTGGTGACGTCAGAGGTCTCCAGCAGCCAGATCTTCTGCTTCTCGTCGAGGTACGAGGCGTAACCCGCGAGGTCGGCCAGCGCCGACGGGTCGCTGATCTGCTGAACCGAGTCGACCATCTGCCACGCGCCGCGCGTCTGCAGGATGTTCGTCACGAGAGCGCGGTACTGCTTCGCGAGATCCCGCGTCCGGTCGGTGATCACGGACTCGTCCGCGATCGTCGCGTTGACCCACAGCGCCGCGCCCGGCCCCGTGGTGCCCGTGCCGATGCGCACGCGCTTGGTGCCGCGTACGACGGCGGCGCGTTCGCCACCGGGCAGGCGGCCCACCTGTTCGATCTCGGCCAGCGTGCCGACCGAGGCGTACTTCCCGTCCAGACGTGGAACGAGCAGCACTTGATGATCAGCCGCGGTCGTGGCGGCGTCTACGGCCGCACGGGCCTCGGCGCTCGCCTCCGCACCGGAGATGCGGATCGGCACCACCATGCCGGGCAGCACCACGACGTCGTCCAGCGGCAGTACCGGCAGGGCCAGAGTCTCGCCCATCTCGTCACCCTCCAAAGTTGAGTCTGTACCGCTCAACCAAGTGGAGCGAGCTGGTGTTCCCCCGACGTGTTCGCTGTCAGCGAGCAGCCCCGACACGACCGCTCTTCGCACTGCTGGCGGTGGACACCCGTGTACGCACAAGCGAGGATGCGCCCGTGATGGAAGAGCTGAAGTGGGTGCCGTCCACGGTCGACGTCACGCGTCCGAGCGTCGCGCGCATGTACGACTACTACCTGGGCGGCTCGCACAACTTCGAAGCCGACCGCGCCGCCGCCAAGCAGGTGGAGCAGATCTTCCCCGGCGTCGCGCAGAGCGCGCAGGCGAACCGCTCGTTCCTGCGCCGGGTCGTCCGCCACCTCGTGTCCGAGGGCGTGGACCAGTTCCTCGACCTGGGCTCGGGCATCCCGACCGTGGGCAACGTCCACGAGATCGCCCAGCACGACAACCCGTCCGCCCGAGTGGTGTACGTCGACGTCGAACCCGTCGCGGTGTCGCACAGCAACGCGCTGCTGGCCGACAACCCGCACGCCAACGCCCTGCTGGCCGACCTGAGGGCGACCTCCACCGTGCTGTCGGGCGCCCGCGAACTGCTCGACTTCTCCCGCCCGATCGGCGTGCTGATCATCGCGGCCCTGCACTTCGTCCCGGACGCCGACGACCCGTACACCAAGGTCGCCGAGTACCTGTCCGCCTTCCCGTCCGGCTCGTACCTGGCGATCACGCACGCCACCTGGGACCAGCTCACCGAGGAGGAGCGGGCCGAGGCCGCCCAGGTCGCCCAGATCTACAGCAGCTCCGACAACCAGCTCACCATGCGCACGCACGCGCAGGTCAACAAGTTCTTCGACGGCATGGAGCTGCTGGAGCCGGGCATCGTCGCGGTCAACGACTGGCGCCCGGACTCCTTCGAGGACTACACGAGCATCTACGGCGCCGTCGCCCGCAAGCCCTGAAGCAGACGGTCCCGGATCTCGTTCGTCTCGCGGTCGGTGAGGGTGCGTTCCGGCGCCCTCATCGTCACGCGGATGAGCACGTTCTTCTGACCTGGCCTGGCCTCCAGCCGTTGCCGGACGTGTGCCGGCAGGTCTTCGGTCCTCGTCTCGCTCAGGATCGCGATCTCCTCGACCACGTCCTCCGGGACGAGCGCGCGGATCTTGTCACCCAGCGTCTCCGCGTCCTCGTGCTGGCCGGCCATGACCGAGATGTCCCTGATCGCCGCCGGATGCCGGGAGATCGGCCGGTACTTGTCGAGGTCCAGCATCTGGGTGGCGATGCGGGGATCGGTGTTGCGCAGCAGGCGGATGTCCGGGATTCCCTTGCGCAGCATGAGGATCCGGTCCAGTCCCAGCCCCATCGCCAGGCCGTGCGGGTGGTGCTTGAGGACGTGTTTCGCGGCCCTTCCACACTCGCCGACCTCGACCCACTGGCCGTCGTGCCATACGTCGATCTGCTTGCCGTGCGTGGTGTACGGGTGGTTGGCGTCGATCGTGCGGTAGCGCTTGCCGGGCAGCAGGGTGCTCACGACAGTTTCGATGAGTGCTTCCAACGGTTCTTGGGTGCGTGAGATCCGCCAGATGTCGAGCTGGTGCGGGGTGCCGGTGTGCAGGCGGTCGACGGTGTCGCGGCGGTAGACGAGGCCGGGGCACAGCAGCGTGACGTCCGGTGTCGCGTCTTTGAGCGCTGGCGGGATCATCGCTGTGGTGTGGCTGCGCAGCATGCATGTCTCGCTGACGTACCGGGTGTAGCGGGCGTCCCGGGTGATCGCGTCTTTCGGGTAGCCGAGATGTTCGTAGTTGTGTTCCACCGGTACTAGCGGGTGGTGGCGGACTTCCTTCGGGGTGTCCAGGGCTGCTTTGAGGTCGGTGATCAGCCGTTGCATCGCGTGCGGGCCCTGGGTCGGGTCGGTGAGGTCGCGGACGGTTAGGGCGTGCACTAGTTCATCGGTGCGGTACATGGGGTTTCCCGTTTCTGCTCGGTCTCTTGGGGTGTTCGGAGTCCCCCGACCGACGGGAATCAGGCGCGCGCCACCCACGCTGGTCGGGGGTGGCTAAATCGCGTCATGTTCTGAGGCTAGCGCGCCTACTCCGGCGGAGTCAGCCGCAAATCCGGATCCACCGGCGGAACCCCGTCGAACGGCCCGCCGTCCTTCAACCGCCCAACGTGGTCGAGCGCCACCGAGATCTCCGCCCGGTACGGATCACCATCGGCCGGCGGAGTGCGGAACCACTCGTGCAGCGCCTCGGGAATCTGGAACCGCTCGAGCAGTTCGTCGTACATCGCCTCGCGCTCCGAGGCCTGCACCCCGAGCTCCTGGTACTCGCGCATCGCCATGCGCAGACGGATCCAGCGGTAGCGGTCGGTCTCCTGCTGCTGCGCGAACCGCTCGCGCAACAGGTCGCCGGCACGCTGGCCGCGCAACGCGAGGCGGCGGATCGTGGCGGGCGGCATGAAGAGGTTCGCGCCGCCCTCGTCGTCGGCCTGGCGCACGTGGGCGATGCGGCCGCGGTAGCCGGGCAGCGCGGACTGCATGGTGTCGCGCCAGTCCAGGAAGGTGTTCAGGATGGACGACAGGAAGCTCGGCATCGACGTCAGCGGCGCGTAGTGCCTGCCGGAGGTCGACGCGTCCTGTTCCGGCAGCCACACCTCGGTGGTGTCGCCGGGCGGGTACGACTGCAGGCTCAGGCCGAACGTGGGCCAGCGGGGGAGCAGCGAGTCGAAGAAGTGGATCGGGAAGTTGCTGGTGATACCGCCGTCGGAGAACCAGTGCACCTGGCCGTCGCGGCACAGCGGCACGGCGGCGATCAGGCCGGGGAACGACAGGCTCATCCGCACGGCCAGCACGACCGGCAGCCGGTCCCGGGAAGGCAACGCCAGCAACGGCATGGCCGGGTGCAGCGGACATTTCCGGTCCGCGCGGGCACCGTTGAGCTGCTCGACGACCCGGCGCGGCAGGACGTACCCGAGGCATTCCTCGCAGTACTCCCACTCCTCGGCGCACGGCAACCGGTAGGGCCGCCCCTCGGACAGGTCGGTGGTCATCAGCACGAGGTTGATGTCGCCGAGATCCCCGAACGTCAACGCGTGATCGGTCCCGGCCAACTCGTCGAGCTGGTCAGCGATCCAGTCGGCCAACGGCGGCACCCCGGTTGAGCGGGGTACCCCGGCCAGCCGGTCGAGCCACGACGGCGTGAAGTCACCGGTACCCGGTACGAGTCCGAAGTGGATGGACCGCGCGTTGTTCCTCATGTACGCCTGCATGGCCAGCACGTAGGTGACGGTCAACGCCGAGACCGCCGCGAACGTCAGCACCAGCCACACCAGCAGCACGACCGCCGCCGTCGCGAAGTGCCGCGAGAAAGCCAATCCCAGCACCAACGGCACGGCGATGAACAACCAAGCAGGCCACGGCAGGGAGTTCCTCAACCGCCACAACACCAACGGCACGCAGGCCAGCGCCAGCGCGATCACCAGCACCGCGAGCCACCGCGGCCACACCGTGGGCGCGAGCCAGGCCGACCACAGCACGGGCCCGCCGAGCCACAGCAGCGTCATCATCGCCAGCGCCGCCTTGGCTCGCAGCCCGACCGCGCCCAGCAACGCGAAGAACAGGCACGACACCGCACTACGCCCGGTCGTCTCGCGCTTCTGCATGGTCGCCACGACGATCCGGTACAGCGCGCGGGTCTTCTCGGTGGGCTGGAACAGCTGCGCCATGCGCCACCGCTCCGCACCCGAGCCCGACGTGAACCAGTCGATCAGCTTGGTCAGCTTCTCGAACCCGCCCTGTGCGCGGCCGCGTTCGGCAGCCGCTGTGAACGCCGCGGCGATCGCCCCCGCGGAGGCGCCGCCGATCTGCTTGAACTCGTAGTGGCGTGCCAGCGATGCGACGGCGAGCGGATAGACGACTCCGCTGGTTGTGCCGCCGCGCATCGTCAGGTCGCAGTAGCGGTCGTACTCCATGTGCTCATGGTGGCGTGATCAGGGCCGGGCGTCGTGAAAGTTCACTCGGACGCCATCCAATCGATCTCGGGTCGTTGAGAAGCCATCAGGCCAAGGCGGCCAGATCCGCCGGCGTGCCCGTCATGATCACGCGCACGTGCTCGGTCACCTTCTCCACCGGCCAATCCCACCAAGCAACCCGTTCCAGCACCTCGATCTCAGCCTCGCTGTACCGCTTCTTCAACAGCTTGCCCGGATTCCCACCGACCACCCCGTACGCGGGAACATCCGACACCACCACCGAACCGGAAGCGATGATCGCGCCGTTGCCGATGCGCACGCCAGGCATGATCAGGCAGTTGTAACCGATCCACACGTCGTTACCCACCACCGTGTCGCCACGACTAGGTGCCCCCAACTCGATGTCGAGCGTCCTCTCACCCCACACCCCGCCGAAGATCGTGAACGGGAACGTGGACACACCGTCGGTGCGGTGGTTGGCGCCGGACATGATGAACCGCACGCCCTCGGCCAGCGCGCAGTAGCGGCCGATGATGAGCTTCTCCTGGCCGAAGTTGTAGAGCACATTTCGTTGCTCGAACTGCAAAGCGTGGTGCGGATCGTCGTAGTAGGTGTACTCGCCGATCTCGATCTGCGGGTTCTTCACCAACGGCTTGAGCAGCACCGTGCGCGCTATGTCCGGCAACGGGTAGAGGTTGTCCGGCGAGGGGATGGTCACGGTGCTCCGATCGGCTCTTCGCTGAACTGCGTGCGGTACAACTTGGCGTAGTGGCCTTCCAGTGCCAGCAACGTCTCATGCGTACCACGCTCGACGATCTGCCCGCGATCCACGACGAGGATCTGGTCCGCCGCCCGGATCGTGGAGAGCCGGTGTGCGATCACCAGGGACGTTCGTCCGGCCAGCGCCTCGACCAACGCCTCCTGCACCGCCGCTTCCGAACGGGAGTCCAGGTGGGCCGTTGCCTCGTCCAGGATCACCACGCGTGGCTTGGCCAGCAGCAGACGGGCGATCGTCAGGCGTTGCCGTTCACCGCCGGAGAGGCGGTATCCGCGCTCACCGACCACGGTGTCCAGCTGGTCGGGCAACGACGACACCAGGTCGAACAACCTGGCTCGGCGCAAGGAGTCCCACAGTTCCTCGTCGGATGCGGAGGGCGCCGCGAGCCTCAAATTGGCGCCGATCGACTCGTGGAACAGGTGTCCGTCCTGCGTCACCATGCCCACGGTCTCGCGGATCGAGTCGAACGACAGGTCGGCTACGTCCACACCGGACAGTCGGACCAGACCGGAGTCCGCGTCGTACAGGCGTGGCACCAAAGACGCGATCGTCGACTTGCCCGCGCCCGACGCGCCGACCAGTGCGATGAGCGAACCCGGTTCTGCTACGAAGGAGATTCCGCCGAGGATCTCGTCGCCGCCTCGGGTGTCGAGTGTCGCGACCTCCTCCAGCGAGGCCAGCGAGACCTTGTCCGCGGACGGGTAGGCGAAGCGGACGTCGGAGAACTCCACCGACACCGGGCCGTCCGGCACGGACACGGCGTCCGGCTTCTCCTTGATCAACGGTGGCAGGTCCAGCACCTCGAAGACGCGCTCGAACGACACCAGCGCGGTCATCACGTCCACCCGTGCGCCGGCCAACGCCGTCAACGGCGCGTACAGCCTGGTCAGCAGCAGTGCCAGCGTCACGATCGTGCCCGGTGCCATCTGACCGGCGAAGACGAAGTACCCGCCCAGGCCGTAGACCAGCGCCAACGCCAGCGCGGACACGAGTGTCAACGCCACCAGGAACAGCCACTGGGCCACCGCGGTTCGCACTCCGATGTCACGCACGCGCCTCGCCCGCGCGCCGAATTCCATGCTTTCCAACGCGGGCCGGCCGAACAGTTTGATCAACGTCGCGCCCGGCGCCGAGAAGCGCTCGGTCATCTGGGTCGTCATCGCGGAGTCGAGGTCCGCTGCCTCGCGGTGCATCGACGCGAGCCGCCTGCCCATGCGCCGCGCCGGGATCAGGAAGATCGGCAGCAGCACCATCGCCAGCAGCGTGACCTGCCACGACAGCGTCAGCATCACGATCAGGGTCAGGACCAGCGCGATGATGTTCGTGACCACGCCGGAGATCGTCTCGGAGAACGCCCGCTGCGCCGCGATCACGTCGTTGTTCAGCCGCGACACCAGCGCGCCGGTCCTGGTGCGGGTGAAGAACGCGATCGGCATCCGTTGCACGTGGTCGAAGACCGACTGTCGCAGCCGCAGGATCAGGTCCTCGCCGACGCGCGACGACTGCCACCGCTCGGCCAGCGAGAAACCGGCCTCCAGCACCGCCACGCCCGCGATCGCCAGCGCCAGCCACACGACCAGCCCCAGATCACGGCCGCCGATGATGGTGTCTACGACCCGTCCGGCCAGCACCGGCGAGGCCACGGCGAGCACGGCCGCTACCGAACTGGTGGCCAGCAGCGCGAAGATGGCCCGCTGCTGTGGGCGGGCGAACCGGGCGACGCGCTTCAACGTCGCCCGGCTCACGCGGCGATTTTTCTCGTCCTGCATAGCGCTCTCGAGCGCGTACCAGGCGTTGAAGTCGATGTTCATGAGCACCAGTCTCGAACTTCGACCTACGTACAGGTCAAGCGGTTTTGAGGAACTCGTCCACCTCCGCCAGAGCCGCCGCACGCACTGGCTCAGGCGAGAGGAACAGGTCGTGCAGACCGGCTTTGATCTCCACGACCTTGACCGAGGGTCCGATCTTCGGACCCCACTTCTTCATGCCCTCGACGTCCAGCACCGCGTCGGCCCTGGCGACGTCCTCGCTCCACTCCTTGGCGTTCAACATGCTCTTGTCGGAGTGCAGCAGCAGCACCGGCACCCGCACGTCGAGTCCGTTGTGGACCTTCTCCTGCGCCACGAGGATCGCCCGGATCCACCCGGCGAGCACCGGGAAACCCGCGAGCGGCTTCCACTTGAGGTCGAAGTCCCACTCGCCCTTGCGCGAGTTGTGGATCGAGTCGCCGTACGCCTCGCCGAGGTTCGCGCGGATCTTCACCTTCGGCGCGATCTGCCCGAGCAGCCGCACCACCTGGCGCACGAACGGTGGTTCGACGACGTCGAGCCACGGGCTGTTCAGCACCAGGGCGTTGATCAGGTCGCTGGAGCGGCGTTCGTGCGCCCACAACGACGTGGTGAGGCCCCCGGTCGAGTGGCCCATCAGCACGACCCGCGAGTGTTCTTCACGGACCGCGGCGACCGCGGCGTCGATCTCCTCGAAGTACACCGCCATGTCCGTCGTGTAGTTCGGCACCTCGCCATCGCGCAGCGACCTGCCGTATCCGCGCAGGTCGACGGCGTAGAAGTCGTAGCCCTGGGCCGTGTAGTGCTCGGCCACGTGCTCCTGGAAGAAGTAGTCGGCGAAGCCGTGCACGTAGAGGATCGCCCCGCGGTCGGCCTCGACGGCACGGCGGCGGACCAGGGTCGCTGAGGCCCCGCCGCGCAACGGCAGAACAGTGGTGTCTTCGTCGCTCACCGGGCCAGTCTGCAACGGTCCAGGTCAGATTTCGTGCAGCCTTGTCCGGATCGTGTCTAACCTGGGGGAGTGACGGGGGATATTGAGCAGTCATCGAGGGTGCGGTTCCTGGGCATCAGCCCACGCGCCTATGAACATCCTGCCGACCGAGGCGCCCTCGCGGTGCTGAGGGCGGTGCCCGCCGTGGCACCGATCCTCAAGGCGGTCGCCGGAGCCTTCTCCGAACGGGGTGAGCGCCTGCTTCAGGTCGCCTCCTCGGTCCGGGTGGGCCCGAAGCAGTACCCGCAGCTCGACCGCATCCGCAACGAGGTGGCGGCGACCTTCGACCTCGACGAGGCGCCTGAGCTCTACGTGGAGCGCAGCGCGCAGGCCTACGCCTTCACCTATGGCATCGACAAGCCGTTCATCGTGATCAGCACCGGCGCGGTCGACCTTCTCGACAACGAGTCGCTGCGCTTCCTCATCGGTCACGAGACGGGCCACGTGATGTCGGGCCACGCGCTCTACAACACGCTGTTGCGCAGGCTGATCGACCTGACGACGTCGTTCGCCTGGGTGCCCGCGGGCGCCATCGCCATGCGCGGCGTCATCGCCGCGTTGCGCGAGTGGCAGCGCAAGACCGAGCTGTCCTGCGACCGGGCCGGCCTGCTGGCCTGCCAGGACCCGCAGGCGGCGCTGCGCACGCACCTCGCGCTGGCGGGTGACCTCGGCGGGCAGGTCGACATCGCGTCGTTCCTCGCTCAGGCGAAGGAGTACGAGGAGGTCGAGGACATCCGCGACAGCCTCCTCAAGCTCCTGCACACCGAGCACCGCTCGCACCCGCTGGTCGTGGTTCGGGCCGCCGAGCTGCAGCGCTGGTCGGCGAGCGAGGAGTACCGCGAGATCCTGACCGGCACGTACGCGCGCCGCGAGGACGACAGGCCGGCGACCAACCTCACGGACGACGTGAAGTCCGCCGCCCGGTCGTACAAGGAGTCCATGAGCAACTCCGCCGACCCGTTGATCAAGACGATCAACGACATCGGCGAGTCCGTCATGGGCGCGGCGGGCAAGGTTTGGAGCAAAGTTAGTCCGAATGGCCCAGCCGAGTAGCTACCATGTGGAGTCATGAGACGACTCGCGGTAGCTCTCCTGGCGCTGTTGATCACAAGTGGGACCGCCACCGCCGGTGAACAGATCATCGGCGGTGAGCGGGCCAAGATCGAGGTCAATCCGTGGGTCGTCTACCTCACGGACGACAACGGGGCCCAGTTCTGCGGTGGCACCATCGTCGCGCCGACGAAGGTGCTCACCGCGGCGCACTGCGCGCTGGGCCGCTCACCGCGTGAGCTGCGGGTCGTCGCCGGCCGCGAGGACAAGCAGGACCGCGACTCCGGGGTCTCGGTCACGCCCGCGGACATCTGGATCCACAAGCAGTACAGCGCCGCGGACGAGGGCGAGGACGTGGCGGTGCTGACCCTCAAGAAGCCGCTGGAGTACCCCCCGCTGCCCATCGCCGACCTGACCGACCGGGCCCTCTACCAGCCCGGCACCGAACTCAGGGCGCTGGGCTGGGGCCGGACCAGCGAGAACGGCAAGACGTCCCGCTTCCTCCTGCAGGCGACGCTCCCGGTGCTGCCGGACGCCTTCTGCGAGGAGACCTATCCGCAGTTCGTGCGGTCGGACATGTTCTGCGCCGGTTTCGCCGCGGGCAAGGTCGACACCTGCCAGGGCGACTCGGGCGGGCCGTTGGTCGCGAACGGCAAACTCGTCGGCATCACGTCGTGGGGCGAGGGCTGCGCGCGGAAGAACAAGCCCGGCGTCTACGTCCGGGTCGCCCGGTACTCGAAGGATCTTCACTCGGTCGTGGATGCTCTGCCGACTGGAGTTGTCGAGCGCTAGACCCCTCGGTTCAGTGGGTTCCATGCGTCTGCTGACCGCGGTTCTGGCGTTGCTCGTGATCACGGTGACCCCGGCCCACGGCGATGCCAGAGTCGTGGGTGGCACGCCGGTGACCGATGCCGGTGAGGCACCCTGGATGGTCGCGCTCACGACGTCGTCGGGCTATCAGTTCTGCGGCGGCGCGCTCGTCGCGGCCGATCTCGTCGTGACCGCCGCGCACTGCGTCCACGGCCGGCAACCCGGCGCGATCACCGTCGTCGGTGGCAGGCTCGATCTCCGCACCGACGGCGGCAGCACGTCGGTCGCGCGCAGGTACCAGATCGCGGACGGTTACTCGACTCCCTCACGCGGCAAGGACATCGCGTTGCTGAGGCTCGCGGACCCCATGCCGTACGCGACGTTGCCGATCGCCGCGACGACGGCGGCGTACGCGGCGGGCAAGGTCGGCGTCGTGTACGGCTGGGGCCGGCTGGCGGAGGGCGACACGAACAAGAGTCCGTTGCTGCACAAGGCATCCATTCCGATCATGGCGGATGACCAGTGCGCCGCGGCGTACGTGCGGTACGACGAGAAGGCCATGTTCTGCGCCGGTTACCCGGAGGGTGGTGTCGACGCGTGCATCGACGACTCCGGCGGCCCGTTCGTGGTCGACGGCAGGCTCGCGGGCATCGTCTCGTGGGGCATCGGGTGCGCGCGGCCGAACACGCCCGGCGTCTACACGCGGGTCACGACATACCTGAGCTGAGTGCCCTGACGAGATCGGCCCGGTAACGCAGCCCGGCGCTCTCCGCCCGTTCGATCGCCTTGTCGCACAACGCGATCGCCGCCGCGGAGTCGCCGTGCTCGTGCAGCAACGCGGCTTTGCCCGCCAGCGCGCGCACCTCGATGATGCGGAACTCGGCGTCCCTCGCGCGTTGCAGCACGGCGTCGAACTCGGCGATCGAACGGTTCACCTCCGCGAGCACGAGGCACGCGTCGACCTCGATGAACAGGTCGTCGTCTCCGGCCAGTTCCAGCGCGCGTTCGGCGTGCTCGCGGGCCTCCTCCGGCCTGCCGGTCGCGATGAGCAGCTCCGCGTACTCGATCCGCGCGGACATCTCGACCGGCCGCATCCGGTGCTGTTGCGACAGTTCCAGCGCCTCGCGGAACGCCGCCGCGGCCTCCTCGTACCGGCGTTGGGCCGCCAGCACCACCGCGAGGTTGTTGAGCCCGTTCGACGTGTGCTGGATGTCGTCGATCTCCCTGGCGAGCGCCACGGACCGGCGCAGCGCCTCCTCACCGGAGTCGAGCCGGCCGAGCTCCAGCTCCAGCAGCCCGAGGTTGCCGAGGCCGCCGATGAGCTGCGCGCGCATCGAGTTCGGCCCGTACAGCTCGAGCGCTCTGCTGAGGTGCTCGCGGGCCAGGTCGAGCTCGCCGATGTCGTGATAGATGCCGGCGAGGATGTTGAGCGCCGTCGCCTGCTCCGCCTCCCGCCCGGCGGCGCGGAACTCGGTGATCGCCTGCTCGCAGTGCCGGATCGCGGACAGGTGTTCGCCGGACCGCCAGTCGAGGTACGACAGGCACACGTGCATGGCCGCCGCTCGTTGCCCGGTCTCCCCGGCGAGCGCGGCGTCGGCGATCGTGCGCAGCTCGGCGTAGTACCCGGACAGCAGCAGATATCCGCGCAGCGCCACGACCAGCGCGGCGTCGGGCTGGTCCTGGGCGAGTGCGACGAGGTTGAGCCGTTCCGTCTCGAACCAGGCCATCGATTCTTCGCGACTCGCGAACGGCACGCGGTCAGGCCCGGCCGGCAGGAGGCGCGTGAAGCCGGCGTTCAGCTCGGCATCGGCCCCGTCCGCGCGCTTGAGGTACCACTCGAAGACCGCGCGCCGGTCGTCCACTGTGGTCCGTGCGTGGGCGTAGAGGCGCATGAGGTCGTGCAGCTGGTAGCGATCGCCGTTGCGCTGCACCAGGTTCGCGGCGACCAGCTCGTCGATCGCGGTGTCGGCGAGGCCGCGCGGGAGGTCGGGGCCCGGCACCGCGCCGAGGAAGTCGAACGTCCGCCGCGCCCGTGCCGACAGCTTCCGGTAGGAGAGGTCGAACGTCGCCTGCACGGCCGTGTCGTCGTCCTCGATCTCCAACGCCGCCAGCCGGTGCTCGCGGAGTTCCCCGACGTAGTCCGGCAGGTGCCGCCCGGCGAGGTTCGCGCCGGCGATCCGCAACGCCAGCGGCAGCCGCCCGCACAACGCGATCAGCTCGCTCGTGTCCCCGTCGACGCGCATGCCCTTGAGCAGCTCGCGGGCTTCCTCGTCGGCCAGCACGCCCAGCTTGACCTGCGCGAACATCGGCAGATCCGGCCGGCTGGTGATCAACGCGGCACAGCCGGGCGTGTCCGGCAGCAGCGGCGCGATCACGTCCGCGGTCGCGTTGTCGAGCACGACCAGCACCCGCCGGTTGCGCAGCAGCTCGCGGTAGTCGTCGTTCTGCCCGCCGCCCAGCGCCTTCACGAACCGCGCGAGTGCCTGGTCGACCGTCATCGACGGGCCGGTGGAGTAGCCGCGCAGGTTGACGTACAGCTGCCCGTCCGGGAACCGCTCGCGCAGGCGGTGCGCCTCCTTGATCGCGAGCACCGTCTTGCCGACGCCGGGCAGGCCGGTGATCGCCCGCACCGGCGCGTCGACCAGCTCCAGCCTCGCGATCTCCTCCTTCCTGCCGACGAAGTCCGGCAGGTCGGCGGGCAGCTGGCAGGGCGCGGGCGGCCGGGGCACGAGCCGGTACCCGGTCGGCTCGGTGATCACCTGCTCGGTGGCGCGCAGCCTGCTGACCAGCGTGCGCAGCGCCGCGCGAGGGTGCATCGGTGCCTCGTCCGGCCAGACCTCCGCGACCAGGACGTCGAACGACACGGGCTCGCCAGGGCGCGCGGTCAGCGCGTCGCGTAGAGCCTGCAGTCGATCCGCCACAAATTCGATCGTAGAGATCTTTCGAACGTGCGAGCCTGACGAGCATGGTGACGATGCGGCGAGCCAGGCCGGACGACGCGGGCGTGGTGAGCGAGGTCGCGCAGGCCGCCAAGGCCCACTGGGGCTACGACGAGGAGTTCCTGGCAGCGGTCCGGGATGAGCTGACCTACACCGCGGACGATGTGGTGCGACGGCACATCGTGGTCGCCGAAGCAGACGGTGCGGTGATCGGCTTCTACAGCCTCGACGGTGAGCCTCCGGCCGGTGAGCTGGGCAACCTGTGGGTGCGCCCGGACCACATCGGCACCGGCCTCGGCCGGCTCCTGTTCGAGCACGCGATGACCACCGCTGCCGCCGCCGGGCACGAGCACCTCGACGTCGACTCGGACCCGTACGCCGAGGGCTTCTACCTCAGGATGGGCGCCGAGCGGATCGGGGAGAGCCCGTCGGGTTCGATCCCCGGCCGAATGGTGCCCAAGCTGCGCGTCCGGACGGCCTGACCTTCTGGAAAACCCCGGCGGGCACCGGTCCGTGCTCCGTAGCGTGCGGGTATGACTGCAAGATCATCGGGTGTCGTCGCCGCCATCGCGGCCGCGCTCACCCTGGGGGCGATGACCACCGTTTCCGCGAGCGCCGAGCCCGCCGGGAACCCGATCATCGAGCTGAAGAACGTGGCGCGCGGCCAGTGCATGACGGCGGGCGCGCCCGAGTACTTCCAGCTCGAGATGGCCGGCTGCACCGGCGCCGCGACCCAGCGGTTCGAGCGGGTCGGCCTGCCGAACGGCCAGTTCCACCTGCGCAACGTCGCCAACCGGTGGTGCGTCGACGGCGGGCAGTCCCTGCTCACCGAGCCGTGCGACGAGACCGACAGGTACCAGCGCTGGGAACTGGTGTCCGACGCGTCCGGGGCGACGAAGCTGAAGGTCGGCGGGTTGTCCGCGTACGCCGACACGGTCATCTACGACCTCATCCCCGACCTCAAGATCATCCCCAACGACCCGGAGGACACCGACCACCAGCGGTGGGTGGTGACCGAGGTCGGCAGCGTGCCGCCACTGTCCGACACCACCGGTGCCCTCGTGACGCTGGAGAGCTCGGGGCGGGGGACAGTCGAAGGGGTGGCTGCCTGCGCGGACGGCGCGGGTGTGGGCTCGTGTCCCGGTTCGGCGTTCCAGCGGGTCGAGCTGGGCGGCGGCGCGTTCCAGCTGCGGGCGGGCGATGTCTGCCTGCGCCCGAAGCCGGCGACGAGGTACGACGTCGACCTGCTCGGGAACTGCGCGGTGGCCGATCCGGCGCAGCAGTGGCGGCTCGAGGGGCCGGATCTGTTCGGCGGTCACCTGATCCGCAACGTGGCCAAGGGCACCTACCTCACGCCCAGCGATCCGCGCCTGATGCTGTTCGAGAAAGACCCCTTCGGCCCGAGCTCGCAGCATCAGAGGTGGTATCTCCGCCTCGCGTGAGCCTTAGAGGACCAGCCCGACGGACATGGTGAGGAAGACGGCCGCGCACACCGCGTCGAGCGCGGTCGTCACACCGGGCCGGTGCAGCCGACCGGCCACCCGTGAAGCGGCCAGCACGATCATCAGCTCCCACACGGCGGCGAGTCCGAGGAACACGACGGCGAGCATCGCGAGCTGCGGTGCCGGTTCACCCGATCCGATGAACTGCGGCAGGAACGCCAGTGAGAACAGGATCATCTTCGGGTTCGTGATGTTGGTCAGGAAGCCCTGCCGGAACGGCCGGTTGCTCATGACCTCCTCCGGCTCGCCGCCGGAGCGCTTGATCAGCCCTCGCGTGATGGAAACCGCGAGGTAGAGCAGGTAGCCGGCACCGATCCAGCGCAGTGCCGTGAGCACCATCGGGTACTGCGCGAGCACCACGCCGAGGCCCGAGATCACCAGCGCCACCTGGACCGCGGCGGCCGAGTGGATGCCCGCCAGCGCCAGCAGTCCGGCGCGGGTGCCGGAGCGCAACGACGTGCGCAGCAACAAGAACGCGTCAACACCGGGGGTCACGATGACGACCGCGCACGCGATGAGGAAGGCCGGAACCTGGCCGAAGTCGAACAACACCGTCGATACCCCCGTGATCTGTGCCACTGGCCGTAAAATCTTCGGCCTGACGGGACACTAACACGAGAATCTCCGGTTTTGACGTCGTCCTAGCGCGATCGCTACGGTTGGTGACCGATCGTCCACCTGGAGCAACGAGGAGTGGTCCGTGAGGGGTAAGCGACTTGCCGTGCTGGTAGCGGTGATCGCGCTGGTCAGCGGTGGTTCACCGGCTGATGCGATCGTTGGGGGGACACCCGCGCGGGTTGCGGACTCCCCGTGGGTTGTGGCGATCACCACCCCGGACGGCCAGCTGATCTGCGGTGGCGCGCTCGTCGCCCCGGACAAGGTCATGACGGCAGCGCACTGCGCGACGCTGAAGGGCGTGCTCGGCAAGAACCAGCGCCCGGCCGAGCACCTGCGGGTGATCGCCGGCCGCACGGACCTGCGGACCGGCGAAGGCGTCGAGGCGTCCGTCGCGAGCATCTGGCGGCACCCCGACTACCGCGAGGTCACCAAGGGCGACGACGTGGCGGTGCTGACGCTCGCCCGGCCGCTGCCGTACCGGACGATCGCGCTCGGCGACGCGGGCGACGACGGCGTGGTGCTCGGCTGGGGCCGCACGGCGGAGAACACCCCGCCCGCCATGACCCTGCGCAAGGTGACGGTGCCGATCCTGTCCGACGCCGAATGCCTCGCGAAGGAACCGGATTTCCGGCCCGGCGCGATGCTGTGCGCCGGTCGTGGGGGCCGCGACGCGTGCACCGGTGACTCGGGCGGGCCGTTGGTCGTGCGGGGCAGGCTCGCGGGCGTCGTCTCGTTCGGACGGGGGTGCGCGCGGCCGGACGAGCCGGGCGTCTACACCCGGCTGACGCACTACCGGTCGACGCTCGGCTTCTGATATCCAAGGTGCGGTGCGAACCACTCCTTTTCCCGCCACCCTGCGACGGCAGTGGGGACTCGATCTGAGCCCCACCCAGCTGTACGCGATCCTGCGGCTGCGTCAGGACGTTTTCGTCGTCGAGCAGAACTGCGTCTACGCCGATGTGGACGGCCGTGATCTCGAACAGGGGACCCGGCACTTCTGGCTGGAAGCCGAGGGATCGCACGAACCGCTCGCGTACCTGCGGCTCACCGAGGAGCCCGGCGACACGTTCCGCATCGGCCGCGTCGCCACCGCGCGCATGGCTCGTGGCCGTGGTTTCAGCCGCCGGCTGATGCAGGCGGCTCTGGCTGACGTCGGCAACGTGCAGTGCGTGCTGGACGCGCAAACGTACGTCGTGGACTTCTACGCGTCGTTCGGCTTCGTGCCCGAGGGTGCGGAGTTCATCGAGGACGGGATTCCACACCTGCGGATGCGGCGCACTCACTGATCACGCGCACCGCGCGCTCGATGTCGGCCTCGGTCAGATCGGCGCGCGCGGTGAGCCGCAGCCTGCTGATCTGGTCCGGCACCGACGGCGGCCGGAAGCAGCCGACGAGCACGCCGTTCGTGCGGCAGTTCTCGGCCCACTGGAACGCCTGTTCCGGGCTCGGTGCCCGCACGCTGACCACGGCGGCGGTGGGCGTGCTGGCCTGGAAACCGGCTTCCTTCAAGCGGTGGCTCAGGTCGTGCGCCACGGTCAGCGCCCGCTCGGGACGGTCCGGCTCCTCGCGCAGGATCTTGATCGCCGCGAGGGACGCCGCCGCGCTGCTCGGCGCGAGGCCGGTGTCGAAGATGAACGTGCGCGCGGTGTCGATCAGGTGCTTGATCACCCGGCTCGGGCCGAGCACCGCGCCGCCCTGCGCGCCGAGCGACTTGCTCAGCGTCAGCGTCGTGATCACGTCCGGCGCCCTGATGATGCCCGCCGCGGCCACGGCACCCCGGCCGCCGGGGCCGACGACCCCGAGGCCGTGCGCGTCGTCGACGACGAGTGCGGCGCCGTTCGCGCGGCAGGCCTCGTGCAGTTCGTTGAGCGGCGCGATGTCGCCGTCGACGCTGAAGACCGAGTCGGTGACCACGATCGCGCGCCGCTTGCCGCGGGTCTCCAGCGCGTGCCGGACCTTGCCGACGTCGCAGTGGTCCGCGACGACGACGTCCGCCTTGGACAGCCGCGTGCCGTCGATCAGCGAGGCGTGGATGTGCTGGTCGGCGACGATCGCCGTGCCGGGTCCGGTGAGCGCCGTGAGAGCGCCCAGGTTCGCCGCGTAGCCGCTGGAGAACACCAGCGCCGACTGGCTGCCGCAGAAGTTCGCGAGCTCGTACTCCAGCTCGGCGTGCAGCTCCGTCGAGCCCGTGACCAGGCGTGACCCCGTGGAGCCCGCGCCCCACTTCAGCGTGGCGGCCGCCGCGGCACCCGCGACGCGCTTGTCCTTCGCGAGCCCGAGGTAGTCGTTGCTGGCGAGGTCGAGGTCCGTGGAGTCGGCGGTGCGCGGGCGCAGTCGCCGGGTCAGACCCGCCTTGGCGCGCGCCTCAGCGCGGACGTCGATCCAGTCGAACGTCGACTCACCACCACTGGAAATCGCCTCAGTTGTGCTCACGGTCACCGACTGAGTCTCCCATCCGCCGACTAGCGTGCCGCTCGTGGACCTGTTCACCTTCACGCGCGCCGAACTCACCTCACCGGTGCAGTTCTGCGACGGCCGCTGGGTGGTGTCGGACTACGACGACGTGCGCGCGGTCCTCGCCGATCCGCTGACTTTTCTGCCTGACAACGCACTGACCGCCGTCACCCCGGTGGCGCCCGCTGCCCTGCGCGCCCTGGTGAGGGCCCGCTTCTCGCTGCCGCCGACGCTCGCGAACAACGGTTCGGAGTCGCACGCCGGCCTGCGCCGCCTGGTGGCGTCGTTCTTCACGCCGGCCCGCGTCGCCGCTGCGGAGCCTCGCATCCGTTCCCTCGTTTTGGAACGCCTTGGTGGCACGGATCTCGTGCGCTCGCTCGCGTGGGACCTGCCGGCGATCGTGCTGATGGACCTGCTGGGGCTGGAGAACGTCGACATCCCGACGTTGAAGCGGTGGAGCACCGGGTCGCTGGAGTTCTTCTGGGGAGACATCTCCGTCGAGCGGCAGATGGAGCTCGTCGACGACGTCGGCGATTTCCACCAGTGGCTGATCAAGCGCTACCACGCGCGGGACGGAGAGCTGTTCTGCGCGTTGGCCGATGCCGGTGTCTCCGCTGAGGACTCCGCCGGCCTTTGCTACTTCCTGCTGATCGCCGGTCAGGAGACGACGACTCAGTTGTTGTCCACGGCGTTGCGGCGTGCGTTGCAGGACCGTTCGTTGTGGTCTTCTCTGCCTGCGCCTGGCGTGGCGGAGTCGTTCGTGGAGGACGTGCTGCGGACGGAGACGCCCGTGGTGACCTGGCGGCGCCTCACGGCCCGTGAGGTCGTGCTGTCCGGCGTGCGGGTGCCTGCCGGTGCTGAGCTCGTGTTGTTGTTGAGCGGCAAGGAGAACGACCCTCGGCACCTGGCGTTCGGGTACGGGCGCCACTTCTGTCTCGGCGCCGGGCTGGCGCGGCTGGAAGCAGCGGTGGTGCTGCGGACCGTCGCCACGCACGAGCCGTCGTTGCGGTTGGACGGTGGAGTTCCCGAGTGGCTGAACCTCCTGTCGTTCCGCGCGCCTAAGTCGGTGGCCGTGAGTCGTTGACCTGAGGTTTGATGCCTGGGTGATGAACCGTCAGCTCTCCGGAGTCACCAAGAGGACGCTGCTAGAGACGCTCGGCCCGGTCCCGGACGTGGATCCGGACCGCTACGGCGACGGCGGCCCGGTAGGCGCGCTGGAGACGCGGGTAGCGCAGCTGCTGGGCACCGAGGCGGCGTTGTTCGTGCCGACGGGGACGATGGCGCAGCAGATCGCGCTCAAGTGCTGGGCCGACCGCACGCACAACCCGATCGTGGCGATGCACCCGCAGGCGCACCCGATCACCCACGAGGACGACGCGCTGACCGTGCTGTCCGGTCTTCGCCCGATCAAGGTCGGCAACGACGAGGTGGCCACCTGCCCCGAGCCGTTCGGCACGCTGCTGGTCGAGGTACCCGACCGCGAGGCCGGCTTCATCCTGCCGACCCGGGACGAGCTCACCTCGGTCGTCGACGCCGCCCGCGAACGGGACGCGGTCGTGCACCTCGACGGCGCGCGGTTGTGGGAGAGCACGTACGGGCTGGGCAAGCCGCTGGAGGAGATCGCCGGGCTGTTCGACTCGGTCTACGTGTCGTTCTACAAGTCTTTGGAAGGCATCTCGGGGGCGGCTTTGGCTGGCACCCAGGACTTCGTCGACCAGGCGCGGGTCTGGCGGCACCGGTACGGCGGCATGCTGTTCCAGCAGTGGCCCGCCGCGCTCTCCGCGCTGCACGGCCTGGACACCGTGCTGCCTCGGTTGGGTTCCTACGTGGCGCACGCCAAGGTCGTGGCGGAGGCGATGGGGCAGCCGGAGCCGCACACGCACCAGTTCTCGCTGCACCTGCCGGGTGACCCGGCTCGGCTGACTGAGCTGAGCGGGAAGTTCCTCGGGAAGTTCTGGCGGGATGGGCGGCTGGCCAAGACCGAGGTCACTGTTGCCGGTCCGGCGCTGGAGTGGACGGGCGAGGAGGTCCGGGAGGCTTGGCAGCACTTCACCGGCCTGCTGTGACCCGGCAGCTCTGGCTCTGGGGCCTGGTCGCGGTCGGCAGCCGCCTGCCCGTCGCGATGGCACCGATCTCGCTGGTGTTCCTAGGGCGAGCGGGCACCGGCGGCTTCTCGTTCGGCGCGATCGCGACCGCGGTGTACGTGATCGGCGAGATCGTGGGCGCCTCCGTGCTCGGCGCCCGGCTGGGCCGCTCCCGCCGCCAGCTGCCGGCGGGTCTGGTCGTCGGCGCACTCGCGTTCGCCGCGACGCCGTTCGCCGACGGGGTGGTGCTGCTCGCGCTGGTGTTCCTCGCCGGAGCCGCACCGGCGGCCGCGCCCGGCGGCACCCGCGCGATGCTGACCTCGCTCGTGCGGGAGGAGAAGGTCGCACGGGCGCTGAGCGCCGAGGCCGTGCTGTCGCAGATCGTGTGGGCGGCGGCACCCGCGCTGGCCGCGGCGCTGTCGTTCCTGATCCACCCCGGCGCCCCGATGCTGGTGGCGGCCGCGTTCCTGCTGGTGGCGGCAGTGACACTGGGGTGGCTGCCGGAACCCGAACGCGTCACCGCGCCGATCAGCCGGTCACTGCTCGCCGCGTGGCCGATCTTCCTCACCAGCTCGGCGTCGAACGCGCTGTTCGCGGCGACCGAGCTGATGCTGCCCGCGCTGCTCGAGGAACGGGGCATCGCCTACGGCTGGTCGGGGCCGATGCTCACCTGGTTCGCGCTCGCCTGCGCGGCCGGCGCGCTGATCTACGGCCTGCGCACCTGGCCTGGGTCGGTGCGGCTGCACAGCCTGGTGCTGCTCGTCGGCATGGCGCTGTGCATCGGCATCACGGTCTTCCTGCCAGGTCTGCCGGGCATCACCGTCGGTCTGCTGTTCGCGGGGTTGTTCCAGGCAGGGGCGATGGTGTCGCGGAGCCTCTCCCTGCGTGAACGCCTGCCGACGCACGCTCACGCGGCCGCGTACTCGGTCATGTACGCCTTCGCCGGGATCGGGTACGGCGGGTCCGCGTCGATCTCGGCGGTGGCGCTGGAGCTGTCCGGTGCGTCGACCGCGATCCTCATCGGGGTCGTGATCACGCTGGTGATCATCGGGGTCAGCGCGTCGGCGGAGCGCTCTGTCGTGAAGGCCACCTGACTGCGGGGTTGGTCCGTCCCCGGCGAAATGCGACGATGCCGGGGCTGTGAGGGGTGTACGAGGAAGCCGGTGCGAATCCGGCGCCGTCCCGCGACTGTGACCGGATCTGGAGAAACCGGGAGTCAGGAACTCGTCCCCCTCTTGATCACCGACCGCGGGCGTGGACACCCGAGGAAGGACTTCGCCGAGCATGTTCCCCTTTTCGGCTGTCGTCGGTCACGACGACCTCCGGCTGGCCCTCTTGCTGAACGCCGTGCATCCCGGCATCGGCGGCGTACTCGTGCGCGGCGAGAAGGGGACCGCGAAGTCGACGATCGTGCGTGCCCTGGCCGCGCTGCTGCCGGAACTCCAAGTCTCCGAAGGCTGTCGCTTCGGGTGCGCGCCCGGCACCACCGACTGCCCGGACGCGCCGCACGAACGGATCGAACGGCGGCCCGCGAGGCTGATCGAGCTGCCCGTCGGCGCCACCGAGGACCGGCTGGTGGGGTCGCTCGACCTGGAGAAGGCGCTGACCGAGGGCGTGCGGGCGTTCCAACCGGGACTGCTCGCCGCCGCGCACCGGGGCGTGCTCTACGTCGACGAGGTCAACCTGCTGCACGACCACCTGGTCGACCTGCTGCTCGACGCCGCCGCGATGGGGCGCGCACACGTCGAGCGCGAAGGCGTCTCGGTGTCGCACCCGTCGCAGTTCCTGCTGGTCGGCACGATGAACCCGGAGGAGGGCGAGCTGCGGCCGCAGCTGCTCGACCGGTTCGGGCTGACCGTGGCGGTCAAGGCCGCGCGGGACGTGCACATCCGCACCGAGGTGATCAGGCGCCGGCTCGCCTACGAGGCCGACCCCGTGACGTTCGCCGGGCAGTGGGCGGCGGAGGACGCCAAGCTCAAGCAGCAGATCACCACCGCGCGGGAGAACCTCAAGGCGGTGTCCCTTCCGGACAGTGAGCTGCGCCGGATCGCCGCTGTCTGCGCGGCTTTCGAGGTCGACGGCATGCGCGCGGACCTCGTGGTCGCCCGTGCCGCCACCGCGCACGCCGCGTGGCGGGGCAGCGAGCAGGTCGAGGAGTCGGACGTCGAGGTCGGGGTCCGGCTCGCGCTGCCGCACCGGCGGCGGCGTGACCCGTTCGACGAGCCGGGTATCGAGGAGCAGCAGCTCGAGGACGCGATGCGCCAGGCCGCCGAGCACGCCGAAGAGCCAGAGGGACCGGACGACGACGGTCCCGGTGGTGGCGAGCTGCCCGAACCGCAGGAAGGCCCGGCGGGCAACGGGAACGCGCCCAACGACCGGCCCGCGCCGGAACCCGCGCCCGCGTTCAAGGCGCGGCTGCTGGAGGTCCCCGGTGTCGGGGAAGGCGCGCCGGGCAAGCGTTCCAGGGCCCGCGCCCGCACCGGCCGGATCGTCCGTTCCTCCAAAGTGGACGGCAACGGGCTGCACCTCGTCGACACGCTGACGAACGCGGCACCGCACCAGAACGCACGTGGCCGCAGCGGTCCCGGGCTCGTCCTCACCGGCGCCGACCTCCGCAGGGCGGTCCGCGAGGGCAAGGAATCGAACCTCATCCTGTTCGTCGTCGACGCCTCCGGCTCGATGGCCGCGCGGCAGCGGATGTCGGCCGTCAGCGGCGCGGTCGTCTCGTTGCTGCGCGACGCCTACCAGCGGCGCGACAAGGTGGGCGTGGTGACGTTCCGCGGCCAGACCGCCGAGGTCGCCCTGCCCCCGACGACGTCCGTGGACGCGGCCGCGACGCGCCTCAAGAAGATGCGCACCGGTGGCAGGACGCCGCTCGCGGACGGGCTGCTCAAGGCGCACCGGGTGCTGGAGATCGAACGGCTGCGCGACCCGCAGAAGCGCCCGCTCGTGGTGCTGCTGACGGACGGCCGCGCCACCTCGAGCGGCCTCGGCGGCGACCCGATGAAGGACGCGATCAAGGCGGCGGGCCTGCTCGAGCAGACCGCGGTCGTGGTCGTGGACTGCGAACAGGGCCACATCCGGCTCGGCCTCGCGCAGAAGATCGCCGAGGCGCTCCAGGGCACCTGCGTCCGGCTCGACCAGCTCAGCGCCGACCACCTCGCTGGCGTGGTCCGCGCGGCTTAAGGAGAAACCCCAGTGCCACAGGGACAACCCACCGAGGTGCCGAAGGACGGCCTGACCACCCGGCAGCGCCGCAACCGGCCGTTGCTGATGCTGCACACCGGTGAGATGAAGGGGAAGTCGACGTCCGCGTTCGGCATGGCGCTGCGCGGCTGGAACCAGGGCTGGGACATCGGCGTGTTCCAGTTCGTGAAGTCCGCCAAGTGGAAGGTGGGCGAGGAGTCCGCGTTCAAGGCGCTCGGCCGGCTGCACGAGGAGACCGGCGAGGGCGGCGCCGTCGAGTGGCACAAGATGGGCGAGGGCTGGTCCTGGTCACGCAAGCAGGGCACCGAGGACGACCACGCCGCGGCCGCACTCGAAGGCTGGCACGAGATCCAGCGCCGGCTCCGGTCCGAACGTCACGGCTTCTACGTGCTCGACGAGTTCACCTACCCGCTGCACTGGGGCTGGATCGACGTGGACGAGGTCGTCCAGACGCTCGCCGACCGCCCCGGCCACCAGCACGTGGTGATCACCGGCCGGTACGCGCCGGAGAAGTTGATCGACGCAGCCGACCTCGTGGTGGAGATGACCAAGGTCAAGCACCCGATGGACGCCGGCCAGAAGGGACAGCGGGGGATCGAGTGGTGAATCGGCTGGTCGTCGCGGCCCCCGCCTCGGGCAGCGGCAAGACCACGGTCGCGACGGGCCTCATGGCCGCGTTGCGCCGGGCCGGGTCGCGGGTCGCGCCGTTCAAGGTCGGCCCCGACTACATCGACCCCGGCTACCACTCGCTCGCCACGAACAGGCCGGGGCGCAACCTCGACCCGGTGCTCGTCGGCGAGGAGCGGATCCCCGGCCTCTTCGCGCACGGCTCGAAGGGCTGCGACATCGCGGTCGTCGAGGGCGTGATGGGCCTGTTCGACGGCCGGGTGGACACCGCGGGGGTCGGCTCGACCGCGCACGTCGCCAAGCTGATCAACGCGCCCGTGCTGTTCGTCGTGGACGCACGCGGGCAAAGTCGATCACTCGCCGCGCTGCTGCACGGTTTCCGCGGCTACGACCCGACGGTCCGGCTCGGCGGCGTGATCCTCAACCAGGTCGGCTCGGAACGCCACGAGCAGGTGCTGCGGTCCGCGTGCGACGAGGTGGGCCTCGACGTGCTCGGCGTGTTGCCGAGGGACACTCAGTTTTCGTTGCCCTCACGGCATTTGGGGCTCGTGACGGCGGCCGAGCACGGCTCAGAGGCGGTCGCCGCGGTCGACGCGATCGCCGCCGCGGTGGCCAAACACGTCGATCTCGACGCGGTGCGGGCGCTGGCGTCGTCGGTGCCGGCGATGGCGGTCGCCGCGTGGGAACCGCAGGTCGAGCGGGTCGCCGGTGAGCCACTGGTCGCCATCGCGGGCGGAGCGGCTTTCACGTTCGGCTACGCCGAGCACGTCGAGGTGCTCAAAGCAGCGGGCGCGGCCGTGGCGGTCGTCGATCCGTTGCGCGACGAAGATCTTCCGGAAGGCACCGCCGGTCTGGTGTTGCCGGGAGGTTTCCCCGAACAGCACGCGGAAGCCCTGTCGGCCAACGTGAAGTTGCGCGAGGCCGTCAGTCGGTTCGCTCGATCGGGTGCGCCGGTCCACGCCGAGTGCGGTGGGTTGCTGTACCTGGCGCGGTCGCTCGACGGGCATCCGATGTGCGGCGTGCTCGACGCAGACGGGTCCATGACCCCGAAGTTGACCTTGGGCTACCGGGACGCCGTGGCGTCCACGGGTTCGCCGCTGCACCCGCCCGGCAGTCGCGTGACCGGCCACGAGTTCCACCGCACGCAGCTGTCCACACCGCACTCGACCCCGCCCGCGTGGCACTGGCGCGGCGTCGATTCCCGGCCTGTCGCCGAGGGTTTCGTGGTCGGTGGCGTGCACGCGTCGTACCTCCACACGCACCCGGCCGGTGATCCGGAAGCCGTAGCCCGGTTCGTGCGGGCCTGCCACCCGTTCGTGGCAGGAGTGGCAGACGGTACGGTCTTCGCCTAAGCCTCTCGCCGAAACCCCTGTGGAGCTGTCGTGACGACGACCGGTCGGGTCTCCTTCGTCGGCGCCGGTCCCGGTGCCGCCGACCTCATCACTCTCCGAGGCGCGCGCCGCATCGCGGAAGCCGACGTCGTGATCTGGGCTCCCAGTGCGGTGGACGCCGAGTGCGTCCGCGACCACGCGCGCGCCGACGCCGAACTGGTCGACTTCTCGCGCGTGACGCCCGAGGAGATCACGGACATGTACCGCCGTGCCGCCGCGTCGCGTCAGACGGTCGTGCGCCTGCACGCGGGCGACGCCGCGACCGGCGGTGGTGTGCAGGAGCAGCACGACCTGTGCGTGCGCCTGGGTCTCGAGGTCGACGTCGTGCCGGGTGTGTCGGTCGTGGCCGCCGCCGCGGCGAAGATCGGCCGCGAGCTCACGCTGACCGAGGCGTCGTCGACCGTGCTCATCTCGCCGGAGAGCAGCGAGCTCGTCCGCGAGTTCGCCGAGCTGCAGACCACGATGGCCGCGACGGTCTCGGGTGCGCGCACCGGCCAGTTCGTGGAGAAGCTGCTGGCCGGTGGGTACGCGGAGACCACGCCGGTCGTCGTCGCGTACAAGGTGAGCCAGCCGGACGAGCTGGTCGTGCAGACCACGGTCGGCGAGCTGGAGTCCGTGGTGAAGCTGCACAAGCTGTACCGCCCGACCCTGTTCCTGGTCGGCGCCGCGGTGAAGGCGCCCACGCGCCGCGTTTCGGCGTCGGCCACCGTCTCGGTGGACGAGCCGATCCGCGCCGCCCGCCCGACCCGCTGGTCGCGTCGTGCCGCCACGCGCATCGCCACGCGCACCGACGAACCCGTCCCCGCCACGCCGGACGCTCCTCCGGCCGAGCCCAACCCGGCGTGGAACGCGGTCGAGGAGTTCCAGCAGTCGGTGCGCAAGCCCGCCGAGGAGCCCGACCCGAAGCCGAAACCGAAGCTGACCGTGGTCGCGGCCGAGAAGCCGAAGCCGCCCACCGTGCGGGCCTCGACGGCCACGCAGAAGAAGAAGCCGGCGGCCCGTAAGCCCAAGCGTCCGAACAGCTGATGACAGCCTCGGTGGAGCGGCTGCGGCAGGCGGCGGGGCGTCCCGTCGAGATCGTCGATGCCGCGGACGGCCTGCGCCCGGCGCTGAACGTGTGCCGCGCCCGCTCGGCCGTGATCGTCGAGCTCGCCGACGGCATCGGCCCCGCCGAGATCGCCGCCGGCCTCGCGGGCTGGCGCCGCACGCTGACGGTGTCGGACTCCGGCGAGCTCACCACGCTCGACCCGCGCGACGCGGTGACCCGCCGCTGGACCGCGCCGGACGCGGTGTTGTGCTTGGCGGACAACGAGTTCCTCCTCGGCCACGACTGGGCGCTGCCGGACGACGCGTTCGCCAGCCGCTCGCACGTCCTGGGTGCCGAGGTCCGCGCCTTCGTGCTGGCGAGGCTGGCCCCGCGGCCCGGTGTCCTGGTGTGGGACGTGCTGGCGGGGTCGGGCGCGGTCGCCGTGGAGTGCGCGCGCCTGGGTGCCGCGGTGCTCGCGGTGGAGCCTGATCCGGTGCAGTGCGTGCGAATCATCGCGAACGCGTCCGCTCACGGTGTCGACGTCCGGGTCGAGGAAGCCGAGCTGGATGCGCCTTCGTTGCCGCGCCCGGACGCGGTGTTCGTCGGCCGCGGTGACCTTGCCGCGGTCAAGGCGTGCGCCGCGGTGTCCGCCCGCCGTGTGGTCGTCGCGACGGAACGGGTGGACGAGATCGTGCCCGCCCGTGACGCGTTGCAGGCCGCCGGATACGAGGTGGAGGGCGTGCACTGGACCGCCTCCCGGCTGCTCGACTCGGGGTTCGCTCCGGCCGTCCCGGTCACGCTGCTGTGGGGGACCAAGAAGTGATCGGGGTCTTCGCCGGCCCCGCACAACGTGGTGACGCCGCCGATCTGGCCGGTCTGCTGGGTGCCGACGCGGTCGTGCCCGACGGTCCGGTCAAGCCCGCCGTGCAGAAGCTGTGGCCGCGGCTCGGTGCTGTGGTCCTGTTCCTGGACGCGGGTACCGCGGTTCGCCTGATCGCACCCCTGTTGCGGGACAAGGGATCCGACCCCGCGGTGGTCTGCGTCGACGCGCACTTCGTGGTGGCACTGGCAGGCGACGCGGACGCGTTCGCCCGGCACATCGCCGACTGTCTCGACCGCACGGCCGTGGTGACCGGCGGCCCGTCGATCGACTCGGTGCTGGACGAGCTCGTGGAGCAGCTCGACGCGACCGCCGACGGCGATGTCGAGGGCTGCACCGCGGCCATCGAGGCCGGCGAGACGGTCGTGCTGCGCAACCCGTTGAACTTCCCGCTGCCCGCCCTGCCGCCCAACGTGATCGCGGCGGGCGAGGACGCGACGTGGATGATCGTGATCGACGACCGCGCCGCCGGCGCCAAGGACAACGTGCTGCGGATCGTGCCGCGCACGCTCGTGGTCGGCGTGGGTTCGACGCGGGGTGCCTCGGCCACGAGCGTCGGTGCCGCGCTGGCGGAGCTGGACGCGCAGGGCGGGCTGGATCTGCGCGCCATCAAGGCCTTTGCGACGGCGGACGTCAAAGCCGAGGAACCCGGCATCGTGGATGCCGTGGAGGACTGGGGTTTCTGGCACGGCGACACCGCCGAACTGCTGACGTTCCCCACCGGCGAGCTGGCCGAGATCGGCGTGCCGAACCCGAGTTCGGTGGTGCGCAACTCGCTGGGCACCGCGAGCGTCGCGGAGGCGGCGGCGGTGCGTGGCGCGCAGACGGTCGGGCAGGGTGCGCCGGTCGAGCTGGCGGCCGAGAAGTTCAAGCGGGACAACGTGACCGTGGCCGCGGCACGGGTGTTGCCGCGCGGCCGGCTCGCGCTCGTCGGGCTCGGTCCCGGTGCAGCGGAGGAACGCACTCCGCGCGCGGAGTCGGAGATCCGCCGCGCCGCGTTCGTGGTCGGTGCACCGGAAGCGATCGACGCGGTCGCGCCACTGCTGCGGGCGGGCACCGAGGTTCGCCACGAGGGTGCGCAGGAGCTCGCCGCGCTCGGTGCGGCGGTCGCGTTCATCGCTTTGGGAACCGGGCCAACGCTGGACAATCCGGTCGAAGCCGACGTAATTGTTGTTCCCGGAGTATGGGACCGCTAATGGTTTTCCGTCTTTCGTAGGGTCTCTCCACAAGTTTTGTTGATTACCGTCGGCGTGCACACGGCCCACCCCTGCATCGGGCCCGAAAGCACTGGAGACCGACATGAGATCGCGTCGTCTCGTCGCGGTGGCCTGCACGGCCGGCGTCGCCCTGTCCCTGCTCACGCTCAACGCCAACGCCGCCGCTCCCAAGGAAGGCCTGCGCCTGCTGGCCGTCCGTGATTCCCTCACCGCCACGCACACCTGGTACGAGCAGACCTACGACGGAAAACCCGTGCTGGGTGCCTACTACGTCGAGCATCTCGACAAAGCGACCGGTGCGAAGACCGTCGACGACGGCAGGCTCGCGGTCGGCGCGGTGGACCTGACGCCCGCCGTCACCGAGGACCACGCCAGGACCAGGTCGACCGGTGTCCCGGAGAACACCAAGCTCTCGGTGCTGCCCGGTACGGGTCTCGTCTACGAGGTGATCTCCGACAACGGCAAGGGATCCGAGCGCACCCTGGTGCACGCGGAGTCCGGTGCCGTCGTGAAGTCGGAGAGCCTGGTCAAGCACGTGGACGGCACCGGCAAGGTGTTCAGCCCGAATCCCGTTGCGTCGCAGCAGAACCAGAGCCTGGCCGACGCGAACGACGCCGACTCGGCCGTGCCCGCCGCCGCGTACCGGTCGGTCACGCTGTCCGATCTGGACGGTTCGGGTTACCTCAAGGGCAAGTACGCGCTGCTGAACGGTGCCAAGAGCAAGCTCGCGTACAACAAGAGCAACAAGTTCGACTACAAGCGCAGCAACGACTTCTTCGAGCAGGTCAACGCCTACTGGGGCGTGACGGAAGCGCAGAAGTACATCCAGGGCCTCGGCTTCAAGAACATCAACAACGAGGCGCAGAAGATCACCACGCTCGGCCTGAGCGACGACAACTCGTTCTACGACCCCAACAAGGACCAGATCACTTTCGGCACGGGTGGCGTCGACGACGCCGAGGACGTCGAGGTCGTCTGGCACGAGCTCGGCCACGCGATCCAGGACGCCCAGGTGCCGGGCTTCGGCTCCACCACGGAGGCGGGCTCGATCGGTGAGGGCTTCGGCGACTGGTGGGCGTTGATCATGTCCTCGCGCGACGCGAAGGACACGGCCACGGTGCCGCTGGCGTGCATCATGGACTGGGACGCGACGTTCTACACGACCGAGACGCCGCACTGCCTGCGCCGCACGGACACCGAGCTGAAGTACTCCGACCGCAACGGTTCCGTCCACCACGACGGTCAGATCTGGTCACGCGCCCTGTTCGACGTCTACAAGGCGTTCGGCAGGGACAAGGCGGCCAAGATCGTGCTGGAAGGCCAGTTCTCGTACGCGCCTTCGACCACGTTCGCGGCGGCCGCCGCAGCGACTGTCGCCGCAGCCAAGAAGCTCTACGGTGACGCCGACGCCGCCACTGTGCAGGCGGCTTTCAAGGCGCGTGAAATCGGTTAGTCAACTGTGAAGCCGGACAAGTCAGACTCTTGGCTCTTGTGTGACTAAAGATCCTCCCGTGACGCTGTGTGTGCCGCCGCTCGACACCCTGCACACACAGCGTCATCGGGAAGGACTGGCAACATGGCGAAAACCCTGCGTCGCCTGATCGTGTCCGTCATTGTTTCCGCTCTCGCGAGCATCTTCTTCGTAGCCCCCGCGGCCAACGCCGGCGACGTGTCGCCCATGGTCGTCGGTGGCACGCGGGCCAGCACCGCCACGTACCCGTGGGTCGTCTTCCTCGCGTCGACCGCCGGATCGCAGTTCTGCGGAGGCACGCTGACGAAGGCCAACAAGGTCGTCACCGCCGCGCACTGCGTGAAGGGGCGCACGCCGGCCAGCACGCGCGTCGTGCACGGACGTGACGACAAGCAGAGCACCGCGGGCACGGTCGCGAACGTGACCAGGATCTGGGTGCACCCGAGCTACACGACCGCGACCGCCGGCTTCGACGTCGCGGTGCTGACGCTGGACCGCAACATCAACTCGGCCACGTTGCCGCTCGCCACGCCGCAGGACACCGCGCTCTACGCGGCGGGCAACTCGGCGCTGATCCTCGGCTGGGGCACCACGTCCTCCGGCGGTTCCGCCTCCCGGTACCTGCTGAAGGCCAACGTGCCGCTGACCTCCGACTCGACCTGCAAGACCGCGTACCCGCAGTACAGCAACACCTCGATGGTGTGCGCGGGCTTCCCGCAGGGTGGCGTGGACACCTGCCAGGGCGACTCCGGTGGCCCGCTGGTGTTCGGTGGCAAGCTCATCGGTGACACGTCCTGGGGCCGTGGCTGCGCGGCAGCCGGTTACCCCGGTGTGTACGGCAGGATCGCTCCCTACTACTCGGTCATCACCGCACAGCTCTAGCAGCAGCAAGCACCTGGCAGTAGGCAAAGCTGTGCATTAGTCCACAGTGGACGAATTCGCGGTAGCGTCTGCTGTCATGGGCTTGGGGCATGGACACGGTCACGGTCACGGCCACCACACCGATCCTCAGCAGGCGGTGTGGTGGTCGTTCGCCGTTCTGATGGCGACGGCGGTGTTCCAGGCCGTGGTCGTGGTGTTCAGCGGGTCGGTGGCGTTGCTCGCCGACACCGTGCACAACTTCGCCGACGCTCTGACGGCCGTGCCGCTGGGCATCGCGTTCTGGCTCAGCCGCCGGGCCGCGACCGTGCGTTTCCCGTACGGCTACGGGCGGGTCGAGGACCTCGCCGGCGTGCTCGTGGTGGTGCTGATCGCGTTCTCCGCCGTGTTCGCGGCCGTCGAGTCGGTCTCGCGACTGGTCGATCCGCGGCCGGTCTCGGCCGTTCCGGCGGTGGCGGTGGCCGCGCTGGTCGGGTTCGCGGGCAACGAGTTCGTGGCGCGCTGGCGCATCCGGGTCGGCCGGCGGATCGGGTCGGCGGCGCTGGTCGCGGACGGCCTGCATGCCCGCACGGACGGGTACACGTCGCTCGCGGTGCTCGCCGCGGCCCTCGGCTCGTGGCTCGGCTGGTGGTGGGTCGACCCGCTGGTCGGCCTGGTGGTCGCGGTGCTGATCGGGATCGTGCTGATCGACGCGGGGCGGCAGGTGTTCGGGCGGTTGCTCGACGCGGCCGATCCCTCCGTGGTGGGGCAGGCGTCGGAGGTCGCGGGTGCCACGCCGGGCGTGCTCGCCGTGGAGGACGTGCGGCTGCGTTGGTCCGGGCACGGCCAGCTGGCCGAGTTGACGGTGGTGGTCTCGCCGGAGATCTCGGTGGCCGAGGCTCATCGGATTTCGCACGACGTCGAACATCGCCTCAGGCACGCGGTGCATCGGTTGCAGCGTGCCCACGTGCACGCGCATCCTGCGGGGCATGGCTGATCTGGAAGCTGTGCCGGAGGACTGGTCGAGCGCTCTGGTCGTCGTCGCTCATCCCGATGACATGGAGTACGGCGGTGCGGGCGCGATCGCGCGGTGGACCGCTCAGGGCAAGAGGATCGCGTACCTCCTGGCATGCCGGGGCGAGGCGGGGATCGACACGATGGAGCCGGCGGTCTGCGCTCCGTTGCGGGTCGAGGAGCAGATCGCGTCCTGCGCGGCGGTCGGCGTGACCGAGGTCGAGTTCCTGGACCACCCGGACGGCGTGATCGAGTACGGGGTGCCGTTGCGGCGTGACATCGCGGCGGCGATCCGCCGGTTCAAGCCCGAGGTCGTGATCACCGGCAACTTCCGGGAGACCTGGCCTGGCGGTGGGGTGAACATGGCGGACCACATCGCGGTCGGCCGGGCGGCCGTCGACGCGGTGCGGGATGCGGGCAACCGGTGGATTTTCCAAGACCTCGGACTGGAGCCGTGGAACGGGGTTCGGTACGTGGCGGCGGCGTCCTCACCGTTGGCCACGCACGCCGTGGACATCACCGACTCGTTCGACGCTTCGGTGGCATCCCTGCGCGCCCACAAGGCGTATCTCGCTGCGCTGAGCGGCGACATGGCCGATCCCGAGCCGTTCCTGCGCTCGATGGCGGAGGCCGTGGGACGGCGGTTCGGCGGGGTGCGGGCGACCTCGTTCGAGTTGTTGAGCCTGTGACGATGTTCCCTTCGGGTGGACACGACGTGTCCGGTGTGGATGCTTCTACGCATGCCCTTTGAACAGCACTACCTGGCCGGCCTCGACCTGCGGGGCCGGCGCGTCCTCGTGGTCGGCGGAGGCACGGTCGCGCAGCGCCGTCTTCCCCGCCTGATCGCCAGCGGCGCCGCCGTCGAGCTCGTGTCGCCGTCCGTCACCCCCGCCGTGCAGGGCATGGTCGACGCGGGCGAGCTGACGTGGCACCAGCGGCGCTTCCAGCCAGGTGACGTCGAGGGCGCCTGGTACGTGGTGGCCTGCACCTCGAACGTCGAGGTGAACACGCAGATCGGCGACGAGGCGCTGGCCGCGCGGGTGTTCTGCGTGCGCGCGGACATCGCCGTCGAGGGCACGGCCGTGACGCCGGCCGTCGGCACGCACGACGGACTCGTGCTCGGTGTGCTGGCGGGCGGTGAGCACCGCCGTTCCGCCGCGGTGCGGGACGGTCTCGTGGCGGCCCTGCGCGACGGCCGCATCGCCGACCAGGCGGCTCCGCCGGTCGGGGTGGCCCTCGTGGGCGGCGGTCCCGGCGACCCCGAGCTGATCACGGTGAAGGGCAAGCGTTTGCTGGCCCACGCGGACGTGGTGGTCGCGGACCGGCTGGCGCCGCGCGAACTGCTGGAAGAACTGCCGGCGCACGTCGAGGTCGTGGACGCCGCGAAGATCCCGTACGGCCGTGCGGCCACGCAGGACTTCATCAACCAGACGCTGATCGACCGCGCCAAGGAGGGGAAGTTCGTCGTCCGGTTGAAGGGCGGCGACCCGTACGTCTTCGGGCGCGGCTTCGAGGAGCTGCTGGCGTGCGCCGAGGCCGGTATCCCGGTCACCGTCGTGCCGGGCGTGACGTCCGCGTTCGGCGTTCCGGCACTGGCCGGTGTGCCGGTGACGCACCGAGGAGTGGCACACGAGGTGGTCGTCGTCTCCGGGCACGTGGCGCCGGACGACCCGCGTTCGCTGGTGGACTGGCCCGCGATCGCACGCCTGCAGGGCACCGTCGTGCTGATGATGGCGGTCGAACGCGCCGGTGTGTTCGCCACGGCGCTGATGGAGGGCCGTCCCGGCTCGACCCCCGTCGCGGTGATCCAGGAAGGCAGCACGTCCGCCCAGCGCGTCTTCAGGTCCACTTTGGACTCGCTGGCCGCGGACATGGAGACCTGGGAGGTTCGTCCGCCGGCGATCATCGTGGTGGGCCCGGTCGCCGACATTGCTTCAGCAAATAGTTAGGTAAGTTCCTTTACAAAAACCGCCAGACCGGTGAACTCTGCAATCACGCCGCCCTGAGTTCACCGGTTCTTGCGGAGGTACGCATGAAACGCGTTTTGTCTGTGGCGGCAGGCATTGTGCTGATGATGTCCGGTTTGTTCGCTTCGTCACCAGCGACAGCCGCACCACAACAGGTCTTCTGGACCTTCTACGGCTGGTACGACAACACGCCTCCCGGCGGCGACATCGCCTATCCGGGGCTCCACAACACGGCCGGCGGCAAGGGCACCTACGCGGACCCGATCACGTTCGCGACGTCCAGCAAGGAAGCCAGGCCGGGCACGAAGATCTATTTCCCGCGCGTGAAGAAGTACTTCATCATGGAGGACTCCTGTTCTTCCTGTGAGCAGGACTGGGACGGCAACGGCCCCAACGGCGGCCCGAAGCTGTGGCACTTCGACGCGTGGATCGGCGGCAAGGGCGGCAACGCCATGAACGCCATCGACTGCGAAGACGCGCTGACGAACTACCACGACGACGGCAAGCCGGTGATGGAGGAGACCATCCTCAACCCGCCGTCGAACCTGACGGTGGACCCGACGCCGATCTTCAACACCTCCACCGGTGAGTGCTACGGCGGTGCCAAGCCGAAGACCACCAACGGCGAGTACAAGAACGACTCCACCGGCAAGTGCCTGCAGGGCGCCCCCGGCCAGCAGCTGTCGACCGCGACCTGCAACGGCTCGGCCGCGCAGCAGTTCAAGTTCCACGGCGCGTTCATGGAGCAGGGCTCGCCCCAGCAGTGCACCACGCTGTCGTCAGGCAAGGTCGTGCTGAAGAAGTGCGACGGCGGCCCCTCCCAGCAGTGGTCCATCAACCCGAACAAGACCATCTCGGACATGCAGCACAACACCAAGTGCTACCGGGACTCCTCGGGCAAGGTGACCGCGGCGTCGTGCTCGGGAACCGTGGCCAAGTGGACGTTCAAGGCCGCGCCCGGCCAGTGAGCACGTAGCGGCCGCAGGGCCACAAGCCCCACCACCGTTCGCAGCGCAACCGCCACGAACCACGGCGCCAGCAACCCGAACGACCCCGCGATGAGCCCGCCCAGCAGCGCGCCGACCGGCTGAACACCCCAGGTGATCAGCGTCTGCGCGCTGCTGACGCGGCCGAGCAGATGGGTCGGCACGGTCCGTTGCCGCAACACCGACGTGGCCACACCCCACACCGCCGTGCAGAACGAACTGACGACCGCGAACGCCGCAACGGTCTTGAGGTCGTACGCGATCGTGGCAATCCCCAGCCACATCAACGGAATCAGCACCACGGTCACCGTGACAGTGGTGCGCGGCGTCAGCTTCGCGAGAATCCGCTCCGCGAGCAGCCCACCCGCGACCCCGCCACAAGCAAGCGTCGCGAGCAACGCCCCGAAGCCCGCGTTGGTGAGCCCGAGCCGTTGCTGAGCGAACAGCACCAGCGTTGCCATCGTCATCGCGATGCACAGGTTTCCCGTCGCGGTGATCACCGTGATCGTTCGCAGCGCCTTGTGGTTCTTCAGCCACCGCAAGCCTTCGAGGACCTTTCCTCGCTCTGCTCGCTTCGTCGGCTTGGTCCGCATCCTGGTGACCAGCACCGCTCCGATGGCGAACGTCAGCGCGTTCACCCAAAACGGCCCCGGTGCCGCAACCGCGAACAGCAACCCTCCCAGCGGTGGTCCCACGAACTGCAGCGCAATGGCCTGCGACGCGAACAGCCGGCCGTTCGCTCGCTCCAGCAGGTGGTCGTCGACGGTGGCTTTGATGAGCGGTTGGCCGACTGCGCGCGGCAGGTTCTCGGCGGTGCCGATGAGGAATGCCATGCCGTACAGGAAGCCGATGTGTGCATTGTGGAACGTGGCCAGCACCGCCAGGAGTGCGGCCTGCACCCAGAGCGCGCCTATGAGCAACTTCCTGGGGTCGTAGCGGTCAGCGGCCGCGCCTGCTGGGAGTGCGGCGAGCAGCCAGGGGAGCGTGCCGAAGAAGCTGACGCCCGCTACCAGTTTTGGATCCTGGGTGAGGGTGGCGGCCAGGAGGGGGAGTGCGGCCAGGAAGATCCCGTCGCCCAGTGCCGAGATCGCGCTGCCGGTCCACAGCAGGTACCAGTTCCGCCCCATGCCGCACCCTACGTGGGTGAGGGCGTGGACCCCGCAGAAGGCGCCCGCGCACGACGAAGGCCGCCTCCCCCGACGTGGGGGAGACGGCCTTCAGCGTCAGTGCTGGATCAGCGCTGGGTCAGTGCTGCGGCGTCCGGCGCGGACGACCGGTGCCGGCGGTGCGGCCGAAGGTCCGGCCACCCTCGCTGCGGTCCGACCGACGCGGACCGGCGCGGTGCTCGCCGCCCTCGGACCTGCGGCCCGAGCCGCCGCGGTACTCACCGCGACCGGCCGACGGGGCGCCGAAGCGGCGCGCGCCGCCACCGCCGCCGCTGCGGCGGGCCGGCTTCTCGCGTTCCACGATCGGCTCGCCGCTCGGGGTGCGGGCACCCGTGATGCGGACGAGGTCGTCGTCACCGGGGCGCACCTTCGTGCTCTCGGGACGAATGCCGGCGCGGGTCGCCATGCCCTGGACTGCGCGGCGCTGGTCGTGCGTCACCAGGGTGACGACCGTGCCGGACTGACCGGCGCGGGCGGTGCGCCCGGCGCGGTGCAGGTAGTCCTTCGGGTCGGCCGGCGGGTCGACGTGGACGACCAGCGAGACGTCGTCCACGTGGATGCCGCGGGCGGCCACGTCGGTCGCGATCAGGACCGGAGTGGTGCCCTCGCGGAACTCGCCGAGCACGCGGGTGCGGGCGCTCTGCGCCTTGCCACCGTGCAGGGCGCCGGCGTGGACGCCGACCGAGCGGAGCTTCTTGGCCAGGCGGTCGACGTGGTGCTTGGTGCGCACGAACATGATCGTGCGGCCCTCGCGCGCGGCCACCTCGGTCACCACGTTCTGCTTGTCCTCAGCGGACACGAACAGCAGGTGGTGCTCCATCGTCGTGACGCTCGCCGTGGCCGGGGCCACCGAGTGCGTCACCGGGTTGTGCAGGTACTGGCGCACCAGCTTGTCCACGTCGCCGTCGAGCGTCGCGGAGAACAGCAGGCGCTGACCGTCCTGCGGGGTCAGGTCCAGGATCGCGCGGACCTGGGGCATGAAGCCCATGTCGGCCATCTGGTCGGCCTCGTCCAGCGCGGTGATCTCGACCGAGCCGAGGTCGCAGGTGCCCTGGCGGACGTGGTCCGACAGACGGCCCGGCGTGGCGATCAGCAGGTCGACGCCGCGGCGCAGGTGTTCGATCTGGCGCGGGAACGACGTGCCGCCGACGACCACGCGGCACCACAGGCCCAGGGCGCGGGCGTGCGGCATGAGCGCCGTCTCCACCTGCATCGCGAGCTCACGGGTCGGGACGAGGATCAGGCCACGCGGCTTGTGCGGCATGGAGCGGCCGCCCGCGAGGCGGGTCAGCATGGCGAGACCGAACGCCAGCGTCTTGCCGGAGCCCGTCTGGCCGCGGCCGAGGATGTCACGGCCGGCCAGCGAGTCGGGCAGGGTGGCGGCCTGGATGGGGAACGGTTCGGTGATCTCGTTCGCGGCGAGCGAGCGGATCATCGGGTCGCTCAGGCCGAGCTCGGAGAACGAGGGCAGCGGGCCTTCCGGCAACGTGCTCTCGAACGGCTCGGCGACGATCGGTTCCTCGACCCGCTGCTGCGGACGCGAGGAATTGCCCTGGCGGCCCGAGCGGCGCCGCGGTGACCTGCGGCTTTGTGCGTGCTCGGAACGGCCTTCGGACATTGATGGCAAAACAAACCTCCGGGACATGGCACGTCTCGAGGCTGCCCCGCGCGCTACCGCGGTGCCGATCACAAGGACGGGCCCGGCGTGATGGTCACGCCGCTGATGAGTGGGTGGAAACACCGGTCAACGGCCGTCAAGCCTTCATCGGTGTACAGCACAGTCTAGCTGATCAATGGTCACGTCCTGCGCGCCCGGCAGTGTCGTTGGACACGGCCGGACGCGCAACGTGACTCACCCCATACCTGCCACGTCCAGCAGCGTTGCTACCAGCGCGGACGGGTCTGCGATCTCCGGCGGCAGGCCGCGCGAGGCGAACCAGCCGCTGACGTTGCGGACGTCGCGGTCGAGGAACTCCCGCCCACGGGGGTTCGCGACGAGATCGACCACCTGCGGCAGGTCGATCATGACCAGCCTGCCGTCGTGGACCATCAGGTTGTACGCGGACAGGTCGCCGTGGACGAGGCCCGCCTCCGCGAGCAGCATCAACGTGCTGACCAGCTGACGCCACAGGTCGAGCAGCTCGTCCTCGTCCGGACGGGTCTGTGCGAGCCGTGGTGCCGCGTTGCCTTCTTCGTCACCGATGAACTCCAGCAGCAGCTCGGTACCGCTGCGCTGCACCGGATACGGCACGGGTGCGCCGATCTGCCACAGCTGGGAGAGCGCGGCGAACTCCGCGACCGTCCACTGTTCCGCGATCAGGTTGCGCCCGAACGCGGTGCGGTTCGCGATCGCCCGCGTCTCACGGGACTTCTTCATCCGACGGCCTTCCAGATATCCCGCGTCGCGGTGGAACATCCGGTGGTCGTTGCTGCGGTAGCGCTTGGCGGCGAGCAGGCAGGCCTTCTCGCCCATCGCACGTTCCAGCAGGAAGACGTCCGCCTCCTTGCCGGTCTTCACGATGCCCAGCTCGCGGTCCACCGCGGCCAGCTCGGTGACGAGCCAGCCCGGATGCGGTTTGGGCCCCTGGTCGGCATCGCCCCACGTGGACCAGCGGTCGCCGTCCTCGGGGGTGTCCGCCGCGCTGAGCTGGTCCTCGCGCAGTCGAGCGACCCGCAGCTTCTCTTCTTCTGTCATGCGGCCGCGACGCGTGGGTTCCGCGTCGTCGGCATGTTTGGTGCGCTTTCTGTTGCGCCGCACGATGTCGTCGGCGCCATCGAAAGCAGATTCGTAGCGTGCGTAAAGATCGTGCTCGCGCACGGTGGGGTCTCCCAAGAGGACGGAGGGGACCGCCCCACTGGCGCTCTGCGATCAAACGATGCTGATCAGGCGCGAAGGGCGGAAGGACGGGTCGGTGCCACGTCCGCGACAGGCTCTGACACGACGCACCTCCTCATTCCTCTTCCAACGCTTCGGGGAGAAGAGTGCCCTGCCGGGTTCAGGGCTCGCAACCGAATTAATCGGTGATCAGGTCCGCGGTCTTCTCGCCGGTCGGCACGAGCCGCATCCCGGCCTTCTGCGCGAGCTTGACCAGGCCTTTCAGGTCACTCGGCTCGGCGCTGCTGGCGGCGATGGCGCGGGCGAGCAGGCCCTTGTGCGCCTTGTTGAAGTGGCTCACGACCTTGCCCTCGCTGGTGATCACCCGGACGACGACGGCGTGCGGGATCTTCGCGAGGCTCGAGTAGGCACCGGACCGCATGTCCACGACGAACTCGTCGGCCTCCCCGAGCACCGGCTCCAGCGCCGGCTTCCACAGCGTGCGGAGGCTGCCGTGCGACGGGAGGACGCTGCCGCCCGAAAGCCGGTACGCGGGCACCGGATCGCCGCCGCGGATCACCCCGAACAGCGCCGACGCGACGGCGAGCCGCTGGTAGGCGCGCTGCATCTCGGCCTTCTTCAGCGTCGGGAAGTCCAGGTTGTCGTAGAGGACGCCGGTGTAGCGGCGGAGCGCGGGCGTCGTCTCGGACGTGCGCAATGCCGCGTTGCGATGAACCTCGTCGACCTGGCGCTCGGAGATGTCGAGCGCCTTGAGGCTCGCCGGGACGTCCTTCGCGAGGTCGGCCAGCGCCGACACCAGCTTGTCGCGCACCGGGTTGAGCTCGGGGAACGACAGCGCGTCGAGATCGAGCGGCGCACCCTCGCCGCCGATCGCCTTGGTCTCCGACGGGGGAAGCAGCACCAGCACGGTTCGCAAGCGTAGGGCAACGCCCGAAAACCGCTGGACCTGCGTGGTGCTCTGGAATGCGTGGACGCATTGGACCGCTTGCACAGCTCACTCGACGCACGGCCACGCCCGGAGGACGTGGCCGCCCTCGTGCTGGAGACGCTGCCCCAGCCGACACGGCGCGAACGCGCGGTGATCGGCAACGTGGCGGCGCACGCGAGCCGCTGGCACGGCTTCTCGGGGATGAGCGACGACTACTCCCGCCCGGTCGGCGCCGCGCGTCAGATCGCCGCGACGCGCCGCGTGTTCGGTGTGGAGGGTGCCGTGGACGCCGACGACCCGTTGTCGGTGCTGGAGTTCGCGTCGTTCGCCGGGGCAGAGATCGACTGGGACCCGTCGCGCACCGATTTCTTCGCCGACCGGCTGAACCGCGAAGCCCGTGCCGCCACCGGCATCGAGCTGTCGAAGCGCCAGTACAACCGCCGTTTCCGCATGCTGCGCAGGCTGACGGCGAAGGCCGGCCGTCTGGAGCGCGCGCAGGAACTGCGCGGCGCCACGCTGCGCGCGTCCGCGGGGTTCGTGGGCGTGATCGACCGCGACCGCTTCCGCGCGGACGTCGACGCCGCCTGCTTCGTCGCGTACTACACCGCGCGCCGCAAGCTGCGCCGCGAGTTCTCGCTCGCGGGCCGGGAGAACCCGTTCGACCAGGTCGCGGACGTCCTGTTCGCGCGCTGCAAGGCGCGCGGGGACCGCACCGACTGGGCGATGATCGCGCTGGCCCACCCGGCCTGGGACGTCCTGCGGCACCTGTCCGCCGAACAGCTCGGCGAGCTGCTCGGCAGGTGGTCCGCGGCGACCAGGTCGGCGGCCGCGGCGCTGGCCCGCCTGTGGCGCTCGGCCGACATCGACCGGGCGACCATGATCGTGCGGTCCGGCGTCGACTCGTCGACCTGGAACGCCTTCGCTGGCGCGTACAACGCCGCCCGCACCGCCTGGATCGGCTGCCTGCACGCGGCCGGCCTGCAGGCGCTGCTGGACGACGCCTGTCCGGGCAAGGCGATGCGCGTGATGGCCGCCGACCTCGCCTGGTGGCACCGCGAGACGGGCGGCGGCCTGCACCCGGACACCTCGGTGTGGGCACGCCTGCCGTTGCCGTGGGAGGTGCTCGACGGCACGGCGACGTGCACGCGCGCCGACGTCGAAGCCGCGTGTCACGAGCACGGCGTCGACCCGGAACGCGCCGCCTGGACGGCACCGCGCACGCACCGCATGATCGCGCGCTTCCGGCCGACCCCGGAGCTGGTGCACGGCGTCGCCGTGTCCGATCCGTTGTGGGCCATGACGTTGCGCCGAGCCCGGGTGTTCAGCGGCAAGCCGTTGAACACCGCGGTATTCGGTGGACAGGACGTCTCCGGCTGAGCAGGCTGTACGACGTTCGGTGGTAGCTCAGTGGTAGAGCGCCCGGCTCTGGGACCGGGTGGACGCCGGTTCGAGCCCGGCCCGCCGAACGTCGTGGAACGCGTAGCTCAGTGGTAGAGCTCCGGCTCTTGATCCGGACGGACGCCGGTTCGAGCCCGGCCGTGTTCCCTACGCCTGAAGAATCAGGTACGCGAGGCCGACCGTGCCGCGCCAGCCGTGCAAGCGGTAGGTGCGCTGGCGGTCGGCCTTCGCCCTGATCTCCGCGGCGTGCGGGGAGTCCGGGTTGCCCAGCAGCCAGCGTTCCCACGCGAGACCGTGACTGTTCTCGAACACGTCCCACTCGTCCTGACTCGCCTGCTCCGCCGCGAGCAACCGGTACCCGTGCGCGAGCGCGAAGTCCACCAGGCCCGCGAGCGACCGGTACTGATCGCGCGGCACCGGCATGGCGGCGAGCTGCTCGTCGCTCGGCTCGCGTTCCCAGAAACCCTCGCCCAGCAACAACTTCCCGCCGGGTTTGAGCAGCTTTTTGGCCTCCGTGAGCGCGTTCTCCGTGTGCACCAACGGATCTCCGCCCCACACCTGGCTGGCGCCGTTGACGATCACGACGTCGGCGGGCTTCCCGGCCTGCCACGCCCCGACATCGGCGACCTGCAGGTCGATGCGGTCAGCCAAACCGCGTGCCTGGGCGTTGGCCTGCCCGTGCGCGATGTCCACCTTGTTGAGGTCGACGCCCGTCGCGGTGGCGGTGGGCGCGGCCTCGAGCAGCCGCAGCAGGAACTCGGCCCAGCCGCACCCGAGATCGAGCACGTGCGCACCGTCGAGCGGGGCGAGCATGCGGATCAGGCGGGCGGCCCGCTCCTCGGACAACGGCCCGTGGAACGTGACGTCCTCGTACAGCGGTGTGATCTCTGGATTTGTCATCGCTGCGCAGGATGGCGTCGGCGGCCTGTTCCGGCAACACCATATTCAGTTGTTGGTGGCAGCACCTCCCCGTAGCGTCAATCGGCGTGGAACTCGTGTGGCGCCCGCTCACGACAGCGGACATCCCAGCGGTGACCGCGCTGTGCGGCGCGGCCGAGGCAGTCGACGACACCGGTGAAGTCCTGTCCGAAGAGGACTTCGCCGAGACGTTCGGCGAGCGGAACCTGCCGCACGGATCCCTGGCCGTCCTCGCGGGCGACACCCTCGCCGCCTACGGCCTGGTCAACGTCCGCCCCGACCCGCAGGGCACCCACCGCGCCGCACTCGAAGGCGTGGTGCACCCGGCGTTTCGCCGCCAGGGCATCGGCCGCGAGCTGTTGTCGCGCCTGGTGACCATGACGCGCCCGCTGCACCTGGAGCGCTACCCGACCTTGCCGCTCGTCACGAGCGCCATGGTCGACGGCAGCTCCGCGGGCCATCTCGCACTCGTCGAGTCGCTCGGCTTCACCGCCGACCGCCGCTTCTACGAGATGGAGGTGGCACTGGGCGAGTCACTCGCCCAGGTGCCGATCCCGGCCGGCTACGAGATCGTGCCGTTCTCCGCCTCCCGCAACGAGGAGACCCGCCTGGTGTGCAACGCGGCCTTCGCCGCGCACTGGGCTCCGATCTCACGCAGCCCCGAGGTGTGGGCATCGTCCTTCACGGACAGCAAGAGGTTCGTCCCCGATGACTCCTTTCTCGCGCTGGAGCGCGCGTCTGGTGCGGTGGTCAGCTTCGTGTTGTCGCGTCACTACCCGGCCATCGAAGAGGCGACCGGCGTGCGCGAACTGTGGATCGGTGATGTCGGCACCCTCGCTGAGCACCGCGGCCGTGGTGTGGCCTCGGCGCTGTTGAGCTGGACGTTGGGCCAGGCTCGTGCGCGGGGGTATGACCGTGCCGGGTTGTCGGTGGACACGGGCAACTCGACTCCCGCGCTCGGGGTTTACGAGCGGGCGGGGTTCTCGGTGGTGCGGACGTGGATCGACTACGGGCTGCCGATCGACCTCGCTTGAGCCGACCCGACGGGTGGCTAGGCCGGGACGGCTGGCCGGGGTGGCTGGCAGGGTGGCTCGGCTCGTGGCCGACCGGCGGTGGCCCGCGTTGGGTTGGGCCTTGCGTGCGGGGAAGCTGAGCTCAACCCTCGAGCGACGGCGCGGAGCCGTGGTGGCCGGCGTGTCGCTGGGAGGGCGAGCCGATCTCAAGCGACGGCCTGAGTTTGGTCACCCGTGGTTGCCGGGGGCGCGGTCCGGACGTGGTCGCGCCTGACGTGAGGCTGCGGGGGTCCGGGGCTGTCGCGCTCGACCGGTGAGATGCTGGCCAGCTCGACGGCAGGCAGTACAAGGACGATGGCGGCTCCTGGTGGTCAGGTGCGGGTGGGCCGAGATGGCGGTGATCAGGCGCCAGCCCGGCCCGGCGCACGACTAGTGGGACTCCGGCTCGTCCGGCTGCCCGATGCAGAACTGGTTGCCGTCCGGGTCGGCCAGCACCGTCCAGTTCAGGCCGGGGACGTTGTGCTCCGTGATCTCCGTGGCGCCGAGCGACACCAGCCGGGCGACCTCGGCGGCGCGGTCGGGGACGTGGGCGTCGAAGTGGACGCGGTTCTTGCCCGGCGTGGCGTCCGGCACCTGCTGGATGCCGATGGCGGGGCCGTGTTCGTTGTTCGGGGCGAGGACGATGAACTCGCCCCAGTCCTCCTGGATGGTGGTGTTCAGCGCGGCCGTCCAGAACGACGCGAGCTTGCGGGCGTCGCCCGTGTCGATGGTGATCATTCCGATGGTCATGGACATGGGAGGGACGCTACTCAGGGGGTCTGACAATTTTGGTTTACGCAGCTCAGACCCCTTAAATCCACCAAAACAGGCCTGCCGGGCCGACAGTTCGAATTCGTCAGCCGGGCAACCAGTACGCTGCTCCAACAGCCGTGAAATGAGGAGTACCCACCGTGATCACCAGGATGTCGTCGCTGTTCCTGCGCACGCTTCGCGAGGACCCGGCCGACGCCGAAGTGCCCAGCCACAAGCTGCTGGTGCGCGCCGGCTACGTCCGCCGTGTCGCGCCGGGCGGATACTCCTGGCTGCCGTTGGGACTCCGGGTGCTGCGCAACGTCGAGGCCGTCGTCCGCGAGGAGATGGACTCCTTCGGCGCGCAGGAGATCCAGTTCCCCGCCCTGCTGCCCAAGGAGCCCTACGAGGCCACCAACCGGTGGGAGGAGTACGGGCCGAACCTCTTCCGGCTCAAGGACCGCAAGGGTGCCGACTACCTGCTCGGCCCCACGCACGAGGAGATGTTCACGCTCACCGTGAAGGGTGAGTACAGCTCCTACAAGGACTACCCCGTCACGCTCTACCAGATCCAGACCAAGTACCGCGACGAGGCGCGTCCCCGTGCGGGCATCCTGCGCGGCCGCGAGTTCCTGATGAAGGACTCGTACTCGTTCGACCTCACCGACGAGGGTCTGAGCGAGTCGTACCAGAACCACCGCGACGCCTACATCCGCATCTTCGACCGGCTCGGCCTGGAGTACGTGATCGTCTCCGCCACGTCCGGCGCGATGGGCGGCTCGGCGTCCGAGGAGTTCCTCGCCGTCGCCGAGACGGGTGAGGACACGTTCGTGCGCAGCACCGAGTCCGGCTACGCGGCGAACGTCGAGGCCGTCGCGACGCCCGCGCCCGCGGCCCAGTCGATCGACGACAAGCCCGCCGCGCAGGTGCACCACACGCCGAACACGCCCACCATCGAGACGCTGGTGGACTTCCTCAACGCGAACACCGACCGCAAGTTCACCGCGGCGGACACGTTGAAGAACGTCCTGGTCAAGGTGCAGCAGCCGGGTCAGAAGGACTGGACGCTGCTCGCCGTCGCCGTCCCCGGTGACCGCGAGGTCGACTTCAAGCGCCTCGAGGCCGCGCTCAGCCCGGCCGAGGTCGCGATGGTCGACGAGGCCGACTTCGCCAAGAACTCGTTCCTGGTCAAGGGGTACATCGGGCCGGGCGCGATCCAGGCGAACGGCATCCGATTCCTCGCCGACCCCCGTGTCGTCACCGGCACGGCGTGGGTGACCGGCGCGGACAAGGCCGACCACCACGTGGTGGACCTGGTCGCCGGCCGCGACTTCACGCCGGACGGCGTCATCGACGTCGCCGAGGTCCGCGAGGGCGACCCGTCGCCCGACGGCAAGGGTGTGCTGGTCGCCGCGCGCGGCATCGAGATCGGCCACATCTTCCAGCTCGGCCGCAAGTACGCGGACGCGTTCTCGCTGGACGCGCTCGGCCCCGACTCGAAGCCCGTCCGCATCACCATGGGCTCCTACGGCGTCGGTGTGTCGCGGCTGGTCGCGGCCATCGCCGAGCAGTCCTACGACGAGCGCGGCCTCATCTGGCCCCGCAACGTCGCGCCCGCCGACGTGCACGTGGTCGTCGCCGGCAAGGACGAGACGCTCGTCGCGGCCGGCGAGGACTTCGCCAAGCAGCTCGACGCCAAGGGCGTGAAGGTACTGCTGGACGACCGCAAGGCGAGCCCCGGCGTCAAGTTCGCGGACGCCGAGCTCGTCGGCATCCCGACGATCCTGGTGGTCGGGCGTGGCCTGGCCAACGGCGTCGTCGAGGTGAAGGACCGCAAGTCGGGCGAGCGCGTCGAGGTGCCGGTCGCCGAGGTCGTCGACCACCTGGTCGGTCTCATCAGGAGCTAGTGCCGTGACCGCCAGCCTTTGCCGCGTCTTCCGGCGCTCAGCAGGGCGCCTCGCGGCACCGGCCCCGCGCCCCCGTACAACCAGTACGAGGACGCGGGGCCGGCACCACGATGCACCCGTCTGACCACCGAAAATACGGGGCAAAGGCCGACGGTCACGGCACTGAACGAACTGAACGCCGGGTAGCGCGCTGGGGGTGGGTGCGCTACCCGGCGTTCAGCGTTTCTCCGCAGCGGGGGTCAGCCCGCGCGGCGGTCGGTGAGGTCCAGCTCCGGTGCCTCGAACCAGGCCACCGCACGCTCCTGCTTGAGAGCACGCACGGCGCGTGGCAACTGGTCAGCCACGACATCGCGTACGAGAGCGTGCCGGAAGCCGTACTCGATCTCGCCCGTCTCGCTGTTGCGACCCTGACGGCGCAGGAAGTCGCGTTGTTCCAGCAGTTCCAGGGCCTTGGCCACGTCGCCGGGTTCGTGCCGGCCGGTCGCGGCGACGGCGCCGGGGGAGACGAGGTCGCCCACCACGGCGGCGTCCTGCAGGACGGCCTTCACGGCGAACGGCAGCGAGTCCAGCTGAGCGGTGATCACGCTGCGGACCGAGGGCGGGACCGGCAGCGCACCGTCGTTCTGCAGACACGGCATGCGTGGGTCGGACACCATGCGGGCGTACTCGGTGGCGAACAACGCGTTGCCACCCACGCACCCGACGAGGGCCTGCCAGAGTTCGGCGGACAGTTCGCGGGTCTCCAGCAGCGAGTTCAGCAGGCTGCGAGTTCCGTTGTGGGACAACGGTTCCAGGCTGATGGTCGTGGCGTTGCGCTTGCCGCCGAACCACGACGGGCGACGCTGCAGGAGTTCGGGACGGGCCGTGGCGATCACCAGCAGCGGTACGGAACCGGCGTGCTCGCTGAGTTCCTCGACGAAGTCGAGCACCACGTCGTTGGCCCAGTGCACGTCCTCCAGGAGGACGACCAACGGGCCGGAGTCGGCGATCTCCTCGAGGAAACGGCGCCACGACGGGAAGTCCGCGGGCACGGCGGAGTGCGGCTCGGCCAGACCGGCCAGGCTGGCGTGCAACCTGTCCGCGAGCTCGCCGACGCCGACCAACGAGGAAATAGCGGCCCGCAGCGTCTCGGGTGAAGCGAAGCCGCGGACGACATCGGAGAGCGGACCGTAGCCGTGGTCGTCGCCGAAAGCCGTGGCGGTGCCGCGCAACGCGATGACCTTCGACGAGGTGCAGGCACCGGCCAGCTCGCACACCAGCCGCGTCTTGCCGACGCCGGCTTCACCCAGCACGGTCACGAAGTGCGGCCGGCGGCGCGTGCGAACCTCGTCGAGAAGCCCTTGCAGCACGAACAGTTCGCGCTCGCGCTCGACGAACGGCACAGCGGCCTGCGAGCGCCGGGTAGCGCCACGCGGGGACACGCACGAAACAGCCTGCCAGCCACCGGTGGTTGCGGGATCGTCCGCCCACGTCACGGAAGTGCTGGCGTCACGGCTCGCCGTGCAGGCGCGGACAGCGCCGAGCGGAGAGAGCGCCATCAGCTGACGGCACTGGTCGAGCAGCACGCCGGTCGCGGTAGGAGCACCGGCGGACGGCAGGCGAACCAGCGCGTCGCCGGTGGCCACACCGATCTGCACGTCCGCGACAGCAGAAAGACGGTCGCGGATCGCCAACGCCGAACGCACGGCGCGGTCAGCGTCGTCCTCCGAAGTCCGCGGCACACCGAACATCGCCAGGAACACGGAGCCGACGTTGCCGCCAACAACTCCGCCGAGGCGCGAAACCTCAGCGTGTACGACAGAAGAGACTTCCTGGTGCACCGTGTCGACGTCTTCGGGGTCGCCGTCGCCGGCCGCGAGACCGAGCTGGGCGGACACCATCACGACGCTGACGAGCTTGCGCTCCACCATCGTCACGTCCACGTCCATCGCCGGCAGAGCGGGCTCTGGAGCACGCGGCGCGGGCGGCGTGATGATCACCGGGGCGGAAACGGGAGAAGGTTGACCGACGGCGAGCAGGTGCCTGCGTTGCACCGACGGAGGAAGGTCCAGCGCGGGGGCGTGGTCGAGGATCGCGCGCTCCAGTTCCTGGAGCTCACGGCCCGGCTCCAGGCCGAGTTCCTCCACCAGCGCCGCCCTCGTGCGGCGATAGACGCTCAGCGCGTCCACCTGCCGGCCACACCGGTACAGCGCGAGCATCAGCTGTCCGTTGAGCCGTTCGCGATACGGCTCGACCTCGATCAACGACTCCAGCTCGCCGATGATCTCGTAGTGCCTGCCGCAGGCGAGCTCCGCCTCGAAGCAGTCTTCCTGCGTCGCCAGCCGCCAGTCCTTGATGGCGGTCAGCTCCGGCCAGTTGATGCCGGTCTCCGCGAGATCCGCGAGCACCGGTCCGCGCCACAAGCTCAGTGCCTTGCGGAGCACCTTCGCGGCTGCGGGCCAGTTGCCGGTGGACAGTTCGTTCCGGCCCTGTTCGGTGAGCTGCTGGAAGCGCGACAGGTCGAGGGAGTTCGGGTCCACGCGCAGCAGGTACCCCGGCGCGTGGGTCAGCAGCAGCGCGGAACCCTCCGGGCCGCTGCCGTGTGGGGTGAGAACGCCACGCAGTCCGGAGACCGCGTTCTGGAGCATCTTGCGCGCGGTGGGCGGGACGTCCCGCGACCACAGCGCCTGGAGCAGTTTGCTGGTCGCCACCACTCGGTTGGCGTGCAGCAGGAGGAAACCCAGAGCCGCGCGCTGCTTGACTCCGCCCAGCGGCACGGGCATGTCGTCATCGAGGACTTCGAGTGAGCCCAGCAGGTGGAATCGCATGGTTCTGGCCTCCTTGGGTGGTCATCCGGACGAAGCGGAGTGATCAGCGCCAGGGGGTGTCGCCGTCCGCGGGCACCTTGATGTGCTGCTGCCACGGCGTGTCGCCGTCGGACGGGATGAGGCCCTTGAGCCACGGTGTGTCGTCGCTCGTCACGCCGATGCTCGGGGGCGACCCGATCCAGGGAGTGTCGGGGTCGGCCTGGGCGGTACCGGAGAAGAGCGAGAGTGCCAGGGCCGCGGGGACTGCGGAGAGAACCAGAGCGGCAACGGTCATCTTGCGGATCATGTCGGCCTCCTCGTGCTTGGACCTAGGCTTGAGTTGTGCTGGAGACGTCTTCGAGCGGCGTCTGAGAAGGAAGTTAGAAGTGCCGCCCATCGCGGCTCTATCGCGTACCCACCGCGTATCAATCGGCCGTGATGGCGGCGCTGAAGTGACCAATTGAGACACCGGAATAGCTGAGCGTGCGGTCAGCAAACTGGTGTTACTACGCAGGGTGGTTGCTTATCCGCGGAATTAGGTGCGGTGTACCGCAATGGTTGGGTGCGGTTAGCGATCCGAACGAACGGCTTGTGCCGCTCGGAGTAGTCGCGATGAGGCGTTCAGGCTGCTTGGCGGCATGACGTACGATCGCCGTGAAGTTGGCCACCGGAGCCGGAATTCTGGGGCGGACGTACAACTTGATCTGCCCCGTTGTTCCCGATCTGATCAGGTCCAAATGAGATGCCTATTGAGATCGGGCGCATTATGGTGGATCGTTACCCGATACACAAGAAGGATCTTGACAGTTTTCTCCGACGAGACTAACTTCGGAGATCATCACCCATGCGAGTGACCGTCTGCAGTTGTCGCCAACGGGAGGTCAAACACGGGATGTGAAACATTTTCATATTGTAACCCGATCTTGAGGTGTCGCCCTGGAGTGCCTTTTTCCGCTTCTTCGGCCGAATTGCACTAACGCGAGTAAGCCGCATCCGTAAATGCAATTCCGTCACGGAAAGTCCGTCGCGGTAATCGTCCGGAGCGTGAGGTGTTGGGGCTTTGCGAGAGGTAAAGGCGCGAGGGGTCGTCGGTCATGAGCTCCGCCCCTGATGAGAAGCTGATTTTCAAGCTGCTCGGCCCGATCGAGGTAATCGGCGCCGAGGAGCAGGTTCAGGTACCCCCGGGACGTCAGCAGACGATCCTGGGCGCCCTGCTGCTCGAGGCCAACCGCGTCGTGAGCATGGACCAGTTGATCGACCTGGTCTGGGAACACACACCGCCGTCGACCGCACGGGCGCAGATCCAGATCTGCGTGTCCGCGCTCCGGCGGGAGTTCGCGCGGGTCGACGTCGAGGCCCAGATCGAGACCCGGCAGCCCGGCTACCTGCTGCGAGTCGCCGGCGACCGGATCGACAACTTCCTCTTCGAACGCCGTGTGGCCGACTCCGACGCCGCCGTCCGTCAGGGACGCATGGAAGAGGCGTCCGCGATCCTGCGCGGGGCACTGGGCCTGTGGCGCGGACCCGCACTCGGTGGCGCCGCGGCGACGTTGCAGAACAAAGCACTTCGCCTGGACGAGAAACGCCTGTCGGTGCTGGAGAACTGCATCGACATCGAGTTGTTGCTGGGCAGGCATCACGCGCTCATCGGTGAATTGCAGAGCATGGTGACCGAGTACCCGTTGCGGGAACGCCCGCGCGGTCAACTCATGCTCGCGCTGTACCGCTCCGGCCGGCAGTCTGAGGCGCTCGACGTCTACCGCTCCGGCCGCGACCTCTTCATCGAACACCTCGGCCTCGAACCGAGCGACCAGCTGCGCAAGCTGGAGACCGCGATCCTGACCGACGACGAGGTGCTGCGCCTCGACCAGGAGAAGTCGGTCCCGGTCACCGTGCAGAACGTCGTGTCACCACACCAGCTTCCGGCGACCATCTCGGACTTCATCGGCCGCCAGGACGTCGTGGCACGTGCCGAGACGGTGCTGTCCGGCGACCACATGACCATGCCCGTGGTGAACATCTCGGGCAAAGCGGGCATCGGTAAGAGCGCTCTCGCGGTGCACGTCGCGCACCGCGTCGCCGCGGAGACCTACCCGGACGGCCAGCTCTACTGCGACCTCCGCGGCACCCAGGCCCAGTCGGCCACACCGGCCGAGGTTCTCGGGCGGTTCCTGTCGGCGTTGGGCGCCGTCGGGTCGACGTTGCCGGACGGTGTGGACGAGCGCGCGGACATGTACCGCAGCATGCTCGCCAACCGCCGTGTGCTGGTGGTGCTCGATGACGCGGGCAGCGAGTCCCAGGTGCACCAGTTGTTGCCGGGTTCACCGACGTGCGGTGTCGTCGTCACCAGCCGTACCCGGTTGACCGGCCTCGCCGGGTCTCATTTGGTCGACGTCGACTTCATGGACTCCGACGACGCCCTGGAACTGCTGGGACGCATCATCGGCACGGAGCGCCTGGCGAGCGAACCCGTTGCGGCGGCGGCATTGGTGGACGTCGTGGGAGGGCTCCCACTGGCGCTGCGCATCATCGGCGCACGGCTGGCCGCCCGCCCGCACTGGACCCTCGCGTCGATGGTCGGCCGCCTCGCCGACGAACGGCACCGGCTCGACGAGCTCGTGCACGGCGACATGGTCGTACGCGCCAGCCTGTCGCTGACCTACGACGGCCTGGAACCCGACACGTGCCGGGTGATGCGGCTGATGTCGTTGCTGGAAGCGGAAAGCCTCCCGGTGTGGACGGCGAGCGCGCTCACCGACGACGAACGCCACCGCGGCTTCGACCTGCTGGAACGCCTCGTCGACGCACAGTTGCTGGACGTGGTCGGCAGCGACATCACCGGCCTGCCGAGATACCGGTTCCACGACCTGATCCGGTTGTTCGCCAAGGAACAGCTCGCGGTGCACGAGTCCCCGGCCACCCAGCTGGCCGCGGTGGAACGCGTCGCCGGCGGCTGGCTCGCGATGGCGGAGCAGGCCCACCAACGCCTGTACGGCGGTGATTTCACGGTCCTGCACGGCAATGGTCAACGTTGGCAACCGCACGCCCCGTACCTGGACCAGGTGCTGCACGACCCGCTGGGCTGGCTGGAAAGCGAGCGGCCGAACATCTGCGCGGCCGTGCTGCAGGCCGCCGACGCGGGCCTGGACGAGCTGTGCTGGGACCTCGCGATGACGCTCGTGACGTTGTTCGAGACCCGCAGCTACCTCGACGACTGGCAGCAGACCCACGAACGCGCGCTGGACGCGGTGCGCAAGGCGGGTAACAAGCGCGGCACCGCGGCCATGCTGTGCTCACTGGGGTCGTTGCACCACAGTCAACGGCGGATGGAGTCCGCCCGCGCCGCGCTGGAACCCGCGCTGGAGCTCTTCACCGAGCTCGACGACGCCCACGGCCTCGCGCTGGTGCGGCGCAATCTCGGTCTGCTGGAGTACAACGAGGGCCGCCCGGAGCTCGCCACCCGGATCTTCGAGCAGTCGCTGGTCGGCTTCAAGCGTGTTGGCGACGTCGTCGGCCAGGCGTACGTGGTGTCTCAGCTGGCGCAGCTGTCGCTCGACCGCGGTGAGCACGAACTCGCGGTGGGACAACTGCGTGGCGCTCTCGGCATGTGCCGGGAGATCTCCAGCCCGCGCGTCGAGGCACAGGTGCTGTACCGGCTCGGCGGCGCGATGCTGGTGCAGGGCCGCTACGAGCAGGCGCAGCAGCTCATCACGTCCGTGCTGGGCATGGTGCAACGGTCCGGCGACACCGTCGGGGAGAGCTACGCGCTGCACTCGCTCGGCCTGATCCACGGCCGGATGCGGATGTTCGCCGAGGCCGGCCGGCTGCTGCGGCGCGCGATCCGGTTGTGCGAGGAGAACCTCGACCGGGTCGGTGCCGCGCGGATCCGGCTCGACCTGGCGCAGCTGGTGTCGCAGCGCGGCGAGACGTTCCACGCGATCGCCATCGTGGAGCAGGCGATGATGACGTTCCAGGAGCTGCGGCTCGCGCTGTGGGAGAGCAAGGCGCTGGCCGTGCTGGAGAAGATCACGGCGGAGAACCCGCTGCCCGCCGCTGTTCCGTCCAACGGCGGGGCGCGCTAGCTCAGGTCGTCGGCACCAGTGAGTCGATCATCTTCTGCAGCTCGGCCTCCTTGGGCAGCGGCGGGGTCGTGCCGCCTCCACCGCCCTCCAGGTCGCCGTTGATCGCCAGCACGTGCAGCTTGTTGCTGCCGTTGAGCATGATGACCTTGACCATGCCCTTGCTCGCCAGGCACTTGTTGGCCGACTGGGTGACGGTGGCGTCGACCTGCACGCCGTCGACGACGACCTTCTTGCCGTCCTTCTGCGTGTGCTGGATCTTCACCGGCTTGGGCTCGGTCAGCGTCACCTGGGGCTGACCACCCGACGAGTAGTACTGGGTCGCCAGCGACTTCGTGAACTCGGTGGCCGTCTTGTTGAGGTCGCCCTTGGGCAGCAGCGCGCCGCCGTTGGTGCCCTTCGTGTACGGCTTGTCCTCGCACTTGTAGTCGCCGTACGTGGTGATGCCGGTCAGCGAGATGCCGTCGTACTTCTCGACCGGGATGCTGGCCCCGTCGATGACTTCCCAGCTCTTGGGGACCTCGTAGGTGTACCCGAGGCTGGTCTGCACGCACGTCACGCCGTCGTTCTTGCCGCAGGCGGGGTCGCTCGGCTGCGCCGAGGCGCTCTGCGGCGTGGACGGGTCGTTCTGCGCGCCGGGATCCCCGGAGTCGCGCGAGAGCAGGAACCACGTCAGGCCGCCGCCGACCAGCAGCACGAGCACGACCGCGCTGAGCACCAGGAAGAGCGTCTTCTTGCTCTTCTTCGGCGGCTCGTTGTCGAACCCGCCGTACACGCCGAGGCCGCCGTACGCACCGCCGTAACCCTGCTGCGGGAAACCGCCGGTGCCGGGGTAGCCGCCGGTCTGGTAACCACCGGTCGGGTGGTCGCCCTGCTGCTGGCCCCAGCCCTGCTGGTCGTTCCAGCCGCCCTGTCCGCCGCCACCTGGGTAAGTCACGCGCAAACGGTACCTGGTGGGTCTGACAGACCTTAATTCATCAAGCGTTGACTTCCGGTGCGTGTCGGGCGTAGCGTCCTGCCCATAGAATTCAACGACTGATGAACTTTGGAGGCCCGTGATGCGTACTGCGCTGGTCACCGCTGTCGCAGGCGCGGCGGTGGCTTTTCTCCTGGGGTTGCTGACGTTCGGCGTGCAGGCGACCGTGCACCCGCACGATGTCCCGCTCGCGGTCGTGGCACCGCCGCCGATCGCCGAGAGGGTGCAGGCCGCCGATTCGGCGGAGGTGGATCTCAGAGTCGTGTCCGCCGACCAGGCCCGGACCCTGTTGGCGGACAAGGAGGTCTACGGCGTCCTGGAGATCGCGCCCGGCCAGGCGACGATCCGGCTGAACCCGGCCGTCAACCCGTCCGGCACGCAGGTCGCGCAGCAGGTGCTGACCGGTGTCGCGCAGGGTGCCGGGCTGCCGGTGAAGATCGAGACCCAGGCCGTGTCCGCCGCCGAACGCACCGCGCCGCTCGCCGCCTCGGCACTGCTGTGGGTCGGTGGCATGGTCGCCGGACTGCTGTTCGTGGTGCTCAAGGGCCGGCGGTTGCGGCTGGTGTCGTCGCTGACGGCCGCCGTGCTGACCGTCGGTTCGGTGGCCGGGTTGCTGGCCTGGTGGGGCGTCACGTTCACCGCGGGCGCGCTCGGTTTCCTGCTGGCGGTCGCCGTGTCGTTCGCGTTGCTGCAGGCCGGGTTGTTCAAGCACCTCGGCATCCGCGCGATGGGCGTGCTCGGTCTGCTCTACCTGATGGCACCCGCGGTCGCGGGGCAGGTGCCGGAGCTGCTCAACCCGGTGTACCGCGCGGTGCTGTGGTCCTGGACGCCGTTCCGGTTCTCCACCGAAGGGTTGCGCAGCCTGATGTACGGCGGGTCCATCGGCACCGAGTGGTGGGTGTTCGGCGGGATCGCGCTCGTCGGTCTCGTGCTCGCGCTAGCCGGCAAGGAAGCTCAGGCGGACGGTCCGGACGGGGTTGTCGACGTTCGTGTCGACGAGGCAGATCGACTGCCAGGTACCCAGCGCCAGCACACCGCCTAGTACCGGGATCGTCGCGTACGGCGGCACCAGCGCGGGCATCACGTGGTCACGGCCGTGGCCAGGGGTGCCGTGCCGGTGCCGCCACCTGACGTCGCGGGGCAGGATGCGTTCGAGCGCGGTCAGCAGGTCGTCGTCGCTGCCCGCGCCCGTCTCGATGATGGCCACGCCGGCGGTCGCGTGCGGCACCCACACGTGCAGCAGGCCGTCGCCGTTCTCGCTGCTGAGGAACCGCTCGCAGTCCCGAGTGAGGTCGTACACGACCTCTTCGGCTCCGGTGCGGACCTGGATCTCCTCGCTGCGCATGGAGTCAGATACTACGAACCACCCGCGCGGGGTTGCCGACCGCGAGCACGTGATCAGGCAGGTCACGCGTCACGACGCTGCCGGCGCCGACCACCGTGTTGTGCCCGATGGTGACACCGGGACACACGATCACACCGCCGCCGAACCACACCTTGTCCCCGATGACGATCGGCGCGGTGGTCTCCCAGCCCGCCACCCGCGCCTCGTGGTCCTCGATCGGGTGCAACGCCGTCAGCAGCTGCACCCGCGGGCCCATCATCACGTTGTCGCCGATGGTGACCGGGCCGCAGTCGAGGATGATCCCGTCGTAGTTCATGAAGCTGTTCGAGCCGATGCGGGTGTTGTACCCGTACTCGATCTGCAGGCGTGGCAGCAGGACGGTGTTCTCGCCGATCTCCGCGACGAAGTCTTTGAGGATCGCGCCCATGCCTTCGTAGTCACCGGGCTCGAGCGCGTTGTAGCGGTTCATCTCGCGCCAGGCTCGTTGCCGGTCGAGCTCCAGCTCGGGGTCCATCGCGAGGTAGGGCTCGCCGTTGATCATCTTGTCGCGGTTGGTTCCCATGGCCCGCAGTATTCCGCGCGTACATTCACTTCATGCGCGTGATCTTCGCCAGCATGGCCTCCGTCGGCCACACCTACCCGTTGATCCCGCTGGCGGTCGCGATGCGCGAGGCGGGGCACGAGGTGCACTTCGCCGTCGGCGAGGAAATGCACCGGGTGCTGGGAAAGCTGGGGTTGCGGCCGTTCCGGCCGGGGTTCGTGTTCGGGGAGATCTACGCCGAGGACATCGCGCCGGAACTGGAGCGCCTGCTGCCGGATCTCGTGATCGGCGAGTGGGCGGTGCCCGAGGTCGTGTCCGAGGCTCGGCGCCGGGGGTTTTCCGCGCTGTGGCACGGGTTCGGGCGGATGTTCCCCGACAACATCGGGTTCGTGAAGCCGGTCGGCGGGCGGCACGTCGACATCTGCCCGCCCTCGTTGCAGGACCGGGCGTTCCTCGGGGAGGACCGGATTCCGTTGCGGCCGGTGCCTTTCTCGCCACCCGGCGAGGTTCCGGTGCGCACCGCCGGCAAGCTGATCTACCTGACGCTCGGCACCGCGTTCGGCACGCGGGAGCTGCTCGCCGAGGCCGTCGTGGGTCTCGGGAAGCTCACCGACGCGCAGGTGGTCGTCGCCGCGCCACGGGTGGAGCTCACCGCCGTGCCGCCGAACGTGACCGTGCACCCGTGGCTGCCTCAGGCGGAGGTGCTGCGGTACGCGGATGTCGTCGTCCACCACGGTGGCAGCGGCACGATGCTGGGCGCGCTGGCGGCGGGGGTTCCCCAGGTCGTGCTGCCGCAGGGGGCCGACCAGTTCGGCAACGCGGCCGCGCTCGTCTCGGCGGGTGCGGCGGTGCGGCCGGAAGCGTTCAGTGCCGGGCTGATCGCGGAGAGTGCGCGACTGTTGCTTGTGGACTCCTCGTACCGGGAAGCCGCTGGTCAGGTGGCGCGGGAGATACGTCACATGCCTTCGCCCGCTGTTGTTGCAGACATGCTGGCGGACGTTGTGTAACACTGTTTTTTATGAAGGCAAGCCGCCTGCGCTTCGGGATGAACCTGTGGCCGCCGTTCCTGTTCGCCGGGATCCGCGTGCTGGAGATCTCGCCGGACTACCGGTACGCACGGGTGCGGATGCGTCTGCGCCCCTGGAACCGCAACTACGTCGGCACGCACTTCGGCGGGTCGCTGTTCGCGATGACCGACCCGTTCTGGATGTTGCTGCTGTTCCACCAGATCGGCCGCGACCACGTGGTGTGGGACCAGGCCGGTGAGATCGAGTTCGTCGCGCCGGGCCGCGGCACCGTGTACGCCGAGTTCCGGCTGACCGACGAGCACGTCGACCAGGTGCTTTCGCAGACGCGTTCCGGTGAGAAGTCCTTGGTCTGGTTCGACACCGACGTCGTCGGGCAGGATGGGACCGTGATCGCCAAGGTGCGCAAGCAGGTCTACGCGCGACGCAAGCGCGACAAGCAGCTCGCGCATGCGTGAAGCCTTCGGCGCGGTCTTCGACGTCCAGCCGGGTTACCTGAACACGGCGTCCATCGGGGTGCCGCCCCGGCACGTCGCCGACGCGGTGGCGGCTGCGCACGAACGGTGGCGGCGCGGCGAGGACACGTCGTCCTCGTTCAACGAGGCGGTCGAGATCTCGCGCGAGGCGTTCGGCCGGCTGGTCGGGGTGCCCGCGACCTCGGTGGCGTGTGGCGCCACGGTCTCGCAGTTCGCCTCGCTGGTCGCCCGGTCGTTGCCGGCCGGTTCGAAGGTCTTCGTCGTGGACGGCGAGTTCACCAGCGTCACGCTGCCGTTCGTCGCGGCCGGCCACAAGATCGTGTCCACAGTGGACGAATGCGATCTGGTCGCGGTGAGCGTGGTGCAGTCCGCGGACGGGGCGATCGCGGACCTGGAGGCGTTGCGCTCGTCGGGCAAACCGGTGCTGCTGGACGTCTCGCAGGCCGCCGGGTGGATGCCGCTGTCGTTGGCGTGGGCCGATTTCGTCGTCGGTGTCTCGTACAAGTGGTTGATGGCTCCGAAAGGCGCGGCGTGGATGGCGGTCCGGCCGGACCGCATGGAGTTCCTCGGGCCGCTGGCGCCGAACTGGTACAGCACCGAGGAGAACTACGGGACCGAGCTGGTGCTCCGTTCGGACGCTCGGCGGTTCGACCTCTCGCCGACCTGGTTCGCCCACGTAGGTGCCTCGGTAGCGCTCCCATGGGTGGCGTCGCTGGACCTGGAAGCCGTCCGCGCGCACTGCCTCGATCTGACGGATCGGCTGCTGACCGGGCTGGGGCAGCCGAGGTCTGGTTCGGCCATCGTCTCAGCGGGCGTACCGCCCATTCCGGGCATCGTGTCGTCGGTTCGCGCAGGTCGGACGCGGTTCGCCTGTCACATCTACAACACGATCGAGGACGTTGATCGGGTGCTCGCAGCGCTTGACTGACCGCCGTCCGTTACCGTGGGTCCTTGTGTCGGAACCACGCCAGTCACCTGAAGAGGTGACCCAGAACCTGCCCCGCTTCCCACCGAGGCCGACCGACACCGCGCCGCTCTACCCGGCCGACGAGCTGTTGAAGCTCCAGTCGATCATGGACAACCGCCAGGGGCAGCTGCCCGTGCCGCCTCCCGCGCCGCAGCGCAAGACGACGTGGCTGGGCAAGGCACTGGCGCTCGTCGGCGTCGCGGTGGTGTCGGGGTTCGTGTGGTGGGTGCTGCAGCCGTCGGACCCGGTCGACCGGCCGCAGGCGACGCCGCAGAAGACCGCCGGTGAGTTCGAGTTCACCACCGTGCCGCAGTTGCCGGATCCCGTGAAGGACAGCGACTGCGCGGCCCACGCGTCGGGACAGACGGGGGCCTTCCTGAAGACGACCCCGTGCCTGCAGTTGACGCGTGCGTTCTACACGGCCAAGTTGCCGGACGGCCGGACCGTGTACTCGTCGGTGTCCGTGGTGAAGATGCGGACGGCGGACGAGGCCAGGCAGCTCAGGGAGCTGACGCAGAAGGACGGCACCGGCAACGTCAAGGACCTGGTCCTGGACAAGGCGATCAGCGTGCCGCCGCTGACCACGCTGGCCAACGGCGGGTACGCCTCCGAGCAACGCGACCAGGCGGTCGTGATCGTCGAGTCGGACTCGCCGGTCAGGGGCACAGATGCCCTCGCCCACAACAAGGAGATGAAGAAGGTCTCCGCGGACGCGCTCAGACTCGCGTCCTCGTTCGCCTAGCGCACGCGGGGAGCTTTCGTGCACTTGTAGAGCACGCAACGTCCCCGCGTGCCCTGCGGTCAGCCCGAGGCCACGCCCGGCATCGTGATGGACGCCGGGCTGGTCCCCGCGATCTTGCGCCACCGCGTCGCCCGCACCGCGGCCGTCGTCAGCGCCTCGAGCGCCGACGTCCGCAGCCCGGGTTCGTCGGTTCGCTCCAGCACGCCCCGCCACGCGGCACAGGTGTCCTGCTCGGCGGCGGCCAGCGCCGCGAGCGCGGACGGCCCGTCCGAGACCGGGGACGGTGGCAGGTAGGCGGCGGCGGGCGGGTTCGGCGTCGCGCCGTGGTCCTTCAGCCACCGCTCGGTCAGGTCCCGGCGGGCCCGGTGGGCGTTCGCGCCCTCCGCGACGGCGGCCGCCTGGTTGCCGAGGAAGGCCGACACCAGTCCGTACGTCCACACCGCCGCGTGCTCGGTGCCGAGCGCGGTCTGAACGGCGTCCACGCTCATGCGAGCACCTCCCGCAGCGAGGCGCAGCCGGCGGCCACCGATCCGGCGAGTCCTGCCCGGTACGCGGGCAGCGAGGCGACCACCATCGAGGCGTCGCGGACTGCGTCGTCGAGCGCGGTGCGCAGGGCCGCCAGCGGATCCGGTGGCGTGGGCGGGGTGGTGGGCACCGGCGGGACGGTCGAGGACAGCGGTGGCCGTTCGCGGTCGACCTCGGCCTGCAGCAGGCGGGCGTGCGTCTCGCGGGCCTTGGCGATCTCCGCGGCCACGGGCACGGTCGTGAGCGTCGTGGCCAGCACGGCGTCGGCACGGGCCTGAGCCGCCAGCGCCGACAACGGGTCCGGCGGCGGAGGTGGTGGAGGCTTTGTGGTGCACGCAACGGCGAGCGGTGCGGCGGCCACCGCGAACAGCACGCGGCGGCGGCTGACCGAATCGGAGATCACGTGAACCCATATTGCCAGCAGCCGTGCGGCGCGGTGGGAGGCGGGCAAAAGAGATAGTCTGAGCGTCCACGGCCGCCGAAACACCGTCGGCCGGGGTTTTCATGCGTTCGAACTGAAGGAGACACCACGTGTCCAGCCCGCCGCGCGGAGAGCTTTCCGCGCAGCTAGCACCCGTTGTGCGGGAAGCTCTCGAAGCCGCCGGCTTCGACCTCGACGCGCTCGACGTGAATCAGGCTGGGCGCCGCCGTCTGGTCAAGGTCGTGGTGGACGGCGAAGACGGGATCGGGCTCGACGAGGTCGCCAAGGCGAGCCGAGTGGTCTCCGCCGCCCTCGACGCGCACGACCACCTCATCAACGGGCCGTACACCCTCGAGGTCACCTCACCGGGTGTCGACCGGCCCCTCACGCACCCGCGGCACTGGAAGCGCGCGCACCTCCGGCTCGTGAAGATCAAGCAAGCCGAGCAGGCCGAGTGGTTCGGCCGGGTCGGCGAGTGCGACGAGACCGGGGTCGAGCTGCTGCGCCAGGGCGAGCTGAAGCGCGTGGAGTACCGACACATCGAACGCGCGGTCATGGAGATCGAGTTCAAGCAGCCGCCGGTCGAGGAACTGGCTCGGCTCACTCGGAAAGCACCGAAGGAGGAGCCGAGGTGAACGTTGACATCGCCGCCCTCAGGGCGATCGAACGTGAAAAGGACATCCCCTTCGAAACGGTTCTCGAGGCGATCGAGTCAGCACTGCTGACCGCCTACAAGCACACCGAAGGGCACCACGCGCATTCGCGAGTGGAGATCGACCGCAAGACCGGTGTCGTCCGCGTGATCGCGCAGGACCTGGGTCCGGACGGCGCGGTCCAGGAGGAGTGGGACGACACTCCCGAAGGCTTCGGCCGCATCGCGGCCACCACGGCGCGGCAGGTCATCCTGCAGCGTCTGCGCGACGCCGAGCACGAGCGCACGTTCGGTGAGTTCGCCGCCAAGGAGGGCGAGATCATCGCCGGTGTCGTGCAGCGCGACGCCCGCGCGAACGCCCGCGGCATGGTCGTCGTGCAGGTCGGCGACACCGAGGGGGTGCTGCCGCCGGCCGAGCAGGTGCCGGGCGAGCAGTACAACCACGGCGAGCGCATCAAGTGCTACGTCGTGAGCGTCTCTCGCGGCGCTCGTGGTCCGCAGATCGCTCTCTCGCGGACGCACCCGAACCTCGTGCGGCGGCTGTTCGCCCTCGAGGTCCCGGAGATCGCGGACGGCACGGTCGAGATCCCCGCCGTGGCACGTGAGGCAGGTCACCGTTCGAAGATCGCGGTCAAGACGACGGTCTCCGGCGTGAACGCCAAGGGCGCGTGCATCGGCCCCATGGGCGCTCGGGTGCGCAACGTCATGCACGAGCTCGGTGGCGAGAAGATCGACATCATCGACTACTCGGACGACCCCGCCACGTTCGTCGGGAATGCCTTGTCCCCGGCCAAGGTTGTGTCTGTGCGGGTGCTCGACGAGCGTGCCAAGACGGCGCGGGTCGTGGTGCCGGACTTCCAGCTGTCGCTGGCGATCGGCAAGGAGGGGCAGAACGCCCGCCTGGCCGCCCGCCTGACCGGCTGGCGCATCGACATCCGCAGTGATGCGGAAGCCCCGGCCGCCGGTGCGGTCACATCCAGTTCGGCCGAATGAGCTCCAGGGGATAGACTCATCAACGGTTCAACGTCGGGTTCGGTCACCCAACACATCGGCCCTGTTCGTACGTGCATTGGATGCCGCACTCGGACGTTGCCCTCTGAGCTGCTGCGTGTGGTCGCGGTGGACGGTTCGGTAGTTCCGGACCTCCACAGGCGGCTTCCTGGTCGGGGTGCTTGGTTGCATTTCGATCTCGAATGTCTGCGCAACGCCGAGCGGCGACGGGCGTTCCCACGGGCCCTGCGGGTCCAGGGATCACTCGACGTCGCTTCGCTGCGCGAGCACATGGAGCAACACTTGGCCACGGGACAGCCCCGCGGCCAGCAGGTAACTGGAAACAAGGAAGCAGGTCGACCCGTCATGAGTCAGCCGTGAAGCTGAAGACATGAACGCGCGACGTTAAGACGAGGTCGATGGGACTTGCCCGCCGGCCTCACAACAGAGGAGAGCAGTGGCAGGCAAGGCCCGCGTGCACGAGCTCGCGAAAGAGCTCGGCGTCACGAGCAAGGAAGTTCTGAACAAGCTCGCCGAACAAGGCGAATACGTCAAGTCGGCATCCTCCACCGTCGAGGCCCCCGTGGCCCGGCGGCTTCGTGATGCCTACGAAGCCAAGGCGAAGCCGTCGGCTCCCAAGCCGGCCGCCCCGAAGCCCAAGGCACCCGCACCCGCTGCTGCCGCCCCCGCCGCTCCGGCGGAGGCGAAGCCCGCAGCGGCCGACAGCACGTCAGCGGCGCCCGCCGCGCCGAAGGCCACTCCTGGCCCGCGGCCGGCCAGCCCGCGCCCGCCGGCGCCCAAGCCCGCTGCGGCAGCTCCTGCCGCGCAGGCCCCGGCTCCCGCGGCACCCGCTCCGCAGCCGGCCCAGGCTCCGGCACCCGCTGCCGCGCCGGCTCCGGCCGCCGAGAAGGCGGCTCCGGCCGCCGGCTCCAAGCCGGGCAGCAACCCGCGTCCGGGCCCGCGCCCGGCTCCGCAGCAGCAGCCGCAGGCTCCGGCCGCGTCGGCTGGTGCGCAGTCCCCGTCCGTGGTGCCGCCGCGCCCGCAGTCTCCCAAGCCTGCCGGCCCGCGTGCCCCGCGTCCGGGCAACAACCCCTTCGGTGTGGGTGGCGGCAACGCTCCCTCGCCGCGTCCGGGGCCTCGTCCCGGCCCGCGTCCCGAGCAGGGTGGTGGCGACCGCGAGCGGCCGTCCGGCCCGAAGCCCGGCGACCCGCGCCCGGCGAACCCGCGTCCCGGTGGCGATCGCGATCGTCAGGGCGGTCCCCGTCCCAGTGGCGACCGTCAGGGCGGCCCGCGTCCGAGCGGTCCCGGTCAGGGCGGTCCTCGCCCGAACCCCGGCAACATGCCTCCGCGCCCGAACCCCGGCATGATGCCGGGTCGTCCGGCCGGTAACCGTCCTGGTCCTGGCGGTGGCGGCGGTGGCCGTCCCGGTGGCGGCGGCGGTGGCGGCGGTCGTCCCGGTGGGGGCGGCGGCGGTGGCGGCTTCCGCGGCGGCCCTGGTGGCGGCGGTGGCGGTGGCGGCGGTGGCGGCTTCCGTCCCGGTGGCGGCGGTGGCGGTGGCGGTGGCTTCCGTCCCGGTGGCGGCGGTGGCGGTGGCGGTGGCTTCCGTCCTGGTGGCGGTGGCGGCGCTGGTGGCGGTGCCCCGGCCGGTGGTGGCGGCGGTTTCCGCGGTCGTCCCGGTGGTGGCGGCGGCGCTGGCCGCGGCGGTACCGCTGGTGCCTTCGGTCGTCCGGGTGGTCCGGCGCGTCGTGGACGCAAGTCCAAGCGGCAGAAGCGCCAGGAGTACATGGACAACATGCAGGCGCCTTCGGTCGGTGGCGTCCGCCTGCCCAAGGGGCAGGGCGAGACGATCCGCCTGCCGCGCGGTGCCTCGCTGACCGACTTCGCCGACAAGATCAACGCCAACCCGGCGTCGCTCGTGCAGGTGCTGTTCCACCTGGGCGAGATGGTCACGGCGACCCAGTCGGTGTCCGACGAGATCCTGGAGCTGCTCGGCTCCGAGATGAACTACGTCGTGCAGGTCGTGTCCCCCGAGGAGGAGGACCGCGAGCTGCTGGAGACGTTCGACATCACCTACGGCGAAGACGCCGGTGACGAGGACGACCTCCAGATCCGTCCGCCGGTCGTGACCGTCATGGGTCACGTCGACCACGGTAAGACGCGACTCCTCGACACCATCCGCAAGGCGAAGGTGCACGAGGGCGAGGCCGGTGGCATCACCCAGCACATCGGTGCGTACCAGGTGCAGACCGAGCTCGAGGGCAACCCGCGGCTCATCACCTTCATCGACACCCCCGGTCACGAGGCGTTCACCGCCATGCGTGCCCGTGGTGCGAACGCGACCGACATCGCGGTCATCGTCGTCGCCGCTGACGACGGCGTGATGCCGCAGACGGTGGAAGCGATCAACCACGCCCAGGCGGCCTCCGCGCCGATCGTGGTCGCGGTGAACAAGATCGACAAGGAGGGTGCGAACCCCTCCAAGATCCGTCAGCAGCTGACCGAGTACGGACTGGTCGCCGAGGAATATGGCGGCGACACGATGTTCGTCGACATCTCCGCGAAGCAGGGCATCAACATCGACAGCCTCCTCGAGGCCATCCTGTTGACCGCCGACGCCTCGCTGGACCTCCGGGCCAACCCGGACATGGAGGCCCAGGGTGTCGCGATCGAGGCGCACCTCGACCGCGGTCGCGGTCCGGTCGCCACTGTGCTCGTCCAGCGCGGATCGCTGCGCGTGGGTGACTCGATCGTCGCGGGTGACGCGTACGGTCGTGTCCGCCGCATGGTCGACGAGCACGGCGATGACGTCACCGTCGCGACCCCGTCGCGTCCGGTGCAGGTCATCGGTCTGACCTCGGTGCCGCGCGCCGGTGACTCGTTCCTCGTCGTCGACGAGGACCGCGTCGCCCGCCAGATCGCCGAGCGTCGTCAGGCCCGCACCCGCAACGCTGCCAACGCCGCGAAGCGCAAGCGCGTCAGCCTGGAAGACCTGGACGCCGCGCTGAAGGAGACTTCGGCACTCACCTTGATCATCAAGGGTGACAACTCGGGTACCGTCGAGGCCCTCGAGGACGCGCTCATGAAGATCGAGGTCGGCGACGACGTCGAGCTTCGCGTGATCCACCGCGGTGTCGGTGGCATCACCGAAGGCGACATCAACCTCGCCGTGGCCGGCTCCGCCATCGTCCTGGGCTTCAACGTCCGGGCCGAGGGCAAGGCGACCGAGCTCGCGAACCGCGAGGGCGTGGACGTCCGGTACTACACGGTCATCTACCAGGCCATCGACGAGATCGAGGCCGCCCTCAAGGGCCTGCTCAAGCCGGAGTTCGAGGAGGTCCAGCTCGGCCGCGCCGAGGTCCGGGACGTCTTCAAGTCCTCCAAGGTCGGCACGATCGCAGGCTGCATGGTCCTGTCGGGCGAGATCCGCCGCAACGCGCGCGCTCGCCTGATCCGTGACGGCAAGGTGATCGCGGAGAACCTCCCGATCAGCTCGCTCAAGCGGTTCAAGGACGACGCCACCGAGGTCCGCGAGGGCTTCGAGTGTGGTCTGACGCTCGGCAACTACAGCGATCTCAAGCTCGAGGACATCATCGAGACCTTCGAGATGCGCGAGAAGCCGCGCGCCTAGCGTTCTGATGGGGTGCGGAGCCATTTTAAACGGTGGCTCCGCACCCCTTTTCGCTGGAGGATCTTGCCCATGTACGTGGGGGCTCTGGAACTGGACGTGTTGCTCGGTGACGTCCACTCGTTGAAGGAGAAGCGCTCGGTGGTGCGGCCTCTCGTGGCCGAACTGCGCAAGCGCTTCGAGGTCGCTGTCTCCGAGGCCGGTCATCTCGACCTGCATCGGCGCGGTCTGATCGGGGTAGCGGCTGTCGCCGCTGACCTGGAACATGTCCGGGACGTCCTGGCCGCCTGTGAAAGGCTGGTCGCCGGACGTCCCGAACTGGAACTGCTCTCCGCCCGGACTCGTTTCGTCGGGCCGGAGGACGACTAGGAAGGGGAGGCTCGTGGCCGACACGGCACGTGCCCGCAAGCTCGCCAAGCGGATCTCACAGATCGTCGCTTCGGCTTTGGAGCATGAGGTCAAGGACCCTCGTCTGGCTCGGGTCACCATCACCGACACGAAGGTGACCGGGGACCTGCACGACGCGACGGTGTACTACACGGTTCTGGGCGAGCGCCTGGACTCCGAGCCCGACCTCGCCGGGGCAGCTGCTGCTCTGGAGAAGGCCAAGGGTGTGCTGCGCTCGATGGTGGGGCAGCAGACCGGGGTCCGGTTCACGCCCACGCTGACGTTCATGACGGACACCGTGCCGGACACGGCTCGGAAGATGGAAGAGCTGCTGGCCCAGGCTCGGGCGGCCGATGCCGAGGTCGCCCGGCTGGCGTCCGGCGCTTCTCCCTCGGGGGAAGCGGACCCGTACAAGGCGCCGCGTGAGGCCGAAGACGAGGACTGAGCAGACGGGACCGTCCACACTGGGCGGTCCCTTTGGTCTGTCTATGGGATGGAAACTACCCTGTTTAAGGGGTGCCCTGCAGCAAATTGAGACGGTGAACGGCTAACGTCTCCCTGTGGCAGACGACCTGAGCACCACCATTGCCGAGGCCGCGCGGTTGCTGGCCGGCGCCCGTGATGTGACCCTGCTGAGTCACATCAACCCCGACGCGGACACGCTCGGGAGTGCGTTGGCGGTGGGGCTCGCGCTGCATCGGCGCGGGGTAGCCGTGCGGGTGGCGTTCGGCGAGCCCGAGGACGTGCCGGAATCGCTCAAGGCGCTGGACACGGCCGGTCTCCTGGTGCACCGCGACGAGGTGCCGGAGGCGCCGGAACTGCTCGTCGTCATGGACACGGGAAGTCTGCAGAGGCTCGGCCCGCTGGCCGGGCGGGTCGCGCAGGCCACCGGGCCGGTCATCGTCATCGACCACCACGTGTCGAACACCCGCTACGGGACTGTGCACTGCATCGACGAGCACGCCGAGGCGACGGCGTTGATCGCTCTGAAGCTGCTCGACGAGATGGACGTCGAAATCGACGAGCCGATCGCCCGCTGCATCTACGCAGGCCTGGTGACGGACACCGGCGGCTTCCGCAAGGCCGGGCCGGACGCTCACCACACCGCCGCGAGGCTGCTTGAGACCGGCGTGGACGCCTATGCGGTGACACGGCCGTTGATGGACGCGCACCCGTTCGCGTACCTGCGCATGCTGTCGCGCGTGCTGGCCAAGGCCGAACTGGACCAGCAGGCCGCCGGCGGACTCGGGCTCGTGCACGCGGTGGTGGGCCAGGACGACACCCTCGAGGTGCGCAGCGAAGAGGTGGAGAGCGTGATCGACGTCGTGCGCTCCACCTCCGAGGCCGAGGTGGCCGCGGTGCTGAAGGAGTTGCGACCGGAGTTCTGGTCGGTGTCCCTGCGCGCCGTCAGCCGGGTCGACGTGCGCGAGGTGGCGCAGGTACTCGGGGGTGGTGGGCACCGGCTGGCGGCCGGGTTCACCTTCAACGGGACCGCGGAGCAGGTCGTTGCCGCGCTGAAGGGCGCGTTGGAGCAGGTGGAGTCATGACACGGACAGGGAGCCCGCGACTGCTGCGGGAGATCAACGACCGAGCGGCGATCGAGACGTTGCTGCGCAGCGGCTCGATGACGCGGGCCGAGCTGGAAGAGGTCATCGGCCTGTCGAAGCCCGCGACCGCCCAACTGCTCGCAAGGCTCGAAGAAGACGGCATGGTCGTCCGCACCGGCCTACGAGGCGGCGGCCGAGGCCCGCGCGCGCAGATGTGGGCAGTCAACGGCGGCGTCGGCTACGTGGCCGCGGTGGCGCTGACGCCGGACCTGATCGACGTCGTGATCGCGGACATCACCGGATCGCTGCTGGCCGAACACAGCGCGCCGATGCCCAAGGAACACACGCTGCAGGCGTTCCGCGAGACAGTGCAGAAGACGGCGGCCCTGGCCGGCCTGACCCTGGAAGCGCTCTCGCACGTCGTGGTGGGAACGCCCGGCGCGGTGGACCCGTCGACCGGCCACCTGGGCTTCGCCCCGCACCTGCCCGGTCTGGTGGACGTCGACCTGCCCTCGACGCTGCGCGAGCTCCTGGGCACGTCGGTGTCGATCGAGAACGACATCAACCTCGCCGCGCTGGAGGAGATGAGCTCCGGCCGCGCGGTCGGGGTCAAGAACTTCGTGCTGTTCTGGCCGGCCGACGAGATCGGCTCGGCGGTGGTCATCAACGGCGTGCTGCTGCGCGGCGTCACAGGAGGCGCCGGCGAGGTCGACTCGATGCAGGTGCCCGGCGGCCGCTACGGCGACCAGGTGGACTGCGACGCGATCGTGGAGCTGGCGGCTTCGCACGGCATCGATGCGCCCTCGGGTCTGGAGGCGGTCGCCCACGCGCTGACCGCGGGGACCGAAGGTCGCGCTTTTCTGTCGGACCTCGCTCGTAGGATCGCTTTGGGGTTGGCGAACGTCGTTTGTGTGCTCGATCCGGAGCTTGTGTTGCTGTCGGGTGGGGTGGCGCAGGCTGGTGGTGAGGCGTTGTGCGAGCTGGTATCGGTGGAGTTGTTGAAGCTGGTTGTGCCGCGTACTTCGGTGCAGTTGGCGCAGCTCACTGCTAATCCGGTGCGGTCTGGGGCGTTGCATTCGGCTTTGGCGGTGGCTCGGGAGCAGGTGTTTGGGCTGCCTCAGCAGGCTTAGGTCGCCCCTGATCGGGTGAACTTGGTGGGGTGGGTGTCCTGATCTGCTGGTCTGCGGATCTCGCTGGATGAGGAAGCGCGGGGTGAGCGGGCGGGGTTGGTTGTGGGCTGGCTGGGTCGGGGTGGTGTGGGGTTTGGGCTTGGGATGCGTCGGCGGTAGGAGTGCGGGCCTGCGCGCGGTGAGCGGGCGGGTGTCGTATCGAGCTTGGTGACGCCGAGCTTGGTGAACCATGTGCTTGGTGGCGTGGAGCCTGGTGGGGTGGAGCCCCGGTGCCGGGCCTGGTGTCGTGCCTGGTGGGGTGGAGCCCCGGTGCCGGGCCTGGTGTCGTGCCAGGTGGGGTGGTGCACCGGTGCCGGGACTGGTGTCGTGCCAGGTGGGGTGGTGCCCCGATGCCGGGACTGGTGAGGCCGTGCCTGGTGGGGTGGAGCTCCGGTGCCGGGACTGGTGAGACCGCGCCTGGTGCCCCGTGCCCCGGTGCCGGGGCTGGTGTCGTGCTTGGCGGCGCGCTTGGCGGCGCGCTTGGCGGCGCGCTTGGCGGTGTGGAGCCCGGTTGTGTCTGGTGGCGCGAGGCCTGGCGCCGCGCCTGGGGGTGGTACCAAGCGCGGGTAGCACGGACCCCCAGCGCCGTGCCTGTGGCGCCGTGCCTAGCGACGCCGAGCCCTGGTGCCGCCGAGCCCTGGTGCCGCCGAGCCCTGGTGCCGCCGAGCCCTGGTGCCGCCGAGCCCTGGTGCCTCTGTGCCCAGGTGCCCCGGCGCCCAGGTGCCCCGGTGCCCACACCGAACCTGCCCCCAGAGCCGCGCACACCCCGAGCCCAAGTGCTTTCCATCGCTAAACCCCAGGAAGCCCTTCCCCAGACCGTAGGTTCGTCAGGTGGAGGATCGGGTTCCCGCACGGCGGGTGATCGGCTTGGCAGTGCCGGCGCTGGGCGTCCTGGCCGCCGAGCCGTTGTACGTGCTAGTCGACACGGCGGTGGTCGGGCACCTGGGGGCACTGCCGCTGGCCGGCCTCGCGCTGGGCGGGGTGCTGCTCACCCAGGTGTCGACGCAGCTGACGTTCCTCTCGTACGGCACGACGGCGCGCACGGCGCGGTTGCACGGTGCCGGTCGGCGCGACGAGGCGGTCAAGGAAGGCGTCCAGGCGACCTGGCTGGCGTTGGCGGCCGGGGTGCTCGTGGTGGTGCTTGGGCAGGTGTTCGCGCGGCCGTTGGCGGGGTTGCTCGCGGGTGGTGGGGCCGTGGCGGATGCGGCTGTCGAGTGGGTGCGCATTGCGTTGTTCGGGGCGCCGTTCATCCTCGTGACGATGGCCGGCAACGGGTGGATGCGCGGTGTTCAGGACACCAAGCGGCCCCTGAAGTACATCCTGGTCGGCAACGGCATCAGCGCGGTGCTTTGCCCGGCGCTCGTGTACGGCGCGGGCTGGGGGTTGGAGGGCTCCGCGGTCGCGAATGTTGTGGCTCAGGTGTTGTCGGCGGGGCTCTTCTTCAAGGCGCTGTTCGCGGAACGTGTGCCGCTCACGCCGCATTGGGGGGCCATGCGCGCGCAGCTTGGCATGGGGCGTGATCTGGTGTTGCGCAGTTTGGCGTTCCAGGCGTGCTTCATCAGTGCGGCGTCGGTGGCGGCGCGGACGTCCATTGCGGCCGTGGGGGCGCATCAGGTCGTGTTGCAGCTTTGGACGTTCCTTGCGCTGGTGTTGGACTCGCTGGCTATTGCCGCGCAGTCGCTCGTTGGGGCGGCGTTGGGGGCGTCAAAAGCTAAGCAGGCCGAGAAGCTTGCCTGGCAGGTCACGCGTTACGGGCTGGTGTTCGGGATCGGGCTTGGGGTGCTGTTCGCGGCGCTGGTGACGGTGTTGCCGCGCGCCTTCACGTCTGATGCGGGCGTGCTGGCCGAGATTCCTAACGCATGGTGGTTCTTCGTTGCGCTGCAACCGATCGCGGGCGTGGTGTTCGCGTTGGACGGGGTGTTGCTGGGGGCCGGGGACGTGAAGTTCATGCGGACGGCGACGCTCGGGTCCGCGGTGATCGGGTTCCTGCCGCTGGTGTGGGCCTCGTACGCGTTCGGGTGGGGGCTTGCCGGGATCTGGACCGGGCTGTCGGCGTTCATGGTGTTGCGACTCGTTGCGGTGGTGTGGCGCACGCGGTCGGGGGAGTGGGCCGTCGAGGGGGCGGTCAGGTGACGCCCGAACGGGCGCTGTGTTCGACCTCACGGCATGAAATCGTTACCAAGAAGGTTGTTTAGGCGATGTAACTAATGTCTGCCCGCCTCCGACCTGGGGAGAGTGTCGCCTTGCCGGTCGTCGATCGCGCCACCCGCACTGCGTGGCTGATCTGGACCACCGCCGTTTTCGTCTACTTCGCCGCCGTCTTCCACCGCAGCACGCTCGGCGTGGCCGGGTTGGAAGCCAGCGAGCGCTTCGGGCTCGGGCCCGCCCAGCTCGGTGTGTTCACCGTGTTGCAGGTCGGCGTCTACGCCCTCATGCAGATACCCACCGGCCTGCTCGTGGACCGCTTCGGGCCGCGACGGATTCTCACCGTCGCCGCGTTGCTCATGGGTACCGGCCAGCTGCTTTTCGCCGTCGCTGATTCGTACGGGCTCGGGCTTGTCGCACGGGCCGTGCTGGGCATGGGTGACGCGATGACGTTCATCAGCGTGATCCGGCTCGTGGCGGCGCACTTCCCGCCGCGGCAGTACTCGCTCGTCGTCTCGGTCACGGCCGCGCTCGGCGGGATCGGCAACCTCATCGCCACCGTGCCGCTGACGCTCATGCTCGGCTCGATCGGCTGGACGTGGGCGTTCCTCATCGCCGGCGGCGTCACCGCGCTGTACTCCGTCGTAGCGTTCGCGCGCATCAGGGACGTGCCGCACGACTTCACCGCGCCCAAGCCGGAACCTGTGCCGCTCAAGCGGATCTGGCCGAAGGTGCGGCAGGCGTGGAGCGTGCCCGGCACGCGGCTCGGGTTCTGGGCGCACTTCAGCACCATGTCGACGCCCGCCGTGCTCGGCCTGCTGTGGGGCTACCCGTATCTCGTGCAGGCGCAGGGCATGTCCGCCAACGCGGCGTCGTCCACGCTCGGGCTGCTCGTCATCGGCGCGATCGTGTCGAGCCCGATCATCGGCGCGCTGTTCTCGCGCAACCCCGAGTGGCGCATGCCGATGGCCGGCTGGTTCCTGGCGTTCGCGTTCACCGGGTGGGGCGTGTTGCTGCTGTGGCCGGGCGGGCACGTGCCGGTGCCGGTGATCGCCGTCGTGTTCCTCGTGCTGACCGTCGGCGGGCCCATGTCGGGTGTCGCCTTCGCGCTGGCGCGCGACTACAACCCGTCGCACCGGCAGTCCACCGCGAGCGGTCTGGTCAACGTCGGTGGTTTCCTCGCCGTCACGGTCGCCGCGCTTGGTGTCGGTGTGCTGCTGGACGTGGTCGAGGGCGTGCTCGCCCCTGCCACGGCCTTCCGGGTCGCGTTCAGCTTCCTGGTGGTGGTCTTGGCATTCGGCGCCTGGCGGATGCTCGTGTGGTGGCGCCGCGCGCGTGCCGCGGTGTTCGAGGCCGAGGACCGCGGTGAGACGGTGCCGGTGCAGTTGCGGCGCCGCCGTTGGGACGCTCTGCACGTCGCTTAAGCTCTCCGGCCGTGAAACCTTCTGTTGCACCGGGCCTGGTCGTCGTCGACAAGCCGGACGGCATGACCTCGCACGACGTGGTGGCGCGCGTGCGCAGGATTCTCGGCACCCGCAAGGTCGGGCACGCCGGCACGCTGGACCCGATGGCGACCGGCGTGCTCGTGCTCGGCATCGAGCGCGCGACGAAACTGCTCGGCCACCTCGCGCTCGACAGCAAGGCCTACCTCGCCACCATCGTGCTCGGCGCGTCCACCACCACGGACGACGCCGAGGGCGAGGTTCTGTCCACTGTGGACGCATCTGGGGTCGAGGACGACGCCATCGCGGCCGAGATCGCCAAGCTGAGCGGCCCGATCCAGCAGGTGCCGTCGGCCGTGTCCGCGGTGAAGATCGACGGCAAGCGCGCCTACGCACGGGTGCGCGCGGGCGAGCAGGTCGACATCCCCGCACGGCCGGTGACCGTGCATCGCTTCGACGTGCTGTTCACGCGCCGTGAGGACAAGACGGTCCTGCTCGACGTGATGGTCGAGTGCTCCTCCGGCACCTATGTGCGTGCGCTGGCCCGTGATCTGGGTGCCGCGCTCGGTGTCGGCGGGCACCTGGGTGCGTTGCGGCGCACCAGGGTCGGCCCGTTCGACCTCCGCGTCGCCAAGACGCTGGAGCAGCTCGAGGAGTCGCCGGAGCTGTCGCTGGACCTCGACGCCGCGGTCGCCACGGCGTTCCCGCGCCGCGAGATCGACCCGGTGGAGGCGTCCGCGCTGTCGCACGGGCAGCGGTTGAGCGCCGGTGGGTTCGAGGGCACGTACGGCGTGTTCGGGCCGGACGGGCACGTCATCGCGCTGGCCAAGGACGAGGGCAACGCGTGCAAGCCCGTCGTGGTGCTGAGCCCGGCCGGATGAGCCGCTGAGGTGGCAAGCAGCGGCAGGGGTCGCCGACGTAGGCTGATCTCCGTGCAACGCTGGCGCGGACTAGATCACCTTCCCGGCGGCTGGGGCCGCTGCGTGGTCACCATCGGGGTGTTCGACGGTGTCCACAAAGGCCATCAGGCTCTCATCGGCCGCGCCGTGGACCTCGCGAAGCAGCGCGGCCTGCCGAGCGTGCTGATGACCTTCGACCCGCACCCGTCCGAGGTGGTGCGACCCGGCAGCCACCCCGCGCAGCTCACCACGCTGCGGCGCAGGGCGGAGCTGGTGGAGGAGCTCGACGTCGACCACTTCGTCGTGGTGCCGTTCACCCTCGAGACCTCCCGCATGCCCGCGGACGAGTTCGTGCACGAGGTGCTGGTCGAGAAGCTGCACGCGGCCGCCGTTGTAGTAGGTGAGAACTTCACCTTCGGGCACAAAGCGTTGGGTAACGTCGCGATGCTGCGCCAGCTCGGGCAGCGGTTCGGATTCGTGACAGAGGGGGCTGATCTTGTGTCCGCTGACGAGGTGACTTACTCGTCGACCTACATCCGCGCGTGCATCGACGCAGGGGACGTGAAGGCCGCGGCAGAGGCGCTGGGCAGGCCGCACCGGCTCGAAGGCATCGTCGTCAAGGGGGACGGGCGCGGGAAGGATCTGGGATTCCCGACCGCAAATCTCTCGACTCCCAAGTTCGCTGCCGTTCCGGCTGACGGGATTTACGCGTGCTGGTTCACCGATTCCGCGGGTAAAAAGCTCAAGGCCGCTGTCAGCGTGGGGACGAACCCGACGTTCTCCGGGCGGGAGCGGCGGGTCGAGGCGTTCGTGCTGGACGTGGACGAGGACTACTACGGGCAGCGGGTCGCGGTGGACTTCGTCGAGAGGCTGCGCGAGATGGTGAAGTTCGACTCCGTTGAGGCACTGCTCGAAGAAATGCATCGAGATGTAGACCGAACGAGGGAACTGCTGGCCGAGTCGTGACCGTCAGATTGGGCGAAGCGGGCGTGGGGGTGTCGGCCTGCTGGCAGGATGCGAGTCGGAGTACGGGCTACGGGAGAGGCCAACGTGGAGGACCACAAGATCGTTCAGCGCAACCTCGCCCTGCAGAGGGAGTGGTACGGGGAGCCTCTGGGTGACCGGGTGCGCAGGCTGGTCGTGGCCTTCAACGTGTCTCAGGCGCAGCTCGCGGACGTGCTGGGAATCAGCGCGCCGATGCTCAGCCAGGTGATGAGCGGCCGCCGCGCCAAGATCGGCAACCCGGCCGTGCTCGCGCGGATGATCATGCTGGAGCGCAAGGTCCTCACGCCGGACGTCGCGACCGGGGCGCCGGAGGCGTTGCAGCGGGCGCTCGACGACGTGCGCGAGTCCAAGCCGACCGTGTCCCGCGACTCCCTGCCGGTCAACGGCGACGAGAGCGTCGCGTATCCGGTGCTGCGCCGGGTCGCTGACCGCACCGAGCTCCAGCAGGCCGCGGACATGCTGCACGAGGAGTTCCCCGCGCTCGCCGAGCTGTTCCGCCGCGCCATTCGCGCCGCGACCAGGTGAGCTAAATCAGTTGGCACGGCCGGCCGTGCCGACCACAATGGGATTCAGCAGCGCGGACGGTGGTCACGCACCCGTCGCGCGGGTGGGGTTGCGCACGTCAGCGCGCCGCTGACCATCGCGCCTGATAACCTTCCCAGTTGGGTCTGGCTGCGGTCCGTGGCGGCCAGTACCGGCTACCCCGGCCAGCAATTCGGCGGGCGGGGCCGCACGGACCTGAACGAAGTAGGAGAAGTACCTAGTGGCACTGTCCACGGATCAGAAGAAGTCCATCCTCGGTGAGTACGGTCTGCACGACAGCGACACCGGCTCGACCGAGGCGCAGGTCGCTCTGCTGAGCAAGCGCATCGCCGACCTCACGGAGCACCTCAAGCAGCACAAGCACGACCACCACTCCCGCCGTGGTCTTCTGCTGATGGTCGGCCGTCGCCGCCGTCTGCTGAACTACCTGACCAAGGTGGACATCAACCGCTACCGCGCGCTGATCCAGCGCCTCGGTCTGCGCAGGTGATACTTGCCGAGGGGGAGTGACCGGCCGGTCACTCCCCCTCGGCGCACAGCCGGGTGTATACAGATCCCCGGCTGCAAAGAGGCAAAAACAGGGCCCGCATCGCGCGAAGCAGTTATCGCCGGTCCTCGGTAGTGGCCTCCTGGTGGAAGAGCCCCAGGAGACTTCGATCGAAGACCGGCCTCGTCAAGACGCGTGTGCGGTGTCCAAAAGACGAGGAGTAACAAGTAAATGACGGACATCGAGGTCCACGAGGCGACTGCCGTTATCGACAACGGCAAGTTCGGCTCGCGCACCATCCGCTTCGAGACCGGGCGCCTCGCGCGTCAGGCCGCCGGCAGCGTGGTGGCGTACCTGGACGACGAGACCATGCTTCTGAGCGCCACGACGGCGTCGAAGCACCCCAAGGAGCACTTCGACTTCTTCCCCCTCACGGTGGACGTCGAGGAGCGCATGTACGCCGCGGGCCGCATCCCCGGCTCGTTCTTCCGGCGTGAGGGCCGTCCGAGCACGGACGCCATCCTCACCTGCCGCCTGATCGACCGGCCGCTGCGCCCGTCGTTCGTGGACGGCCTGCGCAACGAGATCCAGGTCGTCATCACGGTGATGAGCCTGAACCCGAAGGACCTGTACGACGTCGTGGCGATCAACGCCGCGTCCGCGTCGACGCAGCTCGCGGGCCTGCCGTTCTCCGGCCCGATCGGTGGCGTCCGCGTCGCTCTGATCGAGGGCCAGTGGGTGGCGTTCCCGACCCACGAGCAGCTCGAGAAGGCCGTGTTCGACATGGTCGTCGCGGGCCGCGTGGTCGCTTCCGGCGACGTCGCGATCATGATGGTCGAGGCCGAGGCCACCGACAACGTGATCGACCTGATCGGCGAGGGCGCGACCGCCCCCACCGAGGAGGTCGTGGCCGCCGGCCTCGAGGCCTCCAAGCCGTTCATCAAGGTCCTCTGCGAGGCCCAGGCGCAGCTCGCCCAGGTCGCCGCGAAGGCCACCGGCGAGTACCCGACGTACCCGGCCTACCAGGCCGACGCGTTCGAGGCCGTCGAGTCCTCCGCCTCCGGTGAGCTGGCGCAGGCGCTGACCATCGCGGGCAAGGCCGAGCGCGAGTCGAAGCTCGACGAGGTCAAGGCCGCCACGCTGGAGAAGCTGGCCGAGCAGTTCGAGGGTCGCGAGAAGGAGGTCGGCGCCGCGTTCCGCTCGCTGACCAAGAAGCTGGTCCGCCAGCGCATCCTGCGCGACAACGTCCGCATCGACGGCCGTGGCCTCACGGACATCCGTGACCTCGGCGCCGAGGTGGCCATCATCCCGAGGACGCACGGCTCGGCGCTGTTCGAGCGCGGCGAGACCCAGATCCTGGGTGTCACCACGCTGAACATGCTGCGCATGGAGCAGCAGATCGACTCGCTCGCTCCGGAGACGCACAAGCGCTACCTGCACCACTACAACTTCCCGCCCTACTCGACCGGTGAGACCGGCCGCGTGGGTTCGCCGAAGCGCCGCGAGATCGGCCACGGCGCGCTGGCCGAGCGGGCGATCATGCCCGTGCTGCCGAAGCGCGAGGAGTTCCCGTACGCGATCCGTCAGGTCTCCGAGGCGCTGAGCTCCAACGGCTCGACGTCGATGGGCTCGGTCTGCGCGTCCACCCTGTCGCTGCTCAACGCGGGTGTCCCGCTGAAGGCGCCGGTCTCCGGTATCGCGATGGGTCTCGTCTCCGACGAGGTCGACGGTGAGACCCGCTACGTGGCGCTGACCGACATCCTCGGTGCCGAGGACGCGTTCGGCGACATGGACTTCAAGGTCGCGGGCACCAAGGAGTTCGTGACGGCGCTGCAGCTCGACACGAAGCTCGACGGCATCCCGTCCGAGGTGCTGGCGGCGGCGCTGGGCCAGGCCCGCGACGCGCGCTACACCATCCTGGAGGTCATGGCCGAGGCCATCTCCGACCCGGACGAGATGAGCGCCTTCGCGCCGCGCGTGACGTCGGTCAAGATCCCGACCGACAAGATCGGCGAGGTCATCGGCCCGAAGGGCAAGATGATCAACTCGATCACCGAGCAGACCGGTGCCGACATCTCCATCGAGGACGACGGCACGATCTACGTCGGTGCGGCGGACGGCCCCTCGGCCGAGGCCGCGATCGGCATGATCAACGCGATCGCGAACCCGCAGCTGCCGAAGGTCGGCGAGCGCTTCCTGGGCACCGTGGTGAAGACCGCGGCGTTCGGCGCGTTCGTCTCGCTGCTGCCCGGCAAGGACGGTCTCGTCCACATCTCGAAGCTGGGCAACGGCAAGCGCATCGCGAAGGTGGAGGACGTCGTCAAGGTGGGCGACAAGCTCCGCGTCGAGATCGCCGACATCGACCAGCGCGGCAAGATCAGCCTGATCGTGGTGTCGGACGACGACGCCGCGAAGCCGGCCGACGCCCCGGAGGCCGTCGAGGCCACCGAGGCCGCTGAGGCGGCTCCCGCGCAGTGAGCGTGAACGACAAAGCGACGGCCGCGGGTGCATCCACCCGCGGCCGTCCGCGTACCGGACGGTTGGGGCACCTCCAGCGGCCGGGCAGCACGCGGGTGCTGGAGATGTCCGCGGGCTCCGAGGTGCGGCGCAGCATGCTGCCCTCCGGCCTGCGGGTCATCACCGAGCGCATCCCGGGCGTGCGGTCCGCCTCGGTGGGGCTGTGGGTGCAGATCGGGTCCCGTGACGAACGGCCCGAGGTCGCGGGTGCCGCGCACTACCTGGAACACCTGCTGTTCAAGGGCACCGCACGGCGAACGGCGGCGGCCATCGCCGAGGAGATCGACGCGGTCGGCGGCGAGCTGAACGCGTTCACCGCCAAGGAGCACACCTGCTACTACGCCCACGTCCTGGACGAGGACCTGCCGCTCGCGGTGGACCTGGTGTCGGACGTGGTGTTCGAGGCGATCTGCGGTCCGCGCGACTTCGAGACCGAGCGCGGTGTCGTGCTCGAAGAGATCGCGATGCGCGACGACGACCCCGAGGACCTGCTGCACGACGCGTTCATCGAGGCGATGTTCGGCGAGCACGCGCTGGGACGTCCCGTGCTGGGCACCGAAAAGTCCATTCAGGACATGGAGAGGGACAACCTCTACACGTTCTACAAGAAGCGCTACACGTTGCCGCGCATGGTCTTCGCGGTCGCGGGCAACATCGAGCACGCGCACGTGATGCGTCTGGTGCGCAAGTCGATCGGTGACCGGCTGTCGCGGGAGGGCGGCGCGGTCGCACCCAGGGCCGGGCGTGCGCGCATCGCGGCTCCCCGGAAACTGGTGCTGCACACCGACGACACCGAGCAGGCGCACATGATGCTCGGCATGCGCGGCCTGGATCGCCACGACGAGCGGCGGTTCGCGCTGAACGTGCTGAACGCGGCCATCGGCGGCGGCATGAGCTCCCGGCTGTTCCAGGAGGTCCGCGAGCGGCGGGGCCTGGCCTACCAGGTGTACTCGTCCGTCGGCCTGTACGCGGACACCGGCACGTTCTGCGTCTACGCGGGCTGCCAGCCGGATCGGCTGGGCGAGACCGCCGGCGTGATCCGCGAGGTGCTCGTGGACGTCGCGCGTGGCGGGCTCTCGGACGCGGAAGTGGCGCGGGGCAAGGGACAACTGCGCGGCGCTTTGGTGCTCGGGCTGGAGGACACCAGCTCACGCATGTCGCGCATCGGCAAGAGCGAACTGAACTACGGCGACCACCTGAGCGTCGAGGCGACGCTGGCACGCATCGACGAGGTCACCGCGGAAGAAGTGGCCGTGCTCGCACGTGATCTGCTGCGCCGTCCCGTCGCCGCCGCGGTGGTCGGCCCTTACGATCACGCCGACGATCTGCCCGACCAGGTACACGAGGTGATTGCATGATTCGCGTCGGAGTTCTCGGCGCGCGGGGCCGCATGGGCGCCGAGGTCGTCCGCGCGGTCGAGGCCGCGAAGGACATGGAGGTCGTGGCGCAGATCGACGCCGACGACCCGCTGACCGCGCTCGTGGATTCGGGGGCGCAGGTCGTCGTCGACTTCACGCACCCCGACGTGGTGCTGGGCAACGTCGAGTTCTGCGTTGCCAACGGAATCCATTGTGTCGTCGGCACTTCCGGGTTCGATCAGTCGCGTTTGGACGCTGTGGCCGCGCTGCTCGCGGACCGGCCCTCTGTCGGTGTGCTGATCGCGCCGAACTTCGGCATCGGTGCCGTGCTGCTGATGCGGTTCTCGGAGATCGCGGCCCGCTACTACGAGTCGGCGGAGATCATCGAGCTGCACCACCCGCGCAAGGCCGATGCCCCGTCGGGAACGGCCGCGCACACCGCGCGGCTGATCGCGGCGGCGCGTGAGGGCATGGATCCGATGCCCGACGCGACCACGCAGGAGGAGCCGGGTGCTCGTGGCGCCGTCGTCGACGGCGTGCGGGTCCACTCGTTGCGGATCTCCGGGATGATCGCGCACCAGGAGGTCGTTTTCGGTGGCGAGAGCGAGACTCTGACGATTCGTCAGGACTCGTTGCACCGGACGTCGTTCATGCCCGGCGTGGTGCTGGGTGTGCGGGAGATCGTGTCCCGGCCGGGGCTCGCCGTCGGTCTCGACAAGTACCTGGACCTGTGAAGGTCCGGGTCACCGTCGGGCTGCTCATCGCGGCTCTCGCGGTCTACTTCGTCCTGCTGGCAGGGCGTGCGATCGCGTTGATCGGCACCGGCGATGTCGTGGGAGTGCTGCTCGGCATCGGGGTGCTGATCCTGCCGTTGCTCGGTGTGTGGCTCGTGTACTCGAACCTGCGGTTCGGGTGGGAGACCGAGAAGATGGCGCGCGAGCTCGACGCCGACGGGCTGTTGCCGGACGTCTCCCACCTGCCTCGGCGACCGTCCGGGCGGGTTGATCGGGACGCCGCCGACGCCTGGTTCGAGGAGCGGCGTGCCGAGGTCGAGGCTGCCCCCGAGGACTGGCGGGTGTGGTTCCGGCTTGCTTTCGCCTACGACGTCGCCGGGGATCGCGGGCGCGCGCGGGAGACGATGAAGAAGGCCATCGAGCTGCACTCCTGATCTTGTCAGGATGCCTGGGCGAGCAGCTTCTCGACGTCGCGGGGGTTGCGGAGCACGCGGACGTCCGCGTGGCCGGCGTGCTCGGCGATCGCGGCGTTGACCAGGGGCAGACTGTTGCGCCGGTAGCCGATCATCCAGCGCCAGAACGCCATGTTCTCCCGTGAGCGGAGCAGGGCGCGCCAGCCGCACCGCCAGACCGAGAAGTCGAGCACGATGACGGTGTCGGCGGCCGCGAGCCGCACCTCGAGCACGTCGTAGGGGCCGAGGTCGCCGTCGGTTATCCACGCCGGCTCGCTGACGAGCCGGCGTTGGATCATGACCCAGCGGTCCTTGGGGATCGGCGTGAGGTCTTCCGGCCAGAAGTGCTTGTCGAGTTCGACGACCGGAAGCGCGGTGGCGGCTCCGAGGCGGCGGGCCAGGGTCGACTTGCCGGCTCCGCCACGTCCGAGGATGACGACTCTCTTCATTGCGAAGAAGGTAGCGGGCAGCGCCATTGACAAAAAAGCTTTGAACGTTCAAAGTTGTTTTTGCGATGAGAGACGTGATCTACCTGGACCGGATGGAGCAGGCCGAGACCCTGCTCAAGCCGCAGCGCGTGGAGGTGCTGCGGCAGCTCGCCGCGCCGCGTTCGTGCACCGAGGTCGCCGAGGTGCTGGACCAGACGCCGCAACGCGTGCACTACCACGTCAAGCAGCTGGTCAAGGCCGGGCTGGCGACGCAGGTCGCCGAGCGCAAGGTGCGCGGCGTGCACGAGGGGCTGTACCAGGCGGTGGCGCGGTCGTACTGGCTGTCGCCACGGCTGGTCGGCCGGATCGGGGCGCGGGACGAACTGGTGCTGGGGCACCTGGTCGACCTGGCCGAGCAGATCCAGGTCGACGTGGCGGCGCTGGACCGCGGGTCCGAGTTGCCGTCCGTGGGCGTGTCCGGCGAGATTCGCGTGAAGCCGGAGGACCGGCCGCGGTTCCTGGCCGAGTTGCAGACGACGTTGCAGGACCTCTTCACCCGATATGGCGGCGCCGAGGGGGATGCGTTCCGCATCGCGCTGGCCTGCTACCCGAAGGGAGACGACCGATGAGCACGGGAATCGTCCGCGTCCGCACGACGGCGCCGGCCGAGAGGATCCACCAGGCGCTGACCAGGGCCGAGGAGCTGCAGGTCTGGCTCGCCGAGCACGCGCACGTGGATCTGGAGCAGGGGACGTTCGAGTTCTGGGGGCGCTACACGCCGGAGGGAGAGCGAGGGCGGCAGAAGCTGCTCGGCACGGGCGACAAGTCGGTGCAGTTCTCGTGGTTCCTGCACGGCACGGACTACACGATCGAACTCGGCGTGGAGCAGCGCGGCGGTGAGACGGTGGTCGCCGTGTCGCAGTCGCCGTTCCCCGAGTGGGGCGAGGGCGTGCAGGACGAATCGCGGGCCGGCGTCGTCCAGACGTTCTGGCCGCTGGTCCTGGCGAACCTCGTCGAGCACGTCGAGGGGCGCCCGGTGTTCGGGTTCTGCGACTTCAGCACGCCCGAGCAGCGCTTCGAGACCGACATCGCGGCACCGCCCGCGGACATCATCGCGGCGCTGACGGACGAGGACGTGTTCGCGCGGTGGTTCGGGGCGCGGATGGAGATCGAGCCGCACGTCGGTGGCCGGTGGGCGATGGGGAGCTTCGCGGAGGAACCGAACCCGGCGAAGGTCATCGCGCTGGACGAGAGCCGCTTCGCGATCGAGTTCCCCGACGGCGTGGTGTCGTCGTGGGAGCTGGCCGAGTCGGGCGGGAAGACGCGGCTGACGTTCGTGCAGAGCGGGTTCGACGCCGCCGAACCGCCGTACGGCTCGTGGATGGGCTGGCTCAGCGGGTTCGCGGACATGAAGCGCATGCTGGAGCTGTCCGACTGGCGGCCCATGTGGCATTCGTTCGAGGTTCCCGGGATGCCCGAAGGAGCCCTCGTTCTCGAATAATCGGGCGTCATTCGGCGGGTGAGAGCCAGATCATCCGGTTCTCACCCGTTTGCGCCTGGCATTCGTCGGCGAACGGTCGATACCGTCGGACACGTGCTTGATTCAGCCCGAGTCACCGTTGCCGCGCTCCTGATCGCCTTCTCCGTGACGGCGTCGATCGTCTGGGCCTAAGAACTAGAACCAGGCCATGACCATGGCGGGTGAGGCCGCGAGAAAGCTGAACCTGGCGAAGCGGCCCACCATGCCGGTCACGATGAACATCGCCGTGGACATGCCGGCGAGCCCGGCCAGGACGCTCGTGGCCATGAACGGCGGCACCCCGATCAGCGAACTCACCGCGTGCGTGCCCGCCATCCAGTTCGGGTGCTTTTTGCACTTCGCGTGCACCCAGTCGTACCAGCGGTGAACGCGGGTGCCTGGGCCGAACCAGCGCTGGAACAGCGACGGCTTGGCGTTTTCCTTTTTCTTGCGGTGGAAGAACTTCGGCAGCTGGATGTCGCCTCGGGCCGCGTAGAAGTACAGGAGCTTGCCCAGCACCTGGCCGACGGCCACGACGAGGCCGACGATCCAGAACGAAACGCCTGGCCAATGTGTGCAGAGTCCCAGCACCCAAGCTTCGATGCTGATGAACGGGAGCAGTGACGAGCCGAGCGCGACCCCGAAGGTGAGGCCTACTAGGGCGAGCACCCGGCCGAGGCTACAGGGTTTATGCAGTGCTGGTTCGCGCGTGACCCGCGCCTGAGCTAGGGGGCGAGGCGTACGGCCAGCGGCCCGGACACCCGCACTTCGCGCAACGGACGCCCTCCCGCGTCCAGCGTGCGCACCGTGCCGTCCCCCGCCCAGCCGATCCGCTCGTAGAAGTTCCGCGACGCCTTGTCGGCCTCCGGCACCCACGCGATGCCGCGCGTCGCACCCGCCTCGGTCAGCTTCTCGCAGGCCTCGGCGACGAGCCGGGTGCCGTGGCCGCGACGCCCCCAGCGGGGTTCCACCAGGACGCTGAGCAGTGCCGTTGTGGCGGCGTCCGGGGGCAACGTGCCGTCTGCCTTGGCCACCTCGTCGTCCGGGGCCTTGCTCGCCACGACGAAACCGACGGTCCAGTCGCCCTCGGTCGCGGCCAGCACCGCGCCGCTCTGGACGGCCAGCGCCCACGCTTCGTCGGTGTCGAGCGTGTCCAGCACCTCCTGGGGGAGCAGCTGGGCGTAGGCGAGGCGCCACGTCTCCCGGTGGATGCGGATGATCTCCGCGAGGTCAGCAGCGGTGGCGGTGTGCACGCCGGCGTCGGCCATAACCGCAGCTTATCGGCGCACTGTCGGAGAATTGTCAGGGGTGCGTGGCAGCATCCACGAGGTGCAGAGGATTAGTGCGGACGTCGCCCGCCGGATCGCGCTGGGCGCGCAGGGTTTCACCGACGCGAGGCCGTCGGCTGCCTCTCGCAGGCACCTGCAGAAGGTGCTGTCGCGGGTGCAGCTGTTGCAGATCGACTCCGTGAACGTGGCGGTGCGCGCGCACTACATGCCGCTGTTCTCGCGGTTGGGCGCCTACGAGCCGACGCTGCTGGACGAGGCCGCGTGGACGCACTCCGCGCGCAAGCCCCGCATGCTGGTGGAGACGTGGGCGCACGAGGCGTCGCTGGTGCCGGTGCTCGACTGGCCGCTGTTCCACTCCGGCGCGAAGAAGCGCGGGTGGTGGCAGAACTACCAGGCGATCCTCGAACGGTCGCCGCAGCTGGTCGACGAGGTGCTGGCCGCGATCAAGGAGCTCGGCCCGATCGGCGCCGGCGCGCTGGAGAAGGCGCTCGTCGGCGACTCCGGGCGGTCGAAGGGGCCTTGGTGGGACTGGTCCGAGGTCAAGCGGGTGTGCGAGGTCCTGTTCGGCGTCGGCGTGCTCACCACCGGCACGCGCAAGGGTTTCGAGCGGCTGTACGACCTCACCGAGCGCGTCATCCCGCCGGACGTGCTGGCGCAGAAGTGGACGCCCGAGGAGGGTGCGCGGGAGCTCATCACGCGGTCCGCGGTGGCGTTGGGCGTGGCCACCGAGCCGGATCTGCGCGACTACTACCGGCTCGACCCGCGGCGGTCGCAGGCTGCGGTGGCCTCGCTGGTCGAGGACGGGGTGCTGGAGCCCGTGTCGGTCGACGGCTGGCGCGGGGCCGGGTATCGGCACGTCGAGGCGAAGGCGCCGCGGCGGGTGCAGGGGCGGGCGCTGCTGTGCCCGTTCGACCCGCTGATCTGGGAGCGGGCGCGGACCGAGCGGATCTTCGGGTTCCGGTACCGCATCGAGATCTACGTGCCGGAGCCGCGGCGGGTGCACGGGTACTACGTGTTCCCGTTCCTGCTGGACGGGCAGTTGGTGGCGCGGGTGGACATCAAGGCCGACCGGGCGGCCGGGGTGCTGCGGGTGCAGTCGGCGTTCGCGGAGGAGGGGGTCGACCGGGCGAGGGTCGCCTCGGAGCTGGCGGGCGAGCTGGCGCACATGGCCGAGTGGCTCGGGCTGGAGGACGTGCTCGTCGTGCAGAAGGGAGATCTCGCTGCCGAACTTGCCGCCGCGAGCTGATGACAGCTGACAGATGTTGAAATCTGTCAGTTGATAGTGCATTGTCGAACTCATCGAGAGATGAGGAGTTCGTCATGCAGAAGCGTCAGCTCGGAGCCACCGGCCCGGTCGTGTCCGCCATCGGCCTGGGCTGCATGGGCATGTCCAACGCTTACGGCCCGGCCGACCGGGCCGAGAGCATCGCGACCATCCACGCGGCGATCGACGGCGGTGTCACGCTGCTCGACACCGGTGACTTCTACGGCCAGGGCCACAACGAGCTGCTCGTCCGCGAGGCGATCCAGGGCCGTCGCGACGAGGTGCAGCTCAGCGTGAAGTTCGGGGGTATGCGGGACGCGGACGGCTCGTTCGTCGGGATCGACACCCGGCCGGTCGCGGTGGCCAACTTCCTCGCGTACTCGCTGCAGCGGCTCGGCACCGACCACGTCGACATCTACCGGCCCGCGCGGCTCGACCCGAGCGTGCCGATCGAGGACACCGTCGGCGCCATCGCCGAGCAGATCGAGAAGGGCAGGGTCCGGCACATCGGGCTGAGCGAGGTCGGTCCGGAGACGATCCGCAGGGCCCACGCGGTGCACCCCATCGCGGATCTGCAGATCGAGTACGGGCTGTTCAGCAGGGGGATCGAGGAGGAGATCCTGCAGACCACCCGCGAGCTGGGCATCAGCATCACGGCGTACGGGGTGCTGTCGCGCGGCCTGATCTCGGCCACACCGCCCACCCGGTACGCGCCGGGTGACTTCCGCGGGCACACGCCCCGGTTCCAGGGCGACAACCTGGCCCACAACATCGGCCTCGTCGAGAAGCTGAACGAGATCGCCGCCGGCAAGGGCGTCACGGTCGCGCAGCTCGCCATCGCGTGGGTCGCGGCGCGCGGAGAGGACCTGGTGCCTCTCGTCGGCACCACCAAGCGTGCGAGGCTGACCGAGGCGATCGGTGCCGTCGACGTGACGTTCACCGAGCAGGAATTGCAGGAGATCGAGGCGGTTGTTCCTGTTGGGGCCGTCGCGGGCACGCGGTACGCGACCGCGCAGATGGCCTTGCTGGACAGCGAGAGGTGAGTGACGTGGCGGAGGCGTTGACCGCGGAGGCGATCCTCGCGGCGACCGAAGAGGTGCTGCGCAGGTACGGCCCGGCCAAGGCGACGGTGGTCGACGTCGCCAAGGTGCTCGGGGTCAGCCACGGCAGCGTCTACCGCCACTTCGCGACCAAGGCCGCGCTCCGGGAGGCGGTGACCCGGCGCTGGCTCGACGCGGTCCACGAGGAGATGGCGCCGGCCTTCGACCAGGGCCTCACCGCGGCGGAGACCCTGCGGAACTGGCTGCAGGCGTTGTTCGACAAGAAGCGGCACGGGCACACCGAGGACCCGGAGCTGTTCGCGACGTTCCAGGTGCTGGTCAAGGAGAGCAACGCCATCCCCGAGTACCACGTCGGGCACATGGTCGGGCTCGTCGCGCGCATCATTTCGGCGGGAGTGGAAACCCAGGAGTTCGTGACGGACGACGTGGACGTGACGGCGCAGGCGGTGTGGGACGCGACGGAGAAGTTCCATCACCCTGCGCACGCTCAGGAGTGGGGGAATCCTCACATTCAGGCCGCGTTCGACGCTGTCGTCTCACTGGTCATCGCTGGACTGCGGTACAACCGAATTCCGAGTGCCACAGGCGATGCTTGAGGGTCACGGAGGTGAACGGTGCCGCCTGACGAGTGGATCGATCTGCTGGGAGCGCCAGAACGGCGTCCTGACCCGGTTGACTGGGACGCGGTCACCGCACGGGCAGGTACCGAGCTCCCGAGCGACTACGTGCATCTCGCGGAGGCCTATCCGCCGCTCATCGTCGGTGGATACGTCCGGATCCTGCATCCCACGGCACGTGCCGGGTTCATGAACTGGATGGCGCAGGCTCCCAAGCTCCTGCGCGCACTGCGCAGGCAACCGGGGCTGCGCGTGCACCCCGACGTTCCCGGCCTGCTGCCCTGGGGCACGACGCTCAACGGCGACTACTGCCTCTGGTACACCAGTGGCGAGCCGGACGAGTGGACCGTGGTGATCACGGACCTGCGGCAGAGCTGGTCGTTCGACGGCAACTTCTCGAGCTTCGTCAGGAAGTTCCTGACCGGCGAGATCCGCTGCCCGATCTTTCCGGACGACGTCCCCGGCGGCTCCAAACCGTTCCAGGAGCCGTGACCGGGGACGTCCCTACCCGACCCCCCGGTCAGCTGGTGGCGGCGGTCACGAGCGCGTTGCCGCTGCCCGTGCGGCCGGTGACGTTCAACGTGGCCTCGCCCAAGGGCTCGACCGAGACGTCCAGGTCGCTGCGTGCGACACCGGACGTCGACACCAGGTCGACGCGGGCCAGCGTGCCCGGCCGGATGCCGACGCGGATGTTGCCCGAACCGGTGCCCAGCTGGATGTCGCCCTTGGCCGCGTCGGCCACGGTCAGGTCGCCGCTGCCGCTGCGCACCATGACGTCGCTCTGCACGGCGCCCAGCCACACGTCGCCGGTTCCGGTGATGAGCGTGGAGCTGCCGCCCACGGACGACACCTCGACGTCGCCACTGCCGGTCTTCGCCTTCAACGACGACAGCATCGTGCCGAGCCGCACGGTGCCGGCGCCCGAGTTCACCTTGGCCTCGCCGGCCGCGCGGTCCGCCGAGACGGTGCCCGTGCCGGTGTTCAGGTCGATCCGGCCCGCACCGCCCGTCACGATGACGTCAGCAGCACCGGTCCGTGACGTCACGTGCGACCCGACGGGCGCCGTCACCACCACGGAGAGCGGCACCGCGCGCAACGGCAACGCCTTCGACGATTCGATGCGCAAGCGGTTGCCCAGCAGCTCGACGCGGGCCTCGCGGACGGCGTCCTCCGGGCTCGCGAGCGCCGGGCCGCCCTTGTCCGGGCCGAACTGGCCGCTGACCCAGCTCAGCACGCTGGACAGGCCCTCGGTCCACGAGTTGCCCGCGGTCGGGTCGTGCTTGACCTCGACGTGCACGCCGGGATCGTCGACCAGGTGCACCTGCACCCTGCCGCTGAGCAGCGAGATGTCGATCTCGGCGATGCCCGCGAACTCGAAGCTCTGCTGACGCACCACACCTGACGGTTCGGTCATCCCGCTCACCCCTGGACCCATCCGCGGACGCGCGAGCCCGAGCCGCCGCCGCTCCACCCCTTGTGCTGCTGCTTCTGCCAGTGCTTGTGCTTGCCCTGCACCGCGCCACCCACGGCCTGCTGGATGAACGAGTTCAGCGACACGCCCTGCTGGGCCGCGGCGGCCTCCGCCTTCGACTTCAGCTCGTTGATCATGCGCAGGGTGATGCGGCTGATGTCACCGGTGGCGTCACCTGCGCCAAAGTTCGGCATCTCCTGCTGCGGGGAGGGCTCCTGCTCCGGTTCTGCGGACCCGGTGACGACCACCTGGACGTCCCGGCCGGCCAGTCGAACCTCCACGACCTGGCCTTCCAGCGAGGCGGTGACCTCAGCGGCCAGGTCAGCCAGTGCGTTCATGATTGCCAGTCGCGCGGCTGGCTCGAGCGCTGCGGACAGTGCGGCGGCCGTTCGACGGGTGTTCTCGTCCCCCGCGGATGCGGCCGTCGCCAGGTCCTCGCGCAGTGACGCGATGTACGGCGACAGATCCATGACACCACTATGACGTCACTCTCGACGTCGTGCAACCACCACCTGACATCAGGGCTACTGTCCGGGGTCATGCCGAGAGTGCGCTTGGTGGCGAAAACCGAGTTCATCCCACCCGACGACGTGCCGTGGACGACCGACGCGGACGGCGGCGCCGCGCTCGTCGAGTTCGCCGGCCGGGCCTGCTACCAGTCCTGGGACCGCTCGAACCCCAAGACGAACACCAACGCGACGTTCCTGCACCACCTGCTCGACGTCGGGCACCTCGCCGCGTTCGAGCACGGCAGCGCCACGCTCTACCTGACCGAGCTGCCCCGGTCGCTCACCCACGAGCTGATCCGGCACCGGCACTTCTCGTACTCGCAGCTCTCCCAGCGCACCGACCCGACCGACGTCGTCGAGCCGGCCCTGATCAGGAACGACCCCGAGCTGCACGCGCGGTTCATCGCCGCGACCGAGGCGAGCCTCAAGGCGTACGAAGACCTGCTCCAGGGTCTCGAGAGGACCGTCAACGGCCGGCGTGCGCGGGAGGTCGCCAGGTCCGTGCTGCCCAACGCGACGGGCACCGAGATCGTCGTGACCGGCAACTACCGGTCGTGGCGGCACTTCGTGGCGATGCGCGCGACCGAGCACATCAACGTCGAACTGCGCGAGCTCGCCATCGCCTGCCTGCGCGAACTGACGAAGGCGGCGCCGAACGCGTTCGCGGACTTCGTCATCTCGACACTCCCGGACGGCACAGAAGTTGCTTCCAGCCCACTGGTGGTTGAAGGCTGACGCGCATGAAGCGGCTCATCGTGGACGTCCGCCCCGGCGAATACACCGTCACGCGCCTGGCACCGGACGCTCCGGTCCCCACCGGGCTGCTCGACCTCACCGAAGTCCTGGTGTCCGTGACCAGGACCCCGGACGAGGTGTCGATCATCGCGCCCTCGTCGTTCGCCATCGGCAGTGACACGGCCGAGAAGGGCTGGCGGCTGCTCACCGTGCGCGGGCCGCTCGAGTTCACGCTCACCGGCATCATGGCCGCGCTCGCGGGCGAGCTGGCAGCCGCCGGCGTCTCGCTCTTCGCGGTGTCCACGTACGACACCGACCACCTGCTGGTGAAGCACACGGACCTCGGCCGCGCCGTGCTGGCGTTGCGTGCCGCAGGTCACGAACTGGTAGTAGCGCCGGAAGCGTAGGAACCGATCACCCATGTGGCGGGTCTGAAGTACCGTCAACGCCCCCCGGCTCACCAGGTGTAGGAGCGCACGTTGCACGGACAGGCTGTCGAACCGCGCGTCATCGCGGGCAGGTACGCCCTGGTGGCCGAGCTCGGCCGCGGTGGCATGGGCATTGTGTGGCGGGCTCAGGACCGCCACATCGGGCGCTTCGTCGCGATCAAGGAACTGCACCTGCCCGACGGCATCGCGCACGAGGAACGCCGTGTGCTCGAAGAGCGCGCTCTGCGTGAGGCGCGCACCGCGGGCAAGCTCAACGATCCCGCCGTCGTGACCGTCTTCGACGCGATCAACGAGGGCGGCACGACCTACATCATCATGGAGCTGGTCGAGGCGGCGACGCTGTCGACGTTGATCAGCGCGCACGGCCCGATGCCGCCGAACCAGGTCGTCTCGATCGCGCTGCAGTCGCTGTCCGCGCTGGAGGCCGCGCACCAGGCCGGGATCGTGCACCGGGACGTGAAGCCGGGCAACCTGATGGTCCGCCCGGACGGCAAGGTCAAGCTCACCGACTTCGGCATCGCCCAGGCCGTCGACGACCCGCGCCTGACGACCAGCGGCAGCCTCATCGGCTCGCCCGCGTACATGTCGCCGGAGCGCATCCACGGCCACGAGGCGGGCCCCGCGTCCGACCTGTGGGCCCTGGGCGCCACGCTCTGCTACGCCGTCGAGGGCTGGAGCCCGTTCGAGCGCTCCTCCACGGCCTCCACGCTGCACGCGATCATGAGCGAGACCCCGCGGCTGACCCGCGCGACCGGCGTGCTCAGCGCGGTGATCACCGGTCTGCTGATCGCCGACCCGAACGCCCGGCTGTCCGGCCCGCAGGCCCGCGCGATGCTCGCCAGCATCGGCAACCAGCCGACGCCGCCCACCGGAATTCCGCCGGCTCAGACCCAGCAGTACCAGCAGACCAGGGCCGTCGACCCGGCGAAGAAGAAGCGCAACCGCATCCTCACGCTGGTCGGCGCCGTGCTCGTCGCCGCGTTGGCGTTCACGGGCGGTATCTACGCGCACAGCTGGTTCACGACGCCTGGTGGTGGCAGCAGTGACGCGCTGACGTACGGCGAGGGCGGCGAGGTCCCGGTCTTCGGCCTTTCCGAGAACGTGTGCGGAAACGGCCAGGTCGCGCCTACCAAGCAGCTCGACTCGGACAGCCGCGAGGAGTGCGACAAGGCGCACGACTTCGAGGTGTTCGACGCCGTGGAGACGCTGCCGGTGCAGTCGAACCTGCCCGACGCCACCTACCCCGGGGCCGAGGCGCTGAAGACCCTCGGCGTCTCCCGCTGCGAGCTGACGCTGAAGTCCCAGTGGATCAAGGACGGCGCGGGGCTCAAGCTCAGCACGCTGATCCCCACCGAGACGGCGTGGAAGAAGGACAAGAACGACAACGCGCAGCGCCGCATCTACTGCGTCGCGAGCAAAAAAGACGGCAGTCAGATGAACAGCACCATCAGCGCGAAGAAGGACAACTAGTCTGCCGGGCGTGAAGAGAAGGATCATCTCCGTCCTGCTGGCCCTCGGCTGTGCGGCCGCGCTGTCGGCTTGCGCGAGCAACGAGGACAAGTTCGTCACCGAGCTCAAGGCCGCCGGGTTCACCAACCCCGGCCAGCCCAGCACGGAGAAGGAGAAGAAGTCCAAGAAGATCGGCAAGCGGACGATCAAGTCCGCGGACAAGACCATCGAGGTGATGGTGCGGGTCAAGGGCTGCGACCTGGAGTTCGCCAAGACCTCCGGCCAGACCGGCTACTGGCTCGACGAGCTGCACGTCAAGGGGCAGGAACCGGACTGGCCCGGCTATCCGGAGAACCTGAACCGCGACCAGGTGGTCAAGTTGCTCGCCGACAACTCGGCCAAGCCGGACGGCTTCAAGGACTGCTACAAGCCGAACGAGTCCTGACCCGGTTGTGGTGCAATGGTGGGGTGAGTCTCGCCCGCCATGAGCGCAAGGCCCTTGTCGACCTGATGACCGAGCTCGGCCCGGACGCGCCGACGTTGTGCGGCACCTGGACGAACAGGGATCTCGCCGCACACCTCGCGATCCGCGAGCGCCGCCCGGACACCGCGCCGGGCATCCTGCTCAAGCCGTTCGCGAGGTGGGCGGAGAAGGTGCAGCAGGACTACGCGCACAAGGCGTGGGGCGAGCTGCTCGACCTGGTGCGCACGCCGCCGTTCTGGATCCAGCCCCTCGACGCGTACATCAACGCGACCGAGTACTTCGTGCACCACGAGGACGTGCGCCGTGCACAGGCCGACTGGGAGCCACGGCCGTACGACGCTCGCCGCGAGAACGCGCTGTGGAAGCTGCTGCCGTTCACGGCCAAGTTCACATACCGCTCGTCCCCGGTCGGCGTGACGCTGGTGCGGCCTGACGGCGAGCACTTCGTCGCCAAGCCGGGTGCGAACGGCGTGGTGATCACGGGTGAGACGTCGGAGCTGGTGATGCTCGCGTTCGGGCGTGACCAGGTCCGCGTGGAATACAGCGGCGACGCCGACGCGGTGGAACGCGTGCGGTCGTTGAACCGAAGTGTCTGAACTCGGGTAGTTTCTGCGCATGCCCGGAAGTTCGTACGCAGCGCCGAACCGCCCGTTCGGCCGCGTTCTCACCGCTATGGTCACGCCGTTCGACGCTCGTGGCGAGGTCGACCTCGCCAAGGCGCAGGAACTGGCGAAACACCTGGTGGACCTGGGTAACGACGGGCTGGTCGTGAACGGCACGACCGGTGAGAGCCCGACGACCACGGACCGCGAGAAGGCCGCGCTGATCACGGCCGTCGTGGAGGCGGTCGGTGACCGGGCGACCGTCGTGGCCGGTGCGGGCACCTATGACACGGCGCACAGCATCCACCTCGCGCAGCAGGCCGAGAAGGCGGGTGCGCACGGCGCGCTCGTCGTGACGCCGTACTACTCGCGGCCTCCGCAGGAGGGCCTGCTCGCGCACTTCACCGCCGTCGCGAACGCGTCCGAGCTGCCGGTGATGCTGTACGACATCCCGCCGCGCGCGGTCGTGCCGATCGAGGTCGACACGCTCCTGCGCCTGGCGGAGCACCCGCGGATCCTCGCCGTGAAGGACGCCAAGGGCGACCTGCACGCGGGCAGCCGGGTGATCGCGAGCACCGATCTCGCCTACTACTCGGGAGACGACCCGCTGAACCTGCCGTGGCTGTCCGTGGGCGCCGTCGGGTTCGTGAGCGTGATCGGCCACCTCGCGGCCGACCGCCTGCGGGACCTCATTGATGCGTATGAATCCGGAGACGTGGCCCGGGCAAAAGAAATCCACGAGTCGCTGCTGCCGCTGCTGCGACCCTTCCGCCGGGTTCCCGGCGTGACGTACACGAAGGCTGCGCTGCGCCTGCGCGGACTGGACGTGGGTGACCCACGTCTGCCGCTTGTGCCGGCCGCCGCCGAAGACATCGAGGCCATCGCGGCCGAACTGGGAGTCAACGCGTGACCCAATCGACCGAATTGCCGCCCGCACTGCCGGAAGGCGGCCTCCGCGTCGTCGCACTCGGCGGAATTGGCGAGGTCGGCCGCAACATGACCGTTTTCGAGCACGCCGGACGGCTGCTCGTGGTCGACTGCGGCGTTCTTTTCCCCGAAGACGACCAACCGGGCGTGGACCTGATCCTGCCCGATTTCCGCGCCATCGAGGATCGTCTCGACGACATCGAGGCGATCGTCCTGACCCACGGCCACGAGGACCACATCGGTGCCGTGCCGTTCCTGCTGAAGCTGCGCCCCGACCTGCCGGTCGTGGGCTCGCGCTTCACGCTGGCGCTGCTCGCGGCCAAGTGCAAGGAGCACCGCCAGAACCCGAAGCTGGTCGAGGTGAAGGAGGGGGAGCGGCGCTCGCACGGGCCGTTCGAACTCGAGTTCTTCGCCGTCAACCACTCGATCCCGGACGCGCTGGCCGTCGCCATCCGCACCGCCGCGGGTCTGGTGCTGCACACCGGTGACATCAAGCTGGACCAGCTGCCGCTCGACGGGCGCCTGACCGACCTCGCGGGCTTCTCCCGCCTGGGCGACGAGGGCGTGGACCTGTTCCTGGTCGACTCGACGAACGCGGAGGTGCCCGGTTTCGTGGTGCCCGAGCGCGAGATCGGGCCCGTGCTGGAGAACGTCATCCGCAAGGCGTCGCAGCGCGTCATCGTCGCGTGCTTCGCCTCGCACGTGCACCGCGTGCAGCAGGTGCTCGACGTCGCCGTGCAGTACAAGCGCAAGGTCGCGTTCGTCGGCCGCTCGATGGTGCGCAACATGGGCATCGCGTCCGAGCTGGGCTTCCTGAACGTGCCGGACGGGCTGTTCGTCGACCTCGACGTCGCGATGCGGATGGAGGAGGACGAGGTCATCTTCGTCTCCACCGGGTCGCAGGGCGAGCCGCTGTCGGCGTTGTCGCGCATGGCCCGCGGCGAGCACCGGCAGATCTCGATCCGCGCCGGTGACACGGTGATCCTCGCGTCGTCGCTCATCCCCGGCAACGAGAACGCGGTCTTCAACGTCGTGAACGGGCTGGCAAAGCTCGGCGCGACCGTGGTGCACCAGGGCAACGCCAAGGTGCACGTCTCCGGCCACTCACCGGCCGGCGAGCTCCTGTTCCTGTACAACGCCGTCCGGCCGTCCAACGTGATGCCGGTGCACGGCGAGTGGAGGCACTTGAGGGCCAACGCGGCTCTCGCGGTCGCCACGGGTGTCGCCGAGGACCACGTCGTGATCGCCGAGGACGGCGTCGTCGTGGACCTCATCGACGGCAAGGCCGCGGTTTCCGGCCGTGTCGTCGTCGGGCACGTGTACGTCGACGGTCTGTCCGTGGGCGATGTCGGCGAGTCGACGCTGTCCGACCGGCTGGTGCTGGGCGAGGGCGGCTTCATCTCGATCTCGGTCGCCATCGACAGGACGACGGGGCGTGCGGTGACGGCGCCGACGATCTCCGGGCGTGGCTTCTCCGACGACCCCAAGGCGTTGGAGGCGGTCGTGCCGCTGGTGGAGATGGAACTGGCGCGGACCGAGGCCGAGGGCATCGCCGACACGCACCGCATCGCACAGGCCGTGCGCCGCGTCGTGGGCCGTTGGGTCGCGGAGACCTACCGCCGCCGGCCGATGATCGTTCCGACCGTTATCCCGGTGTGATCTGGCTCCCCCTCGTCCGATAAGGTTTGAACCCAAGACCTTGGACGAGGGGGACGCCCATGGCCGACAGTCCTGTTTTCAACCCACCAGGCAAAGACGACGTATTCCTTCCGCCGATCTTCACCTGGCGTGAGCCGTTCGGGTTGCCGTACAACCTCGAGATCACCAAGCCGATGGTGCTGCTGGTGCTCTCGGTCGTGATCATCGTGGTGTTCTTCCTGGCCACCACCAGGAAGCTGAGGCTCGTACCGAGCCGCTGGCAGTTCGCCGCCGAGTCGGTCTACGACTTCGGGCGCAACTCCATCGCACGAGAACAGATCGGCGCGAAGGAGTTCGCGCCCTACGTGCCGCTGATCGTCAGCATCTTCTGCTTCGTGCTGGTGAACAACCTCTACGGGTTGATCCCGCTGGTCCAGTTCCCGTCGTTCACGCACATCGGGTTCCCGGCGGCGGTGGCGCTGATCATCATCTTCCCGCTCTACCACTACGTGGGCATCAGGAAGTTCGGGCTGCGCGGCTACCTGCGCAACCAGTTCATCATCCCGGACGTGCCGAAGCCGGTGCTGTGGGGACTGCTGATCCCGACCGAGATCATCCTCAAGTTCTTCTTCGACCCGGTGAACCTCGCCATCCGGGTGTTCGCGGCGATGTTCGCGGGCCACCTGCTGGTGCTCGTGTTCACCCTCGGCGGCGAGTTCCTGTTGCTGCAGAGCAACATCTGGCTCAAGCCGATCTCCGCGCTCGGCTTCGGGCTGGCGATCGCGATCACCTTCCTGGAGGCGTTGATCCAGGTGTTGCAGGCGTACATCTTCGCGACGCTCTCGGCACACTTCATCGGCCGCGCATTGGCCGAACAGCACTAAGGGCGCTGGCACACCAGGTGCAGCGACTCCTCCGGCATGGCGCCGGGGTAGGACGGCGTGAAGACCGGACGGCTCCGGCGCACCACGCGCAGGCCGACGTTGCCGAGGTGCTCCTCGAACCTGTCCTCGGAGAACGAGGACACCTCGATCTCCTGGCCCATCCAGGGCAGGCGGACCTGTTCGACGTCGATGGCCACGGTGGCCAGGAAGAAGTGGCCACCGGGCCGCAGCCACGCCGACACGCGGCCGAGGGTCTGGATGATCTCCGCCTGGGACATCTGCAGCAGCGAGAAGACCGCGCAGATCACGTCCCACGAACCGGGCGGCGACTCGAAGTCGCGGATGTCGATCTTGTGGAACGCCGCGTCCGGGACCTGTTCGGTCGCGATGTCGACCATCACCGGGGAGACGTCGAGGCCGGTGACCTTCATGCCCGCCTTGGCGAGCGTGCGGGCGACCGGGACGCCGGTGCCGCAGCCGATGTCGAGTACGCGCGAGCCCGAGGGCTGCGTCGCCGCGAACCAGGCGAGGGTGCCGTGCAGTGCGGGCTGGTGCGACCAGGCTCGCTGGTACTCCAGTCCTAACGTGTCGAACACCTCGGCCGCGTTCATGTTCGCCCCCTCATTTCGGCCCAATCCACCTGATGTGAAGTGTGGAGAAGGTCTCTGCACGGACTCTGGATGGCTTCTGGACGAAAACTGACGGTAGGTTGCTAACTGAACGCGGACAGCGACGAAGTGAGACAAAGGGTGCAGAACGAGTTGCGCGTCAGCATGCTGGGCGCGCTCGCGGCGACGGTGAACGGCAAGGACCTCACGCTGGGGCCGCCGCGGCAGAGAGCCGTGCTCGCGGTGCTCGCCTTGCGCGCCAACCACGTCGTGTCCCGCAGCGAACTGATCGACGCTGTCTGGGGCGACGATCCGCCGGCGAGCGCGGACAACGGCATCCACACCTACGTCGCTGGTCTGCGCCGTCTCTTCGAGCCGGACAGGGCCTCGCGCGCGCCGAGTTCGGTGCTGCTCTCGACGGACGCTGGATACTTGCTGAGACTGCCTTCAGACGTGAGTGACGTCGCCCAGTTCCGCGCGCATCTGGACGAGGCGAGCCGTCTGCGGGACAAGCCGGCCGAGGCCGTCAGTGCGTTCGACGCCGCGCTGGGCCTGTGGCGTGGCCTCGCACTGGACGGTGTGCCAGGACCGTTCGCCGCGGTGGAACGCGCGCGCCTCGCCGAACTGCGCCTCACGGCCGTGGAGCAGCGCGCCGCGTTGATGCTCGCCGTTGGGCGTGAGACGGAGGTGGCGGGGGAGCTCACCACTCTCATCAGCGCGCATCCGCTGCGAGAGCGGTTGCACGGTCTGCTGATGTCCGCTCTGTACCGCGGCGGCAGGCAGGCCGAGGCGTTGGCCGTCTACACGGACTTACGCCGGTTGCTGATCGAAGAGCTCGGCATCGAGCCCGGCCCGGAACTGCGTCAGCTCCACGAACAACTGCTCGTCGGCCGCCACGACCCGCAACCGGTCCCCGTGGCACCGGTGCTGGTCCCGGTGCAGCTGCCGCACGAGATCCGCGACTTCACCGGCCGCGAGAAGGAACTCGCGAAGCTCACCGAGGTCGTGCCCCACGACCATTCCCCGGTGCTGGTCGCGATCACCGGCACCGGCGGCGTCGGCAAGACCGCGCTGGCCGTCCGGTTCGCGCACCAGGTCGCCTCCCGGTTCCCCGACGGCCAGCTGCACGTCGACCTGCGCGGGTTCGACGCGTCCGCACCGCCAGTGCAGCCCGCCGCCGCGTTGCACCAGCTGCTGCAGAGCCTCGGCGTGCCGGCCGAACGCATCCCGGACGACCTGCCCGCGAAGTCCGCGCTGTACCGCAGCGTGCTGGCGGGCAAGAGGGTCCTGGTGCTGCTCGACAACGCCCGTCTCGCCGAGCAGGTGCGCCCGCTGCTCCCAGGCCGTTCCTCGTCGATGGTGCTGGTGACCTCCCGCAACCACCTCGGCGGACTGGTCGCGCGCGACGGCGCGCACACGGTGACGCTGTCGACCCTGACCCGCGACGAAGCGCTGGCCCTGCTGACCTCCGCGGTGGGCGCGGACCGCGTCGCCGCCGAACCTTTCGCGGCCGCGAAGCTCGTCGAACTGTGCGGCCACCTGCCGCTGGCCGTGCGCATCGCGGCCGAACGGGTGGTCACCCGACCCCATCTGACGCTGGCCGACCTGGCAGGCGACCTGGCCGACGAACGCGACAGGTTGAACGTGCTGGCGACGGGCGACGACGAGGACACGGCCGTCCGCGCGGCGTTCTCCTGGTCGTACCTGGCCCTGAAACCGGACGCGGCCAGGATGTTCCGCCTGATGGGCCTGCATCCGGGCGCCGAGATCAGCCTGCCCGCGGTGGCGGCGCTGGTCGGCGTGCCCGCGTCCCGCGCGCGAACGTTGCTGGACGTGCTGGCAGGCGGGCACATGCTGGAGGAGGTGGCCCGCGGCCGGTTCCGCCTGCACGACCTGCTTCGTCTGTACGCCACCGAACTCAGCGCCACCGAGGAGTCGTCGGAAGGCCGCGACGAGGCCGTGAAACGCCTGCTCGGGTGGTACTTCGACACCGCGAACGCCGCCGGCACCGTCATCTCGCCGCCGGACCACCCGTCGTTCCTGCTGCCCCCACTGTCCACTCAGGACTTCAGCTCGCACGACGAGGCGTTCACCTGGTGCCGCAAGGAGTCCTCGAACCTGCTGGCCGTCTCCCGGCTGGCCGACGACCAGCACTCGCCGACGGCGTGGCAGATCCCGGTCGCCCTGTGGAACTACTTCATTGTCTCGAGCGCACTCGACGACTGGACCCGCACGTACCGCGTGGCCGAACGCACCGCGGCCCGCGACGGCAATCAGGCCGCGCGCGCGTGGGCGGTGCACGGCCTGGGCCTGTCCGCCTTCCGCGGCCAGCGCTTCGCCGACGCCCTGGAACTCTTCGACCGCGCGCTGTCGATCCGCCGCGAGATAGGCGACGCGGTCGGTGCCGCGTGGAGCCTCACCGGCCTCGGCATGGCCTACGGCGGCCTGCGTCAGTTCGACCTGGCCGTCGACAGGTTCAGCGAGGCACTGGAGGGGCACGCCGAGGTCGGCTCGTGGTTCGGCGAGGGTGGCACCCGGCTGTTCCTCAGCGACATCCTGCGCTCGGCCGGCCAGTACGAGTCGTCGCTGGCCTCCGCCCGCACGGCCTTCGAGCTCTTCGACTCCCACGACGCCGTGCACGGCAAGGCGATGGCCCTGGTCAGCATCGGCTGGGCACAGCTGAAGTCGGCCGCGCGGGTCGAGGCCCGCGACTCGTTCCGGCACGCGCTGGAGTTCCTGCGGGTGCTGGGTGACCGCAAGAGCCTCGCGGAGGCGTTGCACGGGCTGGGTGAGACGAGCGCTGGGCAGCCGGATGTGGCGCGGACGCATCTGCTGGAGGCGTTGGCGATCTACGAGGATTACGACCATCCGCTGACGCCGGAAGTTCGGGCGCGGCTGCACGAGTTGGCGAGCCTCTAAGGGAGATCCCCGATGTGCGCGGCCTGACATGTAGGCAAGCTACACATCATGCAGAAAAGCGCGAGAACCCTCCTGGTGTGGCTGCACGTCGTCACCTCCGTGGGCTGGCTCAGCCAGGCCGTGGCGCTGCTGACCCTCCTGCTCTACGGCATGAAGACGAGCGACCTCAACGCCTTCAAGATGGCACGGGTGCTCGACCACCAGGTGCTCGCGATCATGGCCAACACCAGCGCGTTCACCGGCTTCATGCTCAGCGCGACGACACCGTGGGGCTACTTCCGGCACTGGTGGGTGCTCGGGAAGTTCGTGATCACCATCAGCCAGCTCTACATCGGCATCTTCATCCTCAGCGGCAACCTCCACCAAGCCGCAGAAGGTCACCACAGCGCGTGGATGCCCGTCGGCACGGCGCTCATGATCGGCGCGATCGCGTTCCAGACCTGGCTCAGCGTCGCCAAGCCGTGGGGCCGCACGCCGTGGGCCGACCCGAAGGTCAAGTTGCCCACGGCGAGCGCGACCACGTTCCTGCTGGCACTGGCGATCCCCGCGGCCGACTTCGCGATCAGCCTCTACACGGGCTGGCCGATGCCGTTCCTCATGCTGATCACGGTGATCGGGTACTCGGTCAGGCGGGCCGCCACGGGCTCGCGCCGGTCGTCGGGCGGGTCGGGTCGTGGAACTTCGGCAGGTCCGGTTCGTCCAGCCGCAGCGGCACGAGGCCCTCGGTGATCGCGCGCATGATCCGCTCGTGGGCGCGGCGGGCGTCGCCCATGGTCTCGGCGTTCAGGTCCGAGAGTTCTACGGGCTTGCCGAAGTGCACTTTGAGGACGGGGCGGCGCCGCACCGACGACAGCCACGACGTCAGGTAGGGCAGGAAGTCCTTCCAGCCGCTGACCCGCAGGTTGCCCCAGTACACCGCCTCGTGGGCGCCCCACTGGCTGATCGGGACCACCGGGATGCCGCCACCGAGCGCCATGCGGGCGACGCCGGTCTTGCCGCGCTCCGGCCACATGCCGGGGTCCAGGCTGATCTTGCCCTCGGGGTAGACGGCGATCGGGTCGCCGCCCTTCTGCAACGCCTCGACGGCGCGGTGCATGGCCTCGCCGACGTTCGCGGACGCGCGGTCGACGCGCAGGTGGCCGCACGCCTTGAGGGCCGGGCCCATGATCGGCGCGTCCAGCAGGCCGCCGGCGAGCATGAAGCGCGGGTTGACGCCGATCTTGCGGCAGGCCGCGATGAGGACCATCGGGTCGAGGTTGCCGATGTGGTTGGACGCGAGCAGCAAGGGCTTGCCGATGAGCTCCGGCGGGATGTCGCCCGATACCTCGAGCTTGCCGGTCAGCGCGATGAGGCCCCGGTCGATCACCATGAGCACGCGCCAGAAAAGCGGTGTGGACACGGCGGGCAGCGTACGGCGTGTCGAGACGACGCCGTAGCGGATCCGGGGAACCATGAGGACCGGAAAGCGTCCCAGTTGCAAATGATGCTGGTGAGACGCGAGGGACTACCTTATACACATGGCCGGGCGTACAGGGACTTCACGCAAGACCACGTCACGCGGCAAAACAGCTGCCAAGCCGCGGGCGCGGTCCACCGCGTCCCGCAAGCCCGCTCCACGCAAGAGTAGCGGTGCTATCAGCGCTGTGTGGGGCGCCTTGGGACGTGGTGTCGGCAGCATCGTGCGCACCGTCAGCCGCACCAAGGACCTTGATCCCGAGCACCGTCGCGACGGACTCGGGCTGCTGCTGATCGCGCTCGCCGTGATCACCGGTGCCGGCGTCTGGTGGCAGGCGGGCGGGCCGGTCGGCGGGTGGGTCGACGTCGCGGTGCGCAGCTCCGTCGGGTTCCCCGCGGTGTTCGTGCCGGTCCTGTTGCTCGGCATCGGCATCACGCTGATGCGCACGGACCCGAAGCCGGAGGCGCGGCCGCGCTACATCATCGGCTCGCTGCTCGTCGCGATCGGCGTGCTCGGCATGTTCCACCTCGTCGGCGGGCTGCCGATGGACCCGATCGAACGCCGCACCGCCGGTGGTGCGCTCGGGTATCTCGCCGGCGGGTTCCTGGCGCAGGGCCTCACGCCGTGGGTCGCCGGGCCGTTGCTGGTCCTGATCTTCGCGTACGGCCTGCTGGTCGTGACGCACACGCCGATCCGCCAGCTGCCCGAACGCCTGAGCTCGTTGCTGCACCCCGGTGCGAAGAAGGACGACGAGGAGCAGGCCGAGGACGAAGAGGCCGAGGAGCCGAAGCCCGTCCGGTTGCGCCGGCCCAGCAGGCGCCGCCAGGCCGCGGTGCCCGCCGAGGAGGAGACGCAGGCCGAGCTGCCGCTGGAGGAACCGGAGGCGCCCAAGCCGGCTGCCAAGGAGCCCAAGGAGAAGAAGGCTCCGGCGATGGCCGTGCGCGCGGTCGAGGGTGCCTACCAGCTGCCGCCGCCGAACGTCCTCAAGGACGGCGACGCGCCGAAGACCCGCAGCAAGGCGAACGACCTCATGATCGAGGCGATCTCCGGTGTGCTGGACCAGTTCTCGATCGACGCGCAGGTCACCGGCTTCACCCGAGGCCCGACGGTCACCCGGTACGAGGTCGAGCTCGGCCCCGGCGTGAAGGTCGAGAAGATCACCGCGCTGACCAAGAACATCGCGTACGCGGTGGCGACGGACAACGTGCGCCTGCTGGCGCCGATCCCCGGCAAGTCGGCGGTCGGCATCGAGGTGCCGAACAGCGACCGCGAGATGGTGCGGCTGGGCGACGTGCTGCGCGCGCCGTCCACGGTCAAGGACACGCACCCGATGGTGATCGGCCTCGGCAAGGACATCGAGGGCCACATGGTCACCGCGAACCTGACGAAGATGCCGCACCTGCTGGTCGCGGGCTCCACGGGTTCCGGTAAGTCGTCGTTCGTCAACTCGATGCTGGTGTCGCTGCTCGCCCGCGCGACGCCGGACGAGGTCCGGATGATCCTGATCGACCCGAAGATGGTCGAGCTGACGCCGTACGAGGGCATCCCGCACCTGATCACCCCGATCATCACGCAGCCGAAGAAGGCCGCGGCCGCGCTGGCGTGGCTCGTCGAGGAGATGGAGCAGCGCTACCAGGACATGCAGGTCAACCGGGTGCGCCACGTCGACGACTTCAACCGCAAGGTGAAGTCCGGCGAGATCACCGCGCCGCCCGGTTCCGAGCGCGTCTACCGGCCGTACCCGTACATCATGGCGATCGTCGACGAGCTCGCGGACCTGATGATGACCGCACCACGCGACGTCGAGGACGCGATCGTCCGGATCACGCAGAAGGCGCGTGCGGCGGGCATCCACCTGGTGCTCGCGACGCAGCGGCCGTCGGTCGACGTCGTCACCGGCCTGATCAAGACGAACGTGCCGTCCCGGCTGGCGTTCGCGACGTCGTCCCTGACGGACTCACGGGTCATCCTGGACCAGCCGGGCGCGGAGAAGCTGATCGGCATGGGCGACGCCCTGTACCTGCCGATGGGCGCCTCGAAGCCGGTGCGCATCCAGGGCGCGTTCGTCGGCGACGAGGAGATCTCCTCGATCGTCGAGTTCACCAAGAACCAGGCGCAGCCCGAGTACACCGACGGTGTCACGGCGCAGAAGGCCGCCGAGAAGAAGGAGGTCGACGCCGACATCGGCGACGACCTCGAGTTGCTCATCCAGGCGACCGAGCTGATCGTCACGTCGCAGTTCGGCTCGACGTCGATGCTGCAGCGCAAGCTGCGCGTGGGGTTCGCGAAGGCGGGGCGCCTCATGGACCTGCTGGAGACCCGTGGCGTGGTCGGTCCGTCCGAGGGCTCGAAGGCACGCGAGGTGCTGATCAAACCGGACGAGCTCGACTCGGTGGTCTACCTGATGCGCGGAGGCGGCCCCGCCGACGTCGACGAGGACGAGTAGTCAGTTCAGTCCGGCCTGCTGGATCGAGGTGGCGGTCGAAGCGCTGCTGCCGCCGAACTCGCGCACGGCCTTGTAGTAGAGGTCGGCCGTGCGCTTGCACGTCCAGCTGCCGCCGCAGATCCCGTACATGTCGGACTTGAAGCGGTTGTCGATGCGCAGCCGGTTCGCCTCGTTGAACCGCGACTGCCGCTTGTAGTTGCGGTAGCCGAAGTCGTGCCGGTGGCAGGCCGGCAGGAACCGGAAGCCGAAGGGGTTGTCCGGCGAGTACGAGCAGCCGTCCGACGACCAGTCGAGCTGGCCGGGGAAGGGCTGCTGTGCGCGCAGTGCGGTGAACTGGCTGACTGTCTTGGTGAAGATGTACTCGTCGGTCACCGCAACGATGTCCACGGCCTGGGCCGGTGCACCTGTGAAGATCAGGGCCAAGGACGCGGCGGCACCCACGAATGCCGAGCGCAGGGTCTTCGACATGGCGAGCTCCTCGGATGTGAGCAGGGTCTCGCCAAGTTGTAGCGGGTGATCGACTGTCCACGGTAGACACGATCTGATGAACGTCAGGTGATCATGTCCCTAGCGATGTGACCGCATGCGATCGCTGTGGCCACACGAAGTTCGCGCGGTAGGCCAAGTGCGTGAAGCATCTCGTTGTCCGCTACTCCGCCGAGCAGATAGCCGCCCAGCTTCTGCTCCGCCAAACGGAGGCAGATGCTCTGGGCGGCGGCTCCGGCTTCGATCAGGCCGAACCGTCCTGCTCGCTCTCCGTACTTCTCGAACGCCTCGTTGTCTTTTAACACAAGCACTATCGCGAGAGGGGGCACCTCGGGCGTGCCGAGGATCTCCGCCAGGTCCTCCGGCGCCGGGCCGATGTCCTGGAGGGCGTGCCGTCGCACGTCGTAGCGGACCGCCCGGCCGTTGAAGAACGCGTAGCAGCGCAACGGGTTCAGGCCGCCGGCGGAGGGGAAGCTGTTGTCTCCCAGCGCGCCGAGGATGGTGCCGAGCTGCTTGTCCGTCAACGGCGTGCCGGCGAACTCCCGCGAGCTCTTCCGGTTCTGGAACAGCCTCTGCAGCCGGTCTTTGGGCTTCGGCAGCGGTCGAGGCGCGGCAGGCAGCTCCAGCGGGTCGATCAACGGCGGCTGCGGCCGGAAGTCGCGCAGCCGGTCGCCGAGCCTGCGCTGGTGCAGCGGCGAGAACCGGCTCGCGGCCCAGAAGTCGTCGAACATCGGTCACCCCAGCGGATGCGGTGCGGGATTGGGGAACACGCCCGGCGAGGCGTGCGGGTAGCGCCAGTCCAGCTCTCGCGCGCGGCCGGCGAGGTGAGGCCAGCGGTGGTCGGAGTGCAGCGGCGCCAGGTCGGGGGAGAGCACGCGGACGCAGTGCAGGCCCACGGCCGACAGCTCCGGCGTGGTCAGCTCCCGGTAGGCGAGCCGGACTCCGCGGCGGTCGAGAGCGTGCACCAGTTCGGTCAGTTCCTCTTTGGTGCCAAGGGCTTCGGCGTCCTGCGGCGGGTCGGTCTCGAAGCCCCTCCACCACGGCAGCGCGTCCCACTCGTCAGGGCGCGTCGCGTAGTACACGGCGTGCTTGTCGAAGTCGGTGACCTCGCCGATCGGCTCGTCGCCGTTGCGTGCCAGCCACACCTCGATGAACACCGTGCCCTGCACCCACTCCTCGTAAGCCTTGCGCAGGGCCTCCTCGACCGTGGCCCGGCAGGCGAGACCGAGCGTGGGCCGCGGCCTCCCGGCGATCGGCAGCGATCCCGCGACGGCGATCACCGGGTGCGGGCTGTAGGCGGGCGTGAGGTCGAACGCCTGCGCTCCGTTCGGAAGGTCGGCCGGGATTTGTTGCGGTGCAATGGAATGCAGCCAGGTCGTGGTGAACGCGTCGCGCTCGACCAGCTCCTGGGTGGCCCTGAGGAGCGCGCTCGTGGTGGACGGCCCGGCGGCGAGTCCGGACGAGGTCGCGGGCAGGCCGTAGCCGGCGTCGAGGCCGACGAGCCCGGCGGGGACGCGGATCGGTTCGTTGCCGGGCAACGTCCACGCCCGCGTGTACTTCGTGTCGACGTATCCCTTGCGGTAGCGGTAGTTCGGGTGCACGCGCTGCTCGACCGTGTGCAGGCTGAAGTGCTCCAGCGGCCAGCACGGCCCGTCCGTGACGATCTCCAGCGGTGCCCGCGCGGCGGCATGCCGTTCGAGCGCCTCCGCCACGGCCGCGATCCTCGACGTGCCACCGGAAGTGCCGCCGGTGGCGAACGGCTCCGGCACGGCCGCCCAGCCCTCGACGTCCACATCGGACAGACTGTGCGGCACGGGCTGCAGTTGCGACACCACACCCTGCCGCCAGCCGACCGCGCGCTCGATCAGCGCCTCCGCGACCGTCTTCACCGCTTCCTCCGGTAGTGCCGGAAGATCCAGTACCCGAGACCCAGCGCCCCGCCGACGTAGAGCACGCCGACGACCCACGCGGCTATCACGTCGACGCTCGCGATCGGTCCCAGCATGAACAGCACGACGAACGGCTCCAGACACCACAGCAGGGCCCAGCCGAGCAGTCGCCGCGCGCTGCCGAAAGGTTTCGGCGAGGTGGAGATGGACCCGGCGGCGAGCGCCCACACCAGCGCGAGCACGAAGCCCCCGACCCACCAGGCCCAGTGCAGGTCGAAGATCGCACCCCACGTGACGATCGGCAGCACGATGACGAGGAGCGGGTAGATCGCGGCGGGCAGCACCAGCAGGCTGCGCGGTTTCTCGAGCTCTTTGGTGTCCTCGTACAGGGCTGCCGGGATGTGCACGGCCGCGCCGACCGAGGAAACCGCGCAACAGCAACAACAGCAGCAACAAGTGGGTGTGGCGGCGTTGGCAGCGGCCGCACCGGGCGAGAACTGGTCAGGTAACCGTACTGCTGTCGCGTTCATGGTCCCCCCAAGGAAGTGACACCCGCCCGAACTCCACCTTCGGGCAGACCTCGCACCCGGCCGCGGGCAGCACGCTCTCGCGCGTCGTCGTGAACTCGTCGAGGTTGACGGTCACGACCGCGTCGAGCAGCGCCAGCGAGCCGGTGCGGATGTTCTGGATCGCCTGCAGCGCAAGCGAGATCGGGAAGTCGTACGTCATCGCCGCCGGATGCCGGGGAGGCGGAGGATCCCCCCACCGCCGCCCCGCCCGCACCGCGAGGCACGCCAGGCACGCACCCGCACCGGGCACCACGAAGGGCCCGATCGCGGACGTGTGGTGGTACGCGAGGTCCAGCAACAGGTGCGGGACCTTCGTCTCGCGCGCCACCTCGACCAGGTCGAGCAGCGTGCCGGTGGTCCGCACAACGAGCAAGAGGTCCGGATCGTCGTTGTGCGGCAACCGCTCCACCAGCCCGGCGGGTGCTTCACCGACGACGCGGGTACCGACCCCCATCGGCAACGCGTCATCGGCGGGCAACCCCGCCGGGCGGAGAGCGCCCAGGGTCCTCAGCTGGGCCACGTGCCGGCGAACCGGTTCCCCCAACCGGCTCTCGTCGACCGTTCGAGCCACTCCCCTCAAAACTGGCTCGAACAGGCCGGCCAGCGCCACGGCCACCGCCCTGGGCAGGTCTGGAATCAGGTATGCGAGGTCGGCCCCCGCGTAGACGACAAGGCCTTCGTCTCTTATCTGGGCGTGCCAGGCGGGATCAGCGACCAGGCTCATCCTCGTCCCCCCTCAGCAGGAAACTCTCGATCTCCTGCTCGCTCGGCAGATCTCCCGCCGGATCCATCAGGTTCTCGGCGATCGGCGGCAGCGGCTGCTCCGCCCACGCCGGCTGGTAGTCCTCGCTGGGCAGCAGCCCGTGCCGTGACGCGAACTCCTCCGCCGCGTCCCGGATCGACTCCCGCAGCGTCCCCACCACGGCGGTCTCCGCCGTGTAGGTCAGCTCGACCAGCAACGCCCGCACGTTCTCCAGCTGGTTCTCGTCACCGGCCTTGCGGGCGAGCTCCGGCCAGAACTGCCGCTCGAACAACCGCACGAAGTCCGCCGCCACCGCGTCGGTCGCCGTGCGCAGGCGCGTGAAGCTGTCCATGACGTCATCGCTGGGCACCCTGAGGCCGGCAAGCCTGCCGCCCGCTTCGAGTGCCCAGCGACGCGCGTGCGGCCAGCCGTACTTCCACCGCACCAAGCCCAACCGCATAGCCCGGAGGAGGAGTCGCGGTTGGACATCTCCCATCGGAATCAGGTGCTTGATGTCGCGCACCTTGATCCGAACCCAGTCGTCGGGCCCCTCGGTCTCCCCCATGCCGAGAACCGCGGCGACCGACTCGCCCTTCTCGCGTGCCGTGATGAGTTCGGCGATCGCCGGCAGCGAGAACCCCCGCTGCTGCAACCGCTGCACCAACGTCAACCGCTCGACGTGCGAGGCGTCGTAGAACGCCACGCGCCCCTGCCGTCTCGGCGCGTGCAGCACACCCTTCGTCTGGTACATGCGAATGGTGCTGCTGGGCAGGCCGATCCGGGTGGCGAGCTCGTCGACGGTCAGCGATTCGGGCACGGCGTTGATCCTGGCGCGCCCTGGCTCGTCGAGTCAAGACTCTTCGAGTAATTACTCGAAGAGTTACAACTCCAGGAGCATCCGGCTGTTGCCGAGCGTGTTCGGCTTCACGTAGCTGAGGTCGAGGAACTCGGCGACACCCTCGTCGACCGACCGCATGATCTCCTCGTAGACCTCGGGGCTGACCGGCGTGCCCTCGATCTCCACGAACCCGTGCTTGGCGAAGAACCGCGTCTCGAACGTCAGCACGAAGATCCGCGCGAGCTGCAGCTCCTTGGCCGTCGCGATGAGTTGCGCCACGATCCGGTGCCCCACGCCCCTGCCGAGCGCCATGGGGGAGACGGCCACGCTTCGGATTTCGGCCAGGTCCTCCCACATCACGTGCAGGGCGCCGCAGCCGAGCAGCTCGCCGTCGTCCTCGGCCACCCAGAACTCCTGGACCGCCTCGTACAGCGTGACCAGCGGTTTGGCCAGCAGGACCTTGCCGGCGTACCCGTCGATCAACGCCCTGATGGCGCGCACATCGCTGGTGCGGGCGCGCCGCACGACTACCCCACTGGTCACGATCGCCAAGTATGAGCCTGCTGCCCGACGGGGTGACCGGCAGCGTTCCGAGTGGTGGAGTGTGGATCTGGATGCGACTAGAAGGCGATCTGTGCGGTTTACTTGCGCAGAACAGCCTGAGAGAGACCGCAGGAGGTGTGTTGAGATGCTGAGGAGCTTCCGCCTGGGCAACCATCGCTCGTTTCGTGACGAGCATGAGTTGTTGCTCATGCCCACCTACTCGAAGGATCGGCTCGTACTGCCGGTCGCGGCGATCTACGGCGCGAACGCCTCCGGCAAGTCGAACCTGCTCGACGGGCTGCGGTTCATGGCCGAAGCCGTGCGGGACTCGTTCGGTGTGTGGAAGTCCGGGGCAGGTGTACCGCGCCACCCGTTCAAGCTCGACCCGGAGGCGCGTGGCCGGTCGTCGGTTTTCGTTGTCGAGCTCGTGCTTGATGGCGTCCGATACACCTATGGGTTCGAGATTGATGACAGTCACGTCCGAGAGGAGTGGCTGTACAGCTATCCGGAGAAACGCAGGCGTGTGCTGTTCGAGCGCGCGGGTGGTGCTTTCAAGTTCGGTGCCAAGCTTGACCGGAAGTCCTTTTGGGATGACGCTGTCGACTTCATGAACCCGGAGGGGCTTTTCTTGAGCTTCGCCGGTAAGTCGACCGTCGAGCCTCTGGCTACGGTCTACAAGTGGTTTACCTCTCGTCTCCTGTTTCGGCTGGACGTTGGATCGGTGGACGAGGCGGGAATTATTGAATTTCTGCAAGGTGATTCGGCCGTGCGCAATGAGGTTATTTCGCTGGCGCGTGCTGCAGATTTTGGGATCTCGGATGTGCTGACCGTCGAGGAGGGTTTGGCTCCTGACGTCGAGGTCCGGGTGGAGCTGCGCCACGGTGTCAGTGACGAGCGCTTCGATCTGGCTGATGAGTCGGCAGGTACGCGTTCGTGGCTGAGCATGTTGCCCGCGGTGGTAGCTGCGCTGCGGGACGGCCGCACGCTCGTGATCGACGAGCTCGACACGAGTCTGCATCCGCTTCTGGCTGCGCGCCTCGTCGGGTTGTTCCACGATCCGGCCACGAACGCCAATGATGCTCAGTTGATCTTCACCACGCACGACGCGACATTGCTGCACCCTCCTTATCTGGATCAGGTTCTCGATCGTGACGAGGTCTGGTTCGCGGAAAAGGACGATACTGGGGCGAGCGACATCTATCCGCTCACGGATTTCAAGCCGCGCAACGAGGAAAACCTGGAACGTCGTTACCTGGCTGGTCGATATGGCGCTGTGCCCACGTTCTTCGAGGAAGATTTCGCTGCGGCAGTTCGAGGTGACAGTGAGTCCGCGTGAGAACTCGGCCGGGCGACGTCCGCGGTGGCGTGGAGATCGTCCTGGCCGCATTCTCGTTGTCTGCGGCGGTCAACGAACCGAACCGGACTACTTCTCCGGGCTCAGGCGGGTGCGTCGTGCTCTGATCGAGGTCACGCACAAGACTGATTCCCCGCGAAACCTCGTCCGGTACGCGAACAAGATCTTCAATGAAGCCGAGTACGACGCGGTGTGGTGTGTTGTGGATGTCGACGACTTCGACATCGAGGCAGCGAAGACCCTTGCTCAGACGAACGCCGTGGAGCTGGCGGTGTCGGAACCGTGCTTCGAGCTCTGGCTGTTGTTGCACTTTGCCGACCACAATGCCTACGTCGCCAACTACAAGGCTGCTCGCCCACTGTTGGCCAAGCACGTACCCGGCTATGACAAGAAGCTCGACTTCGGAAGGTTCGACGCTGGAGTGGAGGTAGCGATCGCGCGGGCCAAGAAGCTTGGGCCAGGCAACCCGTCAACCGATGTGTGGCGCCTCGTCGAGGTGCTGTTGAAGCACTGAATTCAAGGTCTGACACCTCGGCCGGTTACGCTGAGCGCCGTGTCTTCTCCCACCACTCCGCGACGCGTGTCGCTGCTGACCCTGGGCTGTGCCCGCAACGAGGTCGACTCCGAAGAACTCGCCGGGCGCCTCGGCGAGGGCGGCTGGGAGCTGGTGGACGAAGACGCGGACGTGGTCGTCGTCAACACGTGCGGCTTCGTCGAGCAGGCGAAGAAGGACTCGGTCGACACGCTGCTCGCCGCGTCCGACACCGGCGCCAAGGTCGTCGCGGTCGGGTGCATGGCCGAGCGGTACGGCAAGGAGCTCGCGGACAGCCTCCCGGAGGCGGCCGCGGTCCTGGGCTTCGACCAGTACAACGACCTCGCCGAGCGCCTCAACGACGTGCTGCACGGCAAGGCGATCGAGTCGCACGTGCCGGTGGACCGCCGCACGCTGCTGCCGATCACGCCGGTCAAGCGCCAGGAGGCGGCGGCCGACGTGCAGGTGCCCGGCCACGGCTGGGGGCCCAAGGTCCAGCGCAAGCGGCTCGACGACGCCCCCGTGGCCCCGTTGAAGATCGCGTCCGGCTGTGACCGCAGGTGCAGCTTCTGCGCCATTCCGAGCTTCCGCGGTGCGTTCGTGTCGCGGCACCCGGACGAGGTCGTGGCCGAGGCCATGTGGCTGGCCGAGAACGGCGTGAAGGAGCTGTTCCTCGTCAGTGAGAACTCGACGAGCTACGGCAAGGACCTGCCGCGGGAGCAGGGTGCGCTGGAGCAGCTGCTGCCCCGGCTCGCGTCCATCCCCGGCATCGAGCGCGTGCGCGTCAGCTACCTGCAGCCGGCCGAGACCAAGCCCAGCCTCGTCGCCGCCATCGCGAAGACCGAGAAGGTCGCGAACTACTTCGACATGTCGTTCCAGCACTCCGCCGAGAACGTGCTGCGGCGGATGCGCAGGTTCGGCGACACCGACAGCTTCCTGAAGCTCGTGTGGCAGATCCGTGAGCACGCCCCCGAGGCGGGCATCCGCAGCAACTTCATCGTGGGCTTCCCCGGCGAGACCGAGGAGGACCTGCAGGAGCTGGAGCGGTTCCTGACCGAGGCCAGGCTCGACGCTGTCGGCATCTTCGGTTACTCGGACGAGGACGGCACCGAGGCGGAGAACCTCGACGGCAAGCTCGACGCCGACGCCATCGCCGAGCGCGTCCAGCGCATCGGCAACCTCGTCGAGGAGCTGACCAGCCAGCGCGCCGAGGACCGGGTCGGCTCCGAGGTCGTCGTGCTGATCGAGCAGGAAGAGGACGAGGAGAGCGACTGCGTCGGCCGGGCCGAGCACCAGGCGCCCGAGGTCGACGGCGAGTGCATCGTGATCGACGCCGAGGGCCTCAAGCGTGGCGACCTCGTGCGTTGCCGTGTGGTCGACTCCGAGGGCGTCGACCTGGTCGTAGAGGTCATCGCGACATGACAGAGGCCAGGAAGGTCCCGCTGCTCAACGTCGCCAACATCCTCACCATGGCGAGGCTGGCGCTCGTTCCGGTCTTCCTGTTCTCCCTCTTCGAGGCCGGTGGCTTCGACACCACGTGGCGGCTGATCGCGTTCGGGATCTTCGCCGTCGCGAGCTTCACCGACCACATCGACGGCACGCTCGCCCGCAAGCACGGGCTGATCACCGACTTCGGCAAGATCGCCGACCCGATCGCGGACAAGGCGCTCACCGGATCGGCGCTGGTCGGGCTGAGCATGCTCGACGTGCTGCCGTGGTGGATCACGATCGTCATCGCCGTGCGCGAGGTGGGCGTGACGCTGCTGCGGTTCTGGGTGATCCGGTACGGCGTGATCCCGGCCAGCCGCGGCGGCAAGGCCAAGACGCTGGCGCAGATCATCGCCATCGGCCTGTTCGTGCTCCCGCAGAACGACGTGCTGCAGTTCATCGCGTGGGTCGTCATGGCCGCGGCGCTGATCCTCACGATCGTGACGGGAATCGACTACGTCATCCGGGCGTTCAAGTTGAAGGCGAGGGCAGGTCGAGCGGTGGCATGAACATCGTCGAGTTGCTCAAAGCGAGAAACCAGACCGTCGCCACGGCCGAGTCGCTGACCGCGGGTCTGCTGTGCGCGACGATCGTCGACACACCGGGGGCGAGTGCCGTGGTCCGCGGTGGGTTGATCGTCTACGCCACCGAGCTCAAACACGAGCTCGCCGGCGTGGATCAGCAGTTGCTCGACGAGCACGGAGCCGTGCATCCCGACGTCGCGATCCAACTGGCCGAGGGAGCCCGGAAACGGTGCAAATCGGACTGGGGGATCGGGCTCACCGGGGTCGCCGGCCCCGATCCGCAAGATGGAGTCGCTCCAGGAACGGTCCACATCGGCTTGAGCGGGCCTGGAGTGTCCACAGTGCGGACAATCACGGTGAGTGGCGACCGCAAAGCGGTGCGTTTCACAGCTGTGGAAAAAGCGCTGGTCCTGCTGTCGGATTACCTGCTGATGGCCGGGGACGGGAACAAAGGATGACTCCGCGTTCGTTCGCCCTTGGCGGACGTGTTCGGAAGTCAGTGCCCGTTGTCGGTGTCGATCGGTAACGTAGGGACACGGCCGGCCGGAAGGAGGCGCGCGATGACCGTGCTGCTACGCGAGGCGATCGGTGATCGACTTCGCCATGCCCGCACCAACCAACGCCGCACGCTGCGCGAGGTCTCTCGGACCGCCCGCGTGAGCCTGGGGTACCTGTCCGAGGTGGAGCGCGGCCGCAAAGAGGCGTCCAGCGAGCTCCTCGCGGCCATCTGTGACGCGTTAGAGCTGCCGCTGTCCGAACTGCTGCACCACGTCGCCTCCGACATCGGCGCCGTCCAGCAGACGCCGGACACGGTGCCGGACACCGTCCCCGACGGTCGTGCGGAGCGCGGCAAGCTGGAGGGTGGCCGTGTGCTGCCGTCCACGCTTTCGGACGACCTGTCCGACCTGCGCCTGCAGCCGATGCTCAGTCACCGGCTCACGAGCAAGATCGGGGAGAGCCCGAAAGCCGTCGTCGCGGCATAAGACTGCCCTCAACCAAGTCGTTCCGGCCCCGCTTACCTGCAGGTGAGCGGGGTCGCTGGCATTTGTGGCCCCCAACACGTCACTCGCTGCAACAAGTTGGGGGACTCGCACGTTCAACAGGCAACGATCCCGCAGGCAACGGCTTGGCCACGGCGCGTGGGGTCACCGTGTCCGTGGGCGCGGGTGCGGGCAGGATTGGACGCCGTCAGGCGTGTTTTCCTAAGTCCAGGGGTGGGTCAGGGTGTTCCCGGATATCTCCCCGTCTTGGTGGAACCGCCGACGCACAATTGAGACGATGGATCCAACACCGGCACCGAGAAGGCAGGCGTAGGAGATGGCCAGTCCGTTCGTGAAGTTCTGGAAGTACCTCATGGCGGCGTTCTCATCGAAGATCGATGAGCACGCTGACCCGAAGGTGCAGATCCAGCAGGCCATCGAGGAGGCGCAGCGTCAGCACCAGGCGCTTTCTCAGCAGGCCGCGGCCGTGATCGGCAACCAGCGGCAGCTGGAGATGAAGCTGAACAGGCAGCTCGGCGACGTCGAGAAGCTGCAGGCCTCCGCACGTCAGGCGCTCGTGCTCGCCGACGAGGCGCGCTCGAAGGGCGACGAGCAGAAGGCCGCGCAGTTCGAGAACGCGGCGCAGGGCTTCGCGACCCAGCTCGTCACGTCTGAACAGGGCATCGAGGACCTCAAGACGCTGCACGACCAGTCGCTGGGGGCCGCCGCTCAGGCGAAGCAGGCGGTCGAGCGCAACTCGATGATGCTGCAGCAGAAGATCGCCGAGCGCACGAAGCTGCTCAGCCAGCTGGAGCAGGCGAAGATGCAGGAGCAGGTCTCCGCGTCGCTGACCCAGATGAGCGAGCTCGCCGCGCCCGGCAACGTGCCGTCGCTGGAAGAGGTCCGCGACAAGATCGAGAAGCGCTACGCGACCGCGCTCGGGTCCGCCGAGCTCGCCCAGAACTCGGTGCAGGGCCGGATGCTCGAGGTGCAGGCCTCGACCACGCAGATGGCCGGCTCCTCGCGACTGGAGCAGATCCGCGCGTCCATGCACGGCGGTCAGACGACCACGCCGCCGCAGGTGACGGCCGGCAACAGCGCGGCCGCGCAGATCCAGGCCGAGATCGCGCAGCGCGTGCAGCAGGAGCAGAAGACCACGCAGCAGCAGGTGCCGCCCGCCCAGAACTGAGGCAGGACGGCACAGGAGGAGTCAGCAGGTGATCATGGAGCCCTGGAGAAACCGTCCCAACAACGAGATCGTCCGCAAGGTCGTCAACGAGTTGGGTGCGTCGCTCCAGGGCCACCCGCTGGCCGAGCAGGCGCGGTACCGCCTCCAGAAGTGGAACGACCCGCGCGCCAAGCTCGAACGCAAGCGCAAGCGCACCAACGCCGTGCTGACGTTCTGGCTCGCTCTGATCACCATCTTCGGCACGCTCGCCGTCTTCGGCTTCACCGGCGTGCTCGGCACGTGGGCCTCAGTCAGCGGCACGATCGGTGCGGCCGTGCCCGCTCTACTGGCCGTGCGCAGCGGGTTCAAGCTGCGCGAGATCGGCGCCGCCCGTCAGCGCCTGGCGCTGGCTCCGCCTCCGGCGCCACGGCCGCCGTTGCCCGCGCACATCTCCTCGGCGCGCGTACCGATGGAGAAGCTGCACAGCGCCGAGGACGCGATGAACGACCTGCTGCGCCAGCTCGACTCGCCGATGCTCACAACGATGCCGACCGAGTCCGTCCAGCACGCCCGCCAGACCGCCCAGGAGGCCTCCACGGCCATCCGTGCCGTGTCCGCGCAGCTCCAGGCCGTGGAACGGGCGCGGGACACCGCGGCGCCGCTGGAGCGCACGCCGTTGGTCGAGGGCGTGCGGGTGCTCAGGATCCAACTGGCGGACGGCGTGGACCGCTACTGTGCGTTGGTGGCGGCCGCAGGTCAGGCGCTTGCGGCGAGCACGAGCTTCCAGGACCCGCGTTCGGTTCTGGACGATGCCACCGACCACATGGCAGGTCTCGCGTCGGCGATGCGAGACGTCTCAGGCTATTCAGCGTACTGAATGTAACTCTCTGTGATCGCGTGCGCCTATTCGGCGGTTCTCTCTAGAGATCTTTACGGCAATCGTGTGATTATCAGACCGTTATCTAGCCGTAGTCACTACATGGCGTGGCAGGATTCCGGGGCCGGTCTGCGGGAAGATCGGCTGGGTTGCCGGGAGGCAGTGCGTGGCGTTGTGGACCGTGCACGGGGACGGTCGGATTACCGACAGTGAAACCGTTGCGCCGCAGGAGCGGGTGAGCTGGCCGCTCACCATCGGGTTCGGTGTGCAGCACCTCGTCGCCATGTTCGGCGCAACGGTGCTCGTGCCCACCGCCACCGGTCTGCCCGTTGCCACCACGCTGATGTTCTCCGGTCTGGGCACGCTGCTGTTCCTGGTGATCACCAAGAACCGCGTCCCGAGCTACCTGGGCTCGTCCTTCGCCTTCGTCGCACCGCTGGTCGCCGCCCGTGAACAGGGCATCGCGGCCCAGCTCGGCGGTGTGGTCGCCGCGGGCCTGCTGGTGATCGTCGTCGGCATCGCGGTCAAGGCGCTCGGCGTGCGGCTGCTGGAGTCGGTCATGCCGCCGGTCGTCACCGGCGCCGTCGTGATCATCATCGGTCTGAACCTCTCGAACCAGGCCACCGCGAACTTCGCCGAGCAGCCCCTGCTGGCCGCTCTGACGACCGTGGTGATCCTGGTGGCCGGCGTGCTGGGCCGCGGCTTGGTATTCCGGTTCTCGGTCCTGATCGGCTTCGTGGCGGTCTGGATGGGCGGTCTGGCGTTCGGCGCCGTGCCCGCGGACCGGCTCGCGGCGCTGCGGAACGCCCCGTGGGTGGGCCTGCCGACGTTGTACCAGCCCGAACTCCGGCCGTCCGTGGTGCTGCTGATGCTGCCGGTGGTGATCGTCCTGGTGGCCGAGGTCGTCGGGCACGTGAAGGCCGTCGCCGCACTGACCGGCCGCAACCTCGACGGCAGCGCCGGCGACGCGATCATCGCGAACGGCCTGTCGACCGCCCTGTCCGGCCTGGGCGGCGGCGTCGGAACGACGACGTACTCAGAGAACATCGGCGTCATGGCCGTGAACCGCGTGTTCTCGACCGCGGCGTTCGCGTTCGCCGGTGTGTTCGCCGTCGCGCTGGCGTTCTCCCCGAAGGCCATCGCGCTGTTCGGCACCATCCCGCAGGGCGTCCTCGGCGGCTGCACGCTGGTGCTGTACGGCCTGATCGTGCTGGTCGGCGTCCGGATCTGGATGGACCGCGGGGTCGACCTGACCAACCCGGCGAACGCGATGGTCGGCGGCGCGGCGCTGGTGGCCGGTGTCGGCGACCTGACCATCAAGATCGGCGACCTGCAGATGGGCGGCATGGTGTGGGGCTCGCTGCTCGTCGTGATCCTGCATCCGGTGATGCGCTGGCTCCGGGCTGCGCGGCGTAACTGACCATCACACCTTTGTGTGGTTTTGCTCCCTCCACATCGGACCGATCCAATTTCCGGTCCACGGAGGGAGATTCACCATGGTCGCCGCGTACTACGTGGTGTTGTTCATGGCCTGCGTCATCATCGCGGGCAGTCTGATCGCGTCCCGCATCCGACTGCTGCGCCACCGCCGATGACGTCACTGACGTCACTGACGTGGCTGATGGTGCCGCTGGCGATGATCGGCGTGGTGCGCGTGTGCGTCGTTCTGGTGGCGGCCGACCTCTACGACCTCTCGTTGTATCGCGCGCGTTCAGTTCCTTACACGCCAACGGTTTGGGTGGTCATCCCGGCCTACAACGAGGAGCTGTGCGTCGGGCGGGCGGTCCGGTCCGTTTTGGACAGTTCCTACGCCGACGTGTCCGTGATCGTCGTCGACGACGGCTCCACCGACGGCACGGTGACCGCGTTGCAGGGCTTCGGCTCACGTGTTCGTGTTGTCTCGCAACCGAACGCGGGCAAGGCTGCGGCGATCAACGCCGGCATGCACCTGGTCGGCGACGGCCTCGTGATGGTGCTGGACGCCGACTCGACGTTGTCGCGTTCGGCGGTCGCCCGCATGGTCGCGCACTTCGCCGACCCGGTGGTGCTAGCCGCTGCGGCGAACGTGAAGATCTGCGGCCAGCGCGGCGTGCTGGGGTGGGTGCAGCGGCTGGAGTACGCCGTCGTGCACCGGCTGAAGCAGGGCTACACGGTGTTCAACTGCGAGTACGTGATCGGTGGTGTCGGCTCGATGTTCCGCACGTCGATCGTGCGGGCGTGCGGCTACTTCGACACCGACACGATGACCGAGGACATCGACTTCTCGATGAAGATCCTGTCCCTGCACGGCAACTACGACTGGCGCATCATCTTCGCGGCCGACGCCATCGCCTACACCCAGGCCGTGCCGTCGTTGCGCGGCCTGCTGAAGCAACGGTTCCGGTGGAAGTTCGGGCGCCTGCAGGCGTTCTACAAGCACCGCTCGTTGTTCTTCGGCACGTCCTGCTCACGCCTGCTCTCGTGGCTGCACCTGCCGTACACGGCGGCGGGGGAGGTGCTCGTGCTGTTCGAGCCCCTCTTCGTGTACGTGGTCATCAGCGCGACGCTCCAGACGGGCTGGTTCACCGGCATCCTCTTGCTGTGCGCGGTCTACACGGGCGTAGCGGTGTTCACCGTCGTAGGCGACCTCACCGAGCCGTGGCGCGCCAAGGCCGCGTTGCTCGCCCTCGCGCCGTTGGCCTACCCGCTGCTGATGGTGATCGTGTTCGTGGACCTCGTAGCGGTCCTGCGTTCACTGCTGACCGTGCTGCGCGGCTACCGCCCGGCAGGCCGCTGGGAACACGTCGAGCGCACGCTCACCTCAGCGCCCGGTTGATCCTCGAGACCAGCCCCGGCCCCTCGTAGATGAACCCGGTGTAGATCTGCACGAGGCTCGCGCCGGCATCGATCATCCGCTTCGCGTCGTCCGCCGAGGCGATGCCGCCGACCCCGATGACCGGCAGCTCGCTGGTGCGGGTGATGAACCGCACCACCTCGTTCGCCCGCTGGGTGAGCGGCTTGCCGCTGAGTCCGCCGGTCTCGTTCTGGTGTGGGCTCCTGAGGTTGTCACGGCCGAGAGTGGTGTTCGTGGCGATGAGGCCCTTGATGCCGTTGTCCAGGCACACCTGGATGACCTCGGTGATGGCGTCCTCGGTGAGGTCCGGCGCGATCTTGACGAGCATCGGCTTGTCCGTGGCGGCGGTCAGCGCCTGGACGAGCTCGGTGAGCGCACCCTTGTCCTGCAGGCTGCGCAGCCCCGGCGTGTTGGGGGAGCTGACGTTGATCGCGTAGTAGTCGCCGTGGTCCTTCAGGGCGTCCAGCGAGTTCAGGTAGTCCTGGACCGCGTCCTCGACCGGCGTGACCTTGGACTTGCCGAGACTGATGCCCAGCGGCGCCTTCAAGGGCGTCTTGGCGAGCTTGGCGGCCAGCGCCTGCGCCCCGGCGTTGTTGAAACCCATCCGGTTGATGATCGCTTCGTCTTCCCTGAGCCGGAACAGCCGCGGCTTCGGGTTGCCGGGCTGCGCGTGCCAGGTGACCGTGCCGACCTCGACGAACCCGAACCCGAGCGCGGCCCACGCCGGCAGCGCGCGCCCGTCCTTGTCCAGGCCAGCCGCGAGCCCGACGGGGTTGGGGAACGTGACGCCGAAGACGGTGCGCGGGTTGTTCTGGTTGCGCGCGAACTTGGCCAGCGGGCTGAGCCGGGCCATGGCGTTGAGCGTGGTCTCGTGGACCCGCTCCGCGTCGCCGCCGTGCATTCCGAACAACGCCCTGCGAACCACCTGCTTGTAGACCACGGGGGCAGCCTATAACGCCAGCTCAGCCGTGCTGGACAGGGCTGCTCGCCAGGCGGCGTCGCAGCTGCGACAGGTCGGCGTTCCGCCGTAGGGTGATGTTGTGGAGTCGACCTGGACAGACGTCTCGGCGCCTTACCTGACGCCGCGTACCGGCCCCCGGTCCGATGCCTGGGCAGAGGAGGCAGCTGCTCAAGGACGCCGCGGCACCCAGAAGTTGCGGGAGGTCGGGGAGGTCCTCCCACCCAGCGACGTCGCACGCGCCCTAGGTCTCGGTGATGGTGAGTCGGCCATCGTGCGACGTCGCACGATGTTTCTCGATGACCAGCCGTTCGAGCTGACCGACTCCTACTACCCGCTGGCTGTCGCGAGCGGCACTCCGCTCGCCGAGCCGAGGAAGGTCCGAGGTGGTGCACCGACTGTCCTAGCCAACCTCGGACGGCGTCCGCATCGGATCCGCGAGGACGTGTCGACCCGCCCTGCCACCGACGAGGAACGTGTGTTGCTCGAACTGGACGACATGCAGTGGGTCCTGATCCTCTTCCGCACGGCGATGGCTGAAGATGGAACGCCGATCGAGGTCAGCGTGATGACCATGGTGCCGACCAACCGGCGCCTGACCTACGAGCTGAACCTGTGGCGGGCGGGGGTACCTAATTACGCGCTTGCATGACCTCGCGGAGGAAGCGCGCGCACTGCTCGCAGGCGGAGCGACGCCGCAAGAGGCGTTCATCGCGCTGTGGCGGCCACACAGGCCCTACTACGACGTGACGCTGGCTGTCTGCGTGGCGGTGGGCAACCCGGTCGAGAATGCGATCAGACGCCTCGAGCCGAAGGTCGCCTGGGCTGACGAGCCGGAAGCAGGTGACATCGGCCTTTGGGTCGAGGTCCTGGAGACCGCCGGATACTTCGACCTGCACGTCGACCTGTCCGCTGAGCAGCAGCTGATCGCGGCGGAGCTGCGGCGGGGTTTCCAAGAGCTGTTGCCGATGCCGTCCGGACTGGCCCACCACTTCGTGCGGCTGATGGAAGCAGGCCACCTCGACGAGGCGCGACAGGAACTCGAAGAGCTGCGCAACCGGCGTCGCTAGAGCGGCTTGGGCACCTTGATGGTCGCCTGCTCATCCAGCGGCACAGTCGGCTTGGTCCGGAAAGTCACCGGCAACGACCGCAGCCCCCTGCTGCCCAGCGAAACCCGCCACCCCAACGGCTGCGAGGTGTCCAGCGCCAACCCCGAACACCGAGCCAGCAGCGTCCGGAACGCGATCTCCCCCTCCAGCCGCGCCAGAGGCGCCCCGAGGCAGAAGTGGATGCCGTGCCCGAACGCGAGGTGCTGCCGATCCGCCCGCTCGATGTTGAGCTGGTCCGCCCGCGGGTACCGCGCGCTGTCGTGCTCGGCGGAGGCGATGGACAGCAGCACGACGTCGCCGGCCGGGATCTGCACGCCGCCGATTGTGACCGGCTGCGCGGCGAACCGCAGCAGGTGCGAGGTCGGGCCGTCGAACCGCAGGAACTCCTCGATGGCGCCGGGCAGCAGCGTTGACGAGCGCTGCAGCAGTTCGAGCTGTTCCGGGTGGCGCAGCAACGCCAGCGCACCGTTGCCGACCAGGTCGACCGCGGTCGTGTAGCCGGCCACGAGCAGCAGGAACGCCAGCGAGGCGAGCTCGCGGTCGGTCAGCGCCACCTCGCCCTGCAGGCGGGCCAGCGCGCCGATCAGGTCGTCGTCGCCGGACGTCCGCTTGTGCGCCACGAGGTCGCGCAGGTAGCCGGAGGCCTCCTCGCGGGCCGAGGACGCGTCGCCGTCGGCCAGGCCGGTGACCACGTCCGACCAGTACCGGAAGTTCTCCTGGTCGACGCCGGGCACGCCGAGCAACTCCATGATCACGGTGATCGGCAGCGGTGCCGCGAAGTCCGAGATGAGGTCGCACTGCCCCGCGTCGGTGAAGGCGTCGGCCAGTGACGACGCGAGTTGCTCGATGCGGGGGCGCAGCGCGGCGATGCGGCGTGGGGTTAGTTCGCTCGACACCGCACGTCGCAGCCGGGTGTGGTCGGGGCCGTCGCTGTTCATCATGTGGTGCGACAGGTCGCCGAACCACCAGGAGGCGAAGTGTGGATGCCCGCGCAGGGGTTCGGCGAGTGCGGAGCCGTGTGAGGACAGCACTGGGTTGTCCAACGCGGCGCGCACGTCGGGGTAGCGGGTCACGAGCCACATCGGCACGCCGAAGGTCTCGACCCGGTGCACGGGGCCTGCTTCGCGCAGGCTCTTCAGCACCGCGTACGGGTCATCGGTGAAGCCGGGGCGCAGGGCATCCAGATTGACCGCCATATGCGAGGACACGGCTCCGTGAGCGTCGCGGTTCAACCGGACTGGCATTTTGGGCAGAAGTACACAAATCTGGTGTCAATCTCGTCCGATCGGACTCTTGTGCCGCACCGCAAACAGGGTTTGCCGGTGCGCTCGTAAACGTAGTGCTGAACGCGCCGGTCGCCCGTCGTGATCTGTTCCGGCCGCCACTGGTTCGCCTGCAACAGCTTGCGCGACAACGCGACTGCCCGCGCGGCGTTCACAGATGACACCGATGTCGTGGGCAGAACGCCCAGCAGGAAACAAACTTCCGCGCGGTAGAGGTTTCCGACACCGGCCATGATCCGCTGATCCAACAATGCGAGTCCGATAGGCCGCGACGGATCGGCAGTCAACCGCCGAACGGCCTCAGCGGCGTCGAATTCCGGTGCCAGCAGATCAGGTCCGAGATGCGAGATCAATCGATCTTCGTGCTCGGTCGGAATGAACTCCATGTCGTGCAACGCGAATCCGATGGCCTGCCGATCGTCCACCTCGAAGACCGCACGGGCCTGGTGCGCGGGACGACGCCAGCGCTCGCCGGGGCGGTAGAGGTGCCACGCGCCGTCCATCCGGAAGTGGCTGCGCAGGCTGTTGCCGTCGGAGAACCGGGTGAACATGTGCTTGCCGTACGTGCGGACACCGGCCACGTCCAGACCCGCCAGGTCCAGTGTGGACAGTCGAGGGTGGCGCAGCTCGCCGCGCCGCAGCGTCTTCCCGGCCAGCGCCTCGTGCATCCGGTGGCCGGCCAGGAAAACGGTGTCACCCTCAGGCATCCACCGCCTCTTGGATCTCGTCGTCGTCGAAGTCGTGGTGCACGGCCCGGCGCCGGCTGCGGGAGATGCGCTGGATGCGGGCGAGCAGCAGGTTGAAGGCGAGCGCGACCTCACGGGCGCCCGGCGTGCCCCACTCGTGGATCGGCATGCACGCGCCCTGCGCCTGCTGCACCGCGAGCCGGTCCGGCAGCGCCACCGGCATCACCAGCGGGCCGAAGATGTCGCGCAGCTCGTCGATGCGGAACTGGTGCTCGTGCGACCGCGGCCGCACCCGGTTCACCACGACGCCCAGCGGCTGCAGGTCGGCGTTGTTGTGCTCCCGCTCGTTCTGCACCGCCTCGAACGCCCGCTGAACGCCCGCCACGGCGAACATCGTCGGTTCGGTGACCAGCAGCGCGCGGTCCGCCGCGACGAGCGCGGAGCGGGTCAGCTGGCCGAGTGACGGCGGGCAGTCGAGCAGCACCAGCTGGTACGGGAACTCGTCGTACATCTCCCGCAACGTGCGCAGGGCGTCCTTGAGCCGGTGCAGCCGGGACTCGTTCGGATCAGGGTGGTTGAGCAGCTCCGCGTCCTCCGACCCGGACAGCACGTCGATGCCGTCGCCCCACTTGCTCGGGCGAATCGCCTGCTCGACGTTCTCCTCGGAGGGGTCTTGCAGGACGTCGTAGATGCTCGCCTTGGACTCCTCTGGCTCCAGCGTCGACGTGGCGTTGCACTGCGGATCGAGGTCGATCACCAGCGTGCGAACACCACGGCGGAGAGCGGCAGAGGCCAGGCCGAGGACCACCGTCGTCTTGCCGACGCCTCCCTTGAGGCTGAGCACGGACACCGTATGCACGGACCTACTCTAGGGTCTCCTACTCTTATTGCCATGCGACCGGACGCCGTACACAGGGTGCTCGACGCCGAACTGGCTGCTGCACGTCAGCGCAGGGGTGGTGAGCCACCGCGCGTGCTCGACGTCGGCGGTGGCAGCGGCGTGTGGGCCGTACCCCTCGCCGCCGCGGGTTGTGTGGTCACGGTCGTCGAGCCGTCGCCGAACGCCCTGGCCACCCTGAACACCCGTGCGCGCGAGGCCGGCGTCACGATCAACGCGGTCCAGGGCGACACGGACGCGTTGGGCGTTCCCGCTGGTGAGGCCGATCTGGTGCTCGCGCACGGCCTGCTGGAGGTCGTGGACGACGCACCGGCCGCGTTGAGCGCGCTGGCCGCGGCCGTGACGCCGGGCGGCGCGGTGTCCGTGCTGGTGGCGAACCGGTTCGCGGCGATCCTGCACCGCGCGATCGCCGGTCGTATCGTGGACGCGCGGCGGTTGCTGGACGACGACGCGGGCCAACTGGCAGGCACGCGTGATCCGCTGCAGCGCCGCTTCGACGTCCCAGGACTTGAGAAGCTGGTCCTGGAGGCGGGGCTTTCTGTCGAGCTCCTGCAAGGTCATGGCATCGTTTCGGATCTCGTGCCCGGCGTGGTGCTGGACACGAACCCCGGTGCCGCCGAGGCACTCGCCGAGCTGGAACTGGCCGCCGCGACGCGGTCTCCCCTGCGCGACGTGGCCGCCCGGTTGCACGTGCTGGCCCGCCGTACCGCCTGAAAAGCCGCCTGAAAGCGTTTGCATTAGGGACGTTTGTGCCCCTGATGAGTGGTCCCAAACGATTTTGCGGCGAAAGATAGAGTCTCCGCTGCCGACGTAGGGACCAACGCCATGGAAAGTTCGGACCTGCTGGCCTCGTTGGTGAACGAGGCCGTCGCGGGTGACCGGCGCGCCGTCGAACGGCTGCTGGCCTCCGTCCGGCCGCTCGTCTCGCGGTACTGCCGCGCGCGCGTCGGACGCAACGAACGGGCGTACGCGTCAGCGGACGACGTCGCGCAGGAGGTCTGCCTCGCGGTGCTGACGGCGTTGCCCACCTACCGCGAGCAGGGCCGGCCGTTCCTGGCGTTCGTCTACGGCATCGCCGCGCACAAGGTCGCGGACGCGCACCGGGTGTCCGCGCGCAACCGCTCCGAGCCGGTCGCCGAGGTGCCGGACGGGCCGTCGCAGGCCGTCGATCCGGAGGCGTACGCGCTGCTCGGGTCGCTCTCGGTGCGGCTGGGCCGGTTGCTGGAGGGGCTGCCGGACAAGCAGCGCGAGATCTTGCTGCTGCGCGTCGTGGTCGGTCTATCGGCGGAGGAGACGGCCGAGGCGGTCGGCTCGACGCCGGGGGCCGTGCGGGTGGCTCAGCACCGGGCGCTGGCGAAGCTGCGGTCGTCCGTGGGGGTCGAGGAGCTGATTTGACCGGCGCCTTCTACGACGGACTGGCCGGGACGTACGACCTGATGTTCCCGGACTGGGACGCGTCGATGGCGCGGCAGGCGGCGCAGCTCGCGGAGTTCATCCCGGCCGGCGCGCGCGTTCTGGACTGTGCGTGTGGCATCGGTACGCAGGCGATCGGTCTGGCGATGCGCGGCTATGAGGTCGTCGGCACCGATCTGAGCCCCATGGCGGCCTCTCGGGCCGTTGCCGAGGCGTCTGCGCGTGGCGTCTCGTTGCCCGTGTCGGCGGCGGACATGCGCTCGCTGCCGTTCGCCGACGATTCGTTCGACGTCGTGCTCGCCGCGGACAACGCACTGCCGCATCTGCTGACCTCGGATGACTTCATGAGGGCGCTGAGAGAGATGCGGCGCGTGCTGCGGCCCGGTGGCCGGCTCATCATCTCGACCCGCGACTACGACACCCTGCGCCGCGAACGGCCGTTGTCGACGCCACCGTCGGTCGGTCCAGGCCGCGTCGTGTGGTTCCAGCTCTGGCACTGGGACGGCGATCAGTACGAGTTGGAGATGTTCCGGCTGCACGAGGCGGACTCGTGGAGGGTCGTCGTGGGTAAGGCACGATATTGGGCGATTACCCGTCACGAAGTCACCGAATTGGTGGAACGCGCTGGTTTCGGTTACTCGGAGTGGTTGCTCCACGCCTATTACCAACCGCTGATGGTTGCTGCAAACGGGTGACGTTCGAAAGTCACCCCTACTTTCCGCATAAGAAGTGACGTGTCGCACGTCTCCTCTCCGGGACGTCAAAGAGGGGACGCTTCGGATGGAGAGTTCGGCTTTATCCGCGGAACTGGTGAGCCTGGCCGTGCGCGGTGACCACAGGGCTACTGACCAGCTAATTCGCCACCTGCGACCGCTGGTGGTGAAGTACTGTCGTGCGCGCGTAGGGCGTTCCGCGACAACCGCGGACGACGTCGCCCAGGACGTCTGTCTGGCCGTGCTGACGGCCCTGCCGAACTACCGCGAGCAGGGCAGGCCCTTCCTCGCTTTCGTCTACGGCATCGCCGCGCACAAGGTGGCAGATGCACACCGTGCCTCCGCTCGTAACCGTGCGGAGCCAACGGCAGACGTTCCGGACGGTCCGTCCCGGCTCGACGGACCCGAGGAGTTCGTCCTCCAGGACGAGCTTTCCGGGACCATGGGCAAGCTGCTGCGGCTGCTGCCCGACAAGCAGCGCGAGATCTTGGTGCTGCGCGTGGTGGTGGGTCTGTCGGCGGAGGAGACCGCCGAGGCCGTCGGCTCGACGCCGGGCGCTGTGCGCGTTGCTCAGCACCGTGCTCTCGGACGTTTGCGCAAAGAGATCGCCGCGGCGAGTGTTCCGATCGGGTGAACTTCGTTTGGGTGCGTGGGTTAAGCGCCTTCGTGCGACATACCTAATGGCAGAACGACCAAACGCCTACGTTGGGAACCGAGTCCATGCCGATCGAGCGCACGCCGTCTGTTGCGGACGTCGTTCGGCATTTCCACGCGCTCGCCGCCGACCGGCTGCGCATGGACGAGGTGTTCGTCGGGTTCTTCCGCGAGTCTGGGCTGGTAGGGCCGGTCTGGGACGAGTACCTTCGTCGGCTTCTCGGGTATGGACTGACGATTGTTACAAGCCTTGTTCGTTCCGGTTCCATGTTCGCCCGTTGCGGGCAGCACGGCCATCACCTGCACCAGCAGACGGTGCCACCCGACGAGGTCGGTGAGCTGGCGAACGAGGCCGTGTGGGAGGGCTTCGTCTACTTCCGCGACAACGGTCTGATCGGCAAGCGGTGGTCCGTCGAGCACGGTCAGCCGCTGAACGAGTACTTCGTCAACGCGTGCGTGCTCGCGTTCCCCAACGTCTACCGACGCTGGCAGACGCGCGTCAACGGCTGGCGCGACGTGCAGCTGATGGACTCGTGGTCGCGGCTCCAGCAGATCGAGGCCACCGGAGCGCCTGAGGACATCGTCGTGGCGCGGGCCGCGGTGGACGCGGTGTTCGCCGAGCTGAGCGAGGACAGCCGCACGCTGCTTTTCCTGCACGACCAGAACTACTCGCATGCGGAGATCGCCGAGCTGATGCGGCTCACGCCCCGTGGTGTCGAGGCACGACTCCGGCGCGCACGTCTTGCCGCGCGCAGGCACACGGACAGGGAACGGTGATCTGCGTGGAGTTCTCAGTCGGTCTGCACCGCAAGGTCCCCGAGCACGCCATCGGTTCGTCGTCGGTCGGTGGAGAAGGTGCCGCCGGGCTCGCCGGCCGTGCGGACGGGGGCTCGGTCTTGGCGCTCGTCGACCGGGCCGCGCGCCTGCCGGGTGGGGAGACCCCGGTGGATCCGCCGCGGGCGCCGCTCGCGACCGACGAGACGCTCACGGGGGCGCTGGCGGGGGAGAGGCAGGCGATCGCGCGTCTGCTCGCGTCGATCAGGCCGTCGATCGTGCGGTACTGCCGGGCGCGGGTCGGGCATGGAGAGCGTTCGTACGCGTCTGCCGATGACGTCGCACAGGAGGTCTGCCTGGCCGTGCTGCGGGCGTTGCCGTCCTACCGTGACCAGGGTCGGCCGTTCCTCGCGTTCGTCTACGGCATCGCCGCGCACAAGGTGGCGGACGCGCACCGCATGGCGCAGCGCAACCGCGCGGAACCGGTGTCCGAGCTGCCCGAGTCGGTGGACGTCTCGGCGGGACCTGAGCAGCGGGCCATGCAGGTCGAGCTCTCTCAAGAGATGGCGACGCTTCTGCGCGTGCTGCCCGAGAAGCAGCGCGAGATCCTGGTGCTGCGTGTGGTGGTGGGATTGTCGGCGGAGGAGACGGCCGAGGCGGTGGGCTCCACGCCCGGTGCCGTGCGGGTCGCTCAGCACCGGGCGCTGACCCGGCTGCGCAAGACGATCAGTGACGCCAGCGAGTGATGTTGGCGATGCCCTGAGGGCTCGCGTCCTTGTACCGCTCCATTTCCCCGCGCCGCACGTCGGCGATCGTGCCCGCGAGCTCCTTGCCGAACGCCTCGGTGAGCACGGCGTCCTTCTCGAACTCCTCGACCGCTTCCTTGAGCGACGTGGGCAGCCGCGGCACGTCGTCGAGCAGTGCCGGGTCGACGTTGAGGCCCTCCGGCAGGCTCGTCTGGGCGGCGATGCCGTCCAGGCCCGCCGCGATGACGCCCGCGACGACGAGATACGGGTTCGCGGTCAGGTCGAAGCACTTGATCTCCAGGTTGTCCTGGATCAGGCGCAGCGATGTCTCGCGGTTCTCCTCGCCCCACGCCACGAACGGTGCTGACCACGTGTGCGGAACAAGCCTGAGGTAGCTCGCGAGAGAGGGGCAGCCGATCGCGCACAACGCGCGGATGTGGCTCAGGACGCCCGCGGTGAACTGCTTCGCCTCGTCCTGGAACCCGGCGAACAGGTTCGTGTCGCCGCGCCAGATGCTCACGTGCAGGTGGCCGCCGTTGCCGACGCCGCCGTTGACCACCTTCGGGGAGAACGACGGGCGCAGGCCGTGCCGGATCGTGACGGCGCGGATGGTCTCCCTGACCAGCACCGACGTGTCGGCTGCGGCGACCGGGGCCTCGGGTGCGGTGGAGATCTCGAACTGACCGGCGGCGTACTCCGGGTGGAACTGGAGCACCTCGACGTCCTGCTGGTCCAGGGCGTTGAGGAGGTCGACGCAGTAGTCGGACAGCTCGACCTGGCGGGCGTGCCCGTAGGCGGCGCCGCTCGTCGCGGGGACCCAGTCGTCGGTGTCGGGCTTGCCGACGCACCACTCGATCTCGAAGCCGGCCTTGGCGGTGAGGCCCTGCGCGGCGAGGTTCTCCTGGGCCTTGTGGGCCTGGAGGCGCTGGTCCATCGGGTAGGGGACGCCGCTCTGGTAGTGGCGGTCGGCGGGCGCCCAGGCCCAGCCCGGCTGGCCGGCGAGCACCGTGAGGCGGTCGAGGTCGGGGTGCAGCCGCAGGTCGCCGACCGGGCCGCCGGCGAACCGGCCCTGGATGATCCAGTCGTCGAACAGGAAGACGTCGAACACCGGTGACGCGCCCACGCCGTGTGCTGCCGCGTGCGCCAGTCTGCGCAGAGGCACGGACTTGGTGCGTGTGATGCCGCTGTTGTCCACCCAGGTGAGCGCCACGACGCTCACGTTCCTGGCGTTCAGCCCGTCGAAGAGTTCTGTCGCCCGGTCGAACCGCTGGTCCCGTTCCGCAGAGTCCACGATCCTAAGGTTATGGGCATTCTGCCGTTCGTCGCCGAACTCGGGCTGATAGATCACCACTGCCACGGCGTGTTGCGCACCGACAGCACACGTGAGGAGTTCGAGTCGTTGCTGCTGGAGGCCGACGCGGTCTCACCACTGGGCGGGTCGTTCTTCGACTCGGCGGTCGGGTTCGCGGTGCGGCGATGGTGTGCTCCGCTGCTGGACCTGCCCCGGCACGCGACGCCGGAGGCGTACCTCGAACGGCGGAACTCGCTGCACATCACCGAGGTGTCGCGGACGTTCCTGATGGCGTCCGGGATCCACACGTTCCTGGTGGACGGCGGGTTCCAGCCTGATCGGCTGTTGTCGGCGGAGGAGCTGACGTCGCTGGCCGGGGCTGTTGCGCACTCGATCGTGCGGCTGGAGCACCTGGCGGAGGAGCTACGTCCTTCGGTGTCTCCTGCCGAGTTCGCCGACGCGGTGCGGTCGCGGCTGGCTTCTTGCGGTGCCGTTGGGGCGAAATCCATTGCGGCGTACCGGGTGGGGCTCTCGTTGCCGGGTTCGCGACCCTCTGATGCGGAGGTCGAGCGGGCGGTGTCGGCCTGGTCGGGGCGGTTGGCCGACCCGGTGGTGATCTCGTTCCTGGCGTGGGAGGCGTTGGACGCCGGTCTGCCGTTGCAGTTCCACGTGGGCTACGGCGACTCGGACATCGATCTGCACCGTTGCGATCCGTCGTTGTTGACGCCGTTCCTGCGCGCGACGGCTTCTCTTGGCGTGCCGGTGCTCTTGTTGCACAACTACCCGTTCCACCGGCAGGCCGGGTACCTCGCTCAGGTGTTCCCGCACGTGTTCTGCGACCTCGGGCTCACGACGCACGGGCTGGGGCATCAGGCGCCGCGCGTGCTGGCTGAGGCGCTGGAGATCGTGCCGTACGGGAAGTTCCTGTTCTCGTCCGACGCGTTCGGCCTGCCTGAGTTGTACTACCTCGGCGCGTTGCTGTTCCGGCGCGCGTTGTCGGACTTCCTGTCCGATGGGCTGCGCCGCGACGCGTTTCTCGAGGACGACGCGCACCGGATCGCGCGACTCATCGCGTCGGAGAACGCCGCGCGTGTGTACAAACTGTAGACTGCTAGAACAGGTGTTCGAGAAGGGGTGTTCATGGGTCGCAGTGCGAACCTGCCACGCGGCCTGCGCGACCGGTTCCGTGCTCGTGACGGCGTCTGGCCGGACGACACGGGCTGCCGGATGCTGCACGTGGACATGGACGCCTTCTACGCGTCGGTGGAGATCCGCGAACGCCCAGAGCTCGCTTCTGTACCCGTCGTAGTAGGTGGTGTCGGCGGGCGCGGTGTCGTGTGTTCGGCCAACTACCTCGCCCGCGAATACGGCGTGCGGTCCGCGATGCCGACCGCGCACGCCCGCCGGCTGATCCCGAACGCCGTGTACCTGCCGCCGCAGTTCGACCTCTACCAGGAGGTGTCGCGCGGGGTCATGGCGATCTTCCGCGACATCACCCCCTTGGTGGAGCCGCTCTCGCTGGACGAGGCGTTCCTGGACGTCGGCGGCGCGCTTCGCCGCCTCGGTCTCACGCCGGGCGGCGTGGGCGAGTTGATCAGGTCAAGGGTGTTCGCCGATCACGGCGTCAGCTGCTCGGTGGGTGTGGCGTCGACGAAGTTCCTCGCCAAGCTCGCCTCTGGCATGTGCAAGCCCGACGGCATGATGGTCGTGCCTGCTGCTGCGACGCTGGACTTCCTGCACCCGCTGCCCGTCTCGGCATTGTGGGGCGTGGGCGCGAAAACCGCTGCACGCCTTGAAGAAAAGGGTCTGGCAACGGTCGCCGACGTGGCCGCGGTGCCTCTGCCGCGGTTGCGCAAGATGATCGGCGTGGCCCTGGCCGAGCACTTGTTCGCCTTGGCGCAGGGCGTCGACGACCGCGCGGTGGTGCCCGTGACGCGGGAGAAGTCGATCGGCGCCGAGGAGACCTTCGAGGCCGACCACCACGACCGCGCGCTGCTGCGCCGCGAGTTGCTGCGCCTGTCCGAGCGCACGGCAGGTTCGTTGCGCCTGAAGGGTTTGCGCGGCCGCACGGTGTCCATCAAGGTCCGCTTCTCCGACTTCACGACGATCACCCGCTCGCGCACCCTCCCGGCGGCGACCGACGTGACCCAGGAGATCTACCGCGTCGCAACCGAGCTTCTCGACACCCAGGTCCCGCCCGGCGCGGTCCGCCTGATCGGCGTCCGGCTAGAGGGCCTTGACAACGCCGACTCCGCCGAACAACTGATCTTCGCCGCCCCCGAGAACGGCTGGCGCGAAGCCGATCAAGCCGCTGACCAGGCCCGTTCCCGCTTCGGCTCACTAGCCGTGCGCCCAGCCTCCCTGCTCAGCAACAGTCCAGAAAGGACAGCGGAGTTCGAACCGAAGCCCGAGTGATCGCGAGTTGTCCACAACCCGTGAGTTATCCACAGCTTCCGTTCCACCCGCTTCCCGCCCACCCCCACCAGGTGCACCCTGAACCCATGCGCCACCCCATCGACCTGGAAGCACTCGGCACCCTGTTCCTGCACCGCGTGGTCCCAGTGGCAGCCCTGCTCCACATAGGACTCCCGGTTCGCCTCATCAAGTCGCGCTGCCACCCCGGCGGCCCGTGGCAGAGCCCGTTCCCCGGCATCCTGCTGCTCGGGAGCAAAGACCCGCCCCCGCGCGAACAATTGGTGCAGGCAGCCCTCATGTACGCGGGCAAGGGCGCCATGCTGACCGCCTTCGACGCCCTCTACCTGCACGGCATGAAGGCCGCGGTCCCACGCCCCGGCGCGATCCACGTGCTGGCCCCGCGCACGGCCCGCCGAGGCTTCGGCCACCTGTACCTGGAGACCACCGAACGCCTGCCCAAACCGGTGCTGCGCAGGGGCTTCCACATCGCCCCGCTGGAACGCGCCGCCATCGACGCGGTCCGCCGCACCAAGTCGATGGCCGAGATCGAGGCCATCCTGGAGGAAGCACGCCACTACGTAGGGCTCCCGGCCTTGCGTGACGAACTGGCCCTGGCGCCGCCCAGGGGTACCGCTCACGCTCGCAAGGTTCTGGGCGAATCGCCTGCCCGGCAGCTGGAACGAGCTGTGCGGGAACGCCGCCCGCTGGCTCTGCCGCCGGCCCGCGTGCCGCTGGCGATCGGCTGATCCTGTTGCCCTGCACCGGCAACCTGCTTCATGGGCGCGACGGCCGCTCCGGTGCTGGCTCGTCTTGACGGGGCGGAGCCTTGCTGCCCAATGCGGCCGTCGTCCACCGCCCGCGCCCCTGACCGCTGCCGCCAGCCCAACGGCCGACAACGGCCGCACCCGAACCGCTCTGGCTGAACGCAACCGGCGGCCGCCACCGCACCGGCACTCACGAACCACCTGTCCGCCAACGACCGACGCACCTGACGACCGCTGACGCATGACCTCCAGGAAGGGAGCCGCCCCAACCCCTACCGAGCGGGAGCCTTGACTCCCTTGCCCTTGCCGAGAGCCTTGACCGCAGTCCCGCGCAAACTCAAGAACGTGAGCCGAGGGTCCCCGTAGTAATCCCAAGGCCCGGCATCCGCCAAAGCCCCCAAAGCCCGGAACTGCCCAACAGCCTCTTCGAACCGCTCCAACTCGATCAACGCATAGGCGGCGTACCCGCGGTCATCCCGAACCGAGTAGGTGTCCGCACCCTGATCGGCCAGCCGCTCCAGCAATGCATCAAGCGCACCAACGACCTGCGGCGACTTCCACATGTCCGGGTCGGTGCTCTGTGCCTCGTAGGCGGCCTGCAACGGCAGGCCGAGGAACTTCGGCGACTTGGCCGCGGCCTCCAGCGCGAAGGCCAACGCCTCCTCGTTGGAGCCGTGCCACTTGCGGCACCAGTACTGCAGAGCCTGCGCGTGTCCGTTGTGGTGCAACGGGTCGCGGGCCATCAGCTCGTTCCAGATGGCCCGGAAGTCGTCGTGGTCCATCTGCAGGCCGCGGGCGAGCGTCAGCATGGTGTTCCACGGCGTCGGGTCCTCGGGCAGCACGGCGGCTGCCGCGCCCGCGGCCTCGCGGGCCTCGAACAGCACGCGGTGGAAGTTCTCGAACTGCTCGCGGGTGGTCTCGGAAGCCGAAGCGCTGCCGCGGATGTCCCAGGCCAGGGCCACGAGCGACATCGCGTGGACCACGAGCCAGTGCGGGTCGGCGGGGCGGGCGGCCTGCCAGGCGGCGAGCCACGCGTCGTCCTTCGCGGCGAGGTCGGCGAGGGCCCACGTCACGCGCTGGCGGCGGTCCCAGTCGCCGTAGGAGGCGGCGGCCAGGTCGGCGGCGTTCTCCCAGTTGCCGGCGCGGACGTCGTCCTTCACGGCGGCCAGGGCGAGGTCCTCGATCGGCGTCTTCGTGGTCACCTCGGCGTCGGGGACCAGGCCGTAGCGCTCGGGGTGGGTCTTGGGCAGCACGTGGGCTGCCACGACCTCCGGCGGGAGGTCGTCGATCTCGACGCCGAGGCGCTTGGCCTCGCGCATCAGGCGGATGACGGTGAGGAGTTCCTTGGGCTTGAAGAGAAGTGAGAGCACCACGGGTCTTCTCCAGTTCAGTGCGCGGGGCGGTAGTCGGGGGCGACACCGGCTACGGCCAGCGCGGTGCGCAGGCCTGAAGTGCTGCCGTGGTCGGCGACCGCGGCTTCCAGGTGATCGGCCATGTCGAAGTCGTGAGAGGAGGTGACGAACGTGGTTCGTCCCAGCCAGTCCAGCTCCCAGTGAGCGAGGCCGGCGTCGGAGAACGCCAGCGCCACCAGGGCGGAGAGTTCGGGCAGCACCTCGCCGCGAGCCATTTCGCGGCGGGCACGTGCCCCTGCCTGCTGGTTGCCCGGCTCGTAGGAGCCCAGGTCGGCGAGCTTGCCGGCGTCGAGGGCGGCTAGCACGGTCGTCAATGACGGCGGCTGGTCCATCGCCTCGGCGGCCGCGTTCAGGAGGCGTTCGGTGCCGTGCACCACGCGGGCGCGGGCGCCGATGTGGCTGAGCGTGGCCCAGTCGACGCGTTCCTTGGCAGCGGCGTCGGACACCAGGGTGTTGAGCACGGCGGCGTCCAGCAGGGGCATCGGGTCGGCGAGCAGCTCCAGCGCGGGCCGGTCGCCCCAGCCCGACTCTGGCTCGGCGTTGAGGGCCTCGATCGCGGCGATGCGGTCCTGCAGCGGCGGGTGCGAGTCGTACGGGCCGCGGTCCGGGTCGGACGGGTGCTGGCGGATCTCCTCCAGCTTCTCGTGCAGCTCCGGGGAGGTGCGCAGGCGGGCGAAGCCGTCGAAGAACGTCGTGGGGAGGTAGCCGAGTTCCCACGCGACGGTCAGGTGGCGCTCGGTGAAGAGGTCCCACGCGGCGTCGATCACCGGCAGTTCGCGCAGCGCCGACGCGGCGGCCGACGAACCGGCGAGCGTGGCGGAGAAGCGGTCGGCGGCGAACTCCTGGCGCCGGCTGATCGCCTGGGAGACACGGAGGTACAGCTTGGCGTAGGCCAGGAAGAGCTTGGCGATCATGCGCTGGAACCAGTGCTCGGCGTCCATGTGCGAACCGGCGCGGAGCATGGCGTTGCGGCCGGAGACGACGACGCCGGCCAGGCGCGTGTCCTTGTTGGCGTAGTGGCCCAGCTCGTGGGCGAGCACGGCGATGAGCTGCTTCTCGGTCAAGGAGGTGAGCAGAGGAGCGCCGATGAACATCCTGCGCTTCAGCACGCGCAGACCCAGGAAGCGGGTGTCCTCGGCGACGCCGGCGTTCACCGCGGCGAGGATCCGGATCTCGTCCGGCGGGCGGGTGCCGACGTCCTGCGCCAGGCGGCGGACGAGGTCCCAGAGTGCTGGCTGGTCCGCGGGCGTGACGAGGGTGCCGGGCACCTCGTCCTGCGTGCGGCGCTCCAGCGAGATCAGGCCCTTGGCCAGGGCGAACACCACCGGCACGACGAACAGCGCGAGCTTCAGGCCGACGAACGGCCGGTTGATCAGGGCGTACGTCTCCAGCGCGAGGAGCCCGCCGATCAGCCCGAAGGCGAGCACGTAGAAGCCGACGAGCAGCGCCACAGCGATGGCAGCACGAATCGAAACACGCATCAGTAAAGCGACCTTCCCCCAGTGCCGCGGGCATACGGCGGCAGAAAGGAGTGTGCATCAAGGACGGTCACGACTCAACGTCGAAACAACGGCGGGTATGTCAACCAGTCGATCGGCCACTCCCCGTACCTCTGCGGGATGACATCCGGATCGGCAGCTCTGGCCTTCAGTCGGAGGCGGCGTGACGCACGGTGTCCGTACGGTCACTCGGGCCGCCTCATCGAGCACTGGAGGACCTAGTGAGAGCAGGACAGCGAGGTGCCCGTCGGGGGATCACCGCGCTTGCGTTGTCGGCAGGCCTCGTCACCACGACGGCGGCCGTCGCACATGCGCAGGAGCCGGAACGGCCGGCGGGAGAGCGTGACCACAGCGTCACGCTGATCACCGGTGACCGGGTGGACCTGGCCGGCGGCCGGGTCGTCCGGTACGTGCCTGGACCGGGCCGCGGCAAGCTCGCGGTGCGGACCTACACGCAGAACGGGCATCAGCACGTCGTGCCCGCGGACGCGATGCAGTTGGTGGCCGGTGGAAAGCTCGACCCGCGACTGTTCGACGTGACGTCGCTGATCGAGTTCGGCTACGACGACGCGCGCCGCACCACGGTGCCGGTGATCGTGCGGCCGGCGGCGGGCGCACGATCGAACGGCGTCACTGCGTTGGGCGCCAAGGGGTCTGTGGCCGACCTGGTCACGGGCACGGCCGAGAAGTCGGGCAGCGCGTGGGAGGCGCTGCGCGGCGGCGCGGTCGAGAAGGTGTGGCTCGACGGCGTCCGCGAGGTGACGCTCGACCGCAGCACCAAGCAGATCGGTGCGCCCGAGGCGTGGCAGGCCGGGGTCACCGGCAAGGGCGTGAAGGTCGCCGTCCTCGACACAGGCGTCGACGAGAAGCACCCGGACCTGCAGGGCAGGCAGGTCGCCGAGAAGAACTTCACCACCTCGCCGGACAACACCGACGAGGTCGGCCACGGCACGCACGTCGCGTCGACGATCGCCAGCAAGGGCGAGACGTACCGCGGTGTCGCGCCGGATGCCGACATTCTCGACGGCAAGGTGTGTCAGCCGGGAGGCTGCACCGAGTCGGCGATCCTCGGCGGCATGCAGTGGGCGGCGGAGCAGGGCGCGCACGTCATCAACATGAGCCTGGGCGGCGGGGACACCCCCGACATCGACCCGATCGAGGAGGCCGTCAACCGGATCTCCCGTGACACCGGGGCGTTGTTCGTGATCGCGGCGGGCAACTCGGGACGGCCGGAGACCATCGGCTCGCCGGGTAGCGCGGAGTCCGCGCTGACCGTTGGTGCCGTGGACCGCAACGACGGCATCGCGCCGTTCTCCAGCCGCGGCCCGGCCGCGGACGGTGCGGTGAAGCCGGACGTGACCGCGCCCGGCGTCGACATCGTGGCGGCCGAGGCCGGTACGCAGGGCCACGTCGCGATGTCCGGCACGTCGATGGCGACCCCGCACGTCGCGGGCGTTGTCGCGCTGCTCAAGCAGCAGCACCCGGAGTGGACCGGCGCGCGGCTCAAGGCGACCGTGATGGCGTCGGCGAAGGCCAACCCGGCGCTGAAGCCGTTTGACCAGGGCACGGGCCGGGTGGACGTGCCGAAGATGCTGGCGCAGCAGGTGATCGCGGAGCCGGCCAACATCAACTTCGGTGTCCAGCAGTGGCCGCACGACGACGACCAGAAGGTCGTCCGCGAGGTCACCTACCGCAACGCGGGCAAGGAACCCCTGACGCTCGACCTGAGCGTCGACGTGACCGGACCGGACGGCAAGCCCTCGCCCGCCGGTCTGTTCGCCGTGTCCCCGGCCAAGCTCACCGTCCCCGCCGGCGGCGAGGCCAAGGCCACGATCACCGCCGACACCAAGGTGAACGCGCCCGACGGTGCCTACACCGGTGCGCTCGTCGCGTCGAATGGCACGCGCACGTTGATCAGTGTCAACCGCGAGGTCGAGAGCTACGACATCGGCGTCACGGTGCTCGACGGCGACGGCAACCCGGCGGCGCAGCACGGCACGTCCTTCCTCAACACCAAGACAGGCAAGGGATACTCGGCGCAGGCCAAGACCGTCCGGCTGCCCAAGGGCGAGTACATCCTGGACAGTGCCGTGCTCACGCCGGACAACAAGGTGCTGTTCCAGGTGCAGCCCAAGTTCGTGGTGTCCGGCCAGGTATCGGTCACCGTCGACGCGCGCAAGGCCAAGCCGGTGGCGCTGAAGACACCCGACGCCGGGGCCAAGGGCATGATCGGCACCGTCTCGTACACCACCCTGGTGGCCGGCAGGCCTTCCAGCTCCGGCTGGGCGTTCTTCGACGGCCTCGCGGGCAAGGCGTACACGGCCCAGATCGGTCCGGACGTGCCGGGCCTCACGACGACGATCGCCGATCAGTTCCAGGGCACGCCGCGCGACGAGAAGACACCGGTCAGCTATCGATTGATGTACACCGAGAAGAACTTCCCGACCGGCTACGAGCGCGCGGCCAAGGCGAACGAACTCGCCGAGGTGTCGAGCAAGTTCCGCGCGGCCGGCGAGGGCTACCGGCACAGCATCGCCGTGATGCCGAACCCGACCGATGGCAGCGGTGGCTGGGGCTGGTTCGCCCAGGTGCCCGACAACGGTCACGCCGTCGACTACGTGACGACCACCGGCGGCAAGTGGAGCTGGGTCTACGACCGCACCACGCCGGACAACGCCAACGAGTACTCGGCCGAGACCCCGTCGCGCTCCTTCAAGGGAGGCAAGAAGTACGCGCAGACCTTCGGCGCGGCGATCCTCGGCCCGTCCGTGCCGGACGCGCCCGGCTTCGGCCTCGCGCGGCTCGAGGACCAGATCGGCGTGCGGGTCCCGCTCTTCACCGACAGCAACGGTGGTGAGGGCAGGGCCGGCACCGGAACCGCGAAGACCTCGTTGTTCCACAACGGCACCAAGGTCGGCGAGTCGGACCGCCCGTTCGGGATCTTCGACGTCCCGGCAGCGGAAGGCTCGTACCGGGCCGAGATGGAGCACAGCCGCGCGGCGGAGGTGTCCACGAAGGTCAGCGGTGCCTGGACGTTCAAGGCCAAGCACACGACCGACATCACGCACCTGCCGCTCTCGGTGGTCCGGTTCCTGCCCAAGCTCGACGACAAGGACACCGCGCACGGCCGTGTGCTCGTCGTCCCGCTGAAGGTCGAGCAGCAGGCGAACACGCCGAAGGTCAAGCGCGTCACCGTCGAGGTGTCGTTCGACGACGGCGCGACCTGGAAGCAGGTGCCGGTGTCCGGCGGTAAAGCGGTCGTGCAGCACCAGAAGGACGCGAAGTTCGCTTCGCTGCGGGCCAAGACCACGGACGCGGCGGGCAACACCGGTGAGGTGACGATCATCCGCGCCTACAAGATCGCGGCCTGACCAACGGAGGACGTCAGACCCGCTGACTGGTGTGTAGTGGCCTCCTGATCAAGGGGCCAGGTGAGGCGCCCGCGAGGATGTTCCTGGCGGGCGCCTCGTGCTTCGTTGGTTACCGCAGGACGAGGTGTTCGGCAGGAGCGGGCCGCGTGTCCAGCGTCGGGCGTCGCTCCACGCGCTGCCGTCCCCGCCACAACGGTTGCGGCGCAGCAGGTCTGGTGGTGTCAGACCCGCTGACTAGCATCGGATTCGGGGGCCCGCCATCCGGCCTCACAGGGCCTGGGAACCCCCGAATTCGAGCTTACTCAGCGGGTCTGACACTTTTCACGGGCGCCGGTACTGCGCGGGAGAGCCCGCCGTCGCCGGATCCTCGTAGCTCCCGGCCTTCCCCCGATCGACGTGGAACGTGGTCAGCGTCGAAACAGGCGACGCGGGATCACGCCGATCCCCGATCACCCGCATGTGCGTGGACCACCGCTGCGGCGTGACCTCGTAGATGTCGTACCCGTACCTGTTGCCCTCGAAGTACTTCAGGTGCGGGTTCGCCCCACCCATCACCGGCCCGTTGGTCGCGTTCCACTCCGGCGAGTACGCCCCGGACGTGACCGAGTGCGCGGTGAACTCGGTACCGATCACCGGCGAGGACGTGTCCGCGAAGTCCGGCCGGACGTCGTCGACGAACGCCGAGTGCCAGTCGCCGGTCAGCACGACCAGGTCCTGCATGCCTGTGGTCGCGACGTACCCGAGCACCTCACGCCGCTCGGCCAGGAACCCGTCCCACTGGTCGGTGAAGTAGTAGCCGCCGCCCGGCCGGGCGAGTTGCGACAGCATGATCGAGTTGATCCACACCTGCCACGTCTCGCGTGACGACGAGATCCCGTCCAGCAGCCACTGCTTCTGCGTGGCACCCAGGATCGTGCCGGCGGGCAGGTTCTGCGCGGACCGGTACTGCCGCAGGTCTAGCACGGTCAGGTCGAGCAGGTCGCCCCACTGGCGCCGGCGGTAGATCTGCGGTTCCAGCGCGCTGCCCGAACGGATCGGCAGGTGCTCGTACCACGCCTGGTAGGCCGCGGCACGGCGCTTCACGAACGGGGCCGCGCCCTCGGTGCCGCTGTAGTCGTTAACGCATTCGTGGTCGTCCCACGTGAGGAAGAAGGGGTGCGCGGCGTGGGCGTCGCGCAACGACGGGTCGCCCTTGTACAAGGCGTGGCGGCGGCGGTAGTCCGCAAGGGACAGCACGGCCGGGCCCTCGTGATCACGCACGTGTGCGCCGCCGACTGTGCCGTGTTCGTAGATGTAGTCGCCGAGGTGCACGACGAAGTCGACGTTCTCGGCGGCGATCCCGGCCCAGGCCGCGTAGAAGCCGTCGTGGAACGCCTGGCAGTTCGCCGTCGCGAAGCGCGCGCGGCTGATGGGTCCGAAGGGTGCTGTGCGCGTGCGGCCGACGCGGCTGGTCTTGCCGAGTGCGTTGAACTGGTAGTAGTAGGTCTGACCGGGTCGTAGGCCTTGAACGGGCACGTGCACGCTGTGCCCCAACAGGTTCGAGGCCGCGACGGTTCCGCTCGCCACCCGCGACTGCATCGCGCGGTCCGTGGCCACGGACCACCCGACCTCGACGATCTCGGGCAGCGGCTGCTCGAACGCCAGCGGCTCCGGGGCTAGCCGCGTCCACAGGAGAACGCTCTCAGGCAACGGGTCACCGGACCCGACGCCGAGGGTGAACGGCGCGGGATCCCAGGACGCGCCGAGGTCCTGAGCGGCCGCCTGGGCCTCGGCCGGCGACAAACCCGCGGACAGCGGCCACACCGTGCCGAGAGCGCCGGCGGCGGCTGCGGCGCGCAGCAGATCACGTCGGTTGAGCATCAGAGGCCTCCGACCGTGAACGAGATGTTGTCCGCGTAGCCGTCGTTGGACGTGCCGCCACCGGATCGGGTCATTTGCAGGATCACCACGGCGGTGTGGCTGCCCGGCGGCACGGTGCCCCGCGCGGACCGCTCGAGCAGGCCGGTGCGGTTGTTGCGTTCCGCCGCCGTCACGGGGCCGAGCACGACCAGGCCGCGTGGCGTGCCGGCCGCGTCGAGGAACTCGACGGACAGTCGCGCGCCGTCCTGCTGCGAGGCGTAGCCGCCCAGCCAGGCGGATACCGCGAACTGAGACGGCTGGCTGGGCAACGTCACGCTCTGTCGCAGAGTGCTGAGGGGCGTGTTGCCGCCTCCGAAGAAGGACGTGCCGCGCTGGGACGGGCCGGGGTCACCGGGTCCCGGATACCCCTGGCCGGTGTCGTACCGCAGTGCGACGGGGGTGCCAGTGACGGTGAGCCAGCCGGATAGGCCCTGCTCCGCGTCACCGTTGACGATGAGATCGGTCATGACACAGATCCGAGCAAGCCGGGCTTTCCCGGCCGGATCATTCAGCGGAACGCGATGTGAATTGACGGCCACAAGGCCCGCGAGAGTGCCTCACGAGGGCCTCACCACTGCCCCAGGAGGATGATGGTGACAGAACCGACCGTATGAGAAGGCCGACTGGGTAGTCGCCGGGGCGCGCGGATCGTATCCTGGAGGGTGACGTCCCCAGGGTGGGCCGTCCGCCGGGTTCGGCGGAAACCGAGAACACCCGGCGCCCGCGACTGTGCCGGAGGAGGAACGATGCCACTCTCCGAGCACGAGCAGCGACTGCTCGATCAGATAGAGCGCGCGCTCTACGCCGAAGACCCGAAGTTCGCATCCACCGTACGAGGCGCCAAATTGCGGCGGCCGTCCAAGCGACGCCGAGTACAGGGCATCGTGTTGTTCGTGGCAGGTGTGGCGGCGCTCGTCGCCGGCGTGATGTTCCCGAAGCTCGCGATCGTCGGCATCCCCGTCGTGAGCGTCTTCGGCTTCCTGCTCATGTTCTTCGGCGTGCTCATCACCCTGACTACGTTGCGTCGCGGTGACCAGGTGGCTGAGGGGACAGAGGAAGACGGCAAGCCCGCTCGCAGCCGCAGCTCGTTCTCCGAACGGATGGAGGAGCGCTTCCGTCGGCGGTTCGACGAGGAGCAGTAGACCTTCAGGCCAAAGCGAAGGGCCCGTCCCCGGCAGCAGGGAGCGGGCCCTTCGCTTTGCTCGTCTGAGACCGGCACGTCCTAGACCGGAGCCGGTTCCCGGTCCGCCGCGTCGGCCACCGGCGCGGGTGCCGGCTTCAGCACCGACTTCGGGAACATCCGGGCCCGCAACGACAGCGGCGCGTTCTGTCGCAACGACTGTCGTACCGCGGCCAGCGCGCCCGGCAGAGCCGGATCTGCCGCGCGGTTGGCGCTGTACCAGGACCGCTCGATCGCCCCGATCACCACGCGCAGCCCTTCCCGGCCCGCGTCGTCCAGGTTGTGCTCGCGCGCCAGGCGCCGGGCGGCGATCCGAATCGTCTCGGCAGAGGGCACCGGCGCGCCCCGGTCGATCGACTCGGCCATGAGCTCGCTCCACGCCGCGTTCGCCGCTCCCGGACCGAGCGCCGCCACCGCGAGTAGACGGTTGTGCCTTCGCACGGACCGCACGAGCAGGGGCGCGAGCAGCAGTCCAATGAGCACCAGAGGTATCGCGAGCCACCACGACACCATCGCCGTGGCCAGTCCGGCGGTGAGCAGCCACAGCCCCGCCACGGCGGGAACAATGAGCCTTCGTGCCCACGGCACGCCGCTCAGACCCGCACCCAGCAGCGTGAGCAGCGCGATCCCGCTCAGCACCACTGCCAGCCCCACCGCTGCCCAGAACGCCCAGATGTGCCACTGCGGCGTTCCCGTGTCGGCGAGCTGCTGCTGGCCCTGGTCGCCCTCGGTGCCGTCGGCCGCGGCCGACGGCTGGGCCGATCCGGTCGCGGACGACGCGGTCGGCTGGGTCGTCGTCGAGGCGGACGGCACCTCCTCGTCGCCCTGCGCCTGGTCGCGCAGGTACGGCGGCACGATGCCGCGGCCGTCGTTGACCGGGGTCGGGTCGAAGGTCATCCAGCCGTGGTTCGGGAAGAAGATCTCGACCCACGCGTGCGCGTCGTCCGTGCTGATCGTGCGGTAGGAGTTGTCGGCGGAGGCGATGCCGGCGGTGAAGCCGATCGCGACGCGGGACGGCAGGCCGACCACGCGGGCCATCACGGCCATCGCGGAGGCGAACTGCTCGCAGTAGCCGACCTTGCCCTTGGTCACGAAGTCGGTCAGCGCGTCCTTGGTGACGTCGCCCTTGGTCTCGAGTTTGTACTGGAACTCGGTGGTCGGGCTGTTGAAGAACGCGGTCAGCGCGGCGGCCTTGTCGAAGTCGTTGGTGGCACCCGCCACGATCTTGTTCGCGAGGTCGACCACCTCCTGCTCGACGCCCTCGAACCGGTAGTACTCGGAGTCGACCAGGTTCTTCGGCCCCGACGCCATCCGCAGCGCCTGCTTCGTCGGCGTCGACAGCACCGTGTCGATCTCGTACGGCTCCGGCTCCCGCTCGCGCTGCGTGAAGATCACGCCCTTCTTCGCGTCGAAGCGGTAGTCGTCGTCCGGGGTGTCGATGCGGCGGACGGCGCCGTAGGTCGGCAGCCAGAAGCTCCGCCAGTCACGCGGCTCGATGCTGATCCGGGTGTTCTTGCCCTCGCCCCGGTCGCCGGGCTGCAGCGGCAGGTCACCGCGCGCGGGCTGGCCACCGGGGTCGCTGCCGCGTTCCCAGCCCTTGTTCGGCACGTAGCGCGCCAGCGTGGACGCGCGCATGTAGGACTGCTCCGACATGCCGCGCACGTAGAACACCTCGGCGGTCTTGCCGCGGTTGAGCATGCCGCGCAACGACGTCATCTCGCTCAGCCCGATGCCGCCCTTGCCGCCGGCACCGGTGCCGCCACCGGGCAGCCGCCCGACCGTTCCGACGAGCGTGAAGCCCGCCCCGACGATCAACGCGATCACCATCGCGATGCTCGCCACCGTCGTCGCGGAGCCACCGGTCCCGCTCGCCGACCCGGACCCGAGCCTGCCGCGCCACGCCTCGTGCCGGTGCTGGCCGTCGACCGCGAGCAGCATCGCGAACGCCGCCGCGCCGAGGATGAACGTCCAGAACGGGAGCATCTCGTCGGCCAGCGACGCCGGCACCGCGAACACGCACAGCAGCACCAGCCCGGACGCCGCCGGGGCCGCGGCCGCGACGGCCAGCGTGTCCACCAGCACCGCGACCAGGCCGATCGCCAGCACCACGAGCGCTTGGATCGCCGGCGACGCGTGCACCGGCGGCACCCCGGTCTGCACCTGCGCGACGGACTCCGCGAGCACGTTCCCCAGCTCGCCGAACGCCTCAGGGCCGGGGATGAAAAGCAGAATGCCCGACCGCGTGTGCAACGCCGTGAGCAGGCACAACAGCACGAAGACCTGGGCGATCGCGACCAGCGGCGGGGTCAGCCGGGTCGCCCGCAGGAACGCGCCGGTCACCGTGATCGCGACGATCACCACGCCGATGCGCACCAGCCACAGGTCGCCCTCGATCACACCGGCCAGCGCGGTCGACGCGCACAGCACGGCCAGCGCCGCGATCCACGGTGTCGCCGAGGTGAACCACTCGGGCTCCGCGCCTTTCGCGGGAGCGGAACGCGATCCCATCTCAGCCCACCTCCGAGCGCACGGACGGCCCCCGGTTGCCAGCCGAGGCGCACAACTCCTGCCACACCTGCTGCATCGACGCCGACGGCTTCGCGACCGCCACACCCCAGCCCGCGCCGCCCAGCAACCGCCGTGCGTCGTCAGGATCGGGCGCGGAGGTGTCCGTGCCACCGGCCCAGGCGTTCACGTCCAGCAACACGGCCAGGCTGCGCATGCCGCGCGGCCGGTACCGGATCAGCTCTTCCACCGATGTCGGCGACACGCCGCCGAGCACCGCGATGATCTCCTGGCCGGCGCCGGGATCGACCCCGCCGGAGAGCTCACGCCGGTGCGAGGCCTGCAGCGCGGCGAGCGAGTCCAGCACCACGTGGCCGCTGTGCCCGCCGTCCTGCGAGCCGCCCGCGAGCACCCGGCCGTCCTCGGAGACCAGGCGCACCTGGTGACCGAAGTGGTGCAGGTGCAGGCAGATCGACGCCACGAACGAGATGGCCCACTCCAGCGACGCCGTAGGGCCGCTGCCCCGGTGCGCGCTCACCCGGTGGTCCAGCAGCACCGTCGTGCCGCCGCGCCACGGACGTTCCTCGACGCGCACCATCAGCTCGTCGCGCCGGGCCGTGGACCGCCAGTGCACCTTGCGCAGGTCATCGCCCTGCCGGTACGGCCGCACCACCGCGTCGTCCTCGCCCTGCCCCGCCCGCAGCCGCACGGAACCGTCGTCACCGGCGCCCATGCCCGAACCGCCGGGCAGACCCGACAACCGGACGACGCGCGGCACGACGACCAGGCGTGACCGGCCGGCCAGCTCGCGGTCGAACTCCGCCAGCCCGAACGGGTCGGTGATCCGCGCCATCAGCGGACCCACCTGCTGGATGCCGCGCATCACCGGCTTGAGCGGGTAGCGCAACGTCGTGGGTGTGTTGCGCGGTAACCGTTCCACCAGGAACCGCGGCCGCGCGCCCAGCGCGTACGGCACGGTGTCCTCGAGCATCAGCCCGCCCGTGGGCAGCCTGCCGGTGCTGCGCAGATCCAGCTTCACCTCGGACGCCGCCCCGACCGGTACCCGGCTCGGCGCGAGGAAGCGGTTGGCGTGCAAACCCACCCGTGCCCGCGTGGCGAGCCAGGCTGCCAGCAGTGGCAGCGCGATCACGAAGGCCGCGACCCGCAACAGGTCGCGTTCGTTCAGCACCGCGGCGCACACTCCGGCGGCGAACCCCGCGGCCAGCAAGCATCTACCGCGGGTGGTCAGACCGGAAAGTGCGGTTCGCATCGTTAGCGTGGCGTCCCTGCGTTGTTGTTGATGCTGCGAACGAAGGCGGCACTCGGGTCGAGCGCGGCCGTCGGCACGGGCACCCGCTGCAGCAATGCCCTGATCAGCTCGGCGGGGGACCGGCGCGCGGCCTGCGCCTCCGCCGTCATCACCAGCCGGTGCGCGAGCACCGGGATCGCGATCGCGTGGATGTCATCGGGCACCACGAAGTCACGGCCCGCGAGGGCGGCTTGTGCTCGTGCGGCGCGCACGAGGTGCAATGTGGACCGTGGCGACGCGCCCAGCCGCAGCTCCGGCAGCCGGCGCGTGGCCGACACCAGTTCCACGGCGTACCGGCGCACCTCGGTGGAGAGGTGCACCTGGCGGACGGCCTTGATGAGCCGCAGGATCTGGGCCGCGTCCGAGACGGGCCGCAGGTCCTCGATCGGGTTGTGGCCGGCGTGCTCGTCGACCATCGCGAGCTCGGCCGCCGGGTCCGGGTAGCCGATCGACACGCGCGCGGTGAACCTGTCGCGCTGCGCCTCCGGCAGGGCGTAGGTGCCCTCCATCTCGATCGGGTTCTGCGTCGCGATCACCATGAACGGCGAGCCCAGCGGGTACGTGTGGGCGTCGACCGTGACCTGGTGCTCCTCCATGCACTCCAAGAGCGCCGACTGCGTCTTGGGGGAGGCGCGGTTGATCTCGTCGCCGACCACGATGTTCGCGAAGATCGGGCCCGGCCGGAACTCGAAGTCGTTCTCCTGCCGGTTGTAGATCGACGAGCCGGTGATGTCGCTCGGCAACAGGTCGGGCGTGAACTGCACGCGGCTCACCGTGCAGTCGATGGAACGGGCAAGCGCTTTCGCCAGCGAGGTCTTGCCGACACCCGGCACGTCCTCCACCAGCAGGTGCCCCTCGGCGAGCAGCGTCACGAGCGCGAGGCGGACCACGTCTGGTTTACCGACGAGCACCCGCTCGACGTTCGCGGCGATCCGCTGAACGGCGCCGTGCAACTCTCCCAGAACCTGATCGACCGGCGCGTGACTGTTCGCGCTTGGGCTTCCCGGCGTCACTAAACCTCCAGCAGCCGTGTCCGGAACACGGACGTGTGAGCGTTTCACGCAGTGTGTCAAACCACGGCTAAGTGCCCTACACCTGCGGGCTACATCGGGTTCGCTCCACCAGGTTCCACCTTCCCCCACCTTTGCGGGGCGGCACGCGGTTTTGGCGGATTTTTCTAGGCCGATCGGGTGGCAAATCCTGGCGCGATCCTCACCCGCGAAGGTGGAGCCTGACCAGCTCCCCCACCCTCCCCCCACGCCTCCCCACTGCATCTACCTGGGAAAACGAGTCACGAGTTGGTGTGTAAACACCTGTTTCAGCGTTGACTGTGGTGAAAAGTGGGGTACTGTGGCGGCCGGTGGGGCAGACGGGGGCTCCACTGCCGGTCCGTCGCCCGGTGAGGGAGGTGGCTGCCGTGTTCCTCGGCACTCACTACCCGCGCCTGGACGACAAGGGTCGGCTGACACTGCCTGCGAAGTTCCGGGACGAACTGGCGGGAGGTCTCATGGTCACCAAAGGCCAGGACCACTGCCTGTACGTGTTTCCCCGGGCTGAGTTCGAGCAGATGGCGAGGAAGGTCGCCGAGGCGCCGTTCACCAACGACGCCGTACGCGCCTACCAGCGGTATCTGTTCGCAGGTACGGACGAGCAGCGTCCGGACGGTCAGGGCCGCGTTCTGATCGCACCGGAACTGCGCCGGTATGCCGGGCTGACCAAGGAGTGCGTGGTCGTCGGCGCGTTCACCAGGATGGAGATCTGGGACGCGCAGGCCTGGCAGACCTATCTCGAAGAGCATGAGGACGGCTACGCCGAGGCTCGCGAGGAGGTCATTCCGGGCGTCTTCTGATGGCGGTCAGCCGAGCAACAGGCCGGATGTTCAATCGCGATTCGGGTGCCGTGAGGCCTCGGTCCGCTCGACTATCGGCCCTGGCGCACCTTCCCCGGCGCCAGGTTCGACGGGCGGGCGGGGACCTGACGTCACCCGAACGCGCATCAGGGGAGTAGAGGGACGATGGATCAGCCGCGGCACGTACCGGTGCTGCTGGACCGCGTCCTGGAACTCTTCGCTCCAGCGCTTTCCGGCAAGCCCGCTGTCCTCGTCGACACGACGCTCGGCATGGGCGGTCATTCCGACGCGTTGTTGAGCGCCCACCCCGAGCTGACCCTCATCGGGCTCGACCGCGACCCGCAGGCCATCGAGATGGCCGGCGAGCGTCTCGCGCGCCACGGTGACCGCGTCCACCTCGTCAACGTCACGTACGACCAGATCGACGACGCCGTCGACGAGCTGGGACTGTCGCACGTGGACGGTGTGCTGATGGACCTCGGCGTCTCCTCGTTGCAACTGGACGAGGAAGAGCGCGGGTTCGCGTACTCGAAGGACGCGCCGCTCGACATGCGGATGTCCAAGGGCACCGGCATGACCGCCGCGGACGTGCTCAACACCTACGCGCACGGCGATCTCGCGCGGATCCTCTCGACCTACGGCGAGGAGCGGTTCGCGGGCAAGATCGCCTCCGCGGTGCTGCGCGAACGCGAGAAGGAGCCGTTCACCAACTCGGGCCGGCTCGTCGAGCTGCTCTACGCCGTCGTGCCCGCGGCTTCGCGGCGCACGGGCGGGCACCCGGCGAAGCGCACGTTCCAGGCGCTGCGGATCGAGGTCAACGGCGAGCTGGAGTCGTTGCGACTGGCCCTCCCGGCAGCGCTGGGCGTGCTGGGCATCGGCGGGCGGATCGTCGTGGAGTCGTACCAGTCCCTCGAGGACCGGATGGTGAAGCAGGCGTTCGCGGAGCTGGCGAAGTCGAAGACGCCGCAGGGCCTGCCGGTCGAGCTGCCAGGGCACGGACCCGAGATCAAGTTGCTCACCAAGGGCGCGGAGGTCGCGTCGGAGCAGGAAATCGAGGACAACCCGCGTGCGGCCCCGGTGCGGCTGCGGGCGGCGGAACGGATCGGAGATCCGCGATGACGGCACCCGCACGGGTCGGTGGGCCGTCGCCCCGGGACCCCTCGAAGGAGCAGCGCGAAGAGACCGATCGCGCACGGCGGCGTTCCGCCGGTGCCGAGCGCGCCTACGCCCGCAGGGCCCAGCGCGCCCAGAACCTCCGCGGTGGTGCCGCCGCGCCGCTGCAGAAGCAGGCCTCGAAGGCGCCGTTCGTCGTGCTGGTGATGCTCGTGCTGGGCGCGGGCGTCGCCGGGATCATGTACTTCTCCACCCAGGCCGCCGCCGACACGTACCGGTTGCAGGAGGCGAAGGCCGAGGCGGAGAAGCTGACGCTGCGGGTCGAGCAGCTGCGCCGTGAGGTCGCGCTGCTCGAGTCGCCGATCGACCTCGCTCGCCGGGCAGGCGAGATGGGCCTGGTCGAGCCGTCGAACCCGGCACGGCTGCGGCAGAACCCGGACGGCTCGATCGAGGAGTTCGGCAAGCCGAGCGCGCCGACCAAGTCGACGCCTCCGCCCCCACCGCCGCCGCCGTCCTCGGAGACGCCCGCACCGCCCGCCGGCCAGCAGCCGCCGGCCGGTCAGACGCCTCCGGCGGGTGGCTGATGCCCGGACCACAGCAGAGGGGGCCGCGCCGGCCGTTGTCGGTGCGCGCCCCCCGCCCGACCGCGCGCCTGGGCGGCAACAGCCGGCTGCGCCTCGCGATCGGCCGGGTGCTGCTGATCGGCGCGTTGCTGGTCGCCGGCGTGAAGCTCGTGCAGGTGCAGGGCATCGAGGCCAAGGAGCTCTCGGAGCAGGCGCAGATGCAGCGCACCACGCGGCAGAACATCCCCGCCGAGCGGGGCTCGATCCTCGACCGCAACGGCAACCAGCTCGCGTTCTCGATCGAGGTCCGCGCGCTCTACATCCTCCCGCAGCGGGCCAGGAAGACCTGGGACGCCGCCCGCGAGAAGGACCCCGCGCAGTACCCGGTCTCTTATGAGGACCACATGCGCGAGGTCGCGAAGTTCATATCGGCGGCCCTCGGGCCGGAGGTCAACGGCGAGAAGACCGACGAGGAGACCGTCTACCAGCAGCTCGTCAAGGACATCAGCTACGAGGTCCTGGTGAGCGAGGCGGAGCCGGCCAAGGCCGCGATGATCGTCGAGAAGTTCCCGGCGGAGATCGGTTCCGAGTACCGCTCCAAGCGGATCTACCCGAACGGCGACCTCGCGTCGAACATCATCGGCGCCGCCAACTGGCGCCAGGACGAGAAGCCGCCGACCACCCAGGGCATCCTCGGTCTGGAGAACGCCCAGGACAACCTGCTGGCCGGTCGCATGGGCCGCCGCGTGGTCGACACGATGTCCGGCGACGACACGCTCGTCATCCCGAACACCGAACGCGAGCTCGTGAAGTCGCAGCCGGGCAAGAGCCTCGAGCTCACCATCGACATCGACACCCAGTACGCCGTGCAGAAGATGGTCACCGAGTACGGCAGGAAGTCGGGGGCCAAGAACGCTTCCGCGGTCGTGCTGGACAGCCGCACCGGCGAGATCGTCGCGATGGCCAACGACAAGACCTACGACCCGACTGACTTCGGCAAGGCCTCCGACGACCAGCTCCGCAACTGGGCGGTCTCCGCGTCGTTCGAACCCGGCTCGGTGAACAAGATCGTGACGGCCGCAGCCGCCGTCGAGTACGGCCTGTTCAAGCCGGACGACGTGCTGCAGGTGCCGGGCTCGCTGAAGGTCGCCGACCGCACGATCAAGGACGCGTGGACCCACGGCACCGTCCCGATGTCGTTCACCGGCGTCTTCGCCAAGTCCTCCAACGTGGGCACGCTGCTGGCGGCCCAGGAGGTCGGCAAGGAGCGCTACGCCGAGATGCTGCAGAAGTTCGGCCTCGGCCGCCGCACCCAGTCCGGCGTCCCCACCGAGGAGTCCGGCCTCGTGCCGCCGCTGAACCAGTGGTCGGGCTCGACCTTCGGCAACCTGCCGATCGGCCAGGGCCTCTCGATGACCCTGCTGCAGATGACCGGCATGTACCAGGCGATCGCGAACGACGGCGTCCGCGTGCCGCCGCGCCTGATCCGCGCGGAGATCGGCGCGGACGGGTCTCGTGCGGAGAAGCAGCGTCCCGAGGGCGTCCGGGTGGTGTCGCCGGAGACCGCGAAGACCGTCCGGAACATGTTCCGCTCCGTGACGCAGGTCGACCCCCGCGACTCCGACCAGAACGGCACCGGTCGCCAGGCCGCTCTGCCCGGCTACCAGATCGCGGGCAAGACGGGCACCGCGCAGCAGATCGACCCGGTCTGCAAGTGCTACTCCCAGTCGCAGTACTGGATCACGTTCGCCGGCGTTCTGCCCGCGGACAACCCGCGCTACGTCGTCGGCATCATGCTCGACGCGCCGCACGGCACCCAGTTCAGCGCTTCGGCCGCGCCGTTGTTCCACGACATCGCGACCTACCTGACCCAGCGCTTCCAGGTGCCGATGTCGGCCGAGCAGACGCCGTACGTCCAGCTGCAGATGTAGATCATTTGACGGGGTCGCGCATTCTTGGTGACGCGACCCGATTTGGCAAGTGATCTGAGACACACCCAGGCGTGGCAATGAGCAATTTCATTGTTTGACAGTGAAATATCGCACGGCACAGTTTTCTAATGAGACGCATTTCATCACGTCTAATACTCCGAAACCGGCGTAGTAGGCGAGATGGGGTTTGTCGTGCGTTCCTCCGGAAAGTTGATCTCATTGGTCGCGGTGGTGACAACGGTGTTGGTGTCACTGGTTCCCGCAGCTCAAGCAGGAGAAGAATGGACTGCGAAGTCCTACTGGCTGCACATGAACAGCACGCCGGCCAGCGATCAAATGATCAACCTCGAGGCGCAGCGACGGTCGTACGTGGTGCTCAACGCCTGGGAAACCGATCTTGCCGCGAAGCTGAAGACCGCGAATCCGAAGATCCAGCTCTACGTCTACAAGGACCTGTCCTCGACGCGCAGCTATGCGTGCCAGAACGGTGCCGACGACCGTGATCTCCCTACCGGCGTCGGATACTGCGATGCCTCCAAGAACCACTCTGAGTGGTTCCTTTTCGATCAAAACGGTCAACGTTTTGAATACGAAGGATATGACGGCCATTGGCAGATGGACGTCGGCAACACCGGCTACCAGAACGCCTGGGCCGACAACGTGATCGCGTCCAGCAAGGCCTTCGACGGTGTGTTCATGGACAACGCGCTGTTCGCCTGCGACACGTACCACGAGGGTGTTTGCCCTGCTAACTACCGCACCGACGACTCGATGCGGGCCGCCTACCGGTCCATGCTCGCCAACACCCGGCAGAAGTTCGTCGACGCGGGCCTGAAGACCGTCGCCAACCTGTCGAACGCCCGCCTCTACGACGGCGCGTGGGACACCTACGTCGAGCACCTCGACGGCGGCTTCGACGAGTGGTGGCTGACCTTCAGCGACCAGGACCTCCTCTCCGAGTACCCGCAGGGCTGGAGCCGGCAGGTCGCCCAGATCGCCGCCAACGAGGCCAAGGGCAAGATCACCTGGGTGCAGCCGCACCACAGCGGTGCCGAGCAGCCGTTCCGCTACGCCTTCGCGAGCTACCTGCTGGCCAAGGGCGACAACGCCGCGATCTCCGAGATCAACGAGACCGACCGCTACGACAACGCCTCCCCGTGGCGCGCCGAGTACGACTGGGACATGGGCGCGCCGGACGGCCCGCACCGCCCGGTGGCGAACAACGTGTTCCAGCGCGACTTCGCGTGCGGCACGGTCGTCGTCAACGCGAACAAGACGGGCAGTGCGGCGGTCACCGTGCGGCTGGACGAGGCCCACACGAACGCGAAGGGCGCCTCGGTCCGTTCCGTGTCCCTGAAGGGCACGACCGGAGCCGTCCTCCGCAAGCCCTGCTGACCGACCCGGCTTTCGTCAGGGCATCACCCGGTCGTCGTGCATCGGCTCGGGCCGAGCCACCAACACCGGGCAAGAGGCGTGATAGAGCGCGGCCCGCGTGATCAACCCAACGCCGTCGTGCTGCCCACCCCGCCCAACGACGACGAGGTCGGAATCCAACTCGGCGAGGGCCTCGTGCGGATGCCGGGACTCGATGAGGACCTCGGGCGTCAGCTCGGGCGCGGTCGTGCGCAGGAAGAGCACGGCGCGCCGGACGGCGGCCTCGTCGCGTGGCACGGACACGCCGTGCTGGGCGGGTGGGTGGACGTGCAGAAGGCGAAGCTGCGCGCGGCGGGTGCGGCAGAGCTCGACCGCGCGCCGCAGCACGACCGGGTCCTCGCACCCGCCGACAGCGGCGGTGATCCAGCCGTACTCGCCACGGATCGCCGGGGGCCGTCCGCGCACCACTACGACTCCGCACCGCGCGCGGCGCAACACCGGGAGGACGAGGGAGCCCAGACCCAGGCTGCGGTGCTGTTCACCCTTGCACCCCAAGACCAAGGTCGCGCTGGAGTCCGACGCCCTCACCAGTGCGGCCACCGGGTCGTCACCGCTCGGCCGGAAGTGGGCGGTGAGCATGGGGAGTCGTTCGAGCACTCGCTGGACCGTCGTGTCACCGGGGTCCGCGAGGTACACCTGGAGGTCTGTGCGGAGCGACCACGCGTGCCGCGCGGCCCACTCGAACGCGTGATAAGCGGTCTCCGACGTGTCTACCCCGACTGTCACGGAACGACTGAAATCCGGTGCCCAGAAAGAAAATCTCCTGGGTTCCACCGCCGTGGTTGTTCTCATTACCGCCTCCTGCCGTCCTCTACCTCACCGCGCACGCACAACCGGCCACAGGGCCGGAAGTCACAAAGCGGGCAGGAACTTGTTCGGCCGGACGGGCTCACCCGTCAACTACTCGGCCCTGAAGGGTCGAGGTTGAAGGCTCGATCCCGGTGGGCGTTGCTTGCGTTCCTCGTCCACGGCTGGCTGCGCGTGTGCGGGCCGCATCTACCGATGGCTGTTCAGACAGTCATCGGGTCGGGCACGTTGACGTGTACCCACGCCGACCGTGCCCGGTTTCGGACGTTCACGGCGGCGACGACGTCGGCGGGTCCAGCAAGACCGCATCGGCGACAGTGGAAGTGGTCCCTGGTGGGACGGTTGGCGCGTTCGGTGTGTCCGCACCGCGGACACATTTGGCTGGTGTACCGGGAGTCGACGAGAAGCATCGGTACCCCGGCGCGCCGGGCTTTGTAGCGGATGTGCTGTTCGAGTTGGTGGAACGGCCAGGTGGTGAGTGTGGCTCGCTGGTGCCGGGAGACCGTGACCCGGTCACGGATACCGCCCAGATCCTCCAGGGCGATACCGCGACCGGTGCGTTCGGCAACAGCCACAACCTGCTTCGCAACCCGATGATTCACGTGTGTCGCGTGCCGGGCTTCACGCTTGCTGCGGCGTTTCAACCGGCGCCGCGCCGATTTCGTCTGCTTGGCCTGCAGCTCAGCGCGTTTTCGGGCATGCCAGCGCCGATAACGCCGCAGACCGCGCCCCTGGAAGTTGTCGGCGTCCGAGGTGGTGGCCAAGTTCACGATGCCCCGGTCGACCCCGATCCAGTCGACGGGGTCGAACTCGGGCTTCTCCTCGATGTCGCAGGTGGCGACCAGAAACCACCTGCCGTCGCGGTGTACCAGGTCCGACTCTCCCCGCCGATACGCCCGCAGTGTCGCGAGTTGATCTGGCGAACCCGTGAACCGCAGGTTCCTCACCCGGCCTACGACAGACCAGATAGACACCGTGCCCGCGTCGCACTGCCACGACAAGCAGCGGTCATCGAACGGCTGCGCCGCATCGTGGCGGAATCCGATCGGCTTCGACTCCGCTCTCACCCGCCGCCTGCTGCCGACCGGACCAAGGTTGCCGTTACGGATATTCGCGTGCAACGTGGCGTAAGCGTCTGCGACCTTCTTGATCACATGCTGGGCGGCCTGCGCTCCCAAGCCTCGCGCTTTCAGCGTGGCGTAGGTGGGCTTGCGCAGCGCGTATTCACGAAACGCGCCGGTCTCGAACGCCACCCGCGACACGTCAGATGCAGCGTGGTTGCACGCAAGCAGAGTTGACCACAACGCCGCCGCCTGCTCGGCGGTCGGCAGCAGTTTGATCTGCACGACGAGTTTCACCCGACCGACCGTACCGAACACGCGTTCGACGAAGCCGCCTGGGTTCGGACAACCTCACATCCCAGCGCCACGGCCTTCCTCGCGGCGCCATGGGGCGCGGAACCACAGTCGCGTTTCTTCCAGCCACAAACGGCCGGGGCTCGTGCGATTGCGCCGCCCCAGAGCACTGGAAAGAGCCACTCGAACGGCCCATCGGCGCAGATCATCACCCGATTGCCAACGCGCCGCCCGGCCACTCCGTGTACGCCGGTAGCCTCTTGCCCGTGCCTGCCAAGCTCGAGGGCAAGGTCGCGACCGCCCCGCCCCGCCCCGCCAGCATCCGACCCGTGTCCGTGGCTGCTCTCGCCGCGGCCGCCGACGTGCACCTGACCAGGCCAGCGCATGCCGACGTCCAGGTGACGGGGGTGACGCTGCGTGCACAGCACGCGGTGCCCGGAGACCTCTACGCCGCGCTGCCCGGTGCCCGCGTGCACGGTGCCGACTTCGCCGCCACGGCGATCGCGAACGGTGCCGTCGCGGTGCTCACCGACGAGGCCGGTGCCGCGCGCGACGCGCTCAAGGACGTGGCCGTGCTGATCCACCCGCGTCCGCGCGAGGTCGTGGGTCTGCTCGCCGCGCACGTCTACGGCCGGCCGTCGACCAAGATCAAGCTGTGGGGCGTCACCGGCACGTCCGGCAAGACCACCACCACGTACATGATCGAGTCCGTGCTCCGCGCGGCGAAGAAGCGGACCGGTCTCATCGGGACGGTCGGCACGCGCATCGGCGACGAGCAGCTCGACAGCTCGCACACCACGCCGGAGGCGCCCGACCTGCAGGCGTTGTTCGCGGTCATGGCCGAACGCGGCATCACCGACGTGGCGATGGAGGTGTCGAGCCACGCGCTCGAGCTGGGCCGCGTCGCCGCCACCGAGTTCGAGGTCGGCGCGTTCACCAACCTGAGCCAGGACCACCTCGACTTCCACTCCTCCATGGAGGAGTACTTCGACGTCAAGGCGCAGCTGTTCGACGGCCGGGCGCGCAAGGAGATCGTCTGCGTCGACGGCGAGTGGGGTCCCCGGCTGGTCAAGGACGGCACGATCACCGTCGCCACCACCAAGCCCGCCACCTGGACCGCGAGTGACGTCGAGGTGTCGCCGACCGGTGAGCAGACGTTCACCGCGCACGGTCCCGACGGCGACATCCGGATCCACCTCCAGCTCGCCGGCAGCTTCAACATCGCGAACGCCCTGCTGGCGATCGCCTGCCTGCACGCGGAAGGCATCCCGGCCGAGGCCATCCAGGAGGGTCTCGGCAACGTCCAGGTCCCCGGCCGCATGCAGCGCATCGACGAGGGCCAGGGCTTCACCGCCGTCGTCGACTACTCGCACAAGCCCGCCGCCGTCGCGCTCGCGCTGGACGCCGTCCGCGCGAAGACCGAGGGCCGGGTGATCATCGTGCTCGGCTGCGGTGGTGACCGGGACCGGGCCAAGCGCCCGCTGATGGGTGAGGCAGCCGCGCAACGAGCCGACGTGTTGATCATCACCGATGACAACCCGCGCAGCGAAGAAGCGTCTTCTATTCGGGCCGCCATGCTCGAAGGCGCCCTCGCGACCCCGGACAGGGGTGAGGTGCTGGAGATCGGCGACCGCAGGCTCGCCATCGAGAAGGCCGTGGAGCTGGCAGAACCGGGCGACGTCGTCGTCGTGGCCGGCAAGGGCCACGAGACGGGACAGGAGATCGCCGGCGTGATCCAGCCGTTCTCGGACGTCGAGACGCTGACCGCCGCGATCAGAAAGGCGCACCGTTGATCGCACTCACGCTCGCCGAGATCGCACAGATCGTCGGCGGACGGTTGCACGCAACCGACGGCAGCCCGGTGGTCACGGGCTCCATCGAGTTCGACACCCGCAAAATCACCGAGGGCGGCCTGTTCCTGGCGTTGCCGGGCGAACGGGTGGACGGCCACGACTTCGCCGCCCAGGCGGTCGCCTCCGGCGCCGTCGGTGTGCTGGCCGGCCGCGAGGTCGACGCCCCCGCGGTGATCGCGCCGCCGGTGGAGACCAAGCACGCAGGAGCCTACGTGCTCGCGGGCGACAAGACCGGCGAGGGCGCCGCGGTGCTGGCCGCGCTGGCCAAGCTCGCCCGCCACGTCACCGACCGGCTCAAGGACCTCGCGATCATCGGCATCACCGGTTCCGCGGGCAAGACGTCCACGAAGGACCTGATCGCCCAGGTGCTGAGCCCCACCGGCGAGACCATCGCGCCGCCCGGTTCGTTCAACAACGAGCTCGGCCACCCGTGGACCGCGCTGCGCTCGACCGAGGACACCCGCTTCCTGGTGCTGGAGCTGTCCGCCAGGGGCATCGGGCACATCACGAACCTCACCGAGATCGCCCCGCCGAAGATCGGCGCCGTGCTGAACGTCGGCACCGCGCACCTCGGCGAGTTCGGCTCCCGCGAGGGCATCGCGCAGGCCAAGGGCGAGCTGGTCGAGGCACTGCCCGAGGACGGCATCGCCGTGCTCAACGCCGACGACCCGCTGGTCGCCGGCATGGCGAGCCGCACCAAGGCCAAGGTCGTGCTCGTCGGTGAGAACTCGAAGGCCGACGTCCGCGCCGAGAACATCGAGCTGGACGAGCAGGCCCGCGCGAGCTTCACGCTCAAGACCCCGCAGGGCGACGCACAGGTCAAGCTGGCCCTGCACGGCCCGCACCAGGTCTCCAACGCGCTGGTCGCCGCCGCGATCGCACTCGAGCTGGGCGCGACGCCCGCCGAGGTCGCCGAGCGGCTCGGCAGCGCGCAGAGGGTTTCCGCGCACCGCATGGTGGTCACCGACCGGGCTGATGGCGTGACGGTCATCAACGACGCGTACAACGCGAACCCGGACTCGGTGCGGGCGGCGTTGAAGGCGCTCGCGACGATCTCGCGCGCCACGACGCCCGCCCGCCGCAGCTGGGCCGTGCTCGGCCCGATGGCCGAACTGGGCGATGACGCGGTGCGCGAGCACGACGAGATCGGCCGCCTCGCGGTCCGCCTGGACATCAGCAAGCTCGTCGTCATCGGTGACGCGGCCCGCGCGATGCACCAGGGCGCGCACCTGGAAGGATCTTGGGGAGAGGAATCCGTCCTGGTGCCGGACGCGGACGCGGCGATCGCGTTGCTGCGCGCGGAAATCCGGCCTGGTGACGTCGTGCTGGTCAAGGCATCCAACGCCTACCGCCTGTGGCGCATTGCCGAGGCCCTGCTGGAGGCAGGAACCAAGTGAAGAGCATCCTGATCGCGGCAGCGATCGCACTGGCAGTGTCGATCCTGCTGACGCCCTACCTGATCAAGGTCTTCTCCCGTCAGGGCTTCGGCCAGGAGATCCGCGAGGACGGCCCGCAGCACCACAAGACCAAGCGCGGCACGCCGACCATGGGTGGCCTCGCCATCCTGGTCGCGATGTGGGCCGGTTACCTCGGCACGCACCTCGTGAACTCGATGTCGGCCTCGGCGTCCGGGCAGACCCCGACGGCGTCCGGCCTGCTCGTGCTCATGCTGACGACGTCGCTGGGGCTCGTCGGCTTCCTCGACGACTTCATCAAGATCCGCAAGGCGCGCAACCTGGGCCTGAACAAGACGGCGAAGCTGGTCGGCCAGTTCATCGCGACCATCACGTTCGCGATCCTCGTGCTGCAGTTCCCGAACAAGGAAGGCCTGACGCCCGCGTCGGTCAACCTGTCGTTCGTCCGCGACATCCCGGTGGTCTCGTTCGGCGTCATCGGGTTCATCGTCTTCTGCTACGGCATGGTCGCCGCGTGGTCGAACGCCGTGAACCTGACCGACGGCCTCGACGGCCTGGCCGGTGGCTCGTCGGCGATGGTGTTCGGCACCTACGTGGTGATCTCGTTCTGGCAGTTCCGCTACAACTGCAACACCTACGCCGTCTCCGGCTGCTACGACGTGCGCGACCCGCTGGACCTGGCGGTGATCGCCGCGGCGGCGATGGCGGGCTGCATCGGCTTCCTGTGGTGGAACGCCGCACCGGCCAAGATCTTCATGGGTGACACCGGTTCGCTCGCTCTAGGCGGTCTGGTCGCCGGTCTCGCGATCGCGACCCGCACCGAGCTGCTGATGATCGTCATCGGTGGTCTGTTCGTGGTCGAGGCCCTGTCGGTGGCGCTGCAGGTCGCGGTCTTCCGCTCCTCCCGGCGCCGGCTCTTCCGCATGGCACCGTTCCACCACCACTTCGAACTCGCCGGGTGGGCGGAAACCACTGTCATCATCCGGTTCTGGCTGATGGCGGGCATCTGCTGCATGTTCGGTCTCGGCGTGTTCTACAGCGAGTGGCTGACGGGCGGGTTCTAGGTATGACAAAGCTGGCCGGAACGAAGGTGCTGGTCGCTGGTGCTGGAGTGACCGGCCGGTCCGCCGCCGAGGCGTTGCTCGCGGCGGGCGCCGAGGTCATCGTCACGGACATGTCGCAGGAACGGCTGACGGCCCTGGAGACCATGCTCGAAGGCGTCGAGCTGGTGCCCGGCCTGACCCAGCCGCCCGCCGGCACCTCGCTGGTGGTGACGAGCCCCGGCTGGCAGCCGTCCAGCCCGTTGCTGGCCGCTTCGGCGGCCGCGGGCATCGAGGTGATCGGCGAGGTCGAGCTGGCCTGGCGGATGGCCGCCGAACTGGCCGACCCGCCGGTGTGGCTCGCGGTGACGGGAACGAACGGCAAGACCACGACGGTCGGCATGCTGGAGTCGATCCTGCACGCCGCCGGCGCGGACGCCGTGGCGTGCGGCAACGTCGGCCTGCCCGTGGTGGACGCGCTGCTGGCCGGCCGCCGGGTGCTGGCCGTCGAGCTGTCGAGCTTCCAGCTGCACTGGGCACCGTCGGTGCGTCCGCAGGCGGGCGCCTTGCTCAACCTCGCGGAGGACCACCTCGACTGGCACGGCGGCATGGAGCCGTACGCGCAGGCCAAGGCCCAGGTCCTCACCGGTGACGTGGCGATCGGCTGGCTCGACGACGACCGCGTCGTCGACCTGCTGGAGGACTCGCCCGCCCGTGATCGCGTCGGCTTCACCCTGCACGAGCCCTCCGCGGGACAGCTCGGGGTGCGTGACGGCTGGCTGGTCGACCGGGCGTTCGCCGACGACGAGCCGTTGATCGAGGTGGCCAAGATCCGCCCGGCCGGTCCGCCCGGCATCGCCGACGCACTGGCCGCAACGGCGCTGGCGCGCGCGTACGGCGTGCCGTCCGAGGCGGTGCGCGAGGGCCTGGAAGCGTTCGAACCGGCCGCACACCGCGCGGTGCTCGTCGCGATCGACGGCGATGTCCGGTACATCAACGACTCCAAGGCGACGAACCCGCACGCGGCCGTGGCGTCGTTGCGGGCGTTCGACAGCGTCGTGTGGATCGCCGGTGGCCTGCTCAAGGGCGCGTCGGTCGAGGAGTTGGTCCGCACCGAGGCGCACCGGTTGCGCGGCGCGGTGCTGATCGGTCAGGACCGCCAGGTCATCGCGGACGCCTTGGCGCGACACGCGCCGGATGTCCCCGTTCGTGTGCTTGACACAGGGGACGATGAGCCCATGACCACCGCCGTGCGTGCCGCTCAGGACCTGGCGAGGCCGGGTGACACCGTGTTGCTCGCACCCGCGGCGGCGTCGATGGACATGTTCACCGACTACGCCCATCGCGGGCAGGCTTTCACGGCCGCGGTGCAGGAGCTCATCGGACGATGACTGCCGTCGCGGAAAAGGCGAGGCCGAAGCGCAAGGTGCGTCCTGCGGGGCGCATCGCGTCGTTGCGCGGCGGCCTGACCGCGTGGCTGGGCCGCCCACTCGCCGACTTCCACCTCCTGCTCGCGATCTTCGGCATGCTCACCGTGCTCGGCCTGGTGATGGTGCTGTCCGCGTCGGCGCCCGGCCAGGTCGCCTCCGGTGTGTCGGCGTACAGCGTGTTCCAGAAGCAGCTGATCTACGTCTGCATCGGCGCGGTGTTGTTCTGGCTGGTGCTGCGGTTCCCGTTGCGGCGGCTGCGGCATCTCTCGACGGCGGCGATGGGCATCGGTGTGCTGTTGCTGGCACTGGTGCTGACGCCGCTGGGCGATGTCCGCGGTGGCGCCCGGTCGTGGTTCACGGTCGGGCCGATCTCGTTCCAGCCGATCGAGGCGGTCAAGCTCGCGCTGGCGCTGTGGGGCGCGCACGTGCTGGTGACCAAGCGGGCGCTCCTGTCGCAGTACCGGCACCTGCTGGTGCCGGTCGTGCCGGTCGCGATGCTGGTGTTCGCACTGGTGATGCTGCAGCCCGACCTCGGCGGCACGATCACGCTCGGCGTGGTGCTGATCAGCATGCTGTGGTTCGTGGGCGCGCCGATGCGGCTGTTCGGCGTGATCGCCGGTGGCGCGGTGGCGGGTGCCGTCGTGCTCGCGATCGGTGCCGCGTACCGGTTGCAACGCGTGTCGACGTTCCTCAACCCCGACGCCGATCCGCAGGGCGCCGGTCTGCAGGCTCGCCAGGCTATGTTCGCGCTCGCCGAGGGCGGCCTCTTCGGCAAGGGGCTGGCACAGGGCAGCTCGCAGTGGCGGTACCTGCCCAACGTCGAGTCGGACTTCATCTTCGCCGTCATCGGCGAGGAGCTCGGGTTCGTCGGGTGCGCGCTGGTGCTGGCGTTGTTCGGCGGGCTCGCGTGGGTCGGCCTGCGGATCGCGTCGCGCAACACCGACCCGTGGATCCGGATCGTGTCCGCGACGCTGACGGTGTGGCTCGTCGCGCAGGCCGCGATCAACATCGGCTACGTCGTGCGGCTGCTGCCGGTCACCGGCATCACGCTGCCGATGATCTCCTCCGGCGGCACCTCGGTCGTCACGACCATGGTGGTCTTCGGCATCCTCGCGAACTGCGCCCGGCACGAACCGGAGGCCGTCGCGGCACTGCGTTCGCTCGGTCCCGGCCGGGTCGGCGGGCTGCTCAGGCTGCCCGCGCCCGAGGCGTACCGGCCGCCGCCCAAGCGCAAGCCCGTCCGCCCGTCGACGCCGCCGCGCGCACCGGGACGGCGCACACAGCAACTTCCGGTGGTGGACGAACGTCGTATGGCTGGGAGGTCCGCTCCGCCCTCGGAGTACCGTCGCCGCGAGTCGCGGCAGAGCAAGGGCCGGACCGAACAAGGCCGTTCGACCCGCGGTCGCGGGCGATACAACTGAAGCTTTTGCCAAAACAAATCCGGAGGAAGTCTTGACCGGGCACCCTGCCCCCAGTGGTCCGTGCATCGTGGTCGCGGGTGGTGGCACCGCGGGACACATCGAGCCGGCACTGGCGCTGGCCGATGCGGTCATGCGACTGCGACCGGACGCACGCGTTGTCGCTCTCGGCACCGAGCGCGGCCTGGAGAACAAGATCGTGCCGGCCCGTGGTTACCCGCTGGAGCTGATCCCGCCGGTGCCGATGCCGCGCAAGCCCACGCTGGACCTGCTGAAGCTGCCGCTGAACGTGCGCAGCGCGGTGAAGCAGACCCGCGAGGTGCTGGAGCGCGTCGGCGCGGACGTCGTCGTCGGCTTCGGCGGCTACGTGGCGCTGCCGGCGTACCTGGCCGCGCGCGGCCGCATCCCGATCGTGGTGCACGAGGCGAACGCCAAGGCGGGCCTTGCGAACAAGGTCGGCGCCAAGTTCGCCGCGCACGTCGCGGCGGCGGTGCCGGACTCCGGCCTCACCGACGCGGAGATCATCGGCATCCCGCTGCGCCAGTCGATCACGACGCTGAACCGCGCGGCACTGCGTGACGAGGCCCGCCGCTTCTTCGGGCTGGACCCGCACGCGCCGATCCTGCTGGTGTTCGGTGGCTCGCAGGGCGCGCGTTCGATCAACAACGCCGTGTCGGGCGCGGCCACCGCGTTCGCGCAGGCGGGCGTCGGTGTGCTGCACGCGCACGGACCGAAGAACACCCTTGCGGTGCAACAGGTTCCGGGCGCACCCGCGTACGTGCCGGTGCCGTACCTGGAGCGGATGGACCTCGCGTACGCCGCCGCGGACGCCGTGCTGTGCCGCTCGGGCGCGATGACCGTCGCCGAGGTGTCGGCCGTCGGCCTGCCCGCCGTGTTCGTGCCGCTGCCGCACGGCAACGGTGAGCAGGCCCTGAACGCCGGCCCGGTCGTGGCCGCCGGTGGTGGCCTGCTGGTGCCAGATGAGGAACTGACGCCGGAGAAGGTGGCGTCGTTGGTCGTGCCGCTGATGGCCGACCGCGGCCGGTTGGCGCAGATGTCGGAGGCGACGCTGGGAACCGGCCGTCGCGAGGCGGACGAGGTTCTCGCCCGCCGGGTGCTGGAGGTGATCAAGAAGTGAGCCTCGACCGCGTTCACCTCGTCGGCATCGGTGGTGCCGGCATGAGCGGTATCGCCCGCATTCTGCTGGCCCGCGGGGTGCAGGTGTCCGGTTCGGACGCCAAGGACTCGCGGACCGTGCTGGCCCTGCGCGCCCAGGGCGCGCGGATCGCCGTCGGTCACGACGCCGCGAACCTCGACCAGTTCGACGGCGGCCCGACCGAGGTCGTGGTGTCGACCGCGATCAAGGACTCGAACCCGGAGTACGCGGCGGCGCGCGAGCGCGGCATCACGGTGCTGCGCCGGGCCGAGGCCCTGGCCGCGTTGATGGAAGAGCACCGGGTCGTGTGTGTTGCCGGTACGCACGGCAAGACGTCGACCACGTCGATGCTGACCGTCGCGTTGCAGCACTGCCGGGTGGACCCGTCGTTCGCGATCGGCGGTGACCTGAACGAGTCCGGCGCGAACGCCCACCAGGGCACCGGCGGCGTGTTCGTGGCCGAGGCCGACGAGTCCGACGGCTCGTTCCTGTTCTTCTCGCCGTCCGTCGCCGTCGTGACGAACGTCGAGGCCGACCACCTCGACCACCACGGCACGGTCGAGGCGTACACGGCGGTGTTCGACTCGTTCCTGGAGCGGATCGTGCCCGGCGGCGTGCTGGTGTCCTGTGCGGACGATCCGGGCGCTGTCCGGCTCATCGCGGAGGCACGGTCCCGCGGCATCCGGGTGCGCGAGTACGGGCGGGCCGCCGCGGACGCGCGTCTCGTCGACTACAAGCCTTCCGACAACGGTGGCCTGGCGTCGGTGGAGATCGACGGCGCCGTGGTCGAGGTCCGGGTCGCGGTGCCGGGTGAGCACATGGCGCTGAACGCGATCGCGGCGCTGCTGGCCGGTCTGGAGCTCGGCGCGGATCAGGCCGGGCTGCTGGAAGGCCTCGCGGCGTTCGGTGGCGTGCGGCGGCGGTTCGAGTTCAAGGGCCGCGGCGGTGGCGTGTCCGTCTACGACGACTACGCCCACCACCCGACCGAGGTCGACGCACAGCTGCGTGCGGCGCGTCCGGTCGCGGGTGCCGGCCGGGTCATCGTGGTGTTCCAGCCACATCTGTACTCACGTACGCGCACGTTCGCGACCGAGTTCGCCGCCGCGTTGTCGCTGGCGGACGAGGTAGTGGTGCTGGACGTCTACGGCGCTCGCGAGGAGCCGGAGCCGGGTGTCACCGGCGGGCTGATCGCCGAGCAGGTCACGGCTTCCGTGCACTACGAGCCGTCGTTCGACCGCGTGCCGACGCTGGTCGCGTCGCTGGTGCGGGAGGGCGACCTGGTGGTGACCATGGGCGCGGGCGACGTGACGATGCTCGGCCCCGAGATCGTCAGCGCCCTGTCGGGCAAAGAGCAGGCATGAGCGCCCCGGTTCGCGGCAGGTCCACGCGAGTTCGCCCCGCGAACCGGCGTCCGAAGAGTCCTGAGTACCGGGCCCGGCGCAGGGTCATCCTGCGCCGGCGCCTGGTGGCGTTGCTGACGTTGTTGTCGGTCATCGCCTTGACGTACAGCGTGTTCTTCACACCGTTGCTCGGTGTGCGCCACGTTGATGTGCACGGCTCCGTCGTGCTGACGGAGGACGAGGTCCGCAGCGCCGCCGCGATCGAGCTCGGTTCTCCGTTGGTGCGCCTGGATCTTCGCGGCATCCGCGAACGCGTCGCCGCCGTGCCGCGCATCGCGACCATCGAGGTCGAACGGCAGTTGCCCGGCACGGTCCGGCTTTTGATCGCCGAACGCGTCCCGGTCGGCTCGGTGAAGCTGCCGGACGGCTTCCACCTGGTCGACGCCACCGGCAAGGACTACGCGGTCCTGCCGGCGGCGGCGCCGGGTGTGCCCGAACTCGTGCTCGCCACCCCGTCGTCCGCGGACCCGGCCACTCGCGCCGTGGTCGGGGTCGTGAACGAACTGCCGGAGAAGCTGCGGCCCGACGTGCTGCAGGTGTCGGCGACGTCCGGTGCCGACGTGAAGCTGACGCTGACCGGCAACCGCGTGGTGAAGTGGGGCAGCTCCGAGGACACGCCGCGCAAGGGCGCCGTGCTGATGGTGCTGCTGACCCGGCCCGGCCTGTACTTCGACGTGTCGTCGCCGGACCTCGCCACGGTCTCCTAGCCGAGCGTGAGGTGGAAGCCTTCGGCCATCGCCTCTTGCTCGGTCTTCCAGATCACCCCGCGGTTCGAGTTGCCAGTGCTCGCGCCGTACAGCCGCTCGCCGGTCGGGACGTTCCTCACGGTGAAGGTGAAGAAGCACTGGCTCTCACCCCTGTTGAGGGTGGAGACGCCGAGTACTTTGTCGTCCTGATTGACGATCTCGACCTGTGCGCCGTCGCGCATGTCGCTGTAGCCACCTGATCCGCAGACACCGTTCACGGTCATGCTGCCGTCAACCGCGAAGGTGTCCGGTGAGCCCCAGTCCACTGAGGCTCGGCCGAAGCCGAACCCGATGCCACCGACCGCGAGCAGTACCACGGTCGAGATCCCGATCAGCAGTCTCGAAGTCCGGGCTGGCGGCGGTGCGACCTGTGGTAGCTCTTGCTGCGGCGGGACCGGCGGGGGAGGTGGAGGAGGTTCCACAGTGGTCCTTTGCTCGATTGCGGCTTGACGCGCCAACGACCCTGGTGCCGGCGCGCCTGGCTCACGGCCGCGGTGCCGGTGGCCGTGACGGCGTCGGGTACCGGCGGGGACGCCGGTACGGGGATCGAGGAGTTGGCTGGGAGCACACGAAGATCTCCAGAGGTTCGCAGGTCACCCGGCTGGCTTGAGCGCTGTCGCGACCCGCACGAACAGGTTGCCCAACCTGCTTGTGACGAGCTCCAACACGATCGCCTCGATGACGAGCGAACGCACGGACGCGGGTGCGGGTGCCAAGACGGGCCTCCTCGAAGTGAACGACTACCGTGCTCATCGGATTGCTCCGCGCGGCATTAGCCGTATTGATCGTTGTCACCCGAAGGAAGTACGCATGGCAGGGCACGTGGTGGTGGTCGGCGCCGGCCTCGCCGGTCTGTCGGCCGCGTTGCACCTGCAGGGCACGGGACATCAGGTCACCGTGCTGGACAAGGCTCATCTCCCCGGCGGTCGTGCCGGGACGGTCCAGGTCGGCGGGTTCACCGCGGACAGCGGGCCGACCGTGCTGACGATGCCGGAGTACCTGGAAGAAGCGTTTTCATCGGTGGGGGAACGGCTTTCGGACTGGCTGACGCTGGACCGGGTCGATCCGGCCTACCAGGCGCGGTTCGCCGACGGGACGCGGATCGCCGTGCACACCGATGCCTCCGCGATGGAGGAGGAGGTGCGCAACGTCTGCGGCGCAAGGGAAGCGGCCGGGTACCGGGAACTGCGGCGCTGGCTGGGCGAGCTGTACGCGGTGCAGCGGGAGCACTTCATCGGGGCGAACTTCGACTCACCGTTCGACCTCGTGCGGCCGGAACTCGTCCGGCTCGCGCGGCTCGGCGGGTTCGGGCGGCTGGAGCCTCAGCTGCGAAGGTTCCTGCGCGACGAGCGGCTGATCCGGTTGTTCTCGTTCCAGGCTTTGTACGCGGGTGTGCCGCCGCAGCAGGCTCTCGCGGCGTACGCGGTCATCGCGTACATGGACACCATCGCGGGCGTGTACTACCCGCGCGGTGGGATGCGTGCGGTACCGGCCGCGCTCGCCGCCGCCGGGCAGAAGCACGGCGCGGATTTCCGTTGCGGGGAAACGGTCACGCGGCTGGAGTGGCGTGGGGATCGGGTCGTGGCCGTGCACACCGCGCAGGAGCGCATCCCGTGCGACGCGGTGGTGCTGGCCTGTGAGCTACCGGACGCGTACCGCCTGCTCGGGCTTCAGCCGCGTCGCGTGCTGCCGCACCGGTGGTCGCCGTCCGCGGTGGTGCTGCACGCCGCGACGAACCGCACGTGGGACCTCGGGCACCACAACATCCTGTTCGGGGCGGCGTGGCGGAGCACGTTCGCCGAGATCGTCCACAGGGGACAGTTGATGTCGGACCCGTCGCTGCTGGTCACGCACGCGCAGGACGGGCTGCACTACGTGCTGGCACCCTGCCCGAACCTGCGGACCGGGCCGATCGACTGGCGTCGCGTCGGCCCCCGGTACCGCGACGAACTGGTGCGGACGCTGGAATCGCGGGGCCTCTCCGGGTTCGGTGCCTCCGTGGTCGACGAGCGGCTCGTGACGCCGCTGGACTGGGGCAACGCGGCGGGCACGCCGTTCGGGCTCGCGCACACCTTCGCGCAGACCGGTCCGTTCCGGCCGCGAAACGTCGTGCGGGGCGCCGCCAACGTGGCGCTGGCGGGCGCGGGGACCACGCCGGGCGTCGGGGTGCCGCCGGTGCTGATCTCCGGACGGCTCGCGGCCCAGCGGATAAATGCGATGCGGTAGGCAAAACGCTCATGCAGGCTGCGCCGCATGACACGCACCGCACCACCACTTGCCGCCGATGAGCGTGCGACGTACACGGCCCTGCTGGACTACCTGCGCGCGACGATCGAGCTGAAGGTCGAAGGCCTGCCGGACGACGACGCGGCGCGCCCGGTGTTGCCGTCGAAGCTCACCACCGCGGCCGGTGTGGTGAAGCACGTGCGGTGGACCGAGCACCACTGGTTCGAGGTGATGCTGGCCGGACGTCCTTCGCGTGCTCCGTACACGATGGAAGACCCGGACGCGGACTGGCGCGTCGAGGAGGGCGAGACGCTTGCCGGGTTCCTGGCGGACTATCAGGCGCAGTGCGCGGTGAGCCGTCAGGTCCTCGCCGGGCTGGATCTCGATGCCGAGGTGGCGTTCCGGGGTGACCGGACGGTCTCGGCCCGATGGGTGCTCGCGCACGTCATCGAGGAGACCGCCCGGCACGCCGGTCATCTGGACGTGGTCAGGGAACTGCTGGACGGATCAACCGGAGACTAGGCGGCCGTGACCTCCCAGCTCTGCCAGGTGTTGTACTCCGTCTCGCGGGCGGAGATGTAGATCTCGCCGGAGCTCATGGGCGTGAGGTAGCGCTGGCCGGCGGACATGCGGATGCGGGTGGCGCCGGTCTTGTTCGGTTCGAACGTCCAGCCCTGTTCCGCCGCGGCCGGGTTGCAGTCCGGCGACAGCTGCACGGTACCGAGCTTCGTCGCGACGCAAGTGCCGGTCAGGACGCTGCGCAGCGCGGTGCTGCCGTTGCCCAGTTCTACGCGCTGGAACTTCTGGGCCGGCACGTCGGAGCACGGCGTGACCTCGATCTGGCGCTCGGCCCGGACACCGATGCAGCCCATGCCCTCCACGCTCGCGATGCGCACGACCCGTCCCGCGGTGTCCGCCGGCACCGGCGCCGTACCCGTCTGCCGCACCCGCCAGCGCTGTTCGTCGGTGTCGGCGAAGTCCTTCACCTGCACGCCGCGCGTGGTGTCGGCGAAGCCTGAGCCGAACAAGAGCCGCACGGTGCCGGCCCTGTCCGCCATCAGCTGCACGAACTGCGTCGCCGCCTCGTCGTCACACCACCAGGCCCCCAGGGCCACCGACTCGTCGGGGCACTGGCGGTTCTCGAGGTTGCGCAGCAGGTACTTCTTGCCGCCGACCGGGACCTTCTCCCAGCGCTGGATCGGCTCCTCGACGCAGGAGGCGAGCACAGGCGAGGCATATCGGCCCGGACGATCGAGCTGCAGACACTGACCGCTCGCGACGCTCGTGATTTCGATGATTTCGTTGCCTTCCGGCGCCGCACTCGCGGGTGCGACCGTCACTGCCCCCAGTGCGATCGCCACGAGGGCGACGCACAGCTTTTTCATCCCCATGAGTCCAAGCTAGCGGGCACCCCTGACAAGAAACCGCGGATAGCACCGGCCGAGACGATCTCTGATTCGAGGTCCGACTACGCTTGGGGTGCGCCGTGCTCTGCGCCGTGCGTACTGCTTGACGGCACGACCGGGGAGTAGTAGCGCACAGTGTTGGGACCCTACGGCGTGGCTGCTGGACCGACGCACCGCCGGTGCTTACCGTCCAGCAGGAACATATGGGGTTGACATAACTCTGAGCCTCGAGCAGAGGTTGAGGGTTTCAATCCGGGTGCATCACACCCAGCACCACAGCACGGACCACGATCAGGAAGGCGGATCCGATGACGCCCCCGCACAACTACCTCGCGGTGATCAAGGTCGTCGGCATCGGTGGTGGCGGTGTCAACGCCGTCAACCGCATGATCGAGGTCGGGCTCAAGGGCGTCGAGTTCATCGCGGTGAACACCGATGCCCAGGCCTTGCTGATGTCTGATGCCGACGTGAAGCTCGACATCGGCCGCGAGTTGACCCGCGGCCTCGGTGCCGGCGCGAACCCGGAGGTTGGGCACAAGGCCGCCGAAGACCACCGCGAGGAGATCGAGGAGGTCCTCAAGGGGGCCGACATGGTCTTCGTGACCGCCGGCGAGGGCGGCGGCACGGGCACCGGCGGCGCGCCGGTGGTGGCCTCGATCGCTCGCAAGCTCGGCGCACTCACCATCGGCGTCGTGACGCGCCCGTTCTCCTTCGAGGGCAAGCGCCGCGCCAAGCAGGCCGAGGACGGCATCCAGGCCCTGCGCAACGAGTGCGACACGCTCATCGTCATTCCCAACGACCGGCTGCTTCAGCTCGGCGACATCGGTGTCAGCCTCATGGACGCCTTCCGCTCCGCGGACGAGGTGCTGTTGTCCGGTGTCCAGGGCATCACCGACCTGATCACGACCCCCGGTCTGATCAACCTGGACTTCGCCGACGTCAAGTCGGTCATGTCCGGCGCGGGTTCGGCGTTGATGGGCATCGGTTCGGCCCGAGGCGAGGGCCGTGCCGTCCAGGCCGCGCAGAAGGCGATCAACTCGCCGCTGCTGGAGGCCTCGATGGAGGGTGCGCACGGCGTGCTGCTGTCGATCGCCGGTGGCTCCGACCTGGGGCTTTTCGAGATCAACGAGTCTGCCTCGCTGGTCCAGGAGGCCGCGCACCCGGACGCGAACATCATCTTCGGTACGGTCATCGACGACTCTTTGGGCGACGAGGTCCGGGTCACGGTGATCGCGGCGGGTTTTGACAGTGGCGGCCCTACGCACAAGAAGCTGGAGCCGACGGCGTTGTCCTCACCGCCTCGGACCGCTGCCGGACCGATTGCCTCGGCTGTAGCCCAGCCGGCGCCGGTCGTGCAGTCTCCGCCTCCCGTCGTGCAGGCACCGCCGCCAGTCGCTCACCCCGTTGCGCAGCATCAGGTTCCGCAGCATCAGGTGCCGCAGCACGCTGCTCCGCCGGCCACCACGGTGCCGCCGCAGCCTTCGCCCGCGCAGGGCAACGGTTACGTGCCTTCGGTGCCCCGGTCGTTGTCGCAGAACGGGTCGTTGCCGTCTCGGCCGGTTCCGGTCACCGAGGACCCGGATGACGAGGTGGATGTGCCGCCGTTCATGCGGCGGTGAGGCTTCGACGATCTTGTCGGACCCCCTGAGCACCTTCGGGTTCTCAGGGGGTTCTCTCTTTTCGGGGGGCCGCCGGTGGGGTGCCAGGGCTTGTCGTGGGTGAGAACTAGGGTGTGGGCGTGCGCATTCGTCGAGTTGTCACCACCCGCGCCGGTGGCGTGTCCAAGGCCCCTTTCGACACCTTCAACCTGGGTGACCACGTTGGGGACGAAGAGAAGGCGGTGCTCGCGAACCGCGCCCGCCTCGCCGAGGGGATCGGACTGACGCCGGACCGGTTGGTCTGGATGGAGCAGGTGCACGGCCGGACCGTCGGGGTGGTGGACGGCCCGCAGGCCGCGCCGCTCGAGGCCACCGACGCGGTCGTGACGAAACAGCCCGGCCTCGCGCTGGCGGTGCTGACGGCCGACTGCGTGCCGGTGTTGCTCGGTGATCAGGAGGCCGGCGTGATCGGCGCGGTGCACGCTGGGCGTGTCGGCGCGCGTGTCGGCGTCGTGGTCGAGGCGCTCAAGGCCATGATGGCGCTGGGGGCCGAGCTGGAGCGCGTCGAGGTTCTGCTCGGGCCGTCGGTGTGCGGCGACTGCTACGAGGTGCCCGCTGACATGCAGAAAGATGTCGAGAAGCACCTGCCCGGCAGTGCCGCCAAGTCCCGCAAAGGCACGCCCGCGCTGGATTTGCGGGCGGGGCTGTGGACCCAGCTCGCCAGTGCGGGGGTCGGCAAGATCGGGGTGGATCCGCGCTGCACCTTCGAGGAGAAGGATCTCTTCAGCCATCGCCGAGAGGCTCCCACCGGCAGGCTCGCGTCGGTCATTTGGATCGAGCCGTGAATCGGGAAGAGGAGTTGAAGGAAAACCTCGCCGAGGTGCGGGAGCGCATCGACAACGCGTGTGCGGCGGCGGGGCGTGATCCTTCTGAAGTGATGTTGCTGGCGGTGACGAAAACCTGGCCGGCCAGTGATGTGGAGATCCTTTACGGACTCGGACTCCGGAATTTCGCGGAGAACCGGGATCAGGACGCCTCGGTCAAGGTCGGCCAATTGAGACACCTGACCGAGGCGCGCTGGCACATGGTCGGGCGATTGCAGCGGAACAAGGCGAAGTCGGTGGTCGAGTGGGCGGACCAGGTCGACTCGGTCGACAGCGTCCGGCTGGCCGAGGCGCTCGCGAAGGCCGCGCACGCGAAAGGCATCAGGCTGGACGTGTTGTTGCAGGTCAGCATTGACGGAGACACGTCGCGGGGCGGGTGTGCGGTGCCGGACGTTCCCGAACTGGCTGGCGCGATCACTCGTTCGGGTGATCTTATTCTCCGAGGTGCGATGACCGTCGCACCGCTGACGATGAAGTCATCGCAGGCGTTTGAGGCGTTGGCATCAGTGGTATCAGGCCTACGTGATGATCATCCCACTGCCACCCGGGTGTCAGCGGGGATGAGCGGAGACCTGGAAGATGCCATCTCGCACGGATCGACCTGTGTGCGTGTCGGAACGGCGTTGCTCGGCAGGCGGCGGTTAATCTCGCCGTAGGTTGTCGGGAACCTCGGGGCCGTCCGCACCGTCCCTAAGGTGGGGAAGTCGCGGAGGAGGGGCTGGAATGAGCGCGTTGCACAAGCTGAAGGCCTACTTCGGGATGGTCCCCGCCGAGTACGCAGACGACCCCGGCTACGACGACGACCGCGGACGCTACGGCGACTACCGGTCCGAGTACGCGGCCGAGGCCGACGACTACGACCCCTACCCGCGGCGCAACCGCGTGTTCACGCCGGGCCGGTCGGAGCTCTCGGGCTCCGGGTACCGGACCGACATCGACGAGTCGGACGACTACGAGCCGGAGCCGCGGCGCGGGGGCAGCCCCTCGAGCACGCGACGCTGGAGCGCCGAGGCACCACCGGTGCACGGCGCACTCGCGGTCGAGCCGCAGCGCGAGCCCGTGAGCAGGCTGCGTCCTGTCGCCGAGCCGGCAAGCAACCCGTTGGCGCGCATCACCACGCTTCACCCCCGTAACTACAGCGAGGCGCGCACGATCGGGGAGCACTACCGCGACGGAACCCCGGTGATCTTGAACTTGACCGACATGGACGACGCGGACGCCAAGCGTCTCGTCGACTTCTCGGCCGGCCTCGCGTTCGCTTTGCGCGGGTCCATGGACAAGATCACCAGCAGGGTGTTCCTTCTCTCACCGCCGAACGTTGACGTCACGGCGGAGGACCGCAGGAAGCTGGCCGAGGGCGGGTTCGGCAACCACGGTTAGAGTTGACCCGTGGACCCGATCCGTCTCGTCATCTTCTACGTCCTCTTCGCGTTCTCCCTGTTCCTGACCGCGCGTGTTGTGGTCGAGATGGTGCGGACGTTCGCGAGGGAGTGGCGCCCCGCGGGCGGCGTGGCCGTGACGCTTGAGACCGTATACACCGTGACCGACCCACCGGTCCGCGCACTGCGTCGGGTGATCCCGACTGTGCGGATCGGTGGGGTCGGGCTGGACCTATCGATTATTGTGCTGTGGCTGCTCGTTATCATTTTGATGCAAGTTGCAGATCCCAGGTGACGGGGAACCGGGGATGACCGCAGCCCAGGAGTGCGAGAGGTGATCCGATGCCGTTGACCCCCGCTGACGTGCACAACGTTGCATTCAGCAAGCCGCCGATTGGCAAGCGGGGCTACAACGAGGACGAGGTGGACGCGTTCCTCGACCTGGTTGAGGGCGAACTCGCCCGCTTGATCGAGGAGAACAACGACCTCCGTCAGCAGGTCGAGCAGCTCGACCAGCAGCTCGAGACTGCGCGCGCTGACCTCGACGATGCGCGTGCGAAGGCCTCGTCCGGCCCCGTGACGAGCCGTATGCCGGTGGAGGAGCCGCGCCGCCTGGCGCCGGTCCCGCCGCCGTCGGTGCTGGAGCAGACGTCCCCCGGTGGTGGCGGAGACCACCACGTGCAGGCCGCGAAGGTCCTGGGCCTTGCCCAGGAGATGGCGGACCGGCTCACCGGTGAGGCCAAGGCCGAAGCGGACGGGATGCTGTCCGAGGCCCGTACGAAGTCTGAGCAGCTGCTGTCCGAGGCCCGCGCCAAGGCAGACACGATGGTCAACGAGGCACGTACGCGTGCCGAGACCATGCTGAACGACGCGCGCACGCGTTCCGAGACGCTGGAGCGGCAGGCCCGTGAGAAGGCCACCGCGCTGGACCGTGACGCGCAGCGCAAGCACGCTGAGGTGATGGGCAACATCACCCAGGAGAAGAACACGCTCGAGAAGCAGATCGACAAGCTGCAGACGTTCGAGCGCGAGTACCGCACGCGACTGAAGACGATGCTCGAGTCGTCCCTGCGCGACCTCCAGGACCGCGGCCCGGCCGCGCCCTCGGACGGCCGTTCCCAGGGCTACTCCTTCGGCGCACGCGCCGAAGCGGGCTGAACTACTGTTCATTAGGTGCTCTTCGTAGTTCTACTTCTGGTGCTGGCTGCTCTCGGCTTGCTCGTACCTGCGCTGACCACGTCCAACACGATCTGGGCGTGGTCATCCGTAGGCGCGAGCGTGCTCGCCGCCCTGGTCCTTGCTTGGGACTGGTGGCGACGGCGACCGGGGGACCCCGCTGCCGACGCGCAGAGTGTAGATCAACTGGCTGTAGCTGATGATCAACGGGTAGTGGTTTCGGCGGTAGCCGACACGCCGCCCGCTGACGAGGAACCACCGGAAGAGGACACCGACGCGGCGGACATGCTCGTCGTGGCCGATCTGGTGGACGAGGTGCGGGTGCTGGACGAGCGGCCCCGGTATCACCTGAGTTCGTGCTCCTGGCTCGCCGGGAGGCCCACGCTGGGCCTCCCGGTGCAGGAGGCACGCCAACTGCAGTTCACGCCCTGCGCCGTGTGCCGGCCTGACGCGACCTTCGTGTCCCGCCACCGCGCAACCCGCGAGGGGGCCTCCGATGACCACGCCTGACGACGCGCCTGACAACAAGGCCGTCATCCGCCGGTTCCTCGACGAGGTCGTGGGCCAAGGCCGGCTCGACCTCGCTGACGAGCTTTGTTCACCCGATGTGATGAATCACGCGGCGGTGCCCGAACGTCAGCGCGGCGTCGAGAACCTCAAAACGGTGCTCGGGTTCTCGCTCGGTGCCCAGCCGGACCAACGGTGGGTCGAGCAGCACTTCATCGGCGACGGTGATCTCGTGGTGGTCTACGGCCGCCGGGAGGGCACCTGGCAGGCGCCCGGATTCCGCGGCGTGCCCACTCCGGCGAGCGGCGAGGTGTCCGTCGAGCTCGCGCACATGTTCAGGCTGCGAGAAGGCAAGATCGTCGAGCACTGGGCCGTGCGCGACGATCTCGGCATGCTTCAGCAGCTCGGCGCGATCAACGCCGGTAGCTGAGCTTCGCGCGGAACGTGGTGCCCGGCTCGTCCCGGTAGTGGTGCTCGACAGCCCCGTCGAACTCCGAGATCCGGCCGTCGTCGCCGTACGACCCGCTGGTTCTCGTACACCGAGAACAGCTCCGGCGGCGTCCAGGTGCCGGAACGGCCCTCGGTCGGACGCGAGCCGGGGTCCGAGTCCCAGATGCGCGGTGCGCATCAGGCGTCACCCCGCACGAAGTGGACCTTCACCCGCAGCGCGTTGTCCGGCTCCGGGCCGCAGCGGTGCTCGACGGCGCCGTCGAACGCGGTGAGCAGCCCTTCGGCGTCGATGTCGAGGCGCTCGACCGTGAAGTCCGCCGTGTTGTCGTAGCAGCCGAGGCTCTTGTTGATGACCAGCGCTTTCTGGTCGGTGTAGGTGCCAGGGGTGATCGGCTGGCCGTCGTGGCGCGACAGTTCGACCACGTAGTAGGTCTGCAGCTCGTTGTTCTCGGCGTACACGCGGAGGGTGTTGTTGTCCCACACCCGCTGTCCCACGCGGATCTCGGAGAGCGGGGCCGTCCAGTCGCCCGAGGTCGCGGTGATGGGGAAGGCGTTCGCTTCGGCGTCGAACACGAAGCGGGAAGGTTCCTCCGCTGCGGAGGCCGTGCCGGCGGCCAACAACGCAAAAGCACAGGTCAAAGCTAAGACACGCATCTTTGTCCCCCCGAGGTAGATGGTCTTGGGGCGAGTCTGGCGCAACCCGAGGCCGGCGGGCATGCGTGGATCTACTCAGGAGCCGTTCCGCCTGAACTTGTGCAAAGTGTCCGTTTCGCGGACGAGCAGTCCACTGGCGCGCTAAGAAAACCCCATGTCGCTGAGATCCGCGTTGAGCGCCATCGTGGTCGCCGTGTTCGTCCTGGCCGGTGCCGCCCCGGTGACCGCCCAGCCGAAGACCGAGCTGCACCAGTGCGTCCCTGCCGACCTGCGCGAGGATGCGATCACCTTCAAGGCCGAGGACGGTGTCGAGCTGCCCGGTCTGGTGTTCGGCAGCGGATCGAGCGGAGTCCTCCTCGCACACACCCAGACGGAGACCGTCTGCGAGTGGCTGCCTTTGGCGCGCCAGCTCGCGGACGACGGCCACCAGGTGTTGCTCTACGAGATGCGCAGCCTGCGCCTCCGGGAGAACAGGCACTCCTACGACCTCGACGTGCTCGGCGCCGCGCGGGAGCTCGACAGTCGCGGTGTCTCCTCGATCATCGCCGGCGGAGCCGGCACCGGTGCCGCCGCGATCGCCGCGGTGGCGGAGAAGGTCCCCGGGCTGAGGGGGATGTTCCTGCTCACCCCGTTCGAGGGCTTCCACACGAGCAGCGCCGATCTCGACGCGGTGACGGGCATCAGGGCGGTCCAGGTGCCGTCGTTCATCGTTGCCGCGCAGGACGACGTGATCGAGTCCAAGAGCGAAGACGTCGAGGACACGCGCTTGGCAGACCACGCGCGGCAGGTGGCGGGCGCTGCCTCGAACGCCAGGCTGGAGATCGTGCCGGGTTCGGCGCGCTTCGCGAAGCTGGTCGAGGACGGGGCGCTGCGGGATCAGGTGCGGGCGTTCGTCCGCGAGAACAGGGCGGCACCGACCTTCCTCGAACGCTGGCTGATGCCGATCGCGGGCGGCGTGGTGTTGCTCGTGCTTGCCGTAGTGGTCGTGCTCCGCAGGCGATCCCGGAGGAGCACCACTGTTGCCGAGGTCAGCGCCGGTAGCTGAGCCGCTCAGAGCACGACGGGGCGTGCGCCGTGTGCGGTCACGAGACCCGGTAGCCGTTCACGGCTGGTGACGACGACCCGGCACCGTGGCGTTCCCGGCAGCAGCGGAACGACCTGTGCGGTGTCGGCGGCGTTGTCGAGGACGATCAGCATTCGCCTGTCTGCGAGCAACGTGCGGTAGAGCGCTGTCTGCGCGTGCGGTTCCGGTGGGATGCCGTCCGGGCCGGTGCCCAGGGCGGTGATGAACGCGCGGACGACGTCGGCGGGGTCGGAGCCGTTCAGGTCCACGAACAGCTGGCCGTCCGGGTAGCCGGCGGCGTGCTCGTGGGCCCAGTGCAGCGCGAGCCACGTCTTGCCGGTGCCCGCCGGGCCGGTGATCGTGACGATCGGTCCGTCCAGGTCGAGTGCCGCGAGCTGGACCTCCATGCCGGTGAAACCCGCCGGTCGTGCGGGAAGCCGGCGGGGGCTCCACTGTGGACGTTGCGCCAGGGACGCGTGCAGGTCGCGCAGGGCCGGGCCTGGGTCGAGGCCGAGTTCGTCCGCCAGCCGGTGGCGCAGTTGCGAGTAGCACGTGAGCGCGTCGGACCGTTGATCGGCGCCGATCAACGCCCGCATCAGCTGACCCGCGAGCCGTTCGTCGAGCGGGCGTTCGGTGGTGCGTGTGGTCAGTTCGGCGACCAGACTCCGGTGCTCGCCCGCGGCCAGGCGGGAGTCGATGTGGTCCAGTTCGGCGGCGGTGATCTCGCCGGCCAGCGTTTCGCGCAGACCGGAGAACCACGGGCCGTGCAGCCCCTCGAACGGTTCGCCGCGCACGAGCGCCATGGCGTCGCCTGGCTGTCCGGCGGCGACGAGAGACCGGAAGCGGTGCAGGTCGATGGTCGCCGGATCAGCCTCCAGCACGTAGCCGCCGGAGCGGCGCACGATCGGGACGCCGTCCAGCGCCGACCGCAGCCGGGACACGTAGCTGTAGAGGGCCGCCTTGGCCTGCCGCGGCGGCGCCTCGCCCCACACCCGCGACAGCACCTTCTCGACGCTCACCACCTGGTTCACGTCCACCAGCAACGCCGCCAGCACGCTCAGCTGGCGGGCGTGACCGACGTCGACGAGTGCGGTGCCGCGCCGGACCTCTGGCGGGCCGAGGAGCCGGAACTCGGGTGGCGGGTTCACCGCTCCAGGAACAGCAGCGTGATCAGCAGGGCCAGCAGCGCGAGGTCCACGACGATGCCCTTCGGCTTCGAGTCGTACCTCAGCCTGGTGATCGTGGCGCCGACCATCAGCAGCCCGAGCCCGACGGTGGCCGCGTGCGCCACCCACTGCCAGGTGATCAGGCCGACGACCAGACCTGCCGCGCCCGCCCACTCCAGTGCACCGATGGTCCGCCAGAGCGACCCGTTCATCCGGAAGTGGTCGCGGGCCTCGAGTGACGCCTTCGCCCCGAACAGCTTGCCCGCGCCGGTGGCCACGAACAGCACGGCCAGCACGATCGACAACGCGATGGTCAACGTCATCGCGTGAGCATACGGTTTGCGCCAACCGTTACCCTGTAGCTACAGGCACCGATCCGGCCATCACCGGGGAGCCTCCGGAAGAACGGGCGAGAGCCTCAGTAGAACCGGACGGGACCGGCCCGTCACAGCCGAAGAACGAGAGGCTCGCCCTGTTCGCAAGCGCAGGGGTGAGCAAGCGGGGTGGTACCGCGGCCCGCCGAGCCACATCGGCGTGTCGTCCTCGCGTGTCCTTATGACCGCGAGGAGCAGTGGAGATGGCCTACCCCAGGGCCGGAGCGAACGAGGTCCCGGCACAGCCGTCCTTTCCGAACCTCGAGCAGGGTGTGCTCGGGTACTGGAAGGGCGACCAGACCTTCCAGGCAAGCATCGACCGCAACCCGGTCGGCGACGACGGCGCGAACGAGTTCGTCTTCTACGACGGCCCGCCGTTCGCGAACGGTCTGCCGCACTACGGGCACCTGCTGACCGGCTACGTCAAGGACGTCGTGCCGCGCTACCAGACCATGCGCGGCAAGCACGTCGAGCGCCGGTTCGGCTGGGACACGCACGGCATGCCCGCCGAGTACGAGGCGGAGAAGCAGCTCGGCATCAAGCACAAGAGCGAGATCGAGCAGCTCGGCATCGAGAAGTTCAACGAGGCGTGCCGAACCTCCGTCCTGCAGTTCACCGAGGAGTGGCGCGACTACGTCACGCGCCAGGCGCGCTGGGTCGACTTCGACAACGACTACAAGACGCTCGACCTCGACTACATGGAAAGCGTCATGTGGGCGTTCAAGGCCTTGTGGGACAAGGGCTTGATCTACGAGGGCTTCCGCGTCCTGTGGTACTGCACGCGTTGTGAGACGCCGCTGTCCAACACCGAGACCAAGATGGACGACGCGTACCGCGACCGGCAGGACCCGGCCGTCACGGTGGCGCTGCGCCTCGAGTCCGGTGAGAAGGCGCTGGTCTGGACGACCACGCCGTGGACGCTGCCGAGCAACCTCGCGGCCGCCGTGCACCCGGACGTCGACTACGTGACCGTCGTCGGCACTGACGGCTCGCAGTACCTGCTCGCGGAGGCCAGGGTCGCGGCGTACGCGCGTGAGCTGGGCGAGGAGCCCGAGGTCGTCGCCCGCTACAAGGGGTCGGACCTGGTCGGCAAGAAGTACCTGCCGCCGTTCGACTTCTTCGTGGGCCGTGAGAACGCGCACCAGGTGCTGACCGCGGACTACGTGACCACCGACGACGGCACCGGCATCGTCCACATCGCACCGGCGTTCGGTGAGGACGACAAGGTCGTGACGGACGCGGCGGGCATCGAGGTCGTCGTGCCGGTCGCCTCCGACGGCACGTTCACCGCCGAGGTCGCGCCGTACGAGGGCGTGCACGTCTTCGAGGCGAACAAGACCATCATCCGGGATCTGAAGGATGCCGGTCTGCTGCTGCGCCACGAGACCTACGACCACCCGTACCCGCACTGCTGGCGTTGCCAGAGCCCGTTGATCCAGCGCGCCCTGTCGGCGTGGTTCGTCGCGGTCACGCAGTTCAAGGACCGGATGGTCGAGCTCAACGGGGACATCAACTGGGTGCCCGGCCACATCAAGGACGGCCAGTTCGGCAAGTGGCTCGAGAACGCGCGTGACTGGAACATCTCGCGCAACCGGTTCTGGGGCTCGCCGCTTCCGGTGTGGGTGTCGGACAACCCGGCGTTCCCGCGCACGGACGTGTACGGCTCGCTGGACGAGATCGAGCGCGACTTCGGCGTGCGCCCGGACAACCTGCACCGCCCGTTCATCGACGAGCTGACCCGCCCGAACCCGGACGACCCGTCGGGTGAGTCGGTGATGCGGCGCGTGCCGGACGTCCTCGACTGCTGGTTCGAGTCGGGCTCGATGCCGTTCGCGCAGGTGCACTACCCGTTCGAGAACGCGGAGTGGTTCGAGAACCACTACCCCGGCGACTTCATCGTCGAGTACAACGGGCAGACGCGTGGCTGGTTCTACACGCTGCACGTGCTCGCGACGGCGTTGTTCGACCGGCCGGCGTTCCGCGACTGCGTGGCGCACGGCATCGTTCTCGGTGACGACGGTCAGAAGATGTCCAAGTCGCTGAAGAACTATCCGGACGTCAACGAGGTCTTCGACCGCGACGGGTCGGACGCCATGCGGTGGTTCCTCATGGCTTCGCCGATCCTGCGCGGCGGCGACCTGGTGGTGACCGAGCGCGGCATCCGGGACGCGGTGCGCCAGGCGGTGCTGCCGTTGTGGAACTCGTGGTACTTCCTCGCGTTGTACGCCAACGCTTCCGGGCGTGAGGGCACCTGGCGGGTCGACTCGGAGCACGTGCTGGACCGGTACGCGCTGGCGAAGACGCACGACCTGGTGCGCGATGTCCAGGCTGCCATGGACGTCTACGACATCTCGGGTGCGTGCCAGCTGACGCGCGAGTACCTCGAGGTGCTGACGAACTGGTACGTGCGGCGGTCGCGCGGGCGGTTCTGGTCCGGTGACCAGGACGCGATCGACACGCTGCACACCGTGCTGGAGGTCGTCACGCGCGTCATGGCGCCGTTGCTGCCGTACACGACCGAGGTCGTGTGGCGGGGGCTGACCGGTGGGCGTTCGGTGCACCTGACGGACTTCCCGTCGGTGTCGGACGTGCCGGCGGACGACGCCCTGGTGGCGGCGATGGACGAGGTGCGGTCGGTCTGCTCGACGGCGTTGTCGTTGCGCAAGGCGAACAAGCTGCGCGTGCGGCTGCCGCTCGCGCGTCTGACCGTCGCGTCGGCCACGGCCGGTTCGCTGGAGGACTTCGCCGAGATCGTGCGCGACGAGGTCAACGTCAAGGAGGTGTCGCTGTCCACGGACGTCGACGCCTACGGGCAGTTCCAGCTCGTCGTGAACGCGCGTGCCGCCGGTCCCCGGCTCGGGCCGAACGTGCAGAAGGTCATCAAGGCCGTCAAGGCCGGCGACTGGTCCCTTGTGGACGGTCAGGTGGTCGCCGCCGGTGTCGAGCTGTTCGAGGGTGAGTACGAACAGCGTTTGGTGGCAACGGATCCGGCCGCCACGTCGGCGCTGCCGGGTGGTGCCGGTGTCGTCGTGCTCGACACCGTGGTGACGCCGGTGCTGGAGGCTGAAGGCGTCGCGCGTGACCTGGTGCGGGTGGTGCAGCAGGCGCGCAAGGACGCGGCGCTGGACGTGTCCGACCGGATCACGCTGACGCTGGAGTTGCCGGCCGAGGTGCGGGCCGCGGTCGAGCCGCACCTGGAGTTCGTGAAGGCCGAGACGCTGACCTCGGAGGTCGTGTTCGGAGCCGGGACCTCGGAGGGCACCGTCGGTGACGGTGCTCGGGTGAAGGTGGCTGTCGCACGGGTCTGATTCCCGTTGTGCCGGGGCCGCTGTCTGCTGACAGCGGCCCCGTGCCATGTCTGCCGCCGAAAAGTGTCAGACCGCGTCGGGTGACGTGCTCGGCCGGGGTCCGGACGGTGCGCAACCGGACATCGCTTCGGAGTTCGTCGACGCCGGTGCCACCCGATCCACGCACGCTGCGCGTGACTTGAGGGAGGCGAGGTCGCCCGTTAGGGCAGGCGACCTCGCTTCGGTGGAAAAACAAATGCGAACGTGATAGTCGGGCGTGAAACGGGCTGAAAACGTTTGCGGATAAGTGCGGGATTTTCGTTTTACGCGTCGAATTGAGACGTGGACCTACTTTCGCAGGTGTTCTGCTCTTCATTTGGAAGTTAGCTTCTCGCTACCCAAGAGCAATTCTTGGATTCATGAGCGAACCCCAGTCACCCTGCGACGAAGGTAGAACGAAATGCGTATGCGTCTGCAAGGCGCCCTGCTGCTGGCAGGTGTCACGGCCGGAGCCGTCCTGCTGCCCCCGGCCGCGTCCGCCGATCGGTACGAGCCCGCGATGGTCGAGGCCCTGGCGGCCCACCTGGGCACGACGCCGGGCAAGGCGATCGCCCGGCTGGACCGCGAGCAGAACCTGTCCCGCGCTCTGGCCGGCCTGCAGGCCCAGGGCGTGCCGACCGATGGCGCCTACTTCGACCGCGACGGAGCGCTCGTGGTCACGACGTCCGACGCCGGCCGGGTGGCCTCCGCGGGTCTCAAGCCGCGCACCGGTGTCCGCGGCGAGCAGGCGTTGAAGCGCCTGTCTGCGCAGGTGGAGCAGGTGCTCGGGGCGGATCTGGCCCAGGTTCAGTCGTGGGGTCCCGACATCGTGCAGGACCGCGTCGTGGTGACCGTGTCGGCGGACGCGTCCAGCGCGCTGGCAGGCAAGTTGTCCGCGCTGGACGGTGTCGTGGTCGAACGGGCCGGTGCCGCACTCGCCCCGCAGGCGGACGTGGTGCCCGGCCAGATCATGGACCTCGTGCCCGGCACGAACTGCTCGCTCGGCTTCACCGGCACGAACTCCAGTGGTGCCAAGGTCATGCTCACGGCCGGCCACTGCGTGGTGGGCAACCCCGACATCCTCGACGCGAACGGCACCCACATCGGCAAGGGCGTCGCCACCCGGTTCCCGAGTGTCGACATGGGGCTGATGAGCATCGACGCCGAGGACACGCCACGTGGCTACGTGGACACCCGCAACGGCAGCACCGTGTCGATCACCGGCCTGTCGAAGGCGCCGGTGGGCACGGCCATCTGCAAGGCGGGCAACACGACGGGCTGGACCTGCGGCAGCATCACGCACTACGACCAGTCGGTCCGCTACAGCGGCCAGTCCGTCTCGACGAACGGCCTGGCGCGCTCCACCGTGTGCACCGAGGGCGGCGACAGCGGCGGCGCCTACATTTCCGGCAACACCGCGCAGGGTTTGACGTCGGGCGGTCCGACTGACGCCGAATGCGGGTGGAACCGCGGCGCCGGGGCCACCGGTTTCTATTCCTACTATCAGCCGGTTGTGGACGCGGCCAACCACTACGGCGTCACCATTACGACGGGCTGATTGACGCGCCTTCACAGTGCTTGACGTAAAGGGGGCCGGTGCCGATCAGGCGCCGGCCCCCTTCGTCCTGCGCCCGCTGTCGCGAAGGTGTGAGCGAAGCGTGAGTCCGCGCCCCTAACGTGGTGGCGAGCCACCGCCGAAACGTGATGGGGGAAGTGCGTGCAGAGGCTGAGCAAGTTGGGGATGGCCGCGGCACTAGCCGTGGCGCTGGCAGCACCAGGTGCGGCGCAGGCGCAGGCCGCGTGCACCTGGGTGACGACGGATCTGCCACTGGCCGACGGGTTCTCGGGGATCAGGGTCTCCGGCTCGTCGGACAACGGTGAGTGGGTGCTGGGCGAGGGTTACCACTCCCAGCACCAGAACGCGACGGTCGTCTGGCGCGACGGGGTGGTGCACGGCGTCCACCCGGAGAGCGCGAAGGTGTTCGACGTCAACAACTCCGGCACGGTGGTGGGCATGTCGGACAGCCTCCCGTTCCGGATCGAGAACGGTGTCCGGGAGCAGTTGGAGCCGGCGACCGGCAAGACGCAGGCGATCGCCAGCCACATCAACAACTCGGGTGCGGCCGCCGGCCAGTCCGGCCCGTACAGCCTGTACGGCCCGCTGCTGGTGTGGGAGCCCGGATCGACGACGCCGAGGGAGTTGCCGGGCACCCGCAACGGCCTCGTGCGGTTCGTGAAGGGTTTCGACGACCAGGGCAACGTCGTCGCGCAGGAGGTGGGGCCGCTCAGCCGGCGCATCAGCCACGTCTGGGACCGCAACGGCAACCAGACCAGGCTGGAGCCCCTGCCCGGCGACTACTCGGCCTACGTGGAGTCCATCAGCGGCGGCCGGATCTTCGGCACGTCGGTCCACGCTGAGCCGCTCGAGGGACGCACGGTCGTCGAGTGGGGACTGGACGGCAAGATCGTGCGCACCATTCCCGAACTCGCCGACGTGTACGACTCCAACGCGGCGGGTGAGGTGCTCGGTCAGGCCGCGGGAGACGGCGTGGGGCTGTGGCGATCACCCGGCGAGTACGTCCCGGTGACCGCCGACCTCTGGCCGGACGCGGTGGACGAGAGCGGCGCTGTCTACGGCTACGGCTACCGGCCTGGGAACGACAACCAGGTTCCGCGTTACGCGCGCTGCGGCTGACGCCGGCGCGGGATGAACGCGCGCCGCACCAGGCGCACCCACCAGGACCAGCGGGCCGGGGACTTCGGTTCCCGGCCCGCTGCGCGTTCGAAGCCGTCCAGGAGGTCCTCCAGGCACGCGTCGTGCAGCCAGCGGATCGCCACGACCCAGCGCAGCCACGCGACGAACCCGAAGTCGCCGACCAGTTCGTGCCGCAGCACGGTGCCCGAGGCCGACAGCGTGTGGGTGCCGGAGAGATCGGTGAACTCGAACGTGATCGACGAGCCCGGCTCGAACGCCACGCACCGGTAGCGGATCGGGCCGTGGCCGCCGTCGGCGCCGACCCCGAGCGGGCGGTCGAACTCCTGCGTGCCCCAGGCCGGTGGCCAGAGCTCCTGGACGCGCTCGACGAACGGGCCTGCCGGGACGCCCAGGTCCCTGGAGTGCACGTTCCTGATCATGCTTCCCCCTTCCATACGCTGGCGTATGTTCATGAAACATACGGTAGCGTACGGAACCGTGGTGCGGCGATCTCGTGACGACTGGACTGAGATAGCGCTGAGAGCGCTGGCCGAGGGCGGGCTCCCGGCCGTGGCGATCGAGCCGCTCGCGGCGCGCGCCGGGGCGACGAAGGGCAGCGTCTACCACCACTTCTCGAACCGGGAGGCGCTGCTCAAAGCCACCGTCGAGCGGTGGGAGCGGGAGCACACCGAGGCCGTGATCGAGCTCGTCGAGGCGGAGGCGACGCCGCTGGACAAGCTCAGGACGTTGTTCGGCACGGTGCTCGACCGCAGTCGCAAGGGGTCCGTCGAGCTCGCCCTGCAGCAGGGTGCGCACGATCCCGTCATCGCGCCGGTGCTGCACCGGGTGACGGAGCGCAGGCTCGGGTACCTGAGGGAGCTGTTCGAAGAGCTGGGGTTCGACGCTGAGCACGCCAGGAAGCGCGCGTTGATCGCGTTCAGCCTCTACCTGGGGCAGGTGCAGATGTACGCGACCCTGCCCGGCCTCGTCGAACCGGTGCTCGACGAGGCCGTGCAGGTACTAGCCACGAATCAGGCCGCGCGAGATCAGACCGCGGTCGCCCACAACGTGTAGGCGATCACGTCCGCGTTGCGGTCGAGCGCCGGGACGTTGATGTTGGACGTGGTGTCGCAGGAGGCGTGGTAGCAACGGTCGTAGGCCTGGCCGGACGTGCCGCCCCACTTCTGCGCCTGAGCCGCGGTCTTGCGGCCCTCGGCGCCGGTGAACGTGCCGCCGATCGGGATGCCCGCGCGGGCGAACGCCGCGTGGTCGGAGCGGCCGCCGACGCTGGTCAGCTCGGTCTGGACGTTGATCGACGTGAAGCCCGCCTGCAGCCGCTGCTGCAGCGCCAGCGAACCGGAGGGCTGACCGGAGGCGCTGTAGACGAAGTAGCCGGGGTTCGGCGAGCCCGTCATGTCGAAGTTCAGGTACGCCTTGATCTTCGACTTGTCGGTCGCCGACAGGGAGTTCACGTAGTTGGTCGAGCCGATCAGGCCGCGCTCCTCGGCACCCCACCAGCCGAACCGCACGTGCTTGGCCGGCTGGAAGCCGGTGGCCTTCATCTGGAGAGCGACCTCCAGGATCGACGCCGAACCCGTGCCGTTGTCGTTGATGCCGGGGCCCGCGGTGACGCTGTCGAGGTGACTGCCCAGCATGACGATGTTGTTCACGTCGCCGCCGGGGTAGTCCGCGATCAGGTTGTAGCCGGTGGCGCCGCCGTAGGTGAACGACTGCACCCGCGTGACGAAGCCGGCCGCGTCGAGCTTGCTCTTCACCCAGTTGACCGAGGCCAGGTACCCCGGACGTCCGTGAGCGCGGTTGCCGCCGTTGGCGTTCGCGATCGACTGGAACTGGTTGAGGTGTGACTGGACGTTGGCCACCGAGATGTTGGGGGCGGCCATGACCGCCGGAGCGGCCGCTTGCGCTGCTGTGGTTCCGGTCACCATCAAGGCGGCCGCCAGCGCGATCAGGATCCTCATGGTTCAACTCCGTGCAGGGTAGGGATTGAGCCACTGATCAACATGCTCCACTGTGCATGAGCCCGGTAGGTGCGAACGTCGGGTTGTCGCGTCGGATTCGTCCATTTCGGTGGTGATCAATCAGAATGGTCCAGGTGGGTGACGTCACGCTTGTTCTGGGCATCGGCGCCGCCGTCCTGCTGGTCTCCGTGATCGCGGTGCGGGTGTCGATCCGCCTCGGCCTGCCCTCACTCCTGCTGTACCTGGGCATCGGCGTCGTCCTCGGCGAGTCCGTGCTCGGCATCCACTTCGACGACGCGGACCTCACCCAGTCGCTGGGCATCGCGGCCCTCGTGCTGATCCTGACCGAGGGCGGGCTCACGACCCGCTGGCAGGCCGTGAAGACCTCGCTGTGGTTAGGCGTCGCACTGTCCACAGTGGCCGTTGCAGTGAGTGTCGCGATCACCGGAACGGCACTGCACCACCTGCTCGGCCTCGACTGGCGGATGGCGCTGCTCTGGGGCGCGGTGCTGTCGTCCACCGACGCGGCCGCCGTCTTCAGCGTCCTGCGGACACTGGGCGTGGGGCCGCGGCTCACCGGCGCGCTGGAGCTCGAGTCGGGTCTCAACGACGCGCCGGTCTACATCGCCGTCGTGCTGCTGGCCTCGGCGGACGAGATCACCTGGACCGCGCCGCTGCTGGTGCTCTACGAACTGGCCGCGGGCGCGCTCATCGGTGTCGCGCTCGGCTGGCTCGGTGGCGCCGGGCTGAGACGCGCGGCGCTGCCCGCCACCGGCCTGTACCCGCTCGCCACGGTGGCGGTGTGCGTGATGGCCTACACGGCGGGCGACCTGCTGCACGCCTCCGGATTCCTCGCCACCTACGTGGCCGCGCTCGTCCTCGGCAACGCCCGCCTGCCGCACCGCGCCGACACCCTCTCCTTCGCCGAGGGCCTCGGCTGGCTCGCGCAGATCGGGCTCTTCGTTTTACTGGGCCTCTACGCCTCTCCCTCGCGGCTGCTCGACGTGCTGTTCCCCGCGCTGATCGCGGGTGTCGTGCTGACCTTCGTGGCGCGGCCGCTGTCCGTGATGCTCGCCGCGCTGCCGTTCAAGGTGCCGTGGCGCGAACAGGCGTTCCTCTCGTGGTCAGGTCTGCGCGGCGCGGTGCCGATCGTCTTCGCGCTGATCCCGTTGATCCAGGGCGTCGAGGGTGCGCGCGAGCTGGTAGACGCGGTGTTCGTGCTGGTCATCGTGCTGACGGTGGTGCAGGGCACGACGCTGCCGTTCCTCGCCCGGCGTCTCGGTCTGGTGCGCTCGGGCGAAGCGCAGGAGGTGCAGGTCGACTCCTCGCCGCTCGACGAGCTGGGCGCCGAACTGCTGCAGGTCCACCTCCAGCGCGGGTCGAAGCTGCACGGCGTCTACATGTCCGAACTGCGGCTGCCCAGCGGCGCCACGGTGAGCCTCGTGGTGCGCGGCGGAAAGAGTTTCACGCCACAGCCGACGACCAGGCTGCAGACCGAGGACCAGTTGCTCATCGTCACCACCGAAGAGGCGCGCGATGCCGCTGAGCGGCGGATACGAGCCGTGGACCGCGCCGGTCGCTACGCACGGTGGAAGGGCGAGACCGGGGACTAGCTCGGTTTCCGAGGCTTCTCACCATGTGATCGGCTCTCGACGCGTGTTGTGAGGGTCCGCTAACGTCATCGGCAGGTCATGAGAGCCAGCGTCAAGCCCAAGCTTGCTGGCCGGCAACCCTCCTACCGCGGTGGGGTGCCCTTGGTGAGGACCTGGTCCGGCGCGTAGGGCGCCGGTCAAGCGCGGGCCTCCAGTCAGGCCCCCAGGCCGCAGGAGGCAGCTCGATGACGCTCGCGATCACCCCGAACACCACCGCTTCGGTTCCCGCTGTCGTCGGTTCCGACCTGCGGATTCCGCTGGTGACCGGAGAGCGCGTCACGTACGCCAACCTCGATCACGCGGCCAGCGCGCCGTGTCTGCAGGAGGTCCGCGACGCCGTCGACGAGCTGCTGCCCTGGTACGCCAGCGTGCACCGCGGCGCCGGGTTCGCCTCCCAGGTCTCCACCCGCGTCTACGAGCAGGCACGTGACCGCGTGCGGAAGTTCGTCGGCGCGCACTCCTCCGACGCCGTCGTCTTCACCCGCAACACCACCGATTCGCTGAACCTGCTGGCACGCAGCGTTCCCAAGGGCACGGCCGTGGTGCTGTTCGACAGCGAGCACCACGCGGCACTGCTGCCCTGGCGCGGTCCCAACGTGCAGCGGATCGCCACCCCTACGTCGTCCGGTGCGGCCCTCGCGGCACTGGACCGGGCCCTGACCGCCGCCCCGGTCGGTCCGCGGCTCGTGATCGTCACCGGGGCGTCCAACGTCACCGGCGAGTTGTGGCCGGTAGCCGAGCTCGCGAAGGTCGCGCGTTCGCACGGTGCCCGCGTCGCGCTGGACGCGGCGCAGCTCGCCCCGCACCGCCCGATCAACGCCCGTGAGCTGGGCGTCGACTACATCGCGTTCTCCGGTCACAAGATCTACGCGCCGTTCGGTGCCGGCGTGCTGGTGGGCCGCGCGGACTGGCTGCAGCAGGCCCAGCCGTACCTGGTGGGCGGCGGCGCCACGGCCAAGGTCACCGATCACGGCGACCGCCTGGGCGTTGCCTGGTCGAAGGTGCCGGAGCGGCACGAGGCGGGCAGCCCGAACGTCGTCGGCGTGCACGCGCTGGCCGCGGCCTGCGAGATCCTCTCGCGGCACTGGGAGCAGACCATCGCGCACGAGCAGGAGCTGCTCACGCGCCTGCGTGAGGGCCTGCGCACGGTTCCCGGCTTCCGGGAGCTGTCGATCCTGACCGACGCCGACCGCGTGGGCGTCGTGAGCTTCACCATCGCCGGTTTCGACGCGGGCTTCCTCGCGGCGGCCCTTTCCGCCGAGTACGGCATCGGTGTGCGGGACGGCGCGTTCTGCGCGCACGTGATCGTCGGCCGCCTGGTCAAGCAGGCCGGTTCGAACGAAGAACGCGCTGTGCGCGCGTCGATCGGCCTCGGTACGACGGCCGAGCACGTGGACCGTTTGGTGGCGGCGTTGCGCACGCTCGTCACCGAAGGTCCCAAGTGGACTTACACGCAGCGCGACGGCCGCTGGGTGCCCGAGGACGACAGCCGAACCCTGCCGCCGTTCCTCGCGTAGTCCCGGTCGTGGACAATGACCTGGTGAGTGACGAGTCCAAGGCCGACGAGAAGGCCGCCGCCAAGCCTGCTGAAGAGCAGGCCGGCGAGCCTGAGGTGGTCGAGGAACCGAAACCCGAGGCGGACGCCGAACCGGAGAAGGCTGCGGAAACGAAGCCTTCCGAGGACGACGACGCTGCCGAGTTCTCGATCACCGGGTCGCTGCCGGAGCCGAGAGTGCACCTGCTCGCCGTGCTCGCGGCCGGTGTGCTGGTCCTGGACATCCTCACAAAAGTCCTGTCCGTGGCCTTTCTCGAGGATGCCGAGCCGATCAAGCTGTTCGGTGGCGTGCTCTACCTGACGTTCGTCCGCAATCCCGGTGCCGCCTTCGGGCTGGCCGAGGGCTGGACGTGGATCCTCGCGCTGATCGCGCTGGGTGTCGTCGGGTTCATCCTCTGGATCGCGCGCAACCTCCGCTCCCAGGGCTGGGCCATCGGCCTCGGCCTGGTGCTGGGCGGTGCCGTCGGCAACCTCGCCGACCGCATCTTCCGCGAGCCGGGTCCGCTGCGCGGCCACGTGGTGGACTTCCTCTCGCTGTTCGACCCGTTCGGCCGCGTTTGGCCGGTGTTCAACGTCGCTGACATGGCGATCGTCTGCGGTGGCGCGACGATCGTGGTGCTGGCGCTAATGCAGCACGACTACGACGGGACGGTCCACAAAGAGAAAAAGGTCGAGGCGTGAGCGGATACCGAACGCTGCCGATTCCCGACGGGCTGGACGGCATGCGTGTGGACGCGGGCCTCGCCAAACTGCTCGGGTTGTCCCGCACCGTCGTCGCCGGCATCGCCGATGCGGACGACGTGCTGATCGACGGACGGGTGGTCGGCAAGTCGGATCGGCTGGTCGCCGGCGCGATGCTGGAGATCACTCTGCCGGCCCCGCCGCAGCCGATCACCGTCCAGGCGATTCCGGTCGAAGGCCTCGTCGTGATCCACGAGGACGACGACATCATCGTCGTCGACAAGCCGGTGGGCGTCGCCGTGCACCCGTCGCCCGGCTGGACCGGCCCGACCGTCGTCGGTGGCCTGGCCGCCGCCGGGCACCGGATCGCCACCTCCGGGGCTGCCGAGCGGCAGGGTGTCGTGCACCGGCTCGACGTCGGCACCACGGGTGTGATGGTCGTGGCCAAGTCGGAGTCGGCCTACTCGGCTTTGAAGCACGCCTTCAAAGAGCGGACCGTCGACAAGGTGTACCACTCGATCGTTCAGGGCCACCCGGACCCGATCAAGGGCACGATCGACGCCCCGATCGACCGGCACCCGAAGCACGACTACAAGTTCGCGGTGATGCAGGACGGCAAGCCGTCCATCACGCACTACGAGGTCATCGAGGCGTTCCGCGCGGCGTCGTTCGTCGAGGTGCACCTGGAGACCGGGCGCACGCACCAGATCCGCGTGCACTTCTCGGCGCTGCACCACCCGTGCGTCGGCGACCTGACGTACGGCGCCGACCCGACGCTGGCCAAGCGGCTCGGGGTGTCGCGGCAGTGGCTGCACGCACGGCAGCTCGGGTTCCACCACCCGGCGGACGGGCAGTGGGTCACCTACACGTCGGAGTACCCGGCTGACCTGGCCGCCTCGCTGGAGAAGCTGCGCGAAGAGGGCTGATCGCGGCTGCCGGGCCCGGTCGGCCCGGCACTAGTCCTCGACGGTCCAGACGAGCGTGTTGAGGTCGACCTCGGGCCGCACGCTCCAGCGCACCTGGATGACCTCGGTCGCGTCCGGCAGCACGAAGACGGTGTGCCCGCCGGTGGTCTCGCCCGGCTGCACGCCCAGCTTGTGCGCGGGGCGGGAGGACAGGGACACCGGGGCCTTCGTCACGGTCTCGCCGGTCTTGGTGACCAGGACCAGGTACATGTCCGGGAGCGAGGTGTAGGGCACCTGCGACGTGTTCGTCACCTCGGTGTGCACGACCACGGACCGCTCGCCCTCGGCCAGCTTGTAGCCCGCCGCGGTGAACAGGAAGTCCGCCGGGTCGACGACCTCCACCAGCTGGATCGAGAGGTGGGCACCTTCCAGGCTGTCCGCCTCGAGGGACGTGCCGACCTTGCCGGTGCGGGACACGGGCCTGGGTTGCGGCTGGTCCGCGCGCACCCAGCCGGCCGACTGCGGCGGACCCCAGGTCGCTTGGGGCTGAGGCTGGGCCGGGAACGGCTGGCTGGACGGGCCCTGCGGGCCGTACGGGACCTGGTGCGGGCCGCTCACGTGGTGGGGACCGCTCTGGTGCACCGCGTAGCCACCGGACGGCGGTGGGCCCATGTAGTTGCCGTAGGCGGCGGCGTTGGCGAGGGCCCGGCGCACGCCGTTGGGGTCGCATTCGACACCCACCAACAGCGGGAGACCGCTGCCGGACAGGGTGATCAGGCGCATGGCGGCCTCGCGTGGATCCATGCCGAGGCGCTGGGCGATCTCGTGCACAGCGGCGCGGCCCGACTCGGCTAGAACGGCGAGCAGGCGAGCGTCTACGGGATCAGGGGCCACCACGAATTGAAACGCTACCTGCCGGGTGAGATCTTCGCGTCATCGCCTGCCGGATCGAGATCAAGGCCTCCGCGAGCCACCTCACGCCCATGATGTGACCAGGCGGTTTGGCGCCACCCGCGCGCCGGTCGCACCCGGCGCCCGGCAGGGCCTGTAGGCTCGACCGGCGCCAGGACGTCTTCGTCCCTTGTTCGCGCTAAAACGCTTGCTACACAAGGGGGTTGCCGGTGTCGGACTCGTTTGTGCATCTGCACGTGCACACCGAGTACTCGATGCTCGACGGTGCGGCCAAGGTGGCCCCGCTGTTCGAGGAGGCCGAGCGGCTCGGCATGACCGCTGTCGGTATGAGCGACCACGGCAACATGTACGGGGCCGACGAGTTCTACCAGACGGCCACCAAGACCGGCATCAAGCCGATCATCGGCATCGAGGCCTACCTCGCTCCGCACAACCGCCTGCACAAGAAGCCGGTCGCCTGGGGCGACCCCGGCCAGCGCGGCGACGACATCTCCGGTGCCGGTGCGTACACCCACATGACCATGTGGGCGAAGGACGCGACCGGTCTGCGGAACCTGTTCCGGCTGCACACCGAGGCCAGCAAGACGGGCTACTACTACAAGCCCCGGATGGACCGCGAGCTCGTCGCCGAGCACGCCGAGGGCATCATCGCCACGACCGGCTGCCCGTCCGGCGAGGTGCAGACCCGGCTGCGGCTCGGCCAGGTGCAGGAGGCCTACCAGGCCGCCTCCGACTACCGCGACATCTTCGGCGCGGAGAACTTCTTCCTCGAGCTGATGGATCACGGCCTCGAGATCGAGCGCCGGGTTCGCGACGAGCTGCTGGAGATCAGCAAGAAGCTCGGCATCCCGCCGCTCGCGACCAACGACAGCCACTACGTCACCAAGGACCAGGCGGACACGCACTCGGCCCTGCTGTGCGTGCAGTCCGGCAAGATGCTGACCGACCCGAACCGGTTCAAGTTCGACGGCGACGGCTACTACCTCAAGTCCGCCGAGGAGATGCGGCAGATCTGGAAGGACCTGCCGGAGGCGTGCGACAACACGCTGCTCGTCGCCGAGAAGATCGAGTCCTACGCCGACATCTGGAGCGTCAAGGACCGCATCCCGAACTTCGAGGTCCCCGAGGGCGAGGACCAGGCTTCGTGGTTCCGCAAGGAGATCCGGCGCGGTCTCGAGTGGCGGTTCACCGGCCAGGAAGTCCCCGAGGAGTACATCAAGCGCTGTGACTTCGAGGCCCAGGTCATCATCGACAAGGGCTTCCCGGCGTACTTCCTCATCGTCGCCGACCTGATCAACTACGCCCGCAGCGTGGGCATCCGGGTCGGTCCCGGCCGTGGTTCGGCCGCGGGTGCCGCGGTGTCGTGGGCGATGGGCATCACGAACATCGACCCCATCCCGCACGGTCTGCTGTTCGAGCGGTTCCTGAACCCCGAGCGCACCGCCATGCCCGACATCGACATCGACTTCGACGACCGCCGTCGCGGCGAGATGATCCGTTACGCCAGCGAGAAGTACGGCGCGGACCGGGTCGCGCAGGTCATCACCTTCGGCACCATCAAGACCAAGGCGGCGCTGAAGGACTCGGCGCGCGTGCACCACGGTCAGCCGGGCTTCGCGATCGCCGACAAGATCTCCAAGGCGCTGCCGCCGCCGATCATGGCGAAGGACATCCCGCTCAACGGCATCGTCAACAAGAGCCACCCGCGCTACGGCGAGGCCGCCGAGGTCCGGTCGCTGCTGGAGACCGACTCCCAGGTCAAGGAGATCTTCGACACCGCGCTCGGTCTCGAGGGCCTGATCCGCAACGCCGGCGTGCACGCCTGCGCGGTGATCATGTCGAAGGACCCGCTCACCGACTCCATCCCGCTGTGGTACCGCGACGACGGCTCGTTCATCACCGGCTGGGACTACCCGTCGTGCGAGAACATCGGCCTGCTGAAGATGGACTTCCTCGGGCTGCGCAACCTCACGGTGATGGGCGACGCCATCGAGAACATCGAGGCCAACCGCGGCAAGGACGCGGTCCCGGACTTCGACAAGCTCACGCTGGACGACCCGGAGACCTACGCCCTGCTCGGCCGCGGTGACACGCTCGGCGTGTTCCAGCTGGACGGCGGGCCGATGCGCGACCTGCTGCGCAGGATGCAGCCGACGACGTTCGAGGACATCGTCGCGGTCGGCGCGCTGTACCGGCCCGGTCCGATGGGTGTGAACGCGCACAACGACTACGCGGACCGCAAGAACGGCCGCCAGGAAGTCAAGCCGATCCACCCGCAGCTCGAGGAACCGCTCAAGGTCATCCTCGGCGAGACGCATGGCCTGATCGTCTACCAAGAGCAGATCATGTTCATCGCGCAGGAGGTCGCCGGCTACTCGATGGGCCGCGCGGACGTGCTCCGCAAGGCGATGGGCAAGAAGAAGGCCGAGGTCCTCGCCAAGGAGTTCGAGGGCTTCCAGCAGGGCATGCGCAACGACCCGCGCGGCTTCTCCGACGAGGCGATCAAGGCGCTGTGGGACACGATCCTCCCGTTCGCCGGCTACGCGTTCAACAAGTCGCACGCCGCCGCGTACGGCCTCATCTCGTACTGGACGGCGTACCTCAAGGCGAACTTCCGCGCCGAGTACATGGCCGCCCTGCTCACGTCGGTCGGTGACAACAAGGACAAGTCGGCGGTCTACCTCGCCGAGTGCCGCCGCCTGGGCATCAAGGTCCTCCCGCCGGACGTCAACGAGTCGGCGCTGCGCTTCGGTGCGGTCGGCACGGACATCCGCTTCGGTCTCGGCGCGATCCGCAACGTCGGCGCGAACGTCGTCGAGTCGATCATCAAGACCCGCAAGGAGAAGGGCGCCTACACGTCCTTCACGGACTTCATGGACAAGTCCGAGCTCGTCGCGTGCAACAAGCGCGTGATCGAGTCGCTGATCAAGGCCGGTGCGTTCGACGCGTTCGGCAACACGCGGCTGTCGCTGATCCAGGTGCACGAGGACGCGGTCGACGCCGTCGTCCCGATCAAGCGCAAGGAAGCGGAAGGCCAGTTCGACCTGTTCGGCGCCGACAGCGGTGACGAGCAGGACGACAGCACGTCACCGTTGGCGCACCTCAAGTTCGGCACCGACGAGTACCAGCGCAAGCAGATGCTCAGCCTCGAGAAGGAGATGCTGGGGCTGTACGTGTCCTCGCACCCGCTCGACGGTGCCGAGCGGATCCTGCGCAAGTTCGCGCCGAGGCCGATCGCGGTCGTGCTCGACGATCCGCCCAAGGAAGGCGAGCTGATCGTCTCGGGCATGATCTCGTCGATCGAGCGCCGGGTGAACAAGAACGGCCTGCCGTGGGCGATCACCGTCATCGAGGACCTGGACGCGTCCATCGAGGTGTTGTTCTTCCCGAAGTCCTACGAGGTGCTTCGCGACGATCTGGAGCTCGACTCCGCCGTGTGCGTGAAGGGGCGGGTGAACTGGCGCGAGGACAAGATGGCGATCTTCGGTGACGGTGTCGTCCCGCTCGACATCAGCGACGCGGAGCTGAATCCCGACGCGGATCCGCCGGTCGTCCTCGGGCTCACCACCAAGATGCTGACGCCCGAGCTGGTCGAGGAGCTCAAGATCACGCTCAAGTCGCACGAGGGCCACGTCGCGGTGCATCTGGAGGTCCAGAAGCGCGACAAGTCGAAGGAAATGCTGGTGGTGGACAACTACCGGGTCCAGCCGACGCCGTCGTTCTTCGGTGATCTCAAGACCATCCGGGGCATCACCATCCAGCGGTGACTTTCGCCAGTGGAGGAATGCTCGACTTTTGGTGGCGAGCGAGTAGTAAACGGGGTTAACTGGGTGAGGTGACGACTCTCACCCAGTTGCCCGCCGACTACGTCCAGAACCCGCACGAAGTGCACGACATGTTGCGTGCCGAGGGGCCCGTGCGAGAGGTCCTCCTGCCGCGAGGACTCAAGGTCTGGCTCGTGACTCGTTACGAAGAGGCCAAGGTCGCGCTGACCGACCCGAGGATCAGCAAGAACATCCTCGACGGCCGCCACATCTTCGAACGCCACTCACCGCCGGACACCGACCGGCGCATGTTCGACCAGGCGCTGACCGTGCACATGCTCAACATGGATCAGCCCGGTCACACCCGGCTGCGCAAGCTCGTGACCAAGGCGTTCACCGCCCGCCGGATCGAGCTGATGCGGCCGCGGGTCGAGGAGATCGCCGCCGAGCTGATCGCGAAGATGGCCGACGGCACGGAGGTCGACCTGCTGGAGGCCTTCGCGTTCCCGTTGCCGATCACGGTGATCTGCGAGCTGCTCGGCATCCCGATCGACAACCGCGACGAGTTCCGCGAGTGGTCGAACCAGCTGCTGTCCTACGGCACGCAGGAGCAGATCGCGCAGGCCGGTGCCGCGATGGCCCAGTTCCTGTTCGAGCACGTCGACCGGATCGCGGCGGCCGAGCAGACCGACGACTTCTTCTCCGCGCTCGTGCACGCCGACGACTCCGGCGACCGCCTCGACCGCAACGAGCTGGTGTCGATGGCGTTCCTGCTGCTCGTCGCCGGCCACGAGACGACGGTGAACCTCATCGGCAACGCGGTGCTCGCGCTGCTGCGCAACCCCGATCAGTTGCAGATCCTCAAGGACCGGCCCGAGCTGATCCCGGCGGCGGGGGAGGAGTTCCTGCGGCTGGAGGGGCCGGTCAACATCGCGACCTTCCGCTACACCACCGTGCCGATCGAGCTGGGCAGCGTCACGGTCCCCGCGGAGGAGCTCGTGATGGTGTCGCTGGTCGCGGCCAACCGGGATCCGGACCGCTATGCGAACGCCGACCAGCTCGACGTCACCCGCGACGCGCGGGGCCACGTCGCGTTCGGGCACGGCATCCACTTCTGCCTGGGCGCACCGCTGGCCCGGCTGGAGTTCGACGTGGCGCTCACGGCGTTGCTCAGGCGGTTCCCCAACCTCACGCTGGCCGCCGAGCCGGAGACGCTGGTGTGGCGGGACAGCACGTTGATCCGCGGTCTGCACACGCTTCCGGTCCGCCTCGCTTAATCTTCGGCGGGTGGACGACCTGCTGAAGCTCGACCAGGCGCACGTCTGGCACCCGTACGGCCCGATGCCGGGCACCCAGGAGCCGCTGCTCGTCAGCTCGGCCGAGGGTGTCCGGCTCACGCTCGCGGACGGCCGTGAGCTCGTCGACGGGATGTCGTCCTGGTGGGCGGCCATCCACGGCTACCGGCACCCGGTGCTGGACGCCGCGGTCACCGAGCAGCTCGGCCGGATGAGTCACGTGATGTTCGGCGGGCTCACGCACGAGCCCGCCATCCGGCTCTGCGCGAAGCTCGTCGAGATCTCGCCCGCGGGGCTGGAGCACGTCTTCCTGTGCGACTCCGGCTCGGTGTCGGTCGAGGTCGCGGTCAAGATGTGCCTGCAGTACTGGCGCTCGCAGAACCGGCCGGAGAAGCACCGGCTGCTGACGTGGCGCGGCGGGTACCACGGCGACACGTTCAACCCCATGTCCGTGTGCGATCCCGAGGGCGGGATGCATTCGCTGTGGCGTGGAATCCTGCCGGTCCAGGTGTTCGCAGACGCCCCGCCGGCCGAGATGGACACGGCGTACGTGCAGCACCTAGCGGACGTCATCGAGGAACACGCCGGTGAGCTCGCCGCGATCATCGTCGAGCCGGTCGTGCAGGGTGCGGGCGGCATGCGGTTCCACGACCCGCGCTACCTGCACGTTCTGCGTGAGCTCGCGTACACGCACGACGTCCTGCTGGTGTTCGACGAGATCGCCACGGGCTTCGGCCGCACCGGTGAGCTGTTCGGTGCCGACCACGCGAACGTCAGCCCGGACGTGATGTGCGTCGGCAAGTCGCTGACCGGCGGTTATCTGTCGATGGCCGCGACTTTGTGCACGTCACGGGTGGCGGACGGGATCAGCAAGGGCGAGGTGCCGGTGCTCGCGCACGGGCCGACGTTCATGGGCAACCCGCTCGCGTCGGCGGTGTCGCTGGCGTCGATCGACCTGCTGCTGTCGCAGGACTGGAAGCGCGAGGTCGCCCGCATCGAGAACGGCCTCAAGAAGGGCCTCGCACCCGCACGCGCGTTGCCCGGTGTGAAGGACGTGCGCGTGCTGGGCGCGATCGGTGTCGTGCAGCTGCATGAGCCCGTGGACATGGCACGAGCGACCAAAGCGGCCGTGGACGCCGGCGTGTGGCTGCGGCCGTTCCGCGACCTGATCTACACGATGCCGCCGTTCGTCAGCACGGACGACGACGTCGCCACGATCTGTCAGGGCGTGATCGCGGCGGCGAGCTGAGTGTCGGTCGGCTCGACCAGGAAGTCACCGTTCGGGAGCACGACGACGGGGATGTTCTTGCGGCCCGCGATCTCGATCGCCCGGTCCCGCGCCTCGTCGTCGTGCTCGACGTCGACGTAGGTGAACGGCACGTTGTTGCGGGTCAGCCACGACTTGGCCCGGCGGCAGTCACCACACCACTCGGCGCCGTACATCACGATCGGTTGCTCAGCCATGCAGTCACGGTATGTGAGCGCATAGGGTGATTGCCTGTGAGCGTGCTGGTGATCACGGGAACTGGGACCGAGGTCGGCAAGACTGCCGTCACCGCGGGCATCGCGGCGTTGGCCAGGGCGGAAGGCAGGCGGGTCGCGGTGCTGAAGCCCGCGCAGACCGGCCTGCTGCCCGGTGAGCCGGGTGATGTGGCCGAGGTGGCCCGGCTGGCGGGTGACGTGACGACCCGTGAGCTGGCGAGATACCCCGATCCGTTGGCCCCGGCCACGGCCGCGCGACGGGCCGGGATGGCCACCGTGCATCCCAAGGACGTCGCCTCCGCCGTGACCGAGCTCGACGCCGCCCACGACCTGGTGCTGGTCGAGGGCGCGGGCGGGCTGCTGGTCCGGTTCGACGAGAGCGGCTCGACCCTGGCCGACATCGCGTGGGCGGTGAACGCGCCGGTGCTGATCGTGGCGCAGGCGGGCCTGGGGACGCTGAACACGACCGCGCTGACCGCCGAGGCGCTGCGGCGGCGTGGCATCGAATCGCTCGGCGTGGTGGTGGGCAGCTGGCCGCTGCACCCGGACCTCGCCTCACTGACGAACCTGATCGATCTGCCGGAGGAAGCCGGTGCGCCCTTGCTGGGGGCGCTGCCGCAGGGTGTGACCAAGCTCGGTTCTGTGGATTTCCTCGCCGTCGCCAGGCGATCGTTCTCACCGTGGTTCGGCGGCGAGTTCGACCCGGAAACGTTCGCGGCTCAGTTCGCGGTCCAGTGACCTACGTCGCTCCACGATGAAGGATTCAGTGAGGCAGACTGCTCGCCAGGCCACAGAGGAGGAGACACCGTGACCGCAGCACCGGAACAGATCGACGTGCTCGACGAGGCTCGTGAGCAGGTGCTCGAACGAGGCGTTGGGCTCACCGAGGCTCAGGTGCTGAAGGTGCTCGAGCTGCCAGAAGATCGAGTCCCCCAGCTCCTGGCGCTGGCGCACGAGGTGCGCGAGCGCTGGTGCGGCCCCGAGGTCGAGGTCGAGGGCATCGTCTCGCTGAAGACCGGTGGCTGTCCCGAGGACTGCCACTTCTGCTCGCAGTCGGGCCAGTTCCCGTCGCCAGTGCGTTCGGCGTGGCTCGACATCCCCGGCCTGGTCCGCGCGGCGCGCCAGACCAGGGACACCGGCGCGACCGAGTTCTGCATCGTCGCGGCCGTGCGCGGCCCGGACAAGCGGCTGCTTTCGCAGGTCCGCGACGGCATCAAGGCGATCCGCGCGGACGGCAACGACATCCAGATCGCGTGCTCGCTCGGCATGCTCACGCAGGAGCAGGTCGACGAGCTCGTGGCGATGGGCGTGCACCGCTACAACCACAACCTCGAGACCGCGCGCTCGCACTTCCCGAACGTCGTCACCACGCACTCCTGGGAGGAGCGCTGGGACACGTTGCGGATGATCCGCGACGCCGGCATGGAGGTCTGCTGCGGCGGCATCATCGGCATGGGGGAGACGCTGGCGCAGCGCGCGGAGTTCGCCGTGCAGCTCGCCGAGCTGGAGCCGGACGAGGTGCCGCTCAACTTCCTGATCCCGAACCCCGGCACGCCCTACGAGAACTACCCGGTCGTCGAGGGCGCCGAGGCGCTGCGCACGGTCGGTGCGTTCCGGCTGGCGCTGCCCCGCACGATCCTGCGGTTCGCGGGCGGCCGAGAGCTGACGTTCGGCGACCTGGGTGCGAAGCAGGGCATGCTCGGCGGCATCAACGCGATCATCGTCGGCAACTACCTGACGAACCTCGGCCGGCCGGCCCAGCAGGACCTCGACATGCTCGAGGAACTGTCCATGCCGATCAAGGCGCTGAGCCAGACCTTCTGATGAACTACTGCTCCTTTTGTGGCAAGGCCGAGGATGAGGTCGACCACTCGTTCTGCCGACAGCGGCTGTCGATGATCGACCCTCCTCGGTACTGCTCGGCGTGCGCGCGCCGGATGGTCGTCCAGGTGACCCCGGACGGCTGGACGGCGCGCTGCAGCCGCCACGGTGAGATCACTTCTGCTCGGTAGTAACCTCTCGCGAATGGACGAGAAAGCAGCGCCGGTGCGCATCGAACCCGTGCCGGAGCCGCTGTACGTCTACCACTACATCCGGCCGCGGCCGAAGGTCGTGGTGAAGCGGGATCTGCTGCCCGGCCTGGCCGTGCTGCTGACGACGTTCACGGCCGGCATTCCCGCCGCGCTGCTGTGGTCGTGGCTCGCCCCGGGGCAGCTCAAGATCGTGTCGCCGCAGGACAACAAGCTCTACCCGATCGGTGTGGAGAGCTACCACCGGCTCGACGCGCTGATGGTGTTCGTGCTGATCGGTCTGGGCGCGGGCTCGATCACCGGCATCGCGGTGTGGCTGCTGCGGCAACGGCGTGGGCCGGTCGTGATGCTCGCGATGACGGCCGGTTCGCTCGCGGCGGCGTGGTTCGCGCAGTACTTCGGCGGCTCGCTGGCCGCCGGCAAGTACCCGATGCCGTCGACGATCAAGCCGAACGACACCCTGCTCGTCGCGCCTGCTTTGGAGACGTGGTGGGGAGTTCTGGCGTGGCCGCTGGCGGCCGCGCTCGCCTACGGTTGCTGTGCGGCGTGGAATGGCCTGGACGACCTGGGGCGGCGCCTCGGTTGAATTGCCATGAGGGTGACCTTCATGGACCTCAGGTCCATGAAGGTCACCCTCATGGCTTTAGCGGGTTACCCGACCCGGTAGGCGAAGTCCGGCATGTCGGTGACGAACATCTGACCCGGCGCGTGCGTGATCGCGAACGGCGGCCTGGACTTCATCAGCACCGCCTGCGGAGTCACGCCGCACGCCCAGAACACCGGCACGTCACCGGGTTCCGGCTCGACGGTGTCCCCGAAGTCCGGCGCGTGCACGTCGTCGATCCCGAGCATCCGCGGATCGCCGGCGCCGACCGGTGCCCCGTGCACCGACGGCATCAGGGCGGTGACCTTGTGCGCTATGTCCACAAGGGACTCCGGAATCCACCGCATCGACACGACCATCGGCCCGTGCAGCCGTCCGGCGGGACGGCACTGGATGTCCGTGACGAACATGGAGACGTTCCTGCGCTGATCCACGTGCCGCAGCGGCACTCCGGCGCTGCGCAGCGCCGTCTCGAACGTGAAGCTGCAGCCGATCAGGAACGTCACCAGGTCGTCGCGCCAGTACTCGGTCGCGTCCTCCGGCTCCGCGACGAGCTCGCCGTGTTCCCAGATCCGGTAGCGCGGCGCGTGGGTCCGCACGTCCGCGTCCTGCTTGAGCGCGCTGACCGTCTCACCGGCGTCGAGCACGTCCAGCACCGGGCACGGCTTGGGGTTGCGGTGCGTGAAGAGCAGGAAGTCGTACGCCCAGTCCTTCGGGATGGCGATCAGGTTGGCCTGCGCCTGTCCCGGCGCCTGTCCCGCGGTCGTCATTCGAGCTCCTTGTTCACCGTCTCCGGCAGCCAGATCAGCGCCACCACGGCGATTCCGTACGCCGCCGCACCGAACAGCATGGCACCGCCGATGCCCAGCCGGTCGGCCATGAACCCGACCAGGCCGGGGAACACCGCGCCGAACGCCCGCCCGAAGTTGTAGGTGAAGCCCTGCCCGGTGCCGCGCAGGTGCGTCGGGTAGAGCTCGGACAGGTAGCTGCCGAACCCGCTGAAGATGGCCGACATGCAGAAGCCGAGCGGGAAGCCGAGGAACATCACCAACGTGTTGGCGCCGTTGGGAATCTGCGTGTAGGCGACGATGAGCAGCGCGCTGGCGACCGCGAAGAGCACGAAGGTCTTCTTGCGCCCCAGGTAATCCGTGAGATAGCCGCCGCTGACGTACCCGATCCACGCGCCGGTGATGAGGAACGCGAGGTAGCCGCCCGTGCCGATGATCGTGAGGCCGCGCCCGGTCTGCAGGAACGCCGGCAGCCACGTCGCGAGCGTGTAGTACCCGCCCTGGACACCGGTGGCGAGCAGCGCGGCGAACAGCGTGGTCTTGAGCAGGCCGCCCTGGAAGATCTTCGGGAACGTGCCCTTCTGGTGGGTCTGCGCCTTCGCTTCGGGTGCGTCGTCCACGTTGCGGCGCACGTAGAAGATCAGGATCGCGGGCAGCGCACCCGTCCAGAACATGATCCGCCACGACCAGCTCGGGTCGGCCAGCGAGGCCACGAGGGTGTTGACGACGACCGCGAGACCCCAGCCGACCGCCCACGCGCTCTGGATGAACGCCACCGTGCGCCCGCGGTACTTCGGCTTGCAGTACTCGGCCACGAGGATCGCGCCCGCGGCCCACTCGCCACCGAACCCGAGGCCCTGCAGCGCGCGGAAGACCAGCAACGTCTCGTAGCTCGTCGCGAACCCGCACAGCACGGTGAAGAACGCGTACGCCGCGACCGTGATGATCAGCGTTTTGGAGCGGCCGAACCGGTCGGCCATCACGCCGGCGACCGCGCCGCCGATGGCGCTCATGAGCAGCGTGCTCGTGCCGAGAAGACCGGCTTCCGCCTTGGTGAGGCCGAAGTAGCCGGTGATCGCGACCAGGCTCAGCGGCAGGACCCAGTAGTCGTAGGAGTCCAGCCCGTAGCCGCCGAACGCGCCGATGAAGGCGCGTTTGCCCTTCGTGCCGAGACTGCGGAACCAGGCGAAACGGCCTGTGTCCTCAGTTGTGGACGTGCTCATGGGACACCTCGCAGCGTGGTGGAGGAGTGGTCGAGTGTGATGTGGCCCTCAGAGTAAGGATTGTTCAACAATCCCACAAGACCACAATCCCACGATCCGACAATCGGCTCCGCCCGCCTCCTCCTGATGGCGTTTGCAAGTACCACCAACTCATGATCGAACCGTCGCCAACTACACCCAACTTGTTCGGTGTGCGCCGAACAAGTTGGGTGTAGTTGCAGGCCTGTTGATGTTGGGTTGGTGGTACTTGCAGACGCCTGGAGCGGCGGTCAGTTCGGGCTGGGCACGTGACCGAACTCGGTCAGCGGCACGGGCACGGCCTTCAGGGCGCTGAGGATCCCGGTCTCGCGGTGCAGCATCCGCCGGACGAGCCGCAACCGCCGAGCCGGCGATCTCTCCTCCAGCAGCCGCTGCCGATCCTCGACCGGCAGCAGGCAGTCCGCGGCCAGCAGGTACGACAACGCCCCGACGTCGACGTCGTCCGCCGGCGAGGACCAGTCCTCCCGGTGCCACGCCGCCCCGCAGTACCGCTCATGAGCCGCCCGCGCGCCGCGTTCCAGGATCGGCACGACCTCCAGCGCCGCCTGGGGCACGGGAGCGTCTTCCACGTACTCGATCTGGCCCAGCAGGTACGGCGCGGTCGTGGAATCGACGTCCAGCAACCGGAAGCGCCGCACGCCGCGCGTGACGATGTCGAAGCGGCCCTCCGGCTGCGGTCGCGCGTCCAGCAGGTCGGCGGAGCAGCCGATGTCCCGCATCGAGCGGACGTTGTCCGCGCCGACCTCCCAGCCCTCCTTGATGCACACGACACCGAAGGTGCGGCCGAACAGCGACCCGGTCATCAGGTCGACGACGAGCTGGCGGTAGCGCGGCTCGAAGATGTGCAACGGCAAAGACGCCCCTGGCAACAGCACTGTGCCCAGGGGGAAGAGCGGGAGCGTCTCTGCCACGCGTCCCACGTTACGGGTTGCCACTCCCGCCCGCCGGACGGCCGGACGCCGGTGGCCTCAGCACGGCGAACGGGTCGGTGACTTTGATTCCCTTGGCGCTGAACCGGAACAACGCGGCCGGGCGGCCGCCGGACGGGCCGGGGGGAGCGGTGCCGCCGGTCGGTTCCAGCAACAGCCTCCGCGACAGGACCCGTTGCAGGTTCGTCGCCGACACCCGGTAGCCCAGTGCGGCCGAGTAGTGGTCGCGCAGCAGGGAGATCGTGAACTCCGGTGGCGCCAGGGCGAAACCCACGTTCGTGTACGACAGCTTCGAGCCCAGCCGATTCCGCGCTCGATGGACGATCGAGGCGTGGTCGAACGCCATTGGAGGGAGCGTGTCCACGCAGTGCCACTCGGTGTCCGCCGGTCGCTCCGGATCGACGTCCGAAGGCACCAGTCCGAGGAACGCCGTCGCCACCACGCGGGGCCCCGGTACGCGGTCCGGGGCGCTGAAAACGGCGAGCTGTTCGACGTGTGACAACTGTCGCACGTCGACTTTTTCCGCCAGCTGACGGCGGATGGAGGTCTCCACGTCCTCGTCCACCCGCAGCTCTCCACCCGGCAACGACCAGCGGTGAGCGTGTGGCTCCCGTGCGCGCTCCCAGAGCATGACCTGGAGTGACGCACCTCTCACCCGCAGCACAGCTGCCAGAACTTCGTGCCCCACGCCCGCCACTCGGCTGATACTATCGGCGACGTTTTCGACCATAAGGCGAAAACCTGGGATCGAGGAGGCAGCGATGGTCGCTACCGCAACTGTGGAGCGAACCGCGGCAGGCGTGTTCGGTGGAGTCGAGCCGGACGCCGCGTGGCGGGACGAGGTGTTGCGCCTCGCGAAGGAGCGGGACGCCGTCATCCTGGCGCACAACTACCAGCTTCCCGAGATCCAGGACATCGCCCACCACACCGGCGACTCGCTCGCGCTGTCCCGCATCGCGGCGCAGTCCGACGCGGAGACCATCATCTTCTGCGGCGTGCACTTCATGGCCGAGACCGCGAAGATCCTGGCGCCGCAGAAGACCGTGCTGATCCCGGACGAGCGCGCGGGCTGCTCGCTCGCCGACTCGATCACCGGCGCGCAGCTGCGCGAGTGGAAGGCCGAGCACCCCGGTGCGGTCGTGGTGTCCTACGTGAACACCACCGCCGAGGTGAAGGCCGAGACGGACATCTGCTGCACGTCCTCGAACGCCGTCGACGTCGTCGCGTCGATCCCGGCCGACCGCGAGGTGCTGTTCTGCCCGGACCAGTTCCTTGGCGCGCACGTCAAGCGCGAGACCGGCCGCGAGAACCTGCACATCTGGGCGGGCGAGTGCCACGTCCACGCCGGCATCAACGGCCCCGAGCTGGCCGAGCGCGCTGCGGCCAACCCGGAGGCGGACCTGTTCATCCACCCGGAGTGCGGCTGCGCGACGAGCGCGCTGTACCTGAGCGGCGAGGGCATCGTCCCGGCGGAGAAGGTCAAGATCCTCTCGACCGGCGACATGATCACCGCGGCCCGCAGCACGAAGGCCACCAAGGTGCTCGTCGCGACCGAGATCGGCATGCTGCACCAGCTGCGCAAAGCCGCCCCGGAGATCGACTTCCGCGCCGTCAACGACCGCGCGTCGTGCACCTACATGAAGATGATCACCCCGGCCGCGCTCCTGCGGTGCGTGCGCGAGGGCCTGGACGAGGTGCACGTGGACCTGGAGACCGCCAAGCACGCCCAGGGTGCGGTGCAGCGCATGATCGAGATCGGCAAGCCCGGCGGCGGTGAGTGATGGCCGCGCGCTGGGAGGCGCGGGCCGACCTGATCGTGGTCGGCACGGGGGTGGCGGGCCTCACGGCCGCGCTGCGCGCCCGTGAGCTGGGACTTCGCGTCCTGGTCGTGACGAAGGCAGCCGGCGACGACGGCAACACGCGCTGGGCGCAGGGCGGCGTCGCGGTGGTCATGGCGGACCAGCACGACCCCGGCGACTCCGTCGGGCGGCACATCGAGGACACGCTGACGGCGGGCGCCGGCCTCTGCGACGACGCCGCGGTCGCCGCGATCATCACGGACGGGCCCGCGGCGGTCGCCCGGCTCCGTGAGCGCGGCGCGGTGTTCGACGCGAAGCCCGGCGGTCTGCTGGAACGCACCCGCGAAGGCGGCCACAGCGCGTTCCGCGTCGTGCACGCGGGCGGTGACGCGACCGGCGCCGAGGTCGAGCGCGCGCTGCTCAAGGCCACTGTGGACGGACGGGTTCCCCTGCTGGAGAACCACGTCGCGGTCGACGCCGTCAAGACGCCGCTGGGCGCGGTGAGCGGCCTGCTGGTGCTCGACGGCAACGGCGTGCCCGGCGTGCTGTCCGCACCGGCCGTGCTGCTGGCGACCGGGGGCCTCGGCCAGATGTACCAGGCGACCTCGAACCCGTCCGTGGCGACGGGTGACGGCCTGGCGCTCGCGCTGCGGGCCGGTGCGCTCGCGGCCGACGTCGAGTTCATCCAGTTCCACCCGACCGTGCTCTACACCGGCCGCGGCGCTCGTGGCCGATGCCCGCTCGTCACCGAGGCCGTGCGCGGCGAGGGTGCCGTGCTGGTCGACGCGACCGGTGCCCGCGTGATGAAGGGCGTGCACCCGCTGGAAGACCTCGCCCCGCGCGACGTCGTGGCCGCCGCGATCACCCGGCACATGGCGCTCGAGCCCGGTGGCGTCGACGACCACGTCTTCCTGGACGCGACGGCGTTGCACGACATGGCCACCCGCTTCCCGACCGTGTACGCGGCCTGCGTGACGGTGGGCATCGACCCGGCCGTGGACCCGATTCCCGTTGCCCCGGCGGCACACTTCGCCTGCGGTGGTGTGGTCTCCACCGTCGACGGCCGCACCGGCGTGACCGGTCTGTACGCCGTCGGTGAGGTAGCCCGCACGGGCTTGCACGGCGCGAACCGCCTGGCCTCCAACAGCCTGCTCGAAGGCCTGGTCTGCGGCACCCGTGCCGCGGAGGCCGTGGCGGCGGACCTCGCCGTCGGGATGCTCGCCCCGGCTCGCTCGGTGGACCCGGTGCTGCCGACGGCTCCGGTGGCCGATCGCGACCTGCTCCAGCGCGTGATGTCCCGCTACGCCGCGATCGGCAGGGACGCCGAGGGCCTCGCGGTCGTCGGCTCGGTGCTCGACGTGTCCACTGTGGACAAGCAGCTGGAGTCGCGCGAACTGGTCGAGGACGCGGCTTTGACGATGGCCGCCCGTGCCCTGATCGCGGCGGCTCAGGAACGCACCGAGTCTCGCGGCTGCCACGTCCGCACGGACTACACGGAGCGTTCCGAGATGTGGCAACGCAGTCAGCTCGTCCGGCTCACCCCGACCGGCCAGCCGGTGCTGGCCGATCCTGTTCTCGCTGAGGGTGTCGCATGATCGATTGGGACGACGCGAACCGGGTCATCCAGCTCGCTTTGGAGGAAGACCTCCGCTACGGCCTGGACGCCACGACGCTGGCCACTGTGCCGGAGAAGGCCGTTGCCACGGCGGAGATCACTCCGCGCGCGGCCGGTGTGTTGTGTGGTGTGGAGATCGCCAAGGCGGCCTTCCAGCGCTACCTCAACGATGTCGAGGTGCTGCACGAGGCCGAGGATGGCGACAAGGCCGTGCCCGGCGAACCAGCGCTGGTGCTGAGCGGCCGCACTCGTGGCCTGCTCACCGTCGAACGCACGGCGTTGAACCTGATCTGCCACCTCTCCGGCATCGCCACGCAGACCGCCCGCTGGGTCGACGCGATCGAGGGCACCGGCGCGAAGGTCCGCGACAGCCGCAAGACGTTGCCAGGGCTCAGGCTGCTGCAGAAGTACGCGGTCCGGTGCGGCGGCGGCGTGAATCACCGGATGGGACTCGGTGACGCGATCCTGATCAAGGACAACCACGTCGCCGCGGCCGGCTCGGTGGGCGCCGCGATCCGCGCGGCCCGTGCGCACTCGCCCGAGCTGCTGATGGAGGTCGAGGTCGACAGCCTGACGCAGCTCGACGAGGCGATCGCCGAGGGCGCGGAACTGGTGCTGCTGGACAACTTCACGCCAGAGCAGTGCGCCGAGGCCGTGAAGCGCAGCCCGGAGAACGTGAAGCTGGAGGCGTCCGGCGGACTCACGCTGGACGTGGCCCGCCGGTACGCCGAGACCGGCGTGGACTACCTCGCGGTCGGTGGCCTCACGCACTCCAGCCCGTCACTCGACCTCGGCCTGGACCTGCGCTAGCGGCTGGTAGCGCACGAAACCACCCTGACGGACGCCGGGAAAGTTCTGCACCCGGCGCCAGTCAGTGGTGACCGAGCCGACTCCGTTGCCGTCCGACAGCGCCTCGGCGTGGTCCTCGGCACTGACCCACTCCGCGTAGTTGATGACCTGCTTGCCGTCCTCCCGGATGTGGAAGGCGGCGGAGATACCACCTGGGTGCGGGTTCGGCTCGCTCGAGAGCGCGACGAACACCGAGTCGACCCACGCCCGCGCGGTGGCTTCGTCGTCGGTGTCGATCGTGACGAGCACGACGCAGCCGACCTTCTTGGCACCGTTCGGGCCGCCGGAGCGGTAGAGCTTGAAGCCGTCGAGTTCCGTGCGGTCGCGGACGAACGAGGGCAGGACTGGAAGTGTCATGCCCCCGATCCTGTGATCTCCAGTTAGCTGGAGGTCAAGGTCATTCGAACGAACAGCCCGGATTCGGCTCGTCGCGCGACAACGGCGTGCCGGTCGGGTTCACGTACAGCACCTCCAGCACCATCGGCGACGTGCCGAGGTTGCGCCCGATGTGCACGTGGTTCGGGTCCTCGATCAGCGTGTCCCCGCGGTGGTGCACGAAGTTCGTGGTGCAGTCCGCGAGGGTCCGCGTCAGCACGCCCTTCTTGACCACGGCGTACAACGTGCCGTCGTGGTGGTGCCAGCCGGTGCTGCCACCGGCCTCGATGGTGATCTCGCGGACGACGAAGTCGCGGTCGCCCACCGTCCACTGCGCGAGGATCTTCCCCGTCACGCCGCGCGACGGCGTGGCGTGTGCGACCCCCGACATCAACAACAACGCGGCCAGTACAGCCGAAACGATGCGCATGAAGGTCAACGTAGCCGTCGGTTCGCCAGCACCGGCAGGACCTCCCGTGCTTGTTCCACCGCGGCGAGGTCGATGTCGACGACCGAGACCTCCGGCTGGTCGGACAGCTGCAGGGCGACGTTCCCGAACGGATCGGCGATCGTCGAGTACCCGATCCCCGTCGGGGCGGAAGAGCCCAGGTCACCGGGGTAGGCCTGGCCGCACGCCACGACGAACGACGTGCAGTCCAACGCGCGCGCCCGCACCAGCAGCTCCCACTGCTCCTTCTTGCCCGGTCCCGCGCCCCACGACGCCCCGACCAGCACCGCCGACGCACCCTTGTCCGCCAGCCCGCGGAACAGCTCGGGGAAGCGGATGTCGTAGCAGGTCGCGACGCCGAGGGTGACGCCGTCGAGATCGAACGTGACGAGCTCCGAACCGGGGGCGACCGTCCGCGACTCCTGGAAGCCGAACGCGTCGAACAGGTGGATCTTGTCGTAACCGAGGTGCAGGTCCGGCCCGGTCACCAGCATCGTGTTCGTGACGCGGTCACCGGAGGGCGTGAACATGCCGGCCACGACCACGACGTCGTGCTGCGCGGCGATCTCGTGCACCGCGGAGGCCCACGGGCCGTCCAGCGGCTCGGCGACCGGGCCCAGCGGCACGCCGAAACGGCACATCGTCGCCTCGGGCAGCAGGACCACCCGCGCGCCGTCGGCCCTGCGCACCGCGTCGCGGACGAGCTCCAGGTTGGACCGGGGATCGGTGGTGGAGCTGATCTGACTCACAGCGATGCGCATGCGCATCACTGTAGGGTCCGGCACTGTGCGTTCCCCACTGCTCCTCGTCCTACTGCTGACCGTCGCGGCCTGCACCGAGACCGCCACACCCAGCCCGGACGGCGGCTCGAACGGAACGTCGATCGTGCTCGCCGACCGCGACGAGCCGACGACGCTGAACCCGTTGCTCGGCTACGGCGCGCAGGGCGTGTCGAAGATCTACGACGGGCTCGTCGAGCACCGCCAGGACGGCACGCTCAAGCCGCAGCTGGCCGCGGACCTGCCGGAACCGGCCGCGGACGGGCTGAGCTGGACGGTGAAGCTCCGCGGGGACGTGAAGTTCACCGACGGCAGCACGTTCGGGGCCGAGGACGTCGTGGCGACCTACCAGGCGGCCCTGCAGAACCCGGTCAAGGACCGGTTCGGCACGCTCAAGGGCGTCGAGCAGCTCGACCCGTCGACCGTGCGGTTCGCGCTCAACCAGCAGCACGCCGCGTTCCCGCACCTGCTGGTGCTCGGCGTCCTGCCCAGCGAGCAGGCGAACGCGACCGGCCAGCCCGTCGGCACCGGCCCGTACAAGGTCACCGACTGGAAGAAGGGCGACCGGCTGCTGCTGGAGGCCAACGAGGGCTACTTCGACGGCACGCCCAAGGTCAAGAAGCTGACCGTCGTCTTCGTGACCGACGACAACCAGCGGGCGCGGCGGATGCAGGACGGCGAGTTCGACGGCACGGTGCTGCCGCCCAAGATCGCGGCGACGTTCACCAGCCGGTCGCGCACGCTCGTCCAGTACCACCGCAGCGCCGACTACCGGGCCGTGACGCTGCCCGCGGGCCACCCGGTCACCGGCAACACCGCCATCCGCCTCGCGCTGAACTTCGCCGCGAACCGCCAGGGCATGATCGACAGCCTGCTGGACGGCAAGGGCACGATCGCGTACACGCCGGTGCCGGACGCGCTGGCCGAGGAGTTCGACCCGACCGCGAAGTTCCGCTTCGACAAGACGGAAGCGGCGAGGCAGCTCGACCTGGGCGGCTGGGTCGCCGGCCAGGACGGCATCCGGGTGCGCGAGGGCGTGGCCGCCCGCTTCACGCTGATGTACCCGCTCGGCGACGACCTGCGGGCCGACCTGGCCACGGCGTTCGCGGCCGACGCGAAGGCCGTCGGCGTCGACGTGCAGCTCGCCGGCCTGTCGTGGGACGCGATCCGGCCGCGGATGGTTCAGGACGCGCTGCTGTACGGCGAGGGCTCGCCGTTCGACCCCGACCTCATGCTCTACGGCTTGCGCGGCCAGGGCAGCCCGGCCTCCGACGCGGCGCTGGAGAACGGCCGCAAGCTCATCGACCCGGCCCAGCGGGCGGTGGCGTACAAGCTCTTCCAGCAGGCCTTCGTCGCCGCACCGTCGATGGTCGTGTTGGTGTTCCCGGAGCACGCGTACGTGATGCGTGACGCGTGGAACGGGTATCAGGCCGTGGTCGACCCGAACTCCTACGGCGCGCTGGCCTGGGGTCCGTGGTGGAACCTCGACAAGTGGGAGCCTAAGTAGTCCTGGCGTTGATCGCGCGGACGGCCAGTTCCGGGGCGTCCGCCCAGAAGTCGACGCGCTCGACCCGCTGCACGCCCGTCTTGCCGAGGTTGACGAGCTGCGGCTCGCGGAACGGCACGGACACGTTCGTCCTGGTCAGCGACTGGATGACGAGCGCGCCGCCGATCACCTCCACGCTGCGCTGCCCCTTGTGGGAGCGTTCGGCGATCTGCGCGGCACCGAGATCCGCGGTCGGGATGCGCCAGTCGAAGAACCCCAGCTGCCGCAACCGCAGCTCGTCGTCGGAGACCGTGTGCGGCTGCTTCTGCAGGACGTAGAGCGCGCCTACACACACGATGGTGTTGAGCACGCCGAGCGCGATCAGCGTGATGAGCAGCCACGGGATGTCCAGGGCAAACGCGACCAACGCGATACCGATCGCCGTGATGATCAGGAACCGCCAGTACCGCGGCCGCATGCGCTTGCCGTAGGGGATCTCCACCATGCGGCGGAGCCTATTTCCGCAGCGCGCGCACCACGTCGTCGGGGTTGTCGGCCCAGAACTCGATCTTCGTCACCTCGTGCACGCCGCGCCTGCCGAGGTCGATCTCCTGCGGTGCGTTGAGGCGCACGAGAACGTTGGTGGAGCTGGAGATCTCCAGCACGAGGGTGTCGTCCACAACGGACCGCGTCCTGCTCAGCGACCGGCTGGTCAGCCCGTGCGTCACGGTTTCGATGGCTGCCAACGGAATGCGGTACTCGAACTCACGCGCGTACCGCAGCCACAGGTACTCGTCGTCGACCTCGTGCTTGAACTTGTAGAGCATCCACAGCAGCCAGGCGAGCAGCAGTGCGCTCAGCAACCCGAAAGCGAGCAGCACGGCACGCAGCCAGAGCCACGGGATGAGCAGGTCGACGAGCAGGATCTCCACGGGTGTCAGCACTAGGAAGACCCACAGGAACGGCCGAACCTGGGCGCTGTAACCGAACGAACGATCCCCCATGCACCCGATGGTGGCACAGTTGGGCAGGTGAGCGACCTGATCTTTCTGGACAGCGCCGGTTCCTCGATCCCACCTGCCCCGGTCGTGGACGAGGTAATCGGGCACCTCAAACGAGAAACGGAGATCGGCGGCTATCGCGCCGCCGCCGAACGCCGTGATGACCTGGAGGCGGGCTACGGGGTGCTCGCTGAGCTCTTCGGGTGTCGCCCGTCCGAGGTCGCTTTCACGGACAGTGCAACTCGATCTTGGCTGGCGGCGTTCGACGCGGTGCCGCTCTCGGCCGGAGACAGAATTCTTGTCACCGAGGCCGAATATGCTGGCAATGCGATCCCGGTTCTGCGGCGTGCGGAGGAGACGGGCGCGATCGTCGAGGTCATCCCTTCCGACATCCACGGACAGGTCGATGTCGACGCTCTGAACCTTGACAACCGAGTCAAGCTGATCTCGCTCGTGCACGTGCCCACGAACAGCGGCTTGATCAATCCGGTCAACGAGATCACCGCTCGTGCGCGTGAAGTCGGCGCGCTGGTGCTGCTCGACGCCTGTCAGTCCACCGGGCAGCTCGATCTGCGCGGGCTCGACTACGACATGTTGTCGTGCACCGGCAGGAAGTGGCTGCGCGCCCCTCGCGGCACGGGCGCGCTGGTCGTGCGCGACGAGGTGCGGGAAAGGCTGTGGCCGCGTCTCGTCGATCTGCACAGCGGCGAGTGGACCGGGCAGCAGGAGTACCGGCTGCGTTCCGACGCGCGGGTGTTCGAGCTGTGGGAGTGCAACGTCGCCGATCGGCTGGGCCTGATCGCGGCTGCGCGCTATGCCCTGGACAAGGGGCTGGACGTGATCGAGGCCGAGGTCGCGGACCGTGCCAAGCGTTTGCGCGAGGGGTTGCGGACGGTGCCCGGCATCACCGTGCAGGACCTCGGCGAACGGCAGTCCGGCATCGTCACGTTCACGTCCGATTCGGTGCCGGCGATGGAGCTGAAAGACCGGCTGTGGGACAGGAAGGTCGCCGTCACGGTCTCGCAGGCCGGCTCGACGTTGATCGACATGTCCAGGCGGGGCCTGGACGAAGTAGTGCGGGCCTCCCCGCACTACTTCGTCACTCCGGAGGAGATCGATCAGGCGGTGGACCGCGTCAGCAGCTCACGTTGATGACGCGCTTCACGCAGTCCGAGTAGCTGACGAACAGGTCGACGGCACGGTCGTTGCGGGCAGTCTGCGCCGCGATGACCGTGTCGCGCGGGTAGAAGCTGTTCAGGCCGCCGCCGCTCGGGTACATCTCGAAGGTGTACGACCAGATCTTGTGCTGGCCCCACATCCAGTCGTCGATGCTGCCGTCGGTGATGTACAGGTCGCTCGCCTGCTCCGGCGTGTAGCCGTTGGTGGCGGCCATCTGCTGGCCGAGCGTGCGGAACGCGCGTTCCTCGGTCGCGTCCAGGCCCGGTGCGGTGTTCGCGGTGGTGTAGCCGAACGGCCACAGCACGAGCTCCGAGAACGAGTGGAAGTCGATGTTCGTCTTGATCTGCTGGACGCCACCGACGACGCGGGAGTTCACGAAGTTCTTGATCACGTTGGTCTCCGGCGCGGAGAACGCCGACGGGCCGCGGTAGGTGTCCGACGTCGTGCTGCCGCTGGAACCGCCGCAGCAGCCCCACTTGAAGCCCCAGTTGCGGTTGAGGTCGGTGCCGTTGCCCTGGCGGTTCTTGCGCCAGCCGCGGAACGAACCGGTCGCGATGTCGTACTCGACACCGTCCGGGTTGACCATCGGGATGAACCAGACCTCGCGGCTGTCCACCAGGTTCTTGATCGCCGGGGTGGCGTAGTTGTCGGTGTAGCGCTTGATGATCTGCAGGCACTGCTCGACGGTCAGGTGCTCACGGGCGTGCTGGTTGCAGGTGAAGATGACCTCTGGTTCGCTCTCGTCGGTCGCGACGTTGTCGCTGATCTTGAGGGCCCAGATGTCCCGGTTCTGGAAGCTCTTGCCGATGCTGCGCAGGCTCGCCAGGGCAGGGTGGTCGCGGACGGTCTGCTGCAGCTCGGCCGTCATCTCCGCGAAGTTGTGGTAGCCCGCGTATCCGGACGGGAAGTCCTGCGTGCCGATCTGGCCGGGCTGCGGGTCCTTGAAGTCGACCTTGCCGAGGTCCTTGAGCTGCTGCTCGAAGTCGCCGACGTACTTGACCGGCAGGCCGGTCGCCTGCAGGGCGCGGTACTGCGACTTGTCCGCGACGACCGAGACCGTCGTGAGCTTGGTCGCACCGAGCACGTCCACGCCGATCTGGGCGACCTGGGTGCGTTCGGCCGACGTGTTCGCGGTGACTTCCAGCAGGTAGCGGCCGGAGTCGGCGGTGCTCGGCGCCGCCATGCCCGCGACCAGCACGGGCAGGCAGACGGCGAGCACTGCGGCGATCTTGCCGCGGCGCTTACTGAACATCGTTCCTCCATCATCAGCAGGGGTTTACGACGGAGTGGTGCAACGACTGAGCGTGGCTGTCGCGTCACTGGGTGAGGTAGCGCCGTTAGCGGGCTGACCGTTGACAGAATTCGGCAGGAACTACCCTGTAAGACATGCTCAGCCGCATCGACCTGCGAGGTCGCACCACGACTCCCGCTCAGTTGCGCGCCATCGTGCCGCGCGCCGAGGTGGACGTGGACGCGGTGCTGCATCACGTGCGTCCCGTGGTGGACGCGGTCGCTGAGCGCGGTGTCGAGGCCGTTCTGGAGTACACGGAGAAGTTCGACGGCGTTCGTCCTGCTTCGGTTCGTGTGCCCGCTTCGGAGATTTCGTCTGCTTTGTCCTCGTTGGACCCGGCCGTGCGCGAGGCGTTGGAAGAGGTGATCGCACGCACCCGGCGCGTGCACGCTGATCAGCGCCGCACCGACACGACGACGCAGGTCGTGCCCGGCGGCACCGTGACCGAGAAGTGGGTGCCGGTCGCGCGCGTCGGTCTCTACGCGCCCGGTGGCCTCGCGGTCTACCCGTCGACGGTCGTGATGAACGTCGTGCCCGCGCAGATCGCCGGCGTCGAGTCGCTGGTGGTGTGCTCGCCGCCGCAGGCCGAGTTCGGTGGCCTGCCGCACCCGACGATTCTCGCCGCCGCCGCACTGCTCGGCGTCGACGAGGTGTGGGCGGCGGGCGGTGCTCAGGCCGTGGCGCTGCTGGCGCACGGCGGCGTGGACACCGACGGTGGTGAACTGGCTCCGGTCGACGTCGTCACCGGTCCCGGCAACATCTACGTGACGGCGGCCAAGCGGTTGCTGCGCGGCCTGATCGGCATCGACTCCGAGGCTGGCCCGACCGAGATCGCGATCCTGGCCGACGCCACCGCCGACGCGGTGCACGTGGCCGCCGACCTGATCTCCCAGGCCGAGCACGACCCGCTGGCCGCCTCCGTGCTGGTGACCGACTCCGAAGAGCTGGCGGACGCCGTGGACGCCGAACTGGAGCGCCAGGTCGGTGCCACGAAGCACGTCGAGCGGATCCGGACGGCGCTGGGCGGCAAGCAGTCCGCCACCGTCCTGGTGTCCTCTGTGGACGAAGGCGTCCGGGTGGTCGACGCGTACGCCGCCGAGCACCTGGAGATCCAGACGCGCGACTCCCGTGAGGTGGCGGCGCGGATCCGGTCTGCCGGCGCGATCTTCGTGGGTGCGCACTCGCCGGTGTCGCTCGGCGACTACTGCGCGGGCTCGAACCACGTGCTGCCGACCGGTGGCTGTGCACGGCACTCGTCCGGGCTGTCCGTGCAGACGTTCCTGCGCGGTATCCACGTGATCGACTACTCCGAGGACGCACTGCGCGAGGTCGCGGACAAGGTCGTCGCCCTCGCGAACGCAGAAGACCTGCCCGCGCACGGACAAGCTGTGACAGCGAGGTTCTCTCGATGAAGCCAGTCGTCGGCGCGCGGGTGGAGCTTTCGGACCTGCCCCTGCGCGAGGACCTGCGCGGCCGCACGCCCTACGGTGCGCCGCAGCTCGACGTGCCGTATCGCTTGAACACCAACGAGAACCCGTACGAGCCGACGGACGCCCTCGCGGCTGATGTGGTGGCCGCGGTGGCGGAGATCGCGGGTGAGCTGCACCGGTACCCGGACCGCGACGCGGTGGCGTTGCGCGAGGACCTGGCGGCTTATCTGGCCGAGGCGACCTCGGTGCCGTTGACGGCCGAGAACGTGTGGGCCGCCAACGGGTCCAACGAGATCCTCCAGCAGATCCTGCAGGCGTTCGGCGGTCCCGGGCGGGTGGCGCTGGGCTTCGAGCCGTCGTACTCGATGCACCCGATCATCGCGGCCGGCACCCGCACCGAGTGGTCGCCGACGCCGCGCCGTGCCGACTTCTCGCTGGACGTGGAGAAGGCCGCCGCGGTGATCGCCGAGACGCGGCCGGACGTCGTCTTCGTGACGTCGCCGAACAACCCGACCGGGCAGTCGATCCCGCTCGACGACCTGCGCCTGCTGATCGCGTCCACGACGGGCATGATCGTCGTCGACGAGGCCTACGCGGAGTTCTCCCCGCAGGAGAGCGCGATCGAGCTGCTCGACGAGTACGGCTCGCGGCTGATCGTCTCCCGCACGATGTCGAAGGCCTTCGCCTTCGCCGGTGGGCGGCTGGGATACCTGGCGGCGGCTCCAGCCGTGGTCGACGCGCTGCAGCTGGTGCGCCTGCCGTACCACCTGTCGTCGTTGACGCAGGCGGCCGCGCGGGCCTCGTTGCGGCATGCGGCCGAGACGTTGGGTTCGGTGGCGCTCCTGGCCGCGGAACGTGACCGAGTGGTGTCCGCGTTGACGGACCTGGGTTTTCAGGTCGTGCCCTCGGACGCGAACTTCGTGCTGTTCGGCTGGTTCGAGAACGCGCGGGACACCTGGAAGTCCTATTTGGACCACGGCGTGCTCATCAGGGACGTCGGAATCGCGGGTCACCTGCGGGTGACCATCGGAACGCCCGAGGAGAACGACGCTTTCCTCGCGGCCAGCAAGGAGGTCAGCCGGTGAGTCGCGTTGGCAAGGTGGAACGCACAACGAAGGAGTCGTCGGTCTACGTGGAGATCGACCTGGACGGCTCCGGCCAGGTCGAGATCAACACGGGCGTGCCGTTCTACGACCACATGCTCACCGCGTTCGGCGTGCACGGCTGCTTCGACCTGATCGTCCGCGCCACCGGTGACACGCACATCGACGCGCACCACTCGGTCGAGGACATCGCGATCGTGCTGGGCCAGGCGTTGCGGGAAGCGCTGGGGGACAAGAAGGGCATTCGCCGCTTCGGCGACTGCTGGATTCCGATGGACGAGACCCTGGCGCACGCCGCGGTCGACGTCTCGGGCCGGCCGTACACCGTGCACCGCGGCGAGCCGGAGCAGTTCAACTCGTTCGTGATCGGCGGGAACTACCCGTTCGTGCTGAACCGCCACGTGTTCGAGTCGCTGGCCTTCCACGCGCAGATCGCGTTGCACGTGCGCGTGGAATACGGCCGCGACCCGCACCACATCGCGGAGGCCGAGTACAAGGCGATCGCCCGCGCCCTGCGCACGGCGACCGAGCCGGACCCGCGGGTCGGCGGCGTTCCGTCGACCAAGGGCGTGCTCTGATGCCGAAGGAAGTCGTCGTCATCGGCCTGCTGGCCCTCGCGGGCTTCATGGCCGGTGGCGTCTACGCCACGTGGAAGACCGCCAAGTTCATGGCGATCGTCCTGCTGGTGCTCATCGTGCTCGCCGTCGGCGGCGCCGTGCTCTGGCTCATTTAGTCCCGAACCGTCAGAATCGGTCGGGTGAGCGAGCCCGAATACGACGCGTTCATCTCGTACAGCCGGGCTCTGGACGGCGCGCTCGCCCCGGCGCTGCAGCGCGGCGTTCAGCGGTTCGCCAAGCCCTGGTACCGGCTGCGCGCGGCGCGGGTGTTCCTCGACGACGCGAGCCTCTCGGCGAACCCCGGCCTGTGGACGTCGATCGAGCAGTCGCTCGGCCGGTCGCAGTGGCTGATCCTGATGGCCTCCCCGGAGGCTGCCGCGTCGCAGTGGGTGAACCGCGAGCTGGAGTGGTGGCTGGAGCACCGGTCCGCCCAGCGGATTCTCGTGGTGCTGAGCTCGGGTGAGTACGCCCAGTCCGTGCCGCCCGCGGTGCGCAAAGCACTGGGCGAGGAACCACGCTGGGTCGACCTGCGCTGGTTGCGCGACGTGGACCACGTCGACGAGTCGAACCCGCGGCTGAGGGAGTGCGTCGCCGACATCGCGAGCGCCGTGCGCGGCATCCCCAAGGACGACCTGGTCGGCGAGCACGTCCAGCAGCACCGCAAGACCGTGCGGCTGGCACGCGGCGGGGTGACGGCTCTCGCAGTGCTCGCCGTCGGTGTGTTCGTCGCGGCGTTGATCGCGGTGGGCCAGCGCAACGACGCGGTCGCGCAGACCAGGACCGCCACGGCCCGCGGTCTCGCGTCGGCCGCCGTCGCGAACCTGCGCACGGACCTCGCCGCGAGCCAGGTGCTCGCGGCCGAGGCCTACCGGGTCGAGCCGAACGGGCAGACGCGCGCCGCGCTGTTCGAGGCGTTGACCGCGTCGCCGCAGCTCGATCGCTACCTGCCGGTCGGCGGCGAGGTGTCCGCGCTGGCTGCCTCCGCCGACGGCAAGGTCGCGGTGGCGGGCACGCGGGACGGACGCGTGGTGCGGTGGGACCTGGCAGGAGGCCGGCGCTCCGAGCAGAAGGTCGCCGAGGCCGTGGTGACCTCGGTGAGCACGAGCGCGGACGGCGGGGTGGTCGCCGCGCACGCCGGGGGTTCGGCGCTGCGCTGGGACACCGCTGGCACCAAGGTGATCGGCACGGGGGACTACTCCTCGGCCGGTGAGGTCGCCGTGTCGCCGTCGGGCCGGCTCACCGCCGTGTACGCGGAGAAGGAGCTGGGCGACGGTTCCCGCCGCGCCAAGCGATACCTCCACAATGGACAGACGGGCCAGGTGGCCGAGCGGGAGGACGTCTCGGCGGAACTGCTCGGGATGAGACTGCCCACCGAGGACACGCTCCTCGAGATCGGCTACACCGACTGGGTCCGCCGTTCACCAGCCACCCTCGACGTAGCGTCGTCCGTGCAGGGATACCTGTTGCCCGCCAACGGTTTCTGGGTCGGTCTGTCGGCCAACGGCGATCACTTCGGCTATTCGAGCGAGAGCGACACCCGCCTGTGGCGCACGAACCAGCCCGCCTTCGACCACAACACGCAGGACGCGAAGGTGCCCGCCGGCCGAGCCGACCCCGCCGCCGTGGCGATCACCAACGACGGCACGCGCACCGCCGTCGCGGACGCGGGAACGATCTTCGTCTACGACATGAAGGGCGAGGTCACCGGCGAGCTGGTGCGGCTCGAGGGCAACAGCGACACACCGTTCGTAGAGTTCCTCGGCGACAACGACCACCTGGTGTCCGCCTCCGGCGACCGCCTGGTGCTGTGGGACCTGACCCGCAACACCCGCATCGGTGCCGCGCTGCCGACCCAGGTTCCGGTGGTGTGCAGCGCCTGCCCGGCACCGTGGCTCACGGCGTCGCACGGGCAGGTCGCGGTGTCGGTGGGCGAGGAACTGGCGACCGGCGCGGACATCGCCACCGTCAGCCCGGACCGGGTGGCCGGCCCGGTGGTGTGGAATGCGGCCGGCGACAGGCTCCTGTTCGTGACGTTGCCGCAGGGCAGGGTCGAGGTCTGGGACCCGCACGGTCTTCGCCAGGCCGGCGAGTGGCAGGCGAAGGTGACCGCCGAGGTCCTGATCGCGATGGGCGTGACCGCGGACGACCGGCTGGTCACGGTGAACGAGAAGGGCGACGTCCAGGTCCTGAAGGACGACTCCGCGCGCACGATTCCCCTGGGACGCGAGCTGAACCTCATCGGCTGGCCACCGGCCGGTCATCTCGCCGCGGTGAGCAGCGACGCCGCCCTGGTGGCCGTCGTGACGCGTGACGCCGCCGCACTAGTGGACACCGCGACCGGCGAGGTGCGCGACGTCCCCGGCGGCCCAGCCGCCGCCGTGACGTTCGCCGGCGACAGCCTGCTCGTCCAGCGCGAGGAGTCCGTCGAGGTGTGGGATGCCCGCGGATCATCGTTGCGCCGGACGGTGCCGCGCGATTCCAGCTATCTCGCGGGAGTCACCGGCAGTCCGGACGGTTCGCTGCTCGCGCAGCTGCGCAGAGACCGCGTGCTGGTGCTGACCGACCTGGTCAGCGGCGAGCTCGTCGGCCAGGTGCGGCTGGCCGAGCAGCGGGGCCGGTTCGGGCGGATCGGCGTTGCGTTCAACGGGGACCACAAGCTCGTTACGGCGGTGTCCAGGTCGCACCTGTACTCCTGGGACCTGGCGCCGGATGACTGGGTGCGTGCGGCCTGCGCGTCCGCCGGGCGTGATCTGACCGGGGACGAGTGGCGGCGGTACGTCGGCACGGCGCCGCCCGCGGACCTCACCTGCGGGTGAGCACCCGATCTCAGCTGTGTGAGCGTGGGGAAACGGCGTGTTCAGCCGCTTTTCGCTGCTCACGACCGACCCAGTAGAGCGCTTCGTGGTGGTGCCCCCGGTCGACATCGGCGATCCGCTCGTACACCGCCACACTGCGCAGGTGGTAGTCCCGCCTGGTGGCTGACGGGGAACTGGGCGGCGGCTCCAGCCTGCTCAGAACCTCGTGTGCTTCCTGCAACGTCGTTGCGGTCATCGCCATCGCCCAGAAGTCAGTCTGTTGCCGCATGAACAAACTATGCAAGCTGATATTGCATAGCGTCAAGTCCCGATCGGGCGATGTTGCTCAGAGGAGGGTGCGATAGTCGGCGGCGACCCGTTCGACGATGGCGCGTGCCTCGTCGCCCCACGAGACGAGCGGCTCGATCTCGGCCCAGTGGGCCGTGTACTCGGCGACGTTGTCCTCGTCGGTGATGAGCGCTGTCGCGGTCTGCGTGCCGAGCAAGACGGCCCGAGTGTCGTACATCGTGAAGGGGTTGCCCGCGGGTACGAAGGCCGGAGTCGTCCACGGGATGAGCCCTACGCGGACGTTGGGCCGCTGGGACTGAACGATCAGGTGATCCAGTTGCTCGACCATGACCGCGGCGCCGCCCATGTTCCAGCGCAGCACGCCCTCGGTCATCACGCAGAGGAACTCGCGTGGCGAGTCCAGCAGTTCCTGACGTTGCAGACGTGCGGCAACGGTGCGATCACGATCCTCTTCGCTCAGGGCCTCACCGAACAGCGCTTCGATGTACGGCTTCGTCTGAAGAAGTCCGATCACGGTGCTGGTCGAGTACGAGAGGATGCGGGAAGCGGCTGATTCGAGCTTGCCGATGCGCTGCTGCATCCACCACCCGCCCCGCTGCAGGACTACTCGCGCGGATGTCGTCTCGTCGCGCAGCTCACGGGTCATCTCGATGAGGTCGTCCACGGCTTCGGCCGGTGCGCCGTACACCCGGCACAGTGCGACGATCTCTTCCTCGGACGGCAGGAACGATCCCGTTTCGGCACGACTGACCTTGGACTGGCTGAGTCCGGCGCGACGTGCGGCCTCGGCTCCCGAGAGCCCGGATTCGATGCGCAATGCGCGCAACGTGTCGGACAACGGGTTCGAGTTCTTCACGGCGTTCCTATGTGTCAGGCGGCTGGCGGATCCCGCCAGTATTGCGGATGCTCCCTCCAGTAGTCCGCGAACGGCACGGCTACTGCCCATGTCGCGTCGCGCGCGTGACGGTATTCGGCCAACTGACCTTCCTGCACGATCTCGCCGCGCTCAAATCGGCCTTCGCTGTCGTACCGCATCACGACTGCGTGATCTTCGTCGATCAACCAGAAGTCTTCGGACACAAGGCCTTCTGGGCTTGGCTGTTCGGTGAGGTCCAGGATGCGGATGTGTTCGCCTGCTGCGGCGTTGTGGACGTAGTCCCATTCGAACTCGTAGCGCAGGTAGTCGGTCAGCGGGCCGTGGACAACGTGCACGCGGTACGTGTGCAGGCCGCGGGCGACTTCGCTGCGGATGTGATCCATCCACCGGCCCTTGCGGTGCATGTCGGGACCAGGTTCGCCGGCGACGTAGCGGCGGAAGTCCTCCCCGTTGCTGCTCACGTCGTAGAGGTCGAGGGTTTCCAGGCGGAACAACGTGCTCGTGAAATGTCGATCGATGTACGCGCCGAGTTCGTTCTCATCGAGCACTGGCCAGGACCTCCGGTGGAAATGTGCTGAGCGGAACCTCCACCGCGGCTTCGCCGTGAGGCGGATCGAGGGCTTGCAGGGCTTCGAGGTCAGTGACCGGCTGTCCGTGCACCAGGACGGTGTCGTGCTCCGTCAACGTCAGACGTGGATCGAGCTGTTGCTGTGCAACGATTTCAGGTACCAGAGCGAGGGGTATCTCCACGGCGGACTCGTTCACGACGTAGCCCTGGACCACCACAGTGTTCCGGTCACTGAGGTTGATGTTGGGGCAGGTGCGCTCGTTGCCGCACGTGCTACGCAGGAAGGCCAGCTTCATTCGATGACCCTTTCGCCGGTTCATCGGCGAGTGTGTCCCTGCGGCGGCGCGCTAGTCAACGTGTTCTTGCATAGTTCACCCGGTCTGGCAGAGCACCCAGTGGAACGTGGCCGGTTCCGGCTCGTGCATGGTCACCAGGTCGTCGACCACGATCTCCATGTGCTCGCCGAGCAGCGCCCGGTTCCGCTCAGGGGTGTTGCTGCCGAAGAACATCTCCACACCGAGCCAGGTCTCGGTGACGTCCGGCGTGCCGGTGCCCAGCGAGGCCAGGAACAGCCCGCCCGGCCGGAGCCAGCGCGCGATCCGGGCGAAGAGCCGGGGCTGGTCGGCGCGCGGCACGTGCAGGATCGAGTAGAACGCGGCGATGCCGTCGAACGTGCCGTCAGGGAAGTCGAGCGCCGTCATGTCGGCCTTCTCGAACCTCGCGCTGGGCACGTTGGTCTTCGCGAGGTCCAGCTGCTGCTGTGACAGGTCGATGCCGAGGACGTCGTGGCGTTCGGCGAGGGCTCGTGTGCTCGGGACGCCGGCGCCGCAGCCCAGTTCGAGGACCTTCGCGCGGTCCGGCAGGCGGCTGTCGAGCTCCGCGAGGTAGTGCGCGCGGGGGTCGTCGGCGATCTTCGCGGACCAGCTGAGGTAGGTCTCGGCGATGGTGTCGTAGCCGGCCTCGACGATGCGCTTCACAACCGGGTGAGGTACTGGGCCGGGACGTGCTGGGTCAGCCACACGCCGTTGGCGCTGAGCCGGAACTCGTGGCCCTCCTCATGCATCGCCTTGGCGTCGACGGCGAGGATCAGCGGGCGGCCGCGGCGTGCGCCGACGCGTCGTGCCGTCTCGCGGTCGGGGGAGAGGTGCACGTCGTGACGTGCCATCGGGCGCAGGCCGTCGCGCATGATGTCGGTGAGGTACTGCTCGACGGTGCCGTGGAACAGCACGTCCGGCGGCACCGCTACCGGCAGGCCGAGGTCCACCTCGACGCTGTGGCCCTGGTTCGCGCGGATGCGGTCGCCTTCGATGGTGAAGCGCTGCTTGTCGTTCTTGTTCACGACCTCGCGCAGCTCGTCCTCTGCGACGCCGAGTGCGTTAAGGAGGTCGGCGAGCGGAACCCAGCCCGCCGGGTCGAGGGTGAGGCCGACGCGCGTCGGCTGGTGCCGGAGCGCCTTGGACATCCGCTTCGACAGTTTGATCATTCTTTCTTCGTTCATGTCCACCCCAGGAAAGCACGGCACGTCGAGCGATTTTTCCGGCAGGCCGTCAGCCCGTGCCGCCCTCCAGGGCCGGCTTCAGGCGTGGCGCGCCGGGGCCGTTCTCGGCCTGCGCGTCGTCGATGTTCTGCAGGGCGCAGCTGCGCAGCGACAGGCAGCCGCAGCCGATGCAGCCGGAGAGGCGGTCGCGCAGCCGGAACAGCGCGTCGATCCGTGCGTCGAGCTCGGTCTTCCACGAGCGGGAGAGGCGTTCCCAGTCGGACTTCGTCGGCGTGCGGCCGTCGGGGAGTTGCGCGAGCGCGTCGCGGACGTCCTCCAGGGTCAGGCCCACGCGTTGCGCGGTGCGGATGAAGGCGAGGCGGCGCAGCACCGAGCGCTGGTAGCGCCGCTGGTTGCCCGCGGTGCGCAGGGAGGCGATCAGGCCGCGGTCCTCGTAGAAGCGCAGGGCGGTGTGCGGGACACCGCTGCGCTCGGCGACCTGGCCGATGGTCAGCATTTCCGGCAACTTGCTCACCGGATCATGGTAACCGCTTGACCTCCAGCATGGTCGAGGTTGAACAGTTGGTGGCATGCAACGGATACCAGAGCTCTTCGCCAGGATGACCGGGGACGAGAAGCACGAGTGGGCGGCCGCCTCCACGATCGACGTGCTCTGGGTCCTCTACGACAAGATCCTCAACGTCACGCCGGCCACCGTCGGCGATCCCGACCGCGACCGGTTCCTGCTCTCCAAGGGGCACGGACCGATGGCGTACTACGCGGTCCTCGCCGAGAAGGGGTTCATCGAAGAGTCCATTCTGGACGACTGGACGTCCTGGGACAGCCCGCTCGGCCAGCACCCGGACCGGATGCTGGTGCCCGGCGTCGAGATCAGCAGCGGGTCGCTCGGCCACGGCCTGCCGATCGCGGTGGGCACGGCGATCGGGCAGCGGGTCGCGAAGAGCAGGGGACGCACGTTCGTGCTGGTCGGCGACGGTGAGCTGGACGAGGGCAGCAACCACGAGGCGATCGCGGTGGCCGCGCGGCTGGGGGTCGCGAACCTGATCGCGATCGTGATCGACAACCAGTCCGCGATGTACGGCTGGCCCGGCGGCATCGCGCGGCGCTTCGCCGTCGAGGGCTGGCAGACCGCCGAGGTCGACGGCCGCGACCACGAGGCGATCTTCACCGCACTGACCGCGCCGCACGACCGCCCGTACGCGGTCGTCGCCAAGATCGAGAAGAGCTGCTGATGACCACGATGCGCCAGGCCTTCGTCAGGACGGTCAACGACGAGATCGCCGCCGACCCGCGGATCGCCGTCGTGACCGCGGTGATCTCCAGCAACGAGTTCCCGCAGGAGAACGAACGCGTCGTCGACGTCGGGATCCGCGAGCAGACCATGGTGGGCGTCGCGGGCGGCCTGGCGCTGGCCGGGCTGCGTCCCGTCGTGCACAGCTATGCGCCCTTCCTGGTCGAACGGCCGTACGAGCAGATCAAACTCGACATCGGGCATCAGGACGTGGGTGCGGTGTTCGTCAGCATCGGTGCGTCCTATGACGATCCAGTGTGGGGACGCACCCACCAGTCGCCGGGCGACGTCGCGTTGTTCGACACGCTGCCCGGCTGGACCGTGCACGTGCCGGGTCATCCGGACGAGGTGACGCCCCTGCTTCGGCAGGCGCTGAAAGGAGACAACCGGGTCTACGTCAGGCTTTCGCTGCACGAGAACACGGAGGCGTATCCGGTGGGTGAGGGATTCACCGCGCTGCGTCACGGAAAACGCGGTGTGGTGCTCGCGGTCGGACCGATGCTCGACCGCGTGGTGAAGGCGGTGGAATCGGAAAACGCCGATGTCACGGTGTTGTACGCGTCCACCATCCGACCGTTCGACTCGGACGGACTGCGCAAGGCGGTGGCCGAGACCGACCACGCCGACGTGCTGGTGGTCGAGCCGTACCTCGAGGGAACTTCATCTCATCTGATTTCCGAAACACTGCAACAAATCCCACACCGCGTTCGTTCTATAGGCGTCAAACGACACGCAGAACTCCGCAACTACGGCACAGCTGAGGATCATGACGCCGCGCATGATCTCGACGTGGTCGGGTTGGGGAGTGCTGTGCGGAGTTTCTTCAGGGGGTGAAGAAACATGTTCGCAGTCATGGGGGATGACTGGACCGGCGCGCCTTCTCGCGCCGTTTAGGGGTGATGGGGTCGCACGATCGGGCAAGATGCCCGGTCGTGCGGAGCCCATCTGTCCTTCTTGGCATGTCGGCACGGGCCCGCACCGCCGAGGAGGAATGATGTTGCGCGTGAGAATGCTGATCTGGACCCCGTTGAACGCCGCCGAGCTGCAGCAGGCCATGTACGGCGGCAACGTGGGCCCTGCGGCGCTTGTGCCGGTGCAGTCCGGCACGGTGCTGCTGGTGTCGCCGACCGCCAGGCAGCTCGACGCGCTGGCCCTCGTGATGAGGCTGCGCAAGATCTCGCCCACGCCCGCGCTGGTCGCTGTGTGGGACGCGGAGGCCGCGGTCGTCTACCCGTCCATCGGAGCGATCTCGCGCGGCTGGACCTGGGGTGAGAAGAAGCCGGCGCAGCGCCTCATCGAGGAGGCGAGCCAGTTCGGGTGGTTCGGCCGCCTGTACAACCGCTCGCTCGGCTGGATGCTCGAGCAGAGCAACAATGCGAAGACGCAGACCACCATCGTGGAGCGGCTCACCAAGACGGTGCCGCAGGCCGCCGTCATCGTGGTGGACGCTCTGGTGCGCGACTACCGCGCGGGTGCCGGCGTGATCCCGAAGTTGTTCCGCGCGCTCGGGTTGCCGGACGTGGCTCAGGTCGCCGAGCTCGTGGATCAGGGCCGCGCGGACACGTGGCTGGAGCCGCTGGCCTCGCCGCGCCTGCCCATGTGGGTGGAGCGGCTGTACCTCTGGGGTGCTGTGGCCGCGTTGGTCTTCATCCTGGTGGTGACGACGCCGATCTGGCTGAAGCTCGTCCTGGCCCTGTTGGCCGGTTCGTACTTCTTGGTGGCCTCGATGTTCAGGAAACGCGCGGTGGGCGCGAAGCCGATCAACACCGTGTTGCCGGTCATACCGGTGACGCAGGGTGCCGCACCGACCGACTAGCCTGGTCACGTGGCACGCGTCGTCGTACTTGACTATGGCTCCGGCAACCTGCGCTCGGCCGAGCGCGCGCTTCAGCGGGTCGGCGCCCATGTCGAGGTGACCTCGGACGCGCAGGCCGCGCGCAACGCCGACGGCCTGGTCGTGCCCGGTGTCGGCGCGTACGCGGCGTGCATGGAGGGCCTCAACTCGGTCCGCGGCGCGCGCATCATCGGCGAGCGACTCGCCGGTGGCCGGCCGGTGCTCGGCATCTGCGTGGGCATGCAGATCCTGTTCGAGCGCGGCATCGAGCACGGCGTGCTGACCGAGGGCTGCGGCGAGTGGCCCGGCACCGTCGAGCGGCTCGAAGCGCCGATCGTGCCGCACATGGGCTGGAACACGGTCCGTCAGCCGGAGGGCTCGCAGCTCTTCGCGGGGCTCGACAAGGACACCCGGTTCTACTTCGTGCACTCCTACGGCGTGCGCAGGTGGGAGCTGGAGCCGGCCGAGCACATCAAGCCGCCGCTCGTCACGTGGGCGGACCACGCCGGTGACGAGTTCGTCGCCGCGGTCGAGAACGGGCCGCTGTGGGCGACCCAGTTCCACCCGGAGAAGTCCGGCGACGCGGGCGCGCACCTGCTGGAGAACTGGCTGAAGTCCGTCAACTAGGCTGGCCGGGTGACGTTCACACTCCTCCCCGCTGTTGACGTGGCCGACGGTCGTGCCGTCCGGCTCGTGCAGGGCGAAGCCGGTACCGAGACGAACTACGGCGAACCGCTGGACGCGGCGCTGCAGTGGCAGCGCGACGGCGCGGAGTGGATCCATCTGGTCGACCTCGACGCGGCCTTCGGGCGCGGGTCGAACCGCGAGCTGCTGGCGCGCGTCATCGGCGAGCTGGACGTCAAGGTGGAGCTTTCCGGCGGCATCCGCGACGACGCGTCGCTGGAGGCCGCGCTGGCCACCGGCTGCGCCCGCGTGAACCTCGGCACGGCCGCGCTCGAAGACCCGGAGTGGTGCGCGAAGGCCATCGCCGCGTACGGCGAGAAGATCGCGGTGGGCCTGGACGTGCGCATCACCGAGCAGGGCCACCGGGTCAAGGGCCGCGGCTGGACGTCGGACGGCGGCGACCTCTGGGAGGTCCTGGACCGGCTGGACCGTGACGGCTGCACCCGTTACGTGGTCACGGACGTGTCGAAGGACGGCACGCTGACGGGCCCGAACCTGGAGCTGCTGAGCGAGGTCTGCGCCCGCACCGACGCCCCGGTCATCGCGTCCGGTGGTGTGTCCACTGTGGACGACCTGGTCGCGCTGTCGAAGCTGTCGCGCGACGGCGTCGAGGGCTCGATCATCGGCAAAGCCTTGTACGCCGGTGCGTTCACGCTCCCGGAAGCGCTTGCTGCGGTCCGTTGATGATCTTCTCGATGTGAGCGGCCGCGGCCGCGTGCGTGACACCGGTGGTGTGCAGCACGTCGGCCGCGGTGCCGTCCTCCGCGAGCAACACGCCGAGCAGGATGTGCTCGGTGCCGATGAACATGTGGCCCATCCTGAGTGCCTCGCGCACGGTCAGTTCGAGCGCCTTCTTGCAGTGCGTCGAGTACGGCTGTTTCTCTGGCCGCTGCTTCGCCTCGTTGTCGAGCCGGTGCAGCACGGCGATCCGCGTGCTGCCGTCGCCGGACTCCAGCTTCGCGATCGTCTTGGCCGCGAGCCCGCCCGACTCGTCGAGCAAGCCGAGCAGCAGGTGTTCGGTGCCGATCCGCTCGCTGAACCGCGCGTGGTGCTTGGCCAGCGCGACGACCCGCCGGGAGCGTTGCGTGTAGCGCTCCATCGACGGCTTGCTCAGCTCCGGCGACTCCCTGGGCACGAACCGCTTCTGCGCGGCCTGCTTGGTCACGCCGAGGCTCTCGCCGATCTCGGCCCAGCTCGCCCCGCCACGGCGCGCCTCGTCCACGAAATGCCCGATCAGGTGGTCGCCGAGCTCGGTGAGCTGCCCGCTCATCTCGACCGCTCTCGCCAGGCGGGTGAGCGCGTCGTCGGCCTCCTTGGCGACCGTGACGATGAGATCGGTCAGCTGGATCATGCGTCAACTTTAGGTTGACGCTGAGCGGCGGGTCAACCTCGGGTTGACGGTGTTGATCACACGGCAGGCGTGATCTCGATTCCGACGGTCCCGGTCCGGCCGCGGCGCAGCTTGCTGCCGAACATGGTCAGCCACCCGGACACGCCGTACTTCTTCACGATCTTCGCCCGCACGACGTCGCTCGCGTCGTCGTCCAGCAGCGTCGCGTGCGCCTTGATCGACTCGCCCTTCGGCGCGCCCTTGAAGTCGCAGGGACCGATCTCCACGTCGCCGCTGCGCCGGATCCGCTTGACCTTGCCGGTGTCCCTGGCGCTCCACGCGTAGATCACGTCACCATCGCCCGGCACGACCCAGACCGGTGTGGGCACCGCGGTGCCGTCCTTGCGGAACGTCGTCAGCAGCAGGTACTGGCCCTCGCCCAACTCGGTGATCATGGTGTCGCAGCGTAGTCCTGAAGCGCTGCTTGTAGGCTTTCGCGCATGTCAGTCGCGGTCCGTGTCATCCCCTGTCTCGACGTCGACCGGGGCCGGGTGGTGAAGGGGGTCAACTTCACCAACCTCGTCGACGCGGGCGATCCCGTCGAGCTCGCCAGGGTTTATGACGCCGAGGGCGCCGACGAGCTGACGTTCCTGGACGTGACCGCGTCGAGCGGTGACCGCGAGACGACGTTCGACGTGGTGCGCCGCACGGCAGAACAGGTCTTCATCCCGCTCACGGTCGGTGGCGGCGTGCGCAGCCCCGAGGACGTGAACAAGCTCCTGCGCGCGGGCGCGGACAAGGTCAGCCTCAACACGGCTGCCATCGCACGGCCCGAGCTGCTGCGCGAGTGCTCGCAGCGCTATGGGGCGCAGTGCATCGTGCTCTCCGTCGACGCGCGGCGCGTGCCCGGCGGCACCGGCTTCGAGGTGACCACGCACGGCGGCCGCACCGGCACGGGCATCGACGCCATCGCGTGGGCGGCCAAGGGCCAGGAGCTGGGTGTCGGCGAGATCCTGCTGAACTCGATGGACGCCGACGGCACCAAGGCCGGGTTCGACCTCGAGCTCATCGAGCTGGTGCGGCGCGAGGTGGACGTGCCGCTGATCGCCAGCGGCGGCGCCGGTGCGGTCGACCACTTCCCGCCCGCCGTGGCCGCCGGCGCGGACGCCGTGCTCGCCGCCAGCGTGTTCCACTTCGGACAGCTCCGCATCGGCGAGGTCAAGGACGGCCTGCGCCAGGCCGGCGTGGTGGTGCGATGACGACCCTCCGGACGCCGGTCGAGGTCCGGGTGGCCTCGGCGGTCGCGTTCGGCGGCGCGCTGGTGTTCTTCGTGGTCGGGCTGTTCCTGTGGCGGTCGACCGGCGACGCGAACGTGCTCAAGCTGCCGTCGTTCCTCGCCCTCGTCGAACTGCCCGTGGCGGCGGCGTTGTTGCTGCGGCTGCGTTTCGTGCACTACCCGGCGATGATCGTGTTCATCCTCGTCGCCCTGCTGCACCTGGTGATCGCGCTCGCCGACGGTCCGGCGTGGGCCCGCGTCGCGTCCGGGGTGCTGTCCGCCGTGCACATCTACGGAGTGGTCCTGCTCAACACCGGGCCCGCTCGCGAACACCTGGGAGGACCCCGTTGAGCAGCCCGCTCGATCCCGCCGTCTCCGCGCGGCTCAAGCGCACCCCGGACGGCCTGGTCTGCGCGGTGGCCCAGCAGCGCGGCACCGGCGAGGTGCTCATGGTGGCGTGGATGGACGACGAGGCGCTGCACCGCACGCTGACCACGCGCCGCGCGACCTATTACTCGCGCAGCCGTCAGCAGTTGTGGGTGAAGGGCGAGACCTCCGGGCACACCCAGTACGTGCACGAGGTGCGGCTGGACTGCGACGGCGACACGTTGCTGCTGACCGTCGACCAGGTGGGCGCCGCCTGCCACACGGGTGACCGCACGTGCTTCGACGCGACGGTGCTGCTCGCCGACGCCTAGCTCAGGTCGCCGGTCAGGTAGTGCTGCAGGTTCGGCGCGACCGCCTTGACGACCGTCTCCAGATCCGTCGACGCCAGCGGTTCGAAGTGGACGACGTACCGGACGATGCCGAGCCCGACCATCTGGGTGGCGCAGAGCGTGGCGCGCAGCTCGCGCTGCTCGGCGCCGATCTCCGCGAGCACGTTCTTGAAGATCGCGTTGATCAGGAACGACTTCAGGGCGCCCGCCACCTCCGGCTGGCTGGTGACGCTGCGGATCAGTGCGGCGAACGTGCCGCCACCGGTCGCGTCCCACACGGTGACGAACGTGCGGATGATGCGTTCGCCCGCTTCCTCGACCGGGCCGTCGAGCAGGCGTTTGAGGATCTCGGCCGGGTCGAACGGGAGCTGCAGCACGGACTGGGCGAACAGGCCCTCCTTGCCGCCGAACCAGTGGTTGACCATCGCGGCGTCGACGCCCGCCTTGGCGGCGATCGCGCGTACCGTGGCGCCGTCGTAGCCTTTCTCGACGAACACCTCGCGGGCCGCGGCGATGAGCGCGGCCCTGGTGTCTTCGCCCGCGGCGCGACGCCCGCGTCGTTTCTGGTTCACTTGCTCCACAGGGCCATAGTTCAACAGATGTTGAATTTATGCAACAATTGACGGCATGGTGAGCGTCATCGGGGCTGTGGCCGCCGCTGGTCTGGGGGCCGTGAGCCCAACGCGCGAGGAGTTCCGGGAGCTGGCGGTGAACCGCCGGGTGATTCCGGTGGTGCGCAGGCTGCTGGCGGACGCGGAGACCCCTGTCGGCCTGTACCGCAAGCTCGGGGCCGATCGGCCGGGCACGTTCCTCTTCGAGTCGGCGGAGAACGGGCGCTCGTGGTCGCGGTGGTCGTTCATCGGCGTGCGGTCCACGGCGGCGCTGACGGCGACCGGCGGTGAGGCGTTCTGGACGGGCACGCGGCCCGTCGGCCTGCCGGACGGTGGCGACCCGCTGCTGGCGTTGCGCGAGACCATCGAGGTGCTGCGCACGGACCCGTTGCCCGGCATGCCCCCGCTGACCGGCGGCATGGTCGGCTACATCGGCTACGACGCGGTGCGGCGGCTGGAACGGCTGCCGAACATCGCCGAGGACGACCTGAAGATTCCCGAGCTGGTCATGCTGCTGGCGACCGACCTCGCCGCGCTCGACCACCACGAGGGCACCGTCACGCTCATCGCGAACGCCATCAACTGGGACGACTCGCCCGAGCGCGTCGACGAGGCGTACGACGACGCGGTGCGCCGCCTCGACGAGATGACGACGGCGCTGCACACGCCCGCGCCGCCGACCACCGCGGTGTTCTCGAGGCCCAAGCCGGAGTTCCGGCGCAAGCGGTCGCAGGCCGAGCACTTCGCGGCCGTCGAGAAGGCCAAGGAGGCCATCCGGGCCGGCGAGGCGTTCCAGGTCGTGGTGTCGCAGCGGTTCGAGATCGACACGGACGCGGACGCGCTCGACATCTACCGGGTCCTGCGCACCTCGAACCCCAGCCCGTACATGTACCTGCTGCGCCTCGACGGCTTCGACATCGTCGGCTGCAGCCCGGAGGCGCTCGTGACGGTGCGCGACGGCAAGGCGACCACTCACCCCATCGCGGGCACCCGCTGGCGCAGCGAGGACCCGGAGGAGGACGCCCTGCTCGAGAAGGACCTCCTCGCCGACCACAAGGAGCGCGCCGAGCACCTGATGCTCGTCGACCTCGGCCGCAACGACCTGGGCCGGGTGTGCAAGCCGGGCTCGGTGCACGTCGTCGACTTCTTCAAGGTCGAGCGGTACAGCCACGTCATGCACATCGTGTCGACCGTGACCGGTGAGCTCGCCGAGGGCAAGACGGCCTACGACGCGGTCGCCGCGTGCTTCCCGGCCGGCACCCTGTCCGGTGCGCCCAAGCCGCGTGCGATGGAGCTCATCGAGGAGCTGGAGCCCACGCGGCGCGGCCTCTACGGCGGCGTGGTCGGCTACTTCGACTTCGCCGGCGACGCGGACACCGCCATCGCCATCCGCACCGCGCTGGTGCGGGACGGCGTGGCGTACGTGCAGGCAGGCGGCGGCATCGTGGCCGACTCGGACCCGCTGGCCGAGGACAACGAGTGCCTGAACAAGGCGGGCGCGGTGCTGGCAGCGATCGCCACCGCGCAGACGATGGCCCCGGCCGTTGACCGGTAGCCGTCCACTGTGGATCGCCGCACTCCTGCTCGTGGGTGCGGCGGGCGCCTACTGGGGCGCGGGCTCCGTGCCGCTGGCGCTGCTGAGTCTCGCCTCCGTCGCCGCGGTGGTGGCGGTCAGCGGCCTGGCCCGCCGGATCCTCGGCGTGCTGCTGGTCGGCGTGGGCATCGCCTCGGCGTTTCAGGGCCACTGGCTCGCGATCGCCGCAAGCGTGCTCGTGGTGGCCTCTGGCGCGCTTCAGGTAGCGCTGGGGGCTCGAATGCCGAAGATCGGGGTAGGCGGGCAGAAGGCCCGCCCGCACGACCCCGAGACGGACATGTGGCGCGCGCTGGAGCGAGGCGATGATCCAACCGACGATAAGGCCCCCGGCGGGCCATCCTCGAACGAGTGAAGATCATTCGCCCACGTTCACGCATGTGACAGGCGCACAACCTCGGCTAGCTGCGTTGACACGGAACCCCCGGTGGCTGGGGCGTTACTCCGCCGGGGTTAGCATCCCCATAGCGGGAAGGGGAGCAACACTGTGACGGTTCTTGAGTCGATCCTCGAAGGTGTGCGTGAGGATCTCGCCGCTCGCGAGGCTCAGTTGTCCTTCGACGTGGTCAAGGAGCGCGCGGCGAGGACTGCCCCGCCGCTCGACGTGATGTCGGTGCTGCGCGGGCCGAACGTGGGTGTCATCGCCGAGGTCAAGCGCCGCAGCCCCTCCAAGGGCTCGCTGGCGGAGATCCCGGAGCCGGCCGAGCTCGCCTCGGCGTACGAGGCGGGTGGCGCGTCGGTCATCAGCGTGCTCACCGAGCAGCGCCGGTTCGGCGGTTCGCTGGCTGACTTCGACGCCGTCCGCAGGACGGTGAAGATCCCCATGCTGCGCAAGGACTTCATCGTCGCGCCGTACCAGGTGCACGAGGCGCGGATGCACGGCGCGGACCTGGTGCTGCTGATCGTGGCCGCGCTGGAGCAGAACGCCCTGGTGTCGCTGCTCGACCGGGTCGAGTCGCTCGGCATGACGGCGCTCGTCGAGGTGCACACCGCCGAGGAGGCGGACCGTGCGCTGGAGGCGGGGTCGACGGTGATCGGCGTGAACGCGCGCAACCTCCACACGCTGGAGATCGATAAAGACGTTTTCGGCCGCATCGCCCCTGGACTACCCTTCGAGACGATCAAGATCGCCGAGTCGGGTGTGACCGGTCCCGGTGACCTGATGGCTTACGCAGGTGCGGGCGCTGACGCGGTGCTCGTCGGCGAGAGCCTGGTGACCAGCGGCGACCCCAAGGCCGCCGTGAACAAGCTCGTGACAGCGGGTTCACACCCCGCGTGCCCCCGGCCCAGCCGATAGGGCAGTCGACAACAGCGCCAGAGGAGCTACCCGATGGGCCAGTTCACGCCCACGCCGCACGATCCCGACGCACGTGGCCACTTCGGCCCGTGGGGCGGCCGGTTCGTCCCGGAGGCCCTGATCGCGGCGGTGGACGAGCTGGCCACCGAGTACGACAAGGCGCGCCTGGACCCGGACTTCGTCAACGAGTTCAAGCGCCTGCTGCGCGACTTCGCCGGCCGTCCGTCCCTGCTGACGGAGGCCCCGAAGTTCGCGGAGCACGCGGGCACGCGCGTCTTCCTCAAGCGTGAGGACCTGAACCACACCGGTTCCCACAAGATCAACAACGTGCTCGGCCAGGCACTGCTGACCAAGCGCATGGGCAAGAAGCGCGTGATCGCCGAGACGGGCGCGGGCCAGCACGGCGTCGCGACCGCGACGGCCTGCGCGCTGCTCGGCCTCGACTGCGTCGTCTACATGGGCGAGGTCGACACCGAGCGCCAGTCGCTCAACGTCGCCCGCATGCGCCTGCTGGGCGCCGAGGTCATCCCGGTGAAGTCCGGGTCCCGGACGCTCAAGGACGCGATCAACGAGGCGTTGCGCGACTGGGTCGCCAACGTCGACGAGACCCACTACCTGCTCGGCACGGCCGCGGGCCCGCACCCGTTCCCGCTGCTGGTGCGCGACTTCCACCGCGTCATCGGCATCGAGGCGCGCGAGCAGATCCTGGAGAAGGCCGGCCGTCTCCCGGACGCCGTCGTGGCGTGCGTCGGCGGCGGTTCGAACGCGATCGGCATCTTCCACGGCTTCATCGACGACGCCGACGTGCGCCTGGTCGGTGTCGAGCCCGGTGGTTCGGGCATCGACAGCGGCAGCCACGGCGCGACGCTGACCGCCGGCACCCCCGGTTCGCTGCACGGCGCGATGTCGTACGTCATGCAGGACGAGGACGGCCAGATCACCGAGGCGCACTCGATCTCCGCCGGCCTCGACTACCCCGGCGTGGGCCCGGAGCACTCGCACCTGAAGGACATCGGCCGCGCCGAGTACTTCCCGGTGACCGACGCCGAGGCCATGGAGGCGTTCGCGCTGCTCTCGCGCACCGAGGGCATCATCCCGGCGATCGAGTCGTCGCACGCCCTCGCCGGCGCCCTGAAGCTCGGACCGGAGCTCGGCCCTGACGGCCTGCTGGTCGTGAACCTCTCGGGTCGCGGGGACAAGGACATGGACACGGCCGTTGCGTACTTCGGCCTCGGGGACGGGGGACAGGCCTGATGTCGCTGGCAGACGTTTTCGCCACGGCGCGCGCGGAGTCGCGTGCGGCGCTGATCGGCTACCTGCCCGCGGGCTTCCCGACGGTCTCAGGTTCCAAGGACTACCTCCGTTCGATGGTCGAGTCGGGCTGCGATCTGGTCGAGGTCGGCCTGCCGTTCTCCGACCCGGTGATGGACGGCCCCACCATCCAGGCGGCCGCCGAGCAGGCGCTGCGCGAAGGCTTCCGGGTGCGCGACCTGTTCGACGTCGTGTCGTCCGTGTCCGAAGCCGGCGGACGCGCCGTCGTCATGACCTACTGGAACCCCGTGCTGAAGTACGGCGTGGACGCCTTCGCGCGTGACCTCGCGGCCGCCGGTGGCCTCGGGATCATCACGCCCGACCTCGTGCCGGACGAGGCCGACGACTGGATGGCCGCGTCCGCCGCCCACGGCCTGGACCGCATCTTCCTGGTCGCGCCGTCGTCGACGTCCGAGCGCATCGAGATGACCGCGCGTGCCTCCTCCGGGTTCCTGTACGCCACCTCGGTCATGGGCGTGACGGGTGCCCGCGACGTGGTGTCCTCCGCGGCTCCCGAGCTGGTTGCGCGGGTGCGTGAGCACACCTCGATCCCGGTCGGTGTCGGCCTTGGCGTGCGGTCCGGTGCACAGGCCGCCGAGCTGGCTGCGTTCGCGGACGGGGTCATCGTCGGGTCGGCGTTCGTGTCCGCTGTGGCCGAGGGGGATGGGGCTGTGCGTGCTTTGACCGCTGACCTCGCCAAGGGTGTGCGTTCGGCTGCTGCCACGGTCTGAGTCGCTGTGATTGCTCGCCGGGCCGTCGCCTGTCGGTCCGGTGAGTGCATCGACTGCGGCTGCTGATCCTGTGGCTGTTGACTCCGGGGTCGTTGGCTCTGCGGGCTGCTGAGCCTGGTGCCGTTGGCCCTGCGGGCTGCTGAGCCTGGTGCCGTTGGCCCTGCGGGCTGCTGAGCCTGGCGCCGTTGACCCCGTGGCCGTTGACCCCGTGGGCACCTGAGCCTGCGGCCCGGTGACCGTGTGGCCCAGTGACCTTGCGGCCCGGTGACCCCGTCGGTGAAGCCGGCTCTGCAGCGTCGGCTTCACCTGAGTTGTCGGGTGGCGCGGTTGAACTGTCGAACAGATCTAGCGGTTGAACACTGTGCTCGCCATCGAGTGGTTGTCGGGATGGCGGGTATTCAGTTGTGGGGAGAGCGGCCTCCTTTCGGCTCATCGAGGTTCCTCCAAGAGCATGACACAGATTCGAACACCTGATCGAGTGAATGTTGGTCGGTTGGCCCCAAAACCCCCTTTGACTGTCGGTCCGGCCTGCGATCGTGGCGTCATGCACAAGCCAGCCATTCGCCCGGCGTGCCACACTGGTGTTCGCCGGGCGGTTTTCGGAGGTGATGCCCAGTGGCGGCTCCAGCAGAGACGGCATCGGCCGACTACCTGTTGCCCAGGCACGTGGGTCCCTGGTCGCTCGACGACGTCCTGTCGTTGCCGGAAGACAACAGTCAGCGCGTCGAGCTCGTTGACGGGATGCTTCTGGTGAGCCCGCTCGGTTCCTACCGGCACCAGAACCTGGTGTTCGATGCGGCGGCCGCCCTGCGCGCTGCCTGTCCGGAGTACTTCCAGACGACGATCGAGCTGAACGTCCTGCTCTCCAGCGGGCGTCTGGTGATCCCGGACTTCACGGTCGTGCGGCCACGAGAAGCGGGCGTCATGTTCCCGGTGTCCGACGTGGTGCTCGTCGGCGAGGTGTTCTCGCCGAGCACTCGGCTGAACGACGAGGGTCTGAAGCGCAGCCTGTACGCCAGGGCGGGCATTCAGTACTACCTGATGGTCGACCCTGAGCCGGGTGTCGTCGAGGCCACGCTCCTCGAACTCCAGGGCGAGGAGTACGTCGAGATCGCGAAGAGCGACAACGGTGTGCTGCAGACCGAGCGGCCGTTCCCGGTCACCATCAAGTTCTAGTCACCATCAAGTTCTAGCCGTACAGCCACTCCAGCCGTTCGTGCAGGTCGTCGACGGTCCACGAGGCGAACATCGCGTCACGGGCCGCGGCAGCGGAACCGGCTGGGTGGTAGACCTCCCTGCCCATCAGGCGTGAGGCGTGGTGGACGCGCGCGGTGCGCTCCATGCGGAGCGACGCGTACCGCGCAAAAGAGCCGGCCACGTCGCGGGGGTCGAACACCGACGAGAGACACACGGCGTCTTCCAGCGCCTGGCAGGCACCCTGGGCGGCGTACTGCAGCACGGGGTGGGCGGCATCTCCGAGCAGCACCACTCGTGAGTCCTGCCAGGACGTGATCGGCGCCCGGTCGCACAGCACCCATGCGCGCCACTCGTCGGCCAGCTCCATGATTCGCGTGGCGTCTTCGCACAACGGCGTGAAATGTCGCATGACCTCGGCGTGCTCGACCGGCTTGCCGGTCATCGGCTCGGTGGCGCCGTTGTCCGTGGTGGCCACCAGGTTCACGTACCGCCCGCCGGCGATCACGTACCAGACGACGTGGAAGCGCGGTCCGGCCCAGAGCGTGACGACGTTGTCCTTCAACGCGCGTGGCACTTCGTGAGCCGGGATGACCGCGCGAAACGTGGTGTGCCCGGACACGGGTGGATCCCCGTCGCCGACGAGTTGCCGCCGCACTGCCGAACGCAGTCCGTCCGCGCCGATCAGAGCCGACCCGCGGACCACGTTCCCTGACCGCAGCACCGCCACGACCCCGGAGGAGTCCTGTGTGTACGACTCGACACCGCTGCTCACCCGCAGATCGACGAACTCGTTGTCCTGACAGGCATCGAGCAACGGCGTCAGCACGTCGTTGCGATGCACCACCGCGTACGTGCCGAACCGCTCCTGGAAGCCGGAGCCCAGGGACAGCGAGGCGATCAACGAACCCGAGACACCACATCGCAGGCGTAACTCGTCCACGTGCACGGCTCGTGACCGCACCGCCGGCCCGACCCCCAGTGCGTCGAGCATCCGGAACCCGTTGGGTCCCACCTGGATGCCCGCGCCGATCTCCTCGAACACCGCCGCAGCCTCGAGCACTGTCACGCGATGCCCGGCCCGTGCGAGCCCGAGCGCCGTCGCCAGGCCTCCGATACCGCCGCCGACCACCAGGACCGTCATGTCCGACCTTTCGCGAGACCGCCCACAGACCGGTCCGAGTATCTCGGCTTCGCGATCACGAACCCCCTAAGAAGGTCACGAACCCACCTAGTGCCGTAACGGCCGGCACGCGGCGTGATCGACGACGCGCCGCAACCGTCTGACCGGCGGAACACTGGCGGATCACCGGCGGATCACTGGCCGGAACACGGGCGAGACACCCGCGAGACGCTGGCGAAACACGAGGGAAAGGCAGGTGATCACGGCACACGAAGGTCACGAAGCTCTGACGATCGCGCGTCCGAACGAGACGCCCACAAGCCGACCGGTACGGTGGGCGCCGTGTTGGACGCCCTTCTGGCCACGATTCCGAGCCCCGACCGCGGTGTGTGGTACCTCGGTCCGCTCCCCATCCGTGCCTACGCGCTGTGCATCATCGCCGGGATCATCGTCGCCATCTGGTGGGGTGAGCGCCGCTGGGTAGCCCGCGGGGGCATCAAGGGCGAGGTCACCGACATCGCCGTGTGGGCGGTGCCGTTCGGCCTGGTCGGCGGACGGCTGTACCACGTCATCACGGACAACCAGAAGTACTTCGGGCCGGGCAAGAACCCGCTCGCGGCGCTGGAGATCTGGAACGGCGGCCTCGGCATCTGGGGCGCGATCGCGCTCGGTGGCGTGGGCGCGTGGATCGCCTGCCGCCGCAAGGGCATCCCGCTGCCCGCGATGGCGGACGCCCTGGCGCCCGGCATCGTGGTGGCGCAGGCCATCGGGCGGCTGGGCAACTACTTCAACCAGGAGCTCTACGGCGGCGACACCACCCTGCCGTGGGGTCTGGAGATCTACCGCCGCGTGACGCAGGAGGGTCGTGAGGACGCGCTGGCCGGCGTCGCGATCGATCACACGCCGATCCAGATCGTGCACCCGACGTTCCTCTACGAGCTGATCTGGAACCTCGGCGTCGCCCTGCTGGTCGTGTGGGCGGACAAGAAGTTCCGCCTGGGCCACGGCCGGGCGTTCGCGGTGTACGTCGCGGGCTACACGGCCGGTCGGTTCTGGATCGAGATCATGCGCACGGACGAGGCGACGCTGATCTTCGGTCAGCGCGTCAACGTGTTCGTGTCCGCGCTGGTCTTCATCGGCGCGGTCGCCTACTTCCTCGTCGCCAAGTCGCGCGGCGAGCGTGAGGACGTCGCCGCGCTGCGAGCCGGTGCCGAGCCCGACGGGGACACGCCGGTCGAAGCCCCGGACAGGGCCGAAACCGCGGACAAGGCCGGCGAGGCCGACGAGGCCGAGGACAAGGGCGTCACCGACGCGGTCGTCGAGGACGACAAGAACATCGAGAAGACGAACTCCCCGGAGTCCGTGAAACCGGAGTGACCCTGTGCGCGTGCTCGTCGTCGAAGATGACGACCGGGTGGCCAGAGGCCTGCTGACCGCGTTGCGGCACGCCGGCTACGAGGTGCATCGGGTGGCCACGGCCGCCGACGCGCTGCGTGCCGCGCCCGCCGACGTCGTTCTGCTCGACCTCGGCCTGCCCGACGGCGATGGCCTGGACGTGCTGCGCGAGCTGCGGCACCGTCCGGGCACCGCCGTGATCACGGTGACCGCGCGCGGCGAGGAGCGCGAACGCGTGCTCGGTCTCCGCGCGGGCGCCGACGACTACGTGGTGAAGCCGTTCGGCACGTCCGAGCTGCTGGCGCGCATCGAGGCTGTGCTGCGGCGTACGCGCGCGCACCGCGCCGGACCGGAGAGCGAGACCTCCATCGAGGTCGGTCCTCTCCGGATCACCACCTCGACGCGTGCCGTCACGCTGGCCGGCGAGCCCCTGTCGTTGACCCGCAAGGAGTTCGACCTGCTCGCCCTCCTCGCCACCCGCAAGGGCGAGGTGGTGAGCCGCGACTTCATCACGGACCAGGTGTGGCAGGCGCACTGGGAGGCGCCGTCACGCACTCTCGACACGCACATCGCGGCGTTGCGCGGCAAACTCGGCGGACACATCAAGATCGAGACGGTCCGCGGGGTCGGCTACCGGCTGGTCGTCTGACTTCGGGGTGATGTAGCTCCGAGAGACATCCACAGGCAGTTGCGGAACAATCACCGCTGATGCTCCGCCGACTCCTCGTCATCATGGTCCCGCTGCTCGTCGCCCTCGTCGCGGCGCTCGGCATCCCGCTCGCGTCCGCAGTGGTGCAGCGGGAGACCCAGACCACCTATCTCGATCGTCTGGGCGACGCCAGCAGGTTCGCCTCGCTCGGCGAGAGCGGGCTGCAGTCGGACCGGCTCGAGGCACTCAGCCAGGAGATCCAGGTCTACGACCGCCTCTACGACATCCCGGTGGCCCTGGTCAGCGCCGACAAGCGGATCCTGCTGTCGTCCAGGCAGGGCTTCAACCCCAGCAACGACGCCGCGGTCGCGCCCGCGCTCAACGAGGCGCTGAACGGCATCCAGCCCAAGCCCTCCTACACGGGCTGGCCGTGGCGCACCGGTCCGATGATCGTGGTCGAGCCCGTCGGACGGGACAGCGAGGTGGTGGCCGCCGTCGTCACCATCTCCCAGACGCGCGGCCTCAGGACCGAGGTGCTGCGTCAGTGGGGCCTCATGGCCTTGGCAGGTCTCGCGCCGATGCTCGCGGTTGTCGCCGCCGCCTGGCCCATGTCGCGGTGGGTGCTCAGGCCCGTCCGCAGGCTCGACGAGGCCACCGCCGCCGTCGCCCAGGGCAACCTCGACGTGCGGGCGGACGAGGTCGGCGGACCGCCGGAGCTCAGAAGGCTCGCGAGAAGCTTCAACACCATGGTCGACGTCGTCGGCAGGGCGCTGAACAGGCAGAGGGCGTTCGTGGCCGACGCGTCGCACCAGCTGCGCAACCCGCTGGCGAGTCTGCGGCTCGCCGTCGACAACCTCGAGCCGCACGTCGACGGCGAACTCGGCAAGGAAGCGCACCAGATCGCCGTCGAGGAGGCGGAGGAGATGGGCCGCGTGCTCGACACGCTGCTCGCCGCGACCCGCCTCGACAGCGCCCGCAAGACCGAGCCCGTCGACATCGACCAGCTGCTCGCGACCCACCGGCCGGCCTGGCAGGCGCTCGCGAGCAAGGCGGGCATCACCCTGAAGATCGACGTGCCGGCCGGCCTCACCATGCAGGAACCGCCCGGCGGGCTCGGCAGCGTGCTGGACGAGCTGGTCAGCAACGCCATCCGGCTCGCCAACGCCACCGAGGTCCGGCTCACCGGCACACCCGGCGAGCTGCACGTCGTCGACAACGGCGACGGGCTGAGCGACGAGGAACGGGAGCTGGCACTGCACCGGTTCTGGCGTGCCACCAAGCACCAGAACATCGCGGGCACCGGGCTCGGGCTCGCCATCTGCACCGAGCTGATCGAGTCGGCCGGCGGCACGCTCACCCTGCACGACGCGGGGCCGGGCCTGGACGTCCGGATCGCCCTCAGCGCTTGACGGAGCGGAACCACCGCACGGCACCGTCGTGCAACGGGACCCGGCCGGTGGCGATGCCGGTGCGGACGTTGATCCGCGACGCCTCCGGGTGCCCCTCCACGATCCGCGCCGTCTCGGTGAACACCGTGCGGGTGACGACCTCCACCACGTCCGCGCTCAGCGATTCGCGCGCCAGCAGCAGGTTCGGCACCGCGAACGTCTTGTTCGCCAGCACGCCCTCGTAGGTCGCGGCGGGGATGGTCGCCGGGATGTACGGGCCGGGGTACTGGGTCGCGAACTTCACCGCCTCCTCCGGGATGTCGATCAGCCGCACGTTGCCCTTGAGGTCCGTGATCGCGGGCGTCGGGATGCCGGTCAGCGCGAGCATCGCGTCCAGCGATCCGTCCGCGACCCGGCGGGAGGCCACCGCGTGCGCCATGCGTTCGTCCATTGCGGACAGCCGGAAGAACCTCATCATCCGCTCGCCGGTGAACTCCGTGCCGGAGCCGCTGGGGCCCAACGAGATCCGCTTGCCGGCAAGATCGCTGAACCGCTGGATCGGCGACTTCGTCGGCACCGCGATCTGCATGAAGCTGTCGTAGAGCCTGCCGACCGCGCGGACGCTCTGCGGTTCGTCGATGGGGTCCAAAGAGGACAGCGCGAGCTGGGCTTCACCTGAGCGCAGCAGCTGGAGGTTCTCAACCGATGCAGCCGTCGGGATCGCGGTGACCTTCGTACCGGGCAGCTGCTCGGCCAGCGCGGCCGCCAGTGCCCCGCCCACCTCGCGGAACACCGCGCCTTCCGGCCCGGTGGCCAGCACGAGTTCGGCGGGTGCTTCGACCCTGCGCTGGGTACACCCGGTCAGAGCAAGGGCGGTGCCTAGCAGAAGTGTGCGACGGCTGAGCGACACACACAAAGACTAGCCGTTACGTCAGAGCTGTCTGAAGTTTCCGTGTGTCGCCTTGTCGCTGGTCGTGGCGCGGCTCACCCTCACTACCCAACACGAAGTTCGAGGAGGAACCGTGGCGACCACCACCACAGGGCGCAAACCGATCTACAAGCACCTCTACTTCTGGGTGCTGGTCTCCATCGTGCTGGGCGCCGCCGTCGGATTCCTGTTCCCGAAACAGGCGTCCGAGATGAAGTGGCTCGCCGACCTGTTCGTCAACCTCGTCAAGGTCGTCATCGCGCCGACCATCTTCGCGACGATCATCGTCGGCATCGCGGGGCTCGGCAACCTCGCCAAGGCGGGCGGGCTCGCACTGCGGACGATCCTCTACTTCACCGCGATGACCACGGTGGCGCTCGCCATCGGCCTCATCGTCGTGAACATCGTCCAGCCGGGTCACCACGGCGGCGAGATCGCGCTCAACGCGAGCCAGGCCGACGCCACGCTGAAGTCCGCTTCGACGGCGGAGACCGGTGTCACCGGCTTCATCCTCAGCCTGGTACCCAAGTCGTTCGTCAGCGCCTTCACCGACGGTCAGTTGATCCAGGTGCTCGTCGTCGCGATCCTGGTGGCGATCGCGGTGGCCGGCATGGGTGAGCGCGGCGCCAAGGTCGTGTCCGCGATGGACACCCTCTCCAAGGTCATGTTCGGCATCATCAAGCTCGTCATGTACGTCGCCCCGATCGGTGCCTTCGGCGGCATCGCCTACACCGTCGGCAAGTTCGGCGGCAGCGTGCTGGGCAAGCTGGTGTGGCTGATGGGCTCGTTCTACGCCACCTGCATCCTGTTCATCGTCGTGGTGCTCGGCATCGTGGCGCGTGTCGCCGGCTTCAGCCTGTTCAAGTTCCTGCGCTACATCAAGGACGAGATCCTGATCGTGCTCGGCACCTCGTCCAGCGAGTCGGTGCTGCCGCGCATGATGGTCAAGCTCGAGGCGGCCGGTGCGCAGAAGTCGGTCGTCGGCCTCACCATCCCGACCGGGTACTCGTTCAACCTCGACGGCACCTGCATCTACCTGACCATGGGCGCGATCTTCATCGCCCAGGCCACCGGTCACGACGTGTCGCTCGGCGTGCAGATCGGCCTGCTGCTGTTCATGCTCATCGCGTCGAAGGGCGCGGCGGGCGTCACCGGCGCCGGCCTGGTCACGCTGGCCGCGTCGCTGCAGGCCTTCGAGGCCCACTCGGCCATCCCCGCGGTCGGCATCGCGCTGATCGTCGGCATCGACCGGTTCATGTCCGAGGCCCGCGCCATCACGAACGTGATCGGCAACGGTGTCGGCTCCCTGGTCGTCGCCGCCTGGCAGAAGGGCCTCGACAAGGACCGCCTGCGCGAGGTGCTCGACAACCCCGACCTGGTCGACGTGGACGACCTGCTGTCGAAGCAGCACGGCGAAGAGAAAGAGCCTGCTGCGGCTCACTAGGAACGTCCGTGACCGGGGGCGTCTCTCCCCGCCTCCGGTCACGAGACCAACGACCTCCATGTATGCCGAGGCCTCGTTCTTCCCGCATGCGGCGCGGGAAGAACCGGGTCTCGGTTTCGTTTGGCCGTCAACAATGGCGTGGACAGTGGCCGATCGGCTGCAGCCGGTTTCGAGTGAGCGTCCGCTAACTGGGACGACAGTGGTGCAACCTGCGTAAACGCGCCGATACCCAGCGGAACCACTGTCAAACCGTGAATGTCACGCAGCTCTCATCGGGCTGGCCGATGTTGAACGTTCGGTTACGCTAACCCGGCTGTAACGAACGCCGACGTTGGCCGCAATGTCGCTCCGCTCCGGGGAATCGTTACACATCCATGACCTAGATCACCCATTGGCGGGTGTCCCTGGGTTTCGCGGCTGTTAAAGTCGCGTCAACACGCGGGCCATCGTCGTCCCGTGCTCCCACCTGTTGGTACGAGGTCTGAGCACGAGGACTTTGTTCTTTAGCGAGGACGACGAAGGAGGTCTGCGCAGTGATCTTCTCCGCCATCCCCGGCCCCCAGGGTCTTTACGACCCCGCTGATGAACGCGACGCGTGCGGCGTTGCGATGGTGGCCGACATCCAGGGCAGGCGTTCGCACGGCATTGTGAGTGATGCTCTTACCGCGCTTGCCAACCTGGAGCACCGAGGTGCCGCCGGTGCCGAGCCCACGTCGGGCGACGGTGCGGGCATCCTTTTGCAGCTGCCCGACGAGTTTCTGCGAGCGGTCGTCGAATTCGACCTCCCGGAACGCGGGCAGTACGCGGCGGGAATCGCATTCCTGCCGTTTGAGTCCGAAGAACGCGAAGAAGCGCGCCAGGAGATCGAGCGCATCGCGGAAGAGGAGAACCTCGTCGTTCTCGGCTGGCGTGATGTGCCGACCGACCCGGAGAAGGCCAACGTCGGCCCGACCGCGATGTCGGTGGCGCCGCATTTCGCTCAGTTGTTCGTCAAGGGCACCCGCGACGAGGCCGGCATCGCGCTGGACCGCCTGGCCTTCTGTCTTCGCAAGCGCGTCGAGCACGAGGGCAGTGTCTACTTCCCGTCGCTGTCCGCGCGCACGATCGTCTACAAGGGAATGCTGACGACCGAGCAGCTGCCGGCGTTCTTCCCCGACCTGCACGACGAGCGCCTCTTCACGGCGATCGCGTTGGTGCACAGCCGTTTCTCCACGAACACCTTCCCGTCGTGGCCGCTCGCGCACCCGTTCCGGTTCGTCGCGCACAACGGTGAGATCAACACGGTTCGCGGTAACCGCAACAGGATGCGCGCCCGTGAGGCGCTGCTGGAGAGCGACCTCGTTCCCGGTGACCTCGCGCGGCTCTTCCCGATCTGCGACCCCGAGGGGTCGGACAGCGCGAGCTTCGACGAGGTGCTGGAGCTGCTGCACCTCGGCGGCCGCAGCCTGCCGCACGCGGTGCTGATGATGATCCCGGAGGCGTGGGAGAACCACGCCACGATGGACCCGAAGCGCCGTGCGTTCTACCAGTTCCACGCCAGCCTGATGGAACCGTGGGACGGCCCCGCCTGCGTCACGTTCACCGACGGCGAGCTCGTCGGCGCGGTGCTCGACCGCAACGGCCTGCGTCCCGCGCGCTGGTGGCAGACCGTGGACGGCCGGGTCGTGCTGGCCTCCGAGACCGGTGTGCTCGACGTGCCGTCCGACCAGGTGGTCGCGAAGGGCCGGCTCCAGCCGGGCCGCATGTTCCTCGTCGACACCACCGAGGGACGCATCGTCGACGACGAAGAGTTCAAGTCGCGCCTTGCTTCCGAGTTGCCCTACGACGAGTGGCTGCACGCCGGTCTGCTCGACCTGGCCGACCTCTCGGACCGCGAGCACGTGGTGCAGAGCCACGAGTCGGTCGTGCGCCGCCAGCTCACCTTCGGCTACACCGAGGAGGAGCTGCGGATCCTGCTCACGCCCATGTCGATCATGGGCATGGAACCGCTGGCCTCCATGGGCACCGACACCCCGGTCGCGGCGCTCAGCCAGCGTTCCCGGCTGCTCTACGACTACTTCGTGCAGAACTTCGCGCAGGTCACGAACCCGCCGCTGGACGCGATCCGCGAAGAGATCGTCACGTCCGTCAAGCGCGTGATGGGTCCTGAGCAGAACCTGCTCGACCCCGGCCCGGTGTCGTGCCGCCACGTCACGCTGGACTACCCGGTCATCGACAACGACGAGCTCGCCAAGCTCATCCACATCAACGACGACGGCGACCTGCCCGGCTTCGCCTGCACCGTCCTCTCCGGACTGTACGAGGTGGACGGTGGCGGCGAGGCCCTCACGCAGGCCGTCGAACGCGTTCGCCGCGAGGCCTCCGAGGCCATCGCGAACGGTGCGCGCACGCTCGTGCTGAGCGACCGCGACTCCGACCACCGGATGGCGCCGATCCCGTCGCTGCTGCTCGTCTCCGCGGTGCACCACCACCTGGTGCGCACCAAGGAACGTCTGCGCGTCGCGCTCGTCGTCGAGTCCGGCGACTGCCGCGAGGTCCACCACGTCGCCGCGCTGCTGAGCTACGGCGCCGCCGCGGTGAACCCGTACCTCGCGTTCGAGACGATCGAGGACCTGATCAGCCAGGGCGCGATCACCGGTGTGCCCGCGCACAAGGCGATCCGCAACTACGTCAAGGCGCTCGTCAAGGGCGTCCTGAAGATCATGTCGAAGATGGGCATCTCGACCGTCGGTGCCTACACCGCGGCGCAGATCTTCGAGGCTGTCGGCCTGTCGAACGATCTGCTCGACGAGTACTTCAGCGGCACGCAGTCCAAGCTCGGCGGTGTCGGGCTGGAGGTGCTGGCCGAGGAGGTCGCGCTGCGCCACCGCCGCGCGTACCCGGACAACCCGACCGACCGCTCGCACCGCAGGCTCGAGGTCGGTGGCGAGTACTCCTACCGTCGCGAGGGCGAGCTGCACCTGTTCACGCCGGAGACGGTGTTCCTGTTGCAGCACGCCACGAAGACGCGCAAGGAGGACGTCTTCCGCCAGTACACGGCGGAGGTCGAGCGCATCTCCCGGCAGGGCGGCACGCTGCGCGGCCTGTTCAAGTTCCGCACCGAGGGCCGCACGCCGATCCCGATCGACGAGGTCGAGCCGGTCAGCTCGATCGTCAAGCGCTTCAACACCGGCGCCATGTCGTACGGCTCGATCTCGGCCGAGGCGCACGAGACCCTGGCCATCGCGATGAACCGGCTCGGCGGCCGGTCCAACAGTGGCGAGGGCGGCGAGGACCGCGAGCGCCTGTACGACCCGGAGCGCCGTTCCGCGGTCAAGCAGGTCGCGAGTGGCCGATTCGGCGTCACGAGCGAGTACCTCGTGAACGCCACGGACATCCAGATCAAGATGGCGCAGGGCGCGAAGCCCGGCGAGGGCGGCCAGCTGCCCGGTTTCAAGGTCTACCCGTGGATCGCGCGCACCCGGCACTCGACGCCGGGCGTCGGCCTGATCTCGCCGCCGCCGCACCACGACATCTACTCGATCGAGGATTTGGCGCAACTCATCCACGATCTGAAGAACGCGAACGAGCAGGCGCGGGTTCACGTGAAGCTCGTCTCGTCGATCGGTGTCGGCACGGTCGCCGCGGGTGTCGCCAAGGCGCATGCGGACGTCGTGCTGATCTCGGGCTACGACGGCGGTACCGGCGCCTCGCCGATGAACTCGCTCAAGCATGCGGGCACGCCGTGGGAGATCGGCCTCGCCGAGACCCAGCAGACGTTGCTGCTCAACGGTTTGCGCGACCGCATCACCGTCCAGGTCGACGGCGCGATGCGCACCGGCCGCGACGTCGTGGTCGCCGCGCTGCTCGGCGCCGAGGAGTTCGGCTTCGCCACGGCACCGCTGATCGTCGCGGGCTGCGTGATGATGCGCGTCTGCCACCTGGACACCTGTCCGGTCGGCGTCGCCACGCAGAACCCCGACCTGCGGTCTCGCTACACCGGCCAGGCCGACCACGTCGTGAACTTCTTCGAGTTCATCGCGCAGGAAGCCCGCGAACTGCTGGCCGAGCTGGGTTTCCGCACGATCGACGAGGCCGTGGGCCACGCCGAGCTGCTCGACAAGAACGAGGCGATCGAGCACTGGAAGACCGACGGGTTCAACCTGGAGCCGGTCTTCGAGGTGCCGCAGACCCCGTACCCGACGGCGAAGCGCAAGATCCGCGACCAGGACCACGGCCTGGACAAGGCCCTGGACCGCACGCTCATCCAGCTCGCCGAGGCGGCGCTGGAGGACGCGCACCAGGTCAACCTGGAGCTGCCGGTCCGCAACGTCAACCGCACCGTCGGCACGCTGCTCGGCGCCGAGGTCACCCGCCGCTACGGCGGCGAGGGCCTCGAGGACGACACGATCCGGATCAAGCTGACCGGGTCGGCCGGCCAGTCGCTCGGCGCGTTCCTGCCGCGCGGCATCACGCTGGAGATGGTCGGCGACGCGAACGACTACGTCGGCAAGGGCCTGTCCGGCGGGCGGATCATCGTCCGGCCGCACGACGACGCGCCGTTCCGCGCCGAGGAGCAGGTGATCGCGGGCAACGTGATCGGCTACGGCGCCACGTCCGGCGAGGTGTTCCTGCGCGGCCGTGTCGGCGAACGCTTCTGCGTCCGCAACTCGGGCGCGACCCTGGTGGCCGAAGGCGTGGGCGACCACGCGTTCGAGTACATGACCGGTGGCCGGGCCGTGGTGCTCGGGCCGACCGGGCGCAACGTCGCGGCCGGCATGTCCGGCGGTATCGCGTACGTGCTCGACCTGGACCCGTTGTCGGTGAACCAGGAGATGGTGCAACTGCAGCGCCTCAACGCCGAGGACCTGCGTTGGCTCAAGATCGCCATCACCAAGCACCAGAAGCTGACCGGTTCCGCGGTCGCCGCTTCGCTGCTCGGTGACTGGACGAGGCGAGCCGGTGCGTTCACGAAGGTCATGCCCGGCGACTTCCAGCGAGTGATGGACGCGATGCGTCTCGCGCGCGCCGAGGGCCGGGACGTTGACGCGGCTGTCATGGAGGCGTCTCGTGGCTGATCCACAGGGTTTTATGAAGCACACCCGCAAGGACGCACCGAAGCGTCCGAAGCCGGACCGGTTGCAGGACTGGAACGAGGTCTACCTCGACCAGACTCCCGCCGAGCGCAACACCGAGGTCCGCACGCAGGCCACGCGGTGCATGGACTGCGGCATTCCCTTCTGCCACAGCGGAACCGCGGGCTGCCCGCTCGGGAACCTGATCCCCGAGTGGAACGACCTGGTGCGCCGCGGCGACTGGGAGCTCGCCTCGGACCGCCTGCACGCCACCAACAACTTCCCGGAGTTCACCGGCAGGTTGTGCCCGGCGCCGTGTGAGGCGGCCTGCGTGCTGTCGATCTCGCACGACGCGGGCGGTGCCGTCGCGATCAAGCGGGTCGAGGAGACCATCGCGGACATGTCCTGGGAGAACGGCTACGTGCAGCCGTCCCAGGCGACCGTGTCCTCCGGCAAGCGCGTCGCGGTCGTCGGCTCCGGTCCCGCCGGACTCGCCGCCGCCCAGCAGCTGACCCGTGCCGGGCACGAGGTCGTGGTGTACGAACGGGACGACCGGCTCGGTGGCCTGCTGCGGTACGGCATCCCCGAGTTCAAGATGGAGAAGAAGGTCCTCGACCGCCGCCTGGCGCAGCTGCGCTCGGAGGGCACGAAGTTCGTGACCGGCTGCGAGGTCGGCGTGGACATCACCGTCGAGCAGCTGCGCGCCGAGTTCGACTCGGTCGTGCTGGCCCTGGGTGCGTTGCGCGGCAGGGACGACAAGTCGACTCCCGGGCGCGAGCTCAAGGGCGTGCACCTCGCGATGGAGCACCTGGTCCCCGCGAACCGCGCGGTCGAGGGTGACGGCCCGTCGTCGTTCTCGGCTGCCGGCAAGCACGTCATCGTCATCGGCGGCGGTGACACGGGCGCCGACTGCTACGGCACCGCGACCCGCGAGGGCGCGCTGTCGGTGACGCAGCTCGACCAGTACCCGATGCCCCCCACCGTGCGCGACGACGACCGCTCGCCGTGGCCGGTGTGGCCGCACATCCTGCGCACCTACCCGGCGCACGAGGAGGCCGGCGAACGCCGCTTCACCGTGGCGGTCCGGCGTTTCGTGGGTGACGAAGACGGTCACGTGCGCTTCATCGAACTGCAGCAGGTGCGCGTCGAGAAGGACTCGTCCGGCCGCCGCTCGGTGGTGCCGCTGTCCGACGAGGTCGAGCTGCTGCCCGCGGACATGGTGCTGCTGGCGATCGGCTTCGAGGGCGTCGAGCACATGCGGTTGCTCGACGATCTGGGCATTTCTCTCACGTCGCGCGGCACGATCTCGTGCGGCTCGGACTGGCAGACGACCGCGCCCGGCGTGTTCGTCTGCGGCGACGCACACCGCGGTGCTTCCCTTGTGGTGTGGGCGATCGCGGAGGGCCGGTCCGTGGCCAACGCCGTGGACAGCTACCTCACGGGCTCGTCGAACCTGCCTTCACCCGTTATTCCGAACCAGCTTCCGCTCGCTGTGGTCTGACAACGGCGTCCGACCACCGGCAGCAGCATGACGCCCCGCGCGACAACGGAGTCGCGCGGGGCGTTCGCCTTTTCGCGGCCGAGGAGGCATGCGGCCGGTCGGCTAACCCGGCGTGCAGGAGTTCCAGCCGACCCGCCGGCACGCCGCCCGCACCGGCTCGTACAACGAGTCATCGACCCCTGAATACCCCCACGCCGTGGCGTCCCCGACCGGGCACTCACCCTGGCAGAACCCGTTGGCGCGCAGGTAGTCCGCGGTCGCCTTGCTCTGCAACGCCGACACGATCCGCTGCCGCAGCGGTTCGGGCAGGTCGTCCGCCACCGCGAGCGGTGCACCGGGGATCAGGCCCGATGTCCAGATCTTCACCAGCTGGCCGGGCTGGATCTGGCCGCGTTCCACCAGGTGCCGGTCGACCATCTCGTCGAACGCGAAGCCCGCGTCGCACTGCTTGTTGGCGACGGCGAGCACCGTGGCCTCGTGGCCGCTGGTGAACACGGGAACGGTGTCGCGCAACGGGTCGATGCCGATCTCCCGCAGGGCTGCGCTCGGGTAGAGGTACCCGGCGGTGGACAGGCGGTCCGCGTAGCAGACCTTGCGGCCGCGCAGGTCGGGCAGGGAACGGATGCCCGAGTCGGGGTGGGTGATGCCGAAGCCGCGGTAGGACGGTGGCGCGCCCTTTTCCTTGACCTGCGCGGAGACCGGGGTGATGCGGGCGCCGCGTTCGCGGGCGACGACGTAGGACTGCGGGCCGAACGCGCCGATGTCGATCGAGCCGTCGCGCATGCCTTCGACGAGCGCTTCGTAGGTGGTCGGCTCTTGTACGCGGATCTCCACGCCGGTCTCGCGGCGCAGCATGGTGATGATCGGCAGGAACGTCTGCTGGGTCGTGATCGAGCTGGCGGTGGGGACGCCGCTGAACACCAGGGTCTGCTGGGCGGGTGCCGCGTCGCCGGGAGGCGGCTGGCATGCGGCGAGCACCAGGACTGCCAGAAGTGCGCGTTTCATCGCGGGTCTCCTAATGAGCGCAGGTGTCGCGGTAGTCGAGCGCCGGCAGGTGCTGTTGCCATTCGAGGCGGCTGAGGCCACCGTCCGCGACCCCGCACGCTCGGGCGATGACGTCGTCGAGCAACGCCATGTCCCACAGGACCGTGGTGCCGTCCGAGCCCGCGGTCGCGAGCACGGCGCCGCTGGGTGCGAAGGCGGCGGAGTTCACCGCCATCCGGTGGCCGTCGAGCTGACGGCCGACCTGGCGGGGCTGGTTCGGGTCGGTGATGTCCCAGACGAGGGTGCTGCCGGTCGAGGTGCCCGCGACCAGCTTGGTGCCGTCCGGTGCGAACGCCAGCGCGGTCACCTGCTTGTTCTGGCCGAACGGCTGGCCGATCGGGAGCGGGTGGCCGGGATCGGTGATGTTCCACAGAATCGTCGTGCCGTCGGTGCTGCCCGCGGCGAGCACCTTGCCGTCGTGCGAGAACGCGGCCGCGCTCACGCTGTTGTGGTTTCCTGCCAACGGTTTCCCGATCGGCGTGCGGCTCGGGACGTTCCACAGCACGACGGTGTTGTCGCCGCCCGCCGTCGCGTCCATGTCGCCGTGCGAAGCCAACGAGTACAGCCGCGAGGTTGCGACGCCCTCGCTGATCTTCTTCGGCTGGTACGGGTAACCGACGTCCCAGCGGATCTGCCGGTTGTCCGATCCGGTGGTGACGAGCGTGGTGCCGTCGTCGAACGCGACGGACTTCACCAGCATGCCGTGCCCGGTCAGCGGTAACCCGATCCGGCGCGGCCGGTCGGCCATCTCCCACACGATCGCCGGTCCGCGGGCGCTGCCGGTGACGAGTCGCAGCCCGTCTGGTGAGAACGCCAGCGACGACACCGCACTTCGTTGTCCCACCAGCGGATCGCCGAGCTGCCTCGGTTGCGCCGGCGAGCTGATGTCCCACAGGACCGTGGTGGCGTCGTGGCTCCCGGCGGCCAGCACGGGGGAGGTGGGGGAGAACGCGACCGACGAGACGACACCGCTGTGGCCGGTCAGCCGGGTGTGCGTCCGGTCGGCCAGGCGCCACAGCGTGGTCACGCCGTCCGACCCGCCGGCGACCAGCAGGGTTCCGTCGTCGTTGAACCCCACCGACGTCACCGCCTTGCGCACGGTGTCGTTCAGCGGCTCGCTCGCAACAGGTTTCGCCGGTGAGCTGATGTCCCACACCACCACGGTGCCGTCGTGGCTGCCGGTCGCGATCTTCGTGCCGGCGAACGCCACGGACGACACCCCGGCGCCCTGGCGCTGGAACGGCTCACCGAGCTGCGCCGGTTCGGCACCGAGCGACCACAGCGCGGTGGTGCCGTCCGAGCGGCCGATCGCGAGCAGCGTCCTGGTGTCGTTGAACGCCACCGAGGTCACCGGTTGCCCGGCCGGCAGACGGTGGCGTCGTGACGTGTTCCCGGTTTCCCACAACAGGACAGAGCCGTCCGAGCTGCCGATGGCGGCGATGTCGCGGGCGAGCGCCACGGAGGTGACCGCCGCGTCGGTGACGGACTCGCGGGCAAGCCGCCGGGGTTTGTCGCTGAGATCCCACAGGCTCGCTGTGCCGTCCGTGCTGCCGACGACGGCAGTGTGCCCGCTGGGACCGAACGCGACCGCGGACGTGGTCTCGCCGAACGAGCCGCCGTACCGCGTGGTGAGCAACGTGTTGACCAGCTCGGTGTTCGTGTCCGAGCTGAGGGCGAGCTCGTGCGCGGCCATCCCGAGGCGCAACGCGAGCTGTGGCGAGGAGTTGCGCGCGACCTGCGCCTGCGCGATGAGCGCGCGGGCGGTCGCCGTGTCGCGTTCGGCGCTGGCGGTGCTCCACTGGACCGCGGCGAGTCCGGCCGCGCCGACGGCCGCCACGAGGAACACCGCCAGCCAGCTGACCGTGCGCCTGCGGTCCCGCCGCCGCTGTGTCTGCAGCGCGTGGATCCGGTCGCGGCTCGTGACCAGGAACCTGCGGGCGTCCGGGGAGAGGTCGTCGTCGGCCACCAGCGGTTTGATGGCGGCGAACGTGTCCTCGTTGAGCAGCAGGTGGTCCGCGGTCTCCCCCTCGATCCACTGCGAGGCGTCGAGCTCGACCGATTGGGCGGCGCGCAGGCCGATCTGACGCTCGTCGATCGCGCACCGCAGCGGTCGCCACTCGGTGAACAACGCCTCGTGCGCCACGCCGATCCAGCGGCCCTGCTTGTCGCCGCTCGCGGTGAGCAGGCGGTGCCGGACGAACACCTCCAGCGCGGTGCGGGCGGTGTCGTCGAGCTGGGCCAGGTTGACGCGTTTGCGGGTCGGCCGGCCGGTGAGGTCGAGCGTGGCCAGGTTCGCCAGCCGGGACAGCAGTTCCTCGTTGCTCAGACCGGTTTCCGCGACGGCGCTGTCGAGCACGTCGTCGGCGTGGCGTGCGAGCGCACCGTGCACACCGCCGAGGTGCTCGTACCGTTCGCTGGAGAGCGTGCCGCCTCTGGACACGCCCATCGCCAGGTGCTGCAGCGTGAACGCGAGCAACGGCAACGCCTCGCCGCTCGCGGTGTCCTCGACGAGGCGTGCCACGAGCTCCGGGTGCACCTTGAGCCCGGCCACCCTGGCCGGTCCGGTGATCACGACGTTCAGCACCTCGCGCGCGAGCGGTGCCAGCACGTAGCTGCCGATGTGGACGCCGCCCAGTTCCGGCAACGTCCGCAGGTCGTCGAGGAACTCCGACCGGAGCGTGGCGATCACCCGCACGTTGTCGCAGAGCGCGTCCTTGAGCATCTTCGCGACCACCTGGCGTTCGTCCTCGCCGGCTCGCGTGAAGAGCTCCTCCGCCTGGTCGATGGTGATCAGCAGCCTGCGGTCCTCGTCGACGAGTTCCCGGGCCACCCCGCGCAGCCCGTCGCGGAGGAGCCGGTCCCTCGCCTCCTGCGGGGACCAGTCGAGGCCGGTGCGTTCGGCGGTCTTGCGCACCGCGCGGGCGAGCGCGTCGAGCGGATCGTTGCCCGGCAGCCACGGCGGCATGACGAGCCAGCGCGGGTCGTCCGCCAGCTGGGCCAGCAGACCGGCCCTGACCAGTGACGACTTGCCGCACCCCGACGGGCCGACGACGGTCAGCAGACCGGGGCTGCGGCGGACTTTGCGGGCGAGGGCGCGGGTCTCCTGGTCGCGGCCGAAGAAGACGGCGCTCAGGGCTGTGGTGAACGCGTCCAGGCCGGGGAACGGTTCCTGGTCCTTCGCGAGTTTGCGACCGCCGGCGTCGAACTGCCGCAACGCCTTCTCGAGGTGCTCGCGCGCGGTGGCGTGCGGGATGTGGTTGAGGTGCCTGATCAGCGGGTGGATGACGTCGTCCGCTGTCTGCACGGGCAGCAGGAGGCAGCCCAGCGCGTCCGCGATGGCCACCTCGGCCGTGCACCAGCTCGACGCGATCGACGCCTTGCTGACGACGCAGACCACGGCGTCCGCCTTGCGCAGTTCGTGGTGCAGTCGTTCGCGCCACGCCTCGCCGACCTGGATCCCGTCGTCGGGGTGCACTTCGAGGAACGTCTCGTGATCGCGGTCCAGCCAGTCACGGATCTGTCGCGCGATCGCCACGTTCTGCGTCGCGTGGCTGATGAAAACCCTCGCCACGACGGCCTCCTTTGGCATTCGGTCACCGATTGTGCACAGCACGCAGGGGACGGGTACCGGTTGTCCACTTATTGGCACATCTGGAACGCGGGACGATCACGCTTTGCATACTTACGTTTCCGTGAACTTGGAATCCCTTTCGGGTGAATCTGGTGCTGGATACGGGCGAACTCAGTCTCGTATATCGCGAAGCTTGTCCACTTCGGGCGAAACTGATACTCGTAGATCAACTCGGTCGGGGGGTGAGCATGCGCAGCGTTCTGCTTGCTGTCGTGATCGCCCTGTGCGCTGTGCTGGCACCGGCCGTCACACCCGTGTCGATCGGCGCGCCGCCGCCGAAGGCCAAGACCTCTGTGCCCAAGGAGGAAGCGCCCCGCGAGGAGCGCGAGACGAGCAGGCTGCGCGTGCCGGCCACCGCGGTCGAGCGCGTGGCCGGCGTGACGAGGCCGTCCGCGGTGATGGGTCTCGTGCCGCGTGCCGGTGCCGGCGTCGTGCTGGTGTCCGCCGCCGAACCGATAGCGGTTTGGCGCACACCTCCCGCACTGCAGGTGTTCAGGAACTGATCGGTCCCCGTTTTCCGGTCAACCGAACACTTTCCTTTAGCAGTGAGGGACTCCCATGGACTTCCATCGCTTTGTTCAGCATGCCCGCGCACACGCGGCATCACGTTCCCGCGCCGCCGGACGCCGTCTCGCCGCCGGTCAGCAGCCCACCACGATGTTCATCACGTGTGCCGACTCGCGCATCGTGACCGCCGAGATCACCGGTGCGGAACCGGGCTCGTTGTTCGAACTCCGCACGGCGGGCAACGTCATCCCGCCGTATTCGCTGACCAGGCCGTCCAGCGAGATGGCGACGATCGAGTTCGCCGTGCTGCAACTCGGGGTCAGCGAGATCGTCGTCTGCGGCCACTCGCACTGCGGTGCCGTCACCGCGCTGAACGGCGCCGCGATCGACCACCTGCCGGCGATGCGCGGCTGGTTGCGCCCTGGGCGGAAACCACCGAGCGGCCATGCTGATCCCGCCATGCGGACCGAGGGGCAGGAGCACGTCCGCGCGCAACTTCGTGTGCTGCAGGACTATCCGTTCGTCGCCTCACGGGTCGCGGACGGTTCGTTGCGGGTGCACGGCTGGTTCTACGACATCGAGACCGGTGGGGTCTCCGCCTGCGCCGAGCACGCTTTCCTGCCGCTGTAAGGGTTCTGGCGATGAAGAGGTACTGGGCCGACCTCGGTGCGTCGGTCGTGGTGTTCCTCGTGGCGCTGCCGCTGTGCGTAGGCGTGGCGGTGGCGTCCGGGGTGCCCGCCGAGCTCGGTGTCGTGACCGGTGTGGTCGGCGGCATCGTCGTCGGGTTGCTGCCGGGCAGCACCATGCAGGTGAGCGGACCGGCGGCGGGTCTCACCGTGCTCGTGGCGGAAGCCGTTGCCCAGCACGGGATCCAGGCCCTGGGCGTGATCGTCCTGGGCGCCGGGCTGATCCAGGTGGCGCTGGGCCTCGCGAGGTGCGGCCGGTGGTTCCGCGCGATTTCACCGTCGGTGGTGCAGGGTATGCTCGCCGGTATCGGGTTGGTGTTGGTACTGGGCCAGTCGAAGGCCCTGGTCGTGTCGCCGGTGGCGTTGGCGCTCGGCCTGCTCACCGTCGTGATCATGCTGTTGTGGCAACGGACTCCGTTGCGCGTGGTGCCGGGCGTGCTCGTGGGCGTGGTCGTCTGCACCGCGCTGGCGGCGGTCTTCGCCTCGCCGGTGGCGCGAATCTCGGTCGGCACGCTGTCGTCGGACGTGCACCTGCCGGACTTCTCGTTGCTGGGCACCGGAGTCCTGGGCACCGCGGTGGTGTTCGCGTTGGTGGCCTCGGCCGAGAGCATGTTCAGCGCAGCGGCCGTCGATCGCATGCACGGCGGTCCGCGCACGCGGTACAACCGTGAGCTGGTCGCACAAGGTGTCGGCAACACGATCTGCGGCCTGCTCGGCGCGTTGCCCATGACGGCGGTGATCGTGCGCAGTGCGGCCAACGTGTCCGCGGGTGCGCGAACGAGGGCGTCGCGCGTGCTGCACGGCGTGTGGCTGCTGCTGTTCGTCGTGCTGCTGCCGGGGCTGCTGGCGTTGATCCCGGTCGCTGTGCTCGCCGCGGTGCTGGTGCACGCCGGTTGGAAACTGCTCGGTCTTCGGGGTGTGGTCGCGTTGTGGCGCACCGACAAGGCGGAAGGGGCCGTCCTGGTCCTGACCGCCGGCCTCGTCGTGGCCACGGACCTGCTGACCGGCACGCTGGCCGGCCTGCTGGCCGCGGTGGTGAAGACGGCCTGGGACGTGTCCCGGCTGTCGGTCGTCGTGACGCCGGACGGGGTCGCGCTGCGCGGCAACGCCACGTTCCTGCGGCTGCCGCGGCTGCTCGACGCCCTGGACCGGGTCGACCGGAAGCACGTGCTGATGGATCTGAGCGGGGTCCGGCACCTCGACCAGGCCTGCGGGCAGGCGATCGACCAGTGGGTCGACGAGTCCCGCCGGGCGGGCCGGACCGTGGAACTGGTCGGCCGATAAAGCCCGGGGGATAAGGCAAGGCGCCGCGACCGTGGGGGTCGCGGTCGCGGCGCCTTCATTCAGTTGGTCTCTGGTGAGCGGTCGGTACTAGTGAGAGGTGAACTGGCCGCGCACCGCGCCGCCGGGGAACGTCGCCGTGTGGATGTTGGAGTAGAAGTCCTTCGGCGACTTCTTCAGCGCGTCCAGCGCCACCTTGTCGACGCCGGCGACCGTGCCGGACACCGCGAAGATGCCGGCAGGCACGGCGGTGCCGAAGAACGTGATCTTCACCGGGCCGTTGACGCCCTTGGCGCCCTGGTGGACGTGGCCGAGGGTCGGCGCGTCGATGTTCACCCACGCCAGCGAGAAGTCGACGCCGGTGCCGGCGGGCTGCACGAACGAGATGGCCTGACCGTCCGGGTCACCGACCTTCGGGCCGCCCTCGACCGGGACCTCGTTGCGACCGTTCGAGAACGCGCGGAGCTTGCCGCCCTTGATGATGTCGAGCGGGTTCACGTTCTTGCCCAGCGGCTTGAGCTGGGCGCGGACGGCGCCGCCCGGCCGGTCGGTGCTGTGCAGGTTCACGTAGAACCCGGCCGGGTTCTTGCGGATCTCCTCGGCCAGGTTCGCGTCGATGACGGTCTGACCGGCGGCGGAGTTCAGCGTCTCCGGCATCGGCGAGGTGAACAGGTTGACCTTCACCGGGCCGTTCTGACCGGCGGCGGCCTGGTGGATGTGGCCGAGCGTGAGCTGGGCGGTGTTCTTCCAGTTCAGCGCGAACGTCACGCGGTTGCCGCGCACCTCGACCAGGGCCTTCGCGGACCCGTCCGCGTCACCCACGGCGGGGCCGCCGGGAATCGGGACCTCCTGCTTGCCGTCGAGGTCGGCGGAGAAGAAGAACGGCTTGCCCTTCACCGGAGCCGGGGCGGGCTGCGTCGGTGCCGGCTGGGTCGGCGCGGGCTGGGTGGGCTGGGTGGGAGACGGGTTGTGGCCACCGTGCTCGCCGCCGTTGCCGGCACCGGCCTTCGTCGCGGTCGGCTTCTCCGCGCTGCCACCGGCATCGATGTTGAGCGTGGGGCCGTCGGCGGTGAAGAACTCGAAGGCAGAGCCGCCGCCCTTGACGACGACGCGGACCTCGATCTGGCCGCGGCCGGGCTTCACGGTGAAGGTGCGCGACTCGCCCTTCTTGGCGCCGTCCAGGCACCGGCCTTCCAGCTGGTCGGCGGCGCAGAGTGAGGCCTCGTAGCCGACGGTGTTCGTGATCTTCACGGTCACGGCGTCCTGGGCGGCGGACGCCGGTGTCACCACACCTAGCCCGAGCGTGGCGCCCAGAAGGCATGCAGCAGCGACGGTTTTGTTGACATACATGGGATGTACTCCAAGGCTCCGCAGTGGGAGTCGGGGGGTCTGGCGGACCCGACGCCACCAACACGGATGCCGATCGGATTCGGTTCAACTCGTTCGTTAGTGAACCGAACGACCTCCTCGTACGTGTCGACGGTGGAACAGGACACACCGCTAGGAGACGAAGATGCGCGTACGTATGGGAATTCTGCTGCTGCCCGCACTGCTCGCGGGGCTGGCTGCCTGCGGAAACGAGGCGCCACAGGCAACTCCGCAGCAGGAGGTGCCGGTCAACGTCGAGGTGAAGATCGCGCAGTCCGACCTCGGCCCGATCCTGGTCGACCAATCGGGACGGACGCTTTACGCGTTCACCAAGGACGAAGACAAGTCCAGCGCGTGCGACGCCGACTGCATCGCCGTCTGGCCCGCGCTCACCGCTCAGTCCGCAGTGGCGGCAAAAGACGGTGCGGAAGCGAAGCTCGTCTCCCAGATCGAGGAGAGTTCTCAGGCCGTGTACGGAAAGTGGCCGCTGTACTATTACGTGGGAGACCAGGTCGCGGGCGATGTGAACGGCCAAGGCGTCGACGACGAGTGGTTCGCGATCGCGGCGGACGGCAAACTGGTCAAGAAGAGCTGATGAACACTGGGCCATTCGGGTGTATCCGGGTAACGGGCCCATGGGAAGTGTCGACCCTGAGGATGTACCAGTAGGGGGAGACACATGACCAGTACAGCCGTGAAGATCGGTTTTGACGCGGAGTTCCTCGGCACCGCCGCCGGTAGCCCGGTGCTGACCGAGGCAGGTGCCGCGGACGCGGTCGAGCTGAACGGCTCGACCACGATCGACTACACGCACTTCTCGCTCGCGATGAGCAAGTCGCGCAAGTTCGCGATCTGGGTCGCGTGGAACATCGACGGCGCCGAGATGAAAGCCTTGAGCCGCACCAACATCCCGTTCATCAAGGACCCGCGCATCCCGGCGGAGTTCCAGACCGGCGACGAGCTCTACCGCGACAACAGGCTCGACCGCGGCCACCTCGCGCGCCGCGCCGACCTGTGCTGGGGCCCGAAGGCGGAGGCGCAGAAGGCGAACAAGGACTCGTTCTTCTTCACGAACATCACGCCGCAGATGGACGACTTCAACCAGAGCACCAAGGAAGGGCTCTGGGGCAGGCTCGAGGACGCGGTGCTCGAGGACGTCGACGTGGACAACCTCAAGGTCAGCGTCTACGGCGGCCCGGTCTTCAACGCCGACGACCGGGTGTTCCGCGGCGTCGCGATCCCGCGCGAGTTCTACAAGGCCATCGCGTTCGTGGTGAACGGCGAGCTGCGGTGCAGCGCGTTCCTGCTCACGCAGAACCTGGTTCTGGCCGAGGCTCTCGACCTGGATGAGTTCCGCGTGTTCCAGGTGTCGCTGACCGAGCTGGAGAAGCGCACCGGCTTCACCTTCCCGGCCGAGCTGCACGCCGCCGACACCGCGTCGGTGCAGCTGCTCGACGAGTCCGAGCGCAAGCCGTTGGGGAGCCTCGCCGACATCCAGTGGTGAGGTGCCCGCCGGGCCTCACGTGATGTGCACGCCCGGCAGCTTTCCGCGCAGTTCTTCCAGCCGGGCCAACGATTCCGGCTGGTGCACGACGAGGTCTGTCAACGCCGGCAGCGCGCGCAGGTCGTCCGCTGCCGGCACGCCGAACACCTCCAGCGTCGTGATGGTCGGCCACCGCTCCAGCCCCGCCAGCGGATAGGGCGGGCGGTGGTCGATCGCCAGCTCGCGCAACGCGGGCAACGCCGGGAGCGCGGCCAGCCCTTCGTCGGTCGCCGAGTCGCGGATCTGCAGGCGGCGCACTGAGCCACCCTCCAGTGACTCCAGGTCGACCCGGCTGAAGTGCAGGTGCAACTCGTCGAGGCCGGCCACCGGCGACAGGTCGATCCGCCCGAGCGGACGGCACCGGCTCAGGTGCAGCTCTCGCAGCGATCGTGAAGCGGCCAACGGCGAGAGGTCCCGCATCACCTCGTTCTGCCACAGTTCCAGCCGGTGCAGTGACGGCATCGCGGCCAGCGGGTCGAGCGGGTTGATGTTGCCGATGCACCGCACGTGCCGCAGCTTCTCAAGGTGTGAGATGAACTGGATCCGGTGCCAGCCCCGCACGTCGACCCTGCGGTCACCGAAGTCCACTTTGGACAGCACGGTGCGGGCGTAGTTCTCCGCGTCGGGGGTGTTCCGCCACGCCCGCAGCAGCTCGTCGATGACCATCGCGTGATCCACGGCCACGAACTCCGCGATCCGTTCCCACGCGGCCTCGCCGCCGATGTTGGCCAGCGTCCGCACGATGTACGCGGCTTCCTCCGCGGCCTCCGGACCCGGCAGCAGATCCACGACGAACGAGCCGGCCTCGGCCAGCGCGTCGGCGTGCGCAAAGCTCTTCGGCGGGATCAGCGAGGCCGCGGCGGAGATCACCTGCAGCCGCGCGGTCTCCGGTTCGATCACGTCGGCCTGGTCGAGGCACGCCAGCGCGAGCAGCCGCAGCTTGTCCCGCCCGCGCTCGTCCTTGCGCGTGTCGTCGTTGCCGGCCAACAGGTCCATCAGCACGCGAGCGCGTTCGCGCGGCCGGGCGTGCGCGACGGCCATCACCACGACGTCGTGCCACTCGTCGAGATGTGCCCTGTCCACCAACAGGTTCAGGTCGCCGGCGTCCACGACCTCCTTGGCCGCCAGGTAGTCCCGGAACGTCCGGTGCACGAACTGCACCCGTTCGGCGGACACCTCCCGGAGCAACCCGGCGCGTTCGAGCAACCGCTGCATCGCGTCGTCCGGGTCGATGTCGTGCGACCGCAGCCCGCGCATCGCGTTCCCGAGCCGATGCACCGCCTCCTCTCGCGGCACCATCAGCTCCCGGTTGCGCACTAGCGAGTACGCGAACCTCTGCAACAGAACGAGCTGCTCCTCCTTGGAGAACGACGGCAGCGCGAGCCCGCGGTCCTCGTCCCACCGCACCAGCAACAGATCGAGAGCCGCCTCGTACAACGACCGCCGATCGCGTGGCAGGTGCATGTTCCGGTCCTGGTGCAGCGCGCACAACAGGCCGGCCAGCAACGGGCTCGACGCCAGCCGCCGCAGGTCGGGCCGTTTCGCCAGCGTCGACACGAGTCGCACCTCGCAGTCGGTCAGCCACACCCGCGCGTCCCGGGTCAGGCCGGGCTCGTCGCGGGCCGCGGTGTGCCAGGCCTCCACGAAGTCGCGCACACCCTTGTCGCTCAACGGCAACAGGTCGAACGCGGCGAACTCGACGTCCTCCAGCCAGTCCTCCGGAACTGCGGCCGGACGCGTGGTGATCGCGTACCTGGCATCCGGATAGGCGTTCACGAGCTTCTCGAGCCACTGCCGCGCCTCGGCCCGCCGCTCCCACACCAGCTCGTCCACGCCGTCGATCAGGACGAGTGCGCGCCCCTCCTTCAGCCGGGCGGTGACCCACCCCGCCGGCTTCTCCTCCTCGATCATCGAGGCGATCGCCGAGATGAACTCCTCCGGCTTCGGCAGCGACGTGAACTGGCGCAGCGGCACGAAGAACGGTACGAGCCCGAGCCATTCGTTGCCGGAGGTCCGCGTCTCGCCCAGCGCGTTCATGGCCAGCCAGCGCAGGAACGTCGTCTTGCCTGCGCCCGCGCCACCCCGGATCAGCACCCGAGGTGTGTCCGCCAGCGCGGCCGCCACCGGCAGGCCGGCACCGGTCAGCTCGTCGGTGTCGCCGACCCGTGCCACCGCCAGCGACACGTACGAGGAGTCGAACGAGTGCCGCCGCGTCGGCCGTCCGCGTGACACCCCGAACAGCTCCAGCCCGCCCAGCGCCAGCGCGACCTGCTCCGCGTACCGGTCCTCGAAGTCGCGATGTGCCGTGACCAGTGCCAGTTGCTGCTGATCGGCCAGCCGCGCCACAGCCGCCGCGGTCGCCCGGCTGATCCGGAACATCTCCACCGCGAGCCGCCGCGCGTACTCCGGCTGCGACCACACCAGTTCCACGACCGCGACGCAGACCCGCAGCAGCAACGCGTCGTAGACGGCCGTCGCCGACTCCGACAGTCCTGCCGCCCGGCGGATTGCCGCCGACCGGGACAGCACGTACGTCCGCAGCGCCTCCGGCGTCAGCATCACCCGCAGCGCCTCGTCCTCGCGCAGCGGCAGCGATGCCTCGAAGGACTCGCGCACCGCGGCCACGGCGGCCTGCCACTCGTGCTGCTCCACGGAGCTCAGCTCACCGCGGGCGAGTTCGGCGCTCACCCGTTCGACCAGCGGTCCCGGCCGCGTCAGCTCGCGCTGACGTCGCTTGTTCTTGGCGCCTTTGTGAACCACGTCGAAGAGACCGAGCAGCACACGCTCCAGCACGGTCTCCAGCAGCATCAGCAGTCCGGCGGAAAACGGGTCGGCCACACCGTCAGTATCTCCACGCGCCACGCCCCGGCATCGGCAATTCCAATACCGGCAACCAGGAATTCATGATGCCGTGCGCGAGACACCGCGGCCCGCGACCGCCGTGATCGCGAGCCGGAACGCCTCCACGACGAGCTCCGCGAGGTTCTCCGGTGGCACGGAGGGAGCGGATCGTTGTACTTCGGCAAGTGCCGATTCCGCATGCGGCTGCAGCACGGACACGGCCTGCACGAGCACGCTCACCGTGTGGCCGAGCGACGCACCCTTGCGTGCGGCGGCGAGAACGGCACGTGCGTTGCGCAGTTCCAGGGACCCGTCGGGCAACCGCGTGACGACCCCGCTGTCGATCGCGGCGCGCAACAGCTCGGGGTTCTGCCGCAACGCGCACACGAGCACGTCGCCGGTGGGGAGGAATTGGCGCAGCACGAGATCCGGTGCCAGCAGCGCCCGGATCGCCTCCAGTGGCAGCCCCCGGTGCTGCAATCGGAGCACGGTCCGCATGCGCGTCAGGTGGCAGTCGTCGTACATCGGCGAACGGCCCTGGCGGTTCGGCGCCGGCAGCAGGCCACGCGCCTGGTACGAGCGGACGGTGCGGGTGGTCATGCCGATCTCGGCGGCGAACTCGTCGATCGTCATCTGTCTGGCGGCGCGGTCTGACATTACCGGCACCACTCCCAGCTTTGGTGCATTGAGCTTCCCCCTGTTGTCCCAAAGCCCGCTGGCGAATAGCACAACTGCGGGCCCGCCCCTGAGGAACAAGTCTCGCATCGCGTTTATAAGACGGGCATAAGTTGTTCCTGGCCCCTTGAATGATCAAATGGAAGGACCTACTTCCTTTGCTGTGTCATTGTGTTCGGTTGTGCTAAGCGAAGTCGTGTGGAAGTTTTTCGTTCCACTTCTGGGATAAGGGCGTTGTTCGGATGAGGCTTTCCCGTGTTCTGCCGCGAACAAGCACATGAGGGGAAGTCAGATGTCCGCAATCAAGCGAATGACGAGCGTTCTGCTGCTCGTGCTCGCCATGTTCGGTGGCGTCGCGACGATGAACGCCGCGGGCGCGACCGCCGCACCGGCCGTGGTGTCGCAGTCCGTCCAGCAGAGCGGGGACCAGGCCGGAATCCAGGCCGTCTGGAGCTGCAACTGGTCCGCGACGGCGTACCGGGTCGACGCCTACTGCACCGTGTGGAGCGGTTACGTGCGGTTGTGGGGCAGGTGTTCCAACGGTGGCACGTACTACACCCCGTGGGTCGGCCCCGGTCGCTGGCACCTCTGGGTGGACTGCGGCGGCTACCGGCTCCTGTCGTTCGGTTTCCAGAGCGCCGGCTGATCCGGTACACCCGACCGCACCCCCGGCGTTCTTCCGCCGGGGGTGCGGTTTTTCAGGTGGTCGCCAGCGCCTCGGTGGGGGTGAGCCGCGACGCCCGCACCGCCGGATAAACACCGGCGAGTACGCCGACCACAACGGCCGCACCCACCCCGCCCGCGAGAGCGACCAGGGGGAGCACGGCAGGCCAGCCCTGCGACGCGGAGTAGACGGCGGTCGCCGCCACCCCGATCAGCAGGCCGATTCCGCCGCCGATGCCGGCCAGCACGACGGCCTCTGCCAGGAACTGACCGCTGATCTGCCGCCTGCTGGCACCGAGCGCGCGCCGCAGCCCGATCTCGCGGCGGCGTTCGAGCACGGAGATGACCATGGTGTTCGCCACCCCGATCCCGCCGACCAGCAACGCCACCCCGCCGAGCCCGACGAACAGCCCCGAGTACGCCTGTTCGACGAGTTGCTGCGCGGCGAGCGCGTCGGACGGCCTGCTGACCAGCACCTCGTTGGGGCTCCCGGGGTTGGCCGTGCGGCCGAGCACCGCCTTCACGGCCTCGACCGCGTGGTCGTCGGCCCGCACGTAGATCTCGCCCGGCGTGCCGTCGAACCCGAGGTGGTCGCGCGCCGCCTGCCAGCCGACCAGCACCGCGTTGTCGACCTCGAACGCGAGCGGGTTGGCGTGCAGCACGCCGATCACGGTGAACCACCGGTCCTTGATCCACACCGCAGGCGCGGGCAGTCCGGGCCTCAGCTCGGTGCCGAGCATCCGTGCGGCCCGTGCCCCGAGCACGGCCACCGGGAAGGCCTCGGTCGCCTGGTCGAGGAACCGCCCGGTCCGCACGGATCCCCCAAGCACCGGCAGAAGGTCGAGCCTGGCCGCCTTGACGCTCAGCCCGCCGGTCTCCTGTGCGGGCACCAGGTCCGTGCGGCGCACGGTCGCGTCGGTGTCGCCGGTCGCGCTCACCGACCGCACCGGCCCGATCCGCCGGATCATGTCCACCGCCACCGCGGGCAGCTTCGCCTTGCCGCCACCGGCGACGTCCGTGCCGGGCACGACCGTCAGCAGGTTGGGGCCGAGCGCGGCGAGTTGTGCGCGCAGAGCCGCCTGGTTCGACGCCGGGATGCTGACCACGGCGATCAGCGCGGCGATGCCGATCGCGATGCCTAGTGCGGCGAGGACCGTGCGCACCGGACGGGTTCGCACGCCTACCGTGCCCAGGCGGAGCACGTCGGGCAGCGGGAGCCGGGTGGCGCGTGGGAGCGGGATGTCAGCCATGGTCGCTCCCGATGTCTGGCCGCACGTCCGGCCGCACCGTGTCCGTCCGCAGCTCACCGTCGAGCATCTCAACCTGTCGCGGCAGACTCGCCGCGATCTTCACGTCGTGGGTGATGATCGCGATGGTCGTGCCGTCGGCGTGCAGCTCACGCAGCAGGCGCAGCACGTCGGCGCCCGACCTCGTGTCGAGGTTGCCGGTCGGTTCGTCGGCCAGCACGATGCTCGGCCTGTTCACCAGCGCCCGTGCGATCGCGACCCGCTGCTTCTCGCCACCGGACAACTCGGCAGGCAGGTGGTCGGTGCGGTGGGCGAGTCCGACGCGGGCGAGCGCCTCGTCGGCCGCCGGGCCGCGATCGCGCGCGGGCACGCCTCGGTAGACCAGGGCCGCCATCACGTTCTCCCGCGCGGTGAAGCCCTCGGTGAGGTGGAACTGCTGGAAGACGAAGCCGATCCACCACGCACGCAGCGCGGACAGCCGCCGGTCCGTGAGCTTGCCGGTGTCGTGGCCGTTGACCAGCACCGTGCCCGTCGACGGCCGGTCGAGCGTGCCCATCAGGTGCAGCATCGTGGACTTGCCCGACCCGGACGGCCCCACGATGCCGAGCATCTCGCCCGCGTCGACCCGCAGGTCGCACGGCCGCAACGCCCGCACCCCGCCCGGATAGGTCTTCGACACCCCCGTCAGTTCAAGAACAGGGGTCAGCTCGAGAACAGCGGTCATGACGTCGTCACCACCGTCAGGCCCTCGCTGACACCGTCGCCGGTGATCTCCACCATCCCGCCGGCGAACATCCCGGTCCGCACCGCGAGGTAGCGGCTCTTCCCGCCGTCCACGACCTCGACCGCGTAGCCGCCCTCGCGCAGGGCCAGCAGTGCCTGCACGGGCACGGCGAGCACGTTCTCCCGCTTCTCGCCGTCGAACTCGACGGTGACCCGTCCCAGCTCGGCCGACGCCGCCAGCGCCGAGTCGTCCAGCGTGACCGTGGCGAACGGTTTGGGTTTGTCCTCAACGGTTTTCACGGCGACCTCGCGCACCGTGCCGGCTGTCTCCTTCCCGCCCGGCAGATACACCTTCACCTTGGCGTCCACCCGAGCGAGGCGGCGTTGCGCCGGCGTGAGCTCCACCGACACCAGCCGATCCAGGCCGGTCACGGTCATCAGCGGACCCTCGGCGGGCGCGCCGGGCTGTGCGGTCACCGCGTGCACCCGCACCGGGCCGGTTACGACGATCACGTCGCCCGGCTGGACGACGCCGGTCTGCTCGGCCTTGAGCGACTTCTGCCAGCGCTTCACCGCGCTCGCGGTCCTCGGGCCGAACTTGCCGCTCGCCGCCCCGAGCTCGGTGTAGCCGAGCGCGAGGAGGTTCTCCTGCAGCATCTTCACGTCGTCGCCGTCCGGGACGCCGTTCCTCATCTCCCGGTACAACGGCGTGGGGCCGAAGAACACCGGCACACCGACCGCGTTCACCTCGTACAGCACCTTTCCGCGTTCGAGCTGCTCACCGTGCGCCGGAAGGCGGGTGATCGTGCCCGGCCGGCGCCCCGCCACCCCGACCGGCGCGCCGGTGCCCAGATCGCCGTCGACCTTGATCCGGTCGGTCAGCGTCGTGCGGGTGACCTGCGTGGTGGCGGGCGGTGGCGCCGGTGGCGCGGACGAGGCCGGCGCGGAGCTCAGCCGGGTGAACGTCACCGCTCCGGCCGTCCCCGCGAACGCCATCACCACGGCGATCCAGACCGCCCGTTTCCGCCGTCGTCTCCTGGCGGAGGAGGGCCCTGGCTCGACGATCATTTCGTCGAGCCGGACGAACCGGGGTTGTTGTCGTTGGTCTTGGCCGAGCAACGGCGGAGCTTCTCCTGCACGACGGGGTCGTTGACGTCGACGCCGTCCGGCAGCTTCGCGGCACCGTCCCCGCCGTCCTCCGGCTTCGGGTCCGGGTAGGCCACGCCCTCGTCGCGCATGCACTTGGCGAACTTCCGCGCCTGGTCCAGCTGCTCGGGGTTCATCGGCTTCGGGTTGCCGCCGTCCGGCAGGTGCTGGCGGCACTTCTCGTGCGCCGCGCGCTGCTTCTCCTGGTCGGCCTGCGACTGGTTGCCCTGTTGCGCGGTGCCCTGCCCGCTGCCGTTGTTCGGGATTTCCTGGGATTGCACCTCGGCGCCGTTCTCGCGCATGCACTTGGAATATGCGTCCTCGCCGCCCGGAGCGGTGCTGGACGGCGAGCCGCTCACGGACGCGACATTCGGGTTGGAATTGTCCGCGCACGAGGTCGTCAGCAATGTCGCTAGCACAATCGCGCCGACCAGACCGGCAGTTTTCATGATTTCCCCCTCGGATCCTTTCCAGCGGATGGCTGAATGTCTACCGGGAGGGTGATTCCGCCACCGTAAGTGCGGTTGCTTATGGCCGTCTTATGACCACGCGCGGCACACTTGGCCGGGAATGAGGGGGTTGGACGTGCGAGTCCTGGTGGTCGAGGACGAGGAGATGCTCGCCGACGCGGTCGCGGAGGGGCTGCGCGAGGCTTCCATGGCGGTCGACGTCTGCGGCGACGGTGAACAGGCGCTGGAGTTCATCGCCGTGAACCGCTACGACGTCGTGGTGCTGGACCGGGACCTGCCGGGTGTGCACGGTGACGACGTCTGCCGGGCGATCGTCGACCACGGCTGCGACACGCGCGTGATCATGCTGACCGCGTCGGGCGACGTCGCGGACCGGGTGCACGGCCTGGGCATCGGCGCGGACGACTACCTCGCCAAACCCTTCGCCTGGGCGGAGTTGCTGGCACGGGTGCAGGCGCTGGGCCGGCGCGCACGACCGGCGTTGCCCCCGGTGTTGCGCCGCGCCGGCGTCAGCCTCGACGTCGGACGGCACCAGGTTTTCCGGGACGAGAGGTTCGTCCACCTGTCGCGCAAGGAGTTCGCCGTGCTGGAGGTGCTGATGCGGGCCGAGGGTGCCGTCGTCAGCGCCGAAGAGCTGCTGGAGAAGGCATGGGACGTCAACGTGGATCCGTTCACCAACGCGGTAAGGGTCACCATGATGACCTTGCGCAGGAAGCTGGGCGAGCCGCGGATCATCCACACAGTGGCAGGGGTCGGCTACCAGTTGCGCGACTAGCGGCCAGGATGTCGGTCAAGCTGCGGCTCGCGCTGCTGTGCGGCGGCCTGTTCTTGCTCGGTGGCGCGATTCTGCTGACGACCAACTACCTGTTGGTGCGCAACGCGCTGCCGGACACCACGGAGGCACCGCCCGGCCAGTCGGCGGATGCCGGCCTCACCGCGCCCACCCCCGGCTCGGCGCCCGTCGCCGGCAGCTCGGGCACCGACCTTTCCCTGTACCGCCAAGAGGTGTTGCAGACGCTCGTCGTCCAGTCCGGGGTCGCGCTGGCCGTGATGGCGGTCGTCGCGCTGGCGCTGGGGTGGTTCGCCGCCGTGCGGATGCTGCGGCCGGTGCAGGAGGTGGTCGCCACGGCGCAACGGCTGGAGGCGGACAGCCTGCACGAGCGGATCCGGATGCCGGGCCCGCGAGACGAGCTGACCGAGCTCGCGGACACCTTCGACGGGATGCTCGACCGGCTCGCGGCGTCGTTCGACAGCCAGAAAAGGTTCGTCGCGAACGCCTCGCACGAGCTGCGCACGCCGCTCGCCACCCAGCGCACAATGATCGAGATTGCCATGACGCGCCGGAACGCGGGGCCGGACCTGCGCAACCTGTGCGAGCGGCTGCTGGTGATGAACGTGCGCACCGAGTCGCTCATCGAAGGCCTGCTGCTGCTCGCCCGCAGCGACCGCGGGCTGGAACACGAGGAGCCGGTGCGGCTGGACGAGGTGGCGCGCGGTGTCGTCGACAGCCGCCGCCACGTCGCGGCGCTCGCCGGTGTCCGGCTGGAGTCGGCGTTGTCGCCCCAGGTCGTGTCCGGTGACCCGGTCCTGCTGGAACGGCTGGTCGTCAACCTCGTCGACAACGCCATCACCTACAACCACAGGGGTGGTCTCGTCTCGATCACCACCGGCGGGGAATCGGCGTTGGACGTGCACAACACCGGCCCGGAGGTGCCGGCCGCCGCGGTCGGCGGGCTGTTCGAACCGTTCCGCCAGTTGCGCGAGCAGCGCACCGGGCCCGGCAGGGGTGTCGGGCTGGGCCTCTCGATCGTCGCGTCGATCGCGAAGGCGCACGGCGGGTCGGTGCGGGCGGTGCCGCGCCGCGGCGGTGGGCTGGAGATGGCGTTCTCGGTGCCGTGGCGCGTGTTGTGAGGGTCAGGCGGGTAGGGCGACCTTGCGGAAGTGGCCGATGGTGAAGTCGCGGGCCGCACCGTCCTCGCACTCCGCGGTCAGCACGCCGTCGAGGTGCTTGGCCGGGATGATCACGTGTGTCTCGGTCATGCGCGGGCCACTCGCGTACTCGATCTCCACGCGGTCGCCGTCGACCAGCGCCGACGCGAGCAGGAACACCTCTTCGTCCCGCAGGAAGACGTTCTGGTCGCGCAGTATCCGCGCCGCGTTCGCGCGCGGCGCACCCCGCCCGGCGGTCGGCCGTTCCTGCTCCACCAGCCTGATGGCGAGCTGAGTCAGCTCCAGGTCGTCCAGCTCGGTCCGCCACCACGTGTCCTGGCGTCGTTCGCCGCGGGCGGGTGCCCGCAGCCGTTCCACCCGATCCACAATGGACTGATCACCGGCGTCGACCCCGGTCGGCGCGTAACCCGCCTTGCGCAACGCCACCAGTGTGTTCGCCATCGGCTGGGCCGACGCGAGCACCGTCGGTGCCAGGAACCGCAGCTTCAGCGGGGCCAGCCGCTTCGACTTCGCGATCTCCTGCAACAGCGAGGAATCCTCCGCCCGCACGCAGCTCGCCACATCGGCCACCGTCAGGTGCCCGTGCCGCCGCGCCACGTCCTGCACCTGGTATTCGATCACCTGCGGCAACGACGCTTCCGACACGGCGGCCAGCTTCGCGAGCAGCTGCTCGGCGGACAACCCCGTGTCCAGCGCTCGGCGCACCGACCCGGCGGAGAGCCGCCACACCCGTGCCGCGTCGTTGTCCTCCAGGTCCGCCACCAGGTTCAGCGTCGCGCTCAGCTCCGGTGACGGCAGCCCGTTCACCACCGCGGTCATGTCCGTCTGGAACGCGGCTTTCTCCGCCGCCGCGGGCATCAGTTCGGTGGCCGCCGCTGCGACATCACCGTTCTTGAGCACCGCCGCACCTAACGGCGTCAGCGCGCCACCGGCCACCAGCCCCAGCGACTCCATCTCACCGATCACTGCCGCCGTCGCGCGGGGGTCGTGCACCGCGGGGCACGACCACACGAGTTCGGCGACCACTTCGCTGACGTCCGCGAACGCTTCCTCCACCGAGAACCGCTCCAGCGCGGTGCGCCGCAGCGCCAGCCCGGCGGCCCCGGTGTAGTCGCGCAACGCCGCCCGCGCCTGGTCCGGTTCCGGCCGCCAGTCCATCCGCTGCCACGCCTCGGCAAGCGCCGCGAGCCGCGGACCGGGCTGCGAGCCGAGCCACGCGTCGCCGTGCTTCGTCGGCAGCAACCGCCCGCGTTCCACGCCGAGGAGCTGCGCCTCGACCGCGAGCTCCAGCCAGAGCCGCAGCACCGGGTCCGCGACCCGCAACGCCCGTGCCACCCGCCGGATCTCCACCGTCGCCACGCCACCGGTGTAGCGCGCGTCGAAGCTGTCCTGTTCGCAGTGCGCCAACAGCCGCACCACGCCGTCCACAGTGGACATCGCGGCCACTACGGGAGACACCGCGGCGGCCCTGCGCACCCGTGGCGCGGGCGGCCGCAACGTCAGCCGTCCGCGCACCGCGCCGTTCGCCCGCACGGAGTTCACCGCGATCAGCGCCGCGCCGTCCGGCCAGGCCAGCGCGCTCAGCTTGAGTCGCTCGAAGGCCTTTTCGAAGTCGCCGGCCGAGCACCGCAGCCGGGCGCACACCGTGTCGACGGTGCCCGAGTTGCCCAGCGCCACGATCGCGCCGAGCACGTCGAGCGCGCCCTGGTCGAGCGCGTCCTCGGCGAGGTGCACCGAATCGGGGTCGGTCAGCTGCGTCGCGAGGTCCTTCAACGTGCGGAGGTAGCGGTCAGCCACGTCGCGGCGGCGCACGAGCACCGCGTTCACCTCGTCCGGCTCGAGTTGGTGGAGCCAGGAGGCGAGCGCGTTGATACGTCGTGGCATTCCCCTGATTATGGCCTCGGATGTCTGTCCTCAAACGAATTTCACGCTCATGGGCGATCGGCCTAGGCTGACCCGGTGACGTTCAGCGGGTTCGGCGAGTACGCCATCGACTTCTACGACGGTTTGGAACTGGACAACTCGAAGGCGTACTGGGACGACAACAAGGAGACGTACCTGCGGGACGTGCGGGCGCCGATGGAGGCGCTGCTGACCGCGCTGGAGAAGGAGTTCGGTCCAGGCAAGGTGTTCCGGCCGTACCGGGACACGAGGTTCGCCAAGGACAAGACGCCGTACAAGACGAACTGCGGCGGCGTCATCGAGAAGGGTCGCGGCGGCGGCGCGTACTACGTGCAGATCAGCCCCGAGGGCCTGCTGACCGGCGGCGGGTCGTTCCACATGGCCTCGGACCAGCTCGCGCGCTACCGCGCCTCGGTCGACGCGCACGGGATCCTGCTGCGCAAGATCGTGGACAAGCTGGTCAAGCAGGGCTGGGAGCTGTGCGGTGACGTGATGAAGTCGAAGCCGCGCGGGTTCACCGACGACCACCCGCACCTCGACCTGCTCCGGCACCGGTCGATCTACGTGCGCAAGGTGTGGGGACCGGACGACGTGCTGCACGAGCCGGGGTGCCTGGACCGCGTCCGCAAGTCGTGGCGGCAGCTGAAGGACCTCAACGCGTGGTGCGAAGACCACGTCGGTGTGTCAGCCGACTCCAGATGAACCAGCCGAGCGCGATGCCGAGCACGTCCACCAGCGCGTCGAGCCAGTCACCGCTGCGGCGCAGCGGCGTGATCAGCTCCTGGAGCACCTCCGAGACGCCCGCGTAGATCACGAGCACCGGCAGAATGCGAGAAATCTTCGCGTTAAGGCCCGTGAAGGCCAGCAGGGCGAACAGCAGGGTGTGGATGACCTTGTCCGTACCGGGCGGAGCCGTGGGCACACCTGACTCAGGGGTGAACAAAACGACGACACTGAGCAACGTCGCGGTCACGAACAGCAGGACTCGACCCATTGTCTGAACATTACCGAGGAGTAGTTCGGGATCGGTCCAGGAACGAGGGCTAGTCTCTGCAGACGTGAGTCGACGCGCAAAGATCGTCTGTACCCTCGGTCCCGCCACTGGCACGCCGGACAAGGTCCGTGACCTGGTAGCGGCCGGTATGGACGTGGCCAGGATGAACTTCAGCCACGGCAGCCATGCCGACCACAAGCAGGTCTACGACATGGTCCGTGCCGCAGCTGACGAGTCGGGCCGCGCCGTGGGAATCCTCGCCGACCTCCAGGGCCCCAAGATCCGGCTCGGCCGGTTCGCGGCGGGCCCTGTCGACTGGAACACCGGCGACATCGTCCGCATCACCGTCGAAGACGTCGAAGGCACGCACGACCGCGTGTCGACGACCTACAAGGAGCTCGCGAAGGACGCCAAGGTCGGCGACCGGCTCCTGGTCGACGACGGCAAGGTCGGCCTCGTGGTGGTCGACGTAGAAGGTTCCGACGTGGTGGCCGAGGTCACCGAGGGCGGACCCGTCAGCAACAACAAGGGCCTCTCGCTGCCCGGCATGGACGTCTCCGTGCCCGCGCTGTCCGAGAAGGACATCGAAGACCTCGAGTTCGCGCTCTCGCTGGGCGTGGACTTCATCGCGCTCTCGTTCGTCCGCTCGCCGGCCGACATCGACCTGGTCCACCAGATCATGGACCGCTCGGGCAGCCGCCGTCTCCCGGTGATCGCGAAGATCGAGAAGCCGGAGGCCGTGGACAACCTCGAGGCCATCGTCCTCGCGTTCGACGGCGTCATGGTCGCCCGCGGTGACCTGGGCGTCGAGCTGCCGCTGGAGCACGTGCCGCTGGTGCAGAAGCGGGCGATCCAGATCGCCCGCGAGAACGCCAAGCCGGTCATCGTCGCGACCCAGATGCTGGACTCGATGATCACCAACTCCCGCCCGACCCGCGCCGAGACGTCCGACGTCGCGAACGCGGTGCTGGACGGCGCGGACGCCCTGATGCTGTCCGGCGAGACCTCGGTCGGCCGCTACGCCATCGAGTCCGTGCAGACCATGGGCCGCATCATCGAGGCCGTCGAGACCGAGTCGGTCGTCGTGCCGCCGCTGACCCACGTCCCGCGCACCAAGCGAGGCGTGATCTCGTACGCGGCCCGCGACATCGGCGAGCGCCTGAACGCGAAGGCCCTGGTCGCCTTCACGCAGTCCGGCGACACGGTCCGCCGCCTGGCCCGCCTGCACACGCACCTGCCGCTGCTGGCCTTCACGCCGGAGGCCTCGGTGCGCTCGCAGCTCTCGCTCACGTGGGGCACCGAGACGTTCCTGGTGCCGCGGGTGGAGTCCACCGACGAGATGGTCCGCCAGGTCGACGTCGCCATGCTGGAGATCGGCCGTTACACGGCGGGTGACCTCATGGTGGTCGTGGCCGGATCGCCTCCTGGCACCATTGGGTCGACGAACCTCATCCGGGTGCACCGGCTGGGGGAGGACGACCACGCGTAGTGCCGTGAGCACTAACCTTCACCGGGTGCGCGTTCGTAGCGCCCGGTGAAGATTGTGGTCATGCCACTAGGGAGTGTTTGAACGTGACTGAGGCTGCCCGTGCCGTTGCCGCGAGCCCTTCGGGTCTCAGCGGCCAATCCGCGGTGGACGACCTGGTCGCGTTGCTCGACCTGGAACGCATCGAGGAGAACATCTTCCGCGGGGTGTCACCCGCCGAGTCGCCGGTGCGCGTCTTCGGCGGGCAGGTCGCGGGCCAGGCGCTCGTGGCCGCCGGCCGCACCGTCCCGGTGGAACGCCGCGTGCACTCGCTGCACTCGTACTTCATCCGGCCCGGCGACCCGCGCGTGCCGATCGTGTACGAGGTGGACCGCATCCGCGACGGCCGCTCCTTCACGACCCGCCGCGTCGTCGCCGTGCAGCACGGCAAGGCGATCTTCGCTCTCTCCGCCTCCTTCCAGCTGGAGGAGCAGGGCGTCGAGCACGCATCCGAGATGCCGTCCGTGCCGGACCCGGAGTCGCTGCCGACGTGGAGCGAGTCCGTCGAGGGCTACTCGCTGGTGAACCTGAAGTTCCCGCGCCCGATCGACATCCGGTACGTGACCGAGCCGCCGTGGGAGTCGCGTGAGGACGGTCCAGGCGCGGCGACCTCGCGGGTGTGGATGAAGGCGGACGGCAAGCTGCCGGACGACCCGATGCTGCAGCTCTGCGTCATGACCTACGCGTCGGACATGACCCTGCTGGACGGGGTTCTGGCGCGGCACGGCGTCTACTGGGGACTGGACAAGGTTCTTGGTGCCTCTTTGGACCACGCGATGTGGTTCCACCGGCCGTTCCGGGCTGATGAGTGGTTGTTGTACGACACCGCTTCGCCTTCTGCCTCTGGGAATCGTGGGCTGGCCACTGGGCGGTTCTTCTCCCGGGATGGGCAGTTGGTGGCGACTGTGGTCCAGGAGGGGCTGATTCGGGTGATCAAGCCTTCCGGCGACGGCGAGTAGGTCGCTGGTAAGCAGCGTTTCCTACATCCAGGGCGTAGGAAACGCTGCATCATGATGTAGGATTTGCTGCATGGACACGGTCCGTGCTCTTGAAAAGCTCAGCGAGTACACCGCCGGGCAGTGGGGCATGGTCACGACGCAACAGGCTCTGCGCAGCGGAGTTGATGATGTCACCCTGCATCGGCTGAAGTCTGCTGGACTCCTGGACGGTGTGCGCCGCGGCGTGTACGCGTCGACATCTGCCGAGGTGTCCGATGCGCGCGCCGAACAAGCAGCTTGGCTTGCGCTACGTCCTGAGGTCGCCGGCTGGGCGCGGCCCAAGCTGGATCCAGACGGTGGTGTCGTCTCCCATCAATCCGCAGCACGACTGCACAACATCGGCGACCTGGTGAACGCGGGTGTGGAGATCACCGTTCCGCGTCGGCGCACGACTCGTGATCCGGGTGTGTGGCTGCGTCGAGGAGACCTCACCGATGCTGATGTGACGGTGCTGAACGGCCTGCCGGTCACCACGCCCATGCGCACGATCTACGACCTGCTGGGGCGACACATCGATGCCGGGCACATCGCGACGATTGTTCGTCAGGCAGTCGAAGCCGGGCAGGTCCGGCTCGACGTGCTGGCGGAGCGGATCCAACCTCATGCGCGGTCCTACGGTGCCAAGCCCCCGACCGGTCTGGCGCTGCTGGAACTGCTGCTTGCCCAAATAGGTCTCTCCATCCAAGAACTGGCCACCCGGCCCTCTCCCATCGCCACCCGCGTCGAGCCAACTGAAGAAACGTGACCCCGAAACCACCTTCAAGCCCGCAGGCGTTCATGAGTTCGCTGAAGAGCCGTGCGGCCAACAGTTCAAAGCTGACCGGAGTTCCCACCGGTGAGCTCATCGAGCGCTACTACCACCGCCGTCTGCTGGCCCGTGTCTTCCACGCAGACAGGGACGGCTGGGTGCTCAAGGGAGGTCAGGCGCTGCTGGTGCGGTGGCCGAGGGCCAGGTACTCGACTGACGTCGATCTCCTGCGGGTCGGTGACGAGGCGACGGTCGACAGCGCTGTCGAAGCGTTGATCGCGGCCGCATCGACCGAACTGGACGATCATCTGCGGTTCGACCATCACGACACATCACGCGAAACCGCGGCCAACCGGCCGTCCCGCAAAGTGCGTTTCAAGGTCATGTTCGGCCTCCGGCAGCTGTCCACCGTCAGCGTTGATGTGGTGGCTGCCGAGCTTCACCCGGTCGGACAGCTCACCGTCGAGCAGTTGACGGCACCGTTCACCATCGACTCCAGCCCCTGGCCCGAGATCCGCATGTGGCCGCTCGAGGACCACGTCGCGGACAAGATCGCGGCGATGTACGAACGGCATCGCGAACGACTGGTGCCCTCCACGAGGTTCAAGGACCTCGTGGACCTGGTGCTGATCGCCTGCAACTCCAGCCTGAACGGCACGACCACTCATGAGGCGTTGCATGCGGAAGTGCGCCGCCGCAACGCGGCGGGTACGCATCTGATGCTCCCCGCCGGGTACGTCGTGCCGGATCCTTCGTGGACAGCCGGCTATCGAGCGGAAGCTGCCAAGACCACGGAACTCTCCGATGAACATCGAACTCTCGGGGGCATCGCATCCCTCGCTGACGCCTTCATCACCCCACTGCTCCAGCAGCAGCCGCCGGCGGGAACCTGGCGGCTCGACCGCCTGCGGTGGGAGTGACGGGCGATCAAGCCTTCCGGCGACGGTGAGTAGGCCGCAGATTCGCCGGAGGCGTCAAAGCTCGAGTCTCCACCCGCTCCAGCACCACCGAACTGGTCAGGTTCCGCACCTCGGTCCGTGACGCGATCTTGTCCATCAGGAACGCCTGCAGGTGCGTGGAGTCCGCGACCGCGATGTGCACGAGAAAGTCGGCCTGCCCGGACACGTGGAAGATCGACCGCGTCTCCGGCTGAGCCATCACGAACGCCCGGAACGCGGCGACCACCGGCCGGGTGTGCGGCCGCACGTTCACCGAGATCACGGCCTCCAGCGGCAGCCCCGTCGTGGCCGGGTCGACGACCGCGTGGCACCCGGTGATCACGCCGAGTTCGCGCAGCCGGCGGACGCGTTGCAGACACGATGAGGGCGCCAGGCCGACGATCTCCGCCAGCGTCCGGTTGGCCAGGGTCGCGTCGTTCTGCAACTCCTCCAGGATGTGCCAGTCGACCGAATCGAGTTCGGCTTGTTCGCGCATAAGCGAACATCGTACTGACCAGGTGGACCGTGCTCGAACGAGTGACGACGATCAGTGCCATGCACATCGCGTGGACGTCGTTCCTGCTCGCGCTCGTGGTGATCACGATCGTGCCTGGTCCCGACTTCGTTCTGATCATGGGGAACGCGGTGCGCAGCCTGCGTCTGGGCGTGGTGGCGGCGCTGGGGGTGATCACCGGGCTGCTGGTCCACGCGACGCTGGCGACGATCGGGCTCTCGGCGCTGGTCGTGGCCGTGCCGACCGCGCTCTTCGTGGTCAAGGCGATCGGCGCGGTGTACCTGGCCTACCTCGGTTTCATGACGCTGCGGTCCGCGAGCAAGCCCATCGCTCAGGAACCGCCGCGCAAGGACAGCAGCGTGTTCCTGCGAGGCATGCTGTGCGACCTGTTGAACCCCAAGGTGATGCTCACGTTCCTGAGCCTCATCCCGCAGGCGATGGACCCGAACGCGGCGCCGTTGCCGCAGGCGGCGGTGCTCAGCGCCGTCACGGTCGGGGTGTTCGCGGCGTTCTGGGTCGTCGTGGTGCCGCTCGCGCGTCAGCTGGGCACGTTGCTGAGCAAGCCCAAGATCCGCGCGGCGTTCGAGCGGGTGTGTGGTACCGCTCTCATCGGGATGGCGGCGTCAGTTCTCGCTGCCTGAGCCGGCCGTGTCCCACGCGACGGTGAGCTCGTCGCGAACACCGAACCGGACCAGGTGCCGCTCGACCACGTCCCGCAGGCGTGCGACGTCCTCCTCCGATGAGGACACGACGCGCATGGTCAGCGCGTCGTCGGAGGCGGTGAACTCCGCCAGTCCCAGGGAGAACCGGACGAAACCGCGTCCGTCCTCCCAGGACCCCTCGAGGTCCTTGTGCGTGAAGTGCTTCACCAGCTGCGAGCCGTACCTGGAGGCGCGGTCGGTCGCCGAGCGACCCACGCTCGTGAATTCCGTCATGAAGCCAACTTACGCCTAGCCATACGTACCGCGGCGTGACGCGGTTCACCTGGCGAAACGGAGTCTGAGAACACCCTGTGACGTCTCGCGAAACCGCGCGGAACACGGCAGGCTGTCGCGTATGACGGAAGGCAAAGCACGTATCGCGGTCACCGGTCTCGCCACCATGGGCAGCAACCTCGCGCGCAATCTCGCGCGTCACGGCTTCAAAGTCGCTGTGCACAACCGGACGCCCGCGAAGATGAAGTCCCTGCTCGAGGAGCACGGGCACGAGGGCGACTTCGTCGGCGCCGAGACGCTGCAGGACCTCGTGGACAGCCTGCAGACGCCGCGCCAGATCATCATCATGGTCAAGGCTGGTGGCCCGACCGACGCCGTCATCGACGAGCTGAGCGGGCTGCTGGAGTCCGGTGACATGGTCATCGACGGTGGCAACGCGCACTACGCCGACACGCGCCGCCGTGAGGCCGCGCTGAAGGAGAAGGGCCTGCTGTTCGTCGGCGCCGGCATCTCCGGCGGCGAGGAGGGCGCGCTCAACGGCCCCAGCATCATGCCGGGCGGTCCCGCCGAGTCGTACAAGCACGTCGGCCCGGTCTTCGAGGAGATCGCCGCCAAGGTGGACGGTCAGCCGTGCTGCGTGCACGTCGGGCCGGACGGCGCCGGGCACTTCGTGAAGATGGTGCACAACGGCATCGAGTACGCCGACATGCAGCTGATCGCCGAGGCGTACGACCTGCTGACCCGCGTGGGCGGGCTGGCGCCGGCCGAGATCTCCGACGTGTTCACGCAGTGGAACTCCGGCGACCTGGAGTCGTACCTGGTCGAGATCACCGCCGAGGTCCTCAAGCACGTCGACGCGAACGGCACGCCGCTCGTGCAGGTCATCGAGGACGCCGCGGAGCAGAAGGGCACCGGTCGCTGGACCGTGCAGGAGGCGCTGGAACTGGGCGTGCCGACGACCGGTATCGCCGAGGCCGTGTTCGCCCGCAGCCTGAGCGGCCACATCGACCAGCGCAAGGCCGTGCGCGAGGCGTTCGGCGCCAGCGAGGTCGTCGCGAAGCCGGACCCCGAGCTCGTCGACGACGTGCGCCAGGCGCTCTACGCGTCGAAGGTCGTCGCGTACGCGCAGGGCTTCGACATGATCCGCGCGGCGTCGAAGAACTACGACTGGAACATCGACCTCGGCGCGATGGCGACGATCTGGCGCGGCGGCTGCATCATCCGCGCGCAGTTCCTCAACCGAATCCGCGAGGCCTACGACGCGAACTCGGATCTTGCGTCTCTGTTGGTGGACGGCTACTTCCGCGACGCGGTGCAGAACGCTGACGCCGCTTGGCGCAGGGTTGTGGTCCGTGCGGTCGAATCCGGTGTGCCGACGCCGGGCTTCGTGTCCGCTTTGGCCTACTACGACGGCCTGCGCTCGGAGCGTCTTCCGGGGGCACTTGTCCAGGGCCAAAGGGACTTCTTTGGCGCACATACGTACAGGCGCACCGACAAGCCCGGTAGCTTCCACACGTTGTGGTCGGGTGATCGATCAGAGGTGGAAGCGTGAAGTTTCGAATTCTGGGGGCGGTCGTCGCTGCGGCGGCAGGGTTGACCCTGACGTCCAGCGGCGGCGCGGTAGCAGTCGACAACGAGGCACTGACCCGCGATCTCGACGCGATCCTGGCCGGCCCGGCGCTCGTCGGCGCCGACGTCGGCCTGGTCGTGCGGGACGCGAACACCGGTGATGTCGTGTACACGAGGACGAGCTCGCGTCGTCAGCAGATCGCTTCGAACCTGAAGCTGCTGACGACGGCGGCGGCGCTCGACCTGCTGGGTCCCGACTACCGGTGGAAGACCGAGCTGCTGTCGTCGGGCACGCGCAACGGTTCGACGTTGCAGGGCGACCTCGTCCTGCGCGGCACCGGCGACCCGACGATGAGCCAGTCGCGGTACGCGGCGCTGGCGACGGCGTTGAAGAACAGCGGTGTCACGAAGGTCAGCGGTTCGCTGGTCATCGACGACACCGCGTTCGACTCGCAGCCGTACGGCACCGGCTGGGCGTGGGACGACGAGCCGTTCGCGTACAGCGCGGAGACCTCGGCGCTCACGCTGTCGCCGGACGCGAAGTTCAGCGCCGGCACGGTGCTCGTGCGCGTCAAGCCGGGCGCCGCGGCGGGCGCCCCGGCCGTCGTGACGGTCGAGCCGGAGAACGACCGCGTGCACGTCGTGAACACGGCGACCACGGGCAGCGGCAGCATCAGCATCGAACGCGACCACGGCTCGAACATCATCCGGGTCAGCGGCGCGACGAACGCCGAGATCTCGCCGCGGCTGTCGACGGTCAAGGACCCGACCGCCCTGGTCACGTCCGTGTTCCGCAACGCGTTGCGGGCGAACGGGATCGAGGTCGCCGGTGACGTCCGCGAGGCGGCGGCTCCGGCCGGTGCGGCCGTGCTCGCGTCCGACCAGTCGCAGTCGCTGGGCCAGCTGATCACGCCGTTGCTCAAGAACAGCAACAACATGCTGGCCGAGGTGCTCGTCAAGACGGCGGGCAAGTCGTTCGGCAACGGCGTCAACCAGCTGAGCTCCAAGTGGTCGGGACTCGGCGTCAACCCGAACGTCGTCGAGATCGTCGACGGTTCCGGCATGTCCCGGATGAACCAGGTCTCGCCGGACGACCTGACGTCGATCCTGATCAAGGCGAAGTCGAAGCCGTGGTTCGCCACCTGGGAGGCGTCGCTGCCGGTGGCCGGCGTGGACGGCACCCTGGTGAACCGGATGAAGAACACGGCGGCCGCGGGCAACGTCAAGGCCAAGACCGGGTCGCTCAGCGGTGTTTCGGCGCTGACCGGTTACGTGAAGACGAGGGACAACCGGGACCTCGTGTTCTCGGTCGTGCAGAACAACGTGCTGCTGAACTTCAGCCCCAGGACGATCGAGGACAGCATCGCGGTCCGCCTGGCTGAGGAAGGCGGCACGCCGTCGGCTCCGCAGATCCAGTCGGTGCCGCAGCAGCGCACGGCCGGTGAGCAGGAACCCAAGGCCGGCCAGGAACGCTTCGACGTCGAGTGCTCCTGGATCAACGCCTGCTAGCACCCGTTCGGGTTAAGCGCGAAAAGCACGTTCGGGCCGCTAGATGGCCCGAACGTGCTTTTCGCGCCAATGAAATCAGGCTGGTGCGGGTACCGGTTCCAGGCCGTTGCGGTCCGGATCGACCAGGTACACGCGGGCGTTCGAGATGTCGAAGTACATGCCCTTCAACGTGAGCGTGCCCGCGGCGATCGCCTCCCGCACACTCGGGTAGCCGAGCAGGTTGTCCAGCTGCTGCGCCACGTTCGCGACCGCCAGCCGGTCCGCCACCGGCAGGTCGGTGCAGCCGGGCGAGGTCGGCGCGTGGAACCTGATCAGCGACGGTTCCGCGTTGCGCAGCCACGAATGCAGGTGAGAACCCCGCGCAGCGGACCCCCTCACCAACGCCTTCATCGCGCCGCAGTCCGAGTGTCCACAAACGACGATCGTGCTGACGTTGAGCACCTCGACCGCGTACTCGACCGAGGCACCGACCGATCTGTCCTCCGCCGAGAACATCGGCACCAGGTTGCCCATGTTGCGCACGCAGAACAGGTCGCCCGGCCCGGACGTGGTGATCAGGTTCGGCACCACGCGGGAGTCCGCGCAGGTGACGAACAGCTGCTGCGGCCGCTGCCCGCGCAGCGCCAGCTCGTGCAGGAACGGCCGCACCAACGGCGCCGAGCGCTGCTCGAACTCGTGCATCCCCAGGAGCATGGGATCGCTCTCCCGTGAGGACCTCTGGGCGGGCAGCAGGACCGAGTCCGGCGAGCCCTGCCAGTGCGACCACGGCGCGAACCAGCGCGGCAGCGGACCGGGCAACGTCTTACGCCGCCCCGGTTTGCCTTGGTTGGCCCGGTCGAACCAGGTGTCGTGCACCTCGTCGACGCGCACCCGGCCACCGAGCCGTTCGTAGCCCTCGCGCCAGTCGTTGATCGCTTCGTAGGAAGCGTGGTCCAGGTAGTCGACGTGCAGTTCCAGCACCACGGTCTGGTTCAACGGCAGCCGCCGCAGCTCGCGCACGAGCCGCCCGACCCCCAGGAACACCAGCGATCCGCGCACGCACACCCGGTTGCCCTCGACACGCACCGAACAGTGCGTCAACCGGTACAGCGCGCGCAGCAACGCGATGGCCAGCCCGACGGCGACGCCTTCGAGCAGTCCGAAGAGGACGACGCCGAGCGCGGTACCCGCGTACACCAGGAACTCCCGGTGCCGCCACAGGGTGCGCATCCGGTCCGGCGACACGAGCCTCAGCCCGACCACGAGTAGAACGCCGGCCAGCGCCGACAACGGGATCAGCTCCAGCACGTTGCTGAACGCGAGCACGGCCACCGCGATCCACCCGCCGTGCAGGATCGCGCTGTACCGGGTCCGGGCGCCCGCCGCGACGTTCGTGGAGCTCCGCGCTAGACCACCGCTGATCGGCAACCCGCCCAGCGCGCCGGCGAGCACGTTTCCGGTGCCCTGCGCGATGAGTTCCTTGTCCAGCCGGGCGCGCGGCCCGTCGTGCAACCGGTCCACGGCGACGGCCGACAGCAACGACTCCATGCTCGCCACCAGTGCGACGGTGACGACGGCCGTGATCACGGTGCCGGCACTGCCTTGCGGCATCTCGGGGAACACGAGAGCGTGGCTGTCCGGCAGATCGACCCGCGCCACCTCGATGTGCGACACGACGACCAGGACGGTCGCGGCGGCCACGGCGACCAGCGGCGCCGGCACCAGCGAGGCACGCGGAACCCTGGGCCACAGCAGCAAAGCCGCGATCGCGGCCGCACCGGCCACAACGGACCCGAGGTGCGACCCTGCCAGTTGACCCGGCAGCAGCGCGAGGTTCGCGGGCACCGACGACGCCGCCGTGCCGCCGAGAACCACGACGAGCTGTCCCACGGCGATCGAGATGCCGATGCCCGCGAGCATCCCGTGCACCACCGCGGGGGACAGCGACATCACCAGCCTGCTGATGCCGGTGAGTCCCAGCGCCAGCTGCACCACCCCGGCCGCCAGCGTGATCGCGGCGGTCGCGGCCCACCCGAACTGCGCCACCAGCCCGGCCACGATCACCACCAGCCCGGTGGCCGGTCCGCTGATCTGCAACGGCGCCCCGCTGATCGCGCCGACGACCACACCGCCGACGACGGCGGAGATGATCCCGGCCATCAGCGGCGCGCCGGTGGCGTGCGCGATGCCGAGCGACAACGGGATCGAGATCAGGAACAGCACGAAGCTCGCGGGCAGGTCGTGCTTGAGGATCAGCGGTGGACCGTGCGGGGTGTGGTCGCCCGTGTTGGACCTCTGGAGATGGCTCACGGCGGCTTCCCTTTCTCAGGACGGTGGAATGCGGCATAGCCCTGTGCGACAAGGCACAGGGCAGGGGAGGGGAGTGAGCTAGAGGGGCTCTAAGGGCAGCAGGCGGCGCGGCCGGACGGCTGCGAGCGCGTCGGCGCGGTCATGCGGGGTCGGCACGGGAACACCTCCGTGTCGGCACAGGCGATCGGGTTCGAGATCAGGCCGCGTCGCCAACCATGATGGCGGCGGAATCGGTGTCGTGGCAGATCTTTCAGCCAACCGTGTTGATCTTGATCCGCGTGGTCACGAGAGGTGACGGCAAGAAGGGCCGGCTCCGGTCGGGGGGTGCGGAGCCGGCCCAGGTCGCGGGCGGAGATGAAGAACTATCGAGTTCCGGAATTCAGCCTACCGAGCGCAGGTGCTTGCCGTGCGAAGTCTCCTGGCCGACCACGGTCAGGATCAGCTGCGCCGAGAGGTAAGCACGGCACGGTGCGGGCATCCGCCGCGAGAACCAGCCTCGCTTGCAGGTCGCGCACCGGCCGTGCTCGTCGGGCTGGTGCTCGTCCAGCAACGCCTTGACCACCGCGACCACCTTCGGCAGCTCTACCCTGGCGAGCACGAGGGCGGTCTGGTCGTCGCCGCGCTGGGCGAGGTCTGTGAGTGTGGCCAGGTGCGAGTGCAGCGACTTGTCCAGTTGGCTGAACACCGTGACGGCCATCAGGCTCAGAGCTCCAGTCCCTACGTAAGCAGCCCATGCAGCCTGTCGCGCCCTCCCTGCGATCTGCAAGTTGCAGTACACGAATGGATGACGTCCCTTTGCGGCTTCCTCCTTTGCTCTCAAACTGAGACGGGACCAGGAGGTGTGGATGCCACGGGGTAGCAGCCCGACCCTGCGCAAGCGCCGGCTCATCAGTGAGCTCAGGCGACTGCGCGAAGCGGCCGAGCTGACGATCGAGGAGGTGGGCGAGCGCCTGGAGTGCTCGGCCTCCAAGATCAGCCGCATCGAGACAGGGCGCGTGGGGGTGAGCCCGCGGGATGTGCGGGACATGCTCACGGCCTACGGTGCGGACTCCGCCACCCTCGACGAACTGGTCCAGCTGGCAAGGGAAGCCCGCCGCAAGGCGTGGTGGGACGAGTTCGGTGACATCGTGCCCGGCCGTTACGTCGGGTACGAGGCCGACGCCGACTTGATCAGGACCTACCAGGGGCTCATGATCCCCGGCCTGCTGCAGTGTGAGGTGTACACGAGGGCGTTGATCTCCCAGGTGCTCCCGGAAGCGAGCACGGCGGAGATCGACCGGCGGATCCGGTTGCGCAAGGCGCGACAGGCTCTGCTGAGCGAAGACGACCCGTTGCGCCTGCACGTCGTGATCGACGAGGCGGCCCTGCGCAGGCTCGTCGGCGGCGCCGAGGTGATGCGCGTGCAGATGGCGCGTCTTCTCGAGGTCGGTGCACTGCCGAACGTCACGATGCAGGTCGTGCCGTTCAGCGCCGGTGGTCATGCTGCGATGGACGGGCCGTTCGTCATCTTGAGCTTCCCCGAGCAGCTCGACCCCGACGTGGTATACATCGAAAGCACTAGGAGCGGCGTCTATCTGGAGCAACAATCAGACGTCCATTGGTACGCCGAGATGTTCGAGCGTCTGGTGAAATCCGCCCTGAACCCGAGGGAATCGGCAACCCTGATCACTGAGATCGCTCGCACTCTCGCGTGACTGCGACCGGGAGTGAACAGACAGTGGAAAGCTTGCGTTGGCGCAAGAGCAGCCGGTCGTCCGCCGGTGGGCCCGAGTGCGTGGAGATCGCGCTCGTCTCATCAGGCGCGGCTGTGCGTGACAGCAAGAACGCGGACGGGGCGCGGCTGAGTTTCGGCGGCGCCGGATGGGACACCTTCCTCGCCGCGGCGAAGACCGGCGCGTTCGTCGGCTGATCGGCACAAGCAGAAGGCCCCGGCCAGGTTTCCCCTGGCCGGGGCCTTCTCGTGTAAGGGGACGTGGGCCGGCCGGCGTTCCGCCGCCGCGGGCTGGATGCCCCTTGCACGCCGGCCGACCCACGTCGATCATGGGGAGCAGCGGGTGTTCCGCTGTCCGGTCCAACCTGTACCGACTGCTCGATCTCCGTTTCCGTTGATCTCGCCGTCTGTGGTTGGTTGGACACGCTAAGCGTAAGAATGCCTTCTACAGCACGACTGGAGCCCGACTGAAGTGATCTTCAAGCTCCAGGTGGCCACCAGGCGAAGGACAGATCGGTGACACTCGGCGAGGAGCCCCTGCGGTTCGAGGTTCTCGGCCTTCTCCGGGTCGTTCGCGCAGGTCACGACGTAGATCTCGGGGCGGCGAAGCAACGTGCCGTGCTCGCGGTGCTGCTGCTCGCGCGCAACACCCCGGTGAGCCGGGGGCAGATCATCGAGGCGGTCTGGGGCGACAACGTGCCCTCCAGCGCCGTCAATCTGGTCCAGACCTACGTCGCCGGGCTGCGCCGCGCACTGGAGCCGCAGCGCGCCCGCCGGGCTCCGGCCGAGTTGCTGACATCGGTCGGTGACGGCTATTTGCTGCGCGTCGAACCTGGCGCACTGGATCTCGACGTGTTCGAACGTCAGGTGCTGCTTGCGAACCGCTTGCGGGCGACCGGTGATCCCGCCGGTGCCGCGGTCGAGCTGGACGACGCCCTCGCCCTGTTCCGCGCCGAGCCGCTGGGTGGCGTCTCGGGACTGTTCTGCGACGTCGAACGCGGCCGTCTGGTGGAACGCCGGCTCGCGGTGCTGGAGGAACGCGCCGAACTGGGGCTCGCGATCGGGCAGGGGCCGGAGCTGGTCTCGCAGCTCAGTTCCGTGGTCGTCGAGCACCCGTTGCGGGAACGCGGTCACGGGCTGCTGATGCGGGCGCTGGTCCAGGCGGGCCGGCAGGCCGAGGCGCTGGCCGCCTATCGCGAGGCCCGCCGCGTGCTGATCGACGAGCTCGGCGTCGAACCGGGGCCGGAGCTGCGGCGGGTGCACCAGGCGGTGCTGGCCGGCGAGAGTCCTGAACCGGAACGCGCACCGGTCCGCGTGCCGCACCAGGCCTCCGCACCCGAACCCGCGCCGGTGACGGTGCCCGCGCAGTTGCCCCGCGCGCCCATCGCGCTGGTCGGCCGGGACGCCGAGCTGGCGTACATGGACTCGCAGCTGCACAAGCACGACGGCCCGGTGTTGCTGGTGACCGGTCCCGCGGGTGTCGGCAAGACCGCGCTGGCCCTGCACTGGGCACACCGGGTGCGCGAGGAGTTCCCGGACGGCCAGCTCTACGTCGACGTGCACGGCTACGACCCGAACCGGGAGCCGCTGGAGATCGGCGAGGTGCTCAACCGGTTCCTGCGCGCTCTCGGCGTTCCGGCCGGCGACACCCCTGTGTCCGTCGACGAACGGTCGGCCTTGCTGAGGACCCTGCTGGCAGACCGCCGCATGCTCGTGATGCTGGACAACGTGCGCACCTCGGCCGATCTGCTGCCACTCCTGCCGGGCGCGCCGTCGTGCGTCGTGGTGACATCACGCCGCCGCCTCGTGGGCCTGGTCGCCCAGGTCGAGGCGAAGCTGATCGAGCTCGACATGCTCGACCCCGACGCCGCCGTCGACGTGCTGGGCCGCATCGCCGGTCGTTCGGACATCGAGGCCCACGCGCTGCGCGAACTCGCCGAGCTGTGCGACGGCCTGCCCCTGGCGTTGCGCATCGCGGCGGCGCGTCTCGCCGTGGCCCCACGATTGCGCGTGGCCGAGCTGGTGGAGGAGCTGCAGGACGAGCAGGGGCGCCTGGCCGCACTCGGTCTGGAGGACGGTGAGGGCACCGTACGAGCCGCTCTGGACGCCTCACGCCGCGCGCTGCCGTCGTTGCCCGCCCGGTTGCTGGCGATCATCGGCCTGCACCCCGGCGCGGACCTGACCTCGTACGTGGTCGCCGCGATGGGCGACGTGGCGTTGCTGGACGCCCAACGCGCTCTGGACGCCCTGACCGCCGCGAACCTGCTGTCGGTCAGCGAACCGGGCCGCCACGTGGCCCACGACATGATCCGCGTCTACACCAAGACCCTCGCCGGTGAGCTGTCCGAGCCCGAACGCCGTTGCGCCACCGGCCGGATGCTCGACTACTACCTGCACTGCGCGGACCTCGCCGACGGCATGCTGCCGATCAACCGGGGCAGCGTGGTCGTGGCCCCCGAGCACCGCCCTGCCCATGTGCCAACGTTGTCGGGCGCGGCCGACGCGATGGCCTGGTTCGACGCCGAGCGCGCGAACCTGATCGCCGCCACCGAGCACGCCTCGTCGTTCGACTGGCACGTGCACGCCTGGCAGCTGCCCTACACCCTGTCCCGCTACCTCTGGCTGCGCACCGAGCGCGAGACCTCCCTGCGCATCACCGAGGCCGCCCTGCAGGCCGCCATCGCCCTGAACGACGACGACGCCCGCTTCGTCATGCAGTTCAACCTCGGCGTGGCACTGCTGCAGTTCGAGCGCTACGACGAAGCCCTGCACGCCCAGCGCGGCGCCCTGGAAGTGGCCCGCCGCAAGGGAGACGTTCATCAGCAGGCCCGCGCCCTGACGACCGTCGCCGGCACGCTGCAGGACCTCGGCCGGTCCGAGGAGGCCGAGATCCACTACCGCGAGGCCATGGAGATCTCGCGGATCGCCGGCTCGAAGTGGGCGGAGGCCAACGCGCACCACCACCTGGGCCTGCTCTACCTGACGACCCAGCGCTTCGACGACGCCATGCCGTGGCTCCGCGTCGCCCTGCGGATGTACCACGAGGTCGGCGAACAGTGCGGCGAGGCGGCGTGCCACGTCGACCTGTCCACGGCCCTGCTGGAGACGGGGGACAACGAGAACGCGCTGTCCTCGGCCCGCACGGCGCTCGCGGTGGCGTGCGAGGCGGTGTCGCCCTACCACCAGGCGTTGGCGCACGACCGGCTGGCAGTGGTGTTCGACCGGCTCGGGGCGGCGGGGGCGGCGGCGCACTGGCAACGGGCGCTCGCGCTGTTCACCGAACTGGGGGCGCCTGAGGCGGACGGCATCCGCGCCCGGCTGGCTCGGGCACGCGCGGTGTCGGTTGGCTGATGGCGTCTGCAAGTACCGCCAGCTCGCTGTTGGTGGTACTTGCAGACGCCCGGACAGCCGGGGGTAAGGGGTTCGCGGGGCAGAGCTGCGTGATCGCCTGATGCCTGAGGTGAGGCCTCAGGACGAACCTCGTGGTCATGACGGAATGGACCCTCGAAGCGATCAAGGCAGAAGTCGACTACCGACGCGACGCCGCCAGGTGCAACTGGCAGCGATCGAACAACCGCGCGCCGTCGTGGATCAGCCGCGTGATCCATCCCACGACGAAGAAACCCGGCAGCACCAAAGCATGACTTGTGCGAGCATGCCACTCGTGGCACGCCTGGGTTCCGGAATCCCGCTGGTCGCCCGCGACCGCGAGCTGCGCCGGTTGCGGGCCGCACTGGCACAGGCAGGGGACGGCACCGCGGGCGCGATCCTCCTGGCGGGCGACGCGGGCGTGGGCAAGACCCGCCTGATCGACGAACTCGCGGCCAGCGCCGAGGACACGCTGGTCCTCATGGGACGGTGCCTCGACGCGGGCGAGACCGGCCTGCCCTACCTGCCCTTCGCCGAAGCACTGGGAGCGCTGGGGGCGCTCAAGAGCGATGTGGCGAGCCGCCCGGCGCTCGCGATGCTGTTGCCCCAGCTGCAACTTCCGGCGGAACGCGAACCCGGCACCGAGGGCATGATCGCCCCCAGCCTCATCCCCGGTCGCAGGCCCGAGCAGGACGTCGGACAGCTCCAGCTGTTCGACGCCGTGCTGGGGCTTCTCACCGACCTCTCCGAGCAGCAGCGCGTGCTGCTGGTCGTGGAAGACCTGCACTGGGCGGACGCCTCGACGCGGTACCTGCTGTCATTCCTGTTGTCCCGCCTGCGTTCCCAGAAGATCCTGATCGTCGGCACCTACCGCGCGGACGACCTGCACCGCAGCCATCCGTTGCGCCCCTTGCTGTCCGAGCTGGTCCGGCTCTCCGCGGTGGAACGCCTCGACCTCACCCCGTTCAACGCCGCGGACGCCCGCACGTTCGTCGAAGCCCTCAGCGACGACCTCCCGGAAGACGTGGTTCAGCAGGTCGCGGAACGGTCGGAGGGCAACGCGTTCTTCGCCGAGGAACTGATCGCGGTGGCCACGTGCGACGAGAAGTCGTTGCCCTCGGCGCTGGCGGACGTGCTCCTCAGCCGGGTCGAAAGCCTGAGCCCCGAAGCGCAGCACGTGGTCCGGGTGGCCAGTGTCCGCGGCCGCAGGGTCCGCCACGACCGGCTGCGCGAGGTCGCGGGCATGGCGGACATCGCGCTCGACACCGCGTTGCGCGAGCTCGTCCAGCACCACCTGCTCGTCGTGAACGAGGACGAGGTCTACATCTTCCGGCACGCCCTGCTCAGGGAAGCCGTCTACGGCGATCTGCTGCCGGGCGAACGCGTGCGGCTGCACGCCGCGTACGCCCGCCACATCGCCGAGCACCTGGACGAACGCGGTGCCGCCGCGGCACTGGCTCACCACGCCTTCCAGAGCCACGACCTGGCCCAGGCCCTGACTGCGTCGATCAAGGCGTCCCGCGAGGCCGAACGGGCCGGTGCGCCCGCGGAGTCGTTGCAGCACCTGGAAAAGGCGCTCAACCTGTGGACAGCCGTGCCCGAGGCGAACCGTCCGTCCGATGTGGACGAACCGACGTTGCTCCGCAGGGCCTCCTGGGTCGCGGGCACGGCCGGGCAGCCGGAGCGGGCCGTCGCGTTCGGTCGCAGCGCGAAGAAGGCTCTGGACGGCCAGTCGCCGGAGGAAGCGGCCGAGGTGCTGCTCAGGCTCGCTCAGGCGTTGTCGGTTCTCGACGGCAACGAGCAGGAACACCACCAGGTCGCGACCAGGGCGTGGGAGCTGATGCGCGACCGCGAGCCGAGCCCGACCAGGGCCCGCGTGCTCGCCGGCATGGCGTCGTTGCTGCGTCAGCAGAGGCGAGGCGAGGAGGCACGGAAGTTCGCCGAGCTCGCCATCGAGGACGGCCGGCAGGTCAACGCGCCGGGAGCCGTGGCGGACGCGCTGGGCACGCTCGGTCTTCTCGACGACTACGCCGACCGCCACGACGAGGCGAGGACGAGCTTTGAGCGCGCGATCGAGGTCGCCCGCGAGGTCGGGGCGGTCAACACCGAGCTGCGCGCCTGGTACTACTTCGGCCTGATGTACTACGACTCGGGCGAGCTGGCCGAGGCGGCCCGGGTCTTCCGGCAGGCGGGCGACCGCGCCCAGGAGACCGGCCTGACCTGGAGCATGTTCGGCCTGGAAGTCCGCATCCTGCAGGTCCTCGTGCACTACTACCTCGGCGACTGGGCGTACGCGGAGTGGGCGAGCGAGCCGCCGGGGATGTCCGTGTCCTCCACGGTTCTCGCGCGCCTCACCGCCGCCAGCACGCACCTCACGGTCTCGCGCGGTGATCTGGCCGCGTCCGAGCGGATGATCACCAAGCTGCGCAGCGACTGGCACCGCGACACCCAGATCGCGCTGATCACCGGCGGCACCGGCGGTGAGCTCGCGCTCTGGCGCGGCCGGCCGGAACTCGCGGTCGAACGGGTCGCGGACGCGCTGGAGTGGACCCGCAAGCTCGGCGGGCCGTGGGTGCTCGCGGACATCCGGATCGGCGCGATCGGCGTCGCCGGGTACGCAGACCTCGCGGCGAAGGCACGTCGCAAGCGTGACGCCGAGGCGGAGACGAAGGCCGTCGAACTGGGGCACAAGCTCGCCGAACACGTCAGGCTCACGGCGGAGAACGGCGTCCCGCGCACCGGCACCCTCGGTCCGGAGGGCCGCGGCTGGCTGGCCCGCGCACTGGCGGAGGAGTCCAGGCTGACCGGGTCCGGCGACCCGCGGTTGTGGCGGGAGGCGGTCGACGGGTTCGCCTACGGGCTCGTCTTCGAGCAGGCACTGTGCCGGTGGCGGCTGGCGGAGGCGTTGCTCGGCGCGGACTCCAAAGAAAGCCACCGCGACGAGGCGGCCGATCAGCTGCGCCAGGCCGACGAGGTGGCGACCAGGCTGGGTGCCGTGCCGCTCGCCGAGGCCGTGGCGGCGTGCGCCAAGCGGGCCCGCATCACCCTCAGGGCGGACGAGCCGGCCCGCGAGCAGGTCGACCTCTTCACCCCGCGCGAACGCGCGGTGCTCGGTCTCGTCGCGGCCGGGCGCACGAACCGCGAGGTCGGCGAGGAGCTGTACATCAGCGAGAAGACCGTTTCCGTGCACCTTTCCCGGATCATGGCCAAGCTGGGGGCGGGACGACGGGCAGAGGCCGTGGCGATCGCGTACGACCGGGGTCTGCTGGAATAGCGCCGGTTGTCATACCTCAGGCTGATGTGCAACGCGTCGCGGAGTTGATGTCCGCGCACAAAGCCTCGAAATAGCTTCTTCCTCATCAAGGAACATCCCCTGTGAGGAAGGCAAGCCACATGTCTGCACTGGTGTCCGAGGTCGGCACCCGGACCGCCGCGGCGGCCCACAACCTGGTGAAGGTCTACGGCAAGGGTGACACCGCGGTGCGGGCGCTCGACGGCATCGACGTCGCCTTCCAGGCCGGCCGCTTCACCGCCATCATGGGCCCGTCCGGCTCCGGCAAGTCCACGCTGATGCACTGCCTCGCGGGACTGGACACGGTGAACGGCGGCGCGATCCACATCGGACAGACCGAGATCACCAAGCTCAGCGACAAGGACCTGACCAAGCTGCGCCGCGACCGCGTCGGCTTCGTGTTCCAGGCCTTCAACCTGCTGCCGACGCTGACCGCCGAGCAGAACATCCTGCTCGGGCTCGAGCTCGCCGGCCGCAAGCCCGACCGGCAGTGGTTCGACACGATCGTCGACGTCCTGGGCCTGCGCGACCGCCTGACCCACCGTCCGACCGAGCTGTCCGGTGGCCAGCAGCAGCGCGTGGCGTGTGCCCGTGCGCTCGTCGCCCGTCCCGAGGTCATCTTCGCGGACGAGCCGACCGGCAACCTTGACTCCCGCAGTGGCGCCGAGGTCCTCGACTTCCTGCGCATGTCGGTGCGCAAGCTCGGCCAGACCGTGATCATGGTGACGCACGACCCGGTGGCCGCGAGCTACGCGGACCGCGTGGTGCTGCTCGCCGACGGCCGTCTCGCCGGTGAGATCCACCAGCCGACCACCGAGTCCGTCGTCAACGCGCTCACGCACCTGGGGGCGTGAGGTAAAGATGCTGAAGACCATCCTTGCGGGCCTGCGTGCCCGCACGGCGCGGCTGGTGCTGTCCAGCATCGCCATCGCGCTCGGCGTCGCGTTCGTGACGGGCACGCTCGTGCTCGGCGACGCGGTCGGGGAGCAGACCAGGGACAACTTCGCCCGCAGCGCCCGCAACGTCGACGCGGCGGTGCACCTCGCGGAGAACAGCCCCGAGCGGGAGAAGGGCATCCCGGCCGATCTCCTGCAGAAGATCCGCAACACGCCGGGCGTCGAGGGCGCGGACGCGCGTGAGTTCGCCAACGTGGCGCTGCTCGGCGGTGACGGCAAGGCGCGCAACGCGCTCGTCCAGCCGCTGCCGACGATGGAGAAGCTGCGCGACTTCAACCTCAAGGACGGCAAGTTCCCGGTCAAGGCCGACGAGGCCGCGATCGACAACAAGACCGCCCAGATCGCGAAGCTCAAGATCGGTGACAAGCTCAAGCTGCTCGACAAGGACGACGCCGAGCACACGTACACCATCGTCGGCACCTACCAGCAGGGTGCGGGCAGCAGCTCGATGTCCGGCAGCGACCACGTCGTGCTGTCGCAGGAAGGCCTGCGCGCGCTCGTCCCTGACCACCGGGTCTACGAGATCGTGGCCGTGGCGAAGGCCGGCGTGTCCCAGCAGCAGCTCGTCGACAACATCAGCAAGGCCGTCGGCTCCGGCTACCAGGTGCAGACCGGTGAGCAGCTGACCCAGGAGACGCTGGCCCAGGTCGGTGACGCCGCGAGCGAGATCAAGACGTTCCTGCTCGCGTTCGCCGCGATCTCGCTGGTCGTCGCGGCCATGGTCATCTACAACACCTTCACCATCCTCGTCGCCCAGCGCACGAAGGAGCTCGCGCTGCTGCGCTGCGTCGGTGCGGACCGCGGGCAGGTGTTCCGCAGCGTGCTGGCAGAAGCGGTCTTCATGGGCCTTGTGGCCTCGGTGCTCGGCATCCTCGGCGGGCTCGGCGTCTCGGCCGGCTTGCAGGCCCTGATCAGCACGGTCGGCGGCCCCGGCGGCGAAGACGCCCAGATCCGCCTGCCGATCTCGTGGGTGACCATCGCCGCCGGCTTCGGTGTGGGTGTCCTCGTGACCGTGCTCTCGGCTGTGCTGCCCGCTCGCCGCGCCACGCGGGTCGCCCCGGTGGCCGCCCTGCGTTCGCAGCCGGACAGCCACGACGACGTCGCCCGCACCGGCAAGGTGAGGATCGCCGTCGCGACCTTGATCGCGCTGATCGGCGGCGCCGCCGTCTACTTCGGCATGCAGCAGGAGAAGGAAGAGCCCGCGCTCTTCATCACCGGCGGCGGCACGATGGTGCTGCTGCTCGCGGTCCTGCTGCTCGGCCCGCTCTACGTGCCGGTGGTGAACCGCCTGTTCGGCAAGGCGCTGCGCGGCGTTCCGTCGAAGCTGGCCTCGGCCAACGCGGGTCGCAACCCGAAGCGCACGGCCGCGACCACGGCGGCGCTGATGATCGGCGTCACGATCATCGCCATGGTCTCCGTGGTGGCGGGCAGTGGCCGCGCGACCATGGTGGAGCAGGTCGACAAGCGGTTCCCGGCCGACTACGAGGTCACGTCGAACGTCTACAGCCAGCCGCTGACCCAGAAGTTCACCGACGAGCTCGCGAAGGTCAAGAACGTCGCGAAGATCGCGCCCGTGGTCACCGCGTACGGCGAGTCCGACAAGCTCGAGTTCGCCGACGTCACCGGCTACCCGGCCGACGCGATCGGTTCCCTGGTGCGCCCGGAGACGACCAGCGGCTCCTTGAGCGGGCTCAAGGACAACGAGATCGGCATGCGGGAGAAGGACGCCAAGACGGCCGGCCTCACCGTGGGCTCCACGCTCACGATCAGCGGCAAGGACTTCAAGGTCGTCGCGCTGATCAAGGACAACAGCTACGGCACCGGCATCGTCACGCTGAACTCGGCGAACGCGCTGCTGAAGGAGCCTCAGAAGGGCTACCAGAAGCTGCTGGTCAAGCTCGCGCCCGGCACCGACATCACGGTGGCGCGAGCCGACCTGGAGCGGGTCATCGCGACCTCGCCGGTGGCGGTGCTGAACTCCGCAGCCGAGACCAAGGCCGAGCTGAACGCGCAGATCGACCAGGTCCTGCTGTTCATCTGGGCCCTCGTCGGCCTGGCGCTGATCATCGCCCTGTTCGGCATCGCGAACACGCTGACGCTCTCGGTGCTGGAACGGACCCGCGAGTCCGCCCTGCTGAGGGCCCTGGGCCTGACCAGGGGCCAGTTGCGGCTGATGCTGGTGGTCGAGTCGATCCTGATGGCCCTGATCGGCGCGGTCGTGGGCGTGCTGCTCGGCGCCGGGTTCGGGTGGCTGCTGGTCGAGGCGCTCTCCAACTCGGAGTTCCGGATCAGCTTCGCCGTCCCGTACGGCCAGATCGGGATCATGCTCGCGCTGGCCGTGGTCGCGGCGATCATCGCCGCTGCCCTGCCCGCACGCCGGGCGGCCAGGAACTCGGTGGTCGCGGGCATGGCGGAGGCGTAGGACACCCTGCCCGGGCAGGCCGTCGGGAGCCTGCTCGGGAGGGTCGGGCGTGCGGAACAGGGGCCGCACGACCGGGGGATGGGCGGAGGTCCGGTGCTGTCGGGGCGCCGGGCCTCCGCTGTTTTCCACGAAAGGATGAAATTCGCTACCCGCCGAATCGGCGCCTCAACCGGAAGTCGGCGAAAATCTTCGGGGGCGCGCGTCACTTTTGGCCCGCCGGCCCCTCTACCTGGGGTGAGGGACGACCGGAGCGAGGGCCCGGTCGTCCCTCTCAGCGTTTGCGGCCTGCCTTCGGACGGGTCCAACCGAGACGCTCGCCGTTCCGGCACAGGTTTTTGTTGCCTGTCTCCACAAAGTTACGGAACGATGTCGACCGCTTGACACCCGCGCCTCATCGGTTGAGTGTGAGAGCGCTCTCATCACAGTTACCAGCGCCGTTGTAGGCGCCGTCGAGGAGGACGGATGAGCAGAAGGCTGGTCGGCAGCGTCGCTGCGACCCTCGTGATGGTTCTGGCCGCAGGATGCGGCGGGAGTTCCGAGGCCGATGGCAAGATCGAGCTGTCGCTGGGCCTGTTCTCCGACTTTGGGTACGACAAGCTCATCGAGGAGTACCAGGCCTCACACTCGAACATCAAGATCGAGCAGCGCAAGGTCAAGATGGAGCAGCACAACACCCAGCTGGCGACTCAGCTCGCCGGTGGGCGTGGTGCCGCGGACATCGTGGCGTTGGAGGAGGGCGTGGTCAGCCAGTTCCGCGCCTCCAAGGACAAGTTCGTGAACCTCGCCGAGTACGGGGCGAAGGACCTCAAGGACCAGTGGGCCGGTTGGAAGTGGAACCAGGGCACGGCTGACGGCGGTGAGTTCGTGCTGGGGCTGGGCACGGACATGGGCAGCCTCGGGCTCTGCTACCGGCGCGACCTGTTCGAGGCGGCCGGCCTGCCGACCGACCGGGCAGAGGTCGCGAAGCTGTGGCCGACGTGGGCGGACTACTCGAAGGTCGCTGAGCAGTTCACGGCCAAGACGCCGAACGTGAAGTTCGTCGACACCGGTCGCAACGTCTACAAGGCCATCCTCGACCAGACCGAGGAGGGCTACTTCGCGAAGGACGACTCGTACATCGCGGAGAAGAACGACAAGGTCAAGACGGCGTTCGACACGGCGGCGGCGCTCGGCACCAAGCAGCAGACCGGTGCCCTCGAGCCGTTCAGCCAGGACTGGAACGTCGCGCTGAAGCAGGGTTCGTTCGCCACCACCACCTGCCCGGCCTGGGCGCTCGCGCTGATCAAGGCGGGTGCCGGCGACGCGGCGGCCGGGAAGTGGGACGTGACGACGGCGCCCGGTGGCGGCGGCAACTGGGGTGGCTCGTTCCTCGCGATCCCGAAGCAGGGTGCGCACCCCAAGGAGGCGTACGAGCTGATCAAGTGGCTGACGGCTCCCGAGCAGCAGAAGCGGATCTTCAAGGAGACCGGCAACCTGCCCAGCCAGCCGAAGGTCTACCAGGACGCCGAGGTCCAGGCCACGGTCAACGAGTACTTCAACAAGGCGCCGGTCGGCCAGATCTTCGCCACCTCGGCGGAGTCGCTGAAGCCGACCTACCGCGGTACGAAGGACTCGAAGGTCGGACCGGTCTTCGCCACCGCTCTCACGCGTGTTGAGCAGGGCAAGCAGCCCGCGGCGGAGGCGTGGACGCAGGCGTTGAAGGAAGCGACGGACGCCGCCAAGTGACGGCTCTGCGCACTGTGACCGAGGCGGCTCCGGCCGCCTCGGTTCCTTCTTCTCCGCCGAAGACTCCGAAGCTCGGGCTGAGCCGCTGGGACGCCAAGTACACGCCGTACCTGATCATCGCGCCGTTCTTCCTGGTGTTCGGGATCTTCGGGCTCTACCCGCTGGTGTACACGGCGTGGGTGTCGCTGCACGACTGGCAGCTGATCGACGGCAACCAGGGATTCGTCGGTCTCGCCAACTACGTCGAGCTGTTCGGCGACGCCAAGTTCTGGAACGCGCTGTTCAACACGCTGAGTCTGTTCGTGCTCTCGACGGTGCCCCAGCTGCTGGCCGCACTCGGCCTCGCGGCGCTGCTGGACCGGGGCCTGCGCGGAAGCGCGTTCTGGCGGGCTGGTGTGCTGCTCCCGAACGTCATCTCGGTCGCCGCGGTGGCACTGGTGTTCGCGCAGTTCTTCGGCCGCGACTTCGGCATCGTGAACTTCCTGCTCGGCCTGATCGGGATCGATCCGATCGACTGGCGCGCGGAGACGTGGGCGTCGCACCTCGCGGTGTCCACCATGGTGATGTGGCGCTGGACCGGCTACAACGCGCTGCTGTACCTGGCGGCCATGCAGTCGGTGCCGAAGGACATGTACGAGTCGGCCACTTTGGACGGTGCGGGTCGCTGGCGGATGTTCTGGTCGATCACCGTGCCGTCGATCCGGCCGACGATCCTGTTCACCGTCGTCACCTCGACGATCGGCGGTCTGCAGCTGTTCGCCGAGCCCGCGTTGTTCGACCCCGGGTTCGCCGCCAACAACTCCACCGGTGGCTCCGACCGGCAGTTCCAGACGCTGGTGCTCTACATGTACGAGAAGGGCTTCCGGTTGTTCGACGCCGGCTACGCGGCCACCGTCGCGTGGATGTTGTTCCTGGTCGTCCTGCTGGTCGCGATCGTCAACTTCACGCTGACGCGACGCATCGCGGGCAAGGGGTGATCATGAAGAACGCGAAGGCAGGACCGCTGCTCTACGGGTTCCTGGTCGCCGTGCTCGCGGCGTCGGTGTTCCCGCTGTACTACTCGTTCATCGTGGCGTCGAAGGACAACTCGGTCCTCGGCGAGAAGGTGCCGCCGCTGATTCCCGGCGGCAACCTGGTCGAGAACATCACCCGCGTCTTCGACACCGTCGACTTCTGGCTCGCGATGCAGAACTCGTTCGTCGTCGCGTCGACGGTGGCGATCTCCAACGTCGTGCTGGGGTCGCTCGCCGGCTTCGCGTTCGCACGGCTGCGGTTCAAGGGACGCGACTCGCTGTTCCTGCTCGTGCTGGGCACCGCGATGGTGCCGACGCAGCTCGGCGTGATCCCGCTGTACATGCTGATGTCCGACCTCGACTGGTACGGCACGCTGCAGGCGGTGATCGTACCGGTGCTGATCGGGTCGTTCGCGGTGTTCTGGATGCGCCAGGCTTGTGAGGAAACGGTTCCGTACGAGCTGATCGAGGCGGCCCGCGTCGACGGGTGCTCGGTGCTGCGGACGTTCTGGCACGTCGGTTTCCCCGCCGTGCGGTCGCAGGCGGCGGTGCTGGGCATGTTCACGTTCATGACCGCGTGGAACGACTTCTTCTGGCCGTTGATCGTGCTGGACCCCAACGACAGCCCGACGGTCCAGGTCGCCCTGTCGACGCTGGCCAGTGGTTACTACACCGACTACTCGTTGATGCTCGCCGGCGCCTCCATCGCGGTGCTGCCGGTGATCGCGATCTTCGTCCTGCTGTCGCGCCAGATCGTCGGCGGCATCATGCAGGGCGCGGTGAAGGGATGAGTGAATGACGACCGATTCGGACGTCGAGGTCGAGCAGGAGGTGCTGACCTTCCCGCCGGACTTCCTGTGGGGAGCAGCGACCGCGGCGTTCCAGATCGAAGGCGCGACCACAGTGGACGGTCGCGGTGCGTCGATCTGGGACACGTTCGCGGCGACGCCCGGCAAGGTGCTGGCCGGCGACACGGGCGAGCCGGCCTGCGACCACTACCACCGGTACGAGGCCGACGTCGACCTGATGGCGTCACTGGGACTGGCCGCGTACCGGTTCTCCGTCGCCTGGCCCCGGATCCAGCCGAGCGGCAGCGGCGCGGTGGAGGAACGCGGCTTCGCGTTCTACGACCGCCTGGTGGACTCGTTGCTGGAGAAGGACATCCAGCCGCTGGTGACGCTGTACCACTGGGACCTGCCGCAGGTCCTGGAGGACTTCGGTGGCTGGCGCAACCGCGACACGGCCTTCCGCTTCGCCGATTATGCCGCCCTCGTGCATGAACGGCTCGGTGACCGGGTCCAGGCCTGGACGACGCTGAACGAGCCCTGGGTGTCCGCGTTCCTGGGCTACGGCAACGGGATTCACGCGCCGGGCATCACCGACGCGGTCGCGTCCCTCGAGGCGGCGCACCACCTGCTGCTGGCGCACGGCCTCGCCACCCAGGCGATCCGGGCACAGGCACCCGAGTCGCACCGGCTCTCGATCGTGCTGAACTTCAGCACGGTGTGGGCGGACGGTGACTCGGAGGCCGAGCTGGAGGCCGTGCGCAAGGTCGACGGCCTGCAGAACCGCATCCTGCTCGACCCGGTCCTCGGCCGCGGCTACCCGCTGGACGTCCTGCAGGACACGACGTGGCTGGGCGACTGGACGAACGTGGTGCGCGACGGTGACATGGAGACCATCGCGACCCCGGTCGACTGGATCGGCGTGAACTACTACAACCCGACCCGCGTCGCGCCGGCCGACCCGGACCACGTGCCGTCCGGTCCGCACGCGGGCCTGCGCGGCGTCACGCTGCAGCCGCCGCGCGGCGAGCTGACCGGGTTCGGCTGGGAGCAGAACGCCGACGCGTTCACCGAGCTGCTGGTGCGGCTGTCCCGCGACTCCGCGGGCATTCCGCTGGTGGTCACCGAGAACGGGTCCGCGTTCCCGGACGTGGTGGACCCGGTGGGCCGCGTGGTGGACGTCGAGCGGACGAAGTACCTGTTCGACCACGTGCGTGCGGTGCACAAGGCGATCTCGCAGGGTGCGGACATCCGCGGCTACCTGGCGTGGTCGTTGCTCGACAACTTCGAGTGGGCGGCCGGGTACTCGCAGCGGTTCGGGATCGTGCACGTCGACTTCGAGACGCAGCGGCGGACCGTCAAGGAGAGCGCGGTGGCGTTGTCCCGGATCATCGGGCGCAACGGCCTGCCCGCACGCGGTTACCCCGTTTAGCTCACCAGATCGGGCCGAGGGGGCCTGGCGCTCTCACCTGCGGATACTTCTGCCCGCAGGTGAGAGCGCTCTCTTGTTCCCGGCCTGGTCAGCGGCGACGCAGCACGCGCGGGTCGGCGTGCAGGTTGTCCGCGAGCCTGATGGTGATGAACTCGTTGTTGTCCGGCTTGCCCGGCGTGCGGCCCGACGACGACGGGAAGTTGTTGTCGTTGAGCACCGCGATCGTGCGGTCGTCGAGGATCGTGACGTCCTCGATCGTGACGAACGGGAACTTGAACGGGTCGGCCTGCCCGCCGACGTGCTTCGGGTTCGCGAGGTTCAGCAGGTCGGCGACCATCGTCTTGTCGAGCTTGCCGTCGGAGTCGCGGTCCCGCTTGTCCGCCAGGTAGACGCGCTTCACGATCGCGTCGGCACCCTGCGCGCTGTCGCGTTCGATGATCAGCAGCCGGTTGTTGTCGACGGCGATGGCGTCACCGATCGCGAAGTTCGGGTCCTCCAGCTGATAGCGCCACGTGGTGCCGGTGAAGGTGTTCGAGGCGATGTCGAACTCGTTGAGGCGCAACGTTCCCGGCGTGTCGCCGGCGACGGTGCCCTCGAGCAGCGCGTTGATCTTCTTGCCGTCGGGGGAGAGGGTGATGCCCTCGAAGCCCTTGCTGCCGCCGATGTTCGGGTTGCCGGCGGGGTTCTCCGGTGCGCGAACGCCGGGCAGCGGGGCGGGCGGCGCCAGCAGGCGTCCGGCGCGGTCGAAGTGCAGCAGGTAGGGGCCGAACTCGTCACCCATCCAGTAGCTGCCGTCCGCGCCCCGGGTGATCGACTCGATGTCGATGTCCGCGCCGGTGATCACCCGGTCCTGCCTGGTGATCGGGAACGGGATGTGGCCGTTCGGGTCGGTCAGCGTGATGCCGCCGAGCACGTCGACGCTGCCCGACTTGAAGTCCGGGGCGATGCGGTGGATCCGCAGCAGGAAGTCCGCGCTGTTGGCCTTGGTGCCGTAGCCGTTGTCGGAGATGGCGTCGAACGTGCCGTCGCTGTTGCGGACCAGACCGCTGAAGCCCTGGATCGGCTGGTCGGCGAACGGCGGCGTGACCCCGTTGATCGGGTTCGTCCCCAGTGCCGCGCCGCTCGGCTCGCTGCCGGGCAGGAAGGTCACGGCCGGCAGGAAGGCGAAGTTCGTCAGCGTCGCCTGCTTGGGCTTCTGCTGGCGGGCCGTGTCCGGCGCGGCCGTGGTGGGTGTGGCCAGCGCCGTGACGGTGAGCAGGGTGAGCCCTACAGCCAGTGTTCTCCTCATGCACGAACCCTAATGCGGATCGTTTTACCCGCAGTTCGCATTCAGGCAACAGGTTCGAGGAATTCTGGAGACATGACGACGACCTGGCGCATGCGCTTCGAACTCAGCGACAGCCCCGGCGCGCTCGCCCGCGTCACCATCCGGCTGGCCGACGCCGGCTGCAACGTCCTCGCGTTGCACGTCATCCCCGTTCCCGGCGGAGTGCTGGACGAGATCGTCGTGCAGGCGGCGGAGGGTGTCCTGCCCGCGGACCTCGTCGAGGCCATCCGCAGCGAGGGCGGCAAGTGCGCGGGCATCACCAGGGCGGACGTGCGTGATCTCGTCGACGAACCGACGGCGGTGCTGCGTGCCGCCAAGATGGCGCTGACCGATCCGAACAGGACTCCCGAAGCACTGCGCCAGGTGCTGGCGGCGGACTCGGTGACCTACGGCGAGGCGGTTGACGATCAGGCGCAGCTCGGCGACATGGTGGCGCGGCGCGGCTGGTCCAGATTCACCCAGGTCGAACTCGCGCGGGCGCAGGCCCTGCTCGATCTGCTCGACGCACCGGCGCCCGCGATGCGAGGCATGCTCAGCAATGACGGTGTGGCACTGGTTCTGCGGCCGGGCACGAACGCGGACGAGGACGCGGTGGCCGGTCTGCACACCCGTTGTTCCATGAGGACTCTGTTCAACCGCTACCACTCCGGCATGCGCACCGTGCCGCGCCGCTGGCTGCACCGGTTGCTCAACCCGCCGCGCGGCACCACGATCCTCGCCCAGTGCGCGGACCAGGTGGTGGCGCTGGGACAGCTCATCCACACCGGCACGCCGGACTGCGCCGAAGTTTCGCTGCTGGTCGAGGATGCGTGGCAGAGCCGTGGCGTCGGCACGGCACTGCTCGGCGCACTGGCCGCGGACGCCCGTGCCGCCGGGTTCACCGAGCTCGTCGCGTGGTGCCTGCCATCGGAGAACGCGCTGGTGCGGACCGCTGCGGCGGCCGGTCTGGCGACCACGACACGCCGGGAGGACGGCCTCCTGCGGGTGTCGATCGAGCCGCGCGGGCGTGCTCAGATGGCGCCGATTACAACGGATGTTGCTGAAAAAACACGATGAACAGCGCGTAGACACTCCGCGGAGATCGCTTCCCGCTAAGCTGACCAGCGACTCAAAGGTTTTCATCGAGGAGTTGGTGGCTCGTGTCCAACCACGCGCGTCCGACGTTGGAGGACGTGGCCGCGAGGGCTGGGGTCTCCCGTGCCACGGCGTCACGAGTGCTGAACGCGTCGCCGCGGGTCAGTCCTGAGGCACTGGAAGCGGTCAACGCCGCCGTGCTCGCCTTGGGCTACCAGCCGAACCGCGCCGCCAGAGCACTGGTGACCCGCCGCACCGGCGCCGTGGCCGTGCTGTTCTCCGAGCCCGAGCCCAAGATCTTCGACGACCCGCACTTCGCCCGCCTGATCCGCGCGGGTGCCCGCGCGCTGGCCGACGTCGACGTGCAGATGGTCCTCATGCTCGTGCACTCGTCGGACGACCAGGCGCGCGCTCACCGCTTCCTCGCGGGCGGGCACGTCGACGGTGCGCTGGTGTTCGCGCCGCACCGCAACGACGAGCTCGTCGCCGTGGTGAAGAAGCTGGCGCTGCCGGTGGTCTACGCCGGCAAGCCCTGGGGATCGTTGCGCGGCATGCACCTCGTCGACAACGACAACGAGGGCGGCGCCGTGCTCGCCACCGCGCACCTCAAGTCGCTCGGCCGCAAGAAGATCGTGCACGTGTCCGGTCCGCTGGACGAGCTGTCCGCGATCGACCGCCTGAACGGCTTCAAGTCGGCGCTCAACCTCGACGACAAGGCCGCCGCGAAGCTGACCGAGGACGGTGGCTTCACGCGCGAGGGCGGTCGCAAGGCGATGTCCTCGCTGCTGGCGAAGATGCCTTCGCTGGACGCCGTGTTCGTGGCGTCGGACCTCATGGCCGCCGGTGCGCTGGAGACGTTGCACGAGGCGGGCAAGCGGGTGCCGCAGGACGTCGCGGTCGTGGGCTTCGACGACCACGTGGCCATCGCCGAGCACACCTCACCGCCGTTGACCAGTGTGCGGCAGGACTCGGACGAGCAGGTCAAGCACATGGTCGAGCACCTGATGAAGCTGCTGCGCGACGAGACCGTCAAGACCAAGAAGCAGATGCTGCCCACGACGCTGGTGCGGCGCGAGTCGGCCTGAGCGACTTGGCGCGAAAAGCACGTTGGTGCCGCTAGACGGCCCGAACGTGCTTTTCGCGCCAAAAGTTGCAGGCGGGCTCAGGGGCTCAGGTTCTTGCAGGTGGGCGGCGGCAGCGGGTTGAGCGGGCTGCACGGCCACCCGGACGACGTGGGCGTGGCCGTCGCCGGCGGGTTCGGCGGTGGTGGCGGCTCGGGGTTCGTCGCGGCCGGCGGTGGGGTCGTCTTCTTCGGCGTCTGCTGCGTGCTCGGTGCCGAGCTGCTGGTGCTGCTCGGCGGTGCACTGCTCGGGGCGGAGCTCTCGGTCGAGCTCGCCGGGGTGTTCGAGGTCGAGGTGACCCAGCTGGAGGCGGGTGTCCGGCTCAGCGGATCTTCGTCGCCGACACCGTGGATCGCCATGCCGACCAGCACCCCGAGCAACGCGGACCCGAGCACAGCGGAGCCACCTGCGGCCCACAGTGCGCGCACAGCAGTCCTCCTCAATGCTCACGGTTGGAAGTCAGGCGATTACGCTCCTCGGCAGATTACCCGGAAGGCCGGTCGCAGGAGAACGCTCACCTGCTTGCCTTATCGGCGCCTTGACGCCCCCGGTTGAGTGATCGCTGTCACTGAACTGTGATCCGGGCAAGGACCAAACTGGCACCAGAAAGGCCTGCCACCAGCACGGTTCCGGTCAAATGCCACGTCGGAGCGTCACCCGAGCAGGTGAACACCTCGGTGAAGCGTTCCGAGGAGCACGTCACGAACGGGACGGTCGACAGCGCGATGCTCGAGGCCGCGACGCCGCCCAGCAGAGCCGAGCCGAACACGCGCATCAACGGGAACGCGGCGTTGGCCGTGCCGATCGCGGCGACGGCGAAGAGCAGTGGCACCGGTCTGGGGAAGAGGCCCGACAGAGCGCAGCCGACCATCAGGACACCGAGCACGGCCTGGCCGATCCTCGCCTGCGTCGCCACGGCAGCGACCCTAACAACTCCGTAAGGTCTTTTCGGCACGGTTTGCCCCAGTATTTTCGGTATGCCGCATCGCCGATTCCTGATTCCCGTCGCCGTCGTCCTGGTCGTGGCGCTCGGGGTCGGGTTGTACCTGTTCCAGCCGTGGCGACTGTTCACGGTCCGCGAAACGCACGACGCGTTGCTCGTGCCTGCCGGACCCGTGGCAACGTCCACGACTTCCTCTGGTGCATCTGCCGGAACGCCCGCGCCGGCTCCGGCCGAAACGCCGGAAGAGGTCGCGACAGGTGAGTGGCGCTCACTTGAACACGCCACCACCGGTAAGGCGAGCCTCATCAAACTCCCCGGCGGCGGGCATTCGGTCCAGTTCGCGTCGCTGGCCACCAGTGACGGCCCTGACCTGTACGTTTACCTCTCGCCGCACGCTTCGGGCTCGTCCGAGAAAACATTTGGTCAGGGATTCACCAGTCTTGGCAAGTTGAAGGGAAATCGTGGCGACCAGGTGTACGAAATTCCCGCCGGCGTGGACCTGTCCGCCATTCGGAGTGTCGTGATCTGGTGTCAGCGGTTCTCCGCGGGTTTCGCGGTGGCGCCGCTGGAACAAACCTGACCGCTGCTCTTTTCGCGCTATTGACTTTCCTGGTCTAGACCACATAGCGTGAAGAACAGGACGCAACACCATCGTCCCTTGCCGGTGGGCGGGCGGATGCCCCATTGGCAAGGAGCACGGCTCACTGGGTGGGCCTTCGCCGGCGGTGACGCGGCTCCAACTCTCCCCGGAGCCGCGTCACCGCCGGTGGCGTTTTACTGTGGTTCGTGCACACCCGGACCGTGGCGATCCACTACGTGCGCGCGGCCCTGCGCGCCTGCCCGTCGCCGTCCGACGTCCTCGCCGGCGCGGGCATCCCGGCCAGCCTGCTCGCCGACGATCGCGCCCGCGTCACCCCGGCCCAGTACACGCGGCTCATCCAGACCCTCTGGGAGATCCTCGACGACGAGTTCATGGGCTTCGGCCCCCGTCCGTCGAAGCGCGGCACGTTCCCGATGATGTGCCTGCTCGCCGTCCACTGCCCGGACCTGGAGTCGGCGCTGAGACGCGGCCTCACCTTCTACGCGCTCTTCGACGAACCGCTGGAACTCTCGCTCACCGACGGCCGCTTCTCGCTGCACGTGCCCGGCGACCCTGATCATTTCCTGACCGAGTCGCTCCTGGTGCTGTGGCACAGGTTCTCGTCCTGGCTGATCGGCCGCCGCATTCCGCTGCAGGAAGCCACGTTCGCGTATCCGGAACCCGCGCACGCCGCCGAGTACCACCTGATCTTCGGCTGCCCGCTCACGTTCGACGCGCAGGCCACCGCGATCTCGTTCGACCAGAGGTTCCTGCGCATGCCGGTCGTGCAGGACGAGGCGGCGCTGCGCCGGTTCCTGCGGCACTCGCCGGCGGATCTGTTGTCGCGCAGGGACCACGGCGCGGACACGGCGGGCCACGTGCGCAGGCTGCTCGGCAGCGGGGCGAGCGGGCTCGAGGCCGTGGCGGCCCGGCTGGGCGTCTCGGCGCCCACGCTGCGGCGGCGGCTGGCGGCCGAGGGGACGTCGTTCCGCGAGGTGCGGGAACAGCTGCTGCGCGACCAGGCGGTGGCCTCGCTGGTGCGCGGCGGTGAGTCGGTGGAGGAGTTGGCGCTGCGCCTCGGGTTCTCCGAGGCGAGCGCCTTCCACCGGGCTTTCAAGCGGTGGACCGGGTCGTCGCCCGGCTCCTACCGCGCCTGACTCAGGCCGGAACCGGCAGCTGACCGGTAGCTGGCAGCGGGCCTGGCTCTCCCGCCTGGACCGGACCCGGCGTGAACGCCGGAATCGGGAACGGGTGAGCGCGACCCGGCGGGTCGCCCTCGTCACCCAGGGCTGCCGGAATCGGCGTCGGCGAGAACGGCGGGATCGGCTGTGGCGTGTCGGCCAGCGCCTGTCCCCCCAACGCCAGCAGCGCGGCACCGGTGACCGCGAGCGTGACGAGTGTCTTCTTCACGAGGATTCCCCCTCATCGAGTTGATCGACGAAAGGATCATGCAGCCGCCCGAGGGCGGCCGCATGAGCATCCCCATGCTCAAAAACCCTGCCAAAACCTCAAAACGATCGCCTTCGACTCACCACTCCCAGGCGTCGTCCACGGCCTGGGTGGCCTGCGCGACCACGTCCGCGGGCTTGCCCGGCCTGCTGGCGCAGCAGTCCGTCACGTCGATCGGAACCGGTCCGGCCAACGCGAGCAGCGCAACTCCGAGCGTCGCGATCCTCGTCTTCATGAAGTCCCCCAAATCCTCGACGATTTCCGCGAACGTAGCAGGCGGCCGCCGCTGTGACGGCCGCATTCACGCCACCTCAGAATCGTTCGCGCTCCCGCAGCGAGGCCGGCGGCCGGAACCGCTCCCCGTACGTGTCCGCCAGGTAGTCCGCCCGCTCCACGAACGCCTGCACGCCGTAGGAGTTGATGAACTGCAGCGTGCCACCGCTCCACGGCGCGAAGCCGAACCCGAAGATCGAGCCGATGTTCGCGTCCGCCACCGAGGTCAGCACGCCCTCGTCCAGGCACCGCACCGTCTCCAGCGACTGCCTGAACAGCAGCCGGTCCCGGACGTCCTGTTCGGACACCCCGGCGTCGGCCTTCACGTACCGCGTGGTCAGCTCCGGCCACAGGAACTTCTTCGACCCGTCCGCCGGGTACTCGTAGAAGCCCGCGCCGCCGGACTTGCCGGTGCGTCCCAGCCCGACCAGTTCGCGGATGAGGTCGTAGGCCGCGCTGTCCGCCACCAGTGACGGGTCGTCGGCCAGCGTCTGGTCGTGGATCTTCAGCTGCAGCGACAGCGTCACCTCGTCCGAGACGGCCAGTGGGCCGACCGCCATGCCGGCCTTGCGCGCGATGTTCTCGATGAACGCCGGAGCCACGCCCTCGGCCAGCATCGTGATCGCCTCGACCACGTACGTGGCGAAGGTGCGCGAGGTGTAGAAGCCGCGCGAGTCGTTGACGACGATGGGCGTCTTGCCGATCTGCCGCACGTAGTCCAGCGCGCGCTGGAGCGTCTCCTCGGACGTCTTCTCGCCGCGGATGATCTCGACCAGCCGCATCTTCGGCACGGGCGAGAAGAAGTGCAGGCCGATGAACCGCTCGGCGTCCGGCACCGCGGCGGCGAGCCCGGTGATCGGCAGCGTCGAGGTGTTGGAGGCGATCACCGCGTCCGGCAGCGACTGCGCCTCCGCGGCCGCCAGCACCTTGTTCTTCAGCTCGCGGTTCTCGAACACCGCCTCGATGATCAGGTCGCACCCGGCGAGGTCGTCGTCGGAGTCGGTCGGCTTGATGCCTTCCAGACCCTGAGCGCCCTTCTGCGCGCCTTCGAGGGTCACGTCCTTCAGAACCACCTCGATGCCCGCTTTTGCCGACACCTCGGCGATTCCGGCGCCCATCATGCCCGCGCCCAGCACGCCGAGCTTCGCCACGCGCTTGCCAGATGAGGACGCCCGGCCGTTGACCTCGTTGAGGTTGAACCAGAACGCCGTGATCATGTTCTTGGAAACCTGACCGGAGGCCAGTTCCACGAAGTAGCGGCCCTCGATCTTCAGCGCGGTGTCGAAGTCGACGTACGCACCCTCGACCGCCGCCGCCATGATCTTCTCCGGCGCCGGGTACGCACCGTGCGACTTCTTGCGCAGCACGGCAGGAGCCGCACCCAGGAGCCCATAACTGTTGGGGTCAGCGAACTTCAGGTCCGGCACACCCGCGCCCTGCACGTCCCACGGCTGCACCGGCGCCGGGTTCGCCAGAATCCACGCGCGTGCCTCGGAGAGCAGTTCCTCGCGGGTCTCCACCACCTGGTGCACGAGACCGGCCTGCAGCGCGCGTTCCGGCCGCAGCTGCTTGCCCTCCATCAGCAACGGCAACGCCTTCTGCACGCCCAGCAGGCGCACCATGCGCGTGACGCCACCGCCGCCGGGCAGCAGCCCCAGCGTCGCCTCTGGCAGGCCGATGCGGATGCCGTTGTCGTTCAGCACGATCCGGCGGTGCGAGGCCAGCGCGATCTCGAAACCGCCGCCCAGCGCCGAACCGTTGATCGCCGCCACGACCGGCTTGCCGAGCTTCTCCAGCCGCCGCAGCTGGGACTTGAGCTCCTCGACGCCTTCCAGCGCCTGGTCGGCGTTCTCCGGCGTGATCGCGATCAGCACGTTCAGGTCGCCGCCGGCGAAGAACGTCTTCTTGGCGGACGTGATGATCACGCCGGTGATCTCGTCGCCCTCGAGCCTGGTGACCGCGTCGCCCATCAGCTCGCCGTACTCGGTGTTCATGACGTTCGCGGAGCCGGACATGTCCATCGTCAGGGTGACGATGCCGTCCGCGTCCTTGTCGTAGTGGAACGGCATCTCAGACCCTCTCGATGATCGTCGCGATACCCATGCCGCCGCCCACGCACAGCGTGGCGAGGCCACGGCGCAGGTCCCGGCGCTCCAGCTCGTCCAGCAGCGTTCCGAGGATCATGCAGCCGGTCGCGCCCAGCGGGTGGCCCAGCGCGATGGCGCCGCCGTTGACGTTGACCTTGTCCTCGGGGATGTCCATGTCCCGCAGGAACTTCAGCACCACGGACGAGAAGGCCTCGTTGATCTCGAACAGGTCGATGTCCTCGACCGAGAGCCCGGCCCGGTCGAGAGCCTTGCGCGCGGACGGCGCCGGCCCGGTCAGCATGATCGTCGGCTCGGACCCCACCACCGCGACGGACACGATCCGCGCCCGCGGTGTCAGCCCGAGAGCCTTGCCCGCCGCCGCCGAACCGATCAGCATCGCGGCGGCGCCGTCGACGATCTGCGACGAGTTGCCCGGCGTGTGGACGTGGTCGATGCGTTCGACGGTGGGGTAGCGGTCGATCGCCACGGAGTCGTAGCCGAGGTCGCCGTGGAACTGGAAGCTGGGCTTCAGCCGGCCCAGAGACTCCACAGTGGACTCGGGACGGATCGTCTCGTCCTCTTTGAGCACCACGGTCCCGTTCTGGTCGACGACCGGCACCACGGAACGCTCGAAGAACCCGTTCTTCTGCGCCTCGAAGGCACGCGCGTGCGACCGGGCCGCCCACGCGTCGACGTCGGTGCGCGAGAAGCCTTCCAGCGTCGCGATCAGGTCGGCCGACACGCCCTGCGGCACGAACGACAGGTCGAAGTTCGTCTGCGGGTCGATCGCCCAGGCGCCACCGTCGGACCCCATCGGCACGCGCGACATCGACTCGACGCCACCGGCCACCACCAGGTCCTCGAACCCGGACGCGACCTTGGCCGCGGCGAGGTTCACCGACTCCAGGCCGGACGCGCAGAACCGGTTGAGCTGCACGCCCGCCGGCCGCTGGTCCCAGCCCGCGGCCAGGACGGAGGTGCGGGCGATGTCGCCGCCCTGCTCGCCGAGCGGTGACACGACGCCGAACACGACGTCGTCCACCGCGGAGGTGTCGAGAGAGTTGCGTTCGGACAGCGCGCGCAGCACACCGGCGGCGAGTGCGACGGGCTTGACGCTGTGCAGCGACCCGCGCTTCCCCTTACCGCGCGGCGTGCGCACCGCGTCGAAGATCAAGGCTTCGCTCATGGCACCCACGCTAGGGCCGCTCACTCGACCTCGCCATGACCGTGGAGGGTGACCGATTAGCTCATCAAGAACTCCATGTGCTCGGCTTCGAACGAATCCACGAAGCCGAGCCGCTCGTACAGCCGCCGGGCAGGCAGGTTGTCGTCCCACACCCGCAGCCGCACGAGCCGCCAGCCCGCGGCGGACGCCCACGCCAGCACCTCGCGGACCAGCGCCTCACCGACCCCGCGCCCGCGGTGCGAGTCGCGCACCCACATCGAGTAGAGGTAGAGGCCGTGGGGCTCCGGCGTGCCCGCCACCATCCCGACCGGTTCGCCGTCGAGTGCCACCAGCTTCACGCCGTCGACCAGCCCGTTTCGCCAGTCCGGCTCGGAGTACTCCTCCTCGCGCGCCAGCGTCGACCCGAACTCGTCGGGGTCGGTGGCCAGGGCCTCCAGGCGGATGTCGCGCCACAGCCGCCACTCGTCCGGCGTGACCTGGTGGATCTGCATGCGGAGCAGTCTCTCCGACGAGGTGGGAATTTCGCTCACTTTTTCGGGTGACTAGGAGGCGCGGCGGTCATGGCGTGGATCACTGCCGGGTGGTTTCGTGGGAGCCATGGCAGAGCGTCGATCGCGGTGGATGGACAGCGACCTGGACCAGTTGCGCCAGCTCGCCCGCACGTTCCTGGAGAAGGAGGTCGCGCCGCACGCCGAACGCTTCGCCGAGCAGAAGCAGGTCGACCGCGACCTGTGGCGCCGCGCGGGCGAGGTCGGGCTGCTGTGCCTGAGCATCCCCGAGGAGTACGGAGGCGGCGGCGGCACGTTCGCACACGAGGCCGTGCTGCTCGAGGAGCAGGCACGCGCCGGTGACAGCGCCTGGGGCAACAGCGTGCACAGCGGCATCGTCGCCCACTACCTCAACGCGTACGGCTCCGAGGAGCAGAAGCAGCGCTGGCTGCCCAAGCTCGCGTCCGGCGAGTACGTCGGTGCCATCGCCATGACCGAACCCGGCGCGGGCTCCGACCTGCAGGGCATCCGCACCAGGGCGGTTCGCGACGGCGACGAGTACGTCATCAACGGCTCGAAGACGTTCATCACGAACGGCCTGCAGGCGGACCTCGTCATCGTGGTGGCCAAGACCGACCCGGCCCAGGGCGCGCAGGGCATCTCGCTGATCGTCGTGGAGAACGACATCCGGCGTGGCCGCGTGCTCGACAAGGTCGGCATGAAGGGCCAGGACACCGCCGAGCTGTTCTTCGACGATGTGCGGGTGCCGGTCGCCAACCTCCTGGGCGATCAGGAGGGCCTCGGGTTCATCCAGCTCATGCACCAGCTGCCGCAGGAACGCCTGATCATCGGCGTGTGCTCGATCGCGGGCATCGAGGCGGCCGTCGGCGTGACGCTGAAGTACGTGAAGGAGCGCACGGCGTTCGGCAAGGAGCTGATGAAGTTCCAGAACACCCGCTTCAAGATCGCCGAATGCGCCACCGAGGCGGCCGTGACCAGGGCGTTCATCGACGAGTGCATCGAGAAGCACCTTCGCGGTGAGCTCGACGTGCCCACGGCGGCGATGGCGAAGTGGTGGGCCAGCGACCGGCTGGGCAAGGTCGTCGACGAGTGCGTGCAGCTCTTCGGCGGCTACGGCTACATGAACGAGTACCCGATCGCCCGTGCCTGGGCCGACGCTCGCGTGCAGCGGATCTTCGGCGGCACGAACGAGATCATGAAGGAAATCATCGCGAGGTCCTTGTGACCGGGCCGCTCGCAGGGCTTCGCGTGGTCGAGCTCGCCGGTCTCGCACCCGCGCCGTTCGGCTGCATGGTGCTCGCCGACCTGGGCGCGGACGTGATCCAGGTGCACAAGCCGGGCAGCCACTCGACGGTCCCCGGCGACTTCCTCACCCGCAACCGGCGCTCGGTCGCGATCGACACCCGCCGCCCAGAGGGCGCTGAGCTGGTGCTTCGCCTCGTCGAACGCTCGGACGTGCTGGTGGAGGGCTTCCGGCCGGGCGTGACCGAGCGGCTGGGCATCGGGCCGGCGCAGTGCCTCGCCCGCAATCCGCGCCTTATATATGGACGCATGACGGGCTGGGGCCAGGACGGGCCGCTCGCCGACCGGGCCGGCCACGACATCAACTACATCGCCGTCGCGGGTGCGCTGGAACCTCTCGGACGGGCCGGTGGACCGCCTTCGTTCCCGATCAACCTGCTGGGTGACTTCGGCGGGGGAGGGCTGCTGCTGGCCGTGGGCGTGCTGGCCGCGCTGTACGAACGCGAGCGCTCCGGACGTGGCCAGGTCGTCGACGCCGCCATGGTCGACGGGGCGGCGTTGCTGACGACCTTCCTGCACGGGATGCGGTCCGCGGGCATGTGGCCGGGCGGGCGCGGCGAGAACATGCTCGACGGCGGCGTGCCGTTCTACGACGTCTACGAGGCCGCGGACGGGCGGTTCGTGGCCGTGGGCGCGCTGGAGGAGAAGTTCTACGCCGACCTGGTGCGGGTGCTGGGCCTCGAGGACGCGCCGACCCGCAACGACCCGGCGAACTGGCCTGAACTGCGAGAACGCATCGCGGCGGCGGTGAAGACCCGGACGCGGGACGAGTGGGCGGACCTCGCGCGGGACACGGACGCGTGCCTGGCGCCGGTGCTGACCCCCGGCGAGGCGGCGCGGCATCCGTACAACGCGGCGCGTGCCACCTTCGTGGACGTCTCCGGTGCGCTGCACCCCGCGCCGGCACCTCGGTTCGACCGCACTCCGACGACGGTTCCGACGCCTCCGGTGAAGACCGGAATGAACACCGCGGAAGTGCTTGCCGACATGGGTGTGGCGGACGCCGAAATTATGGAACTGCGGCGGGCAGGAGTAATTGGATGAACGCTCGGGTGCGTATTAATAAGGACAGCACGCGATGACAGAGCGTGATGCCTGGTGGTCGGCATCCGGGTGAGGCCCGGTTCAACAGTGTCTGGTCCAAGCTGTGGGATGCGAGGGTCTCCGTATTCACCTCGTGCCCAGGACATCGGCGCTGGAAGCGGGCCTCTTGAGCCGCCATTCGGGTGACGTTGGCCGCGGTGCAGGCGTGCGTGGTTGGTGGATCTTAGGACCAGTTGGGCGTGGTCGTTGTTCATCGCAAGGGTGAATGAGGGACCATGACGGGTGACACGGGCGGTCCGCCGCCTCACCTGTGAACGACATGGACGGAGAGGTACCTGTGAACCTCAAGAAGGTGCTAGTGCTGGCGGGCGTCGCGCTGGTGCTGTTCCTCCTGATCACCCAGCCCGAGCAGTCTGCGTCTGCCGTGCAGCAGGTCCTCGGCTGGCTGCGTCAGGGCGCGGAGTCGATCATCACGTTCATCAGGAGCCTCTTCGCCGTGGGGACCCCCATCGGGCAGTGACTCTGGGTGATCCTCGGTCATCCGCGTTGGACCGGATGGGTGGAAAGAGGCCAATCACGCACTGGTAACGGGTGTTCTGGGGATTCAGGGTCTGGCGATTGTCAGACCTACCGAATACCTTCCGCTGCAATGGCCGATCCCCGACCGACGAGGAGGCATGGATGGTCGAGGACTCCGGGGTCCACGAGCTGTTGCAGCAGTGGGCGGCTGAACGGTCTGATGATGCAGAGATGCAGGAGGTGAACCGGATCAAGAACGCGTGGCTCGCTGAGGCTCCCCCCTCGGCGCCAGGCATCCCCGTGCAGCGGGGAGGCAGGGGCGGGTCGTCGCGTGGCTTGGTCAAGGTCGACTCGGCGGATCCGGCCTACGTGGCCGCGATGCGCAAGCGGGCGCCGGAGGCACCCGAGGCTTTGCTCGCTGCCGCGGCGAGCTACTGGCAGCTGGTCGGTGACGTCAGCGAGGCCGAGCAGTGGTGGGACGCGGGCATCAGCCCGTTGGACCAGCGCGCGCTCGACTACCGCGCTGCGGGCCTGTCCCCTGCCGATCTCGGGAGGCGCCTGGGACCGATGACGGTTCTTCAGCACCTTCGTCGTGGCTCTGCCGCGGCCTGGTGTGTCGCACGTCTGCAGAGGCAGCGCCGGGACGGTGTGGCGTAAAACGAACGGTGGGCGAGGTGTGCTCGCGGAACGCGCTCGCGGGAGTTCGTTTCTCGGTGCTTAGCGGGGGCCGAGCCCCCACACCCCAGCCGGGGGCAAGCCCCCGGACCCCCAACCGGGTCGGCCTTCCAACGCGGAGGCACTACCCAGGTGATTCGGGACCCAGGTGATTTGAGGGGCAGGCTCTCGGAGGCGGGAGCCCTACCCAAGTGAATCGGGACCCAGATGTTTCGCGGGGCAGGCTCTCGGAGGCGGGAGCCCTACCCAAGTAGTCTGGAGGTCGTGCGCGGCCTCCTTACTCCCCAGCGAGTGTTGATCGGGTTTGCTTGCCTGGTCGCACTGATCGCCTGTTGCGGGCTCGCGTACTGGCAGTGGCAGCGCTTCGAGTCCGCCAGCGGCACGTTCCAGAATCTCGGTTACGTGCTCCAGTGGCCGCTCTTCGGCCTCTTCCCGGCCTTCATGGTGTGGCGTTTCCGCCGGCTGGCCCGTCAGCGAAGTGACGAGGATCCGGTTGCGCCTGCTCCGGAGCCGGTGGCTACGGTTGTTGCCGTCAAACCCGCGCCTGTTGAGCATTTCGACGATCCTGAAGACGCGGAGCTCGCGGCCTACAACCGCATGCTCGCGGACCTCAACGCGCGGGACGGTCGTTGAGGTGAAGGCGGGCAGATGAAGGGTGCGTTGACCCGGTTCAGGGTCATGGCTTACGTGGTCGGTGTCTTCCTGCTGCTCTTGTGCGTGGCCATGGTGCTCAAGTACGCCGCGGACATGGGTCAGATGATGAAGGTCGTCGGTCCGGTCCACGGCTTCCTGTACGCCATCTACCTGGTGATTTCCGTCGACCTGGCGCTCAAGCTGCGCTGGTCGCTCAAGGGCACCGCACTCGTGCTGCTCGCCGGGACGGTCCCGTTCCTGTCCTTCTGGGCGGAGCGCAAGGTGGTCGAGAAGACTGCGCAGGGCGTGCCGCTGTGACGTTTGGCCTGCTAGCGTCTGGGGCTGACAACTGAACACGGCCGTCGATGTCGCGCGGAAGAGACCCCTTCACTCGGGGCGCCGAAGGAGCAATCCCTCCCCGGAATCTCTCAGGCACAGGTACCGCGCGACGAAGGCAACTCTGGAAAGCAGGCTCATCAGCAGCCTCGCCCACGGTGCAAGCCACTCCGGTGGCGAAGCTCTCAGGCTCATGACAGAGGGGGAGGCTCGCTCTAGTGAGGAGTCTCCGATGGACCGTGTCATTCTTCTGTTGCCTCAGCCGGCCTGGTCCGGCTCTTCGGCGCACCCTGGAGGAGCGTTCTGATGTCCCGCCTCACGCCTCTGAACGCCGAGCACGAGCAGCTCGGCGCGATGTTCACCGACTTCGCGGGCTGGCGGATGCCGCTGCGCTACTCCAGCGAGCTCGCCGAGCACCACGCGGTGCGCACCACCGCGGGCCTGTTCGACCTCACGCACATGGGTGAGATCGTCCTGACCGGAGCCCAGGCCGGCGAGGCCCTCGACTTCGCGCTGGTCGGCCACATCTCGGCGCTGGCCGTCGGCAAGGCCCGCTACACGATGATCACGCAGGCGGACGGCGGCGTGCTCGACGACCTGATCGTCTACCGCCTCGGCGACGAGGAGTTCATGGTCGTCGCGAACGCCTCCAACGCCGCCGTGGTGCACGAGGCTCTCGTCGAGCGCGCCGCCGGTTTCGACACCGTCGTCACGGATTCGTCGACCGACTACGCGTTGATCGCGATCCAGGGCCCGAAGTCGGTCGAGATCCTCGCGGGCCTGACCGACACGGACCTCTCGACGGTCAAGTACTACGCCTCCTACCCGTCCACGGTGGCCGGTGTCGGCGCGCTGCTCGCGCGCACCGGTTACACCGGCGAGGAGGGCTTCGAGCTGTTCGTCGCGCCCGCCGACGCCCCCGCTGTGTGGGCCGCATTGCTGGAGGCCGGTGAGGCGCACGAGCTCAAGCCGTGCGGCCTCGGCTGCCGCGACACGTTGCGTCTCGAAGCCGGAATGCCCTTGTACGGCAACGAGCTCACGACGTCGCTGACGCCGTACAACGCGAACCTCGGCCGTGTCGTGAAGCTCGACAAGCCCGGCGACTTCGTGGGCCGGGACGCACTGGCGAAGGTCGCGGAGTCCGGTGTGGACTCGGTCCTGGTCGGACTGAAGACCCCCGAGCGCCGCGCCCCGCGCCACGGCTACGCGGTCCTGAACGGCGACGAGGTGGTGGGCGAGGTGACGTCGGGCGCGCTGTCCCCGACTCTCGGCTACTCGGTCGCCATGGCCTATGTGACGAAGGCGAGTGCCGAGCCCGGCACCCAACTGCTGGTGGACGTCCGCGGCAAGAAGCAGCCGGTCGAGGTCGTCGCACTTCCGTTCTACAAGCGCGCCAAGTAGGGAGTTCTTCCAGATGTCCGACCAGTTCAACGCTTCCCTCGCGGAGTACGACCCCGAGGTCGCCGAGGCCGTCGCGGCCGAGCTGGCGCGCCAGCAGGGCACGCTCGAGATGATCGCCTCGGAGAACTTCACGCCGGTCTCGGTCCTGCAGGCGCAGGGTTCGGTGCTGACCAACAAGTACGCCGAGGGCTACCCCGGCCGCCGCTACTACGGCGGCTGCGAGCACGTCGACGTCGTCGAGCGCCTGGCCATCCAGCGCATCAAGGACCTGTTCGGCGCGGGCTTCGCGAACGTCCAGCCGCACTCGGGCGCGCAGGCCAACGCAGCGGCGATGTTCGCGCTGCTGCAGCCCGGCGACACGATCCTGGGCCTGGACCTCGCGCACGGCGGTCACCTGACGCACGGCATGCGCATCAACTTCTCCGGCAAGCTCTACAACGTCGTGCCGTACCACGTCGCCGACTCGGACGGCCGCGTCGACATGGCCGAGGTCGAGCGCCTGGCGCAGGAGCACCGCCCGAAGCTGATCGTCGCCGGCTGGTCCGCGTACCCGCGCCAGCTGGACTTCGCCGAGTTCCGCCGCATCGCGGACTCGGTCGAGGCCTACCTGATGGTCGACATGGCGCACTTCGCGGGCCTCGTGGCCGCCGGCCTGCACCCGTCGCCCGTGCCGCACGCGCACGTCACCACGACCACCACGCACAAGACCCTCGGTGGCCCGCGCGGTGGCGTGATCCTGTCGAACGACGCGGACATCGCCAAGAAGATCAATTCCGCGGTGTTCCCCGGCCAGCAGGGCGGTCCGCTGGAGCACGTGATCGCCGCCAAGGCCGTCGCGTTCAAGCACGCCGCCTCGCCGGAGTTCGCCGACCGCCAGCGCCGCACGCTGGAAGGCGCGCGCATCCTGGCCGACCGCCTGTCGCAGGCGGACGTCGCGTCCGCGGGCGTGAAGGTGCTGACCGGTGGCACGGACGTGCACCTGGTGCTCGTCGACCTGGTGAACTCCGAGCTCGACGGCAAGCAGGCCGAGGACGTGCTGCACCAGATCGGCATCACGGTCAACCGCAATGCCGTCCCGAACGACCCGCGTCCGCCGATGGTCACGTCGGGTCTGCGGATCGGCACGCCGGCGCTGGCCACGCGCGGGTTCGGCGAGGTGGACTTCGCCGAGGTCGCCGACGTCATCGCCGAGGCGCTGAAGCCGGGGGCCGCGGTGGAGGAGCTGCGTTCCCGGGTCGAGGTGCTCGCGGCCAAGCACCCGCTGTACTCCACGCTCTGAGCTGGACCTGAAAAGGGGCGCCACCGGGACTTTGAACCGCTCCCCGAAAGTTGGACTGGGAATCCAGTTCCGACTCTTCGGGGAGCGGTTTGGTGCATCCAGGAAGTTCGTTGTCGCAGGGTCAGCG
>NZ_JBITEX010000012.1:0-246739 GCF_044455585.1 Lentzea sp. NPDC051213
TGCCGCGCCTGGGGGATGAGGTCAAGTCGACACGCTTTTCGTCGACTTGACCTCATCCCCCAGGTGTGGCTGCCTCCCGTGTGACTCGTGACGGGGACCCCACCGCCAACGCAACCACCTACGCAACGCGCAGCCGCCCAATGCAACAGGCGTGCCATCAACCCGCGACCGGCGCGGACCCCCAGATCAGATTGTCAGGGGGTCTGGGGGACGGAGTCCCCCAGGGGAAGCACGCAACCGGAACCCGCCATCGCAACCGGACCACCTACGCAACCGGAGCGCACAGCAAAAGGGGCGCCTCCGCCCACAGAGACGCCCCACAACCAAGCCTCAAAACCTACGGAGCAACCCTCTCGAGCTGCCACCCATCCCGCCCCAACCGGAACCGCATCCGATCATGCATCCGATCCCGCCGCCCCTGCCAGAACTCAACCTCTTCAGGCCGAATCCGCCACCCACCCCAATGAGGCGGAACAGGAATCTTCTCGGTATCAGCAAACTGCCGCTCAATCTTGTGCAGAGCAGAATCCAAAGTGGACCGCCCAGTCACAACTCGAGACTGAGGCGAAGCCCAAGCCCCGATCTGCGACCCCCGAGGCCGGGAGTTCCAGTACTCGGCAGTCTCAACGGGCCCGACCTTCTCCACAGTCCCGCGAACATGAGCCTGACGCTGCATCGCAAACCACGGGAAGGTGGCCGAGGCATACCGAGTAGCCATCAAATCGTGCGACTTGTTAGAGGTGTAGTTGGTGTAGAACACCACCCCACGGGCGTCGAGGCCCTTTGCCAGCACCGTCCGCGAAGAGGGACGGCCTTTCGTGTCCGTCGTGGCCAGCACCATCGCGTTCGGTTCCGGAAGGCCGGCACCGGAGGCCTGGTCGAGCCACAACTGGAGCTGTTCGTGCCAGGTGGCGGCAAGCTCCGACTCGCTCAGCGAGCCCTGCTCGTACGACACGCGCATCGCCGGTAGTGCGATGTTCGTGGTCTCCGTCATCGGCGAACCTCCAAGCGGCGGCAGAACTCGTGGTCCCTGGACCCGCGACCATACGCACGGCGAACGGATCCCGAAACCGCCTGCGCGGTGATGACCACCACCTGAACGGTGACTGTCCGTACAAAGAACAGTTCTGGATCGAGAACGGGATCGAGTCAGATGGCATCGAGCACACGTGTGACCGTGACCACGTCATCACCCAGTGCGGTGGCCAGGGTTCCGCCCGCTGCCAAGGGAACGACGTTCCACCACTCCCCGCCATCGGCAGCCCTCGGCACCGCGTCCAGCACCAGCTCCGTGCCGATGACCCGCTTCCCGGCCAGTCCCGCCGGAGACGAGTCGACCGGAGGCGAGCCGACGACCAGCTGTTGATGCAACAACGGCTTGCCGCAACGGGTTGCACGTACCGAGGTGGACAGTGCGCCGGCCGCCTCGCCGGTGCGGCCGAGGACCAGCACCTCTCGGGTCCGCAACTCAGCGTGACTGTCCAATTCGGCCTCCACCACTGCCGTGTGGTGCGCGCGGCCCGTCACAACGGTCGGTTCTGGCAGGTAACGGACGGAACCTTCGACCAGGAACCGGACCACGGAGGACGATTCCGCGCCGGACGAGCCGGGCAACAGCAGGGTCGCCGCAACACCTCGCAGCTCAAGTGAGGCTCCAGGACCGACTTCGACGGTCAGGCACAACGAATCGCCGCCCAGCGGCGCGGTGACCGAGCTGACGAGGCGCACCAGCGCCACCGGGCCCACCCGCCGGTGCGGCACGAGGGTCAGCGGCGACTGGGAGCGCAGGACCCGCACGACGCTGTTGCCGTGCGAGTCCAACGAGACGACCAAGCGCGCTGCAGCTTTCACAGCTGGGCCAGCACCCACTTGGCGACCTCGGGCGCGTCCGGCGTCTCGACCAGCGACTGGGCGATGACCGGCAGCTCACCGCGCATCCGGTGCGCGTCGGAGATCATCACGTCCATGTCGGCGCCGACGAACGGCGCCAGGTCGGTCTTGTTGATCACCAGCAGGTCCGCGGTCGTGACGCCGGGGCCGCCCTTGCGCGGCACCTTGTCGCCGCCGGCCACGTCGACGACGAAGATCTGCCGGTCGACCAGGCCGCGGGAGAACACCGCGGTCAGGTTGTCGCCGCCGCTCTCGATGATCACCAGGTCCAGGCCGGAGAACCGGTGCTCCAGCCTCTCCACCGCGTCGAGGTTCGCGGTGATGTCGTCGCGGATCGCGGTGTGCGGGCAGCACCCGGTCTGCACGGCCTCGATGCGCGACGGGTCCAGCACGCCCGCGCGACGCAGGAAGTCGGCGTCCTCGGTCGTGTAGATGTCGTTGGTGACCACCGCGAGCTCCAGCTGCGCGCCCAGGGCCCGGCAGAGAGCGGCCGTCAGCGCGGTCTTGCCGCTGCCGACCGGGCCGCCGATGCCGATGCGCGGCGCGGCCCCGTGGTGGTGATCATGCGGGTCGGGCCCGTGGTTAGCTCCCAAAGAGACGCACCCCTTCACGTCGAACATGTGCCTCGGCCAGCAAATCCAAGGCAGGTGAACCCAGCGCGGGCAGTTCCTTACAAGCCCGCGCAGCAACTTCCTCGACACCGAGAGAAGCCACGATCGCGTTGACCCCGAACGGGTCGAGTCCGAGCAACCTGACCGCCGCCGACGCCGGTCCGCTCACGGCAAGATATGCGCAGGTCAGCGCGGCTTCGTACGGCTCACCGATCAGCACCCCGATCACCAATGGCTGGTGCGGGTTTCGAGATAGCGCATCGAGCCGCGCGGACGGCCACGCCCGGCGCGCCGCTCGCAACATGCCGCGTCCCTGCGCCCGCGAGGCTTCCCGTTGCGCGGGTGACGGCGTGCGGGCGTCAAGTTCAAGATCCAGCACCGCAAGGTCCTCGCCGCGCGCCGCCGCGGCCGCGAAACCTGCCGCCAGCAACCCGGCGGTGGCCAGACGACCGTGCAGGAACGACTCCAGCGACGGCTCGTCGGTGACCAACTTGCGCGCGGCGGCCTCCTCCAGGCCGCCGGAGTGCACGTGGCCGCCGCCGGGGAACCGGGAGTCGGCGAGGATCAGCGCGGTCAGCATCAGAACAGGAAATATCGTTGGGCCATCGGTAGTTCGGCGACCGGCGCGGGCTCCACCAGTGCGCCGTCGACGTGCACGGCGAAGCTGTCCGGATCGACCCGCACGTCCGGCATCGCGTCGTTGAGCACCATGTCCGCCTTGGTGACCGACCGCGTGTTGGTCACCGGCAGCACCCGCCGCGCGTACCGATCGGCGATCCCGGCCTCGATGGCTTGGGGCGCAACGAAGAAGACCGAAGAGGCCGCACCGGCCGTGGCACCGAACATCGGCCGCGCCCACACCGGCTGCGGCGTCGGGATCGAGGCGTTCGCGTCACCCATCGCACCCCACGCGATGAACCCGCCCTTCAGCACCACCGAAGGCCGGACGCCGAAGAACTTGGGCTCCCACAACACCAGATCGGCGAGCTTGCCGACCTCGACCGAACCGACCTCGCCATCGATCCCGTGCGCGATCGCCGGGTTGATCGTGTACTTCGCGACGTACCGCCGCGCCCGCAGATTTGAGTCCATCGACCGACGGGACTGCATGACGTGCGCGGTCTGCCAGGTCCGGATGATCACTTCGCCGACCCGGCCCATCGCCTGGGAATCAGAGCTGATCATCGAGATCGCGCCCAGGTCGTGCAGGAGGTCCTCGGCCGCGATCGTGGTCGGCCGGATGCGCGACTCCGCGAACGCCAGGTCCTCCGGCACGGACGGGTTGAGGTGGTGGCACACCATCAGCATGTCGAGGTGTTCCTCGAGCGTGTTGACGGTGTGCGGGCGCGTCGGGTTCGTCGACGACGGCAGCACGTTCGGCAGCGAGACGACCCGGATGATGTCCGGCGCGTGCCCGCCGCCGGCGCCCTCCGAGTGGTAGGCGTTGATCGACCTGCCGCCGATGGCGTCCACAGTGGACTCCAGGAAGCCGGCCTCGTTCAACGTGTCCGTGTGGATCGCGACCTGCACGCCGGACTCGTCCGCCACCCGCAGGCAGGCGTCGATCGCGGCGGGTGTGGTGCCCCAGTCCTCGTGCAGCTTGAAGCCACCGGCGCCACCGGTCAGCTGCTCGTGCAGACCTTCGACGGAGACCGTGTTCCCCTTGCCCAGCAACAGGACGTTGATCGGCATGTGGTCCATCGACGTCAGCATGCGGTCGAGGTACCAGGCGCCGGGCGTGACGGTGGTGGCCTTCGTGCCCTCCGCCGGACCGGTGCCACCGCCGACCAGCGTGGTCAGCCCGGACACCAGCGCCTCGTCCACGATCTGCGGGCAGATGAAGTGCACGTGGCAGTCGATGCCGCCGGCGGTCAGGATCTTTCCGTTGCCGGACAGGATCTCCGTGGACGGGCCGATGACGAGCGAGGGGTGGACGCCGTCCATCGTGTCCGGGTTGCCGGCCTTGCCGATCGCGACGATCCGCCCGTCCCGCACGCCGACGTCGGCCTTGACGACACCCCAGTGGTCGAGGATCACCGCACCCGTGATGACCAGGTCCGGCGCACCTTCGGCACGGGTCGCGACGCCCTGTCCCATCGACTCGCGGATGACCTTGCCGCCACCGAAGATCACCTCGTCACCGGAACCGGTGCCGCGGGCGAGATCCTCGGTGACCTCGATGAACAGGTCGGTGTCAGCGAGCCGGATGCGGTCGCCCACGGTCGGCCCGAGCAGCTCGGCGTAACGCTCGCGGTCGATCATCGCTGCAACCCCCGGACGATCCTCAACCCTGCCAGCGGAACCAGCGTGACCTCGCGCTCGACCCCCGGCTCGAACCGCACCGCGGTGCCCGCCGGGATGTCGAGCCGGTAGCCGAACGCCTGGGTGCGGTCGAACTCCAGGCCCGTGTTGACCGACGCGAAGTGGAAGTGCGACCCGACCTGAACAGGCCGGTCAGCGACGTTGACCACGGTCATCGTGACGCGCGGCCGGCCGGGGTTCAGCTCGACGGGTTCTGATCCGACGATCACCTCACCCGGCGCGGGACCGGCGGACGGCGCGATCGGGTGGTGCACCGTGACGAGCTTGGTGCCGTCCGGGAACGTCCCCTCGACCTGCACCGAGTCGATCATCTCCGGCACCCCGCGCATGACCTGCTCCGGCGCCAGCACCGTGCGCCCGCTCTCCATCAGCTCGCTGACCGTGCGGCCGTCCCGCGCGCCCTCCAGCACGTGGTCGGTGATCAACGCGACGGCCTCGGGGTAGTTGAGCAACACCCCGCGTTCGAGCCGGCGGCGAGCCACGTCGGCAGCGACGTGCACGAGGAGCTTGTCGCGTTCATGCGGCGTCAGATGCACCCGGTTGTTCTAACACGCGAAAGCTCCCTATCGCGGAGTGGAAACACGGCCGAAACACGGTCGCGTGTCCACCGACCGGTTGACAGCCGGGGTCGGTCGCGCGGTCGTCCCTCCAGGCACCCCCGAAACCGCAGGATTTACCCCATGAACGCGATTCGGGTGAGGGGCCTGAAGAAGGCCTACAAGGACCACCAGGCGGTGGACGGGGTGGACCTCGACGTCGCACGGGGCGAGGTGTTCGCCGTGCTCGGGCCGAACGGCGCGGGCAAGACCACGACCGTCGAGATCCTGGAAGCACACCGCAGCCGCGACAGCGGCGAGGTGAGCGTGCTCGGCGTCGACCCGGCCAAGGCCGACCGGGTGTGGCGCGCACGGCTCGGCATCGTGCTGCAGAGCGCGAGCGACGCCGCGAACCTCACGGTCACCGAGTCGGTGCGGCACTACGCCAAGTACTACGGCGACCCGCGCGACCCGGACGAGGTGATCGAACTCGTCGGGCTGAAGGAGAAGGCCAAGGCCCGCGCCGGCACGTTGTCCGGTGGCCAGCGACGCAGGCTGGACGTGGCGCTCGGCATCATCGGCCGCCCCGAGCTGCTGTTCCTGGACGAACCGACCACGGGCTTCGACCCGGAGGCGCGCCGGCAGTTCTGGAGCCTGATCAAGGACCTGGCCGCCGAGGGCACCACGATCCTGCTGACCACGCACTACCTGGACGAGGCCGAGGCGCTCGCCGACCGCGTGGCCGTGCTCGCGGGCGGCCGGATCGTCGCCGAGGGCACGCCGCAGACGCTGGGCGGCCGTGCGCACGCCGACGCGACCGTGCGCTGGCTGTCCACCCGCGGCTACCAGGAAATCCGCACTTCCGAACCCACCAAGGCGATCGCCGAGCTGTCCAGGCACGGCGAACTGGCCGAACTCACCGTCACCCGCCCGTCGCTGGAAGACGTCTACCTGGAGCTGATCGCATGACCACCGCCGTACTGCCCGGAACGCTCGAGCTGGGTCTCGCGAGGGGTGCGACCGAGCTGCGGGAGTTCTTCCGGCAGAAGGAAAACCTCATCTTCACGGTGTCGCTGCCCGCGATCCTGATGCTCCTGCTCGGCACGGTCTACGTGACGGAAGCCGCGCACGGGCAGATGTTCGCGGCCAGCATGATCGGTGCCGGCATCATTTCGACGTCGTTCGTCGGACTCGGCATGAGCGTGGTGGCCGACCGCGAGGACGGCACATTGAAGCGCCTGCACGGCATGCCGATGCCGTTCACGTCCTACTTCATCGGCAAGATCGTCCTGGTCTTCGTGTCGAGCCTCTTCGAGGCGGTGCTGCTGCTCGCGGTGGCGATGATCCGGTTCGACGTCGAGCTGCCGACGTCCGCGGCGAAGTGGCTGACGTTCGGCTGGGTGTTCGTGCTCGGCGTGATCTCCTGCTCGCTGATCGGTGTCGCGGTCAGCTCGATCGCCTCGTCCACCCGCAGCGCGGCCGGAGTGCTGAACCTGCCGTACATCGTGCTGCAGTTCCTGTCGGGTGTGTTCATCATGCAGACGGCGCTGCCGGACTCGCTGCGCACCGTGGGGTCGATCTTCCCGCTGAAGTGGGTGTGTCAGGGTTTCCGGTCGGTGTTCGCGCTGGACGACGGCTACGCGGTCATGGAGGCGGCGGGATCATGGGAGCTGGGCAGGATCGCGCTGGTGCTGGGGGCGTGGACGATCGTCGGTCTGCTGCTCGTGAGCAGGACCTTCAGGTGGAGCAACGCCAGCCGCTGACGACCTGGTACGTCCTCTTCGCCCTGACCCAGACCACCGCGTTCGTGATCATCCTGCTGGACCGCAACCCCCTCGCCGACCGCCTGTCGGCGGCGGGGCTGCTGGTCCTGAACGCGCTGTGGTTCCTGGCGTACGGCAGGAAGCTGTGCGAGCTGGGCCGCGACGACTGGCGCGGCTTCATCTACGCGGCGGGGTCGCTGGCCACCTTCGCACCGGCGGTGTGGTTCAGCGGCAACGCCACGTTCGCGTTGTTCGGCCTGGTACCGCAGCTCTACATGGTGCTGCCGACGTTCTGGGCGTTCTTCCCGATGGTGGTCTTCGTGTTCACCCCGCAGATCCTGACCTGGGTCGCGGGCGCCGAATCCGCGCTGCCCTGGCCGGCGGCGCTGCTGATCATCGGCTTCTCCCAGGCGTTCGGGTGGTCGGTGAACCGGATCGCACGGCAGAACGAGCAGCGCGGCGAACTGCTGCAACGCATCGAGGCGCTGACGATCGAGGCCGAACGGGCCAGGTGGTCGGCGGACATCCACGACACGCTGGCGCAGGGCTTCACATCGATCATCACGTTGCTGCAGGGCGCGCAGCCGAACGTGGAGCTGGCGCTGCAGACCGCGCGGGAGAACCTCCGCGAGGCACGGGCCCTGGTCGCCTCCAACGCACCGTCTCCTTTGGACGGTTCCTCACTGGAGGACGCGTTGCGGCGACTGGTCTCCGGGGTGGCGATGCCGTCGTCGTTCCGGGTGATCGGAGATCCGGTCGGGCTGCCGACCTCCACCGAGGTGGTGCTGCTGCGAGCCGCGCAGGAGGCGCTCAACAACGTGGCCCGGCACTCCGAGGCCTCGCGGGTCGACGTGGTGCTCCGGTTCGACTCCGAGGACGTCTCGCTGGAGGTGCGCGACGACGGGCGTGGGTTCGGTGAGACTCCGGAGGGCTTCGGCCTGCGGGGCATGCGCGCACGGCTGGAACAAGTGGGTGGGACGCTTTCCCTGTTCTCCGACGAGGGGGCGTCAGTGCTGGTGGAGGTGCCGCTGTGATCAGGATTCTGCTGGTGGACGACCATCCCGTGGTCCGTCAGGGCCTGCGCGGCATGCTCGTGGCCGATGATCTCGAGGTCGTCGGTGACGCGGGGTCCGGGCAGGAGGCCATCTCGCAGGCTGCCTTGTTGAAGCCCGACGTCGTGCTGATGGACCTGCGGATGCCCGAGATGGACGGCGTCGCGGCGACCGCGAAGATCGTCGGGACCGGGCCGCGCGTGCTCGTGCTCACGACCTACGAGACCGATTCGGACATTCTTCGCGCGGTCGAGGCCGGGGCGTCCGGGTACCTGCTGAAGGACTCGACGACCGAGGACCTGATCGCGGCCATCCGGGCGGCATCGCGCGGGGAGACCGTGCTGGCTCCGTCGATGGTCGCGAAGGTGGTCGGGCAGGTTCGCACGCCGCCGTTGTCCGCGCGGGAGGCCGAGGTGTTGCGGCTGGTGGCGAAGGGGATGTCCAACGTCGAGATCGGACGGACGCTGTTCATCTCGGAGGCGACCGTGAAAACTCACCTCCTGAGGGTGTTCAACAAGCTGGGCGTGTCCGATCGCACTGCAGCTGTCACTACGGCGATGGATCGAGGCATGTTGCAGTGACCCGCGACACCCGGCTGACACCGTCCGGCTACCTGCCTGCAACACTGTGAGCTCCGGCAACGGCGCCGGTCAGGTCCACTTCAAGTCCGATCGCCCCGGAGGCGTGACCACATGACCCAGACCGCCGATCCGACCTCGTTGGTGCTTCCCGCCGAGCTCAAGCCGTCCGACGGCCGCTTCGGCTGCGGACCGTCCAAGGTGCGCCCCGAGGCCGTTGCGGCCCTCGCGTCCGAGGGTGCGGCACTGCTCGGCACGTCGCACCGGCAGAAGCCCGTCAAGAACCTCGTCGGCCGCGTCCGTTCCGGACTGCGCGAGCTCTTCCAGCTGCCGGACGGCTACGAGGTCGTGCTCGGCAACGGCGGCACGACGGCGTTCTGGGACGCGGCCAGCTTCGGGCTCGTGCGCGAGACCGCGCAGCACTTCACCAACGGTGAGTTCTCCGCCAAGTTCGCCAAGGTCACCCAGACCGCGCCGTTCCTCAAGGACTCGCTGGTCACCAAGGCCGAGCCGGGCACCACGCCCGAGCTCTTCTACGCCGAGGGCGCCGACCTGGTCGGCTGGGCGCAGAACGAGACCTCGACCGGCGTGGCGATGCCCGTCACCAGGATCGAGGGCTCCGGCGACGCGCTCATCGCGATCGACGCGACGTCCGCCGCCGGTGGTCTGCCGGTCAAGGCCGAGGACTTCGACGTCTACTACTTCGCGCCGCAGAAGTCGTTCGCGAGTGACGGCGGCCTGTGGCTCGCGCTGATGTCGCCCAAGGCGCTGGAGCGCGTCGAGGAGCTCAAGGACCGCTGGGTGCCGGAGTTCCTGTCGCTGCCGACCGCGCTCGACAACTCCACCAAGGACCAGACGTACAACACGCCGTCGGTCGCCACGCTCTTCCTGCTGGCGCACCAGATCGACTGGATCAACGGCAACGGCGGTCTCGACTGGTCGGTCGCGCGCACCAAGGACTCGAGCGACCGCCTGTACGGCTGGGCCGAGAAGACCGCGTACACCACGCCGTACGTGGTGACGGCCGAAGACCGTTCGCAGGTCGTCGGCACGATCAACTTCACCGACGACGTGGACGCGGCGACCGTGGCGAAGGTGTTGCGCGCCAACGGCATCGTGGACGTCGAGCCGTACCGCAAGCTCGGCAAGAACCAGCTGCGGGTCGCGATGTTCCCGGCCATCGAGCCGAACGACGTCACGATCCTCACGCAGGCCATCGACTGGGTCGTCGGCCAGCTCTGACGTAAAGACAACGGAAACGGGGGTGCGCCTAGGAACCGGCGCACCCCCTCTCTCCGAAAAGCTCCTCAGGCGAGTGCCTCCGTCGGCGACTGCCGTGCCGCGCGCACCGCCGGGTAGAGGCCGGAGATCGCCCCGATCAGCATCGCCACCCCCACACCTCCCAGCAGTGCCGGCCACGGCAGCGCCGCCGGCCACTTCTGACTGATCGAGTACCCCGCGGTGACCGCCACTCCGACGATCACCCCGACCAGCCCGCCGAGGCCGGACAGCAGCACCGACTCGGTGAGGAACTGCCACCTGATCTGCCGCCGGGTCGCCCCGAGCGCCCGCCGCAGACCGATTTCCCGCCGGCGTTCCAGCACCGAGATCACCATGGTGTTCGCGACGCCGACACCGCCCACCAGCAACGCGACTCCGCCCAATCCCAGGAACAACGCGTTGTAGGAACTTTCCGCGAGCTTCTGCGCCTCCAGTGCGTCCGACGGCCTGGAGACCTTCACCTCGTTGGCCTGCTTGGGGTTCAGCGTCGGGCCGAGCAGCTTGCGGACGTTGTCCACCTGCTCCTTGTCGGACCGCACGTAGACGGTGCTCGGGTGGCCGTCGAAGCCGAACGCCTCCTTCGCCGCCTCCCAGCCGACGAGCGCGGCGCGGTCGACCTCCGGTGAGAGCTGCAGCGGCGCGAGGATTCCGACGACGGTGAACCACTGGCCGTCGATCCACAGCTGCACGCCGGTCCGCTCGACGCCCAGACGGGAGGCCGCGGTCGCGCCGAGCACGACGGTCTTCTCGCCGGGCTGCAACCACCGGCCCTTGTCCACCTTGCCGTCGAGGACCTTCAGCAGTTCCTGCTCGGCCGCGGAGACCTTGAGCCCCAGCGTGTCGCTGGCCGGCACCATGTCCGACTTGCGCACGTTCGCCGAGATGTTGCCGGTGGCGCTCGCCGCGGTCACCGCGCCGATCCGGCGGGCCATCGGCACCGAGGTGTCGGGCAGTTTGGCGTCCTGGCCGAAGAAGTTCTCGCCCGGTCCCGCGGTCAGGAGGTTCGTGCCGAGCGTGGCGAGCTTGTCCCGCAACGCCTGCGCGCTCGACGCCGGGATGGCGATCACCGCGACCAGCGCCGCGACACCGATCGCGATGCCGAGTGCGGACAGCACCGCGCGCAACGGCCGGGTGCGCATGCCGAAGAAACCCAGGCGCAACAGGTCCATCAGACGATCACCCCGTCGCGCACCTCGACGCGGCGCGGTGCCCGTGCCGCGACGTCGCGGTCGTGCGTGATCAGCACGACCGTGGTGCCGTCGGCGTTCAGGCCCTCCAGCAGCTCCAGCACGCCGGCGCCGGTGCGGGTGTCCAGGTTTCCGGTCGGCTCGTCGGCCAGCAGGATTCCCGGCGTGTTCACCACCGCGCGGGCGATGGCGACGCGCTGCCGTTCGCCACCGGACAGCTCGTGCGGCTTGTGCAGCGCCCGGTTGATCAGCCCGACTCTGTCCAAAGCGGACATCGCCAGCGCGCGGCGCTTGTGCCGGGGCACGCCCGCGTACACCAGTCCCGCGGCGACGTTCTCGATCGCCGACAGTCCGTCGGTGAGGAAGAACTGCTGGAACACGAATCCGATCGTGCGTGCCCGCAACGCGGACAAAGCGTTGTCGGACAAGGAGGACACGTCATGCCCGTCGATCTCGACCGTACCGGTGGTGGGCTTGTCGAGCGTGCCCATGAGGTGCAGCAGCGTCGACTTGCCGGAGCCGGACGGCCCGACGATCGCGAGCATCTCGCCGCCCCCGACGGACAGCGACACGTCCCGCAACGCCTGCACCCCACCGGGATAGGTCCGGCTCGCGTGGTCGATGGTGATCACTCGGTCGTCACCACCTTCATGCCCTCGCGCAGGCCCTCACCGCTGACCTCGACCTGGCCCTTGGCGAACAGGCCGACGGTGACCTTGATGATCTTGCGGTCCTCGGTCTCCACGCCGTAGCCGCCCTCGGCCAGCGCGAGCAGCGCGCCGATCGGCACCGCGAGCACGCCCTGCTTCTTGCCCACGGTGAAGACCGCCGAGACCGTGGCCGAGTCGACGCCTTCCGCCGCGGCCGGGTCGTCGACGGCGATCGTCAGCCGGATCTTCGGCTTGTTGTCCATGCCGCCGCTGCCGTCGGTCTTGGTGAACGACGTGATCGTGCCCGTGGTGGGCTTGCCGCCGGGGATGGAGAGCTCGACCTTCTCGCCCACCTTCGCGAGGCGCTGCTTGTTGGTGTCGACCTCCACGGTGACCGCGCGCTCGGTGCCGGTGACCTTCATCAGGTCACCACCCGAGGGCGCGCCCAGCTGGACGTTCAGCGACGCCACCCGCACCGCGCCTGCCTGCACGACGACGTCGCCCATGCCGAGCTTGCCGTTCTGCTCCAGGCCGTTGGCCTTCTGCCACTTCTTCAGCGCCGACGCGGTGTAGGAGGTGAACTTCTCGTCGGGGGCACCGAAGTCCTTGAACCCCAGTGCGGCGAGATTTTCCTCGACAACTTTGACGTCGGGCCCGTTCGACATACCCGCTTCCAGGTCGCGGTAGAGCGGCACCGCGCCGTAGAACAACGGCACAGGCTTCGCGTCGGACCAGTACACGGGTTTGCCCTGCTCGATGACTGCACCCTGATTCGGCAGCCCGGTGATGGTGCCACTTTTTCTACCTGCCAACGCCCGCTCCGCACCGTAGCCGAGCTGGCCGGACACCGACTGCTGGTCCGCGAGATTCGCCTTCTTGACCTGCGCCGTCTTCACCGGGTCGGACTTCGGCGTCTCCGCGTTGGCCTGGTTCGACGCGATGCGCGTGAGCACCACGACCGAACCCGTGCCGAGCACCACGGCGGTGACGATGGCGGTGATCAGGATCTTCCTACTTACCTTCGGCACTGCTCGACACCTCCATCTGGAAGCCGCAGTCCTTCATGTCCTTCTCGACCTTCTCGTCACCGAGCTCGACCGTCATGCCCTCGCCATCGCCGCCGCTGCCGTCGAAGGTCGGGTCGGGCCAGTTGTGTCCCTTGTCCCGCATGCACTTCGCCTGCTGGCGCATCTTGTCCTGCTCTTCTGGCGACGGCGGCTTGAACTCGCCACCGTTGGGCAGGTGCTGCTTGCACGCGTTGTGGGCGGCGTCCATCTTCTCGGTGTCGCCATCGGCGGGCATGGCCTCCATGCGGACGCCGCCTCCGTCGCCCTCCGGGTCCGGCATGTCGATGCCGTTCTCCCGCATGCACTGGGCGAACTTGACCATGTCGCCAGTGCTGTCCTTGTTGCCGTCCGACTTCTGTTCCTTGGCGCCGCAGGCGGTGAGTGCCATGAGCACTGCCAGCAGCACTGCGATGGTGGGTTTCACGAGGCCATGTCTACGTAGGACGTCATTCGACGGCGTTAAGCGAAAGCCTTTATCCGGCGCTTATGCCCGGTTCGCGGAAAATAGGTGTCATGCGTGTGCTGGTGGTCGAGGACGAGAAGCTGCTCGCGGACACGATCGCCGAGGGGCTGCGCCGGTACTCGATGGCGGTCGACGTCTGCTACGACGGTGAAGCGGCGTTGGAACGGATCGGTGTGCACGCGTACGACGTCGTGGTGCTCGACCGCGATCTACCGCTGGTGCACGGCGACGACGTGTGCAAGGCGGTGCACGCGGGCGGTGGCGAGGCACGCGTGCTGATGCTGACGGCAGCGGCCCAAGTGGACGACCGGGTGGCGGGCCTCGGGCTCGGTGCCGACGACTACCTGACCAAGCCGTTCGCGTTCGCCGAGCTGGTGGCGCGGGTGCAGGCCCTGGGCCGCCGGGCGCGGCCCGCGTTGCCACCGGTGCTCGAACGCGCGGGTGTCACGCTGGACCTGCCCCGGCACCAGGCGTCGCGGAACGGCAGGTTCCTGCCGCTCTCGCCCAAGGAGTTCGCCGTGCTGGAGGTGCTGATGCGAGCGGAAGGCAACGTGGTGAGCCCGGAGGAGCTGTTGGAGAAGGCCTGGGACGAGCACGCCGACCCGTTCACCAACGCCGTGCGGGTGGCGGTGATGACACTGCGCCGCAAGCTGGGCACACCACAGGTCATCGAGACCGTGCCCGGCGCCGGCTACCGGTTCGGCTCGTGAAGCTGCGGACCAGGCTGACGGCCTGGTACGCCGGGGTGTTCCTGATCGCGGGCATCGCCCTCGTCGGGCTCAACTACCTGCTGCTCGCCGAGTGGTTCGGCCCGCTCGACGGCGTTGCCGTGGCGCGGGCGGTCCCGGATCTCCCGTACGAGACGGCGGAGATGCTGACGGTCACGGACTTCCCCGCCGGGACCGAGGCGGTCTCGGCCCAGCAGGTCCAGGCGGACGTCCTGGGCAGGTTGCTCTGGCAGTCGGTCATCGCGCTGCTGATCGCGGCGGTGCTCGCCGTGTGGCTCGGCTGGGTGGTGGCCGGCCGGGTGCTCGCGCCGTTGCACGAGATCACCACGACCGCGCACCGGCTCGAGGCGGAGCGGCTGGACCAGCGGATCGAGCTGGAGGGACCGCCGGACGAGCTGAAGGAGCTCGCGGACACGTTCGACGGGATGCTCGACCGGCTCGCGACGACGTTCGACAGTCAGAAGCGGTTCGTCGCGAACGCCTCGCACGAACTGCGCACGCCGCTCGCGGTGCAGCGGACGTTGATCGAGGTGGCGCTGGCCGATCCGGACGTCACCACCGACATGCGCAAACTCGGAGCGCACCTGCTCGACACGAACGAGCGAAGCGAGAAGCTGATCGACGGGCTGCTGCTGCTCGCGCGCAGTGATCGCGGGCTGACCGCGCGGGAGCTCGTGTGGCTGGACGAGGTGATCGAGGACGAGGTGGAGTCGTGCGCCACACTGGCCGCGGAGAAGGAGGTCACCTTCACCGTGTCCGTGCGGAAGTACCTGGTCGAGGGCGATCCGGTGTTGCTGGCGCAGCTCGTCGGCAACCTGCTGCGCAACGCCGTGCTCTACAACAAACCTGGCGGGACCGTGACAGTCCGGCTTGATCGGGAACTGGTCGTGTCGAACACCGGCCCGACGGTGCCGGCGGAGGCCGTGCCGGGGCTCTTCGAACCGTTCCGGCGGCTGCGCGACCGCACCGGAACCGCTGGATCTGGCCTCGGTCTGTCACTCGTGCAGTCCGTGACGAAGGCTCATCAGGGGGTGGTGAAGGCTCGTCCGAACGGGGGAGGAGGCCTGGTGGTCCAGGTGAACCTTCCGGAAACGGGAGTGCGACAGCCCTCGTGAACTGGCAAGATCACGTAGAGATATCGGCGAGTCTCCCACTTTTCGGAGGCTCGTTGTCCTAACGTTCTTCGCTGGCGAGGTGCAATTTCCGGGAGGCCATGATGCGTGCGCTGCGAGTCATCGGGCTCGACGAGGACGGCAAGTCCGTCATCCTCGAGGACCCCGAGAACCGCGGCGAGCGCTTCACGCTCCCCGCGGACGAGCGACTGCGCGCGGCACTGCGCGGTGACCTGGCGCGGCTCGGTCAGATGCAGATCGAGTCGGGCGAGGCCCTGATGCGGCCGCGTGAGATCCAGGCCCGCATCCGCGCCGGTGAGTCGATCGACCAGGTCGCGGCTGCCGCGGGCATGCCGACGCACCGCATCGAGCGCTTCGCCTACCCCGTGCTCCTGGAGCGGTCGCGCACGGCCGATCTGGCCCAGCGCGCACACCCGGTCCGTGAGGACGGCCCGGACGTGCAGACGCTCGGCGAGGTCGTCGCGCATTCGTTCGGCCAGCGCGGCCACGACCTGCACGAGTCCTCGTGGGACGCGTGGCGTGGTGACGACGGCCGTTGGATCGTGCAGCTGCACTGGAAGACCGGGCGCTCGGACAACCGCGCGCACTGGGCGTTCCACCCCGGTGCGCAGGGCGGCACGGTGACGGCGCTGGACGACGTCGCCGTCGACCTGATGGACCCGAACCCGAACCGGACGCTCCGCACGGTGCGCCCGGTGACGCAGCTGGCGCGGCAGGCGCTGGAGGCGACCCCGGTCGCCGCAACTCCCGCACCCGCTCCCGCACCTGTCGTGGAGGAGCCGGCACCCGTGCCGGTGCAGGCACCCGCTCCGGCTCCGGTCGTGGCGGAGAAGCCGGTTCAGGAGAAGCTGCCTGAGCCGGAGCCCACGCCTGCCCCTCCGCCTGCACCGCCGGTGCAGGAGCCGGAGCCCGCTGCGGAGAAGCCGGTGCGCAAGGACCCTCCTCCCAAGCGGGGGAAGAAGAACCACCCCATCGTCCCGTCGTGGGAAGACGTTTTACTCGGCGTGCGGTCGAACCGCTGATTGAGGCGCCGACGCCGTGGGACGTCGTGTCGCGCTGGCTGCCGGAGTGGGTGCACTCCTCGGGCTGGCCTGGTGGGGAGTGTTCGAGCTCATCTCCTCGGGCGCTGTCTGCACGTTCGAAGACTGGGGCTGCCTCGGGACCCTCGTGATGACCGTGCCGGTCTTCGCGGTGGTCGGGGCGGTTCTGGGTTGGTTCGCTCTACGTTCTCTGAAGGTGTCGCGGGCAGGGCTGGTGGCCGTGCCCGCGACCCTCATGGCGGTGCTGGCGATGGTGTTTCTCGCCCTGGGCCTGCCCTATCTCGCGTTCGCGGTGTTCGCGGCGCTGTACGCGTTGATCGCCGTGCTCACCAAGTGAAGGTGCTGTGGAGGGTTGGTGCAGATCAGCCTGATCGCTTCGAAGATCAGGTAGCTCTTGGCGCATGTTGTCGCGCACGGTTGTGGGGGCATGCGCTGGAGCCCTCGTCGGCGCTGGATTCGCGCTGACCCTCGACGGACTCAGGCAGTACTGCTATCTCAGACCAGGCCGCACCGGATGCGGTGACTCGAGCCTGCTGCTTCTCCCGCCGATCTTCGCGTTGTGGATGCTCGTCGCCGGCGCGCTGATCTACGCCGGGTTCCGGGCAGCGCGCGTTGATCGCGGGTGGTCGGCGACCGGGATCGGCAGCGGGCTGTGGGTCGTGCTGATCGTGGCGGTTGTCTGGTTCAAGACCCTCTTCCTCGACATGTACCAGGAGGACGGCCACCGCTTCCTGATGACGGCCTCGGTGATCGTTCCGTGCATCGCCTATGCGATCGCCGCGTTGTGCACCGGCCGGTCGCGTAGTTCTGCGCATGGCGAGGCGGCTCGGAAGTCGCCATGATCGACCGCATGAGGGCGGCGACTGCGGCGTTGGTGGGGGCGTTGTGCGGGGCCGGGTGGTTCGCGTCGCTCGAACCCAGCGCCGGGCTCCTGTGCCGCGATACCGGGCTGGAGTGCGTCGTCGGGCTGATCCTGCTGCTCGTGCCGGTGCTGGTGATCGTCTGGGGCGTCGTGGGGTGGGGCCTGCTGCGGCTCGCGCGGTTCTCACCCGCCTGGCCGACCGCCGTCGTGGGGACGGCGGGGGCGGTGGTGTTGCTGCTGATCAGCTCGTTCGGCCCGAGGTTCGCGCAGCTCCAGTTGCCGCAGGACGGCGGGATCTTCGTGGTCGCGATCGCGGCAGCCGGTGGCTATGCCTTGGCTGCTGTGGTGACCGGTGGTTACGGTGTGCCGCGTGACCGAACAGAGCACAGCGGGCAAGACGGGTAGGACGGGACGCCGGCTGCTGCTGCGCGTCGTTCTGTCGATGGCCGTCGGGGCCGGGCTGGTGCTCGGGTGGACCTGGGCGTACGAGTCCGGCTTCCTCAAGACGTGGCTCGACAACACCTCGATGTCGCAGTTCCTGCTGCTCGTGCTGATCGGGCTGCCGCTCGCGCTGGTGTCGTCACTGGTGCTGGCCGGCCCGGTGCTGTGGATCTTCGGGGTGCGGCCGGTGTGGCCGATCATCCTGCTCGGGCCGGTGCTGCTGGGCGTCGGGCTGTACTTCAAGGTGCACGAGCCCGTGCTCGGGTGGTTCACGAACCGGCACCACGCCGAGGCCTTGCTCGCGGCCGTCGCCTACGGGCTCGTGGGGCTGTTCACCTTCAAGAGGTGATCGGTACCTCGTCGAGCAGGTGCAGGTCCCAGCCCTCGCGTTCGCACCAGTCCTCGGCCTCCTCGCGGGAGACGAACATGGCGTGCCGCGGGTGCTGACCGGGCAGGTGGTCCCAGCCGTCCGGGGCCAGCACGTAGACCGCTCCGTCGCGTGAGGCGATGAGCCGTCCGTGTGGAAACGCCATCGTCTGCTCGGTTCGCAGAAACCGCGTCATGGTGGTCATCGTGCCCTTGACCTCGACCTAAGTCGAGCCAGCAGGCTCCGGTAGCGAGAAAAACCGGATGCTGACCGTCGGTCGTCCTCCGTACCGTCGAGACGACCTGGAGGGGGCTCATCGCGTGAGCGATCAACGAAACTCGACATTCCGGACCTTGCGAAGGTTGTGGCCGTACGTGCGGCCGCACCGCGCACGGATGGCTGTCGTGCTGTCGGCGACGATGATCGCGATGCTGTGCGGCCTCGGCATTCCGCTGCTCACCCAGCGCATCGTCGACGGGCCGATCCAGAACCGCGAGACCGCCGTGCTGCCGTGGCTGATCCTGGGCGTGCTGGCGCTCGGCCTCGGCGAGGCCGCCCTGTTCTACGTGCGGCGCAAGATCGTCGCGCGGCCCGCCGCCGAGGTCGAGGCACGCATGCGGGCCGACCTGTACCAGCACCTGCAGCGGCTGCCGATGTCGTTCCACGACCGGTGGCAGTCCGGTCAGCTGCTGTCCCGCGCGACCAACGACCTCACGACCGTGCGGCGGTTCGTGGCCTTCGCGGCGGTCTTCCTGATGGTGAACAGCGTGGTCGTGCTGATCGGGCTGGGCATCATCGCCGCGCTGTCGCCGTGGCTGCTGATCGTGTCGCTGTGCGGTGCCCTGCCGCTGATCGTCATCTCGTACTTCTTCGAGGCGAAGTTCAAGGTCGTGGCGCGCCAAGCGCAGGACCAGGCGGGCGATCTGACCACGATCGTCGAGGAGTCGGTGCTCGGCATCCGGGTGCTCAAGGCGTTCGGGCGCGGGCCCGAGCTGACGAAGCGGTTCCTGGCTCAGGCGCGTGATCTGCGGGCCACCGAGCTGAACAAGATCTCGATCCTGGCCTCGCTCTGGTCGGTGCTGATCGTGCTTCCAGAGCTCGCGATCGCGGGCATGCTCGGGGTCGGCGCGATCGGCATCGTGAACGGCTCGATGACCGTCGGCACGCTGGTCGCGGCCATCGCGGTCAGCGCGTACCTGCGGTGGCCGATCGACTCGATCGGCTGGCTGCTGGCGGAGACGAACCAGTCCGCGTCCGCGCTGGAGCGGTACTGGGAGGTCATCGACTCCAGCGTGACGATCACCAGCCCCGCCTCGCCCGTGCCGCTGCCGGCCCCGCTGCGCGGGCACGTTCGTTTCGAGGGCGCGCGGTTCGCGTTCGAGGACGGTCGCGAGGTGCTCTCCGGCGTCGATCTCGACCTGCGGCCCGGCGAGACCGTGGCGCTGGTCGGCGCGACCGGCTCCGGCAAGACGACGCTGACCGCGCTGGTGCCGCGGCTGGCCGACGTGACCGGCGGCCGGATCACGATCGACGGCGTCGACGTGCGTGATCTGTCGCTGGAAGACCTGCGGCGAGTGGTCGGCACGGCGTTCGAGGAACCCGTGCTGTTCTCCGCGTCGGTCACCGAGAACGTGGCGCTGGGCGTGCCGGACGTCGACGAGGCGCGGGTGCGCGAGGCGTTGAAGGTGGCCAAGGCCGAGGAGTTCGCGGACGCCCTGCCGTGGGGTCTCGCGACCCGCATCGGCGAGCAGGGCCTGTCGCTGTCCGGTGGTCAGCGGCAACGGCTGGCGCTGGCGCGCGCGGTCGTCGGCAGGCCCGCGGTGCTGGTGCTGGACGACCCGCTGTCCGCGCTGGACGTGCACACCGAGGCGGAGGTGGAAGCCGCGCTGCGCCGGGTGTTGCGCGACGTCACGGCGTTGGTCGTGGCGCACCGTCCGTCGACGGTGCAGCTCGCCGACCGGGTCGCGATGCTGGTCGACGGCAAGATCGCCGCGATCGGCTCGCACCGGAAGTTGCTGGAGAACAACGAGGAATACCGACGTCTTCTGTCCAACATGGACGAAGAGAGGCTGGAAGAGGAGGTGGCGTCGTGAGTGAGGTGAACACAGTTCCCGTTGAGCGGGAAGAGGAATGGCGCGGCGTCGCCGCCGAGGAGATCGAGGAGCTCTCGGTGTCGACGGGCCTGCGCCTGCAGGCCCGGTCGCGCAAGCTGCTGGGTTCGTTGCTGCGCCCGCACATCGGCCGTGCGTCGCTCGCCGGCGCCGCGGTGATCGGCGGCAACCTCGCGAACCTCGCGGGCCCGTTGCTGATCGCCGCCGCGATCGACCAGGGCATCCCGGCCGCGATGGACGGCGGCGCGTCGATCCTGGTCTGGTGCGTGCTCGGCTACGCGGGCTGCGCGGTGCTGACGACGTTCCTGCGCTGGGCGTTCCTGCGCGTCTCCGGCCGGGTCGGCCAGGACCTGCTGCTCGACCTGCGCGGCCGGATCTTCCGGCACTCGCAGCGCCTGTCCGTCGGCTTCCACGAGTCCTACACCTCCGGCAAGGTCATCGCCCGCCTGACGAGCGACGTCGACGCGTTGCAGGACCTGCTGGAGGAGGGCCTCGACAGCCTGTTCAACGCCGCCCTGTCGGTGGCGGGCATCGCGGTCGTCCTGATCTGGCTCGACGCACCGCTGGCCATGGTCGTGGTCGCCGGCTTCCTGCCCGCCTACTTCATCTGGCGCTGGTTCCGCCGCCGCTCGATGGAGGCCTACCGGGGCACGCGCGGCGCCATCGCCAAGATCATCGTCCAGTTCGTCGAGTCCATGAACGGCATCCGCGCGGTGCAGGCGTTCCGCCGCCAGCCCCGCAACGAGCAGATCATGAAGGGCTTCAACGCCCAGTTCCGCGACGCGAACACCGACGCGCTGGGCGTCATGGCCACCTTCACCGCGACGATCCGCGTGATCGGCAACATCTCGCTGGCCGTCGTCCTCGCCTGGGGCGCCTTCCGGGTCGCCGGAGGTCAGGTGGAACTGGGCGTGCTGGCGGCGTTCACGCTGTACCTGCGCCGCTTCTACGACCCGTTCGACGAGCTGGCGATGTTCGCGAACTCCTACTCCTCCGCCACCGCCGCGCTGGAGAAGATCTCCGGTGTCCTGGAGGAGAAGCCGTCGGTGCCGGAACCCGCGTCACCGGTGGCGCTGCCGCACGCCCGCGGCGCCGTGCGCTTCGCCGACGTGTCGTTCCAGTACCCCGGAACGCCGCGCATGGTGCTGCCGCGCTTCTCGCTGGACGTCCCGGCGGGCCAGACCGTGGCCCTGGTCGGCGCGACCGGTGCCGGCAAGACCACCCTGGCCAAGCTCGTCGCCCGGTTCTACGACACGACCTCGGGCGCGGTGCAGCTGGACGGCACCGACCTGCGGTCGATCGCGGACACGGACCTGCGGCGCGCGGTGGTGATGGTGACCCAGGAGAACTTCCTGTTCTCCGGTTCGGTCGCGGACAACATCGCCCTGGGCCGCCCGTCCGCGTCGCGCGCCGAGATCGAGGCCGCGGCCGCCGAGGTGGGCGCACACGAGTTCATCGCGGCCCTGCCGGACGGCTACGACACGGACGTCCGCAAGCGCGGCGGCCGGCTTTCCGCAGGTCAGCGACAGATGGTGGCGTTCGCGCGGGCGTTCTTGGCCGACCCGGCGGTGCTGGTGCTCGACGAGGCGACCTCGTCGCTCGACGTGCCCACGGAACGGGCGGTCCAGGCGGCGTTGGAGACCGTCCTGGCCGACCGGACGGCGTTCATCATCGCCCACCGGCTGTCCACAGTCCTCATCGCAGACCGCGTCCTGGTGCTGGATGGTGGCATTGTGGTGGAAGACGGCTCCCCCGAGGAGCTGATCGGTGAGCGGGGCCGGTTCGCGGCCCTGCACACGGCCTGGCGCGACTCGCTCGCCTAGGTCTGGGTCGCGTTCGCGCCATTGGGGATCTGGCGCGAACGCGACCTCACGACTCCCCGCTGTTCTGAGTGCACGCGGGGAGCTTTCGTGCGCTCTGACCGCACGCGGGGGCCCCGCGTGCGGTCAGGCTCGCGCAATGGGGGCGCTGAGGGGCTGGGGCGTCCGATAGGTTCACCGCGAACAGACCGTAGGAGGGTTCGTGGAGTTGCGAGTCCGGGACGGCCGCGCCGTGCTCGCCGGGGAGGACGAGTCCGGCGAGCGTGAGGTCGACCCGCACAGCCTGCCCCTCGGCGCCGACCTGGCCGAGGCGTTGCACGAGTGGGCGAAGGTGGCCGACGCCGTCGTGCGCACCGAGACCCCCTCGGACGGCGTGGCGAGCGCGCTGGTCAGACGGCGTGGCAAGCAGCTCGCGGGCAGAATCGCGGCGGTCATGAACGCCTCGGTCAGCTACACCGACCCGGTGAGCGGCGAACTGGTCAGCGTCGACGCCCCGGAGGCACCGGCGAAGCCCGATCAGCCGGCACCGGTGGTGGTCGATGAGGAGCCGGAGCCGACCCCGTGGGGTACCGGCCTCACGGTCAGCTTCATCACCGCGGCGATCGTGACGGTGACGGTCGTGTCGCTCTCGCTGGGCCTAGGTGAGACCAGCCACTGGCTCGCGCTCATCGCGAACGTCCTGGTGGTCGGCGGTCTCGCGCCGAGCGTGTGGCTCGGCCGCAAGGTGCCGGTCTGGCGCTGGGTCTCCTACGGCGTGGTCACCGGTGTGCTCGTGGCCTGGTTCGTGCTGATCCTCACGTTGCTCTAGGGGCCTAGAGCAACGCGTAGAACGCCACCGCACCCGCGGTGGCGACGTTGAGCGAGTCCACGCCGGTGGACATCGGGATCCGCACCGCCACGTCGGCCGCCTCGATCGCCTCGTCGGTGAGCCCCGGACCTTCCGAGCCGAGCAGCACCGCCACGCGCCGGCCGCGCAGACCGGCGTCCGCGAGATGCTGGGCGGACGCGCGCGGCGTCAGAGCGGCAACTGTGAACCCCTTGTGCCGCAACATGTTCAGCGCCGCGGGCCACTGATCCGTGGTAGCGAACGGCACGCGCAGGACGTGCCCCATCGAGACCCGCACACTGCGTCGATACAGCGGATCGCTGCAGCCGGGCCCCAGCACGACCCCGTCCACGCCCAGCGCGGCGGCGTTGCGGAAGATCGAGCCCAGGTTCTCGTGGTCGCCCACGCCTTCCAGCACGGCGAGCCGCCGTGCGCTCGAGGCCAGCTCCTCCAGGTCCCGCACGGGAGCGCGGTCGGCGGCGGCCAGTACACCCCGGTTCAAGTGGAATCCGACAACCGACGCCATAACCTCAGCTGACGTCACGTAAGCGGGAACGTCCAGGTCAGAAAGGTCCAGCGCCTCGATCCGCCGCCGCACCCCGAGCAGCCCGCGCACCGGGTACGGCGAAGCCAGCAGACGTTCCACCACGACGACGCCCTCGGCGATCACGAGACCGCGGCCTCCCGGCCGGTCAGGCCTGCGGTCGGCCGTCGACAGGTCCCGGAAGTCGTCCAGCCGCTCATCGGCCGGATCGTTGATCTCGATCACGCTTGCCACGCCGGAAGTTTCGCACCCGGCGCGAGGTGGAACAGGCGGGGTAGTCCGGAGGGCGGAAACCACACACGCCCGAGCAGCGGATGATCGCTGGTTGTTACCTCGACGTGACAGAGAGCACCGTTTTGGGCGATGTATAGGAGGTTTCCGCTGTGTCACGTTTGGCGTTCCGCCTGGCCCGCGCCCACCGGCGCCGAGCGAAGGGGTAGCGGCATGGGAAGCGACGTGTCCAGCCGCACGTTCACCAGAGATGATCGCCAGCGGTATCGCGAGAAGATGCAGCGCAGCCTGGACGCCTTGGCGACAATGCTGGCAGAAGACACATTTTCCTTTCCCCGCAGGCAGATGGGGCTCGAGATCGAGTTGAACCTCGTCGACGACGCCATGCGGCCGGCGATGGCGAACTCGGAAGTGCTGGAGAAGATCGACGATCCCTCCTACACCCTCGAGCTGGGCCAGCAGAACCTGGAGATCAACGTCCCGCCCCGCGAGCTGGCGGGAGGCGAGATGCTTGGCCTGGAAGAAGAACTGCGCGCGTCGCTCGACAGCGCGGACTCGAAGGCCAACGACGTCGGCGCCAACCTGGCCATGATCGGATTGCTGCCCACGCTGCGGGAACGGCACTTCGACAAGAAGTGGCTCTCCGACAACCCGCGGTACGTGCTGCTGAACGACACCATCTTCGCCGCGCGCGGCGAGGAGATGGTGCTGAACATGGAAGGCCCGGCGATGCCGGGCAAGGGCACGGAGAAGCTGTTCAGCTACGCGGAGTCGATCCTGCCCGAGGCCGCGTGCACGTCGGTGCAGCTGCACCTGCAGGTCGAGCCGATGCACTTCGCCTCGCACTGGAACGCGGCCCAGTGCCTGGCCGGTGTTCAGGTGGCGATCGCCGCGAACTCGGCTTTCCTGCTGGGCAAAGCGCTCTGGCACGAGACCCGCATCCCGCTCTTCCAGCAGGCCACCGACACCCGTCCGGACGAGCTGAAGAACCAGGGCGTGCGTCCGCGCGTGTGGTTCGGTGAACGGTGGATCACGTCGATCTTCGACCTGTTCGAGGAGAACGTGCGCTACTTCCCCAGCCTGCTGCCGGAAACCGACGACGAGGACCCGATCGAGACCCTCGAAGCCGGTGGCGCGCCTCGTCTTTCCGAGCTGCGGCTGCACAACGGCACGATCTGGCGCTGGAACCGCCCGGTCTACGACGTCGTCGACGGCGTACCGCACCTGCGCGTGGAGAACCGCGTCCTGCCCGCGGGCCCCACGGTGCTCGACACCATGGCCAACGCCGCCTTCTTCTACGGCACTCAGCGCGCCCTCACCGCCCAGGAACGTCCACTGTGGACGCAGATGTCATTCCAGGCGGCCGAGGAGAACCTGTACGCCGGCGCCCGGCACGGCATGAACGCCCAGCTGTACTGGCCCGGCATCGGCTGGATCCCGCCGGACGAGCTGGTGCTGCGCCGGCTCCTGCCGATGGCACACGAAGGCCTGCGCGACTGCGGGGTCTCCGACGAGGCCCGTGAGCGCTACCTGGGCGTGATCGAGCAGCGCTGCCTCGCGCGGCGCACCGGGTCGTCGTGGCAGCGGGAAACCGTTGCGCTGCTGGAGGATCGCGGGCTGTCGCGGGACGGGGCGTTGTCCGGGATGCTCAAGCGGTACATGGAACTCATGCACGCGGGCGAACCCGTGCACACGTGGCACGTGGGCTGACTTCTCAGCCTGCCAGCGAGGCCAGGAACTCCTGCCACACCACTCTGGGCAGGTCGGCGTCGTCGATCGCGGCGCCGGCCTCGTCCACGAACACCGCGACCGCGAGTTGCGGGGTGTAGCCGACAGTCCACGGGAACGCGCCGGGAACGCAGGCCGCCCCGTTGCAACCGGGCTTCTCCTTGAGCACAGCGGTCATCCGGTCCGCGACGGCCTGATCGAACGCCGGCTTGCCGGTGTCGACCGCCTTGAACAGCAACGCACCGTCCGCACTGGTCACGGTGGCGACGAAATGCGGATCACGCCGGACACCTCCAGCGGCCACGGTCGCGTACGCGGCGGTCACGTCCAACGGTGACATCTGCGCCCGGCCCAGGCCCACCTCGGCGAGCGGCCGGGCGATCTCCGGTCCCAGGTCCCGAGGCTCGTCGCCCGCCAGATTGTTGAGCCGGCTGAGCGCCAGGTACACCTGCACTCCACCCGACGCCGGATCGATCGCGGTCACCGACGCGCCGAGATCTCTCCGCTTCGGGGAGACCAACCGGCCGACGACGGCGGCGGCCGTGGTCTGCGCCTTCGCGTCGATCGTCGTGCGGACCACGGCACCGCTGCGCTGAAGCCGGTCGAACGGCAACCCCGCTTGGTCGAGCTCCGAGAGCACCCTGCGCACGACGTACGAGGTCCAGCCGGAGTGGCCGTCGTGACTGCTCCACAGCTCGGAGCCGTCCGCGTACTGCAGAACGACTTCCTTCAGCGGCGTGGGCGCCGGTGGCGGAGGATCAGGCCTCAGCCACACCACAGCACCAACGAGCGCCGCGACCAGGACCAGCGCGCCGAAGGTCGGCAGAAAACGTTTCACAGCTCCCCCAGAACACTCCCCAGGGGATTGAATCTAGCGGCGTCGTCCAGCCTTCAAAGGAGCGACGTCCGCGCCGTCGTGCGAGATCCGGCACTCGTCCGGCGTCACGGCCTCGACCGCGAGCGTCAGCTCGCCCTTCACGCCCGTGTAGATCGACTCACCGCGTGACGCCAGCGAGGCGTGCACGCGGTTCGAGTCGGTGAAGTCGCGCTCGTCCTTCACGCGCTTCTTGCCGGTCTCCTCCGGCCGGGTGGCGCTGCGCAGGTTCACCTCGAGCCAGGCAGCGACCTCGGCAGGTGAGGCGAGCACCTCTTCAGGGGTGCGTTCAAGCCGCGCTTGGCGAGGAGAGGCGTGGTCGAGCGATGTGTGCTCCACATAGGCGTGCCAGTGGGTGTTGCGCATCGACCAGGTCTGTTCGACCGGCCAGTCCTCCTCGGTGCTCATGCCCCATATCTTCCACCCTTTACAGGAGGAAACGTGAGGAGGTCGCGAACGTTGATCTCGTGATCCACCCGCACGGCCGATGCGAGCCGCCGATCGTGTGTGACCAGCAACAACGTTCCCTCGTAAATCTCCAACGCCTGTTCCAGTTGTTCGATAGCCGGCAAATCGAGATGGTTCGTCGGTTCGTCCAGCACGAGGCACGTGGTGCCACGAGCTTGCAACAAGGCCAAGCCCGCGCGGGTGCGTTCGCCCGGCGACAGCTCCCGCGCCGGCCGCAGCACTGCGTCCGCGCCGACCCGGAACTTCGCGAGCAACGTGCGCACCTCGACGTCCGGCAACCCGGTCGCGTCGGCCACGATCCGCAACGCCGAGGCGGTCGACGCGAACTCGGTCCTGAGCTGGTCGACCTCGCCGACCACGACGCCGGGCCCGATCGAGCGATCTCCCGAGTCGAGCGGGATGCGGCCGAGCAGTGCGCCCAGCAACGTGGACTTGCCTGAGCCGTTCGGGCCGGTGATCCGCCACCGCTCCCCCGCGCCGATCGTGAGGTCGATCGGCCCGAGCGTCACGTCGCCGCGGCTGACCACGGCCTGGCGCAACGTGAAAGCCACCGAGCTGCCCCGTCCTGCCGACGGCAGGGTGAGCCGGAGCTCCCACGCCTCGCGCGGCTCCTCGACCTCGTCCATCCGCTCCAGCTGACGTTCCACAACGGACGCTTTCGCGGTCAGGTTCTCCGCGCCGCGTTTGCGGGCCGCCCTGGCGTTGCGATCAGGCTCGTCGTTGAGCGCCTTGGCACTCGTCGCGCGGCGCACGCCCTTGCGCGACCACTCCTTCACCTGCCTGCTGCGCTGCACCAACGAGTCGCGCCTGGCCTCGTACGCCTCGTACTCCTCCTGGGCGCGCCTGCCCGCGTTCGCCTTCTCCTCGACGTAGGCCTCCCATCCGCCACCGAACACGGTGATCTTGTGGGTGAACTCGTCGAGCTCGGCGATCGCGGTCGTCGTGCGCGCCAGGAACTCCCGGTCGTGGCTCACCAGCACGATCGCGCCCGGATACCCGCTGACGTGGGTCTCCAGCAGATCGAGCCCGGCGGCGTCGAGGTCGTTCGTCGGCTCGTCGAGCAACAGCACGTCCGCCCGCGTCAACAGCACCGCCGCGAGCCTGAGCCGTGCCTGCTGCCCGCCCGACAGCGCGTCGGGCGCCCGCCCGTCGAGCAGATCAGCTTCGAGGCCAAGGCGTTCGCAGACGGCGTCGGCACGTTCGGCGAAGTCACCGGCACCGATCGCGGTCCAGTGGTCGAGCGCGTCCGGATAGTCCGCGCCACCGCCCTCACCAAGCGCCTCGGCCGCGCGTTGCAGCCAGTCGTCGGCCTTCGCGACTCCGGTTCTGCGGGCGAGGTGCTCCCTGAGCGACTCTCCAGCAACGTGGAGGGTCTCCTGCGTCAGGTGCGCGACCGTTCCGGTGCTTGAGACAGATCCGGTTTCGGGTCGCAGCTCACCGGCGAGCAGGCGCAGCAAGGTGGACTTGCCGACACCGTTGGGGGCGCTCAGACCTACGCGGTCACCAGGCGAAACATCGAAATCAACCTCCGAGATCACGGTCCTCGGACCGAACGACAGCGAAATGTTCCTGGCTGTCAGCACGGACACGCTTCCGACGCTACGTGCCCCCGCAACTGGTTAACCCGACCTTGTTGCGAGTAAGTTGCAACTACCAAGAGATTGCAAATGGGGAGATGTCATGGCCCAGTACGTGCTTCCGGATCTCGACTACGACTACGGCGATCTCGAGCCGGCGATCATCGGCGAGATCAACGAGCTGCACCACGGCAAGCACCACGCGGCGTACGTCAAGGGCGCGAACGACACGCTGGAGCAGATCGACGAAGCCCGTGACAAGGAGAACTTCGGCGGGATCGTCGGCCTGGAGACCACGCTGGCGTTCCACCTCGCCGGCCACGCCCTGCACCAGGTGTGGTGGAAGAACCTGAGCCCGAACGGCGGCGACAAACCGGTCGGCGAGCTCGCGGCGGCCATCGACGAGCACTTCGGCTCGTTCGACAAGTTCCGCGGCCAGCTCAACGCTGCCGCGTCGTCGATCCAGGGTTCCGGCTGGGGCATCCTCGCGTGGGAGCCGATCGGCCAGAAGCTGGTCACGCTGCAGCTCAAGGACCACCACTCGAACCTGTCGATCGCGACCACGCCGCTGCTCGCGTTCGACATCTGGGAGCACGCGTACTACCTGCAGTACCGCAACCTGAAGGCCGACTACATCTCGGCGCTGTGGAACGTCGTCAACTGGGACGACGTCTCCGCCCGCTTCGAGGCGGCTCGCGCCGGCCAGAACGGCCTGCAGCTCTGAGGACTTCGGCAGTGGATGCTCCGACAAGCTCCCGCTGCTGGACACGACGAGGCCCCCGCTCAGCCCAGAGCGGGGGCCTCGTCCGTTCAGTGCTGTGGCGCGGGCGTCGTCGTCAGGCCGGGAGGCAGGCGCAACCAGGCGGTGGACTCGGCGTCCCACCCGGTCAGCATCGCGGTGCCGTGCGGCGCGGCGACCGGGACGTGTTGCGCGGTGAGGAGACCGGAGACGGTCAGGTGCACCGCGTCGAAGTGCTCGGCCACCTGCGTCCAGTGCACCTGCGTGTGGTCGTCCGTCGCGCGCGGATACCGGTTGACCAGGCGCTCGTAGTCGGCGGGCGATCCGATGGTGCACACCCGGAGGTCGGCCGGGTCGAAGGTGAGGGCGAACAGTCGCCGGTCACGGCCGAACTCCGCCCACTCGCCCCACTGCCACATGCTGGTGCCGTCGGGCAGGAAGGACGAGGTCCACAGTGCTCCGACCGGTTTGTCGTCCGCAGCAGGCTGATCGACGATCGTGACCGAGGCAGGCGTCGCGTCTTGCGAGAACCGCGACTGGGGCGATCGTGGCGCTGTGGCGGCCAGCGGTCCGGTGGACAGACGCCTCATCACGGCGGCGGCGATGGGATCGAGTTCGGGAACGCGCCGCGCGGTGAACTCGCGACCGGAGTGCCGCTGGGACGCGGCGAAGGCGATGTGCCGGTAGAGGTCCTCGTCGGGCAGCCGGTCGATGGGGTCCGCTTCACCGAAGAACCCGCGCAGGAGCAGACACAGTTCGATGAGCACCGGGCTGCTGACCCCGTCGTAAACGTGATCGGTCACGAACTGGCCTCGCAGTGCCTCAACGAGTGGTGACCTCGACCGTAGTGCCCGCGCGTTCTACCCCAGGACATACGACGAGGCCCCCGCTCTGCCCAGAGCAGGGGCCTCGTCCGTTCCCGAACTGACTGCCGCTCCCACCACGAAGCGACGAGACTTAGGTTAGCCTAACTTCGCTTCCTTGGGAAGCCCCGCAGATCAGACGTCGTCCAGGCCCTGCTGAGCGGTCCGTGACCCTCGCCTCGCGGCCCGGCGTTGCCAGTAGAAGACTCCGTACCCGATGATCCCGAGCAGACCGCCGGACAGGGTCGTCCAGAGCAGGGTGCTGTTCGAGCGGTCGACGACCAGGACCACCAGAAACCCGAGGAACCACAGCGCGGTGCCGCCGAGCACGACCGGCACCGGGTCGGCCAGCCGATGCGGCAGCGGAGGTGGGCTGGGGGCTACGTCGCGTTCGGACACGTCGTTAGGAGAGCAGATGCTGGACGGGTTCTTCAAGATTTCCGAGCGCGGGTCGACCGTGGCGCGCGAAGTGCGCGGCGGAGTCGTGACGTTCTTCACGATGGCCTACATCGTGGTGCTGAACCCGCTGATCATCGGCAGCTTCGCGCCGAGCGGGCCGGGATCGCACCCGGACGTGCTCGGCAACATCCTGCCCGTCACTCAGGTCGCGGCCGTGACGGCGCTGGTCGCCGGCGTCATGACCATCCTCTTCGGACTGATCGCCAACTACCCGTTCGCGCTGGCCACGGGGCTGGGCATCAACTCGTTCGTGGCAGTCAGCGTGGCCGCCAAGGTCACCTGGCCGGAGGCGATGGGGCTGGTGCTGGTCAACGGCCTGGTCGTGCTCCTGCTCGTGGTCACGGGCGTGCGGACCGCGGTGTTCAACGCCGTGCCGAACGAGCTCAAGGCCGCGATCGCGGTGGGCATCGGTCTCTTCATCTGCTTCATCGGGTTCGTCGACGCCGGGTTCGTGCGCCGGGTGCCGGACGTGGCCGGGACGACGGTGCCGGTCGGGCTCGGCATCGGCGGGTACATCGCGAGCTGGCCGACGCTCGTGTTCGTGGTCGGGCTGGTGGTCACCGGCGTGCTGTTCGCGCGCAAGGTCAAGGGCGCGATCCTGATCGGCATCGTCTCCACGGCGATCTTCGCGATCGTGCTGGAGGCGATCGTCAAGGCAGGGCCGTCGCAGGGCACCAACCCCAAGGGCTGGAACCTCGGCTACCCCGCGCTGCCGGACCACGTCTTCGGCGTCCCCGACCTGAGCCTGCTCGGTGACGTGTCGTTCGGCGCGTGGACGCGGCTGCCCGCCCTCACCGCCGCGCTGATCGTCTTCACACTGGTCCTGACGGACTTCTTCGACACGGTCGGCACGATGACCGGCCTGGGCAAGGAAGCGGGCCTCATCGAGAAGGACGGGCAGCTGCCGAACGTCAGCAAGGCGCTGTTCGTCGACGGTCTCGGCGCGGTGGCCGGCGGTGCCGCCTCCAGCTCGTCCAACACGGTCTACATCGAGTCGGCGTCCGGCATCGCCGAGGGCGCGCGGACCGGTCTCGCGAACGTCGTGACCGGCGTGCTGTTCCTGCTGGCGATGTTCTTCACACCGCTCTACGAGGTGGTGCCGATCGAGGCGGCCGCGCCCGCACTGGTGATCGTCGGCGCGCTGATGATCATGCAGATCCGCGAGATCGACTTCAGCGACTTCACGGTGGCGCTGCCGGCGTTCCTCACGATCGTGGTCATGCCGTTCACCTACTCGATCGCGAACGGCATCGGCGCCGGTTTCGTGAGCTACGTGCTGCTCAAAGCCCTGACCGGCAAGGCGAAGAGCATCCACCCGCTGATGTGGATCGTGGCCGCCGCGTTCGTCGTCTACTTCGCTCTCGGCCCCATCCAGGGCCTGCTCAACTGACCATTCGGCGAGAAACTATTTCGTGAGGTATGCTAACTACGTGGCGATCGAACAGCACGGACTGGCGAGCAGGCTGAGACTTGCCGTCGTCCGCCTCAATCGTCGTCTGCGGGCCCAGCGCACCAACTCGTCGGTGTCGCTGACGCAGGTGTCCGCCCTGTCCACACTGCACAAGTGCGGACCGCTCACGCCAGGTGAACTGGCGGCCAAGGAAGGCGTGCAGCCGCCGTCGATGACGCGCGTGATCGCCGCCCTGGAGGAGTACGGCCTCGCCACGCGCAGCCCGCACCCCACCGACGGCCGTCAAGCCATCGTCGAGCTCACGAGCGAAGGCTTGACCTACCTCGAAGACGAGATCACCGCGCGCGAGGCGTGGCTGGACAAGCGGCTGGCCGAACTGGAACCCGACGACCGGGAGCTCCTGTCGAGGGCCGCGGAGATCATCGACAGGATGGCGGGGCAGTAAGGACGTGGCCGGGTACGCGGGTGGTGGAGCAGACACTTCACTACCTCGTCGTACCGGAATGTTCGGTTCGCTTCGCATACACAACTATCGGCTCTACGCCTCCGGCCAGATCATCTCGCTGGTCGGCGTGTGGATGCAGCGCATCGCCCAGGACTGGCTGGTTCTAGAGCTCTCCAACGGCTCTCCCGTCGCTTTGGGCTTCGCCGCGGCGCTGCAGTTCTTACCCGTCCTGGTGCTTTCCATGTGGGGCGGCGTGCTCGCCGACCGCATGGACAAGCGCAAGCTGTTGCTGTGGCTGGAGTCCGCGCTCGGCATCTGTGCACTGGCGCTGGGCCTGCTGGACGTCCTGGGCATCGTGCAGCTGTGGCACGTGTACCTGCTTTGCCTGCTGCTGGGCGCTTTCTCCGCCGTCGAGACGCCGGTGCGGCAGTCGTTCGTCGTCGAGATGGTCGGCCGCGAGTCGCTCACCAACGCCGTCGCGCTGAACTCGATGATGTTCAACCTGGCCCGGATCATCGGCCCGGCCATCGCGGGCGTCGCGATCGTGGCGATCGGCACGGGCTGGGTGTTCCTGGCCAACGCCATCAGCTTCGTCGGCGTGGTGCTCGGCGTCTGGCTGATGCGCACGCGCGAGCTCATGCCATCCGAACCCGTGCCACGCGAGAAGGGCCAGCTGCTGTCGGGCCTTCGCTACGTGCGAGGGCGACCGGACCTGCTGACCGTGATGCTGCTGGTCTTCTTCATCGCGACGTTCGGCATGAACTTCTACATGACGCTCGCGATCATGGCCCGCAACGTCTTCGGTGGCGACGCCGACGCGTACGGCCTGCTGTCGACGTTGATCGCGGTCGGCACGCTGGCGGGCGCGACGTGGGCGGCCCGGCGCAAGACACCCCGGATGTCGGTGTTCATCGGCTCCGGCGTGGTGTTCGGGTTGCTGGAGATCGTGTCCGGGTTCATGCCGACGATGCTGCTGACCGGGCTGATGATGATCCCGGTCGGCATCGCGATGATGACCTTCAACACCACCGCCAACGCGACCATCCAGCTCGCGGTCGAGCCGGAGATGCGCGGGCGGGTCATGGGGATCTACATGCTGGTGTTCCTCGGCGGCAACCCCGTCGGCGGACCGTTGATGGGGTGGATCGGGGAGATCAACGGGCGGGCGCCCATCATCATCGGCGGACTGGTGTCGGTGCTGGTGACGGTGACCGCGTGGATCATCCTGGTGCGGCGCGGCGACATCGGGAAGCCGCGCCTGCGCAGGCAGAAGGTCGTGGAAGTCAGCCCGGCGGAATTGCAGCCGGCGGATCGGTGATCAGAGCGGCTAGCCGGCCTCCGGATCCCAGCCGTGCTTTCCCATCTCCGCGTGGATCTCGTCCACCCGCGCCCGCCGGCGCTTGACGGTCTCCTCCGCGGCGCACACGTGGACGCCGTACGCGATGTGCCGGTCCACCCCGGTCAGGACCTCGACGACCAGCGCGAAGTTCCGGTTGCTGCAGCCCTCGTACAACGCCGCGAGCACCACGTCGAGATCCTCGTCGGGGATGCCACCGGGATAGGTCGCCCGCACCTGGGCGACGACCTCCAGCAGCCACGGCTGGTCCAGCGGCTCCTCGATCATCCCAGCAGGGTCGCGGCCGTCGGATCGGTGATCAGGGCGGCGAACGTGTGCCGGTCCTCCCACCGCTCCGTGACCCAGGCAAGAGCCCGCGACAGCCCTTCAGGTGTGTCCGCGGCGTGCGGAACACCGTCCGCCATCCACCACTCCACCCGCTGACCGTCGACGAGAAGTTCCTCGTGCACGACGACAACGCCGTCGGGCAGCGCGACCTCCAGCAGCTCGCACGCCATCCGCACCGCGCCCAGGTCGTGCCACTGCACGACCTCGCCGACGTGGTCGGGTGAGCCGTCGAACTCCTCGGAGGCGAGCGCCAGGTCCAGCAGGTCCGCGAGGTCCTCGGAACCGTCCGCGAGCAGCACGCGGGACGCCGGCACGAGACCGAGCAGCCACGGGTGGTCCAGCACGACGACGTCTTCCGCCGGAACCACCTGGCCGCTCAGCACCCTGACTCGGGCGGGCGGCGCGAAGTCGCTGTCCGGCAGGGCGGCGTGCGCACGCAGCACCACGGCGTCCGCGATGGCGCGGTCCTGGTCGCCCAGGCGGTCCAGGACGAACTCGGCATCGTCGTCGTCCCAGATCTCCAGCCGCGACCTGACCCCGGCGGCCCGCAGCACGTGCTCGGGCAGTTCCAGGTCCGGCACCGCGTCGAAGAGGCCGTCCAGCAGCGTGGCCTCGGGCAGGCGGTACTCGCGCGGTGCCTTGCCGGACAACGAGGCGTGCCGGGCGATCCACCAGCCCGTGTAGCCGTCGGGTTCGGTCACCGCGCGCCACGTCACCGGGTCCGACGCCAGCAACCGCAGCGCCGCGGGCCAGTCGGCCACCAGGTCGAGGTCGCGCACGGCCACCACACGGGCGGGTTCCTCCGGCATCGAGGACCACCACGCGCCCTCGTCCGGCAGGTCGTGGTCCGCGCCCGACGGCTCGTCGTCGACCACCACGGAGAACGTGTCGACCACGCCCACCGCGACCAGCGCGGCCCGCGGGTACGTCTCGGCGATCTCCTTGGACAGCAACGGGAACGCGTCCGCCTCGACCACGCCGACCAGCGGCGAGTCCGGCAGCAGCAGTTCGTCGGCGCGGTGCCACTCACCGGACGCGTCCGGCAACGCCAGCGCGCCCAGCCAGGGCTCTTCACCCGCACGCACGGCCGCGCGGTCCACCAGGCGCAGCACGGTCTCGACCAGGTCTTCGCCCTCCAGGCCGGCCTCGGCGTCCTCGACCGAGCGGGCGACGTTCTCCCGCAGCGAAGGATCGGCCAGCAGCTCGGCGGCACCGGCTTCGACCGCACCCAGCCGGACCAGCAGCGGGTGCACGGCGTCCGGGTGCACGACCCGCAGGCCGGGCAACGGTTCGTCGGCGATCAGGGTCGTGCGCGGGCCAGTGACCGTGCGGCCGTCGGCCAGCGGGACGGGCAGTGACTGCAACGCCTCGCGGACGTCCGGGTCGACCTCGGCCAGCGGCGCGAAGGCGGCGTAGACCTCGCGCCACCACCCGGGATCACCGTCGACACCGGCCAGCGCGGCGACCACCTCGGCGGTCGAGACGCGCGGAACCTCCAGTGCGGCAAGGGCTTTCGCGTGCACCGGCGCGGAGAGCTCGGCGTCCAGCAGGCCGGGCAACGCGTCCTCGACCAGGTCGACGAGTTCCTCGGAACCCACGTCCAGCACCCGAGCCCGCGCGGGCGCGATCCACTCGCCGCTCGCCAGCGGCAGCCATTCCGCGACCCGCAACGACTTCACCACGGCCGTGCGCAGCCGATCGTCCACTTCGGACAGCGGGAAGCCGGGCAACGGCACCAGCGCGGTCCGCTCGATCGCGGGCACCCGCGCCACCAGCGCCGGGTACAGGGCGGCGGCCTCGTCCAGCACCGACCACGCGGCCGCACCTGGCAGGATCCGGCGGCGCGACGGTTCGACCGGGAGGGTCGCGATCAGCCGGGCCGGGAGCGACAGGCGTTCGTCGGTCGGGGTCGGCGCGTGCAGCACGTCCTCGCCGAGCTCCTCGTCCAGCGGGAACGCCCACGAGATCGTCCACTGAGGACGGTGCTCGACGCCCTGCACCAGCTCGCTGGGCAGCTCACCGGTCGCGCGTTCCACCAGCCAGCGCACCGAGCCGACGGTGACCACACCGTCGTCGCTGACGGAGCGTTCCCACGACTGGGTGCCGATCTCGATGCGCCGCAAACCCGGCAGCGCGAGCAGCAGATCAGGGACTTCCGCGGCGAGATCGTCCAGCGAGAGGTCGACCTTCAGCGGCAACCGGACCTCGGTGGTGAAGCCCTCCGGTGCGTCCTCGACGCAGGGCCACACCAGGCGCAGCACCGGCACGTCGCCACCGCGGCCGGAGGCCAGCTCCGGCACCTCGGCCCGCGTGCGGGCAGCGGAGAACTCCACGCCACCGGACGTCGAGATCACCCGCGGTGCGTCGCTGACGGCCAGCACGGCCGCGAAGCCGACACCGAACTGCCCGACCCCGGACTCCTTGGACGAAGCGCGCAACGAGGCCAGCGCGGCCACGCCGGCAGCGGTCAACGGCGCACCGGTGTTCGCGGCACGAAGCTCGCCGTCCACCAGAGTGATCCGCAACACACCGGGCTCGGCACCGGACGCGTCGGCCGCGTTCTGGGCCAGCTCGACCAGCAACCTGTCCCGGTAGCCACCGAGACGAAGATCTTCTTCAGCGTTCGCGTCTTCGCGGAAACGGGTGGGCGAACCGCGCCACGCGGCGAGGACCGAGGTGCGCAGGGCCTCGGTCCCGAACGGATCTGTCACTCCGAGACGTCCAGAACGTCCAGCTGCGCGTCGTCGTAGACCAGGTCGGCGACCGGGACCATCGGGCTCATGTCGACCTCGACCTGCGAGTGCGCTCCGCAGCCGTACTCGACGTGCACGACGTGGCCGTCCGCGGGCGCGATCTCGTTCGCGCACACGCCGAACGCGGCACCGAACGCTCCTGCCACGCGGGTGTAGAAGCCGCACGTGCCGCAGTGCGCGGGGGCGCTGCGGGCCATGTCGGACTTCGGCCCGAAGTCGGAGACTGCCCAGCGGTCGGCGGCGTCGAGGCGGCCCTCGCGGGACAGCACGCGGGTCCGGCCGAGGCCGATCTCCAGCGCCACCTCCTCGATCGCGGGGTCGTCGGACTGCACGTAGGCCTCGATGAGCCGCGGGTCGTCCTCACGCGGTGGCATCAGGTCGCCGACGCCGAGGTCGCCGGCACGGACCCGCTCGCTCCACGGCACCCACTCGGGCGCGACGAGCGCGTCCTGGCCGGGCAGCAGCACGACCTCGCTGACCGAGACCGGGGAACCCTCGCCCGCGTAGGCGACGGTCACCGCCCAGGTCCAGCCGCGGTAGCCCGCGTGCTCGGCGTCGAACAGGTGCGTGACGGAGTACTCGTCTTCGCCGTGCACGCCGACATGAGCGCCGACGCTGTCCACACCCGCCTCTTCCTGCGCGGCGGCGCGGGCGAGATCTACGGCGTCGAGGAGCATCTCAGTCGCGGTCACGAGATGAATTGTGCCGCAGGTCTTCGCCGGGACGAAAACTCGTGCCACCCTCCGTGGGGTGCGCTCACCCGTCTGGCTTGTCCTAGCGGTGGCTTTGGCCGCCTGCACGGCACCGAACGAATCAAAACCGCAGGTAGAAGTCCTGCAGAAGATCCCGCACGACACGTCGGCGTTCACCCAGGGGTTGGAACTGGTCGACGGCGTCCTCTACGAGGGCACGGGACTCGAGGGTCAGTCGACGATGCGCGCGCTCGATCCGTCGAGCGGCGACGTGCAGAAAAAAGTCGATCTTCCTCAGGACTTCTTCGGCGAGGGCATCACGGTCCTCGGCGAGACCATCTGGCAGATCACGTGGCGCAACGGCGTCGCCATCGAACGCGACCGCAAGACGCTCGACGAGATCCGCCGCGTGAGCTATCAGGGCGAGGGCTGGGGCATCTGCGACGACGGGCAGAAGCTCGTCATGAGCGATGGCACCGCGAAGCTGACCTTCCGCGACCCGAAGACGTTCGGCGAGACCGGCAGCGTGCAGGTCACCCGCGACGGCAAGCCGCTCGAGCAGCTCAACGAACTGGAGTGCGTCGGCGGCAAGGTGTGGGCGAACGTGTGGAAGTCGGACGAGATCGTCCGGATCGACCCCGCCAACGGTCAGGTGACCAACGCCTACGACCTGTCGTCGCTGAAGCCCTCCGGCGGGAACGCGGACGTCCTCAACGGCATCGCGCACATCCCCGGCACCAACGAGTTCCTGGTCACAGGCAAGAACTGGCCGACCATCTTCCGAGTGAGGTTCAACGGGATGGGGCAGGATTGAGGGTGTGACGGGCGACCGCGGGTGGAGTGACGAACCGACTCCGAAGCGCTACCCGTGGCAGGACGACGAGTACCGGCCGCGGCAGCGTCCCGAACCCGCGTCCGAACACGGTTTCCAGGCCCCGCCGCGCCGTCCCCACAACACCCGCCCGCTGCCGAACTCCGATCAGCAGACCACCCCGACGCCCAAGCCGCCGAAGAAGCTCACGGTCACCCGCGTCGCGTGGTTCCGCAGCAAGCAGCTCTCGCAGCAAGCCGTCGCGGCGTTCCGGCGCGCGGCCCACGCGGACGGTGCCAAGAAGTCCGGCATGTCCTCGGTCACCTACGCGGTGATGATGAACTACGCCGCCGACGCGGCGATGGCCGTGGCGCTGGCGAACACCCTGTTCTTCTCGGCGGCGTCGGCGGAGTCCAAGACCAAGGTCGCGCTGTACCTGCTGATCACCGTCGCGCCGTTCGCGTTGATCGCGCCGGTGATCGGCCCGCTGCTGGACAGGATCCAGCGCGGCCGCCGGCTGGCGCTGGCCGCGTCGTGCGTGCTGCGGATCGTGCTGTCGATCGTGATGGCGCTGAACTTCGACAACTGGCTGCTGTACCCGGCCGCACTCGGCAGCATGGTCCTCAGCAAGTCGTTCACGGTGCTCAAGTCCGCGATCACCCCGCGTGTGCTGCCGCCGGACATCACGCTGTCCAAGACGAACGCCAGGATGACCATCTTCGGTCTCGCGGCGGGCGCGGTGTTCGGTGCGTTCGCCGCCGGGTTCGCGAACCTGTTCGGCTCACCGGGCGCGCTGTGGTTCACCGCGGTGCTGTGCCTGGTGAACGCGGTCGTGTGCATGCGCATCCCGTCCTGGGTCGAGGTGACCGAGGGCGAGGTCCCGGCAACGCTGACCCAGCGCCCCGCCAAGCGGCGCATGTCCCGGCACATCGTGGTCGCGTTGTGGGGCAACGGTTCCATCCGCATGCTGACCGGGTTCCTGACCCTGTTCGCGGCCTTCGTGGTCCGCGCGCAGACCGAGGGTGACGCGGTCCAGCAGCTGCTGCTGCTCGGCGTGATCGCGGCCGCGGCCGGTGTCGGCAGCTTCCTCGGCAACGCGATCGGCGCGCGCCAGCACTTCGGCAAGCCGGACGAGGTGATCCTCGGCTGCGTCGGCACGGCGCTGGCCGCCACGATCGTCGCCGCCGCGCTGCCCGGTCTCGCCACCGCGGCGATCGTCGGCCTGCTCGGTGCCACGGCGTCGGCTCTGGCCAAGATCAGCCTGGACGCGGTGATCCAGGACGACCTGCCGGAGGAGTCGCGGGCGTCGGCGTTCGGCCGCTCCGAGACGATCCTGCAGCTCGCGTGGGTCTTCGGTGGTGCGCTGGGCGTGCTGCTGCCCGCGACGTTCTGGGTGGGCTTCCTGGTGCTGGCCGTGCTGCTCGCGCTCGGCCTCACGCAGACGTGGATGTACCGCAACGGCACGTCGTTGCACAGGCTCGTCCGCAGGCCGGCTCCGGTCACCCCGTAGGCTGCCTGACGTGCGTCGACTTGCTTCCGTAATGGCCGCCAGCGTTCTCGTTCTGACGGGATGTGCGCTTCCGCGCTACTACCCCGAGGTCACGTTCTACGCGAACGGCAAGACCATCCGGGTCGAGCCCGCGGTCTACTGCGACCTCGAAGGCGCGAACTGCGTCGAGCGGAACGTGCCGAGCACGCTGAAGGTGCCGGCGGGCAAGGTCGTGCAGATCTCGGTGGACGGGCAGATCGCGGACGGGCTTTGGGAGGCCGTGTTCCTCTACCGCAACGCGGAGGGCAAAGAGGTCACCACGGGCACTGGCCTGCTGGGCAAGGGCGAGAACTACACCTACACCCTCGCCCTGCCGAACCGGACCGACCAGTTGGTGGGGATCGAGGTGCACGAGGCGGCCGCCGCGGTCCTCGAGACCGGTCAGCCGCTGCTGCGCGGTTTCTGGGCGGTCGAGGTCACGGGCTAGCGTTTTCCGAACGCTTCCCACCACTCGCTCGGCACGATCCGGAGCGCGGAGTCCATCAACGCCTTGCCGGTGTCGGTGACCACGGACGCCTGCATGGTCTGGATGAAGCGCTCCATCTTCGTGATGCCGGCGGCCTGGTACTCCCGCGCCTGCAACAGCAGTTCGAGCTTGTCCGCGTCACGCGAGCAGCGCGCCTCCGGCGTGTAGTCCTCGCCCTTGGCCGACTCGTGCTCGGCGACCAGCGCCTCGATGTGCGCGGCCAGCGGTGCCGGCAGGTGCTGGACCTGATCGGCGGCGACCTTCTCGGGCGGCATCTTCACGTCGACGTACAGCTTGCCGACGTACGGGATGTCGCCGATCCGCGTCTCGGGCACGTCGTGGAAGAGGCCGAGCGTCGCCGCCCGGTCCGGGTCCGCGCCCTCCTGGACGGCGATCGCGTACGCCAGAACGCCCACCCGGAACGAGTGGGCGGCCACCGACTCGGGGTTCTGCACCCCGGTGAACAGCCACCCCGCCCTGGGCAGGCGCTTGAGCTGGCCGACTTCGTAGAGGAACTCGACGATCCTGTCAGCGTCGGACTTCTGGTCAGACATGACGCTGATCCTTTTACGGATCGAGGTCCCGCGCCACCGCCCGGACGACCTCGGCGACGAGCTTCATCGTCTTCTTGTCGGACGGGTAGCGGCCGCGGCGCAGGTCGGGCTGCACCTTGTTCTCCAGCAGCTTGATCATGTCCTCGATCAGGCCGTGCAGCTCTTCCGCAGGACGGCGGCGCGCCTCGGCGACGGACGGAGCCGGATCGACCAGGCGCACGGACAGCGCCTGCGGGCCACGCCGGCCCTCCGCCATGCCGAACTCGATCCGCTGGCCGGCTTTCAGGCCTTCGACACCGGGGGGCAACGCGGATTTGCGGACGTAGACGTCCTCGCCACCGTCCTGCGTGACGAATCCGAAGCCCTTCTCCGTGTCGTACCACTTGACCTTGCCGGTCGGCACCGCGCTCACCATTCCCTTACTTCTGCACAACGAACGCGCCCCAGGCGTACCCAGGACGCGTCTCACCAGACTAGCCAGAAGACCTTGAGTAAGGCACCTCCGTTAGCGCGACTACCCTGCTCGTATGACCGCTCCGAAGCTGCTACCGCTCGCCATCGGCCTGTTCGCCGCGGGCGTGCTGGCGATCATCGCGGTCTTCGTGCTCTTCGCCACCGGCCACGGGGATCTGCCCGTGTGGCTGAACGTCGCCGCGACCTACCTGCCCGCCATCGGGCTGGGGCTCGGGATCTTCGCGGTGATCAGGAAAGCACGCCAGAAGAAGTCCTGAGCCACTCCGGGAACTCGCGCAGGTCCTCCAGCACGACCGCGGCGCCCGCCTCTGCCAGCTCCGCACGGGAACAGGGCCCGGTCACGACGCCGACGCCCAGCGCACCGGCCGCCGCCGCTCCGCGCATGTCACCGACGTGGTCGCCCACGTAGACGGACGCGCCGTGCAGCTTGAGCGACTCGGCCTTGCCGGCGGCCCACAGCTCGCCGTAGAGGTGGTCGACCTCCCAGCCCATGGCGTCCAGGTGCAGCGCGGCGTTCTTGCGGTACTTGCCGGTCACGACCATGGTCTGCCCGCCCAGCTCACGCACGCAGGCCAGTGCCTGCGCGGCGCCCGGCAGCGCGACCGTCGAGGGGATCACGACGTCCGGGTACAGCGCGCGGAAGAGCGAGACCGCGTCCGGGATCTCCTCGTCGGGCATGCCCATCTCGCGGTAGATCATGTCGAGGGGCGGGCCGAGGTTGGCCGCGAAGTGCTCGCCGTCCAGCCGGTGGCCGGTGCGGGCACCCACCTCGTTCATCACGGCGGCCATGCCCGGTCTCGGGTCGATGAGCGTCATGTCCAGGTCAAAGCCCACGGTGAAAGGCACAGAACCCAACTCTACGTCTTTACAAAACCCATAACTGTGTAAAAGTGAGCGCGTGAGCGACATCACTGAGCTCTTACTGGACGCGGCCGCGGACCTGCTGGCGGCGCACGGGTTCCACGGGTTGCGCATGATCGAGGTCGCCAGCCGCGCCGGGGTGAGCAGGCAGACGGTCTACAACGAGTTCGGCAACAAGGAGCGACTCGTCCAGGCCGTCGCGGCGCACCGGACGGAGGAGTACCTCGCCGGCATCGCGACGAGACTCAAGCAGGACCCCGATCCGTGGCGGGCGATGCGGGCGGCGTTCCGCTTCACCTTCGAGCAGACCGAGAAGGACCGGCTGGTGTCCGCCGTGCTGACCGGGCAGGACGCCGAAGACCTGCTGCCGTTCCTCACCATTCGCGGCCACCCCGTGCTGTTCCAGGCGACCGAGGTCGTCGAACGGCACCTCAGCGAACACTTCCCCGGCAGGCACGTGCGGCTCGCCGCCGAAACGACCGTGCGGCTCGCACTGAGCCACCTGCTGATGCCCAGCGGCGATCTCGACAGCGCGATGGACGCCGTCGTCGGGGTCGCCAGAGCCACGCTCGAAGCCTGAGGTGCCCTAGGACACATTCGACTAGTACCGCCTTGTTGCAATAGCCTGGCAACAAGGGGGTGTCCGGTGGTCGCTGTTTCCACGCGTCTGCGCGCGGGCGCGGCGTTGCTCGGTCCCGCGTTCGTCGCCGCGATCGCGTACGTCGATCCCGGCAACGTGGCCACCAACACCGCGGCGGGCGCTCGCTACGGCTATCTGCTGGTCTGGGTGCTCGTCGTCGCGAACGTCATGGCAGGGCTCGTGCAGTACCTGTCCGCGAAGCTCGGCCTGGTCACCGGGCAGTCGCTGCCGGAGGCGGTGCGCGATCACCTGCCCCGTCCGGTGCGGCTCGCGTACTGGGGCCAGGCAGAGGTCGTCGCGATGGCGACGGATCTGGCCGAGGTGCTCGGCGGCGCCATCGCGTTGAACCTGCTGTTCGATCTTCCGTTGCTGCTCGGTGGCGTGATCACCGGCGTGGTGTCGACGGTTCTGTTGCTGGTGCAGGACAAGCGCGGGCAGAAGCCGTTCGAGCGCGTGATCACGACCATGCTGATCGTCATCGCGGTCGGGTTCATGGCCGGGCTCTTCGTGTCGCCGCCGTCGGTTCCTTCGGCTGTTGGCGGTCTGGTGCCGCGGTTCGACGGTGCGGACAGCGTGTTGCTCGCGGCAGGCATGCTGGGTGCGACCGTGATGCCGCATGCGGTCTACCTGCACTCCGCGCTGGCCCGCGACCGGCACGGCAAGAACCCGTCGATGCTCGGCGCCACCAAGGTCGACGTCGTGGTCGCGATGGTGCTGGCCGGTGCGGTGAACATGGCGATGCTGCTGCTCGCGGCTTCTGCTTTGCAGGGTCGCGAAGGCGTGGACACGCTCGAAGGAGCGCACGCGGCGGTCGGCACCACGCTGGGTGGCGGGATCGCGCTGCTGTTCGCTCTTGGTTTGCTGGCTTCGGGTTTCGCGTCCACCGCGGTCGGGTGCTACGCCGGTGCGGTGGTGATGGACGGGCTGCTGCGGGTGCGGATTCCGTTGCTGGCACGGCGATTGATCACCCTCGTGCCCGCACTGGCGATCCTGGCGTTCGGGGTCGATCCGACGTTCGCCCTGGTGCTGTCGCAGGTCGTGCTGTCGTTCGGCATCCCGTTCGCACTGGTGCCGCTGGTGTGGCTGACCGCGCGCCGATCCGTGATGGGTACTTACACGAACCGGCGCTCGGTCACCGTGGCCGCTTCCGTCGTGGCGTTCGCGATCGTCGTGCTGAACGTCGTGTTGATCTACTTGACGGTGTCCGCGTAGTTCACGCCGATTTGGCGCAGAGCTTCTTCGAGCGTGCGCATGACCTCCAGCGTGTCTTCCCACGAGACGTCGGGGTGCTCGACGAAACCCATGGCGATGTAGTCCTCTACCGCCTGGATCTGGTGGGTGTAGCCACCGTCTTCGACCGCGTGCTCGATGCCGTTGATCACGACAGCGGTCGGGTTGAACATCGGGTCGACGATCTCGATGCGGCCCAGGGTGCCGACGATCTCCGCACGGGCACCGGTGCTCGCGACGAGCGAGCAGCTGAGGAGGGCGTGCGCACCGTTGCCGTAGGCCAGGAAGATGCCCGCGTCAGCGTCCACTTCGGTCGGTGCGATGCTGCCGTGGGCGTGGACGTGCGTTGGTACACCTAGAAGTTGGTGCGTGAGGGCGACCGGGTAGACGCCGAGGTCGAGGGTCGCGCCGCCGCCTGCCCCCTTGGCCCACAGGCGGTCGCCGTCATCGAAAGCGTGGCGGAAACCGAAGTCCGCGCGGATCATCCGGATCTCGCCGATCTCACCGTTGTCGACGGCCTCCTGGACCTTGCGGATCAACGGGTTGAAGCGCGTCCACATCGCTTCCATGAGGAACTGGAACTTCTTGGATCTCGCCTTTTCAATCATCTCCTCGGCCTGCGCGACCGTGAGTGCGAAGGCCTTCTCGCACAGCACGTGCTTGCCGGCGTCGAGGGCGGCGAGCGTGACCTCGTGGTGCTGACCGTGCGGCGTCGCGACGTAGACGACATCGACCTCGGGATCGGCGAGGAGGTCGCGGTAGTCGCCGTACGCGCGCTCGATGCCGAAGCGTTCGGCAAACGCTTGCGCCTTGCTCTTGTCGCGCGAGGACACCGCGAGAACGGTGACGCCGTCGACTTTCAGCATGTCGGCGGTCACGGCCTGCGCGATTCCGCCTGTAGCGATCACACCCCACTTCATGAGGTGAGCGTAGTGCCGTGACCGCCGACCTCCGCCGCGTCTTCCGGCGCTCAGCAGGGCGCCTCGCGGCACCGGCCCCGCGCCCCCGTACAACCAGTACGAGGACGCGGGGCCGGCACCACGATGCACCCGTCTGAACACCGAAATACGGGGCGAAGGCAGGCGGTCACGGCACTAGATTGGAGGCATGCGCCTCATCCTGAACGTGATCTGGCTCGTGCTCGCCGGGTTCTGGATGGCCGTCGGCTACGCGGTCGCCGGCCTCATCTGCTGCGTCCTGATCATCACGATCCCGTGGGGCATCGCGTCGTTCCGCATCGCGAACTACGCCCTGTGGCCGTTCGGCCGGGAGGTCGTGGACAAGCCGGGCGCGGGCACCGGATCGTTGCTGGGCAACATCATCTGGATCATCGTGGCCGGCTTCTGGCTCGCCATCGGCCACATCCTCACCGGCATCGCGCTGTGCGTCACGATCATCGGCATCCCGCTCGGCCTCGCCAACTTCAAGCTGGTCAAGGTCTCGCTGGTGCCGCTGGGCAAGGAGATCGTCGAGGTGCCGTGAGGGTCTCCCGCGGTCATCGGGGGCGTCCGCGGGAGACCTCAGTGGCACGAGCTGTCAGGCTTCGTCGCCGGTCAGCTCGTGCAGGCACAGGATGTTGCCCTCGGTGTCGGTGAACCACGCCGCGCGCTCGGTGCCCATGACCGCGATGTGGTTGACCGTCTTGAGGTCGGGCAGGTCGTAGTCCTCGAAGTGGACACCCTTGTCCTCGAGCTCACGGATCTCCGACTCCAGGTCGGGCACCTCCCAGCTGAGAACCGTGTGCGCCGTCTGCGCACCCTTCTCCGCTGGCATCAGTCCCAGCGCATCGCCCTGGCCGAGCGCGAAGATCCGCGTGCCGTCCGGGGCGGTGGTCACGGGCTTGAGTCCGAGCTTGTCCGCGTAGAAGTGCCCGGCCCGCTCCGGGTCTTCCACGGGCAGCATCGTCGTGGTCCTGGTGGCGGTCAGCATGCGCGCCTCCTTGCGACGGAATCCTCCGATGTTGCGCGCGTCACACCGTCCACGCAAGAGCCTTTGCACCCTTCGTGACCTGTAGTTATGCGGACACGATGCGTGTTGTTCGCCCTAGGCGTGCGTGGTGCTGTCGTCCAGCCCGAGCAGTTCCACGGACTTGGCCCGCATCTCCACCTTGCGAACCTTGCCCGTCACGGTCATCGGGAACTCCTCCACCACGTGCACGTAGCGCGGCACCTTGTAGTGGGCGAGCTTCCCGGCGCAGAACGCCTTCACCGCCTCGGCGGTCAGCGGTTCGGCGCCTTCGCGCAGGCGCACCCACGCCATGAGCTCCTCGCCGTACTTGGCGTCCGGCACGCCGACCACCTGGGCGTCCAGCACGTCGGGGTGCGTGTAGAGGAACTCCTCGATCTCGCGCGGGTAGATGTTCTCGCCGCCGCGGATGACCATGTCCTTGATGCGGCCGGTGATGTTCACGTAGTCGTCATCGTCCATCACGGCCAGATCGCCCGTGTGCATCCAGCCGGACCCGTCCACCGCCTCGGCCGTCTTCTCCGGCTCGTCCCAGTAGCCGAGCATGACCGAGTAGCCGCGCGTGCACAGCTCCCCAGGTTCCCCGCGCGCGACCGTGTGGCCCGTGTCCGGGTCGACGATCTTGACCTCGAGGTGGGGGCCGACCCGCCCGACCGTGCCGACGCGGCGGTCCAGTGAGTCGTCGACGCGCGTTTGCGTTGACACCGGGGAGGTTTCGGTCATGCCGTAGCAGATCGACACCTCGCGCATGCCCATGCGTTCCACGACCTGCTTCATCACCTCGACCGGGCACGGCGAGCCCGCCATGATGCCGGTGCGCAGGCTGCTCAGGTCGTAGTCGTCGATCAGGTCGAGCATCGCGATGAACATCGTCGGCACGCCGTAGAGCGAGGTGCAGCGCTCTTCCTGCACTGCCGCAAGGGTTTTCGCCGGGTCGAACGCCGGGGCCGGGATCACGACGCAGGCACCGTGGCTGGTCGCGGCGAGGTTGCCCATGACCATGCCGAAGCAGTGGTAGAACGGCGGCACCACGCAGATCCGGTCGTTCTCGGTGTAGCTCAGCAACTCCCCGACGAAGTAGCCGTTGTTGAGGATGTTGTGGTGCGAAAGCGTTGCGCCCTTGGGAAAACCGGTCGTGCCGGAGGTGTACTGGATGTTGATCGGGTCGTCGCGGTCGAGCTCCACGTCCGGCAGCTCACCGGGAGTCCACTGTGGATCGTCGACGTAGACGACCTGCCGCAACGCGGGGCAGCGCGGCCGGACCTCGTCGATCATCCCGGCGTAGTCAGAGGTCTTGAACGCCCTGGCGGCCACCAGCGTGTGGATGCCGGCCTGGTTCAGCACGTACTCCAGCTCGTGCACCCGGTACGCCGGGTTGACGTTGACCAGGATCGCGCCGAGCCGGGCCGTCGCGTACTGCACGAACACCCACTCCGCGCAGTTCGGCGCCCAGATCCCGACCCGGTCGCCCTTGCCCACGCCCAGCGCCGCCAGCCCGGCGGCCGCTTTGTCGACTTCGCGCGCCAGCTCCGCGTACGTCCACCGGCGATCTGTGGCCTTGTCGACAAGTGCCTCACGATCACCGAAGCGCGCGACGGTGGCGGCGAAGTTCGCGTGGATCGTGTCGCCCAGCAGCGGCGCGGCGGAGGTGCCCGAGGAGTAGCTGGTCATTCACCCGACCGTAGTCAGGCTTCGACGTATGGCAAGGGCACGACGAGGCACGGCCCGCCGCTGTAGAGCCCCGCGTCGATCGCCAGGACCTTGTCGTCGGCGTACACCAGGGGCCCGTCGATCTGGTCCGGCGGCACCCCGAGCTGGTCGGCGATCACGCTGTGGCCGTGCACGATCGTGCTGCCGCCGAGGGTCGCGAGCAGCTCATCCGCGATTTCCGGGCCCTGCGGCCCGCGGAACGCGTACCGGGTCGTCATCTTGCGCCAGCACTCCCACCAGTCGACCAGGTCGTCGCCCTTGAGCACCTGGCGGACGGCCTCGTTGACCTCTTCGATCGAGGCCCCCCATTCGAGGTAGGCCACGGTGTCGGAGTGCATCAGCAGGTGGTCGTCGCGCAGCTTCAGCACGGGCCGCGTCGTCAGCCATTCGACGTGCGCGTCCGTCAGCCGGTCCTGGTCGCTGCGCAGCCCGCCGTTGAGCAGCCAGCTCCGCGCGAACGACCGCGGGCCCGCGCTGTCGGGCACCTGCTCGTCGCCGAACCGGTACATGCCGAGCAGCAGCACCTCGTGGTTGCCGATCAACGAGTTGACCGACCCGCCCTCCAGCGCCGCCTCCTCGGCCAGGCGCATGACCAGGTCGATCACGCCGACCCCGTCCGGCCCGCGGTCCACGAAGTCGCCGAGGAACCACAGCTCGGCGTTCCCGCCCGCCCAGTGCCCGTCCTCGTCGCACAGTTCGGCGACGTGCAGGGCTCTGATCAGCTCAGCGAGGTGCCCGTGCACGTCACCCACGACGTGCATCGGGCGTCGATCCGTGTCCACGTCCGCGACACTAAGCGATGAACCCTCGCGCGTCAGTGTCCAGTCCAGTCGCCGAACGGGTCCTCTGAGTGACCGACGAGCTCGGCGATCGACTTCAGCACGCGCGTCGGCCGGTACGGGTACATCTCGGCGTGCTCGGCGGTGAAGATCCCGGACAGCACGAGGATCGTCGACAGGCCCGCTTCCAGGCCCGATCGCACGTCGGTGTCCATCCGGTCGCCGATCATGAGCGCGTTCTCCGAGTGCGAGCCGAGGGCGCGCAGGGCGGACCGCATCATCAACGGGTTGGGCTTGCCCACGTAATAGGGCTCACGGCCGGTGGCGCGCTCGATCAACGCCGCCACGGCGCCGGTCGCGGGCAGCGAGCCTTCGCGCGACGGGCCGGTCGCGTCCGGGTTGGTCGCGATGAACTTCGCGCCTTCCTCGACCAGGCGGATGGCCTTGGTGATCGCGGTGAAGCTGTAGGTGCGGGTCTCGCCGAGCACCACGTAGTCCGGGTCGCGGTCGGTCAGCACGTAGCCGATCTCGTGCAACGCGGTCGTGAGGCCGGCCTCGCCGATGACGAACGCCGAGCCGTTGGGACGCTGCGAGTCGAGGAACTTGGCGGTGGCCAGCGCGGAGGTCCAGATCGACTTCTCCGGGATGTCCAGGCCGGTGCGCTGCAGACGCGCGCGCAGGTCGCGTGGCGTGTAGATGGAGTTGTTCGTGAGCACGAGGAACGGGGTCTCGGAAGCGCGCAGCTCCGCGACGAACTCGTCCGCTCCGGGGATCAGGTGCTCCTCGTGCACGAGGACGCCGTCCATGTCCATCAAGTAGTGCCACATGGGTCTAAGTATCGATCACGCGCGCCCGGAACGTCGCGATCTGGAGCTGGAGATAACGCTCGATAACCTGCTGTTCACCGGTGTCGAACTGGTCGAGCACCTCGATCATGCTGTCCCTGGCCTGCTCGAAGAGGTGCGCGAACCTGCCCAGATCGCCGGGTGTGACCTCGACCAGGACCTTGCGGCGATCGTGCGGGTCTCTCACCCGCCGGACGAACCCGGAGCGTTCGAGGCGGTCGATGACGCCCGTGACGGCACCGGTGGAGAGACCGGATAGTTCGGCGATGCGACCGGCCGTGAGCGGCCCTTCCGCCCTCATCGCGAGGTCGAGGCACTTCTCGTCGGTCGCGGACAGGCCCATCTGCTCGGCGACCTTCGTGTGGAACATGACGGTGAGCGCGCTCTGCTCCCGCATGTACCAGGTGAACCTCTCCAGGACCTCAGGTTCCATGTTGAACATCTTAGCCAGTAAGACAATTCCTTGTGAGGGTGCTCCAAACGGGCGGAAGGTGAGAAACCCTATTTGTAGCGTCATCCACAAGAGGATGTTGATTACCCTGGTAGGGGTGACAGCAGTGGACTTGGGACTACCCATCGTGCGCGGTACGCCTGACACCTCCGCGCGCCCGGACAGCCCACTGCTGGTGGACAGGTTCGGCCGGGTCGCGAAGGACCTCCGGGTATCGCTGACCGACCGGTGCAACCTGCGTTGCACGTACTGCATGCCGGCCGAGGGCCTCGACTGGCTGCAGAAGGACGAGCTGCTCACCGACGCCGAGCTGATCCGCCTGATGCGGATCGCAGTCGTCGACCTGGGCGTCACGGACATCCGCTTCACCGGCGGCGAGCCGTTGCTGCGCCGCGGCCTGGAGCAGATCATCGCCGCGACGGCCGAGCTCGCACCCCGCCCGCGCATGTCGATGACCTCGAACGGCATCGGCCTGGCGCGCCGGGCGCAGTCGTTGAAGGACGCCGGCCTGAACCGGATCAACGTCTCGCTGGACACCCTCGACCCGGACCGCTTCGCCACGCTGACCAGGCGCGATCGCATCACGGACGTGCTGGACGGCCTCGACGCCGCCCGCGCGGCCGGCCTGGAGCCGGTGAAGGTGAACTCCGTGCTGCTGCGCGGCGTGAACGAGGACGAGGCCGTCCCGCTGCTGCGGTTCTGCGTCGAGAACGGCTACCAGCTGCGGTTCATCGAGCAGATGCCGCTCGACCCCCAGCACGGCTGGACGCGCACGAACATGGTCACCGCCGACGAGATCCTCACGATGCTGTCGAGCGCCTACACGCTGACCCCGGAGGAAGTCCCGCGCGGCGGTGCCCCCGCCGAGCGCTGGCTGGTCGACGGCGGCCCGTCCGTGGTCGGCGTGATCGCCTCCGTGACCCGGCCGTTCTGCGCCGCCTGTGACCGCACCCGGCTCACCTCCGACGGCCAGATCCGCAACTGCCTGTTCAGCCAGTCCGAGACCGACCTGCGCACGCTGCTGCGCGACGGCTCACCCGACGCGGCGATCGCCGATGCCTGGCGTGCCACGATGTGGGCCAAGGCGGCCGGTCACGGCATCAACGACGCGGGCTTCCACCAGCCCGACCGTCCCATGAGCGCTATCGGAGGATGACCGTGTCTACCCATGGGACCGTGCCAGGGACCGCCGTGAAGGTCCGCTACTTCGCTGGCGCTCGGGCTGCTGCCGGGGTGTCTGACGAGGACCTGTTGCTGGACGCCTCCGAGCCGACTGTGGCCCTTGTGGTCAGCACCATCGGGGAACGGCACGGCGACAAGCTGGGGAAGGTGCTTGCCGCGTCCAGCTTCCTGCTGGATGGCGTTGCGGTTCGCGACACTTCGGTGCGGGTGCCGGCTGGGGCTCAGCTGGACGTGCTGCCGCCGTTCGCGGGCGGCTGATTTCTCCGGATTCGGGCTGTCCGCCGCGGTTGCTGCGGGATTCTGATGGCGTGACCGACACGCCTGCGCCCGAGGATCCGATCTCGCACGTTCCGCCAGGCTTCTTCGAGCCCCAGGACGGCCGGAAGTGGGCGGAGAAGCACTGGCTGAACGTGCCTGGTCCCTTCTACACAGGTCAGACCGACAACTGCTGGACCGGCCGGCTGTCCGCGCCACGCCACGTCCTCTACGGCGGCGAGTACTACAACGAGTTCGTCTACCGCCAGCCCAGGACCCGCGCGGAGGTCGAGTGCCTGCTGTCCGCTGCCGGGGACGACCCCTTCGACGGCTACGACTGCGACGGCGACTCACGGTGGACCCCGGACGCCGTCCGGGCGTGGTGGGCTGAGCGAGGCCAGGTCGAGAAACACGTCGCCGCGCTGGTCGTCGAGTGGACCGCCGAGGCCGGACCCCAGGAGTCTGAGGCCGCCGAAGGCGCGCGCGACTTCCTCTTGTACCTCGCAGGCGACCTCAGGACCGACCTTCAGGCCTACCTCTTCCGCCTGGAACACGGCCGCTACCCGGACGCCGGCGATCGACTCCCAGATCTCTGAACCCCGCTTGTCGAGGAGGCGTCTCGACAAGCGGCGTCCTGACCCCGCTACTCCCCGAGTTACTTCAGATGCCGGGCGAAAAACCGGTTCGCATCGTCCCCCTCAAAGTGCGGAACCCCGGTGTGCCCACCCATGTTGGCGTGCAACGTCTTCTCCTTGGCCCCAAAGGCATCGAACAGGTCCAGGGCCATCTGCCGGTCGTTCCCTTCGTCATCCCACTGCAGCAACACCAGCAACGGGATGGTGACCTGCCGAGCCTCCTCAACCACGGACCGAGGCACGAAACTCCCGGCGAACAGCACAGCGGCAGAGATACGCGGCTCGACCACAGCCAGCCGAACGCCGACAGAGATCACCCCTCCCGAGAACCCGACCGGCCCACCGATCTCGGGCAACAACAGAAGCGCGTCCAAAGCGGCCCGCCACTCCGGGACCGCCTGATCGACCAGCGGCAGGACAAGCCGGTCGACGACGTCGCCGGAGGGCTGCTCACCCGCCGCCAACGCCTGGCGCAGATCGGCGCGGGCCTGGTCAGCGGCTGCAGAACGGGGCCGGTCGCCGGCCCCAGGGAGCTCGATGGTGGCCACGGCGTAGCCCTCAGCCGCGGCGTGCCGGGCCCTGGCCGCTAGCCGGGCGTACATCATGTCCAGCCCGCCGGGGTGGCCGGCCAGGATCAGCGGGACCGGTGCGGACGGGGAGGCGGATCCGGGCGTCCAGAGGATGCCGGGGACCTCGCCGAGGATGAACCTGCGCTCGAGGACGTCGTCGTCGAAGCGCTGTTCGGAAGTGAATCGCATGGTCGTGCCTTTCGGGAGTGCTCGCGAACGGCGCTCCCGGACGACCTATCGCCCGACCGTGACCCCAGAGGGGAGCACCCATGATGTCGAAACGTTCACGGGTACCACCTCCTCGGTCTCTCGCACGGCCGCGGGAAACGTAGCAGTGGTCGGCTGTGGGCCGCGACGGGTTTTCGGGGCCCCGACGGCGTGTCTCGGATGGCCGACACGCGTGAGCCACGCCTCACTTTCCGTAATAGATCTCGACTGATCTCAGAATGGAAACGGACCGATAACGACACCTTTGACCTGCTGATTTGTAGTCCCAGCACAACGTGTCGGAACGTTACTGTGATGCGCGTCACAGCTCGAAACATTTGGTGAGCTCCCACCCGGTTACGTACGGTCGCCATCGGCTGGCCCCGACCAGCCACTGCACCAACCGGAGGACCGAGCACCGAACCCAGTCCGAGGGTTCTCCGGAACAAACCCCGAGCGAGAGCGACCGCCGGACTGGGACGCAGGAACGAACCGGGCCCCGAACCCGAGTTCCTGGCCGCAGGTGTGGTGGACGAGAAGCAAATGGCTTTCAACCGAGGCAAGCAGGGCAAGCAGGGTTTCACCGCTCGCACTATCGCCAAGGTCGCGGTCGCCGGCATCATCGCCGGTGCCCCTCTGGGCCTGGCCGTTGGCACCGCCAACGCCGCCCCTGGATTGGACTGGGACGCACTCGCGCAGTGCGAGGCCAGTGGCAACTGGGCCGCCAACACCGGTAACGGGTACTACGGCGGTCTGCAGTTCACTCAGCAGACGTGGAACGCGTACGGCGGTCAGGGCAACCCGGCCAACGCCTCCCGCGAGCAGCAGATCGCTGTCGCGGAGCGCGTGCTCGCCGGGCAGGGCAGGGGCGCTTGGCCCGCCTGCACCGCGAAGATGGGTGCCGGCCAGGTCCGCAAGACCGCCCCGGCCCCGCAGCAGCAGCGCAAGGTGCAGCCGCAGCAGCGCCAGGCCGCCGCTCCGGTGCAGCCGGTCGCCGTCGCCGGTTCGAAGTCGAACCCGGCCGGCAACTACGAGATCAAGGCGGGCGACACCCTGTCGAAGATCGCCGAGGCCAACAAGGTCACCGGCGGCTACCAGGCCATCGTGGAGAAGAACAAGGAATTCCTCACGAACCCCGACCTGATCTACCCGGGCCACAAGATCCTCATCTGAGGCTTGGCCGTGAGCCCGATGAAGGGCTGACACAGGACCAGGGATCTCACCGCGACCCCCCGGCGGTGAGGTCCCTGCCTGCGTTCAGGGGCAGTTGACCCACTCGTCGTCGCCGCCGGAGAAGACCTGGCGCTTCCACACCGGCAGCCGGGCCTTGACCTCGTCGACGAGGTCCGCGCACAACGCGAACGCCTCCTTGCGGTGTTCCGCCGCCACCGCACAGGCCAGCGCCACGTCGCCGATCTTCAACGGCCCGACGCGGTGCGAGACGGCGATCCCGTGGACGCCCTCGTACCGATCGGCCAGCGACTCGACGACCTCGGCCACGACATCGCCCGCGGACGGGTGGGAGTGGTACTCCAGCTCCAGCACGCCCCGTCCGCCGTCGTGGTCCCGCACGACGCCGGAGAACGTCACGACGGCACCGGCCCGGTCGGAGGCGACGAGCGCGGCGTGCTCCTCGACCGACAGGGGCTCCTCAGTCACGGCAGCCCGCAGCACCACGCTCATCTGTGGTCACCTCCACGCAGTTGGTCGAGGGCATGCTCTACGACCGATCCCAGCACGTCCAGCCCGTCCTTCACGCCGCCGGTGGACCCCGGCAGGTTCACGATCAACGTCCGCCCCGCCACACCGGCCACCCCGCGCGACAACACCGAGCCCGGCACGCGCGGCCACCCGGACATCCGGATGACGTCGGCCAGCCCCGGCACCTCGTAGTCGAGGACCGCGCGAGTGGCCTCCGGCGTCCGGTCGGTGGGGTTGATGCCGGTGCCACCGGTCGTGATCACCAGATCGGCCCCGGCGGACACCGACTCGGCCAGCGCGGCCTTGACGGGGTCGCCGTCCGGCACCACGACCGGATCCGAAACCGAGAAACCGCGCGACACGAGCCAGTCGACGATGATCGGCCCGCTGCGGTCCGCGTAGACGCCGGCGGCGGCGCGGTTGGAGGCCGTGATCACCACTGCCTTCACGGACGCTCCCACAGCCCCGACTTACCGCCTTCCTTGCGCTCGACCCGCACCGCGTTCAACGTCGCGGCGGGGTCGACCGACTTCACCATGTCGTGCAGGGTCAGGCCGGCGACCGAGACGGCGGTCAGCGCCTCCATCTCGACCCCGGTGCGATCCGTGGTCCGCACCGTGGCCGTGATGAGCACGGAGTCTTCCGCCAGGGCGAGGTCCACGACCACGGACGACAGGGCGATCGGGTGGCACAGCGGCACCAGTTCCCAGGTGCGCTTCGCGGCCATGATTCCCGCGATCCTGGCGGTGGCCATGGCGTCGCCCTTGGGCAGGCCGTCGGCGCCGAGCAGCGAAACCACCTCGGCGGTCGTCTGCAGCACGCCGGTGGCCACGGCCGTCCGGGTGGTCTGCTCCTTGCCCGAGACGTCGACCATGCGGGCCGCGCCTTGTGAGTCCAGGTGGGTGAACTGCTTGGTCATACCGCGATCGTATGCCTGGTCCCGGAGAAGGGCTGGGGCCCAAAGCCCTACGCCCTACGCCGTGGCTGCCTTCTTCACGGCTTCGGCCACGGCCGGGGCCACGGTGTTGTCGAAGACCGACGGCACGATGAACGACGCGTTCAGGCGGTCGCCGTCCACCACGTCGGCGATGGCCTTCGCAGCGGCCAGCAGCATCGCGTCGTTGATGGTCTTGGCGTGCGCGTCCAGCAGGCCGCGGAAGACGCCGGGGAACGCCAGCACGTTGTTGATCTGGTTCGGGAAGTCCGAGCGGCCGGTCGCCACGACGGCGGCGTGCTGCTGGGCCTCCATCGGGTCGATCTCCGGGTCCGGGTTGGCCAGCGCGAACACGATGGCGTCCTTGGCCATGGTCGCGACCTGCTCTGCGCCGAAGAGGTTCGGGGCCGAGACGCCGATGAAGACGTCGGAACCGACGAGCGCGTCGTGCAGGCGGCCGGCCTGGTTGCCCTTGTTCGTGGTCGCGGCGATGGACTTCAGGTTCGAGTCCAGGCCGGGGCGGTCGCGGTGCACGATGCCGTCCACGTCCACGGCGATGATGTCGCCGGGCTCCTGGACCTGCAGCAGGCGGATGATCGCGGAACCTGCGGCGCCGACGCCGCAGACCGTGATCCGGCAGTCCTTGATGTCCTTCTTCACCACGCGCAGGGCGTTGCGCAGCGCGGCGACGACCACGATCGCGGTGCCGTGCTGGTCGTCGTGGAAGACCGGGATGTCGAGCTTCTCGCGCAGGCGGGCCTCGATCTCGAAGCAGCGCGGTGCGGAGATGTCCTCGAGGTTGATGCCGCCGTACACGGGAGCGATGAGCTCGACCGCGCGGATGATCTCCTCGGTGTCCTGGGTGTCCAGGCAGACCGGCCAGGCGTCGACGCCGGCGAACTTCTTGAACAGCGCCGCCTTGCCCTCCATCACCGGCAGCGCGGCGGCGGGGCCGAGGTTGCCCAGGCCCAGCACGGCCGACCCGTCGGTGACGACGGCGACGGTGTTGCGCTTGATCGTCAGGCGGCGCGCGTCGTCCGGGTTCTTGGCGATCGCCTCACACACACGAGCCACACCCGGCGTGTACGCGCGGGAGAGGTCGTCACGGTTGCGGAGCGGGACCTTCGACGCGATCTCGATCTTGCCGCCGAGGTGCACGAGGAACGTGCGGTCCGACACCTTGCGGACGACGATGCCGGGCAACGTCTCCAGCGTGTCGGTGATGTCCTTGGCGTGGTTCGCGGAAAGCGCGTTGCACGTGAGGTCGATGACGACGCGGTCGTTGTGCGACTCCACGACGTCGAACGCCGTGATCACACCGCCGGCGCGGCCGACGGCCGAAGTGAGGTCACCCGCGGCGCTCGCGGACGGCGGCGCCTCCAGACGAACGGTGATCGAGTAACCAGGGCCGGGGACCGGCATCGTCGTCCTCCCACGAATTGCTGCTCACGCGGGAAGTGAGCCTATCCCCGGCCTCTATCCGGAACGCACGCGACTCGGCCGAAGTTAAGACCGGCCTGACAAACGTAACGCGGGGGCCCCGCGTTACCCAGAAGGAAACGAAAGGCCCCCGCGTTACGTTGTTCAGGACTTGTTGATCTCGGTCACCGGGTGGGTGTAGCCGAGGGTCTCCACCGGCAGCGGGAACGTCACCGTGCCGAACGGGGAGAGCGCACCCTGCACGTCGCTGGTGAGCTCGGTGACGGGGTGACCGCCGTCGGGACCCTCCGGCCAGTGCGGGTCGACCCGTCCAGGGCGTCCTTTCGCCACGTTTCCTCCTCGGTGGTGCCTGCGACGGGCACAAGTGTGACAGACCCGGTTTCTGGTCCGGGCGACGACGAGATCGTCAGCGCCCCATATACCGTGGTGAGAATGTCCGGCATCACTCTCGCCGACTGGCTGCGCGCCCAGGACGACGTCTCGCTCGTCGCTCTGCTGCGCACGCGTCCTGACCTGGCAACGCCCCCACCTGCCGATATGTCCGTGCTGGCGACACGGGTCGGCACCAGGGCGTCGATCGCGCGCGCCTGCGAGGACCTCGACACGTTCACGCTCACCGTGCTCGAAGCCCTGGTCGTGCAGGGTGCGGACGCCGAGCCCGTGGCGTTGACCACACTCGCGGAGGTGCTCGGGCCGGACGTGAAGCCCCGTCCGCTCAAGCAGGCCCTCGTCAAGCTCAGGTCACTCGCGCTCCTGTGGGGTGACGACGAAGCGATGTCGGTCCCGCCGGTCACGCGGGAGGCCTTCGGCACGTATCCCGGCGGTCTCGGCCGGTCGACCGGCCAGACGTACGACCTGGGCGGCATCACCGAGGGCGAGCAGCGCGTGCTGCACAAGCTCGCCGCCGGCCCGCCGATCGGTGACACCAAGGACGCCTCCCGGATCGTGCCGCTCGACAAGGCGGAGACGCCCGTGCAACGGCTGCTGGCCCGCGGCCTGCTGCTGCGCCGCGACCCCGGCACCGTCGAGCTGCCGCGAGAGATCGCGCTCCACCTGCGCGGCGAGCGCCCGCTCGGCCCGATCCAGGTCAGCGAGCCGAAGCCCAAGACGAGCACCCTTCAGCAGACGAGCATCGACGCCACGGGCGGCGGTGAGGCGCTGGAGCTGGTCCGGCACGTGGAGAACCTGATCGCGAGCTGGTCAGTCGAGCCGCCACCGGTGCTGCGGACCGGTGGGCTGGGCGTCCGCGAGCTGCGCAAGGTCGTCAAGGACCTGGACGTCGACGAACGCCGTGCCGCGTTGCTGATCGAGCTGGTGGTCGGCGCCGACCTGGCCGCGAACACCGAGGCCGCCGAGCCGGAGTGGGTGCCGACGACCAAGGCCGACGTCTGGATCGCCGCGACCACCGAGGTCCGCTGGGCCACACTCGCGCACGCCTGGCTGGAGCTGCCCCGGCTGCCCGCGCTGGTCGGCCGCCGCGACGAGAAGGACAAGCTCTTCAACGCGCTCGCGGACGAGATCCGCCGCGTCCAGGCTCCCCGCGACCGCAGGTGGATCCTCGAGTCGCTCGGCGCGTTCCCCAAGGGCACCGCGATCGCGAACGCGGTCGACCTGGCCGCCCTGCTCGCCTGGCGGGCACCGCGCCGGGGCGGGCGGCAGCGCGACGAGGTCGTGCGCTGGACGATCGAGGAGGGCACCGCTGTCGGCGTGCTCGCCCTCGGCGGGATCACCAGCGCCGGGCGCGTGCTGCTCGACGAGGGGCCCGGCCACGCGGCGAAGACGCTCGCGGACGCGTTGCCCGCCCCGCTCGACCACGTGCTCGTGCAGGCGGACCTGACCGTCATCGCGCCAGGCCGCCTCGAGCCGGATCTCGCGGACGAGATGGCCCTCGTCGCGAACGTCGAGTCCGCGGGCAGCGCCACGGTCTACCGGATCAGCGAGACCACGGTCCGGCGCGCTCTCGACTCCGGGCGCACCGCCGATGAGCTGCAGGAACTCTTCAAGGTCCGCTCGCGCACGCCCGTTCCGCAGTCGTTGAGCTACCTGATCGACGACGCCGCCAGGCGGCACGGGAGACTGCGCGGCGGTGCCGCCGGTTCGTTCCTGCGGTGCGACGACCCGGTGCTGATCAGCGAGGTGCTCGCGCACCCGGAGGCGACGAGGCTCGAGCTGCGCCGCGTCGCACCGACGATCCTGGTCAGCCCGTTGCCGCTGGCAGACGTGCTGGACGGGCTGCGCGGGGCAGGGTTCGCCCCGGCCGCGGAGGGTCCGGACGGCCAGGTCCTCGACCTGCGACCGGGCGGACGCCGGACCACGCCGAGGCAGCGGACGGCACGCAAAACCGCGTCACCCGCAGTGCCCACCGAAGAGCGGTTGGGTGACCTCGTCCGGCTGGTGCGGGCCGGTGATCGTGCCGCCGCGACACCACGGGGTGAACGCATCGCGGTTCCCGGCCACCTCGGTGCCGGGCCGTCCGCCACCCTGTCGTTGCTCCAGCAGGCAGCACGGGCGCGACAGAGGGTGCTCGTCGGGTTCGTCGACTCCCACGGCACGGCCGCACAGCGCGTGGTCGAACCGCACGTGGTGGGCGGGGGCGTGCTCGAGGGCTACGACCACAGCTACGGAGAGGTGCTCAGGTTCCCTCTTCATCGCATCACGTCCGCCGCTTTGGTGGACGAGGCCTGACTGGCAGTCATCCCCCGGTAGGGCCGCACGTCCACCCTTGCGGGAGTGCGTCGCGACCTAGCGTCGAGTGGCGTGGGCGTTTCACGACGCTCGCTCGACGAAGGAGGAGCAGCGCAAATGGCCATCTCCCGGTGGGCGCGTAGAGCCGTCCTCACCGCAACGGCACTGGCAGTCGCTTTGCCGTTCACGACCGGAACAGCACAGGCCGACCCGATCATCCAGGTTCTCGCGGACAACAACGTCAACTTGACGGTTGGCGCGTCCAACAACAACGTGAACTCGATCCCGGTCAGCCTGAACGCGGGCGCGAGCCTCAACACGGGTAGCGGCATCACCCTCGACACCAACGAGGGCATCCAGCTCGCCCTGGACATCGGCCACGCCGAGATCTGGGCCGACGCGTCGGTCGGTGTTCCCTTCACCGACATCGGCGTCGAGGCCTCGGCCGCCGCCTCGGTCGACGCTCCGGCGGTGACCATCGCGGTCGAGCACGCCGAGGTGGGCGTCACGGCGGACACGACGGCGAACGTCGACGTGTCCGTGAACATCGCGGCACCACCGGCCGAGCCTGAGGTCGCCGCACTCCAGGCCGCACCGATCCTGGAGGCCGCCGTCACGATCACCGACGAGACCGCGGCCACGCCGGAAACCATCGCCGACGAGTCCAAGGGCGACGAGGAGGAGGTGCCGGACGAGGCCGGGCCGTCAGGCTGCCCCAACATCACCGTCGGGTCACTCCTGAGCGCGTGCCTGCTGCCGAACCTGCTCCAGCTCCACATCTGAGCCCGGCCGACTGACCCGAGAGGAGACAGCCAGGACGTGACCTACAGCTGAATCAGACCGCAACTACGAGGCGAGCGCCGCACCCGAAGGTGGCGCTCGCCTCGTCACGTTTGCAGTTGTGTCCCGGCGACTGGAGATCAGCCGGCGCGGACGGACATCCACTGGCGCATGGCGTGCTCGACCAGCGTGATGAGCGTCTGCTTCGTCGACTGCCGGTTGCGCGCGTCGCACGTGACGATCGGCACCGACTCGTCGATCGTCAGCGCCTCACGCACGTCCTCCAGCCTGTGGTGGAGGAGACCGTCGAAGCAGTTGACGCCGACGACGTACGGCAGCTGCCGGTCGTCGAAGAAGTCGATCGACGCGAACGCGTCCGCGAGTCTGCGGGTGTCGACCAGCACGATGGCGCCGATGGCACCCCGTACGAGGTCGTCCCACATGAACCAGAACCGGTGCTGACCCGGCGTACCGAAGAGGTACAGGATCAGATCGCTGTCGAGCGACACACGGCCGAAGTCCATCGCGACCGTCGTGGTGACCTTGTTGGGCGTCGCGGAGAGGTCGTCCACCCCCGCGCTGGCCTCGGTCATCACCGCCTCGGTGGTCAACGGGACGATCTCGGACACCGAGCCGACGAACGTCGTCTTGCCAACACCGAAGCCACCAGCCACCACGATCTTGGCGGAGGTCGTCGGCTTCCGTGCGCCCTCGGCGCCCTGGGGACTAGAGCCTGCGAAGCCCACTGAGCACCCTCTCCAGGAATTCCATGGAAGGCCGGTCCCCCACGACCAGACCGCCCTGGTGAATCAAAACCAATCCCATGCTTGCCATGTCGCCGATCAACACCCGCACGACGCCAAGTGGCAAGCGTAGGAGTGCCGCGACCTCGGCCACCGACCGCGTGTCCACACACAGCCCGCAGATCGACCTGTGCTCGGGAAGCACGGCGGCATCCCGCTCGAGGCCTCGTTCGCTGGTCGAAATCAGCGCCTCGATAGCCAGGTCGTAATCGGGTCGTGTGCGTCCACCGGTGCGCGTGTAGGGCCGCACCAGTGAACCCGAGTCCGCAGACGAATTCTCCTCCGGAAGCACAGCAGACTGCGCACCGGTGGCGTACACCGGCTGCGGCCCGGTGGTGTACGGCAGTTGTTCCGGTACCGCTTCCGGCATTTCGTGCTGGCCGAAGAGGTCCGCACCGGGCCCACCGAACAACCCGGTGCCGTACCCGTCGATGTCGAACCGGTTCGGCACGTCGTCGTACGGATACGACGACGAGTCATCCACCTCACGCTGAGACATATCGCCTAGCCCTTGCCCTGTAACCCGCTCATCGTGGGGTGCGTCCTCGGCTTCCTCTAGTTCTTGGGGTATCGCGTCAGGCTCGTCGAACTGGAACCCACCAGCGGCCCACTCCTGGTAGTTGAAGTTCCTACCGAAGCCACGGCCCCTAGCGCCAGGTCTTCCAGCCATCTCTTCTCACCCCTGAACTGCTAGTGAGGTCTAGCGACGGACCACACCCTGAAGCTGCGCGCGCAGCTCAGGGGTGAGTTGTTGACCGACTCTCTCCACCAAAAGCGTCATCTCATAGGCCACCAGGCCGATGTCACAGTTTGGTGCCGCAAGGACGGCAAGACACGAACCGTCACTGATCGACATGAGGAACAGGTAGCCCCGCTCCATCTCGACCACGGTCTGGTTGACCCCGCCTGCCTCGAAGCAGCGGGCGGCGCCCTGCGTGAGGCTCACCAACCCGGACGCGACGGCGGAGAGCTGCTCTGCACGGTCCCTGGGCAGACCCTGGGACCCCGCGAGCAACAGCCCATCCGCGGACACCACGACGGCGTGTGCCACACCGGGCACCCTCCGCACGAAGTCGGTGATAAGCCAACCAAAGCTGCCTGGCTGCGCTGCGGTCGTCACTCCTGCTCCTCGTTCTGCCGGCTCGATTGGTCACCAGCGTATGCCTCGATCAATGCGTGCCGGCCTCGCTTGACACCACTCTGCAGGCTCGACATGCGTCCACGCACCGCATCCGCCGAACGCGGAGGCAGCGGCGGGCGCTGGGCTGTCTGTGTCCCGGACTGCGACTTCATGGCCGCAGAACCTGGCACTAGTTGAGCCTTCGGTGTCCGTTTTGGCAATCCTGCCGTGGTCTTCGACTCCGGCGCCTTGTTCAACAACGCCTGAGCCGCGTGCCATCCCTCATCGGCAGGTGATTGCCAAGCCGACTCGGAAGTGGGTGCCGCCGCTGGAGTCTCCTCCACAACGGGCTCCGGTTCCACAACTCGCTCCTGCTCGGCGGGTGCGGTCACTGGTTCTTCGACCGCTGGCTTCACCCTCGCGCGCGGCGGGCGCACGGGCAGGCCGGCAGCCGACGTGGTGGTGGGTGCCACCGCCGGGACAGGCTTCGGTTTGCGGGTCGGCAAGTCCGGCTCGGGCCCGTCCGAGAGCGGAGGGGTCGTCACCGGCTCGTCGATGTACTCCACAGCGGCCTTGTCGGCCCTGTCGGCCTTGTCCACGCCGCCGAGCCTGGATTCGACCCGTCCGTTGGTCTCCGCGGGCTCCTCGGCCGCGGGAACCGGCTGAGCCGTGGCCGCGGAGGTCTCGCTGCCGACCGCCTGGAACCACTGCGACAGAACCGCCTCGTAGATGGGCAGGCGCTCGGTCGGGGCGTCCAGGTCGTGCTCGACCTGCTTGCGAGAGGTCTCCGACGTGCCGTTGCGGTGCGCCAGCCCGGAATCGACGATCTCCGTGTTGACGGCAGCGCGCGAGACACCGTTGGCCGAGGCCGCCTCGTCCTCCATCGGAGGAATCGGCACGAACTGCGTGGTCTCGTAGCCGGGCTCGAAGGAGAGCTCGCCCTCCTCCTCCTGACGGTCCTCGTAGGCCGTGAAGAGGGTGGGCTCGCCGAAGGAGCCTTCCGGCTCCATGGCCGCGAGCTGGTCGCGCCGCCACTGCTGCGACGGGGTCGAGTCCTCGACCGGCGGCTCGCTGTAGACGGGAACCGCGGTCGCGCCGGCACCGGTGTCGGTGAGCGCGCTCGGCACGAAGCTCACCGGGATGCTCGGGCTCGACTCGTCGATCCTCGGCATGGCTCCGGTGGCACCGCCGAACGCACCCGCGATACCGCTGGCCCTGGTGGCCGTGTTCGGGTTGGCGCCGAACTCGGTGGTGTACTCCGCCGGGGCCTGAGCCGGGGGCTGCATGCCGAAGGCGGAGGCGAGGCCACCGGAACCGGACGGCGGGGTCGAGGTCACGGCACCGGGCGACGCGATGAGCGTCTCCGGGACGATGACCAGCGCGGTCGTGCCGCCCTCGATGTCCTCGTTGCCGCGCAGGCGGACCTTGATGTCGTGGCGCTTGGCGAGCCGCGCGACCACGTACAGGCCCATTCGGCGGGAGACGGCGACGTCGACGTCCGGCGGGTCGGCCAGGCGCTCGTTGGCGTCCAGGATCTCCTGGTCGCCCATGCCCACGCCGCGGTCCTGGATCTCGATCGCCAGCTCGCCCTTGCGGGTCTTGGCCGTGCGAACGGTGACCTTGGTGACCGGGTCGGAGAACGCCGTGGCGTTGTCCAGCAGCTCCGCGATGAGGTGCACGAGGTCGTTGACCGCGCGGCCCTGAACGGTGAGCTCCGGGGTCTGGCCGACCTGCACGCGGGCGTACTGCTCGACCTCGGACACCGCGGCGCCGAGCACCTCGGCGGCCGGGACGGGCCTGGTCAGGCGCCGCGAGAGGTCCGTACCCGAGAGAACCAGCAGGTTCTCCGAGTTGCGGCGCATACGCGTGGCGAGGTGGTCCAGCTCGAACAGCGAGGCCAGCTGGTCCGGGTCCTGCTCGTCCTGCTCGAGCCGGTCGATCAGGTTCAGCTGGCGTTCGACCAGCGCCTGCGAACGGCGGGAGAGGTTGACGAACATCGCGTTGACGTTGTCACGCAGGAGGGCCTGCTGGGCGGCCAGTCGCACCGCTTCACCGTGCACCGCGTCGAACGCGCGCGCCACCTGACCGACTTCTTCACGCGTGTGCACCGGCACGGGCTCGACGGCACTCTTCGCCGCGTTCTCCGGGTCCGGGTCCGCGAGGATCCGCTCGACCGCGTCCGGAAGACCGTGGTCGGCGATGTCGAGGGCGGTGCGGCGCAGCAGGCGCAGCGGGTTGAGGATCGAGCGGGCGACGAACAGCGCCATCAGCAGGGCGAGCGCGAGGACCGCCAGCACGATGCCGGACTCGACGTAGGCACGGGTACGGGCGGCACCGGCGGCCTCGTCGGTCTGGTTCTGCAGCTGCTCGACCAGCAGGTTCTCGACGTCACGGGTCAGGTTGACCGTCAGCGTGGCGGCGATGTCCCACTTCTCGGACGTCAGCTGGCTGAAGTCCTTCTTGCCGGACTGCTGGTTGATCGCCGATTCCTGCATGTCGTTCGCGGTGTCGACGATCAGGCCGGTGACGGTGTCGTCGTAGATCTTGGCCTGGTCGGGCGTCGCGGACTTGCGGAAGTCGTTTCGCGCGGCCTCGAGCTCGGCGTCCGCGCCCTGCAGCGAACGCAGCTGGGCCGGGGTGAACGCCTTGCGCTGGAAGACGTCGAGGAGGATCGCCCGCTTGAGCGACTCCTGCTCCTTGATGCGCGCGATGGCGTTCGTGGTCAGGTGCAGTCGCACCAGCTCGGGGTCGTTGATCTCGGAGATCGTCTGCTCACCGAGACCGATGAGCGTCTCGATGGACTCCGAGTAGGTCCGCTGGACGGCCTCGGCGGGGTACTGCGTGTCGCGTACCGAGTTGCGGAGGCTGTTGAGGCGGTTGAGCTGGTTGAACGCGACCTGGAAGCGCTCGACGGCCGGCGGGTTCAGGTCGGAGCTCAGCTCGGCGATCTTGTTGCTGAACGCCTCACTGGTGTCGTTCACCCGGCGCAGCTGGCGCTCCAGGACGACCCGGTCGACCTTCTTGTTCGACGCGACGTAGCTGACCGACAGGTCGCGCTCGCGCTGGAGCTGCTGCACCAGGTCGGCGACCGCGGTCTCCAGGCGGATCTGGTTCGCGAGGTTGTTGAACTCCGTCGCGGCCTGCAGGTCGCTGCGCACGCGCAGGCCACCGAGGGCGAGCGCACAGACAGTCGGGATGAGCAGAACGGCGAGCAGCTTCGTGCGCAACCGCCAGTTGCGCAGCAACCAGCCCGCGGATCGGCCAGGTCCTTGTCCGGATCCGGGCGCGACGTCCTGCTTCACCGGGATCGGTGTCACATTCATCGTTCCGTCACCCAGCGCAGCCAGTCCGTCACCCGATTCGGGCCTTTCGGAGCGTGTGGTGTCACCCACGCCAAACTGGCTGGGACCTCTCTCGCGTCGGGCCACTCTGGGCTTCCTCTTCCAGCAGCAGTGTCCCGGTCTCTCCCCAGGACCGAGCATGGACTCGTTAAACGGGCCGAATTGCAGCACAGAGGTCGTTCGCCCGGTGAGGCGCCCTACCCCGTCTGAAGACACGTGGGTCTACTACAACCAGTGCCACCCGGCGGGGAGCGTAATGGCCAGCCCCTACTCGGGGGAAGTCTCCAGAAGCACTCACCGTATCGAGACGGGGTGTCGTTTCATACGTTCAGGTGGTTAACATCCCCGGTTGTCGGCATGCCTCAAGTCCGTCCGAACGCCCTGTTGGGGCTGCGGACGACCTGGTCTGTGGCGACACTCACTGATCAACTTGATGCTACTCAAGGCCTACCGGCGAGAGGTGCCATGGCTACCCGAGCCAAAGCTCTGCGGCTTGCCGCAGTGCTCATCACATGCGTTCTGACCGCGAGCTGCAGCCTGTTCGGAAGTTCGTCGAACGGCGGAACGGCAGACGTGGAACGCGACACCCTGCGCATCGGCGTGCTGCCGGTCGTCGACGTGGCCCCGCTGCGTATCGCGTTGAACGAGAAGCTCTTCGAGAAGGCCGGTCTGCAGGTCAGCCTGATCACCCAGCCCAGCGAGGCCGAGGCGATCAAGCAGCTCGACACGACGCTCGACATCACCTGGGCCACGCACGTCAGCCTGTTCCGCTCGGTCGCCGACGGCGCCGAGCTGCAACTGCAGGGCGAGGCCTACCAGGCGGGTCCGAACTCGATGGCCCTGGTCACCCCGGCCAACTCGGACTACGACGACCCCGGCAAGCGGCCGGCGCCGACCATCGCGGTGAACAGCGAGACCGACATCGGCGCGCTGACCACGCGTGCCGTGCTGGACACCGCCGCGATCGAGAAGCAGAAGATCAAGTTCAGGTCGATGCCGTTCGCCGACATGGAGAACGCGCTGAAGTCCGGCACGGTCGACGCGGCGTTCATGATCGAACCGTTCATCACGAAGTCGCAGCGGAACATCGGCGCGAAGATCCTCACCGACACCGCGCGCGGCCCGACACTGGACTTCCCGATGTCCGGCTACGCGGCGTCGAAGAAGTTCGCCGAGGCGAACCCGAAGACGCTGAAGGTGTTCCGCGATGTGCTGCGTGAGGCGCAGCAGCGCGCGCAGGCCAACAAGCTCGCCGTGCAGGACTCGCTGACCAGCTACGCGGACGTCGACGGGCCCACTGCGGCACTCGTGTCCGTGGGCACCTTCCCGCTGTCGCTGAACCCGATCCGGCTCCAGCGGGTCGCGGACATGATGGACACCGAGGACGTGCTGTCCGGCCGTCTGGATGTGCAGCAGCTGCTGCCACCAGGCACCACCAACTAGCTGTCACCGGACATGCGAAAGGCGGGCCGTTCTCCGGCCCGCCTTTTCGTCGTTCCTGCTCACTGCCCCGCGACGGGGCTCAGGCAGTAGGTGATACCCGGTGCCGGTTCGGGGTACGAGACCGCGGTGGCCTCACCGCAGTCGGCGGTCGCGGCCTTGACCACCTTGTCGACCTTCACGACAGGCTCGAGGGTGGACTGCCCGGCAGTGCACTCGACCGCCTTCGTGTCCATGTTGATGGCGACCATCTCGTCCTTGTAGCACTTGCCCTCTTCGAGCTTCTCGACCAGGCAGAGCTTGAGGCCCGAGCTGCGGCGACCGGTCTCCGTGTAGGTGGAGTACTTGTCGCTCGGGCACGCGTCCGAGGTCGAGTTCATCGCCTTGCCGACGATGTAGTTCGCCTCGGGCGAACCGCAGTCGACCGCCTTGTACTTCGGGCTGAACGTGGTGCCCGTGAGGTTCGCGCAGTCGCCCGCCTTGGCCGACGGCTCGGTGAGGGCGCTCAGGCCACCGCCGATGACGGCCTTCACCAGCAGGACGCCGCCCACCAGCACGATGATGCCGATGAGCGAGCCGATGATCTTGCCGGCGCCGCCCTTCTTCTTCGGCGGCGGGCCGTAGGGCATGGGCTGGCCGGGCGGCATCTGGCCAGGCGGCATCTGACCGGGAGGCGGGCCGTACTGACCGGGCTGACCGGGCTGTCCCGGCTGCGGCTGGGCGTACGGGTCGCCGGGGTAGCCCTGCTGGGGCGCGCCCTGCGGCGGTCCGTAAGGCGGCGGCTGCTGACCGTAGGGCTGCTGGCCGTAAGGCTGCTGGGGCTGCTCACCGGGAGGCGGGCCGTATGGCCCCGGCTGCTGGGGGTAGTTGGGGGTAGTCACTTGATTCCTCTCCGATGGGTCGCACGAAAGACGGCGAAACCGGAGCCGTGAGACACGACTCCGGTTTCGCCGAGATCGAACCTGCTACGCGGGCGCACCAACGCAGTAGTGGAGCTTCGCCTCGGGGAAGGTGCGAACTTCCTCGGTCTCGGGGCACTGCGGTGCGGCAGCGTCCTTGACGACCTTCGTCACCTTGAAGGCGGCCGTGTCGTTGCACGTGACGGCCTTGGCGCCCACACCGCCGATGTTGTCGCCGTAGCACTTGCCCTCGGCGTAGAGCGGCGCGAGGCAGAGCTTCGTCTTCGGGCCACGACGCTGCGTCTGGGTGTACTCGTCGTAGTTGTCGCCGCACACCTCGCTGGTGCCGCCGGCCTTGGCGACCGTGTAGTTCGCGTCGGCAGCACCGCAGTCGACCTGCTTGTACTCCGGGCTGGCCGACGTGCCGGTGATGCTGGCGCAGTCCCCCACCTTCGCCTGCGCGACATCGCTGGTGAAGTAGTTGAAGCCGTAGATCGCGACGCCGGCCACGATCAGGCCGACGACGTAGGTCAGGATCCGCTTCCCGATGCTCGCCTTCTTGGGCGCGGGCTGCTGCTCCGCAGGTACGGGCGCAGCGGACTCAGTCGTGCTCATGCGGTTTCTCACTTCCGGATTACCCCAGATGGCCCATGCCCCCCGACACAGCCGGAGCAGAGAGTGCCACGCGGGCGAGAAAACCGCTGCCGCTTTACGGAAACGTTACTGCTGCTTGTCTCCACGCTCGAGGCAGAAGGTGACGGCGGGCTCCGGGAAGACCGCGGCGCGCGCGTCTCCGCAGGCAACGCCCTCGGTCTTGCCGCTGACGACCTTGGCGACCTTGACCGAGTCCTTGGTGGTGCACTCGACCCTGGCGATGCCGGTTTCGGAGTCCTGGCCGTAGCAGGCGCCCTCGACGAAGTTCGGCATGAGGCAGAAGGTGGAGTCGCCCGTGTACGTCGAGTAGTCCATGCCACCGGAAGGGCACTTGTCCTCGTTCCACGGCAGGATCTTGGCGATCTTGACGTTGGCCTTCTCCGAGGCGCAGTCCAGCGCCTGGTACTTCGGGTTGTCCAGCGCGCCGGAGATGCGCGCGCAGTCGCCGACCTGCGCCGCCTTCGCCACGTCCCCCAGCTGGTTCAGCACGAACCCGCCGAGCAGCACGAGCGCGAAGACAACAGCGATACCCAGGCCGACCTTCTTCATGGCCTGGGTATCGGCCGCGTCAGGTGATCAACTCAACCGAGTTCACCCGATCAGGATCCTTCGTGCACACCCATGCAGTAGACCGAGGCGGGCTCGCTGAAGCGCAACTCGCTCGACCCCTCGGGGCACACGGTGCCCTCCTCGGGGAGGCCGTCGACCTTCTTCACGATCTTCACCGGTGACTCCTGGGTGCACGCCTCCTTCTTGAAGGCGCCGTCGTCACCCGAGGTGTAGCAGTTGCCCTCGGCGAGGTTCGGCATCAGGCACAGCGAGTCGCCACCGGTCTTGACCGGCTCGTAGATGCCCTCGTCGGGGCACGGCTCCTCGGCGTTGGCCAGCAGCTTGGCGACCCGGTGCGTCGCGGCCGCGTCCCCGCAGCCCTCCGACTTGACGTTCCACTCGCCGTCCGGCTTGTCCACGTCCTTCGGCGACGCGCTCACGCAGTCGCCGACCTTGGTGCCGTTGAGCGCGGTGAGCGCCCACACGCCCCCACCGACCAGCACGACTGCCAGTACGCCGACGATGACGAACTTCAGCCAGTTGTTGTTCTTGGGCGACTCGTCGGTCTCGGCCTCCGTGGAAGCCGGCGCCACCGATGCAGGGGGCTCGACGGGATCAGTCGACTCGGTGCTCATGGGCGAGAACGTACGACACGTCGTGTTGGCTGCGTGTGTCGCCTCACACTTCCCGTCGCCAGTTGACGCAGGTCGAACGCATTTGGCGTCGTCAGGGAGACTTGTGCTCGTGACCGATGGCCCCTTGATCGTCCAGTCGGACAAGACGCTGCTGCTCGAGATCGACCACCCGCTCTCGAACGACGCGCGTACCGCCATCGCGCCGTTCGCCGAGCTGGAGCGAGCACCTGAGCACGTGCACACGTATCGCGTGACGCCGCTGGCATTGTGGAACGCCCGTGCGGCGGGCCACGACGCCGAGCAGGTGGTCGACGCGCTCGTGCGGTTCAGCCGCTACCCGGTGCCGCAGCCGTTGCTGGTGGACGTGGTCGACACGATGAGCCGGTTCGGGCGGCTGGTGCTCACCAACAGCCCGGTGCACGGGCTCGTCCTGCACTCCACCGACCGCGCGGTGCTGGAGGAGGTGCTTCGCCACAAGAAGGTCGCGCCGATGTTCGGCGCCAGGATCGACGACGACACGGTGATCGTGCACCCCAGCGAGCGCGGCCGGCTCAAGCAGCTGCTGCTCAAGGTGGGGTGGCCGGCCGAGGACCACGCCGGGTACGTCGACGGCGAGGCGCACCCGATCGAGCTGGACGAGAACGGCTGGAAGCTGCGCGACTACCAGCGCATGGCGGCGCAGGCGTTCTGGGCGGGCGGGTCGGGCGTCGTCGTCCTGCCGTGTGGCGCGGGCAAGACGCTCGTCGGCGCGGCGGCGATGGCCGAGGCGCAGGCGACCACGTTGATCCTGGTCACGAACACCGTGGCCGGGCGGCAGTGGAAGCGGGAGCTCATCGCGCGGACCTCGCTCACCGAGGAGGAGATCGGCGAGTACTCGGGCGAGCGCAAGGAGATCCGGCCGGTCACCATCGCGACCTACCAGGTGATCACCCGCAAGTCGAAGGGCGAGTACAAGCACCTGGAGCTGTTCGACTCGCGGGACTGGGGCCTGATCGTCTACGACGAGGTGCACCTGCTGCCCGCGCCGGTGTTCCGGATGACCGCCGACCTGCAGTCGCGCCGCCGCCTCGGGCTCACGGCGACCCTGGTGCGCGAAGACGGCCAGGAAGGCGACGTCTTCTCGTTGATCGGGCCGAAGCGGTACGACGTGCCGTGGCGCGACATCGAGGCGCAGGGCTGGATCGCTCCCGCCGAGTGCACCGAGGTCAGGGTGACGCTGACGGACAGCGAGCGGCTGCAGTACGCGACGGCCGAGCCGGAGGAGCGGTACAAGCTCTGCTCCACGGCGCGGACCAAGATCCCGGTGGTCAAGCGGGTGCTCGCACAGCATCCCGACGAGCCGGCTCTGGTGATCGGTGCTTACCTGGACCAGCTCGACGAGCTGGGAGAGGAGCTGGACGCACCGGTGATCAAGGGATCGACGAAGAACAGGGAGCGCGAGGAACTGTTCGACAAGTTCCGCAAGGGCGAACTGCAGACACTGGTGGTGTCCAAGGTCGCCAACTTCTCCATCGACCTGCCGGAGGCGTCGGTAGCGGTGCAGGTGTCCGGCACGTTCGGCTCCCGGCAGGAGGAGGCCCAGCGACTCGGCCGGCTGCTGCGCCCCAAGGGCGACGGCCGGCAGGCGCACTTCTACTCGGTCGTCGCGCGCGACACCCTCGACACCGAGTACGCCGCGCACCGGCAGCGGTTCCTGGCCGAGCAGGGGTACGCGTACAAGATCGTCGACGCGGACGACCTGGTCGGATGACGTTCTGGTGGATGTGGGACCCGGCCGGGACCGTGCCTGTGCGGCGGTTCCGCTCGGAGCTGTCGCTGGCCCGGTCGGCGCCGGACGCGCAGGTGGTCCGGTCGACCGACTTCACCTGCCCCGAGCAGCGCCGCCGTGCCACGGCCGTGCGTGCCGACTTCCTCGCCGTCACGGGTGACCCGGTGCAGGTGGCTCTCGTCGAGCAACGGCTCTGGATGCTGCTGACCGCACTGCGCCGGGCCCAGCCGATCCGCAACGCGCTGGCCGTGGCGGTGCCCAAGGCGGGGCGGGCCGCGCTGGTCGCCGAGCCGACCCGTGAGCTCGCGGAGTTCGACCGGCGGTTCGACCAGTTCGCGGTGGCGTTGCAGGTGCTGATCGCCGATCCGACTCCCGAACAGCTACGCCACACCGCCGCCCTCGACTAGCTGTTGGCGTCTGCAAGTACCGCCAACAGCCCTGTTGGTGGTACTTGCAGACGCCTCAAGCCAGCAGGGTGGGGATCTCGGCGACGCCTTTCAGCAGGTGCGTGTGCCGGACCGCGCCCAGTTCCTCCGCGGTCTGGCTGCCGGTGAGCACGCCGACCACGTACCTGGCGCCGGCGTTGTTGCCCGCATCCAGGTCGCGCACGGTGTCGCCGGCGGTCAGCACCCGGCGCACGTCCTGCACGCCGGTCCGCTCCATCGCCTTGAAGATCATGTACGGCGCGGGGCGGCCGGCGGGGACGTCGTCCACGCAGACGACCGCGTCCAGCACCCCCTCGCGCCACCCCAGCACGTCGAGCAGCCCGTCCACGATCGGCCGGTCGAACCCGGTCGTCAGCGCGACCTTCACACCGTTGGATCGCAGGTGTGCCAACGCCTCCGGCACGCCGGGCAGCGGTGCCGGCGGCGTCTCGGCGTAGAGCTTCGCCAGCCGGTCGTGGAAGTCGGCGAACTCGGCATCCACTTCGGAGCGGCCGAGCATCGACGAGATCGCCTCGTACTTGTCGGCCCCCATCCAGCGGCCGACGTCCCGCGCCGAGCCACCGGCCGCGATCACGGTGTCCGCCAGCGCGCGGTAGACGAGTCCGTGCTCCTGCACGGTGGTGCCGGCGATGTCCAGCACGACCAGGTCGACCATCACGAGGCCCTCCAGTCCCGCAGCAGCGCCGGGTGCGCCTGCTGGGAGTTCTCGATCGAGAAGCTGACCAGGTCCGGCCGGTAGCGGTCGTCCGAGTACTCCACCGGCCGTCCGTCCACTCCGGACGCACAGCGCCGCTCTCGCAGAAGCGGTGCCCCCAAAGCGACTTCCAGCAGTTCGCTGTCGGTCTCGTCCGCCGCGACGGCGTCGATCTGGTGGCGCGCGACGGTCATGTCCACGCCCTGTTCCCCCAGGTGCGCGTAGAGCGAGCCGCTGTCGCAATCGAAGTCGAACAGCAGCCGCCCCACCGGTTCCACGAACGTCGTGCGCTCCAGCATCGTGGGCCTGCCGTCGATCAGCCGCTGCCGCAGCAGTTGCACGACCGGCGTGCCCTCGTCGAGCGCGAGCGCGTCGGCGACCTCGGCGTCCGCCGGGCGGCGCGCGATCTCCAGGGTTCGTTGCCCCGGCACGTGTCCGACACCGGCGGCCCAGCTGGAGAACGACAGGAACGTCTCGAACGGCTGCGACAACGTGTGCCTGCGAACCACCGCGGGCTTGCCGCGGCCGCCGCCGATCATGCCCTCCGCGCGGAGTGTTGTGAGTGCTTGCCGGACCGGCGCGCGCGAGGCGTTCCACTGCGCGCACAGCTGCGATTCGGACGGCACCTGGGCGCCGACAGCCAGCTCACCCGAGGCGATGCGGCGCCGCAGATCGGCCGCTATCCGCTCGTGCAGGGGCATCTCCATGCCGCCAACCATACATGTCATAACAAGTCTGAACTCCAAGTGAACACATCAGAACAGCCATTGACCCTCGTCAGGCCGCCGCTCATCGTTCTTGTCATGACAAGTGTGGACCTGGTGGTCGTCGGCGCGGGGATCGTCGGGCTCGCGCACGCCTGGCACGCGGTGCGGGAAGGCCTCTCCGTCACCGTGGTCGAGCGCGACGAGCACGCGGCCGGAGCGTCCGTGCGCAACTTCGGGCACGGCTGCTTCACCGCCCAGGACGGGGTGGCCTTCGGGTACGCGATGGCCGCGCGCGAGGAGTGGCTGAAGCTCGCCCAGGAGGCCGGCTTCTGGCTCCGCGAGTCCGGCACGCTCGTGGTGGCCCGCTCGGAGGACGAGCTCGCGGCGCTGGAGGAGTTCGCCGAGGTCCGCGACGTTCAACTGTTGAACAATCCAACAAGCAGATCGTTCAACGATCCAAATGTAGAATTGTTGAACAATCCTTCGATCCTCGGCGCGGCCCTGCTCCCCCTCGACATCCGCGTCGATCCTCGCGAAGCCGTCCACGCGATCGCCGGATTGTTGAACAATCGCGGCGTCCAGTTCCAGTGGTCGACCAACGTGCTCACGGTCGAGCCGGGCCTGGTCCGCACCGCGCGCGGCGAGATCCGGTGCCGGGCTGCGGTCGTCGCGGTCGGGCACGACGTCGACAGGTTCTTCCCCGGCCTCGCCGAGCGGCACGAGGTGCAGCGCTGCCAGCTGCGGATGCTGCGCGTCGCGCACGGCGGCGTGATCGACCCGGCGGTGCTGACCGGGTTCTCGATGCTGCGCTACGAGGCGTTCAACCGCTGCCCCAGCACCGAGAAGGTCCGCGAACGCCTCACCAGCGACCACCCGGAACTCGTCGAGGCCGGGCTGAACCTGATGTTCACCCAGCTCCCCGACGGTTCGCTCACGATCGGCGACACCCACCACTACAGCCGCACCGTCGAGCCCTACCGGCCGGAGCACCTGGACGACCTCGTGCTCACCGAGACGGCTCGGTTGCTCGGCGTCCCCGCCCTGAAAGTCCTCGAACGCTGGCGCGGCATCTACGCGTCCGCCCCCGAACCCTTCCTGACCGCGACGCCCGCTCCTTCGATCAGGGCCGTCTCGGTCACCTCCGGCATCGGCATGACCACCGCGCTCGGCCTCGCCCCGGCCGTGCTCGACGACCTCCTCCAGGAGATGTGATGAGAGCCATCAGCGTCGTACTCGCCGCGACACTGGCCCTGACAGCCTGTGGCACAACGGACTCCGCTTCAGGTGGTGACTGCCCCAACAGCGGCAAGGTGCGCTTCGGCGTCGAGCCCTACGAGGACCCGGAGAAGCTCAAACCCGCCTACGACGTGCTCGCGAAGGCGTTGGCCGCCAAGCTCGGCTGCGAGGTCGAGCTGCAGGTGGTCGACGACTACGCGGCCGAGGTGCTGGCGATGCGCAACGGCAAGCTGGAGATCGCCCAGTTCGGCCCGCTCGGCTACGTCTTCGCGTCGCAGAAGGCCAGGGCCGAGCCCCTCGCCTCGTTCGCCGACGGCTCCGGCAAGCTCACCAGCTACACCGCCGGCATCTGGGTCGCGAAGGACTCGCCGGCGCAGAAGATCGAAGACCTGCAAGGGAAATCGCTCGCGTTGAGCAGCGTCGGCTCCGCCTCCGGTGACGCGCTTCCCCGCTTCGGCCTGAAGAAGCACAACGTCAGCGACGTGAAGCTCGACTACGCGGGCGGTCACCCGGAGGCGATGCTCGCGCTGCTCAACGGCAAGGTCGACGCCGCCGAGATCAACAGCCAGCAGCTCGCCACCGCCAAGGCGGCCGGCACGTTCGACGAGACGAAGTTCCGGCAGATCTGGAAGTCCGAGCCGATCCCGAACGACCCGATCACCGTGCGCGGCGACCTCGGCCAGGAGTTCAAGGACCGGGTGCGCAAGGCGTTGCTGGAGCTTTCGCCCGCCGACGTCGAGAAGGTCGGCGCGTTCCTCGACGTCACCCCGCCGGGACCGCTCGTGCAGGTGAACAACGACACCTACCAGGTGCTCTTCGACCTCGCGGCCACGCTCGGGCTCAAAGAAGAGGACGTCTGATGCTGGCGATCCGCAGCCTGCGCAAGTCGTTCGGCGGCCGGGTCGTGCTGGCCGGGTTCGACCTCTCGGTCGAGGCCGGGGAGTTCGTGGCGCTGCTCGGGCCGAACGGCTCGGGCAAGTCCACGGCGCTGCGCTGCGTCGTCGGGCTGGAGACCCCGGACGGTGGCTCGATCGACGTCGGCGGGAACGCCGCGATGGTGTTCCAGAAGATCCACCTCGTCGGCCGCCGCACCGCGCTGGACAACGTGTGTTCCGGTGCTTTGGGCCGGCTTCCGCTGCACCGCTCGTTGTTCTTCCCGCAGGACGTGCGGGAAGAGGCGATGCGGTGCCTGGACCGGGTCGGGCTCGCGGACCGCGCGCTGGACCGCTGCGCGCGGCTTTCCGGTGGCCAGCAACAACGTGTGGCGGTCGCTCGGGCGTTGTGCCAGCGCGCCAACGTGATCCTCGCCGACGAGCCGGTGTCGGCACTCGATCCTCAGGCCGCGGTCCAGGTGATGGAGCTGCTGGTGGACCTGGCGGCCGAGGGCCTGGCGGTCGTGGCGGTGCTGCACCAGCCGGAGCTCGCGCGCACATACGCGCACCGGATCGTGGAGATGCAGACGGTGGTGGCGGCATGACGCACGTGGTTCCGCGCCGCCGCTGGCCTTCGACCACCGTCTGGGTCGTCGTCGCGGTGGTTCTCGCCGTGCACGTACTTGCCTGGCAGGCCACGGAGTTCTCCCCCGCCGCGCTCATCGCGGGGTGGAGCGGCATGGCGGACTTCCTCGCCCAGTCGCTGCCGCCGGACGTCTCGGTGCTCGGGAAGTCCCTGGAAGCAGCGGTGATCACCCTCTACATCGGACTGCTCGGCACGACGTTCTCGATCCCGTTCGCGTTGGTGCTGGCACTGGTGGCGTCGAGGGCGACGACTTCGGCGGTGTGGGCCCAGCAGGCGGCCCGCGCGGTGCTGTCGTTCCTGCGCTCGGTTCCGGACGTGGTGTTCGCGCTGATCTTCGTGACGGCGGTCGGGCTCGGACCGTTCGCGGGCGTGCTGGCGTTGGTGTTCCACAACACCGGCGTGATGGGCAAGCTCTGGGCGGAGGCGATGGACGAGAGCGACCGCGGGCCGCGCGAGGCGTTGCGGGTGACCGGTGCGTCCGGTCCGCAGATCGCGTTGCACGCGGTGCTCCCGACCGTGCTCCCGTCACTGGCCGGACTGCTGCTCTACCGGCTGGACGTGAACGTGCGCTCGTCGCTCGTGCTCGGCCTGGTCGGCGCGGGCGGGATCGGGTTCCTGATCAACCAGTCGATCAAGCTGTTCCGGTTCGACGAGATGGTCACGCACATCCTCGTGGTGCTGCTTCTCGTTGTCGTGGTCGATCAGGCTTCTGCGTTCGTGCGCCGGCGACTAGGTGCTTGACCTGCGCACGAGCGGCCGTTACGCAACGATGACACGGCAAGCACGTCCTCATGAGACCCGTCGGGAAGGCTGGAGGTATGCCGCGCGTACTGCTGATCGAGGACGACGAAGCGGTCCGTGAGGGACTGTCGCTCGCCCTGACCTACCAGGGACACACCGTGGACGCGGTGCGCACGGGCGAGGAGGGACTCGAACTGCTCAGCAGCATCGCGCCGGACGTGGTGGTGCTCGACCTGATGCTGCCGGGCGTGGACGGCTTCGAGGTGTGCCGCCGCATCCGCGCCTCCGGCGATCTTCCGATCATCATGCTGACCGCGCGCAACGACGACATCGACGTGGTCGCGGGGCTGGAGGCGGGCGCCGACGACTACGTGGCCAAGCCCGCGCAGGCCCGTGTGCTGGAGGCCCGCATCCGCGCGGTGCTGCGCCGTTCGTCGGTGTCCGTGCATGAGGTCGTGACCGAGCGCTACGGCGACCTGACCATCGACCGCGACGGACTCGTGGTGACGCGGCTCGGCCAGCCGGTCTCGCTGGCCCCCACGGAACTGCGGCTGCTGCTGGAGCTGTCCTCGTCGCCGGGCAGGGTGATGTCACGCCAGCAGCTGCTGGAGTCCGTGTGGGACCAGGGCTACCTCGGCGACTCGCGCCTGGTCGACGCCTGCGTGCAACGGTTGCGCTCGAAGATCGAGGACGACCCGGCGGCCCCGCTGTACGTGCAGACCGTACGAGGCTTCGGCTACCGCTTCGGGCCGCTGTGACGCTGCGCCTGCGGCTGCTGCTCGCCTTCGCGTTCCTCTCGGTGGTGACCGCCGCCGCGGTAGCCGGCGCCGGCTACGTCCAGGCCCGCGACGCCATCGTGCAGCGGGCCCAGGACAACGCCGTCATCGAGACGACGAACCGCGTCGAACAGCTCTACCCGCTGCCGGCCAGGCCACCCGACGTCGCCGCCCTGGAACGCATCGCCGGACGGGTCTCCGGGCGCGAGGGCATGGCCTACGCGCAGGCCAACGGCCTCTCGGCGGGCTCGATGAACCCCGCGGTGATCACCGCCGAGCTGCGGTCCCTGGTGGCGTCCGGGTACGTCGGCTGGCAGCGCGTCCCGTACGAGGGCGGCGTGTGGCTGGTCGTGGGCATGCAGCTGCGGGTTTCCAGCGGCGGGGCCTCCGGCATCGAGGTGTACGTGCTGCGACCGTTCACGTCGGAGATGCAGGTGGTCAGCGATCTCGCCCGCAACGCGTGGCTCATCGGCGGCGCCGGACTGGTGCTGGCCCTCCTGCTGGGCCTGCTGGCAGCACGGGGCGTGCTTCGGCCAGTGCGCGAGCTGCGAATGGGGGCCTGGCAGCTCGGGCAGGGCGACCTGTCCACGCGCGTGCCGGTGCGGGGCCGCGACGAACTGGCCGAGGTGGCGTCGACGTTCAACAGCACGGCCGCCTCGCTGGAGCACCACGTCGGCGAGCTGCGACGGATGGAAGCAGACGCACGCCGGTTCGTGGCAGACGTGTCACACGAGCTGCGCACGCCGCTGTCCGCGATGACCGCGGTGACCGACGTGCTGGACGCCGAGACCGCGGGCCTGCCCGGCGTCGCGGGGCAGGCGGCGCGGCTGGTGAACCGCGAGACGCAGAACCTGACCCGGCTGGTGAACGACCTGATCGAGGTCACGAGGTTCGACTCGGGCACGGCCGCCCTCGCCCTGGACGACGTCGACGTGGCCGAGGTGGTGCGGGCGACGTTGCGGATGAGGGGCTTCGACGTCTCGGCCTCACTGCCGACCGATGTGCGCGCCCGGCTGGATCCGCGCCGGTTGGACGTGATCGTGGCGAACCTGGTCGGGAACGCGCTGCGGCACGGTGCCCCGCCGGTGACGGTGTCGCTGTCGGTGCTGGATTCGTCGTTGACGATCGAGGTGGCGGACTCCGGGCCCGGCCTGCCCGCGGACGTGTTGCCGCACGTGTTCGCGCGGTTCTATAAGGCCGATTCGGCTCGTGGGCGGTCGGAGGGTAGCGGGCTCGGGCTGGCTATCGCCTGGGAGAACGCTCGGTTGCACGGGGGGACGCTCGTGGCGGAGAACCGGGCGGGTGGTGGGGCGTTGTTCACGCTTCGGTTGCCGTTGGGGGGTGAGCGGTGAGGCCGGAAACTGTCGGTGCTGCCTGGGATAATGGAAACAGGGGGACCCCCTGGAGGGGACCCCTGCGTGAGCTTGGCCGCAAGGCGCGCGTCCTGGCCCTCCTGACAGCCCTGACCCTCCTGACCGCCTGCGGCATCCGCCCAACCGAGCCGATCACCGGCCTCCAAGCCCCCAGCGGCCCGGTAGAAAACGCCTCCCCCTCCCTCTACTGGCTCTTCGAAGGCAAGATCATCGCCGTCACCCGCCCCCAAGGCAGCCTGAGCGGCTTCGACGTCATCGCCCTGCTGGCCCAGGGCCCCAACAACGCCGAACGGGCCCGCGGCCTCTCCACCGAAGTCCCGTTCGACGCCGCACCCGCCACCGTCGACCGGGTCGCCAACGGCCTCGACGTCAGGATCTCCACCGACGTCTCGCTGCTCAGCACCGCGGCCGTGCAGCAGATCGTCTGCACCCTGCTCGGCATCCAGGCCGTCGGCACCGTGAACCTGCGCGGCGGCGGCCATTCGCTCGAGTTCCAGAAGTGCGCTTGAATCGCCGCGTGCACGTCTACTCCATCCCGATGCGCGCGCGGTTTCGCGGCATCACCCAGCGCACCGGCCTGCTGATCGAAGGGCCGGCCGGGTGGGGCGAGTTCTGCCCGTTCGAGGAGTACGACGACGCCGAGTCCATGCCGTGGCTCGCCTGCGCTCTCGAGGCCGCGAACGAGGGCTGGCCCGCCCCGGTTCGCGACCGCATCCCGGTGAACTGCACGGTGCCGGTCGTCAGCCCGGAGAAGGCGCACGAGATCGTCAAACGGTCGGGCTGCTCCACGGCCAAGGTGAAGGTCGCCGAGTCGACCCTCGACGAGGACTGCGCGCGGCTCGAGGCCGTGCGGGACGCGCTGGGACCTCAGGGCTTCGTGCGGGTCGACGCGAACATGATGTGGGACGTCGACAGGGCCGTCGCCGCGATCAAGGCCATGGACCGGGCCGCCGGCGGACTCCAGTACGTGGAGCAGCCGTGCCGGACGCTCGACGAGCTCGCGCTGGTCCGCCGGAGTGTGAACGTGCCGATCGCCGCGGATGAGTCGATCCGCAAGGCCGAGGATCCGCTCAAGGTGGCCGTGTCGGGTGCCGCGGACATCGCGGTGATCAAGGTGGCGCCGCTTGGTGGGGTGCGGAAGGCGCTGGAGGTGGCCGAGGCGTGCGGGCTGCCGTGTGTGGTGTCGTCCGCTCTTGAGACGTCTGTGGGGATGGCGGCTGGGATCGCGCTGGCTGCAGCGTTGCCTGGGCTCGATTACGCGTGTGGGTTGGCGACTCTTCAGCTGCTGGACGGGGATGTCACCAGCGACTCGGTCACGCCCGTTGACGGGTTTCTGCCGGTGCTCACGAAGGCGCCGACACCTGACCGTGTCGGGGAGTTCGTGAGTGAGGACGCCGAGCGCTGGATCAACCGGTACGGCCGGGTGAAGAGCAGGCTCGGTCAGACGAGCTGATCAACGCGGATCTTCAGCGAGAACGGTTCGAGCGCACCAGCGACGGCCGGTGCCTCCTGGTAGCGGGACTCGGTGAGCCGCAGAGCCGTGAGCGAGACCTGCTCGGGGACAGTGACGTCGACGATCCAGTAGAACGGGATTCCGGCGTCGGCGTACTCGTCGCGCTTCACGTTGTAGTCCGTGCGGCGGGAGTCCGGCGCCACCACCTCCACCACGAGCATCACCTCCGCGGCTCGGATGACACCGCCCACGCGAGAGGTCCGCGTCACCGCGGCCTTGGGCACGACCACCAGGTCGGGCCGCCGGGAGAAGCCGGGCGCGCTGGAGGGCACGAGCTCGAGATCGATGTCGATCCGCGGGATGACGTGGAAGTCGGCCGGCAGTTGGGAGCGAAGTTGAAAGCCGAGCTCCGCCGACGCGATCTGGTGGGCAGCCGAGCCGTTGGGCGAGAGCAGCACCTTGCCTTCGTGCAGCTCGGTGTAGCCCCACTCGATTTCGCCGAGGTCCAGGTACTCGGACACGGTCCGCAGACGGGCGTCGTTCAATTGTATGCCCCCACTTGTTCGAGTGACCGCTACACCCCACACCCACCAAGACGACTCCGCCACAGCTCACGGCCAGGTGCGGCGAATACCGTCTGCGGACACCGCGTAAATCGCTGGGCCACCTCGCACGATCGCACGGTGAATGGCGTCTCTCGCGTTGTGGAAGCGACTGATCATCTCTGATCGACGAAGCTGCTGGTTGTCCAGGTAGAAGAGGACAGCAGCGCGAACTTCGATCGGTGCGCGCTCGGCGCGACGTCCCCTGATTCGGCCGTCCTTGCACATCGGCACCCAACCGCGCTCCAACCCATAGGTCAGCCAGACCTCATCTTCGGTCTGCTGCGCGTCATCGGGAAAGTGGTCCGTTATGCGATGAACCTGCCAGCCGAGCTCACGCAAGCCGTCCGCGACGCCACGACCAAGGCCCCTGTCGAGAAAAAACTCAGGCAACGACACGCTGGGCAGCTCGGCAAATCGACTCGGCTTGTTCGGTGGTCAGGTCGTACTCGTAGGCGACTTCCTCGAGCGAGTCGCCCGCCAGCCACATGTCGACAACCGCATCCACTGGTACGTGGTTGGACTCAATGACCGGCGCTCCCCACCCAAACCGGGGATCAATAATCACAGGAGCTACGTCGGAATATTGTCGCAGCCTCAGAGTCGACGCGAACTCGTCGTTCGAGTCCCAGCCGATGTACCTGAGATACCCGTCCAGTACCTCACGAATGGGCCGTTGCTGATCGCCGACGCGTGCGATATCGCCATGCGCGTAGTCGAGAAAGATGTCGATACCGTCGGTCACGATCTTCCTGGTTGCCAGCCCGTAAGGTGTTTTGAACTCTCTGCGCACAGCCTCAGCCGCGTCACGGATCTTGTGCTTACGCAGGCCAAGATCACGCAAAGAGCGAAGGACGTAAGCCTCGACCACGGCTACGAACGGAACCGAAGGCCAGCCGCGGCGCTCGGGCGTCACACGATGCACGAGCGGCGAACCGTCAGCTTCCTCAGCCAGCCAGAAGTAGAGCGTGGAACGCGGAATCTGGAGATGCCGAGCGGTCTCTCTCGGAGTCAGCAGCGGATCATGGAACTTGTCGACCATCACGACACCTCCTCTCAGGCGTACGTTCTGAATCCTATCCCTGGGCACGCCAGACCTCGGTCGTTCGCCTCAAACTGGGCCGAGACCCACCCGTCCGTGTGATCACGGCTTAGCCCTGGACAGCCCCTGCCCATTGGCCCCCAAGCTGAACACCACACCCTCGGTCCGATTGATCGCCTCAGTCCGCCGCCCAGAAGCCGGCACCCGAGTCAGATCAACCAACCGAATAGGCGGCCCCAACTCAACCAACGTCGGCGTATAAGAGGCCTCGACAACAGACCACCCCTCCGCCCCCTGCTCGAACTTGAACCGCGCGATCACCCCTTCCTCGGTGACCCCACGAGGCTCAGCGTGCCGGGCAACCTCGTTCCCCAGCCCATACGCGACCCACTTCTTGCCGATCTTCTCGAACGGCTGCACCACGTGCACATGCGTACCGATGATCAGATCCAACGCGGGATCGGCCAGCAACTGGCGGGCCAGGGCCTTCTGATCGGCAGTGGCCTCGTGCTGATACTCGTTGCCCCACTGCACAGACAGCACAACAACCTCAGCACCGGCAGCACGAGCCGCACGGGCGTCGGCCAGGATCTTGGTGGCGTTGATCTGGTTCGCGCGCCACGGCTGGGGCAGCGGGATGCCGTTGAAGCCGTAGGTGAACGAGAGCTGGGCGACCTTCACCCCGCCCGCGTCGAGGATCAGCGGCGCGGCCGACTCCTCCGGCGTGCGGAACGAGCCCGTGTGCTTCAGGCCGACGGCGTCCATCGCGTCCAGCGTCGTCTGGATTGCCGAGACACCGCGGTCCAGCGTGTGGTTCGAGGCCGTCGAGCACGCGTCGTAACCCACGTCGACCAGGCCTTTCGCTACCTCGGGCGGCGCCAGGAAGGACGGGTAGCCGAAGAACGGGCCCTCCTTCTTGCCCAGCGGCACCTCGAGGTGGCACAGGGACAGGTCGGCCTTCAGCGTGTCCTTGATCCCCGAGAACAGCGGCAGGAAGTCGCGGCCGGCGGCACCGCCGTCGGCGACGGCCTGGTCGGTCAGCGCCGGGTGGATCAGCACATCGCCGCCCGCGGTCAGCACGAAGGAACGCGGCGGTGGCGGGCCCGATGACGTGGGAGTGGAGGGCGTCAGCGGTGCGGTGGTGATGACCACCGGGGAACCCGTGCACGCGGACAGCGCAAAGCCGGTGGCCAGCACGAAGGCCGACCACCGGACCACCGGCTTCAGCGCTGCCGCCTGCGCCGCAGGACCACGAACAGCACGACGGCCAGCACCGCGGCCGCGATGGGTAGCACGCGCTTCAGGACCGGTACGCCTGCGGTGTCGATCAGGTCGATCGGCTCGTCGGGGACCACTCGGAGATGCTGCTGTTGCGCCACCTCGTCAGGATCCACGGAACCCAGCGTGCCCGCCAGGCATTCGGCGAACTGGTCGACGAGCCTGCCGCTGACCTCGGCGATCAGGCCGCGGCCGAGTTGGGCCGGACGGCCCGTCACGCTCAGTTCCGTCTCGACCTCGACCGTTTCGCCTACCTGGAACGTCACCACGGCCGCTGCCGTGCCGTTGCCGCGGGTGTCCTTACCTGCGGCTTTGAGCACGGCGCGGCGCAGCACCGGATCGATCTCCACGAACTCGCCGCTCCCCCGGTACAGCAGTCGCACCGGGCCGAGCTTCACCTGCACCTCCCCGTTGAACGTCTTGCCGTCGACCGAGGTCAACGAGGCACCCGGCAGGCACGGCGCCACCCGTTCGGGGTCGAGCAGCGCCTCCCACACCTCCTCGGCCGGAGCGGGTGCCTTGAACGAGTGCGTCAGCTTCATCCCGCTACCGCCGCCGTCAGTGCGCGGCCGGTCAGCACTCGAGCCAGGTTGTCCTTGTAGGCGTCACCGGTCGATGCCCGCAGTGCGGCCGCGGAGATCGACTCGGCGGTGGCGGGCTGCCCGACCAGGGCCTCCTCCACCTCGGTGGCACGCACGGGGCCCGCGCCGACGTTCGTCAGGCCGACCCTGGCCGCGGTGATCGAACCGCCGCTGACCTGCACGGCCGCCGCGACGGCGACGATCGACCACGCCTGCGCGACCCGGTTGAGCTTCTCGTAGTGCGCGCCCCAGCCGGTGTACTTGGGCACCCTGATGTCGATCAGGATCTCGTCGGGCGCGAGCGCCGTCTCGAAGTAGCCGACGAAGAACTCCGAGGCGGGCACCTCACGACGGCCGCCGGGGCCTGCGATGATCATCACGGCGTCCAGCGCCAGCGCGGGGGCCAGCAGGTCGCCTGCCGGGTCCGCGTGGCACAGCGAGCCGCCGAACGTGCCGCGGTGCCGGACCTGCGGGTCGGCCACCGTGTCCGTGACCAGCCTGAGCAACAGCGCGTGGTCCTGGATCAGGTGGTCGCGCTGCACCTCGTAATGCGTGGTCATGGCACCGATCAGCAACGAGTCGCCATCGTCGCGCACGCCCGTCAGCTCGGTCAGGCCACCGATGTCGATCAACGCCGTGGGCGCCGCCAGCCGCATGCGCAGCACCGGCACGAGCGACTGCCCGCCCGCGATGATCTTGGCTTCCTCGCCTTCCTGGGCGAGCATCCGCACCGCTTCGTCCACAGAGGACGGGAAGAGGTACTTGAACTCCGCCGGGTTCATGACGGTTCTCCCGTCGCGTCGATGGAACCGAGCCCACCGGCGGCCACGTCATCCGCGACGTCGGTCGACCGGCCCTGCAACGCGCGCCAGACCCGTTCCGGCGAACACGGCATCTCGATGTCGCGCACACCCAGGTGCCGCACGGCGTCGAGAATCCCGTTCACCACGGCTGGCGTCGACGCGATGGTGCCAGCCTCGCCGACTCCCTTGACTCCCAACGGGTTCGACGTCGCCGGCGTCGCGGTCCGGGCGGTCAGGAAAGCAGGCAGATCCGCGGCGGAAGGCACCAGGTAGTCGGCCAGCGTCGCCGTCGTCAGCGTGCCCGTCTCGTCGTGGACGGCCTCCTCGTACAACGCCTGCGCGATGCCCTGCGCCAGCCCGCCGTGGACCTGACCGTCGACGATCAACGGGTTCACGACCGTGCCGACGTCATCGACCGCCACGTACGTGCGGATGCGCACCATCCCGGTCTCGGTGTCGACTTCCGTTGCGCACAAATGGGTTCCGTGCGGGAACGAGAAGTTGTCCGGGTCGAACGTGGCATCGGCGTCCATGCCGGGTTCCATGCCCTCGGGCAGGTCGTGCGCGACATGGGCGGCCAGCACGACATCGCCCAACGTGCGCACAGTCGAAGTGCCGCGCACACCGAACGACCCGGAAGCGAACTCCACGTCCGACTCGTCGCACTCCATCATGTGCGCGGCCAGCCGCCGTGCCTTCGCGAGCACCTTGTCCGCGGCGTGCACCAGAGCGGTGCCACCAACGGCCAGCGAGCGCGATCCGTAGCTGTCCATACCGCGATGTGACGACGCCGTGTCGCCGTGCAGCACCTCGACGTCGTCGAACGGCACGCCGAGCCGGTCAGCGACGATCTGCGACCACACCGTCTCGTGGCCCTGCCCGTGCGGCGACGTCCCGGTGATCACCTCGACCTTGCCGGTGGGCAGCATCCTGATCGACGCGGACTCCCACCCACCTGCGGCATAACGCAAAGCGCCCAGGACACGGGACGGCGCGAGGCCGCACATCTCGGTGTACGTGGAGATTCCGATGCCGAGCTGCACCACCGAGCCGTCCGCACGACGGCGGGTCTGCTCCTCGCGCAGTTCGTCGTACCCGAACAGCTCCAGCGCGCGAGCCGTCGCGGCCTCGTAGTTGCCGGAGTCGTAGGTCATGCCGGCGACCGTGGTGAACGGGAACTCCTCGTGCTTGATCCAGTTCTGCCGGCGGAGCTCGAGCGGGTCCCGGCCCAGTTCGACCGCGAGCTCGTCCATCATCCGCTCGATCGCGAACGTGGCTTCCGGCCGTCCGGCGCCGCGGTAGGCGTCGGTGGGCACCTTGTTCGTGAACACGTTGGTGCACACGAACCGGTAGGCCGCGAACTTGTAGATCGCGTTGAACATGAACGCACCGAGGATCGGGACACCCGGCGTGACCAGCCGCAGGTACGCGCCCATGTCGGCGAGCAACTCGACCTTGAGGCCGGTCACCGTGCCGTCGCGGCGGGCGGACAGCGTGATCTTCTGGATCTGGTCGCGGCCGTGGTGCGCGGACACCATCGACTCGGTGCGCGTCTCGGTCCACTTCACCGGACGGCCCATCCGCCGCGCGACCAGCAGGCAGAGCAGCTCTTCCGGGGTGACCTGGAGCTTGCCGCCGAACCCGCCGCCGACGTCCGGCGCGATCACTCGGATCTTGTGCTCGGCGATGCCGCTGACCGCGGACAACATCCAGCGCAGGATGTGCGGGATCTGCGTCGCGGACCAGACGGTGAACATGTCGGAACTCGGGTCCACGACGACCGAACGCGGCTCCATGAACGACGGAATCAGCCGCTGCTGCCGGAACGTCCTCTCCAGCACCACTTCGGCGGAGGCGAACTCGTCCTCGACATTGGTGCCGCTGCCAGCCTCCGCGGAGTCGAAGACCCACGTGGCGCACTTGTTCGTGCCGAGATCCGGATGCACCAGATCCTTGTCCTGCAAGGCTTCCTGCATGTCGAGCACGACCGGCAGCTCGTCGTAGTCGACGTCGATCGCGGCCAGCGCGTCCGCCGCGCGGTAGGCGTTGTCGGCGATCACCAGAGCGATGGCCTCACCGGCGAAGTTGACCTGGTCGACGGCCAGCGCGGGCGCGGGCGGCGCCTTCATGTCCTCGGTGATCGGCCACGCGCACGGCAGCGAACCCTGTTCGTCAGCGAAGTCCTGGCCCGTGAACACGATCGCCACGCCGGGCATCGCGGTGGCTCGGCTGCAGTCGATGTTGCGGATGCGGGCGTGTGCGACGGGGCTGCGCAGCACGGCCATGTGCAGCATTCCGGTGAGCTGGAGGTTGTCGGTCCACCTGGTCTGACCGGTGATCAGCCGTGCGTCTTCCTTGCGGAGCCGGGCCTTGCCCACTTCCGGTTCCGCGGTGGCGGTCATTCGCCACCTACCGGTTGTTTCGAGACGACGTGGTCGTCCGTGTGCCGTTCCATGTCCGGCCCGGCGCCCGGACGCATCCGGTGTGCCGCGTCCTGGACCGCGCGGACGATGTTCTGGTAGCCCGTGCAGCGGCAGAGGTTGCCCTCCAGGCCCTTCCGCACGGTCTCGTCGTCGGGATCCGGTTCGTCGGCGAGCAGGTCGATCGCCTGCATGATCATGCCGGGCGTGCAGAATCCGCACTGCAACGCGTGGTTGGCGCGGAACGCCTCCTGCACCGGGTGCAGCCTGCCTTCGCGGGCGAGGCCTTCGATCGTGGTCACCTCGTGCCCGTTCGCCTGCACGGCGAACATCTGGCACGACTTCACGCTGTGGCCGTCAAGATGGACGGTGCAGGCGCCGCAGTTGCCGGTGTCGCAACCGACGACCGTACCGGTTTTGCCCAATCGCTCCCGCAGGTAGTGCACGAGCAGGAGCCGGGGTTCGACCTCGTCGGCGTACGTCACTCCGTCGACGTTGACCGAGATGTGCATTGAACCCTCCCAGGGTGGTGGGCCTTTTAGTGACGAGGGTCACTTCAGCCTCCTCCCTGTGTGCCGGTTCAACAACCTGATCAGTGGTGGATCGGTTCACCAAGGTCGACCAGGCGCCGGCCAGATCCGTTCCACCGCAAGGAAATGATCTCCGCGGCGATCGACACCGCGGTCTCCTCCGGTGTCCTGGCGCCGAGATCCAGGCCGATCGGCGAGGCCAGGGTCGCCAGCTCGCTCTCGGTCATCCCCGCTTCCCGCAACCGTTGCAGCCGATCTTCGTGCGTACGGCGGGATCCCATCGCACCCACGTAGCCGACCTTGAGTCGCAACGCGACTTCCAGCAACGGCACGTCGAACTTCGGATCGTGGGTGAGCACAGCGATGACCGTGCGTTCGTCGAGCTTGGACGCTTCGGCCTGGAGGTACTTGTGCGGCCAGGCGACGACGACCTCGTCCGCCTCGGGGAACCGGCTGCGCGTGGCGAACACCGGCCGCGCGTCGCAGACGGTCACGCGGTAGCCGAGGAACGCGCCGAGTCTGGCCATCGCGGCAGCGAAGTCGATCGCACCGAACACGAGCATGCGCGGCGGCGGTTCGAACGAGTTCACGAACACGCTCATGCCCTCACCACGGCGCTGACCGTCCCGGCCGTAGTGCAACACCCCGCTGCGCCCGCTCGCCAGCATGCCGCGCGCGTCGTCGGTGACCGCGTCGTCCGCCCGTGCCGAGCCGAGGCTGCCCGCGCGCCGATCAGGCCAGACCACCATGCGCCGGCCGATGCCGTCCGGGTGCTCGATGACCGTCGCGACGGCCACCGGCTGTTCGGCCCGCACGGTCTCCACTACCTCACTGAGCTGCGGAAACGTCGCCGAGCTGATCTTCTCGACGAAGATGTCGATGATCCCGCCGCAGGTCAGCCCGACCGCGAACGCGTCGTCGTCGCTCACGCCGTACCGCTGGAGCACCGCGCCCTCGGTCGCCTGCGCGAGGTCGTAGACGGCGCCCTCGACGCAGCCGCCGGAGACACTGCCGATGGCCTCGCCGTCCTGCGTCACCAGCATCGCCGCGCCCGCGGGCCGCGGCGCCGAACTGAAGGTCGCGACCACCGTTCCGACGCCGACCGTCTCGCCGTTCGCCACCCGTTCGGCGAGGTCGAACAGGACATCACGCATCGCGCACTTCCTTCAGCAGTTCTTCCAACGCGTGCACGCTGTGACCGGCGACCATCCTGTCCACGTGCGGAAGCGCGGCCAGAACGCCGCTCTGCACAGGCTGGTAACCGGGTTTGCCCGCGTGCGGGTTGGCCCAGATGACCTTGTGGCTCACCCGTCCCAGCCTCGCCATCTCGCTCGCGAGCAGGGCGGGGTCGCCGCGTTCCCAGCCGTCGCTGAACAGCACGACCACCGCGCCGCGCTGCCGCCACTGCTGGTTGAACCGGCGCAACGCCTCGCCGAGCCTGGTGCCACCCTCGTAGTCCGGAATGGCACGTCCCGCCGCTCGCAACGCCCGTTCCTGATCACGTTCCCGAAGCTGACGTGTGACACGGGTGAGCCTGGTCCCGATCGTGTGCACCTCGACAGGCAACCGACAGGCGACGACGTGCGCGAACCGCAGCAACGCGTCGGAGTAGGCGGCCATCGAGCCCGAGACGTCGATGAGCAGCACGAGCCGGCGCGCCTTCACGCCACGGCGGCGGTGGCGCGGCCGGGTGATCTCGCCGCCCATCTCGATCATCGCGCGCACCGTGCGGCCCAGATCCATGCGGCCACGCCGGGCCTTCTTCAGCCGGCGCGAACGCCTGCGCGGCGGGAGCGGCGTCAGCCGTTGGATCAGCGGTGCCGCGTTGAACTCGGAGATGTCCTTGTGCCGCAACACTTCTACCTCGGACGCGGCGACGCCGACAGTGACCGAGTCGATCTCGACGGTCGCGCGCGGCCGCGGTGGGGTGCCGCCGAAGTACGCCCGGTACGCGGCGTCGTAGCGCGGCAGGTCGTCCGGGTCGGTGCAGAGCGTCAGCCGCCCGGCCCAGTACAGGTCGACGTGCTCGGTCGCCCGCAGGTACGCCTGGACCCGGTCCGGGCCGCACTGGAGCCCCGCGCCACGCAGCACGCGGGTGAATCCGACACAGGCCGCCGTCACCCCACGATTGTGCTCCCGATCACCCGTTCCGCGTCCTCCCGATACTTCAACACTGCACCTAGCGTCGCCACGGTCGGCACGGTCTGACCCAACGCCTGCAGTGCCCGCGCCCAGTCCAGCGACTCCGCGACGCCGGGCGGTTTGAGCAGGTCGAGGCCACGCATCTGGGCAACGGCCTGGGCGACCTGCCGCGCGAGCCGTTCGTCGAGGCCGGGCAGGGTGCGGCGGAGGATCGCGACCTCGCGATCGATCGTCGGGTGCTCCAGCCAGTGGTAGAGGCAGCGCCGTTTCAACGCGTCGTGCACCTCGCGGGTCCGGTTCGAGGTGAGCACGGTCAGCGGCGGCGTCGTGGCCCTGATCTCACCGAACTCCGGGATGCTGACGGCGTTCTCGGACAGCACCTCCAGCAGGAACGCCTCGAACTCGTCGTCAGCCCGGTCGATCTCGTCCACGAGCAGCACGCACGGCGCGCTTTCCAGGGCTTGGAGGAGAGGCCGGGCCAGCAGGAACCGTCGCGTGTAGAGGGAAGCCTCGTCGACCTCGCCGCGGGTCTCCAGCACCCGCAGGTGCATGAGCTGGCGCGGGTAGTCCCAGTCGTACAACGCCTGCGTGGCGTCGATGCCCTCGTGGCACTGGAGTCTGATCAGCGGCACGTCCATCGTCCTGGCCAGCGCCAGTGCCAGCGAGGTCTTGCCGGTGCCGGGTTCACCCTCGAGGAACAGCGGCCGCCCCATCCGGACCGCGAGGAACGCCGCCGTGGCGATGCCGGCGTCCGGCAGGTACCCCGCGCGGTCGAGCCCTGACCCCAGTTCCTCAGGGGACTCCATGACCCTCAGCCTACGACTCAGGGTCGGATTCGGGGTGGTCACCGATGTGCGAGACCTTCGAAACCACGAGTCTTGTGGCATGACGAACAACGTGCTCAACGACGCAACGGCCCAGGTCAAGAAGCTCCGCCGCAGCAGGTCCGACCGGATGATCTCCGGCGTCTGCGGTGGCGCGGCGAAGCTGCTCGGTGTGGACGCGGCCCTGCTGCGGATCATCCTGGTGGCGGCGACGCTGCTGGGCTTCGGCACCGGCGCGATCCTCTACGTGGCCGCCTGGATCCTCATGCCCGAGGAAGACGCGGCGGTGTGATCAGCGCGGAAAGCCGGGCACGCCGGGAAGTCGTTGCCAGGGGTGGGGACCGCTGAGGGGTCGGTACTCCACCCCGAGGGCGTCGAGCCTCGGCAGATGATGTTCGGCCAACCGCGCCACGAAGTCCGGATCCTTCTCCGCCGGGGACCACACGACCTCGGCGAACGCGGCCAGCCTCGGAAACGCCGCGTAGTCGACCCTGCGGGCCGAGTCGAGGTGCTCGGTCCAGATGTTCGCCTGAGCCCCCAGCAACCGGCCAGGCTCGTCACCGGTCACCGATGCGGGCACCGGATCCCACGCGTAGACGTCCTCCAGCGTCGTCACGGTGCCCACCGGGATCGGCTCGTCGGGCGAGTCCGACTGCCGGTAGTCGAGATAGACGTGCTCCTCGGGGCACATCACCACGTCGTGGCCCTCGCGCAACGCCGTGACGCCGCCCTCGACACCGCGCCACGACGCGACGACCGTGCCGACCGGCAACGGCCCGGACTCGAGGATCTCGTCCCACCCGTACGGCCGCCGGCCGTTGCGGACGATGTGCCGCGCGATCGCACGGACCAGTTCACCGTCGTGGCCGGGCGCCTCGTCGCCGCCGAGTCCGATGAACTCGCAGGGGAAGACGTCCATCAGCTCGTCGAACACGCCCCGGTAGAAGTCCACAGTGGACTCCTCGGTGTTCAGCACGCGTTCGTTGACGCCCCAGTCCGTCCAGACGTCGCCGCCGTGCACCCCCAGCTCCGGATACGCCGCGATCGCCGCCTGCGAGTGGCCGGGGATGTCGATCTCCGGGATCACGATGATGCTGCGCAGCCGCGCGTACTCGACGATCTCGCGCAGGTCTTCCTGGGTGTAGAAACCGCCGTGCGGGCGGCCCGCCATCCCGCCCGCGCGACGGTCCCCGAACCGCGAGTCCTCCCGCCACGAGCCGACCTCGGTGAGCTTCGGGTAGCGCTTCACCTCGAAGCGCCAGCCCTGGTCGTCTGTGAGGTGCAGGTGCAGGACGTTGAGCTTGTGCGCGGACAGCAGCTCGACGTACCGCAGGACCTCCCGCTTGGGCAGGAAGTGCCGCGCCACGTCGAGCATCACGCCACGCCACTGAAACCGCGGGTAGTCGACGATCTCGCACGCGGGGATGACCCGCGGCTTCTCCCCCGACACCCGGAAAGCGCCCACGCCGAGCAGCTGCCGCAACGTCTGCAGCGCGTTCATCTCGCCGGCCTCGTCGTGCGCCTCGATCAGGACGCCGTCATCACCGGACAGGAGCCGGTAGCCGCCTGGCGGCCCGTCGACGAGAACCGTCTCCCAGCCCTTGTAGTCGCACGTCCTGCCGCCGTCCACGTAGGACACCGGGCGTGGGAGGAGGTTCATCCCTTCACCGCCCCCGCGAGTCCGGACACCAGGCGGCGCTGCACGAGCATGAAGAAGATCAGCACCGGGATCGTCATCAGGGTGGAGCCCGCCATGATCGCGCCCCAATCGTTCTGGTCGGGTTTGACGAACACCTGAAGAGCCAGCGGCAGGGTCTGGTTCTCCACGGCCGAGATGATGAACGTCTTGGCGAACAGGAAGTCGTTCCAGGCGTGGATGAACGACAGGACGGAGGTCGCTACCAAACCAGGCGCCACCAACGGGAACAGCACCTGCCACAGGAACCGGAAGCGGGAGGCACCGTCCAAAGTGGCCGCCTCTTCCAGCTCGACCGGGACGGCCGCGACGAACCCGCGCAGCATCCAGATCGCGAACGGCAGGCTGAAGGCCAGGTGCACCAGCACCAACGACCCCAGGTGGTTCAGCCCGAACGCCGGCACCGAGTCACCGACCGAGCGCATCAGGAAGAACAGCGGCACGGTCAACGCCTCGACCGGCACCATCTGCACGATCAGCAGCATGATCAGCAACGTCGTCCTGCTGCGGAACCGGAACCGGGTCAGCGCCGTGGCCGCGAGGAACGAGATCAGGATGCTCAGCACCACCACGACCAGCGCCACCACGATGCTGTTCAGGAAGTAGCGCCCGAAGTTCGCGACGGTCAGCGCGCGCGTGAAGCTGTCCAGCGTGGGCCTGGTCGTCCACGGCACCGGATCGGCCGAGATGATCTCGTCCTCCGGCTTGAACGCGCTCAGCACCATCCAGAACAGCGGGAACGCCACGACCGCGGCGATGATGAGGACGAAGCCCTCGGTCAGCCAGCGCCTCACAGGACCTCCCCGGAACGGCGCAGCGCGCGCAGGTAGAACATCGTGATCGCCAGCAGCAGCACGGTCATCACGACACCGATCGTCGCGCCCAGGCCGTACTCCGACGCCGCGAACGCCTGTTGGTAGGCGTAGACGTTGAGCACGAGGTTGCGCCCGGCGATGCCGCCGCCGTTGGTCATCACGTAGATCTGCGTGAACACCTTGAAGTCCCAGATGATCGACTGGATCGTCACCACGAGGATGATCGGCCGCAGCAACGGCAGGGTGACGCTCCAGGCCGTGCGGAACGTGGACGCACCGTCCAGTGCCGCTGCCTCCAGCACCTCGCCCGGAATCGCCTTGATGCCCGCGTACAGCGTCACCATGACGAACGGGAACGAGCACCAGATCACCTGTGCCGCAACGAGTCCGAACGCCGTCCACTTGTCGAACGTCCAAGAGAAGCCCTGGATGCCGAGCACCTCGTTGACGAGCCCGAAGTTCGCGTCGAACAGGAAGAGCCAGATCGTCGAACCGGCGACGGCGGGCGTGGACCACGCACCGAGCGCCGCCAGGAACAACGTCATCCGAACCCACGTGCGCACCCTCGTGGCGAGGATCGCGAGAAAAGCGCCCACAAGCAACGTGCCGACCACGCAGACCGCCGCGAACGCGACGGTCTGCCCGAGCACCGCCCAGAACTGCTGGTCCGCCAGCAGCTTCTGGTAGTTGCCGAGGCCCAGGAAGGTGAGCGGCGCACCGCCGCTCACCTGCTCCTGGCCGTAGTCGTAGAGCGAGATGAGCACCAGCTGGTAGATCGGGTAGGCCAGCAGGCCCCCGAGCACCAGCAGCGCTGGGATCAGGTAGGCGAAGGCGGTCCGCCCCTGACCTTTGGCGGTCATGCTCACGATGCGAAGGCCGCGTTCATCGTCTTGGCGGCGTCGGCGGTGGCCGTGTCGACGCTCTTCGCGCCGGTGACGACCTCCTGGAGCATCGTCGGCACCACGGTCTGCGCCTCGATCTTCGCCCACGCCGGCGTGACGGGGACGAACTTCGTGCCGGCCTGCAGGGTCTTCGTGAACGGCTCCAGGAACTTGTCGGAGTCGCTGACCTGCTTCTGCACGTCGCTGAACGTCGGCAGGTTGCCCATCGCCGTGTACATCTTCTGCTGGTACTTCTTCGACGCGAGCAGCTGCGTGAACTCGTTCGCGAGCGTCTTGCGCTGCGTGCCCTTCATGACACCGAGCAGGTTGCCGCCGGCGAACGCGGGTGCGATCGAGCCCGCGGTCTTGCCAGGCAGCGGCACCACCGCGTACTTGCCGGCCGCGCTGGACGCGTCGACGGACTTGCGGTTGAAGTCGCCGCCGATGGTCATCGCGGCCTTGCCGGCGCGGAACGCCTCGACGCTCGCGTCACCACCGTTGCCGGCGCAGGTGGCGGGCGGGCAGATGTCGTCCTTGATCAGCTCGGTGTACTTGGCGACACCGGCCTTCGCCTCGGCGCTGTCGATGGTCGCGGTGAACTTGCCGCCGTCCTGCTTGGCGATGTCACCGCCGTTGGCCCAGATGAACGGCAGCGCGGCGAACAGGTACTTGCCACCGGCGGACATGCCGATCAGCTCGGGCTTGGCCTTGCGGATCTGCCGCGCCGTCGTGGCGATCTCGTCCAGCGTCGCCGGCGGCTTGAGGCCGAGCTCGGTGAACACGTCCGTGCGGTAGTAGAGCGCCCGGACGCCGACGAACCACGGCACGCCGTAGGTCTTGCCGTCCACCTTGGCCGTGTCGAGGATCGTCGGGACCAGGTCCTTCGACTCGGACCACTTGCTCAGGTCGAGCTCGGAGAAGCCTCCGGCGGACACGTAGCCCGCGAGGTCGGTGTTGCCGAACTCCGCGACGTCCGGCGCGCTCTTCGGGTCGCTGAAGGCGGCCTTGAAGCGTTCCGCCCTGCTCGACACCTGGATGTACTGGACGTCGACCGTGACCCCTTGGTGGGCCGTCTGGAACTCGGAGATCGCCTCCTTGACGACGCCTTCCTTGGGGCCCCGGTTGACCTCGTCGAACAACCAGACCCGCAGCTGTCCCGTCTTCTCGTCGGTACCCGTGTCGGTGGCCGGTCCGGACTGCACGGGCGCGCAGGCGACCACCGCGCCCACGCCCAGCACGGCCACGAATGTCTTCAGTCGCATCGCGCCCTCCATGTTGCGTATTTTGCAACGGCTATTTCACAGGAAGCAACGTGACTGTAGAACGGTCTGCGTCAAGGGTCTAGACCAGACGATTGACCCATTCCCGAACTGATGCACTGGCAACCGGCGTATCCCACCCTCCCGGGCGAACCGCGCTGCCGACGTGGAAGCCCGACACGCCCGCTGCCAGCAGTTCCGCGACGAAGCGCTGCTGGAGTCCGCCGCCGACGAGCAGCGCCGGAGGGGCCTGGTTGACCAGCTTCTTCAGGTTCGCCATGCCGTCCTCCACCCCCTTGGGACTACCGGCAGCGAGCACCGTGTCACAGCCGAGGGTCTGCACGACCCCCCAGGACCGCAGGACGTCCACCGAGTTGTCGAGCGCGCGGTGGAAGGTCCAGGCACAGCCCTCCAGCTCGGCGACCAGGTTCAGCGTGACACCTTCGTCGATCTCCCCCTCGGCGTCGAGGAAGCCGAGGACGAACTCGGTGGCGCCCGCCTCCCGGAGCTCCCTGGCCTGCCTGCGCAGCTGCTTGAGGTCGCCGGGCGCGAAGCCCTTGGCGTCGCGCAGCATCACGCGGATGGGCAGGTCCGTGGCTGACTTGACGTCCTTGAACGTGGCGACCGACGGGGTGAGGCCGTCCGAGGCCATGTCGGCGACCAGTTCCAACCGGTGCGCGCCGCCCGCCTGCGCGGCCTCGGCGTCCTTCGCGTCCAGTGCGATCACTTCGAGAATCGGCATGGTCTAGACCATAACGGTCAACCCGATGTGCTTTCGTGAATCCGGAGCGAGGCACGCCGATCCTGCGTCTGACGTGTATCTGCTCGCCTGGCAAACGCTCCTTCTCGGTAAGCGCTTGTTCAGGCGTGGAGCACGCGTCAGCCGGTTCGAGGGGTGCCGGCTGGCGCGAGCTCCCACCATGGCGGCCCGTGATGCGGAGGGGGAATCACGGGCCGCTGGCGTACCCGGAGGAAGATGAACATCGGCACAGCGGTGATACTGCTCCATTCGAGTGATTTTTGTATCTACCGCCCAGTTAGCCCTTCATGAGTTGGCGAACGGCGCTGACCAGGGCGGCCGATCGGAGGTGCTGCGTGGACGAGCTGCACACGGCGGATGACCGTCCGCCGTGGGACGGACTTGAAGGCACCGAACGGCACGCGGTGTGCGTTTCCGCCGCGCGCGAAGGGAACCGTGACGCGTTGGACGTCCTGGTGACCGAGCTGACCCCACTGCTGTGGCACGTGGCCCGCGGCCAAGGCCTGGACAGGGCCGCCGCGGAAGACGTCGTGCAGACCGTGTGGCTCGCGTTCCTCAAGAACATCGAGAACATCCACGAGCCCAAAGCCCTGGTCGGCTACTTGGTCGTCACAACGAGGCGTGAAGCACGCCGAACTTGGACACCCAACAAGCGTGAGACCCACCTGTCCGACGAATACGCCGAACAGCTCGAGTCCGACACCGGCCTGCCCGAGGACGTGACGCTGATCGACGACCGCGACCGCAGGCTGTGGCTCGCGTTCGGCCGACTGACCACGAGGTGCCAGGAACTGCTCCGACTCACCGTGCTCGCGGGGCGCGCCGAGTACCGAGCGGTGGCAGAGGCACTCGCCATGCCCCACGGCAGCATCGGTCCGACCAGGGGACGGTGTTTGAACCTGCTGCGCAGCTACCTGGAATCGGAAGGAGGATCGCGGTGAACGAGATCGACCCGCGCGACGACCGCAGGGGCCTTGAGGACACCGCCGTCCTCTCCGAACTGAACAGGCTGGTCGACGAACTTGACCCGCCACCAGCAGACCTGGTGGATCGCGTGAAGTTCGCGATAGCGCTGGAAGACCTCGACGTGGAGGTCGCCCGCTGGGAACGCGCGGGCTCCTTCGCCGGCGTCCGCGGTGGCCAGACGGGCACGATCACCTTCACCGTCGACAACCTCACGCTCATGGTGAACTTCACCTCGACCGGGTCCCGCCACCGCATCGACGGCTGGCTGGTTCCTGCCGGGGAGCACACGGTGGAGGTGCGGGTGGCCGACCACAAGTCCTCGTCCACCCGTGCTGATGACGGGGGGCGGTTCGTGCTGCCTGACGTGCCGGCTGGGACCACTCAGATTCTGGTGCATCTGGTGAACTCTCGGGGCGAGCCTGGGCGGACTGTGGTTACGCCGACGATCATGCTTTAGCGGGTTCGATGGCTATGGGGGGTTCGATGGTTTTGGCGGGTTCGATGGCCTTGGCGGTTTTGGCGGCTTAGTGGCTTAGCGGCTTTGGCGGTTTCAACGGCAGTACGGCTTGCGGCGGTCTTTCAGCAGTTTGCGGCGGCTTACGGCGGATCTTCAGCGGTTTGCAGCGGCTTTCGGTGGCTTGCGGCGGTTTTGCGACGGCTGGTGGCGCGGTGGGTTGGGCTTTGGGGGCGTACCGCGCCTGGTACTGGGGTTTCTGGCTTCCCCTGGGGGATCGGCTTGCGCACGCTTGCGCAGGGGTCCCCTTGGATTTGGTGTCCCCCGCGGCCCAACGTACCGACGGGGTCTGACACTCCCGCGCGGTTGCAACGAGACCGTTGGCGAGCGCCCTTGATCGCGATGACGCCACCACCCGCCCACCACCGCCCACCGGGCACCACCCGCCCACCACCGCCCACCGGGCACCACCCGCCCACCACCGCCCACCGGGCACCACCCGCCCACCACCGCCCACCGGGCGCCACCGCCCACCGGGCGCCACCGGCCCAGCACCGCCCGCCCACCGTCCACCGAGCACCACGCGCCCAGCACCGCCCGCCCACCGTCCACCGAGCACCACCCGCCCAGCACCGCCTGAGCCCCCTCCCCCAGAAACGCCGAAAGGCCCGGCCCCGCCAAAGGCGGAACCGGGCCGATCAGAGCAATCAAGCAGCCGGACTCAGAAGTCCATGCCGCCGGCGTCCGGCGCGGCCGGAGCAGCGTTCTTCTCCGGCTTGTCCGCGACGACCGCCTCGGTCGTCAGGAACAGCGCGGCGATGGACGCGGCGTTCTGCAGCGCGGAACGCGTGACCTTGGCCGGGTCGATGATGCCCGCCTTGATCAGGTCCTTGTACTCGCCGGTCGCGGCGTCCAGGCCCTCGCCCGCGGGCAGGGACTTGACGCGCTCGACCACGACGCCGCCTTCGAGGCCGGCGTTGATGGCGATCTGCTTCAGCGGAGCCTCGACCGCGACCTTGACGATGTTGGCACCAGTGGCCTCGTCGCCGGTCAGGCGCAGACCCGCGAAGGCGGCCTCGGCAGCCTGAAGCAGCGCGACGCCACCACCGGCGACGATGCCCTCTTCAACGGCGGCCTTGGCGTTGCGGACCGCGTCTTCGATGCGGTGCTTGCGCTCCTTGAGCTCGACCTCGGTGGCCGCGCCCGCCTTGATGACGGCAACGCCGCCGGCGAGCTTGGCGAGGCGCTCCTGGAGCTTCTCGCGGTCGTAGTCGGAGTCCGACTTCTCGATCTCGGCGCGGATCTGGTTGACGCGACCCTGGATCTGCTCGGCGTCACCAGCACCCTCGACGATGGTCGTCTCGTCCTTGGTGACGACGACCTTGCGGGCCTTGCCCAGCAGCGAGATGTCGGCGTTCTCCAGCTTCAGGCCGACGTCCTCGGTGATGACCTGGCCACCGGTGAGGGTGGCGATGTCCTGGAGGATGGCCTTGCGGCGGTCACCGAAGCCGGGCGCCTTGACGGCGACGGACTTGAAGGTGCCGCGGATCTTGTTGACGACCAGCGTGGCCAGGGCCTCGCCCTCGACGTCCTCCGAGATGATCAGCAGCGGCTTGCCGCCCTGCATGACCTTCTCGAGGAGCGGGAGCAGGTCCTTGACCGTGGAGATCTTGGAGCCGAACAGCAGGATGTACGGGTCCTCGAGGGTCGCTTCCTGGCGCTCGGGGTCGGTCACGAAGTAACCGGAGATGTAGCCCTTGTCGAAGCGCATACCTTCGGTGAGCTCCAGCTCGAGCCCGAGGGTGTTGCTCTCCTCGACGGTGATGACGCCTTCCTTGCCGACCTTGTCCATCGCCTCGGCGATGAGCTCGCCGATCGTGGGGTCAGCGGCGGAGATGGACGCGGTAGCAGCGATCTGCTCCTTCGTCTCGATCTCCTTGGCGGCCTTCAGGAGCTGCTCGGCAATCGCCTCGACGGCCTGCTCGATGCCGCGCTTGAGGCCGAGCGGGTTCGCGCCCGCGGCCACGTTGCGCAGGCCCTCGCGGACCAGAGCCTGTGCGAGCACCGTCGCGGTGGTCGTACCGTCACCGGCGACGTCGTCGGTCTTCTTCGCGACCTCCTTGACGAGCTCGGCCCCGATCTTCTCCCACGGGTCCTCGAGCTCGATCTCCTTCGCGATGGAGACGCCATCGTTGGTGATGGTCGGCGCGCCCCACTTCTTCTCGAGCACGACGTTGCGGCCCTTCGGGCCGAGCGTCACCTTGACGGCGTCAGCGAGGATGTTCATCCCGCGCTCGAGACCGCGACGGGCTTCCTCGTCGAACGCAATCATCTTGGCCATTGCGGTGTGTTCCTCCGCCTTTGTGGATTCTGGGCCACTGCGGGCGCACGCCCACAGCGGAACACGGTGCGAGTGGCCAGGCTCGGTGCCCGCGACGGACGACTCCCCCGTTGATCACGAGGGTGCCTCACCGTCCCAGCCTCACTGCATTGGCACTCGGACGTGCCGAGTGCTAGTTCGTGTTTAGCACTCGTGCACGGCGAGTGCAAGCGAACCCGGGGCGAACTCAGCGGGAGGTGCGCACCGGCACAGAGGTCGGCAGCGGCTTCTTCGAGGTCGACCCGTCGTCGATGTTCAGCGTCGGCGAGGAGTTCGTCTTCGGCTGCCTCGGCGGCTCGTCACCAGGCGTCAGGATGAGCACCACGACGATGATCAGCGCGATCGCCGCGGCGGCCGCGATGACCGGCGCGAACCACGCCGGGCGCTCTTTCTTGGTGGACGTGAAAGCGCTCACGCCGACCTGGTTCGGCGGGCGCAGGCGGACCGGGTCCGCGAGCCCCTGCTGCTGGTAGCCGCCCTGGTACTGCCCCTGCTGCGCGGGCATCGGGCCGGACATCGGCGACTGCACCGGGATCGAGCCGGACTGCGGCCCGGCTGCAGCGGGACCCGAGCCCTGCGCGACCCCGGCTAGAGCGCCGCGGGCGGCGTTGACCAGCTCGGCGCAGTTCGCGAACCGCTGCGACGGGTCCTTCGAAGTGCCCTTGCGGATGACCTCGTCGATCGCCGGCGGCAACGCGACGAGCTGCGACAGCGCCGGCACGGTGCCGCCGAGGTGGCCCTGGATGACCTCCTGCACGCCGCCCCGGAACGGCGGGCGGCCGCTCAGACAGGCGAACAGCATGCAGGCGAGCGCGTACTGGTCGGTGCGGCCGTCGACGGGCTCGCCGCGCAGGTGCTCCGGCGCCGCGTAGGTCGGCGAGCCGAGGAAATCACCCGTTCGAGTGCGGTGGCCGGTGGCGCCGCGCCGGGTCAGGCCGAAGTCCGCGACGTAGACGTGCTCGCGCGTGCCTTCCTTGGTGGTCACCAGCACGTTCGCCGGCTTCACGTCGAGGTGCACGAGACCCTTGCCGTGCAACATGTCGAGCGCTTCGGCGACCTGGGCGAGCAGCGTCAGCGTGCGCGCGGGGCTGAGCGGCCCCTCCTTGATGTGGCCGGCCATGTCCTGGCCGTCCACGAGCCGCATCGCGATGTAGAGCAGGCCGTCGACCTCGTCGAAGTCGTAGAGCGGCACGATGTTCGCGTGGTCGATGGCGGAGGTGTTGCGCGCCTCGTCGACGAACCGCTCGCGGAACTCCGCGTCGGGCGCGAGGTGCTCACCGATGACCTTGAGCGCGACTTTGCGGCCAAGTCTCACGTCCGTGGCCCGGTAGGTCACGCTCATGCCACCGCGACCGAGCACACCATCGATCCGGTAATGCGCGATCCGCCGCCCGCTCAGGTCCTCCGACACGCGAGGCAGCCTAACGCCCGCCCGGATCAGCTCGGCGGGGGTTGGTCAAAACGCTGGTCGAAGCGGCACTACGCCTTGCGGACCTACGCCTTGCGGACGTCCGATGCCTGGCTGCGCCCGTCCCGCCCGGCCTGCACCTCGAACTCCACCCGGTCGCCCTCGGAGAGCGTCCGGAAGCCGTCCATCTGGATCGCCGAGTAGTGCACGAACACGTCGGGCCCGCCGTCGGTTGCGATGAAGCCGTATCCCTTTTCGGAGTTGAACCACTTGACGGTACCGAGAGCCAAGGCGTCCTCCTTCAAGTCACGCAAGCAGAACGCAACGCTAAGAGAAGAAATGTCACGCGGATACCTCCTTACGGAGTCATGAACGCGAGCTGACTCCGTTGGCGCGCAACCAGGTGGCGAGTCGGCGTGGTCCCCTCGTCTGGGTCAGCACCGCACCTGGACCAGCGAAGTCGAACACCAGTCCTTCGCCGGAGTGAATGGATTGCGCACCATCCGGCGGCAACGCGCGAAGGCGGCATTGCACGGTGTCCGCGAACGCCACGACGTGGTCGCTGGCGATCGTCACCGCCTCGCCGGCCGCGAGCGTCACGAGGTCGAGCGCGCCGTAGCAGGCGAGCACGACGGAACCCTGGCCGTGCGCGTAGTTCAGGAAGCCTTCGACACCACCGAAAAGCGCTTTCATGGGCGGCGCGTCGGGGTTCATCGCGACCGTGCTGCTCGACGCGACCCAGCCGAGCCGTGAGACGCACCAGCCGTGGGTGCCGTCGAGCTCGACCAGGTGCAGGTCACCGGGCAACGCGGGCGCCGCGTCGATCCAGCCGCCTTCCGCACCGGCCGTGCACAGCGCGACTGCCTTCGCACCCGCGCCCTTGACGTCGACCGCGAGCCCGTAGCTCGTGGCCACCAGGGTCTGCGGGTCGGCCAGCACCATCTCTCCGGGCGCGAGCACGAGTCTCGCCACGCCGAACGTCGGTGTGTGCCTGGTCCGGACCTGCACTAACAACACCTCCGGGAGCAACGAGGTCCAAGCGATCCCCACGACCACCTCGACGTTGGCAGTATGCAGTCGTGTCCCCCACCACAGTCGCCGAACACCGCCAGCGCGTCGCGGAGCTCGTCGGGCGCATGCCCGTGCTGCAGCTCCCGCTCGACGAGTGCCTCGGGCTCGTGCTCGCCGCCGACGTCATCGCCCCGCTGTCCCTGCCGCCGTTCGACAACTCCGCGATGGACGGGTACGCCGTCCGCGCCGCGGACCTGGTTGGCGTGCCGGTCCGCCTCCCCGTGACCGACGACATCCCCGCAGGTCGCACGGAGCTGTCCGCCCTCGAACCCGGCAGCGTGCAGCGGATCATGACAGGCGCTCCGGTGCCGCCCGGCGCGGACGCGGTGGTCCAGGTCGAGTGGACCGACGGCGGCCCCGGCACGATCACTGGCACCGTCACGATCAACGCGGCGGTCGAGGCCGGTGCGAACATCCGGACCGCCGGCGACGACGTGCAGAAGGGCGACGCGGTGCTGGTCGCGGGCACGGTGCTGCGCCCGGCCCAGCTCGGTCTCGCGTCGGCGCTCGGTCTCGCCGAGCTGCCGGTGCGCCGCCGCCCGCGCGTGCTGATCCTGTCCACCGGCTCCGAGCTGGTCGAGCCCGGCCAGCCGTTGCAGCAGGGCCAGATCTACGAGTCGAACGGCATGATGCTCGCCTCCTCGGTGCGCGAGGCGGGAGGCATCGCCGTGCAGCTGCGGTTCGTGCCGGACGACGTGGACGCGTTCCACCGCGCGCTGGCGCCCTATCTCGGCTCGGTGGACGTGATCGTGACGTCCGGCGGGGTCAGCGCGGGCGCCTACGAGGTGGTCAAGGACGCCCTGGTCAGCCACGACGTGCGGTTCACCAAGGTCGCCATGCAGCCGGGCGGTCCGCAGGGGGCGGGCAGGTACGAGGGCGTGCCGGTGCTGACGCTGCCGGGCAACCCGGTGAGCGCGCAGGTGTCGTTCGAGGTGTTCGTGCGGCCGGCGCTGCTCGCGGCGATGGGCCACCTCCAGGTCGAGCGCACCACCGCGCGGGCAACCATCACGACCGGGCTGACGTCTCCAGCAGGGAGGACGCAGTTCCGGCGGGGTGCGTACGACCCGTCGTCCGGGCAGGTCGTGACGCCGGTCGGGGGGCCGGGATCGCACCTGCTGTCGGCGCTGGCGCTGTCGAACTGCCTGATCGAGGTGCCGCAGGACGTCACCGAACTGGCGGCGGGCGCCGAGGTCACCATCAGATACCTGCAATAAGGACGACGTTCTGGGGGACGGATCGATGAGAGCGACGCTGGCGCTGGCGATGCTCGCCGGTTTCTTCGTGCTGGCGGTGGGCCTGTTCGTCGGGCTGGGCGGGGCCGCGCTCGCGGTCTTCGACCAGGGCGACGTCGAGGGCGGCGTGTACCTCGGGCTGCTCGCCCTCGTGCTGGGCGGTCCTCCGCTGGTGGCGATGCTGGTGGCGTTGTGGATCAGGCCGCAGCCGAGCGGCGTCGCGATGACCCGCGCGACGCACCCCGAGCTCTGGCAGCACGTCGACGAGCTGGCGCGGATCGCGGGCACCCGCAGCCCGGACGACATCAGGCTCGTCGACGGGGCGAACGCGAGCGTGTGGGAACGCCGCGGTGTGCGGTACCTGGAGCTCGGGCTGCCGCTGGTGGCGGGCACGGGCATCGGCGAGCTGAGGTCGGTCCTCGCGCACGAGCTGGGTCACTACGGCGGCGGGCACACGAAGGTCTCCGCGGTGACGTACCGCGCGAAGCTCGCACTCGGGCTGGCGGTCGGGCGGGTCGACACCTCGTTCGGCGTGCTCTACGCGTGGGCCAGGCTGTACGCGCTGGTCGCCGCCTCGGAGAGCCGCAAGCACGAGCAGTTCGCCGACGAGGTCGCCGTGGCCGCGGCCGGGCAGGAGGCGGCGTCGCGGGCGCTGTTGCGGATGGGTCCGGTCGGCGAGGGCTGGAACGACTACCTGCGCTGGTACGTCTCGCTCGCCGTCCTCGCGGGCCGCACGCCGCCGCTGGTCGAGGGCTTCCGCGCCTACCTGGACCACCCGCGGCGCGTGCACGAGCTGCGAGAGCTGGAGCCCCTCCTGGCCGAGCAGGAGCCGAAGACGGTGTTCGACAGCCATCCCCCGGTCCGGGAGCGAGTGGCCGCGATGAGGCAACTCCGGCCGGCCGCGATGACGGTGGCGGAGGCCGTCGACGAGCGGCCCGCGTGGACGTTGCTGCGGGGCACGCCCGCGGAGGAGATCGCGAAGCTGGTCGACGTGAAGGGACCGCCGATCACCTGGGAGCAGCTGGCCCCGCTGACCGGGCCGGAACTGCTGCGCCGCTACGCCGAGGCGCTGCGGCACGCGGGCCGGGTCAGCAAGATCGGCGACACGCTGGCCGCGCTGTTGACGGGGTTGGAGCAGGGCCGCCTGCACGAGCTGACCGGCAGGCCGGTCGACGGCTCGCTGACCGCCGAACAGGTGCACGACGCGGCTGTCGAAACCGTGACGGAACTCCTCGGCTGCATGATCGCCGACCAGCTCGTGACGGCAGGGCGCGCCGAGCTGGAGCTGAACTGGGGCGGACTCTTCGTGCTGCGGCTGCCCGACGGAGCTGCGGTCTATCCCGACGACCTCGTCGCACCCGCCGTCCGTGACGCTTCACGAGTCCCTGAAGTGCGACGTCGGTTGCAAGCCATTGGTCTCGACGGACTGTGACGGAACGCTCACAGTACGACGTTGTTCACCCCATGTGACGGGGATTACACTGCCCGCAGGGGCCGTTGGGCCCGTGCATTCGTCGGGGGATGCATGGGCCCACCGGCCACTTGCTTTTCCGGCAGTCCTGATGGGCGGTTTGGCGTGTTGGCGTAGCGTGATGCCGCCCGACAACCACGGAAGCTACGGAACCCCACGACACGATGAGCAGCGAAAAGCCCGTCTCTCACTTCCTCGAACTCGCGCGCGGCATGGTGCCGCCGATGCACCCGGCCGGACGCCCGTTCGTCGCGGGCGCGGCCATCGCGACCCTCCTGGTCCGGCTGCGCTTCAAGCGGCTCGGCGTGGTCCTCGCCCTGGTCACAGCGTGGGTGGCGTGGTTCTTCCGCGAGCCGAAGCGCGTGACGCCGACCCGCCCGAACCTCGCGGTGGCCCCGGCCGACGGCACCGTCTCGCACGTGGTCGACGCCGTCCCGCCCGCAGAGCTCGGCCTCGGCACCGAGCCGATGACCCGCGTGAGCGTGTTCCTCTCGGTCTTCGACGTGCACGTGCAGCGCGTGCCCGCGGACGGCGAGATCGTCCAGGTCTCGTACCACCCCGGCAAGTTCCTCTCGGCCGACCTGGACAAGGCGTCCGAGGAGAACGAGCGCAACACCGTGTGGCTGCGCACCACGTCGGGTGTGGACTTGGTGGTCGTGCAGATCGCCGGCCTCGTCGCCCGCCGCATCGTGTGCGAGGTCGCCGAGGGCGAGAAGGTCGCCGCCGGCCAGACCTACGGCCTGATCCGCTTCGGCTCGCGCGTCGACCTCTACGTCCCGCGCGGCAGCCGCGTGCTGGTCGAGGCCGGTCAGCGCACCATCGGCGGGGAGACCGTCCTCGCTGAGCTCCCGGAGGCCTGATGGCTCCCAGCGGGCCCGGCGTTCGCCTGCTGCCGAACGCCATCACGGTCCTCGCGATGTGCTCGGGCCTCTCGGCAGTGCACTTCGCGAACATCGGCATGTGGGGCGCGGCCATCGCCTCCATCGCCGCGGCCGCGGTGTTCGACGGCCTGGACGGCCGCATCGCCCGCCTGCTGGACGCGACGTCGAAGATGGGCGCGGAGCTGGACTCCCTGGCCGACGCCATCTCGTTCGGCGTGGCACCCGCCCTGGCGATCTACCTCTGGAAGTTCGAGGGCAGCCGGGCGGGCTGGGTCATCGCGCTGATCTTCGCGGTCTGCATGGTGGTCCGCCTGGCCCGCTTCAACACGTTGCTGGAAAAGGAACAGCCGCCGTTCGCGAAGGAGTTCTTCGTAGGCGTGCCCGCTCCCGCCGGCGGCCTGTTGTTGCTGCTGCCGTTGATCGTCGAGGAGCAGGTCCGCCGCGACGGCTGGTGGAACTCACCGCTTGTCGTCGGAATCTGGACCGTCGTGGTCGCGATGCTGCTGGTGTCGCGCATCCCGACCTTGTCCGTGAAGACCGTGAAGGTGCCGCCGCGCGCGGTCGCGCCTCTGCTGGTCCTGATCGGACTTCTCGCCGCCGCGATCATCACGTTCCCGCTGGTGGCGCTGATCATCGCGATGGTCGTTTATCTCGCGCACCTGCCTTACTCGGTGCGGCGGTACATGTGGCTTTCCAAGCATCCTGAGGCTTGGACCGTCACCGGTGCCGATCGCCGGGCTATCAAGCGGGCTCATGGGGTGGCTGCTCGTCGGCTTGGGCTGCGTCAGCCGTTGCATGGGCGGGTTGCTGGTGCGGCTATGCGGGCTGTTCGGCGGCCTCGGCGGGATGTTTCTTCCGCTGTTGCTGCGGAGGGTGTTGTGCCTTCTGCCAATGGGCGGCGGCGGTCTTGGCGGCAGTTGGGGCTTCGGCGGCAGCCGAAGCGCTGATCGTTTCCTGAACAGACTGCGGGCCGGACACGTTGAGCGTGTCCGGCCCATAGTTTTCGCGCCGGCGTCTGCCTCAAGTTCCGGCGCGGCGGTACATGTGACTGTCCAAGCCTTCCGAGGCTTGGACTGTTACCGGTGCCGATCGTCGTGTTATCAGCGTGCGCATGGGGTGCCTGCTCGTCGACTTGGGTTGCGTCAGCCGTTGCACTGTCGTGTCGATGGTGCGGCCATGCGCGCGGTGCGCAGGCCTCGGCGTGATGGGGCTGCGCCTACTGCGGTGGACGGCTCGGTGCCCTCGGCCAACGGATGCCGCCTGTCATGGCGGCAGTTGGGCTTGAGGCGCCAGCCGAAGCGGTGGCCCTTTCACTCAGCTCCCCGAACCCAGCAAACGAGAAGCCCACCGGAAGTAGTCCGGTGGGCTTTTCGCATTTCACGGCTACCACTCAGTCCGTCGCCACATTCCAAACGCCGAGCACCTCGACGAGGTGCGAAGATTGGATGATCAGATTCGGCGGTCCCGGCCTGTCGGACCGGAGCTTTTCAACGATGCCGGCCGCCTTGTCAGAGCCCAGCGTTCCGGACGGCGGCCAGACAACGCCGCCTCCTTCGACACCTCCGTACTCATCGAACAGGGTCGAGCCTTCCTGCTCTGGAAGAGCCCAGAGAGCGAAGAGTCGGTCGCCGAGCGTTGCCGTCGCCTCCTGCCGCTCCGCAAGCAACTTGAAGTACCAGCAAGCTTGTCCGCCCTTGCGCTTCACGATCCCTTCAAGTGGTCCGTCGCGCCAATCAACCATGACCAGAATTTGCAGCTGATCGAGCTCACCGACTGATATTTCATTCATTTGCGCCGCCCAAAAACCCTGTTGAATACTTTTGCTACTCCCGAGTCCACGAGCTACGGATCAGGGAATGTACCCAGGCTTGGATGAGTCGACAGCTACTGCAGCCAGAACGTCAGACCGGACATCAATACTCACCCAGTAGTCCTTCTTGCAGAAAGGACACTCAGCATACCCTTCGCCGCTGAAATTTCCTTCCTCCGGCCTCGTCTTCGGCGACCGATCACCCCACTCCCCCCACTCCAACCGATCCCCTAAGGCATACTCGCGAAATTCGAACAATCCGAAACGGAAATCCACCGGAGTAGTGCCCGTCTCGCCGCAGCGCGGACACCGAAGTGAAACTTGAAGCAAGTTGTAACCGCTCATCAGCGCATAACTCTCTTCATCGGAACACCGCTGCAGGCGCAGCGCCCGAAATGACACTTATGTTGTTGTCTGCGATCATCGTGTCCGGCCCGTTTCTGTCTCGGGAATCCTCAGCTGTCCAACCATTCCGCTAGGTTCGAGACCTCCCACACCTGCCCTGAGGTCAACTGACGCACATCCCAGATCAAGCCAGCCACATCACGGTTCTCGGGCGAATGCACATGATCTCCGATCGCCGGATCCACTTCCATCAAGGTTGCGAGGACAGCGACCGGAATCCCGACAACCGCCGCGAGACCAGTGATGAGCTCCGCATCAAGCTCTCGCACTCCACGCCCTATCGCACCGATGGTCGAAGCCGAGAGGTAAACGCCTGACATCTCGCGCAGCACATGGGCCGCCGCAGACCAACCCATGTTGCGAAGGGCCAGCATTCGCACTAAAAGGGAGCCGAATCCCGGAGGATACTGCTCACCAGACGGCAGCGCACCCCACCGCAGGATCGTTGACGTTGGCATCACCGGCAGCGACTGAGCGAATTCACGTAGCCGTTCCCGGTCGGATTCAGGCAAGCGAAGCGCACGCTCTACCAGTCGAGGAAGCGCACCGCTGCCAACTCCGTCGGAGGGCGAGGCGTGTTCTGGGACATCCAGACCGGCGACAAGGAAGAGGTCAAGCGTCTGCATGTCAAGCCGGTCCGCGAGCCTGCGGAGAAGTATCTCATCGGAAGCTATATTCACGTCACGCAGAAGATCGTCACCCTGACTCCGCACCAGGCGTGACAGAAGTACGTCGTGGCCGGGAAAGTCCGAACTACTCATGGACACCACCACCTCGAAGGAAGCCACCTTCTGAGAAAATCCGGCGACCTCAACTGAATCTTGCCGACCTATTAAGGTTCTTCGGGAAGGTCAACAAGTCCTAACCGCCTCCGCGAGTAGGCGATCATCTGCAGGAAAGCAGTCGCCTCGATCTCGCCCTCCATGCTGACGCGGAGCGCTCTCGCAGGATCGTCGTCTCTCGTGGTGATCGCAACACTCGGCCCGCCTTCAGCCACGAACTCAATGCTTTCGCAATCATCGACGATGTTACTGACAGACGTGACACAAAAGTTGATCCCCCCAAAGGATTCGATCACCATCGTCCCCCTTCGCAAAGCCACGAATCCGACCAGCCTACCTTGCTACGGAAATTCAGGCAGCTGTCGTCGATGAATCTTCGATATTGCATTTTCCTGGAGATCGATGTCCTCGGCCGCAGCCTGCTCCAGCAGCCACCCACGCAGCTCACCATAGTCGACAACAGGAGGAATGCTGATAGAAATCAGGTTTTCGAAGGTACTCAAGGTGCCGATGTCGCAGCCAGATTCCCGAAGCTTCCTTTCGACCTCGCCCCTCTTACTATGCCGCCGAAAGACAACGAGAACTGCCGAATGGCCAGATTCAGACTTCAAGCCGTCGAAGACGAGCTCCCGACGCTCGTGATCCGGACGAACACTGATGAGGTCGCCGAACGCGATTCCACGCACGAAGAACGGCGTGTTCACCACCCGCAGCTCCAACTTGCCCGTTTTTTCGCCCCAGAGACGCTCGATCAAGACCGGAGGCCAATCCGCACCCTCTGATTTGAGGTCGAACACCGCTTGAAACAGGCTGGCGCCACTCTCCGAAACAGGAATATCACTCGACTGCGCCACATCCACCCCTAGTCGTTCTTAGCCCACCCTGGGGAGATCGCCATCTACGAGAAGCTCGAAGGAGATAGTGCAAGCACATAGTAGGTGTGGACGCCGTTGACTGTCAGGCGGTCGAGAGCGATCCGTCCGCCCCCATTCCTGAAGGTCTGGCCACCAGAACCGGCATCCGTGCGGAAGGTCCCCAGCACCTCACTTCAGGCTGTGACCGCCTCGGCAAGAAACCTGGCGATCCCCGACGCCGTGGCCGCCATGTCTCCCTGGTCGAGAGCAGCGGCCTCCAAGTGGATAAGGACAGTGGAGTTCTCCTGGTCCGGTAGTTCTCTCCGGTACGCCTCGACGCAAGCGCCGAGGACAGCCAAGGAGAACACCTCGCGATCGGCTTCCACGGGGTCGAGACCGGCGGTGAGCCCAGGTCCCGGCGGAGTGGCCAGCACGAGTTCCGGGGCGTCGTCGCGCACGTTCAACAGGACGCGTGCGATCCCGTCTTTCGGAGTCCCTCCATGCCTTTCGTATGCGATCGGCCACCACATGACCATCGCGGCGCAGCCGTGCCAGGTCTCGGCAACACTTCCGAGCCGGAACTCGACACCGCTCCCGAGTCGATCCGCCACCACCGCCAGCGTGGCAGGAGTGGCAGACGCGATCACATACCTCACGGACGCCCCGAACTCTGACCAAGTCTCGGCTTGCCCAGGTCACCGTCCTGGAGCGCGACTCCACCATCCACGACGTCAGTCATGTACGCCATCCTCGCCTCCCTAGTACGCGCGCCGCGCACTGCGGCAGATCAACCACCCTGCACGCCAACCACCGCACTAGAGTCGTCGACGTGATCACGCTGACGGCCCGCCTGTCCCCGTCCGCTCTGGACACCCGACGGGGCGTAGTCCGCCTCCACCGCGAGGTCCTCGACGCGCTAGGCCTGCGCGCCTGGGACGCCGTGAAGCTCACCGGCGCCCGTGTCAGCGCGGCCCTGGCGGCCGCCGGCGACCACCCGCCGGGCATCGTCCTGGTCGACGACGTGACGCTGACGAACCTCGGCATCGTCGAAGGCTCGGAGATCGTCGTGGCACCGATCGAGGTCGCCGCCGCACGGTCGATCACCGTGGCCGGCTCCCGCCTGGCCAGCACTGCGCTGACGCCTGACCACGTGCGGTTGGCGTTGACCGGCAAGGTCCTCACCGTCGGCGACAGCGTTTCGCTGCTGCCTCAGGACCTCGCGCCGCCGCCTGGCACCAACGTGTCCGAGACGCGTCGCAAGTTGTCCAACGCCATCGGCATGACGTGGACCAACGAGCTGATCACCATCACCTCCACCGACCCTGCGGGGCCGGTGGCCGTGCAGCCCTCCAGCGTCGTCGGCTGGCGGGCGCCTGCAACGTCTAAAGCGGCCGCTTCGGCTGTCACACCTGTTGTGGTGCAGGAGAAGCATGAGGCTTTGCCCGTTGCGGACCTGGTGGGTCAACGGGACCAGGCTCGCCGGCTGACCGAGTGGCTGGAGCTGATGTTCCGGCAGCCGGAGCTCCTGACCCGGTTGGGGGCCTCGGCGCGGCTGGCCGCTCTGGTCAGCGGGCCGGAAGGCGTCGGCAAGGCCACGCTTGTGAGGGCGGTGGCTAGTTCAGTTGGCGCCTCCGTTGTCGAGTTGGCCGCTCCCAGCATTGCCGTTCTTGAACCTGGCGCGATGGCCAAGCAGCTCGGCGATGCGATCGCCCGTGTCCCCGAGCAGCCGACTGTCCTGCTCGTCACGGACATCGATGCGTTGCTGCCCACTGCGCCGCCGCCGGTGGCGACGGTTGTACTGGACATGTTGCGCACCGCTGTGTCGCGTCCGAACCTGGCTTTGGTGGTCACCTCCGCGCGGGCCGAGTCGGTGGACGCTCGTCTGCGGGCGCCGGATCTGGTGGATCGTGAGCTCACGCTTCCGCTTCCCGATGGCGCCACTCGGACCGAGTTGCTGCGGATTCTGCTGCGCGACGTTCCGTTGGAGTCCGATGTGGACTTCGGTGCGGCGGCTGAGCGGACGCCTGGCTTTGTGGCGGCCGATTTGTGTGCGCTGCGGCGGGAGGCGGCGGTTCGGGCTGCACTGCGGCAGCGCGAGGTGGCGGAACCCCGTGTGGGGCAAGAAGATCTGCTGGCTGCGCTGGGCACGATCCGGCCGATCTCGATGTCCGCCTCCGACACCATTCAGACCGGTGGCTTGACGCTCGACGACGTGGGCGACATGACCGAGGTCAAGCAGGCTCTGACCGAGGCTGCTCTGTGGCCGTTGCGGTACCCGGATTCCTTTGCACGCCTGGGGGTGGACCCGCCGCGGGGCGTCTTGCTGTACGGGCCGCCCGGCTGTGGCAAGACGTTCCTGGTGCGCGCGCTCGCAGGGTCGGGGCAGCTGAACGTGCTGACGGTCAAGGGTGCCGAGTTGATGGACAAGTTCGTGGGCGAGTCGGAACGCGCCGTTCGCGAACTGTTCCGGCGGGCCGCCGATGCCGCGCCGGCACTGATCTTCCTCGACGAGGTCGACGCGCTGGCGCCTCGGCGTGGTCAGTCGTCCGATGCCGGTGTCGCGGACCGGGTGGTGGCGGCGCTGCTGACCGAACTGGACGGCGTCGAGCCGCTGCGGGACGTCGTGGTGATCGCGGCGACCAACCGGCCGGAGCTGATCGACCCTGCACTGCTGCGGCCGGGGCGGTTGGAACGTCTTGTGAACGTGCCGCCGCCGGACGCCGACGCTCGCACGGAGATCCTCAAGGCCGCCTCGCGGAACACGCCGCTCGCCGGCGATGTGGATCTGGCCGTGCTGGCCGGTGAGCTGGACATGTACTCGGCCGCCGACTGCGCGGCTCTGGTGCGGGAGGCTGCGCTGACGGCGATGAGGGAGTCGCTGGAGGCGGCCGAGGTCACGCAGGCCCACCTGGCCAAGGCGCGCCAGGTGGTGCGCCCGTCGCTGGACGCGGCGCAGCTTGCTTCGCTGGCGGCCTACGCGGCCAACCGCGGCTGAGGGCTACTTGCTCTTGGACGGGCCCTGGTAGTCGTTGGTGACGATCAGGATGATCCCGGCCGCCGACGACTGGATCCCGTCGAACCGGGGCTCCACCCGAGCCCTCAGGATCCCGGCGAGTTCCTTCGCGGACGCTTCCTCGTCGGTGCCCGGCCGGTAGTACACGGTGGTCGTCGGGATCGTGCCCTGCGAGTAGTTGCCGGTCTCGGCGACCGTCCAGCCGCCTGCCCGGACCTCGTCCGACGCCTTGCCTGCCAGCCCGGTGATGGTGCTGTTGTTGTAAACCCGCACCGGAACCTTCGCGACCCCGGGCTGAGTGACGGGGGGCGGCGGCACAACGGCAGACGACGTCGGAGCGGAAGGCGGCACCGTCGAGCTGGTGGCGGGCGGCGCCGACGAGGGCTCCGTGGACGGACCCGCGGAGGAGGAGGTCTGAGTCGGCGGAGCGGAGGTCGTGCCGCCGGCGGACGGCGGCGAATCTGACCCGTTGCTGAACAGGCTGACGATGCCGATCACCAGTGCCACGGCGGCGACGCCGAGCAGGGCGAAACCGGCGGCCTTGGCCGGACGGGACGGGCTAGCGGACTCGGGGGAGGTCATCAGTCCTCGGTGCTCCTGGCGCGTGCACGGACCCTTTGGCGGCCTGTCCGCACGCCGCGCAACCGCTTGACCAGCATCGGATCGGCAGCCAGGGCGGCTTCGGACTCGATCAGGCCGTTGAGCAGCTGGTAGTAGCGGGTGGCGGACATGTCGAACAGTTCCCTGATGGCCTGTTCCTTGGACCCCGAGTACTTCCACCACTGACGCTCGAACGCGAGCATCGTGCGTTCGCGGCTGGTGAGCCCGTCAGCGGTAGCAAGCGCCTCGGCGTGATCCATCTGGCTCCCCACGGTCGCCGCACCATCTCAGGTGCGGGCAATTCAATCACGTGATCGTTCCAACCTACCGCGCGACACCGACAGTTTTGGACGGCTTAAAGTCTGACCATGGCCGTGCATCGCATCCGCATCGCTGGTGACCCCGTGCTGCACAACCCAGCGCGTGAGGTCACCGAGTTCGACACCGAGCTGAAGACGCTCGTCGACGACATGTTCGACACGATGGCAGCAGCTCACGGAGTCGGGCTCGCAGCCAACCAGATCGGTGTCGACCTGCGGGTTTTCGTGTACGACTGCCCGGACGACGAGGGCGTGCAGTACCGCGGCGCGATCGTGAACCCGGTGCTGGAGACCTCCGAGATCCCGGAGACCATGCCGGACCCGGACGACGACTTCGAGGGCTGCCTGTCCGTGCCGGGTGAGGCGTACCCGACCGGACGCGCCCGTTGGGCGAAGGTGACCGGGCAGGACCTGGACGGACAGCCGTTCGAGGTCGAGGGCACCGGCTTCTTCGCGCGCTGCCTGCAGCACGAGACCGACCACCTCAACGGCTACCTCTACACCGACCGTCTCATCGGCCGGTACAAGAAGGAGTCGAAGCGGATGCTGCGCGACAACGAGTGGGGCCGGCCGGGCCTGTCCTGGGACCCGGCCGACCCCGCGAACTTCGAGGACGAGGACTAGGGGCGCAGCGCCGACTCCACCTGGGCCAGCTCCCCCGAAGTCAACGGCCCGAACGCCAGCGCACCCGCGTTCTCCTCGGCCTGAGCCACCGTCCGGATGCCCGGAATCGGGATCAGCCGGGGAGAGCGCGCCCAGAACCACGCCAGCGCGCCCTGGACCAGCGACCGTCCACCCGAGGTCAGCACGTCGCGCACGGACTCCCGCGCCTTCAAGAACTCGGGCGAAGGCCGGCCGTCGACGAAGAAGTGCAGCCACGACATGTTCGTGACGCGCACGTCGTCGGAAGGCAACTGCTCGAACGTCTCCCGCGCGAGCAGCCCCATCGCCAGCGGACGACGACACAGCACCGCAAGACCCAGGTCGTACATCGCCGGGTTGTCGAACAGCACGTTGAGGTCGGCCTGCACCACCGCACAGTGCTCACCCTCGCCGAAGAACCGGGCACGCTCGGGATCGTCGGTGCTCCAGCCGTACGAGCGGATCTTGCCCGCGGCGACCAGCGCCTCGCACTCGTCGCGCAGCAACGCGGCCTCGTCGAGTCCGAGGTCACCGAGGTGGAGCTGGTACACGTCGATCCGGTCGGTCCCCAAGCGCCGCAACGACCCCTCGACGGCACGGCGCAGGTGCTCGACCGACCCGTCGCTCCCGGTCATCTCCCGGGAGTCCGGGTCGAACACATATCCCCACTTGGTCGCCATCACCACTTCGTCGCGCACCGACGCAAACGCTTGCCCCACGAGCGTTTCCGAGTGCCCGCAACCGTAGGTGTCCGCCGTGTCGAACAGCCGGACGCCGAGGTCGAACGAGCGTTGCAACGCCTTGAGCGACTGCGCGTCGTCGGTCGGTCCCCACCCGACCGGCTGGCCGCCGGACGTGACCGGCCCGCCCATCGCCCACGTGCCGATGCCCAGGGCCGGCACTTCGAAGTTCCCCACAGCTGTCATGGCACTCACCGAACACCCTGGAGTGCACTCCAGGTCAAGAAAAAGGATTGCTTCGGTCCGCCACCATCAATGGCATGCCACTCGACAACCTCGTCGCCTTCATCGCGGCCTCGTTCCTCATCGCACTGTCGCCAGGACCCGGCACGGCCATGGTCCTGCGACAGTCGGTGCACGGGCGAAAAGCGGCGCTGGCGACGGTGTTCGGCATGGAGGTCGGCGTCGCGTGCTGGGCGATCGCCGCGGCTCTGGGGCTGAGCGTCCTGCTCACGGCGTCCGAGATCGCCTACCACGCGCTGCGGATCGGCGGCGCGGTCTTCCTGATCTACCTCGGCCTGAAGGCCCTGATCAGCAAGACCAAGCCGGAGACGGCACCGCCGCCTGCCAGCCACGCGTTCCGCAGCGGGCTGATCGTGAACCTGGCCAACCCGAAGCTCGGCGTGTTCGCGATCTCGTTCCTACCGCAGTTCGTGCCTGCCGGGGAGGCCGGCCAGGGGGTTCTGCTCTTCCTCGCCGTGTTCTGGGTCGCCATCGACACCGTCTGGTACCTGATCATCGTGTCGATCCTGCACACGATCCGCGGCTGGCTCAGCAGGCCGCGGGTCCGTCCCGCGCTCGAGAAGCTGTCGGGCGGCGTGCTGCTGGCGCTCGGAATCCGGCTGGTACTCGACCCGCGTTGAGATCGGGTTGCCCCGGCGCCAGAACAGCTCGGGCAACCCGGCCAGCTCGGCGAACGTGTGGCAGGCGGCCATCGACGCGTAGCCACCGGCCAGCACGTGCGCGCGGATCCGGTCGAGACGGCCGAACTCGATCACCTCACCGGCGATCAGGAACGGCAGCACCAGCTGCCAGGCCTGCACCACGGCCGGACGACGCCGGTGAGGTGCGCGCAGGGCCGCGCGGGCGACTCGTAACAGGTGCTCGTTCGCGCTCATCGTGTACGGATGGGCCGAGTGGTCCCAGTTCCACCGGCGCTCCTCGGTGACGGCGCACCGCACGCACTCGACCGGCCCGGTGCCGAGTTCGGCACCGCAGCGGGAGCACGCGAGCAGCGTCATCGCCCAGTCGACACAGGTCCACGGGTACTGGCCGACGTCCGCGGAGGTCACCAGCTCGGCGAGTTCCCGGTCGGCGAGCTGCGAGGACGTCCGCAGCGCCTCCCAGTCCGCGAGCCAGAACTGGTCCAGCAGCTCGGCGCAGAAACCGCAGTCGGGGTAGCCCCTACCTGCGAGTCCTCCGCACGACGGGCATGCCGAGACCACGGCGGGACGTTGACCGCGACGCGCGCCGGGCGGGAACGGCTGGTGATCAGCCACGGGGAGAAGATTAGGGGCAAACGGTCCCCTTGGCAGCTACGCCGCACCGTGACTATCGTCGGGTCTCGACAACTCAACAAAACGCGGGAGCTCGCGCCTGAGCGGGCTGAGAGGGTGACTGGCTGTAGTGCCGGTGTCACCGACCGCCTGAACCTGACCGGGTAATGCCGGCGTAGGGAGGAATGTCGTGACGACACTTGACGACCGTTCGGTCAAGCCCACTGTTACCACCGGCCCGATCTCGGGCTCGCGCAAGGTGTACCGCGATGGTGTGCCTTTCCGCAGGGTGGAACTGACCAACGGCGAGCATGTCGATCTCTACGACACTTCCGGTCCGTATACCGACGAGAACGCGACCATCGACGTCCAAAGTGGACTTTCCGACCTCAGGTCGGGGTGGATCGCCGAACGGGAACCGATCAACGGAGCTGTCAGCCAGCTCGCGTACGCGAAGGCCGGGATCATCACCCGGGAGATGCGCTACATCGCGACGCGGGAGAACCTCGACGCGGAGTTCGTGCGCAACGAGGTCGCCATCGGGCGTGCGGTCATTCCGTTGAACCGCAAGCACCCCGAGGCCGAGCCGATGATCATCGGCAAGAAGTTCCTCGTCAAGATCAACGCCAACATCGGCAACTCCGCCGTGTCGTCGTCGATCGAGGACGAGGTCGAGAAGATGGTGTGGGCGTCCCGCTGGGGTGCCGACACGATCATGGACCTCTCCACCGGCAAGCGGATTCACGAGACGCGCGAGTGGATCCTGCGCAACTCGCCCGTGCCCATCGGCACCGTGCCGATCTACCAGGCGCTGGAGAAGGTCAACGGCGATCCGGCCGCGTTGACGTGGGAGATCTACCGCGACACCGTGCTCGAGCAGTGCGAGCAGGGCGTCGACTACATGACCGTGCACGCGGGCGTGCTGCTGCGGTACGTGCCGCTGACGGCCAAGCGCGTCACCGGCATCGTCTCGCGCGGCGGGTCGATCATGGCCGCGTGGTGCCTCGCGCACCACAAGGAGAGCTTCCTCTACACGCACTTCGAGGAGCTCTGCGACATCCTGCGCGCCTACGACGTGACGTTCTCGCTGGGTGACGGCCTGCGGCCGGGTTCCATCGCGGACGCCAACGACGCGGCGCAGTTCGCCGAACTGAAGACCCTGGGCGAGCTCACGCACATCGCCCGCGCCAAGGACGTCCAGGTGATGATCGAGGGCCCCGGCCACGTGCCGATGCACAAGATCGCCGAGAACGTCCGGCTCGAGGAGGAGTGGTGCGGCGAGGCGCCGTTCTACACCCTCGGGCCGCTGGCCACGGACATCGCGCCGGCGTACGACCACATCACGTCCGCGATCGGCGCGGCGCAGATCGGCTGGCTGGGCACCGCGATGCTCTGCTACGTCACCCCGAAGGAGCACCTGGGCCTGCCCAACCGCGACGACGTGAAGACCGGCGTGATCACGTACAAGATCGCCGCGCACTCCGCCGACCTCGCCAAGGGTCACCCCGGCTGCCAGGACTGGGACGACGCGCTGTCCAAGGCGCGCTTCGAGTTCCGCTGGGAGGACCAGTTCAACCTGTCGCTCGACCCGGACACCGCGCGCTCGTTCCACGACGAGACGCTCCCCGCGGAACCGGCGAAGACGGCGCACTTCTGCTCGATGTGCGGACCGAAGTTCTGCTCCATGAAGATCACGCAGGACGTGCGGCGCTACGCCGAGGAACACGGACTGTCCACTGTGGAGGCCATCGAGGCGGGCATGGCGGAGAAGTCCGAGGAGTTCGCCGACACCGGGAACAAGGTCTACCTGCCAGTGGTGGAAACGACGTGACAGCAACACCCCCGAGGGTCCTCACCATCGCCGGAAGCGATTCCGGCGGTGGTGCGGGCATCCAGGCCGACCTCCGCACGCTCTTCGCGTGCGGGGTGCACGGCTGCGTCGCCCTGACCGCCGTGACAGTCCAGAACTCCTTGGGCGTCACGGGTGTCAGCGAGATTCCGGCGGACGTCGTCGCGGCGCAGATCATCTCGGTCGCCGAGGACATCGGCCTGCAGGCCGCGAAGACCGGCATGCTGGCCTCCGCGGCGATCATCGAGGCGATCACCCCGGCGCTGGACCGCGTCGGCATCGGCCGCGAGGGGTGGACACCGTTCGTCGTCGACCCGGTCTCGGCGTCGATGCACGGCAACCAACTCCTCGCGGACAACGCGCTGGACGCGTTGCGGGGCCTGCTGTTCCCGCGCGCGACGCTGGTGACGCCGAACCTCGACGAGGTGCTGCTGCTCACCGGTATCGCGGTGAAGGACCGTGCCGACCAACGCGTGGCCGCGGAAGCGTTGCACGCCATGGGTCCCGAGTGGGTGCTGGTCAAGGGCGGCCACATGTGGGACGACCCGGAGTGCCTCGACCTGCTCTACAACGGTCGCGAGTTCATCGAACTGCCCGGGCCGCGCTACGACACCGAACACACTCACGGCAGCGGTGACACCCTGGCGTCGTCGATCAGCTCGGCGCTGGCGAAGGGTGCCTCCGTGCCAGAAGCGGTGCGGTTCGGCAAGGACTTCATCGTGAAGTCGGTGGCCGCGTCCTACCCGCTTGGCGGTGGTGTCGGCCCGGTGTCGCCGTTCTGGAGGCTCGACAAGTAGCGGGCGTACATCGCCTTGAGGTCGGTCTGCTCGGGATCGAGCAGCCAGACCGTCAGCGCGCCTTCGAGGAACGCGATCAGCTCGGTTGCGGCCGCTTCACCCAACGCCTCGGTGAAGTGGCCGCGGAGCATCCGGTTCCGCGCGCGGAACCGCTGCGTGATCTCGTCGTCGCGGGCCAGGTGCTCGGCCTGCAGCACCGTGTGCAACGTCGCCAAGCCCTTGTGCGCCATGGTGAACTCGGCGTCTTCCAGCAACGCCGACACCAGGTCTTTGGACGACACGCGCGCAGCCGCCCGTGCGTCGAACTCGTCCAGCACCGCCCTGAGCAGGTTCTCCTTGGACCCGAAGTGGTGGATCACCGCGGACGGCGTGACGCCGGCCTTCTTGGCGATGGCCGCGACCCCGGTGCCCGCGTACCCGTTGACGCCGAACAACTCGATCGCGGCGTCGACGATCTCGCGACGTCGCTCGACGCCGCGCTGCTGCACCTGCCCCTTGATCCCGACGATGGAAAAAGACTAGCTGTCGTCATTAGACTGAACAACCATGCAGGAAAATGAGGTCAGGACAGAGCTGGTCATCCCCGCGCCGATCGGCGACGTGTGGCAGGTGCTGGTGGACTTCGCGGGCTACGCGAAGTGGAACCCCGTCATGGAGTACACGCAGGTGGACGGGGTGAAGACGAAGGTGAAGGCGGCCAAGGGCTCGCCGTTCGAACGCGACTTCGAGGGCGAGATCACCTCGGTCGAGCCGTACGCGCTGACGTCCCAGGGCGGCGATCCGGAGACGTTCTTCGGCCGCCACCGCTGGGAGCTCACCTCGTTGGAGAGCGGCGGCACGCACCTGGTGAACGCGGAGTCGTTCACCGGCACGATGGCCGCCGGCGTGCTGGCGCAGACCCGCGACGTGCTGGTCGCGGAGTTCGACGCCTTCAACCAGGCGCTACTTCGCGCCGTCGTCAGCTAACCGGGTACGCACTTCGTACGCGACGGCTACTTCGGCTCTTCGCCGACCAGCGTCTCCAGCGCGTCGAGGGCATTCACCAAGGCAGCCACGTGCTCTGGCTTGAGCTGCTCGATCCGGCGCTGCAGCTCACGCACCCGCGCGGACCGCACCCCGGACACCATCGTCTCGCCCTCGGGCGTGGGTGTGGCGAGCCAGGCGCGGCCGTCCTGCGGGTCGGGTTCGCGCTTCACGTACCCGGCCTCGACCAGCGCGGCGACGATGCGGGACAACGTCGGCGGCGCCACGCCTTCCTTGTTCGCCAGGTCGCCGAGGCGCATGGGGCCACAGCGGGCGAGGGTGGCCAGCGCGGAGACCGCACCGGGGCCGAGTCCGGGGGAACCGGTGCGTCGCAGCAACCGGGCCAGCCGGCCGATCGCCAGGTACAGGCGCGCGGTCGCGTCCTCGACCTCGGCGTCAATGGGGGCCGTCACGGCTAGTCGTCCTCCTCGGCGGATTTCAGGTAATGGTCAATCATCCCCCAGCACGTGTGCACTCACGGTATCGGCTCCAGGCGTTCAGGTTCTGGCGAAGCGCTAGATCCGAGCCAGCGCCATATCGGTGAATTTCCCACCCACCAGGGAGGAAACTCGGTTCTACAAGGCCGGCGAGGACGCCTGGGCCCAGAAGCGTTGCGGAATCCGGCCGGCCAGCCGCGCGAGGCGGCCGCCTTCGACCGCGTAGCGCATGGCCGCGGCCATGCGTTCTGGGTCACCGGCGCGTGTCACCGCGGTCGCCAGCAAGACCGCCGAGCAGCCGAGTTCCATGGCCAGCGCCGCGTCCGACGCGGTCCCGATGCCGGCGTCCAGCACCACGGGCACGGACGCCCGCGAGGTGATCAGCTCGATGTTGTGCGGGTTGCGGATGCCCAGGCCGGTGCCGATGGGCGAGCCGAGGGGCATCACCGTGGCGCAACCGATGTCCTGGAGCTTCGAAGCCAGCACCGGATCGTCGTTGGTGTACGGCAGGACGACGAACCCGTCCTGCACCAGCCGTTCGGCCGCGTCCAGCAGCTCGACCGGGTCCGGCAGCAGGGTCTCCTCGTCGTGGACGACCTCGAGCTTGACCCAGTTCGTCTCCAGCGCTTCGCGCGCCAGCTGCGCGGTCAGCACGGCCTCGGCGGACGTGCGGCAGCCCGCGGTGTTCGGCAGGACCTCGATTCCCAGGCGCCGCAACAACTCCAGCACACCGGTCTGGCCCGCGGCGTCGACCCGGCGCATGGCCACGGTGGTCAGCTCGGTACCGGAGGCGACCAGAGCCCGTTCCAGCACCGAGAGGTTCGCGGCACCGCCGGTGCCGGTGATGAGCCGGGACCGGAACTCCCGGCCCGCGATGATCAGCGGATCGTCCACGTCAGCCTCCCTGCACCGCGGTCAGCACCTCGATCACGCCGCCGTCCGGCACGATCGTCTTGTCCCACAACGCCCTCGGCACCACCGCGCCGTCCAGGGCCACGGCCACCCCTGAGGACGGCGCGCCCACCAGCGACACGACCTCGGCTACCGAAGAGCCGTCGGCAAGATCCCGAGAACTGCCGTTGACCTGTGCCTTCACGAACTTCCTCCCTCGAGCAGCTCCACCACGGCGCGCGCGGTGTGCGGGGCCAGCAGCAGCCCGTTGCGGTGGTGGCCGGTCGCCGCGATCACGCCCGGCTCCAGGTACCGCACGATCGGCAGGTTGTCCGGACTGCCGGCGCGGAACCCGACCGCGGCCTCGGTCAGCGCGTACTCGGCGATGCCCGGCAGCACGGTTTCCGCGTCCCGCAACAGGTCCCGCACGCCCGCGACGGACACGTCGGTGTCGAACCCGGCCTCGTACTGGGTCGCGCCGACGACCACGCCGTCCCTGCGCGGCACGAGGTACACGGACCTCCCGGAGACCGAGGCCCGGATCGTGCGGGTCGGCGGCGGCAACGTGCCCGGGCGTCGGCCCAGCCGGAGGATCTCGCCCTTCACCGGGCGGATCACGTCTTTGAGTGCCGGGTGCAACGAACCACTCCACGCACCGGCGGCGATCACCGTCACCCGGCCATCCACTGTGGACTCGAATCGCACTCCTGCTTCCACGCAAGCCTTGCGCAGCGCGGAAAGCAGCTCGCGGTTGTCCACCGCCAGATCGCCGGGAATGAGCACGCCGCCGCGCACCGCCGGGCCGATGGAAGGCTCAAGTTGTCGGATCGTCCGATTGTTCAACAATTCAACAGTCGAATCGTTGAACAATCCGACGATTCTACGCAGATCAGCGAGGTCACCGGGCGTCGTGCCGACCGTGATCGTCCCGTTGTTGAACAATTCTACGTTCAACTCCGCAGCGAACTCCGGCCACTGCGCCAACGCCTCGATACCTTGTGCTGTAACGACTTCCTCGCCCGGCCACGCCTCCGCGACCGGCGCGAGCATGCCGCCCGCGACCCGTGAACCGGCATGCGGCGACCCGAGATCGTGCAACGACACCGAGAACCCGGCACGTGCCGCGAACCAGGCCACGGACAGGCCGATGACACCGCCGCCGACGACGGTCACTTCCACACTGCTCAAGGCATTCACGCTCCCTGCGCCGGCATGACCCGGATCAGGTTCGACGGTCGGAGCGAACCACGCTCCCTCTCAGCCCGGTGTTCTCCAGGCTCCCGTGCGGACCGACTTCAACATAACGGTTAACGTGCGTACGTGCCAGGACTCGACGGAAACCTGATCAGGCAACGACTCGCCGACGCGACGCTCTACCTCTGCACGCCGAACCGGCCTGATCTGGCCGAGTTCGCCGATGCCGCGCTCGCCGGCGGGGTCGACATCATCCAGCTGCGCGACAAGTCACTCGAGGCCAAGCAGGAACTCCAGGCCCTCGAAACACTCGCGGAGGCCTGCGAACGCCACGGCAGGCTCCTCGCCGTGAACGACCGCGCGGACATCGCCCACGCGGTCCAGGCGGACGTGCTGCACCTGGGCCAGGACGACCTGCCGGTGCCGCTCGCCCGCAAGATCATCGGCGACGACGTGGTGATCGGCCGCTCCACCCACGACGTCGAACAGATGCAGGCCGCCGCCACCGAACCGGGCGTGGACTACTTCTGCACCGGCCCCTGCTGGCCGACCCCGACCAAGCCCGGCCGCCCGGCGCCGGGACTCGACCTCATCAAGGCGACCAAGAGCGAGCGCGCGTGGTTCGCGATCGGTGGGATCGACCTCACCAACCTCAAGGAGGTCCAGGCGGCGGGCGCCACGCGGGTGGTCGTCGTGCGGGCCATCACCGAGGCCGACGACCCCCGCAAGGCCACCGAGTCGTTCAAGGTTGAACTTAGTAGTTGAAATTTGAACAAACCGGCGTACGCTCGAATTCGTGAGCGCACCAGTGCTGTACCTGAGCCACGGGGCACCCCCGCTGGCTGACGACGCGACGTGGACCAGAGAGCTCAAGGACTGGTCCGCCACCCTCCCGCGCCCGGAGGCCGTGCTCATGGTCTCCGCGCACTGGGAGGAGGCGCCGACCACGATCGGCGCGACCGGGACCGTGCCGCTGGTCTACGACTTCTGGGGTTTCCCGCAGCGGTACTACGAAGTGGAGTACGCGGCTCCTGGCGCGCCAGAACTGGCTCAGGACGTGCGCAAGCTGCTCGGCGACGTCCAGCAGGACGAGGAGCGGGGCCTCGACCACGGCGCCTACGTGCCGTTGAAGGAGATGTTCCCCGAGGCCGACGTGCCGGTGCTGCAGATGTCGATGCCCACGCTCGACCCGCGCGAGCTGCACGAGATCGGCCGCAAGCTCGCCCCGCTGCGGGACCAGAACGTCCTGATCGTCGGCAGCGGGTTCATGACGCACAACCTGAGCTGCGTGAACTTCCCCGCCGGGCCGGACTACGAGCCGCCGTCGTGGTCGAGGGAGTTCGACGACTGGGCACACCAGCAGCTGGCGAACGGTGACGTGGACGCGCTGCTGGACTTCCAGCAGAAAGCGCCCGCCGCCGGGATCGCACATCCGAGGACTGAGCACTTCGCGCCCTTGTTCGTGGCGCTGGGCGCGGCCAGCGACGAGAAAGCCCGTACCAGTGTTGAAGGCTTCTGGTACGGGCTCTCGAAACGATCAGTGCAGTTCAGCTAGGACTAGCCGCGCGTGAGGGTGAGGCCGTAGCGCGACAGGATCGGGTTGACCGGCTGGAAGAACGTGGTGCCACCGGACGAGCAGTTGCCCGAACCGCCGGACGTCACGCCCTGGGCCTGGCTGCCCGACAGCCACGAGCCACCGGAGTCACCCGGCTCGGCGCAGGCGTTGGTGCGGGTAAGACCCCGGACCTGACCCTGCGGGTAGTTCACGGTCTGATTCTTCGCCTGGACGGTGCCGCAGCGCCAGCCAGTGGTCGAACCCGAGCGGCAGATCCCCGCGCCGACACCGACTTCGGTGGAGCCCGAGACGGTCACGGTCCCGCCGTTGTAGCGGTTGACCAACGGCCGCGGGGTCCAGTTCGCGTTGGTGCGCACCCAAGCGTAGTCGTTGCCGGGGAAGACCGACCCAGCGAACGAGCCGGCCGCGACGCGGTTGAAGCCCTGGACAGCGGTGCCCGTGCGGCCGCAGTGGCCGGCGGTCACGAAGCCACCAGACACGGAGAAGCCGAGCGAGCAGCGGCCACCGCCCATGTAGATGGCGTCACCACCACGCAGGTCGTACAGCGGGGTCGGGCTCTCGGTCACCTCGGCGACCTCGACCGCACCGATGGACTTCGCCACGGCGATCCACTGGTCCGCCGTCGCGTCGCGGGTGTTGCGGTTCACCTCGACGACAACGGTGTTGGACTTCTCGTCGACGCGCCAGCCGGTGATCGACGTGGGCGCGGCCATCAGGTCGAGCACCGACTTGGTGCCGTTGAGCTGGGTCAGCGAGTTCTTGACGACCTGGACGTCGGCGCCGGTCACGGAGAGTCCCGGCCTGGTCACCGCGACAGTCAGCTTGCCGCTCGCCTGGTCGATCCACGCTCCACCAAATGCGTCGCCCAGCGAGGTCTTCGCCTGCTCGGCGAGGTCGGCGGACTTGAGGTCAGAGGCCAACCGGACGCGTGCCTGGTCAGCGTTCAGGCCCAAATCACGTTCCACCGCTTGGAGCAACTCTGCCGGGTAGCTCTCCGTATCGGAACCGGTTGGGGCGACTGGTGCGGCAGGCGCGCCAAACGCCGGTACGCTGAGAGCAGTCACGACTCCGGTGGCGAGAACCACGGCACCGGCGATGCGGGCCGCACTCGTGCGGTTCATCAGACGTCTCCCTCACTTTCGGGTGCAGGGGAACCCGAGAGACCGGTTGCAGGGACCTCTCTCGGGGGCCTTAGGGGGACGGGTGGTGGGGCGGCGGCAGGGGTCGCCCCACCCCTCCCAACTTCGTCCGTCTCGCGAAGGCGCTGCGCTCAAGTGGTCTGGCCACGAGCCTCATCGCGCCTCCTCACGGTCTCTTTCGGACCGAATGTGTCGCCCATTCGAGTGACTTTATGGGCCTGTTATCTATGACGCGCCACTCGAACTGTGGACGAAGTGTGTCACAGCTCACGACAGATCAACTGCGCTGCGTAGCAATTGACAGTTAACTATCGCTCAAAGTAGTGACGTGATCACCGAATGGGGTCGACAGTTGACGGGGGCGGCGAGCTGTCGGTCGGCTGTTGAGAACCTGTCGTCGTGGTGGTCGGTCCGGTCGGCGTGGTGCTTTCGGTGGGCGACTGACCGGACGTGCTCGGCGGGACCGTCACGGTCTTCGTCTCGGTCTTCGTGGTCTCGGTGTGGGTTTCGGTTTGCGTTGACGTGGCAGGTTTTCCGGGATCCGCGCCAACGGGTGTGCCGGTCACCAACTGGACGCTCGTGACGGTGATGACGGTCAGCACGAAGGCGAGCAGTCCGCCGACGGCGATTACCTGCCAACGCTTTTCGCGTTCCATCGACCGTTGGTAGAACACGGCGCCCACTGTGGTCACCACGCTCGCGAGGATCGCGCCGATGATGGTGCCGGCGACATTGAGGCGAAGGCTCAGCACGGCCGCGGTGGTGGCGGCGAGCACACTCGCGATGAGCTTGACGGGGGTGATTTTCTCCTTCTCAGACATGACACTTGTAGGACGTCGGGCACAGTTCACCGGTTGTGCCCCGGTGACGTGCATCATCGACATATGCGCCTGGTGACTCTCGAGGACATCCACGCGGCAGCCGCCGCGATCGCCCAGCACGTCGTGCACACCCCGTTGCTGTCCTTCGATTCCGGCTTGCGGATCAAGCCGGAGTCGCTGCAACCGATCGGAGCTTTCAAGCAGCGCGGCGCGGTGAACGCCTTGTCCCGCATACCTTCCGAGAACCGGGCGCGCGGTGTCGTGGCGTATTCGAGTGGTAACCACGCGCAAGCGGTCGCCTATGCCGCCAAGCTTCTCGGCATGCCGGCGGCGATCGTCGTGCCGGAGAACACCCCGCAGCTGAAGATCGACGCGACGCGGTCGCACGGCGCCGAGGTGTTCGTCGTCGGCATCACCGAACGCGAGTCGCGCGCCGCCGAACTGGTCGAGGAGCGCGGCGCGACGCTGATCCCGCCGTTCGACCACCCGGACGTGATCGCCGGCCAGGGCACCATCGGCCTGGAGATCTGCGCGGACCTCCCGGACGTGGCGACGATCCTCGTCCCGGTGAGCGGCGGCGGGTTGATCTCGGGGGTCGCGACGGCGGTGAAGTCCTTGCGCCCCAACGTCCGCGTGATCGGCGTCGAGCCGGAGCTGGCCGGTGACACCGCCGCCTCGTTCGCCGCCGGGTCGCTGGTTCGCTGGGACGCGCACGACCGCGCCCGCACGATCGCCGACGGCCTGCGCGCCGAGCCGTCCGAGCTGACGTGGGCGCACATCAGCGAGTACGTCGACGACATCGTGACCGTGACCGAGGCCGAAATCCGGGACGCGGTAGGACAAATCGCCCGGCGCACGCGGGTCGTGTCCGAGACCAGTGGCGCGGTTCCCGTTGCCGCGTACCTGAACCGCACGCTGCCCTCCGGTCCGGCCGTCGCCGTGGTGTCCGGCGGCAACATCGAGCCCAAGCTGTTCGCCGAGCTGATCAACGGATGATCTCGCTCGACGACATCCGCGCGGCAGCCACCGTGATCGCGCCGCACGTGGTGCGCACGCCGCTGCTGCCGTTCGGCGATGGCTGGCTCAAGCCGGAGAACCTCCAGCCGATCGGTGCGTTCAAGCTCCGCGGCGCGCTGAACGCGTTGGCGCGCCTGGAAAACCGCTCGAACGGCGTCGTCGCCTACTCCAGTGGCAACCACGCCCAGGCGGTGGCGTTCGCGGCCCGTCTGCACGGGGTGCCCGCGGCGATCGTGATGCCGTCGAACACCCCGGCGGTCAAGATCGAGGCCACGAAGGCGCTGGGCGCCGAGGTCTTCATCGTCGGCATCACCGAACGCGTGCAGCGGGCGGAGGCGCTCGTCGCCGAACGCGGCGCCGCGCTGATCCCGCCGTTCGACCACCCGGACGTGATCGCCGGCCAGGGCACCATCGGGCTGGAGATCCTGGAGGACCTGCCTGAGGTCACCACCGTCGTCGTGCCGATGTCCGGCGGCGGGTTGATCTCCGGTGTGGCGACGGCGATCAAGGCGCTGCGGCCGGACGTCCGCGTGATCGGCGCCGAGCCCGCGCTGGCCGCCGACATCGCGGATTCCCTGCGGGCGGGTGCGCTGGTCCGCTGGGACCCGGCTGAGCGGGCGAAGACGGTCGCCGACGCGTTGCGCGACGAACCGTCCGAGCTGACGTGGGCGCACATCAGCAAGCTCGTGGACGACGTGGTCACGGTGACCGAGGACGAGATCCTGACCGCGGTGGCCGGCCTGGCCCGGCGAACGCGACTGATCGCCGAACCCAGTGGAGCCGTCGCGGTGGCGGCCCAGGCCAAGATCGGGAGCAGCGTCGCCGTCGTCTCCGGCGGCAACATCGACCCCGCGCTACTGGCTGACCTTCTGGCTTGACCTGATGTGGGTCGGCGGGCCTTCGACGCCGCAGTGCAGACAGTCGCCGGGGTGTGGGTTGTCCGGCTGATCGTGCTCGGTCGAGAGCACCCGGTTGTCCACTCCGAACGCGAGCAGGCCGCCGATGATCGCGGCAGCCGCGCACAGGACGAGGGCCATCTCCCAACCGGCGGTCATGACGACCGGGTCCGCGTAGTCGGCGCCCGTCAGGCCGACAGCGGCGGGCAGCACGGCCATGGCGAGCAGGCTGCCGGTGCGGGCGACGGCGTTGTTCACGCCGGACGCGACGCCCGCGTGGTGGTCGGGCGCGGAGGCCAGCACGGTCGCGGTCACCGGGGCGACCACGACGGCCAGGCCGATGCCGAACACCACGACGCCGGGCAGCACACCGAAGACGTACGACGCGCCCGGCACGGTGTTGCGGAGCAGCAGCATGCCGACGCCGACCAGGATCGGGCCGATGATCAGCTGGAGGCGGGGGCCGTAGCGCTGGGCGAGCTTGCCCGACGTCGCGGAAGCCAGCAGCATGATGATCGTGATCGGCAGGCTGGCCAGACCCGACGCCGTCGGCGAGTAGTTCAGCGAGATCTGCAACTGCAGGACCAGCAGCACCATCACGCCGCCGAGGGCCGCGTACACCAGGAACGTCAGAACGTTCGACAGCAGGAACGTTCTATTGTTGAACAATTCTACAGGGACCAGCGGATCGCTGGACCGTTTCTGCAGCACGCTGAACGCGACCATCGCGAGCAATCCGAGGATTGTCACAACGTAGGATTGTTCAACAATCCCACCTGTCAACAATGCGAGGCCCAGCGCCCCGACCAGCGCGGACAGGTAGTTCGGGTGGCCGGCGGTCTCGTCGCGCGACTCCGGCACGTAACGAAGGGCAAGCCACACGCAGACGACGGCCACCGGCAGGTTCACCAGGAACGCCAGCCGCCACGACCACGCCTGGACCAGCAGGCCGCCGACCAGCGGGCCGACGGCCGTCGCCACACCGGACAGCCCGGACCAGGCCCCGATCGCCCGCGATCGGTCCTCCCGGTTGAACGACGACTGCAGGATCGCCAGCGCACCCGGCGTCAGCAACGCCGCCCCGACGCCCTGCAGCACGCGGGCGGCCACCAGCACCGGCACGTTCCACGCGGCGCCGCACAGCAGCGATGCGACGCCGAACCACACGATGCCGATCACGTAGACCTTGCGCCGCCCGAACCGGTCACCGAGCGAGCCGGCGATCAGGATCAGCGAGGCCAGCGCCAGCAGGTACCCGTTCAGGATCCACTGCAGGTCGGTGACCGAGGCGCTGAACTCGGCACCGATCCTGGGCAGCGCGACGTTGACGATCGTGCCGTCGAGCATCGCCATGCCCGAACCGAGGATCGTCGTGGTCAGCACCAGGCGGGCACGCGGCGTGCCCCAGGCGATCAAGACGGTCGGTTCAGCGTGGCGACGAACTTGTAGCGATCACCCCGGTAGACCGATCGGACCCACTCGATCGGACTGCCCTCGGTGTCGTACGAGTGCCGCGACAGCAGCAGCATCGGCAGGCCGATGTCCGCGCCGAGCAGCTCGGCCTCCTCCGGCGAGGCCAGCGCGGTCTCGATCGTCTCCTCGGCGTGTCCCATCTCGACGCCGAACCGCTCGGACAGCACCTGGTAGAGCGAGGCGCCGGGCGCCAGGTAGCGGCGCAGCCCGCGGAACCGGCCCAGCGCGAGGTGCGTGGTCTCGATGGCCATCGGCTCGTTGTCGGCCAGGCGCAGGCGGTGCAACCGCAGCACCTTCGCACCGGGCCGCACGCCGAGCAGGCGGGCGAGCTCGGCCTCGGCCGGCATCTCCGAGGCCTCGATCAGCTTCGACGACGGCACGCGGCCCTGGGCCCGCATGTCCTCTGTGTACGAAGACAGCTGCAACCTCTGGGCGACCTTCGGTTCGGCCGCAAAGGTGCCCTTGCCCTGCACACGGAGCAGCCTGCCTTCCACCGTCAGCTCGGCAAGCGCCTGGCGCACGGTGGTCCTGGAGACGTCGAACTCCGCCGCGAGCGACCGTTCCGTTGGGATCGGTGAACCGGGCGGCAGCGCCCTCAACAGGTCGAGCAGGTGCCGCTTGAGACCCCAATACTTCGGCTCGCGTTGCGCACGCGTCCTGGCGTCCACGCCTGATGCAGGCGTCGTCTCCAGCATGGCCTCCTCCTCGCACTCCATGTCACGCCACACAAGGATGCCTTGTCCGTGTCGTTTCGTGCGTCCGAACCCCCGCCAATCGACACAAAAATGATCGGAGGACTCCGCAACGCTTTGGCAACGCGCTTGACAGACTCGGTGACGCAGCACACGCTGTTCCGCATTGGTCTACACCACTTGGGCGTTCCGGCCGAGGGGCCGGGCTTGCTGAAAGGGCGCGACTGTGAAGGGCTGGAGAGGACTCGCTGCTGGTGCCGCCGCACTGGCAGTGGCCGTGTCGGGATGTGGCACGAGCACGAACAGCGGTAGCACCACGGAGACCAAAGAGATCACCGTGTGGCTCATGGACGGCTCCGCGCCGACGACCCTGACCGACGCCTTGAACAAGGAGTTCGAGTCGGCGAACGGGATCAAGGTCAAGTACGAGGTCCAGAAGTGGACCGGCATCCAGGAGAAGCTGACCACGGCGCTGGCCAGCAGCACGCCCCCGGATGTGATCGAGCTCGGCAACACCCAGACGGCGAGCTTCGCCGACCAGGGCACGCTCGCCGACGTCACGGCTGACGCGGGTCAGTTCAACGGTGGCGAGTGGCTGGGTGGCCTCAAGGACTCGCTGACGCTGAACGGCAAGCAGTACGGCGTGCCGTTCTACGCCGCGAACCGCACCGTCATCTACCGCACGGACCTGTTCCAGGCGGCCGGCATCGCGAACCCGCCGACCTCCCGTGCCGAGTGGATCGACGCGATCAACAAGCTCAAGGCCGCGAACGCGTCCAACCCGGAGTTCCAGGCCCTGTACCTGCCTGGTCAGTCCTGGTACTTCCTGCTGTCGCTGCTCTGGGACGAGGGCGGCGACGTCGCCAAGCAGGACGGCGGCAAGTGGACCGGCGCGCTCGACACCCCGCAGGCCAAGGCCGGCTTCGAGGCGTACAAGTCGCTCTACGACGCGTCGGCCGCCAAGAAGGCCCCGGCTGACACCGACGAGGCGAAGCCCCAGCAGATGGAGGTCTTCGGCACGGGCAACGTCGGCATGATGATCGGTCTGCCGTGGGAGCTCGCCGGTGCCGTCAAGGCGAAGCCGGACCTGAAGGACAAGACCGCGGCGTTCCCGATCCCGTCCAAGAAGGCCGGCTCTTCCGCGCCGGTGTTCCTCGGCGGCTCGAACCTCGCGATCCCGACGGCCAGCAAGAACTCGGCCGCGGCCAAGAAGTACCTCGCGCTGCTGTCGTCCAAGAAGTACCAGGAGCAGCTCGCCGAGGGCGGCTCGGTTCCCGGTACCTCGAAGGACACCGCGAAGCTCGCCACCACCCCGCTCGGCAAGGCCATGGCGACCTCGTCCCAGAACGGCAAGGTCACCCCGGTGACGCCGAAGTGGGCGGCCGTCGAGGCGGGCCAGAACCCGCTGAAGGACGCGCTGACGGCGTACCTGTCCGGGGCCAAGCCTCTGGACCAGGCGACGAAGGACGCGAGCGACGCCATCACCAAGGCCATGGGCTAGCCCAGCTGAGATGACGGCCGTCAAGACGACCGAAACGGCAGCGCCGGCCGGGGGTAACACCCCGCCGGCGCTGCCGCCTGCCGTTACGGGTGGGGCGCGCAAGCGCCGCCGCCGGGGCGGCGCCTTCGATCGGGCGCTGCCCTACCTGCTGCTGGCTCCGGCGCTCATCGCGATCCTCTGGCTGATCGGTTTCCCGGTCGTCTCGGTCTTCGTGACGAGCTTCCGCGAGCTCAACCTCGGTGAACTGGTCCGCGGCGAGATCGTGTGGACCGGTATCGACAACTACGTGACGGTCCTGCAGGACTCGCGGTTCTGGGACGTCACGGTCCGCACGATCGTGTTCACCGTCGCCGTCGTCGTCGCCTCGGTGGGCGCGGGTCTGCTGATCGCACTGCTGATGCGCGTGCTCACCCCGTGGGTGCGGATCGCGTTGCAGGTCGCGATGCTGTGCGCGTGGGCGATGCCGATCCTCGCGTCCACGACCGTCTACCAGTGGATCTTCGACCAGAACTACGGCATCTTGAACAAAACCTTGGTGCAACTGGGTTTTGATTCATATGCGGGCTATTCGTGGTTCTCGTCCGGCACGTCGACGCTGTCCGTCGTCGGCCTGCTGATCATCTGGCAGGCGATCCCGTTCCTCGCCTTCTCCCTCTACGCCGGGCTCGTCGGCATCCCGCGTGATCTCTACGAAGCCGCGGGCATCGACGGCGCGACGGGCTGGCAGACGTTCCGCGCGGTCACGTGGCCGGAGATCCGGTCGCTGCTGATGATGGTGACGTTCCTGTCGACGCTGTGGGACTTCAAGGTCTTCGCCCAGATCTGGGTGTTCCGCGAGGGCGGTCCGAGCGGTGAGAGCACGACGCTGCCCGTTCTCCAGTACCTGGAAGGGATCGCGAAGAGCCACTTCGGCGTCGCGGCGGCGATCAGCGTGCTGATGATGGTCATCCTCGGCCTGATCACGTTCCAGTACCTGCGCAAGCTGCTGCAGACCGAGGAGGGCAAGCTGTGAAGAAGACCGCCGCGAACACCGCGGGCGTCCTGCTCGCGCTGTTCTTCCTCTTCCCGACGTACTGGATGATCACGTCGGCGCTCAAGCCCAAGGGCGCGTCGCTGACGTCGGACTACGACCTCATCCCGTTCTCCGTGACGTTCTCGAACTTCATCACGGCGTGGACGAAGCCGGGCTTCCTCTCGTCACTCGGCAACAGCCTGCTGGTGACGCTGACCGCGGTACTCGCCGCGATCATCATCGGCATCACCGCCGCCGTCGCCATGTCGCGCTTCGCGTTCCGCGGCCGCAAGAGCTTCGTGCTGCTGATGCTGATCGCGCAGATGGCGCCGTTCGAGGCGTTGCTGATCCCGATGTTCCTGATGATGCGGGACCTCCAGCTCTACGAACACCTCTCGTCGCTGATCCTCGTGTACTTCGCGGTGACGCTGCCGTTCTGCGCGTGGACGTTGCGCGGGTTCGTCAACGGCATCCCGATCGAACTCGAGGAAGCCGCGATGGTCGACGGCTGCGGGCGGTGGGGTGCGTTCCAGAAGGTGACGCTGCCACTGCTGGGTCCCGGTCTCGTCGCGACGTCGGTGTTCGCGTTCATCACGGCGTGGAACGAGTTCCTCTTCGCCAAGGTGCTGATCCGCAGCCAGGACCTGGAGACGCTCCCGGTGTGGCTGTCGGGTTTCCAGACCGCGTTCGGCACCGACTGGGGCGGCGCGATGGCCGCCTCGGTGCTCTTCACGGTGCCCGCGCTGGTGTTCTTCCTGATCGTGCAACGCAAGATGGTCGCCGGCGTCACCGCCGGTGCGGTGAAGGGATGACAAGTGGATCAGTTGGCCGCTGCCGTTCTGCTACCTGGCTTTCACGGAACGACCGCCCCCGACTGGTTGCTGCGGCGGGTCTCTGACGGTCTCGGCGGTGTGGTCCTCTTCGGCCGCAACGTCGTCGACGACGCTCAGGTGACCAAGCTGTGCAGCGAGCTGCGTTCGGTGCGCCCGGACGTGGTGATCGGCATCGACGAGGAGGGCGGCGACGTCACGCGGCTCGACGCGGGCCGCGGCTCCGAGGTGCCGGGCAACCACGCGCTGGGCGCCGCCGACGATCTCGACCTGACCCGCTCGGTGGCCGCGTCCATCGGTTCGCGGCTGGCCAAGTGCGGGATCTCGCTCAACCTGGCCCCGTCCGCGGACCTGGTGCTCACGCTCGACGACCCGATCATCGGCGTGCGCGCGTTCGGCTCGGACCCGGTGCTGGCCGCGCGGCACGTCGCCGCGTGGGTCGAGGGACTCCAGGCCGTCGGCGTTGCCGCGTGCGCCAAGCACTTCCCGGGCCACGGGGCGTCCACTGAGGACTCTCACGAGCAGCTGCCGGTGCTCCCGCGCACCGAGGAGCAGTTGCGCGCGGTCGAACTGGTGCCGTTCCAGGCGGCGGTGAACGCGGGGGTGCGGTCGATCATGACCGGCCACCTCGTCGTGCCCGAGTGGGGCACCGCGCCGGTGACGTTGAACAAGCACGCGATCTCGCTGCTGCGCGAGGAACTGGGCTTCACCGGTGCGGTGATCACCGACGGCCTGGACATGAAGGCCGTCGGCGGCGACCTGGCCGTCGGTGCCGTCCGCGCGCTGGCCGCCGGTGTCGACGCGCTGTGCCTCGGCGGCATCGCGCTGGACGACGACGACCTGCAGTGGTTGATCGAGTCGATCGTCGCCGCCGTGAAGGCCGGCGACCTCTCGGAGGAACGGCTCACGCAGGCGGCCACGAGGGCACTCGCCCTGGGCCTCCCGCCGTCGTCGATCGACGCGCACGACGCTGAGATCGGTCTCACGGCCGCTCGACGTGCTGTTTCAGCACGCGGCCGGGTTAGTGTCGGTACGGCACCAGTGGTCGTCGACCTGGTGGTGGACCCGTCGATCGCGGTCGGCGACGTCCCGTGGGGCCTCGGCCCCTACCTGCGCGAGGTGCTGCCGGACGCAGAGGTGATCGCCGCACGTGACGTCACCGCGGACGAAGTTGCGAAAGCCGCCGGCGACCGCACGATTGTGGTGGTGACGCGCGACGCGCACCGCCACACCGCCGCTCGACAACTGGTAACAAACTTAACTAATCTGGGCCTGGACGTGGTACACGTCGAAACCGGCGTGCCGGGTCCTGACCTGGGCAGCGTCGCCCGCATCGACACCCACGGCGGTTCTCGGGTGAGCCTCCGAGCCGCGGCCGAGCTGATCCTGAAAGGCACCACATGACCACGCCCCAGCCAGGCCGGCACATGGCGGCGGAGATCGCCGAGCAACCGTCGATCTTCTCGTCGCTGTACGCGTCGCGTTCGACGATCGCCGAGGTAGCGGCCGTGATCCGCGAGCGCGCACCGCGCTTCGTGCTGTTCGCGGCCCGCGGCTCCAGCGACCACGCGGCGATCTACGCGAAGTACCTGACCGAGATCCTCCTGCAGCTGCCCGCCGGCCTGGTCTCCGCCTCGACCACGACGCTGTACGGCGCGGAGCCCGACCTGCGCGACGTGCTGCTGATCACCGTCTCGCAGTCCGGCGGCTCCCCCGACCTGCTGGAAGTCACCGCCTCGGCCCGCCGCCGCGGCGCCCTGACCGTGGCCGTGACCAACACCGCCTCCTCTCCCCTGAACGCGGCCGCCGAGCTGTCGGTGGACGTGTCCGCGGGCGTCGAGCACGCGGTGGCGGCCACGAAGACGTACTCGGCCACGCTGCTGGCCCTGTACCTCCTGATCGACGCCGTACGCGGCGGCGATGGCGAGGCGGCGGCCTCCCTGGGCGACCTGGCCCAGGTGACGCTGGACGCCAGCACGCCCACGGTCGACGAGGCCGTGCGCCGCTACCGGTTCGTGGACCGGGTCCTCACGACCGGCCGCGGCTACTCCTACGCCACGGCCCTGGAAGCCTCGCTGAAGCTGGCGGAGACGTCCTACCTGGCAGCCCGCGCCTACAGCGGCGCGGACCTGCTGCACGGCCCGGTCGCGGCCGTGGACGGCGAGACCGCAGTGCTGGCCATCACGTCCCTGGGCAAGGGCGGCGACTCGCTGCGCGACGCCCTGGACGTGGTCCACCAGCGCGGCGCGGACGTCGTCGCCGTCGGTTCGGCCGCCGAGAAGATGGGCGCGACGTTGTCGATCGGCATCCCGGAGACGGCCGAGGAGGTCGCCCCGGTGCTGGAGATCCTGCCGGTGCAGCGTCTGGCCCACGGCCTGGCGCTGGCGCGCGGCGGGGACCCGGACAGCCCGCGTGGCCTGAACAAGGTCACCCGCACGCTGTAGTTCCTCATGCGAAGAAGGGCCCCGCTCAGGCGAGCGGGGCCCTTCTTCGTTTCTTCACAACAAATTTCACGTTCTCCCATACATCCACGCCTACGGCACGACCTGCAAAAGCTTTTTTCGGGGGCCGCCGCAACCAGCTGTGGGGGTCGTCCGTCCTTAGCTCTGAACAGGTACTGGTCGATGAGTTCGGGGGCGTCATGGGAAAGATTGTTGTGGGAGTTGCGAGCGCGGTAGTGGTCGCTGGCGTAATCGCGGGAGGCGTCACGCTTGCGCAAGCGGGGACGTCACAAGAGGGCGCGAAAGCCGATACTTCCGCCTCTGCGACCAGCGCGGACTCGTGGAAGAACACGACCGAGTTCATGCAGATCGAGTCCGGTGCCGTTCGCGGCGACACCGTGTTCCTGAAGGTGCGACCGGCCAAGAAGGAGATCCTCGGCGAGAGCTTCGACACGGTGGCCATTCCCGGCCCCTACACCGAGGTAGCCATGGCCAACCCGTCCCGGGCGCTGCTCCTCAACGGCGAATCGGGCGACCCCGAGGTCTTCGTCGACACCTTGAAGAAGCGCTCAGCGTCGGATGCCAACGCGGCTTTCGACATCACGTTCGACCAGAACGGCAAGGTCACCACCGTCGAATGGCTCTTCGTCATGGAGCCGGGCACGAACGCGCCCAAGCCCCCACCGCCGGCTGTCAAGCCCCCGTCGTGGAAGAACAAGACCGAGTTCATGCAGGTCGAGTCCGGTGCCGTGCGCGGCAACACCGTGTTCCTGAAGGTGCGACCGGCGAAGAAGCGCATCCTCGGCGAGAGCTTCGACACGGTGTCCATTCCCGGGCCCTACACCGAGGTAGCCATGGCCACCCCGTCCCGGGCGCTGTTCCTCAACGGCGAATCGGGCGACCCGAAGGTCCTCGTCGACGACTTGAAGAAGCGCTCAGCGTCGGATGCCAACGCGGCTTTCGACATCACGTTCGACCAGAACGGCAAGGTCACCACCGTCGAATGGCTCTACGTCCCCTGACACGCTGGTGAGGCACGATCCAGGGTCGCTCTCCATCACCGGAGAGCGGCCCTGATCCATGTCGACACCGGGTCCCACTCGTCCCGTGACTGCACTTTCGCGCCGAAAATGTGCACTTAAGGGAAAGGCACGCAACCTGACAATCTAGGGACCCCGAAAAAGTGGACCCCCTGAACAACCGACGTTGGTCAGGGGGTCCGACAAGATCCTCTACTCACTGCCCAGCCGTGGCATACCCGGCAGAAACCGGCCGAGCAGGAACAGCAGCATCAAAAACAACCTGCCCGTCGACCCAAACCTTCTTGGGCCGCAGCTCGTCGTCCCACCAAACGAGGTCCGCGACAGCACCGGGCGCAAGCCGGCCAAGCCCGGACTCACCAATCACTTCGGCAGGCACAATCGTCGCCGACGCCAACGCATCAGCCACAGGCACACCAACGGAGACGATGTTCCGAACAGCCCGGTCCAGCGTAAGAGCAGACCCGGCAATGGTGCCCTCAGGCGAGCGCGGCACACCCTCCTCGGTGAGCAACACATCCGCTCCACCCAGGTGATACCGCCCCGGAGGCATTCCAGCCGCCGCAACAGCATCGGTGACCAGCGCGACCCGAGCACCGGCGGCGTTGAACACCAACCGGCACACGTCCGGCCCCACGTGGGCCAGGTCCGCGATCAACCCGAGGGTGAACCGCTCGTCCACCAACGCCACCCCGGGAACGCCAGGCTCCCGATGGCCGAGCGGCCGCTGGGCGTTGAACAGGTGCGTCACCATCCGGGCGCCGGCATCGGCGGCAGCGCGAGTCTGCTCACCAGTGGCGTCGGAATGTCCCACGGCGACAAGCACACCCGCCTCGACGAGCCGGCGCACTGCCTCCAGCCCACCGGGCTGCTCGGGCGCCATCGTCACCATGCGGAGTGCGCGACGAAGCGTGTCGTCGTTGAGCAGGGCCGAGATCTGGTCCGGCCCAGGCTCGACCATGAACGACGGATCGTGCACCCCGGCCCTCTTCGGCGACAGAAAGGGGCCCTCGAGGTGCACGCCGAGGGGGCGTGCTCCCACTCCGTCCGGCAAGGCGGCCGAAGCCGCCAGCACCGCCCGGGCCTGTCTGATGACCACGTCGACCGGTGCGGTGATCAACGTGGGCAGAAAGCGGGTCACACCCGTGGACGGCAGTGCTTCGGCGACCGATCGCATGCCGGCGGCGTCCACCTCGGCGAAGTCGACGCCGACGGCGCCGTTCACCTGGACGTCGACTAGTCCGGGTGTGAGGAGTCCGTCGGATAGGACCTCCGCGCCGGGTGGTGCTTCACCGGTGGTCACCTCGACGATGCGGCCATCCCTGATCCGCACCGAGGCAGGACCGACGATCGTGCGACCGAGCAATGCGCGCGGTGCTGCGACAACGGCGTCCAAGATCCCTCCTTGAATGGTCCAGACCATTATGGCGACAACAGGGGTTCGCGTCACGTCTCGTTAGTAGATAACCATCTCACATACCAACTGGTGAATCACGACCGTTCGTCCCGGTATGCGCGGAAGATGGTCAACCGTGGCGCATACTGGTCCTCAGACATCCGAGGTCTACGACGAGTTGAGGGTGCCGTGGCAGTCACTGACGATGCGATCCTGCGCGTCAAGGAGATGATCGTTTCGGGCGAGCTCAAGCCCGGCGACCGGCTCCCGCGGGAGGCTGACCTGGCCGAACGCCTCGGCCTGTCGCGCAACTCGCTGCGCGAGGCCGTGAAGGCGCTGTCACTCGTTCGAGTGCTGGATGTGCGTCAGGGCGACGGCACCTACGTGTCGTCCCTGCGCGCCGACGACCTGCTCGGCGCACTCTCGTTCGTCCTCGATCTGCACCGCGGCGAAGATTCGGTACTCGAAGTCCTGCAGGTCCGCCGCATCCTGGAACCCGCCGCCGCCGCGATGGCCGCCCAGCGCATCGACCCCGAAGAGGTCATCAAGCTGCGCGCGCTCTGCGACGCCGCCGAGTCCGCGAAGTCCGTCGAGGAACTCGTCGAGCACGACCTCGACTTCCACCGGGCGATCGCGCAGTGCTCCGGCAACGCCTACCTCGCCCAGCTCCTCGACACGCTGGCCGGGCCCACGGTCCGGGTGCGGATCTGGCGCGGCATCACTCAGTCCAACGCGGTGGACCGGACGGTCGCCGAGCACCGGATGATCGTGGACGCCCTGGCCGCTCACCAGCCGGAGCTTGCGCGCAGCTGGTCGACGGTGCACGTGGCCGGCGTCGAGCAGTGGCTTTCAGACCTGGCCTAGATCTCCACGCTTGATCGCACCCAGGAACTCGGCCCAGCCGGACACACTCACGGTTGCGGCCTTGTTCTTGGAGTCACGCACGAGCGCGGTGGAGCCGTTCAGCGCAACCTCGACGCATTCGGTTTGGTCCCCGTTGTTGCTACGAGTGCTCTTGCGCCACACAGCGGACACTTCGACCCCTACCTCTCGGCAGCCAGCCTCTCGATCAACGCGGCGGTCCGCTCATGAGTCAACGCCAGCTTCGAGAGGTGCTTGAAATCGAGGCTAGCAGCCTTCACCAAAGCCGGATCCTCGATGTGGATCGATCCACGCGTGTACTCGATGTACAGGACCTGCGGATCAGAAGGGTAGGGAAAGTCAAGCAGGGTGAAAGCGCCGTTGTGCCCGTCGTGGGGGCCAGCCGAGTCGAGCACAACCTGGATGGTGACGTTGGGCAGCTCGCCCATTTCGTTGATGTGCAACAGTTGCTCGTGGTTCGCATGACTTAGGACGGCCTCTGCCATGATCGCATGGACTTCGAGCGGATTGTCGCCTCGCAACCGTTCCTGGCGACGCAGCCGGATTGCGACCTGCTGCTCGATCCACTTCCGCGACCGTGGCGTCCGTGAACCGCTGAACAGAGCATGCATGTACGACCTGGACTGAATCAGACCAGGGATACGGGTCGGGTGAAAATTTCGGACCCTGATCGCGTCGTGCTCAAGCCCGAAGTATCCGCGACCATCCTCCCGGTACTGATGCCACCAGGCCTTCTCCACCGCGAGCTGCCACATCTCGATGTACTGCCCCGCGTCCGCAGCGATGACGCCGTAGAGGTCGAGCATCGTCTCGAACGCGGTGTAGTCGGGCACCTGGCCGTTCTCAATGCGGCTGACCTTCGCGATGTTGTAGCGCAGCCGGTCGCCGACCTCCTTCTGGCTGAGGCGGGCCTTCTCTCGAAGTGCTTGCAGCTCCCGGCCGAGCCGCCTCTGCCGGAACGTGGGTTCGGACACGAATGAGACGTTACGGCCGTGATCCCGAAAATGAGATTCTCACTTCGCCTAGATCTGGCGCAGCTGCTCCAAGACCACCCGAACGGCTGGTTGTCCGTCCGCCCGGTTCCGCACAACCGCTGAAACAGTCCGAAAAACCTGCTGCTTCAACGGCCGCAACGCCACCCCGGGCCGCCGAGCCGCCGACGGAACCAACGCAACCCCAAGCCCAGCCTCAACAAGCCCGCACATAACGCCAAAGTCGTCGCAGTAGGCCTGTGCGCGAGGCACGAACCCAGCAGCACCACACGCCCGTTGCGTCAGCTCATGGCAGGACGCATCTGTCCGCGGCATGATCCACGGCCGTTCGGCCAACAGCGCCAGATCCACAGAATCCTGCTGCACCAACGGATCGTTCAACGGCAGCGCCACATTCACCGGCTCCACGAACAGCTCGTGCGACTCGCACGACTGTGGCAATGACCGCGGCATGATGTTGTACGAGTGGATGACCGCGATGTCGATGTCCCCACGCCGCAACGCCGGCAACGACGCCTCGGGTTCCATCTCGTGCACGAACAGGTCCACATCGGACCCGTGCTTCTCGCGCAGCACCTGAATGACCCGCGGCAACAAGGCCGCGACCGACACGAACACCCCGACCCGCACCACACCCGACACAGTGGTCCGCAGCGACGCCAGGTCGGCCTCCGCAGCCGCGAGCTGATCCAGCACGAGCTGCGTGTGCGCCGCCAGCACGTGCCCGGCGCGGGTCAGGACCAGCCGCCGCCCGTCCCGTTCGACGAGAGCGACACCGGCCTCGCGTTCCAGCGCGGCGAGCTGCTGGGACACGGCAGGAGAGGTCACGTGCAGGGCCTCCGCGGCGGCGGTGACCGTGCCGTGAACAGACAACGCATGGAGCAACCGAAGGCGGCGAACGTCCAACACAAAGCTCAGCTTAACGTTCCGGGCAGAACTTCTAACTGGAACTTTCCAAACGTTCAAGTCACCCTGGAGTCATGTTCGGACGAGTGCTGGTAGCGATGGTCACCCCGTTCACCCCCGACGGTGACCTGGATCTCAAGGGTGCGCAGGAGCTGGCGGCGCACCTCGTCGACAAGCAAAGCGTGGACGGGCTGGTCGTCAACGGCACGACCGGCGAGGCGCCCACCACGACGGACGCCGAGAAGGCGCAGCTCATCAAGGCTGTCACCGAAGCCGTCGGCCACCGGGCGCAGGTGCTCGCGGGTGTCGGCACCAACTCGACCCGCCACACCATCGAGCTCGCGCACCAGGCCGAGGAGAACGGCGCGCACGGCCTCCTCGTGGTGACGCCGTACTACAGCAAGCCCACGCAGGAGGGCGTCGAGAACCACTTCCGGAAGATCGCCAACGCGTCCGGCCTGCCCGCGCTGCTCTACGACATCCCCGGCCGCACCGGCACCGCGATCGAGACCGAGACGCTGTTGCGACTGTCGGAGCACCCGCGCATCGTCGGCGTGAAGGACTGCAAGGTCGACCTGCTGGCCACCGCCCGCGTGATCGCCGAGACCGGGCTGGACTTCTACTCCGGCAACGACGAGCTGATCCTGCCGCTGTACTCGATCGGCGGCGTCGGCGCGGTCAGCACCGTCGGCCACGTCGTCGGCAACGAGATCAAGGCGATGCTCGACGCCTACGACGAGGGCGACAACAAGGAAGCCCTCCGGCGCCACCAGGCCATGTTGCCGGTCTTCACGGCGATCATGACCCGCGAACCCGGCGCCGTGGCGGTGAAGGCCGCGCTCAACCTGCTCGGTCTGCCGGCGGGCCCGGTCCGCGAACCGCTCGCCGAGGCCACGCCGAAGCTGATCAACGAGCTGAAGGCCCTCTTCGCCTAGAAGCTCGTCACCTCGGGCTTACCAACAGATAGCGCTCGTCATCGATCTGCTTTCCCCACAACGCAGGATCGTCCAGCCGTCTCGTGACGGCTTCCTGACGAACCGCGAGCACAAGCGCCTCGCATTCTGCAGCGGTGAGCCCTGCGCCCGTCGACCAACGCCCCTCAATGAGCACGAGCCGACCGCCAGGCTTGAGCAGGCTCGTCCACACCACTAGCGCGGCAGCAGGATCAGGCAGCGCCCAGAGCACATGACGCGCGAGCACCACATCGAAAGATGCTGGCTCAAAAGGAGGTTGGGCGGCGTCGCCCTGCACGAACTCGGCTGACACACCGGAGGCTCGGGCTTTCGCAGCGGCAGCCGCGATCATTCGTGCGGAGAGATCCACACCGCGAACGTCTTGACCAGCCTGCGCGAGGAGAAGGGCAAGGCTGCCGGTTCCACACCCGAGATCAGCGACCGACGCCGAACTAGACGGCATCAACGGCAGCATCAGGCAGATCACTCACCCCACAGGTGGAAGTCGGACCTAGACGGTGTGGAGGAGGTTGCGTCTGGGTTTTCGCTCCGGGTCCAACCACCGGGGCCGGGTGAACATCGGAATCCCTGCCACCATCGTCACTTCCCACTCGCTCCGATGTAGGAGCCTGTGATGCAGGCGGCAAACCAGCACGGCGTTGTCGACAGAGGTGTCCCCTCCGTCTGCCCAGCTGCGCACATGGTGGGCGTCACAGTGTCTGGGCGGCCGGCCGCATCCGGGAAAGGCACAACCGCGATCTCTGGCGACCAGCAGGCGACGGATCGCGGCGGGGAAGGTGCGGGTCTTGCGGCCGATGTCCATCGCCTCCGACCGCCCACCCAGCACCACCGGAATCACCCCCGCATTGCACGCGAGCTGACGCACCTCGGCGGCACGAATCCGTTCGCGGCTGTCCAGCATCGCCGCACCCACCTCACGAACCAGATCCTCATACGCCATCGTGACCGTCAGGGTGACCGGCTCGCCGCCGTGTTCGGGCAGCAGGTCGGCGCGCAGCAGCAGGTCGACCAGCTCCGCGAACGCATCACCCTCACGCTCGGGCCGCGACCGCAGATCAGGACCTTCGTCAGCCGTTTCGGGGCGAGGCTTGGCCAGCGGGTCGATCATCGCCTCGAACTTGGCCCCAGCGACCTCGTCCAGCTTCGCCCACACCTCCAGCTGATCCCCGGCCCACCGCGTCCGCAACTCGTTGTGCGGCCGTTTCGCCTCGGGCTCACGCGGCTCCGGATCATTCTGAAACAGCCGGTACGCCAACTCTTTGCCGAACGACCGCACTGCCGCAGGCTCGTGCTCACGCGCGTACTCGACCACAGACTTCTCGGCCTCGGCGGGCAGGACTTTCATCACCTCGGCGACCACCGTGATGTGCTCGCCGGACAACACGCCCTCCGCCACCACCTCACCGGTGACCGGGAGTGCGGGGTCGAGCCGGGCACCGGTCGGCGTCAGCTCCCCGGTCAACGACAACGCCCGCGCCAACCACTGCCTGGCGGTCGTCAGATCCCACCGCACCGCATGCCGCAACACCTGAGCCAGGTTCTTGTACCCCAACTCCGCCGCCGCACCACGCCGCTCCAACTCGGCGATCTGACACATCATCACGTGCTCCCGAACCCGAATCTCCGCCACCTCCGAGACAACGCTGCGCAGCAGCGAGTCGGTAGCGAGAAGACCTAGGTCGGGTTCGTTCACATGTTCGATCCTATCGCAAGATCACCACAAAACAGCACGTCACAGCCTTCCCGATCGGGTGAACCACCCAAGATCGAGTGCCAAGGCCGAAGCCGAAGGCGAGGCGTCCTTCCCATACAAATCCGGTGGGGTGGTCCCGTCACGAGTCGTGCCGGTGCACTCGCCGCGCCTGAGGGGATGGGTCAACTCGGACACGCTTTTCGTCCGAGTTGACCCATCCCCTCAGGTGTGGCTCGCTCCAGCGCGACTCGTGACGGGACCACCCCACACACCCCGCAACCCACCTACGCAGCCGCAAGCCGCCGTAAGCAACAGGCGTGCCATCAACCCGCAGACGGCGCTGGCCGGTCCTTGATCAGATTGGCGGGGTCTGGGGCAGCGCCCCAGAAAGGGAAGCACGCAACCGCAACAGCCGCACGCAACCGCACCACAGGCCCGCAGCCGGAACCCGCAATCGCAACCGGACCACCTACGAACACGGGACCAGCGCTCAAAGCGAGTAAACCCGCCGAGCCGTCCCAGAAAAGATCTCAGCCTGCTCATCAGCCGACAACTCCGAAACCAACTCCCGAGCAGCCCCCAACCACTCCTCAAAAGAAGCCGCCAACAGACACACCGGCCAGTCCGAGCCGAACATCAACCGCGACGGCCCGAACGCGTCCAGCACGACCTCGAAGTACGGCCGCAGCAGTTCAACGTCCCACGACTTCCAGTCGGCCTCGGTGACCAGACCGGACAGCTTGCACGTCACGTTCTCGTGCGCGGCCAAAGACCGCACCAGCTCAGCCCATTCACCAGGATCAGACCCGATCGCGGGCTTCGAGCAGTGGTCCACCACGAACGAAACGTTTCCCAAGGCCGCCACGGTCTTGCGCGCGGCCGGCAGCTGGCTCGGCAACGTCAGCAGCTCGTAGATCAGCCCGGCAGCACCGACCTGAGCGAGCCCGTGCCAGACGTCCTTGCGGCACAACCACTCCGGATCCGGCTCACCCTGGACCTGATGCCGGATCCCCCGCAGCCAGGAGCCGTTGGGGCTGTCCAGCAACGACGCCAGTGCATCGCCGACCGAAGCAGAGGTCAGGTCGGTCCAGCCCACCACCGCGCCAACGACGTCGGAAGAAGCCGCCACCGCGAGGAACTCCGGCGTCTCCTCGGGCACGCACACCGTCTGCACCAGCACAGAAGCAGAAACAGATGGCGCGGCAGCGATGAAGTCCGGCTCCAGGAACGACCGCCGGATCACGCCCATCGGCGGATCGGTGATCCAGTCCTGGTCCCGCACGGAGAGGTCCCACAGGTGGTGGTGAGCGTCGACGATCACGGGGTGGGCACCTCCGAACCCAGCAGGTTCAACGATTTCAGCTCGTCCCACAGCTCGCCGGGGATCGGCTTGTCGAACGCGGCCGCGTTGGCGTTCATCTGCTCCGCCGTCCGCGAGCCGATCACCACCGACACCACGGCGGGATGACCCAAAGCGAACTGGATCGCGACCTCGGGCAACGTGACGCCGTGCCGCCCGCACACCTCAGCGATCGAGCGAGCCCGCATGACCAGTGCAGCGGGCGCTTCCTCGTAGTTGTACTTCGCATCGGCAGCCACCGAAGGCTTCGACAGCAGGCCGGAGTTGAACACGCCGCACGCCACCACCGAAACGCCGCGCTCAACGCACAGCGGCAGGAACGACGGCAGCGAAGGCTGTTCCAGCAGCGTGTACCGCCCGGCCAGCATCACCACGTCGATGTCGGTCTCGCGGACGAACCGCTCCGGCATCTCCCACTGGTTCATGCCGACGCCGATCGCGCCGACGACGCCCTGCGACCGCAGCTCCTCAAGAGCCGGGTAGGCCTCCTCAAAAGCAACGTCCCAGTAGTCATCCGGATCGTGGAGGTAGACGATCTCCACCCGGTCGGTCCCGAGACGCTCCAAAGAGGACTCGATGGACCGACGGACACCGTCGGCGGAGTAGTCGCGAATCCGGCGGAAGTGCCGCGGCACCGCGAAGCCCTCGTCGTCGAGCCCGGAGCCGTCGAACGGCTCCAGCAGCCGCCCGACCTTCGTGGAGATCACGTACTCGTCGCGAAGCCGACCGGCCAGAGCAACGCCGAGACGCCGTTCCGACAACCCGAGCCCGTAGTGCGGCGCGGTGTCGAAGTAGCGGACACCGGTCTGCCAGGCGGCCTCGACCGCACCGAAAGCCTCCTCGTCGGAGACCTCCCGGTACAGGTTGCCGATCGGCGCGGCGCCGAAGCCCAGACGAGAAACAGCAACCTTCACGGCAGCTCCCACACAAGTCGCACATCGGGTTCGGCACCGGAGTAGTCGTCCTCGACCTCCAGCAGCGCGGCCATCTCAGCCTGCCACGGGATGTTCGCCGGGTGCTCGGCGAGAAACGCCCGCATCGCGCGGTAGTCGTCCACCTCGACCAGGTGGAACAGCTCCCGCCCGCTGCGCCAGATCCGCCACGAGTGCACCCCGGCCTCGCGCAACGCGACATCCAGCTCGACCGGAATCCGAGCGTGAACGCGGTCGTAGTCGGCTTCCCGGCCTTCACGAAGCCGGGTGTGCAGTGCAACGGTCTCCAAGACTCACTCCTGCTTCTGGCCGGTCGCGAACCGCGTCACGATCAGCGCCAGGATGATCACCGCGCCGTACGAGGCCTTGATGTAGAAGCCGGACACGCCCTGCAACCGCAGGATCTGCTCGACCAGGCCGAGCATCAGCACGCCGGACAGCGCACCGAACAGCGTGCCCTTGCCGCCCTGCAACGAGATGCCGCCGATCACCGCGGCCGCGAAGACCTGGAAGATCATGCCCTCGCCCTGCGTCGCGGCGACCGAGCCGAGCCGGCCGGTCATCAGGATGCCCGCGATCACGGCCAGCACCGAACCGATGATCAGGACGATCCACACCACGCGGTCCACCCGGATACCGGCGGCCCGCGCGGCCTCCGAGTTGCCGCCGATCGCGTAGAGCGACCGACCGGCGCGCAGGTACTTCAGCACGAAGATGCCTGCCGCGTAACAGACGATGCAGATCCACACCGCCGCCGGCAGACCCAGCCAGGTCGTGGAACCCAGGTACAGGAACGACTCCGGCACGTCGATCAGCGACTTGCCCTCGGTGATCGCGAGCTGCAGACCGCGCAGCATCGTCAGCATGCCCAGCGTCACCATGAACCCGGACAGTCCGACCTTCAGGATCAGGAACCCGTTCAGGCCACCGATCCCGACACCGATCAGCAGGCACAACGGCAACGCCATCCACGCGGCCAGACCGACGTCGAGCCCACCTGCCGACGCGGGGATGATCAACGCGACCGCCAGCGCCGGTGCGAGGCCGACCGTGGACTCCAGCGAGAGGTCCATCTTGCCGACGATCAGGATCATCGCCTGGCCCAGCACCAGCAACGACAGCTCGCTCTGCTGTGTCAGCACCGCGATCAGGTTGCCGGGCGTCAGGAAGATCGGCGAGAGGATCGCCCCGATGATCAGCAGGAGGATGATCACCGGGACCAGCGCGAGGTCCTGGTACCGCGCGAACTGGAACTTCTGCTTCCCAGGCGGCGTAGGAGCCGAGACCGGCGGAGTCATGGCTTTCGTCATTCCGAGCTCATTCCCTCAATAGCCGCGATGAGTTCCTGATCGCGCCAGCCCCGTGCGAACTCCCGCACGACCTGGCCGTGGAACAGCACCAGAACACGGTCGCAGACCCGGAGGTCGTCGAGCTCGTCCGACACGACGATCGCCGCCTTGCCCCGGCGCGCCTGCGCGTCGACGACCCCGAGCAGCGACTCCTTGGACTTCACGTCGACGCCCGCGGTCGGGTTGATCAGCACCAGCACGGACGGGTCGCCTGCCAGCGCACGCGCCATCACGACCTTCTGCTGGTTGCCGCCGGACAGGTCGGACACCGGCTGGTCCGGCCCCGCCGCCTTCACGTCGTACGACGCGATCGCGGTGCTGCCGGCGGAACGCTGCGCCGACGGCCACACGAAGGCGCCCGCCGTGCTCATCGTCGCGTTCTCCGCGATCGACAGGTCCAGCACGAGCCCCTGGTGGTGGCGATCCCTTGGCACACAGCCGATTCCGGCCCGAAGAGCAGCCGGAACATCGCCGCTGCGCACAGCGGCACCGTTCACCGAGATCGTGCCGACGGACGGCTTGCGCAACCCGTAGACGGTCTCGGCGAACTCGTGCTTGCCCGACGACGCACTGCCGGCGAGCCCGATGACCTCACCGCGCGTCGCCGACAGCGAGATGTCCGAGAAGTGCTCGCCGCTCAACGAGGACACGGTCAGCACAAGATCCTCGGACGACGGCCGGTCGTCGCCGCTCGGCACGTTCAGCCCGCCTGCCTCACCGGTCATCGCCTCGATCAGGTCCGGCTTGGACATCTCGTCGACCGGCGCGGTGACGATGTGCCGCGCGTCGCGATAGACCGTCACCGTCTGGCAGACCTCGTAGACCTCTTGCAGGTGGTGGGAGATGAACAGGAACGTCACTCCCTTGTCCTGCAACGACCTCATCCGGTCGAACAGCCGCTCGATCGCCGGGCCGTCGAGCTGCGCGGTCGGCTCGTCGAGGATCACGAACCGTGAGCCGATCGACAGCGCCCGCGCGATCTCCACGAGCTGCCGCTGCTCGACGGTCAGCGCGGACACGAGTTCGTCCGGGTTCACCGCGACGTCGTAGGTCTCCAGGAGCTCAGCAGCCTGGTGCCGCAGCTTCTTCCAGCTGATCAGGCCGCCGCCGAGGTCCTGCCGGTTGATGAACAGGTTCTCGGCGACGGACAGCTCCGGCACGACCGTCGACTTCTGGTACACGCACGCGACGTGACGACGCCACGCCGCACGATCGGCCACGGCCGGCGCGGGCTCGCCGAAGAAGCTGACCTCGCCCGCGTCCGGCACCTGCATGCCGGTGAGGATGGAGACCAGCGTCGACTTGCCCGCGCCGTTGCGCCCGACGAGCGCGTGCGACTCACCGGCCCGGATCTCGATGCCCACGTCGTCCAACGCGAGCGTCCGCCCGAACCGCTTCGTCACGCCACGCGCGATGGCTGCGAACTCACTCATCAGATCTGGTTGCCCCAGAACGCCTTGTCATCGACGTTCTCCTTGGTGATCAGCGGCGCGGGCAGCTGGTCCTCGAGACGGCCGCCGCCGACGTCGACGATCGTGGAGTCGTGGTCGGTCTTGCCGGGCGAGAACGTCTTCTTCTCCACCGCGGCCTTGGCGTAGAACAGCGCCCACTTCGCGTACAGGTCGGCGGGCTGGGAGACGGTCGCGTCGATCTCACCCTTGCGGATCGCCTCCAGTTCCGACGGGATGCCGTCGTTGGAGACGATGAAGACGTGCTTCGGGTCGGTCGGCGGGACCAGCAGGTTCCGCTGCTTCAACACCTGCAGCGTCGGCGCGAGGAACACGCCGCCGGCCTGCATGTAGATGCCGTTGATGTCCGAGTGCTGGTTCAGGCGGGTCGTGAGGGCGGCGGACGCCTTCGGGCCCTCCCAGTCGGTCGGCTCCTCGAACACCGTGATGCCGGGGAAGTCCTTCTTCATGCAGGCGGCGAACGCCTCGGACCGGTCCCGGCCGTTGACCGACGACAGCGCGCCCTGGAACTCGATGACCTTGCCCTTGCCACCGAGCTTCTCGCCCAGGAACTTGCAGGCCTTCTCGCCGTACGCCTTGTTGTCCGCGCGCACGACCATGTAAGTCTTGCCCTTGTCCGGACGGGTGTCGACGGTGACGACCGGGATGCCCGCCTTGTCCAGCCGGTCCAAAGTGGACGCGATGGCGCCGGTGTCCTGGGGCGCCATCACGATCGCCTTGGCGCCCTGCGACTGCAGCGACTGGGCGTTCGCGACCAGCGTCTCCACCTTGTTCTGCGAGTTGGTGGGGTTCAGCAGGTTGATGCCGAGTTCCTTGGCCTTGTCCGGGAAGTACTTGATGTACGAGTTCCAGAAGTCGGAGTCGGCGCGCGGGTGGTCGGCACCGATCGGGCCGACGCCTCCGGCCCCGGACCCGCTGGCCCCGCTGCCACAAGCGGTCAATGTGAGTGCACCGGCGAGCGCGAGGCACACCGCGGCGGTGAGGTTGCGACGCTTCATCGTTGTATGGCCTTTCATCACTGCTGCTTGGGGCGCAAGCGCAACCCGTACATGCCACCGTCGACAGCCAGGATGGTGCCTGCGGTGGAACCGGACAGCGGGCTCGCCAGGTAGGCGACGGCTCCCGCGACCTCGTCGGCGGAGACAAGTCGCCCGTGCGGCTGACGTGCCTCCAGTGCGGCCCGTTCGGCTGCCGGATCCGGCGCCGAGTCGAGCAGGCGGCCCACCCACGGGGTGTCCGCCGTGCCGGGGGCGACCGCGTTGACGCGAATGCCTTCGCGCACGTGGTCGGCGGCCATCGCGAGCGTCAGCGAGTACACCGCGCCCTTGCTGGCCGAGTAGAGAGCGCGCTGCGGGAGCCCGGCCCAGGCAGCGATGGAGCAGGTGTTCACGATCGCCGCGGACGGCGAGTTCCTCAGGTGCGGCAACGCGGCCCGCGACACGCGGACCATGCCGAGCACGTTGACGTTCAGGACCTTCGACCACTCCTCGTCGGAGTTGGCCGCCACGTCGCCCTGCGCGCCGATGCCCGCGTTGTTCACCACGACGTCGAGGCGGCCGAACCGCTGCACGACCTCGTCGATCGCGGCCTTCACGCTCTCGTCGTCCGACACGTCCGCGCGGATGCCGACGAGCGGGTCCTTCACGTCCGGGTTCAGGTCCAGCGCCACGACCGTCGCCCCGCGCGACGACAGCAGGTTCGCCGTCGCGAGGCCGATGCCGGACGCGCCGCCCGTGACAACGGCGACAAGGCCTTCGAAGTCAGTCACTCTCGCCCTCCAATGCCGTCCACACCGGACCCTCCGGGTACAGGTAGTCGGACAGCGTCTCGTCTTTGAGCTGAGCGGAGAATCCCGGCGCGGCGGGTGCCAGGTAACGGCCGTTCTCGACGACGGCCGGGTCCAGGAAGTGCTCGTGCAGGTGGTCGACCCACTCGATCACGCGCTCGCCGACCTCGCCGGAGACGGCGACGTAGTCGAAGAACGACAGGTGCCTGACCAGCTCGCAGAGCCCGACACCGCCGGCGTGCGGGCACACCGGGATCTCGAACTTCCTGGCCAGCAACAGGATCGCGAGGTTCTCGTTCACACCGGCCACCCGGCAGGCGTCGAGCTGCAGCACGTCGATCGCGCCGGCCTGCAGGAGCTGCTTGAAGATCACGCGGTTCTGCACGTGCTCGCCGGTGGCGACCCGGATCGGGGCCAGCGCGTCCGCGATCGCGCGGTGCGCCAGCACGTCGTCCGGTGAGGTCGGCTCCTCGATCCAATACGGGTTGTAGGGCGCGAGCTCACGCATCCAGCGCACCGCCGTGTCGACGTCCCAGCGCTGGTTCGCGTCCACCGCCACGCGCACCTCGTCGCCGACGACCTCGCGGGCGAGCTTCATCCTGCGCACGTCGTCGTCGAGGCTGCCGCCGACCTTGAGCTTGATCATGTCGAAGCCGTCGGCGAGTGCCTGCCGCGCGAGCCCGGCGAGCTTCTCGTCGGAGTAGCCGAGCCAGCCGGGTGACGTCGTGTAGGCCGGATATCCGTCGCGGGCAATGGTCTCCGCACGTTCGGCCTTGCCGTGCTCGACCTTGCGCAGGATCTGCAGCGCTTCGTCGGGCGTCAGCGCATCGGAGAGGTAGCGGAAGTCGACGAGGCTGACGATCTCCTCGGGCGTCATCTGGGCGAGGAACCGCCAGACGGGTAACCCGGCGCGGCGGGCGGCGAGGTCCCACGCGGCGTTGACCACCGCGCCGATCGCCATGTGCGCGACGCCCTTCTCCGGGCCGAGCCAGCGGATCTGCGAGTCGCCGATCAGCTCGAAGTACAGCTCTGCCAGCGCTTTCGCGTTCTCCGGCACGTCCTTGCCGACGACGTGCGGTGCCAGCGCCTTGATGCCGGCGGCCTGCACGTCGTTGCCGCGGCCGATGGTGAACGCGAGCCCGTGGCCCTCCGGTCCCTCGTCGGTCCGCAGCACCACGTACGCGGCGCTGTAGTCCGGGTCCGGGTTCATCGCGTCGGACCCGTCCAGCTCACGCGACGTGGGGAACCGGATGTCCAGCACGTCCAGTGCGGTGATCTTGGGCATGGTTCAGGCCTGCCCCAGGGTCTGCCGCTGCTTCCCGAGGCCCTCGATCTCCAGCTCGACGACGTCACCGGCGCGCAGGTACGGCTTGGGCTCCGGCTGGCCGAGAGCGACACCAGCGGGTGTACCTGTGTTGATGACGTCACCCGGTCGAAGGACAAGGAACTGGCTCAGGTAGCGCACGATCTCCGCCACCGGGAAGATCATGTTCTTGGTTGACGAGTTCTGCTTGAGCTCGCCGTTCACCCAGAGCCGCATCTCCAGGCTCTGCGGGTCCGCGATCTCGTCGGCAGGGACCAGGAAGGGGCCGAGCGGGTTGAACGTCTCGCAGTTCTTGCCCTTGTCCCACGTCCCGCCGCGCTCGATCTGGAACTCCCGCTCAGAGACGTCGTGCGAGAGCACGTACGCCCCGATGCAGCTCAGAGCGTCCTCTTCGGACTCGAGGTAGCGAGCGGTGCGCCCGATGACGACGCCGAGCTCGACCTCCCAGTCGGTCTTCACCGACCGGCGCGGGACGAGCACCTCGTCGTACGGGCCGACGATCGTGTCCGGCGTCTTGAGGAACATCACCGGCTCGCCGGGGATGGCGGCGCCGGTCTCCTCCGCGTGGTCGCGGTAGTTGAGGCCGATGCAGATGACCTTGCCCGGATGCGCCAGCGGCGGCCCGACCCGCAGTCCTTCGACGTTCAGGACCTCCAGCTCGCCGGCTTCGAGCGCCTGCCTGGTGCGTGCCACGCCGTCGTTCGCGAGGAACGCGCCGTCGATGTCCGGGGTGATCGGCAGGAGGTCGTATGTGGTCCCGTCGTCGACCTTCACTGCGGGACGTTCGTCGCCGACCGGCCCGAGGCGCAGAAGCTGCACGGCCGTTCCTCCTCTAGTCACACCGCACGAAATACATCGGATGTATAGCTCCGCAAGGGCACGTTCGTCTAGGTCTCGGCGTGAAGTCGTCCGATGACTAGGAGGAATTGATCATGAGGCTGGTAGCAGCATCACTCCTGGTGAGCGCACTGCTCGCACCCTCCGAACCCGCCGAGCGTGTAACCGTTTTCGTCGAGCTGACCTCGGCCGCAGCCGTCGATGCGCGGTCTGTTTCACAGGCCCGTTCAGCCAGGGACCAGACCTCCGAGCACGCATCTCGGGTCGTCTCCCGGTCCGGAGGCCGGGAAGTGGCGCGCACCACGAACGCCGTGCCGGGCGTCGTGCTGTCGGTGGAAAAGTCTCGGATGTCTGCTTTGTCGAGCATGGCTGAGGTGCGCGCGGTGCACCGGATGGTGCCGAAAAAGCTCACGAACGCGCACGCCGTCCGCCTCACCCGGACCGCCGAGGCGTGGAAGTCGTTCGGGCGGTTCGGCGACGGTGTGAAGGTCGGGGTGATCGACACCGGCATCGACTACCGGCACGCGGACTTCGGCGGCGGCTCCTACCCGAACGCCAAGGTCGTCGGCGGCCACGACTTCGCCGGCGACGCGTACACCGGGAAGCCCGGATCGCTGCCGGAGCCGGACGCCGACCCGCTCGACTGCGAGGGCCACGGCACGCACGTAGCCGGGACCGCGGCCGGGTTCGGCGTGAACGCGGACGGCACGACCTACCGCGGTTCGTACGCGGACGTCGATCTCGACGCCATGAAGATCGGGCCGGGAACGGCGCCGCGCGCGTTGCTCTACGCGTTGAAGGTCTTCGGCTGCGACGGCGGAACGGAACTGACCGCGAAGGCACTGGACTGGGCGCTCGACCCGAACGGCGACGGCGACTTCGCCGACCGGCTCGACGTGGTGAACCTGTCGCTGGGCACCGACTTCGGGGCGTCGGACGACCCGGACGCGCTGTTCGTGCGCAAGCTCGTGGAGCACGGAGTGGCCGTGGTCGCGGCGGCGGGCAACGGTGGCGACTTCTACGACGTGGGCGGCTCACCCGCCAACGCGCCGGACGCGATCTCGGTGGCGAACAGCCGGGACGCGTTCTCGATGCTGGACGGCCTCGAGGCGCAGGGCAAGCAGTGGGCCGGGCAGTACAGCGTCAACTACAAGGGGCCGATCGACCTCTCACTGCCCGTGGTGCGGCTCTCGTCCAATGTGGACGGCTGCAAGCCGATCACGGAGGCCCTGGCCGGGAAGATCGTCTGGCTGGAGTGGGACGACAACGACGCCACGCGCGCCTGCGGTTCCGGCGGGCGCACCGACAACGCGTGGAAGGCCGGAGCTGCCGGCGTGCTGCTGCCGACCACATTGCCGGTGTTCGCCGCGGGGATTGCGGGCAACGCGCACATTCCGGCGTTCCAGCTCACGGCAGCTGCTTCCAAAGCCCTGCGGCCTGCGCTGGAAGCAGGGACGTTGGCCGTGCGCATGACTTCCGCCTTGAAGCTCGCGGTGCCGTCGCTGGAGCCGGCGATCGCGGACACGATCACGCCTTCGTCCTCGCGATCCCGCTCGTCGATCGCGGTGGCCGCGCCAGGTGACACGATCTTCTCAGCGGCTGCCGGGACAGCCTCCGACGGCGCCTCGCTGGGCGGTACCTCGATGGCCACGCCACACGTGGCCGGCATCGCCGCCTTGCTGCGCGAGGTACATCCACAGTGGACTGTCCCGGAGCTCAAGGCAGCGCTGATGAACACCGCTTCGGGCGTGGTGCGATCCGCTGACGGCGTGCGCGAGGCCCCGATGCGGGTCGGTGCGGGCCGGGTGGACGGGCTCGCGGCGTTGTCCGCGGACGTGCTGGCCGTGGGTGACGCGTCGTTCGGCACGGTCGAGGTCGGCGGTCCGGTGCTGACCGGCCGAACGATCCGCCTGGTCAACAAGGGCACGGAGACCGTCCGCCTGCACGCGCGGTACGAACCGATCACCGCGGTGCAGGGCGTGTCCTTCCAGGTAGCGACGCCGCACGTGGTGCTGCCGCCGGGCGGGTCGGCGTCGGTAGCCGTGCAGCTGCGAATCGCGAACCCGGCGGCGTTGCGCAAGACACCAGATCCGACGGTGGACCTGACCGATGGACGGCAGTTCCTGGCGGAGGCGTCCGGCCTGCTGATGTTCACCGGCGACCGTTCGCTGCGCGTGCCCGTGTACGCGGCGCCGAAGCCGGTCTCGCGTCTGACCGTGGCAGGCGGCAAGGTCGCCGGGCGAGGCCTTGATCAGCAGGATTACTTTTCCAGGATGACCGTGCTGCAGCTCGGCGCCCGCTCGGACCGCCTGCCGGACTGCGGCCCCGACCTCCAGACCGACTGCGCGATCAACCGCACCGCCCGCGGCGCCGATCTCCGTTACGTGGGCGCGACGGCGACCCCAGACCTGCTGGCGTTCGGCGTCGCGACGTGGGACACGTGGGTGAACCTCGGCAGCAACATCCAGCCGGAGGTGCGTTTCTCGGTGGGCGGCAAGAAGTTCGTGACCAAGGCCGTGAAGCCGACCAACGCCGACGACGACGTGATCGCCGACATCTGGCTTGCACGCACCACCGACGTGGAGTCGGACGAGGTCATCGACGAGCAGCCGTTGAACGGCCTGGACGGCTCGTTCGACACGAACGTGTTCGACAGCGACGTCGTGGTGCTGCCGGTCTCGCGGTCAGTGCTGCCGTCCGGCCCCGTGACCTACGCCGTCGGCGTGCACAGTCCCTACACCGCACCCGGCGACCCCGACAGGCTGGTCGACGTTGCTCCTTCTGCCGTCTTCTCCTACGAATTGGTCGTCCCGTCACTGTCCACTGTGGTCCATCCGGGTGATCAAGTTCCTTCTGGATCGTTGGTGTTGTTCCACCACAACGCAACCGGTAACCGTGCGCTAGCGCGGTGATACCCGGTTGGGCGTGCCTTAGCTGAGCGTCTCTCGGCATACTCGGTCTTTATGGATCTGGTGGTCGGACTCGACGCGGGTGGCACGTCCACGAGGGCTTTGGTGCTGGATCTGGACGGCGCCCGCCTGGGCCAGGGCCTGGCGGGCGGCGCGAACCCGAACTCGCACCCGCCCACGGTCGCCGCCACCCACATCGGCGAGGCCCTGGCAGAAGCCCTGGACGGCCTGGACACCCGCAAGGTCCGCTCCGGCGTCCTGGGCATGGCCGGCGCCTCGCGGATGTCGGACCCCACCGTCGCCACGCACTTCCAGGAGGCCTGGGAACGCGCGGGCCTGCAGTGCCCGATGCGCGTGATCACCGACTGCGAGGCGGCGTTCGCCACCGGCACCTCCTCCCCCGACGGCACGGTTCTGGTGGCGGGCACCGGTTCCATCGCCGGCCGGATCGCGGGCCACCGCATGGTCGCCCAGGCAGGCGGCTACGGCTGGCTGATCGGCGACGACGGCTCGGCGTTCTGGCTGGGCCGCGAGGCGGTGCGCGCGACGTTGCGGTTGCTCGATCTGGGCGCACCCCTGGAAGGCCTGGCCACCGCCGTGCTGACGGCCGCCGGTGCGCGGGGTCGCGCCCAGCTGATCAACGCGGTCAACTCCGCGCCGCCGATCAAGCTGGCGCAGTTCGCCCCGCTGGTCAGTTCCGCCTATCACCACGGTGATCCGGAAGCGCTGGCGATCGTTGCCTCGGCGGCGCGGTTGCTCGCCGACACCGCGTCCGCTGTTCGCTCGCCCTCTGATACTTCGCCGATCGTGCTGGTCGGCAGCCTGATCAAGACTCCTGTTGGGATCCATCTGAAGCAGGAGCTGATCACTCGCTGCAATGCTCAGGTGATCATGGCTACGGAGGGGGCGGCTGGGGCGGCCTGGTTGGCGGCTGTTGACGTGCTCGGGCCCACGGCGCCGCGGCCTGTTTAGCCGTTCGACAGGTTTCTCGTTGTAGCTCTCGGTAACGTCCCCTTCACGCACTTTGCTTGGGGGGAACGTGACCGATCCGAATCAGCTGCTCGCGGATTACGAGCAGCGCACCGCCGAGCTGCGCGAACGCGCCGAGGAAGCCAAGTCCAAGATCGCCGAGCTGACCGGTTCGGCCACGAGTTCCGATGGCGCGGTGACGGTGAGCGTCGGCGCTGGCGGGGCTTTGTTGAGTCTGTCGTTCGGGTCTAAGGCTGATGAGTTGCCGAAGGAGCGCCTGGCGGCGTTGGTGATGGCCACGGCTAAGCGGGCGCAGGCTCAGGCCGTGGGGCAGATCGCCGCGATCATGGCGCCGGTGATCGGGGAGAACAGCGACGCGATGCGGTTCCTGCAGGAGCAGGTCCCGCCCGTCGAGGTTCCCGACGAAGAGGCCTATGCACCCGCGCCACAGCAGCAGTTCGTGGTGAACGAGGAACAGCGCGACGAGGCAGCGACCCGGCCCTCACCGCCGCCACCACCTGTGCGCCGTGCTCCGGCCGCGGACGACGACACCGACTTCGACCAGCGCTCGCTCTTCAAGAAGGACGGTGGTTGGTGATGTCCGGCTTCAAGGTCGATCTCGCGGTGCTCGAAGCCCACGAGCGTGAGCTGAAGGCCCTCATCGCCGGCCTTCCCTCCGCAGCCGAAGCCGGCTCCGACTACATCGGCAACCCACAGGCGTGGGGCATCGTCGGCATGTTCTTCGCCGAGGTCATGCAGCGCTGGACGAATGACGCGAACGAGTACGTCGATGCCGTGAAGGCAGCCGGTGATGACGTGGTCGAGCGCTTCGGGGGGATGCGCCAGACCTACGCCGAGCAGGAAGAAGCGATGGGTCAGGTGTTCAAGAAGCTGCGTGAGGACCTGGACGGGGTGCAGCCGTGAGCGACGAAGCACCGAACCCGCTCAACGCGACCGAGCAGTTCGACCCGATGAGCCTGGCGCAGAAGTCGAACTTCGACAGCCCGACCCAGGCCTGGGACGCGGCGGGCATCTTCAGCAGCTCCGCGAACCTGATCTACGACGGCATCAAGGGCGACTGGGGCGCGATGGCCGGCGACCTGGCGGCGTTCGGCATGGACCTGCTCGGGTTCGTCACCAACCCGATGGGCAGCCTCCTGTCAGCGGGCATCGGCTGGCTGATCGAGCACATCGGGTTCCTCAAGGAGGGCCTCGACCTGCTGGCGGGCGACCCCGACGCGGTGAACGCGATGGCGCTGACGTGGAGCAACATCGCCAAGCGCATGCAGGAGACCGCCGACAAGTACTCCGGCACGCTGAGCTCGCTCAGCGAGTCTCAAGGTGCCGCGGTCGACGGCTACCGCAAGGCCGTGCAGGACTTCTCGAACGTCGTCGCGGGAGGCGCGAGCCACGCCACCTCGGCTGCCTCCGCCATGACGGTCGCTGCCTCTGCTGTGGGTGTCGTCCGCGGAGCGGTGCGGGATGCGATCGCGAGCTTCGTCTCCAACGCGATCATCAAGTTCGCGGCGGCCAGTGCGCTGACGCCGATCACCTTCGGTGCCTCGCAGGCCGCGTTCATCGCGGACACCGTGGTGCAGGGCACGATCACTGCGGGCAAGAACGCCAAGAAGATCAGCAAGGTCGTCAAGCAGCTCGAGAAGGTCGCGGACGACGCCAAGAGGTCGCGGGACATGGTCAAGGGCACCACTCGTAACCTCAGGTCGAGCGTGAAGCAGTACAACCAGGACGCCGCGAAGCACGCCCAGCAGGCGCTGCACATGGCGAAGAAGGCGCAGGCGGGCAAGCTCGACGCGAAGGACGTCGACAAGCTCAAGGAACTCGGCCAGCGGGGCGACAAGCTCGACAAGGACTACAGCAAGGTCAAGGCGGACCTCGGCGACAACGTCAACCACAACCTCCGCGACAACCTGGGCCTCGGCGACCGCCGGCTCGACACCGCGGCCGGCATGTTCGACGGCGGGATCACTCCCAAGATCGGCGGGAAGGAGTTCCCCGAGATCGCTCTGCCGAAGTACCCGAAGATCCTCGGCAACGCGATGGCACAGGAGTGGAGCGACCAGTCCCACCGAGAGACCGATGCCCAGGTGAAGCAGGACGAGCGGAACAAGGAGTGGCGCGAGTACTGGGAGGAGCAGCGCAAGGTGGGCGAACTGTGATCGAGCGGTTCCTCCGCCGGACAGCCGGTCTGGCGCTGATCGCGTTCGCCGCTGTCCTCGCACTGGTCGTCGCCACCCGCCTGGCCGGATGGGAGAACACCCTCGCCGGCCGGAAGTCCGTCCAGCCGACCAGTCTCGACGAACTGGCCGCCGGAGCCGTCGCGTTCTGGGTGATCACCATCGTCGGCCTCTGCTGGCACCGCCGCCGATTGCCGATGTGGCGGGTCTGGGCTCGCTGGGCAGCCTTCCCCGGCGTGTTCATGGCGGTCTTCCACAGCGTGCAGATCGCCGGCGATCATGATCGACCGATCGGGTGGGCGATCGGAGCAGGCCTGATCGTGGTGTGCTGGGCCTTGAGCGAGTTGGTCGTGCTGGTCACCACTCGCCCGGTCACGTCCTCGTTGGCCCGGTCGAAGCTGGAGATTCCGTTCCCCACCAGGGGGTTGAAAGCCCGGCTTTGCGTGCGCGAGGACCGACTGGTGCTGGACAGCCTGGCGTCACGCCGAAAGCGGTCTCGTGATGTGGTCGCGGTCCCGTGGACGGCAATGCGCTCGATCGAACTCGTGCAGATCGAGCAGGAGATGGTCTGTCAGGTGATCATCTACACCGACGGCGACGTGGGGAAGCCGCGCACGTTCGACGTACCGCCCGGTCCCGCCCTGCACGTCATCGGCACTGCCCGCGAACTGCTGATTCCGGTGACCGAGAAGGTCGGCGCGGAAGCGCTTGCGATGGTGCAGACGCGTTCGGCAGGTGTCGAGCTGGTCGAGAGGCCGCTCTGGTCGAGCAACCGTCGAGCGAGGAAGCAGCGTGACCAGCCCCGTGCGGCGCAGTCGGAGTACCGGACCGACAGCCGCCCGTACATCCTGTGCCTGGTGGGTGCGTTCCTGCTCATGCCGCTCTACATGCTGACGATGATCACGTTGTCGCTGGTCACAGGCTCGCCGGAGCTGCAGGAGGATTGGGGCACCACTGGCGGGCTGGACAAGGGGGCTCAGGTGGTCGTCGCCGGACTCGGCCTCGTCGCAGTCGGCTTCTGCTATCTCGCATACCGCTTCTGCTTCAAGAACTTCCTGGAGTTCATGGAGACCCAGGACCGGATCGAGGCGTTCCCCGAACCGCCGCCCCCGCCGCCCAAGACCGGCACGGCTCCCGGCTCCAGCAAGAAGAAAAAGCGCTGACCTAAGCAGCCTCCGGCACCTGCGGATGCCGGAACCCGGGATGATCAGCAGGCAGAGCCCGCTTCAACAACCACCCCGACACCAGAATGCAGACGATCTGCAACGGCCAAGACAACACAGCCCGAACCGTGGCCAGCCACAAAACCTGAGCATCGAGCCACAACGGCGTGAAGACAGCGACCCGCAGCACGTACTGCCCAACCCAGGCCCAAGAGGCCAAGGAGTAGGCCCGCAGCAACGCAGGATCGCGCCGCCACCGAGTCTTCTGCCCCAAAAGCGTCCCCACCACCACGCCGAGCAACGGCCAGCGGATGGCGATCGACCCGGTCCACGCCAGCGCCGAGGCGACGTTGGACAGCAGCTGGATGAGGAAGAAGTCCTCGACGCGGCCCGTGTAGAGGGCGACCAGGGCGGCGGCCACGACCAGCAGGACGGACAGGATCACCGCGCGGGGCCTCTCGCCGCGGACGAACCGCACTGCGGCGATCACCAGGCCGCACAGGACAGCCGCCACCGCGCCCGCGCCGATCGAATGGCCCCAGATCAGCCACCCCGCGACGAACGCCAGCGGGGGCAAAGAGGCGTCGAGGGCGCCGCCTCGGCCTCCGAGCAGTGATGCGAGCGACTCCTGGCGCACGTCGGTCATGGTTCCAGGGTGCCTTAGGCGAACCTAAGTCAGGTAACGGACCCATATCGGGGATTGACCACGGTGAACCAGGTCACTACCGTCTGCGGAAATCGTCTGGAAAGTTAACAGACAGGAGCGGACCTAATGCGTGCCGGAAGCCCACGACTGCTGCGGGAGATCAACGACCGCGCTGCGATCGAGGCTTTGCTGCGCAACGGCCCGCTGACCAGGTCGGAGTTGGAAGGCCTGATCGGTCTCTCCAAGCCGGCGACCGCACAGCTGCTCACGAGGCTGGAATCCGCCGACACCGTGGTCCGCAACGGACTGCGCGGCGGAGGACGCGGGCCGCGTGCCCAGCTGTGGTCGGTCAACGGGGCGCTTGCGCACATCGCGGCGATCGACCTCACCCCCGAGACGGTCGACATCGCCATCGCGGACATCTCCGGTGCCGTGCTCACCGAGCACAAGGCGCCGATGCCCGCGAAGCACGGTGTGCTGGAGGCGTTCGTGAGCGCGGTCGGCAAAGCTTGCGGGCAGGCAGGCCTGAGCCCCGACCAGCTGCTGCACGTCGTGGTGGGCTGTCCTGGCGCGGTGAATCCCGCGAACGGCGAGCTCGCCTACGCGCCACATCTGCCTGGCTGGAGCGGTTTCGACATGCCCGGCCGGTTGCGCGCGCAGCTCGCGACCTCGGTGAGCGTCGAGAACGACGTCAACCTCGTCGCGCTGGAGGAGATGGTCGCCGGACGGGCCACCGAGGTGCGCGACTTCGTCGTCATCTGGCCCGCCGACCTCGTCGGTGCCGCTGTCGTGATCAACGGGGTGCTGCTGCGCGGCGCCTCCGGTGGCGCGGGCGAGATCGACGGGCTGATGATCCCCGACCGCGCGGCCGCCGACACCGACACGGACCGCTCCGGCGGCACGTTCGGGGAGCTGCTCAGCAACACGTCGATCTGCAAGCTCGCCAGGGCTCACGGGCTCGCCGCGCGCAACGGCCACGGGGCCGTGCGCAAGGCGCTGGCCGCGGGACCGGCGGGCAGGGAGTTCATGGGTGATCTCGCCAGGCGCATCGCCACGGGCGTGGCTAGCGTCGTCGCGGTGCTCGACCCGGAACTCATCCTCCTGTCCGGCGACATCGCCCAGGCAGGTGGAACCACGCTCAACGATCTCGTTGCCGCGGAACTGCGGCAACTGGTGGTGCCGAGGACGCCCATCCAACTGGCTCTGGTGACCGGGAAGCCGGTGCGCAGCGGCGCACTGCACTCGGCACTGGCTGTTGCACGCGAGACGGTGTTCGGCCTGCCGGCAGCCACCACTGCTCCATTCCGCGGCCCTGTAGTCGCCGGGTCCCCACGTTGATCGAGAAGGAGTGCACATGCGCAAGCACACCCGTGCTGCCTTGCTCTGTGTCGCCGCAGCGCTGACCCTCACCGCATGTGCGGCGGGCAAGGGCGGCGGTTCCACTGATGGTGCCGCCGCGGCTCCCGGTAAGGACGACAAGCTGACGCTCACGGTCTGGAGCAACTACTCCGACCGCGAGTACGAAGAGGTCACCAAGGCCCTCAAGACGTTCAACAAGAAGTTCCCGAACATCGAGATCAAGCACGAGGGCTCGCAGGACGACGACAAGATCACCGCGGGTATCCGCTCGGGCAACACGCCGGACGTCGCGCTGTCGTTCACGACCGACAACATCGGCCAGTTCTGCTCCTCCGGCGCGTTCCAGCCGCTGAAGGCGTACCTCGACCGGGACAAGGTCGACCTGAACCAGCTGTCCCCGGCGGTGCAGAAGTACACCGAGTACAAGGGCAACCGCTGCGCGATGCCCATGCTCACCGACGTCTACGCCATGTACTACAACAAGGACATGCTGTCGACGGCCGGCATCACGACGCCGCCGAAGACGATGGACGAGCTGTACGACGCGGCCGTGAAGGCGACGAAGAAGGCCGCGAACGGCGACATCGAGGTGGCGGGTTACCTGCCCACGATGGGCTTCTACGCCAACCGCCCGACCATCCTGGCGCCGTCCTACGACGCCGCGTGGGAAACCGCTGACGGCAAGTCTGCGCTCGCCTCCTCGCCGGGCTGGACCGAGATGATGAAGTTCCAGAAGAAGCTCGTGGACTTCTACGGCTTCGACGCGCTCGAGCGCTTCCGCGCCGGTCTCGGCCAGGAGTACTCCGCCGACCACGCGTTCCACCAGGGCAAGATCGCGATCATGATGGACGGTGAGTACCGCACCGCCTTCCTCAAGGCCCAGGCGCCGCAGATCAAGTTCGGCACCGCTCCGTTCCCGACGCTGAAGGCCGACCAGTACGGCACCGCGTTCACCACGGGCACGATCATGGGCATCCCGAAGGGCGCCAAGAACCCCGGCGCCGCGTGGGAGCTGATCAAGCACCTGACGTTCGACACCGACACGATCGTCGACCTGTCCAACGCCATCAAGAACGTCCCGAGCACCAAGGCCGCCATGGAGAGCTCCAAGCTCGAGGTGGACGAGCAGTTCAAGACGTTCATCGACCTGGCCAAGAGCGACAAGCTCAAGGGCAACCCGGTCACCCCGATCGGTGACGCGCACATCAAGGCTGTCACCGACTTCTCGGTCTCCTACCAGTCCGGCAAGGTCCCGGACCTGGCAGCCGGGCTGAAGGAAGTCGACAAGAACATCGACGACCAGATCGCCAAGAGCGGCAAGTAGGGGATTCCCAAGATGACCGCCACGCTCGGAGCTCGGCCCGCCCCCGGCAGGGGGCGGGCACGTGCCCGCCACCGTCTCGCCGTGCTCGGGTTCATGGCCCCGGCCATCATCGGCTTCGTCCTGTTCTTCGGCTATCCACTGATCGCCACGATCGTCTTCAGCTTCACGAAGTACGACCTGATCAACCCGCCGGAGTTCAACGGCCTCGACAACTACACGTTCATGTTCAAGGATCCCTTGCTGATCAAGGCGATCTCGAACACGCTGTGGTTCGTCGTGGTGCTCACGATCGCGCGGACGGTGTTCGCGCTGGGCGTGGCGTCGGTCATCGCACGTCTCAAGTCCGGCGTCGGACTGATCCGCACGCTCTGCTACCTGCCGTCGCTGGCACCGCCGGTGGCCGCGACGCTGGTGTTCTTCATGGTGATGCGGCCCAACGGCGGCCCGCTCGACACCGTGCTCGGCTGGTTCGGGGCCGACTCCCCGCTGTGGTTCTCCGACCCGGCGTGGGCCAAGCCCGGCATCACCGCGATCATGCTGTGGATCTCCGGCGACCTGATGATCATCATCCTGGCCGCGATCCTGGACGTGCCGCAGGAGCAGTACGAGGCGGCCGAGCTCGACGGCGCCGGCCCGATCCGGCGGTGGTGGCACGTCACCCTGCCGACGATCTCGCCGGTGCTGCTCTTCGGCATCGTGAACTCGGTGATCCTCGCCCTGCAGCTCTTCACCCAGGCGGTGGTCGCCGGTTCGGCCGGATCCGGTGCCGCGGACGCGACGGGATCGACCAAATATCTCGGTTTCCCGGACAACTCCACGCTGACGTTCCCGGTTTACCTGTACACGCAAGGCTTCCGCTACTTCGACATGGGCTACGCGGCCGCCATGGCCACGGTCCTGTTCGTCATCTCGTTCGCCGTGACCATCGTGCTGGTGCAACGGATGCGCAAGAACTCCACCGCTGAGGAAGGGGGCCCGGGAGCATGACCGCCACGCTGACCAAACCACCGGTCGACGTATCAGCGGAACCCGAGCAGCCGCGCAGGAAGCGCGACGTCGGCGGTTTCCTGAACTGGGTCGCGACCCACGCGATCGGCCTCGCGCTCGGCCTGATGTTCGCCACGCCTGTGGTGTTCGTCTTCCTCACCGCGGTGATGTCGGACAACCAGGCCTTCACCTCGAACCTGTGGCCGACCGAGTGGCACTGGGAGAACTTCGTCGAGGTCTTCGAGAAGGCCCCGCTGTTCCAGTACCTGATCAACAGCCTCACGTACTCGCTGCTCGCGACTCTGGGCATGCTGCTCTCGTCGATCCCCGCGGCCTACGCGCTCGCGAAGCTCAAGTGGCGCGGCCGGAACGTGGCCTTCATCCTCGTCATCGGCGCGATGATGCTGCCGCCGCAGGTCGTGGCCGTGCCGCTGTACGACACGTGGTCCTCGCTGGGCCTGACGGGCACGCTGGTCCCGTTGATCGCTCCCTACTTCATGTTCGACGCGTTCAGCATCTTCCTGCTGCGCCAGTTCATGCTCACCATCCCGCAGTCCTATGTGGACGCGGCGAGGGTGGACGGCTGTTCGGAGTTCCAGGCACTGGTGCGGATCATCGTGCCGATGGCCAAGCCTGGCATCGCGGCCACCGCGCTGTTCTGCTTCCTCTTCACCTGGAACGACTACTTCGGCCCGTTGCTCTACACCGGCGAAGTGAAGGACCAGTGGACGTTGTCGCTGGCGCTGGCGACGTTCAAGGGCATGCACATCGTCCAGTGGAACTCGTCGATGGCGGTGACGTTCCTGACGATGATCCCGGCCGTCATCCTCTTCGTCTTCGCCCAGAAGTCGTTCGTCAAGGGAATCACGTTCACAGGAGTCAAAGGATGAAACTCACCGTCGTCGGTGGCGGATCCACCTACACACCGGAACTGATCGACGGCATCGCAGGCCGTCGCACCAGCCTGGCGGTGGACGAGATCGTCCTGGTGGACCCGGACGAGCAGCGCCTGTCGATCATCGGCCCGTTCAGCCAGCGTCTGCTGGCGCACGCGGGCCACCCGGCGAAGGTGCGCACCACCACGTCGTTGGAAGAAGGCGTCGAAGGCGCCTCCGCGGTGCTGCTGCAGCTGCGCGTCGGCGGCCAGGCGGCCAGGGCGTCGGACGAGACGTTCCCGCTGGGCTGCGGCTGCGTCGGCCAGGAGACCACCGGCGCCGGCGGCCTCGCGAAGGCTCTGCGCACGGTGCCGGTAGTGCTCGACATCGCCGACAAGGTCCGTGCGCTGGCGGGCGAGGACACCTGGATCGTGAACTTCACGAACCCGGTGGGCATCGTGACGCGTGCTCTGCTGCAGGCAGGTCACAAGGCGATCGGCCTGTGCAACGTGGCGATCGGGTTCCAGCGCTGGACGGCCGGACTGCTCGGCGTCGACCCGTTCGACGTGGAGCTGGAGCACGTCGGCCTGAACCACCTGACGTGGGAACGCGGCGTCCACGTCAACGGTGTCGACCGCCTGCCGGAGCTGCTGACCGAGCACATCGGCCCTCTCAGCGAGCACATGGGCTTCGATGGCGCGCTGATGCAGCGGCTGAACATGGTGCCGTCGTACTACCTCAACTACTTCTACAACCACGACGAGGTCGTGAAGAAGCAGCTGACCGAGCCGCCGCGCGCGGAAATCGTTGCCGCGGTCGAGAAGGAACTGCTCGGCATCTACAACGACCCCTCCGTGGTCACGAAGCCGGAACAACTGTCCCAGCGCGGCGGCGCGTACTACTCCGAGGCGGCCGTGCAGCTCGTGCACGCGCTGACCGGTGGCGCGGGTGCCGAGAAGCACGTCGTGAACGTGTTGAACCGGGGCACGCTGCCGTTCCTGCCGGACGACGCCGTGATCGAAGTTTCCTCCACTGTGGACTCCAACGGCGGCGTCCCGCTGCCGGTGCGCCCGGTGGAACCGACCATCTCCGGCCTGATCTCGCACGTCACCGCGTACGAGTACCTGGCGCTGGAAGCCGCGATCCACGGCGGTCGTGACCGCGTGGCGGACGCACTGCTCGCCCACCCGCTGATCGGCCAGCACGCCATCGCGGACCAGCTGGCCGACGAACTGATCGCGCAGAACCGCGATCTGCTTCCGTGGGCGAAGGGAGCCTGACAACGATGACGGACCGGGTGCTCGCTATCGACGGCGGGAACAGCAAAACCGCGGTCATGCTGGTCGACGCGGACGGCAAGGTGCTCGCGCAGGTGCGCGGGCCCGGCGCCCCGCCGCAGACCGTGGGCATGAAGCGCGGGCTCGACGTGTTCGAGGCACTGGCACGCGAGGCCGCAGCTCAAGCGGGTCTGTCCCCCGGCGAACCGATCGCCTCGCACACAGCCGCCTACCTCGCGGGAGCAGATCTGCCCCGCGAGGAGGAGGACCTGACGCGAGCGATCACCGAGCGAGGCTGGTCCCCGTCGGTGGTCGTGGGCAACGACACCTTCGCGCTACTGCGTTCCGGCACACCCTCCGGCATCGGCGTCGCGGTCGTGTGCGGCGCCGGCATCAACGCCGTGGGCGTGGCCGCCGACGGCCGCACGCACCGCTTCCCCGCGCTGGGCCCCATCTCCGGCGACTGGGGCGGCGGCAGCCACCTCGGCGAGCAGGCCCTCTGGCTGGCCGTCCGCGCCGACGACGGCCGGGGCAAGCCGACTGAACTGCTCCCCGCGCTGCTGGAGCACTACGGCGAGCCCTCGATGTCGAAGGTCGTCGAGAAGCTCCACTTCCAGGAAGTGCTGTTCGACCCGCACGTCCTCTGCCCGATCCTCTTCGACGTGGCCGCCCGCGGCGACGCCGTGGCCCAGGAGGTCGTCGACCGCCTGGTCGAGGAGATCGTCCTGCTCTCCACCGTGTCCCTGCGCAAGCTCGACCTGGTCGACGAGGTCGTGGACGTGGTGCTCGGTGGCGGCGTGATGACCGGCACTGGCGAGACCGTCCTCGGCCCGGTTCGCCGGCGGGTGCTGGAGGTGGCACCGCTGGCCCAGGTCCGGGTCGTGGATCTTCCCCCGGTGGTCGGTGCCGCACTGCTCGGCCTCGACACCATCGGTGCCTCGCCCGGCGCGGAGCTGAGGCTGCGCTCGGCCTACGAAGACCACGTCCCAGCCGACGACTCCACGTTGTCGAACGTGGCGGTCAGCGGATAGCTCGGCAGACAACTCCACAGACCCCGTCTCAGGGGGTAGACCGGCGGCGGCGCCCCCTGAGACGGTCCCAGCCCCACTGCTCGGGGCAGATCGGCGGCGGCGTCCCGGGCAGTGGTCCCACCCCTTTCCGGGGGAGCTGGTCGGCGGCGGCACTCCCCCGGAAAGGTCCCAACGGCCCCCGCAGCGACTTCACGCGCCGAAGTCGCTGCGGGGGTTTTCCGTTGGGGCGGAAGACGAAGACTCGATGGACGGGGACGGGAGCGCCGGCAGCGACACCGACGGCACGACCGTCGTCCCGACGACGCTGACCCGCGGCTCGGCCGCCTCGGGCGTCACCACCGGATTGGAATGCGGCGGCGGAGTACCCGGCCGGGACGTGGTCCGCGGCCCCACCTTCACGGCGGAAGGCGCCGGCGTGAACTCCATGGGCGGCTGATCCCCGCCGATCTGGGCCACCTCGGGCTCACCGGGCCCGACCCCGGCGGGCGGAGCCGCCGGAACCACGCCGGTGCTCCACGCCACTCCAGCGAGAACCCCCACTGTGACAAGCGCAACACCGAGCGAAATGGATGGAAGCGGCAAAGAGCGGCGCACCCGGCAGAAACTAGCGACCCGAATGCGACGAATCCCCCGGATCGCCTGGGAGACCCCTCAAGCTTCGCTCGATCGTGTGGCAAAAACGTCGTCACCGACAGCGACAGAACCTACGATGCCGTAACCGACGGTGGCGTAACCAGCGGTTGGTTGTGCATGCTAACCAGTCGCCGCGAACGGGAGCCGCGGTACTAGGGAGCGCATGAAGGGGGATGTTTGTGCTGCTGCGATGGAACAGTCTGGTGTCCCTGGGGGACAGCTTCACCGAGGGCATGGACGACCCAGGCCCGGGAGACACGTTCGTCGGCTGGGCGGACCGGCTGGCGGGCATGATCGCCCAGCAGGCACCTGACTTCAGGTACGCCAACTTCGCGATCAGGGGCAAGATGCTGCAGGAGATCGTGGACGAGCAGGTGCCGCTCGCGATCTCGCTCAAACCGGATCTGGTGACGTTCTGCGGGGGCGGCAACGACATCATGGTGCCGAACAGCGATCCGGACGCGCTGGCCGAGGTCTACGAGGTGGCCGTGGCCGACCTCAGGACGGCCGGCTGCGACGTCGTGATCTTCACCGGGTTCGACACGCGGAGCACGCCGCTGCTGCGCAGCCTCCGGGGCAAGATCGCGATCTACAACACGCACCTGTGGTCGATCGCCGAGCGCTACCACTGCCGGATGGTCGACCTGTGGTCCATGCAGGCGCTGCACGACCGTCGCGCGTGGAGCGAGGACAGGCTGCACCTCTCGCCGGAAGGGCACCAGCGGGTCGCCCTCAAGACCGCCGAGGTGCTCGGGCTGACGGACGACCACTCGTGGAACGCACCGTGGCCCGCGCTCGAACAGGCGGACTGGGTGACCCAGCGCAAGGCCGACCTGAAGTGGGCCCGCGAGCACGTCGTGCCGTGGATCGGCCGGACGCTGCGGGGCGAGTCGATGGGCGACGGAATGGCGCCGAAGCGGCCGGAGCTGCTGCCGATCGCCCGGTGCACCGAAGAGAACTTCCAGTGAAGAAGAGCCCGACCGGCACTCTCCCCCGAATGCCGGTCGGGCCTTCAGAACGCAGGCGCCTTACCCCCTCGGTAATCCCCCACTCGGCGGCCTGCGGAGCCGTACGGCTCACATCCAACATCCCATGCTTTGGGACCAGACGACTAAACAGCCGCTAAACCTCGGACGACAACGAGTCCAGCGCGGCACGGACCTCGACCGCGCGGGCCGAGTTGACCTGCGAGTACAGGCGCAGCGCCTCGGTCAATTCTGCTGTCGCAGCAACCCATTCCGCCCGCCGGAGCAGCACCCCGCCGAGCACGTGGCGGCCGAACCCCTCGAGGTTGGTCACCTCGGCGGCGGCTGCCAGATCCACGACCTGGCGCGCGAGCGACTCCGCCTCGTCCAGGCCACCGGCTTCGAGGTGCAGCTCGGCGAGGTTGGCGAGACCGCGCATCAACGCGATCTGGTCGCCGGACCGCCGGTACACGTCCACCGCGTGAGCCTGGTGCTGCAGAGCCACCTCCACGCGGCCGCGGGCCTGCTCGACCTGCGCCACGTTGTTCAGCCCGTGTCCCTCGCCGACGACGTCACCGGACTGCTGCGCGAGCTGCACCGACTCCCAGAAGTACAGCAACGCCTCGTCGTGGTGCTTCAGCCGGAACAACACGTCTGCGAGTTGGGCGAGCGTCAGCACCAGGTACTGCCGCTCGCCCAGCTCAGCCGCGAGCCGGTGCGCGCGACGCGCGTCCGGCAGCAGGACAGGCCGTCCCAGCCGGGCGTTCGTCGTGTAGGTCGTGTCCAGCATGAGGATCTGGCCGAGACGGCTCCCCGTCACCTCGGCCGCGGCCAGGCCGAACCCGACCAGCGCGACCCACTCCCCGGTGAGCGCGCGCACGGTCGCGTAGGGGTGCAACAGCCTCACGAGCTGCCACACCTGGTCGTGCAGGCCCGACTCGGCGGACGCGTGCACGACCGCGACGATGTTGGGCCACTCCTGGTCGAACCAGGCGATCGGGTCGCCGAACGCGGGCAGCGCGGTAGAACCGTTGTCCCCCAAGGCGAAGTCCAGGCCGTCGCGCGCCGGTCGGATGGCGCGGCGGACGTGGTCGCACGCGACGAGGTAGTAGTTCACCAGGCGCCGCAACGAGTCCAAGTCCGCGCGGCCGACGCCGCGCACGTAGAGACGCACCAGCTCGTGCATCGTGAACCCGTCCGGCCACGGTTCGACCAGCAGGTTCACCTCGACGAGCTGGGCCAGCCGATCGCGGGCCAGCCCCACGCGGGTGCGGGTCAGCGCGGCCACGGCGTGCGACGACATCCAGCGGCCTGGCGCCATGCCCACCGACTGGAAGACCTCGCCGAGCTCGGACGGCAGGTCGCGGGTCGACAGGTCCAGCGCCCGCGACACCCCCACACCCGCCTCCGGCAGGTCGAGCCCGCGCAACCGCTGCCCGTCGTCGGCCAGCTCCCCCACCAGCTCCTCGACCGTCCACTCCGGACTGATCACGAGCTTCGCCGCGGCCACCCTCAGCGCGAGCGGCAACCCGCCGCACAGTTCGGCGAGCTTGCGGGCCGCCACCGGGTCCTCGACGGACAGCGGCTTGCCCAGCACGTCGTCCACGAGCTCGCGTGCCCCGTCGTCGTCGAGCGGGCCGAGCTTGCGCACGCGGGCGCTGTTCGTGACGACCAGCCGCTCGAGCTTGCTGCGCGACGTCACCAGCACCACCGAGCCCGAACCCGGCGGCAGCAGCGGCTGCACCTGCTCGAAGCCCGTCGCGTCGTCCAGCACCACCAGCACGCGGCGGCGGTTCAGCAACGACCGGTACAGCCCGATGCGATCTTCCACGGCGACCGGGACACCGTCCGCCGGCACGCCCAGCGCCACCAGGAACCTGGTCAGCACCTCGCCCGGTTCGGTGTCGCCGAGCGACGCGAACAGCACGCCGTGCGGGAACATCTCGGAGTTCTCGTGCCCCCACGTGATCGCGAGGGCGCTCTTGCCGACGCCGGGCGCGCCGGTCAGCACGGCCACGGTCGTCGCGAGCAGGTTCCTGGTCGCCACCACGTTGTCCAGCCACGCCATGTCGTCGTTGCGGCCGAACAACCGCGACGCGGACGCGGGTAGCAACGCCGGGGCCACGATGCCCGCCCGCGGTGCCACGGGCCTGCTCTCGACGGGGCCGATCATGCTCAGCGACGGGTCGTCGCGCAGCACCTGCTCCTGCAGCAACCGCAGCTCCGGGCCGGGGTCGATGCCGAGCTCGTCCACGGCGCGGCGCTGGAACCGTTGGTAGGCCTCAAGAGCGTCGGCCCGCTGGCCGGACCGGTACAGAGCGCGCATGCTGTGCGCGACCAGGCGTTCCCGGTACGGGAACTCGGTGCACAGCCCGCGCACCTCGCCCACGAGCTCCAGGTGACGGCCCAGCTCCAGCTCGGCGTCGATGCGTTCCTCGAGCGCGGACAGCCGCAGCTCCTCGAGGTCAGAGGTCATCGGGTCGCCCGGTACGTCGGCGAGCACGGGCCCGCGCCACAACCCCAATGCCTCGCGCAGCAAGCCCGCCCTGATGGCAGCGGGCTTGCCGCGAGAAGACGCCACGAGCTGCCGGGCGCGGTGCAGGTCGAGACGCCATGGATCCACGGTCAGCTGGTAGCCGGTCGGCGTGGTGCGGATCGTCGCGGAGGCCGACGGGTCGGCCTCCTCCAGCACCTTGCGCAACCGCGAGACGTAGCCGTGCACGATCGTCCGCGCGGTGGCCGGAGGCGCGTCCGTCCACAGCGCGTCGACGATCTGGTCGATCGAGACGGGTCGGTTCGCCTCGACGATCAGCATGGCCAGCAGTCCGCGCATGCCACGACGGCCCAGCTGGATCAGCCGTCCGTCCGCGAGCACCTGGAGTGGTCCGAGCACGCCGAACTCGAGTCCGGTTTTGCTCCGCATGCCCCTCCCTCACGCCCGCTGACCTTGTCACTTCAACAGGTGCGGGAGGCGGCGTCTCAGATACAAGTACGGTTCAAGTTCGCGGGACGCTACTGTTCATCTGTGCCGCGAGATCGGAATTCCGTGGTTGACCGCGGCGCCGGGTGTCTTCTCGGCGGCGCTCTCGGTGATGCGCTCGGCGCACCGGTGCAGTACCTCGGCTGGGCCGACATCCAGCGCGAACACGGCACCGAAGGCGTTCTGGCACCACCGAAGCCCGCGCTCTTCACCGATGACACCCAGCTGACCCTCTTCACCGCCGACGGCTACCTGCGCGCATGGGTGCGCGGCAAGCGCACCGGCCAGTGGGAGCCGTCGGAGATGGTGTGGCACAGCTACCGGCGCTGGTTGATCACCCAGCAGCAGGCCGGCCCGGAACCGGGTGCGGTGGGGCTGCTCGCGGACGACCGGCTGTACGAGAGCCGTTCGCCGGGTTTGACGTGCCTGCGCGCGCTGGCCGCGGAGACACCGTCCACTCCGGAGAACCCGCACAACGAGTCGTCCGGCTGCAACGGCGTCACGCGCACCGCACCGGCGGGCTTCGCACCGTCCGCGCAGATCGCGTACGACCTCGGCTGCCGGTTCGCCGCGCTGACGCACGGTGGCACGGGCGGCTGGGTGTCCGGCGGCGCGCTGGCGTTGCTGATCCACTTGCTCGCCGTGAAGGGCCGGCCGCTGCGTGAGGCGATCGACCAGGTCATCGGCAGGGTGCTGCGCGACGACACGTACACGGCGACGGTGCTGACCAGGGCCGTGGTGCTGGCGGAGGAACACGACGGCGAGTCGTCCGTGCGCGTCGACCGGCTCGGCAGCGGGTGGACCGGTCCGGAGGCGCTGGCGATCGCGGTCTACACCGTGCTGACGCATCCGAAGCCGGTGCAGTTCGTGGACGCGATGCGGGCCGCCGCCAACCACTCCGGCGGTAGCGACGCGACGGCGGCCTTGACCGGCAACGTGCTCGGCGCGCTGCACGGCACCGAGGCGTTGCCCCGCGACTGGCTGAGCGGGCTGGAACTGGTGGACGTGCTGGACGACGTGGGCCGCGATCTCGGCCGGTCCGCCGTCAACCTCGACTTCGACGAATCCCGCTACGCCTGACGACGTTCGCCATGAGGGTGACCTTCATGGACCTCAGGTCCATGAAGGTCACCCTCATGGCACAGAGAAGGCCTGCTGGGCGCGCTCCCGAATTCGCAGCACCAGCAGGCCTTCTCGCACGTGCAGTTGATCGACAGCAGGCCGGGTCTTGCCCCGAGCGCGAGCCCCGCTCAGCTCTTGATCAACGAGATACGTGCCCCGGAGTCAAAGCTCCGTTGGGCGGGCATGTTAACAGATGTGTACCGGAAGTCCAGGGCTGCGGAAGACCTGACGATCTTCGTCGACGATGAAGACCTCGCAGTCCTCCTGCTCCGCCGCCCAGTCGATCCCGTCACGGCCCAGCGCGAACGCTGCTGTGGCAGTGGTATCTGCGATCGCGAGATCATCCGCGAAGACCGTGACGGACAGCAGTCCGGTGACGCGCTCGCCGGTGCGGCCGTCGAGGATGTGCTGGCCGCGTTCGTACAACGCTGACGTGGCAACGGCTCCGTCCCGCACGCCGAGCACGACGCAGAGCTGGTCGGCGATGTCGGGATGCCGAACGCCCACGCGCCAAGGCTTTCCCGGCTCGGGCTCGCCGGCCGTGACGACGTCGCCACCGGCGTTGATGCAGAAAGTCGATGCCCCGCCGTCGCGCAGGATGTCGGCCGCGCGTTGCACGGCCCAGCCCTTCACCACCGCGCACGGGTCGAGCCCGCGTCCCGGCACCCGTGCCGTGAACGCGCCGCCCGTCGACTCCTCGTACCAGTCGCACAACGAGAGCACCTCGACCAGATCCGGGGTGAGCTCTTCCCTGGTGAGCTCGCCCCGGTCCAGCCTGGACACCTCGCTGTCCTGTTTGAACGGCGAGAACCGCGCGTCCGCCTCTCGCAACCAGGCGAACGCCCGCTCCGCCAGTGCGGCGTCTCCGTCACGCAGGTCCACCGAAATCGGCAGGCTCATGATGTGCTCGACGCGCCGCACGCTTTCCACGGTCTACTTCGCTCCGTCGATCGCCGCCTGCAGCGACTGCTTGTAGCCGTCAGAGGTCGCCGTCGCGCCGGACACCGTGTCGATGTCCGCGCTCTGCGCCTTCAACGCCTCCTGACGCAGGATCGGCAGCGCCATCCTGGTCGGGTTGCTGTTCGGGGCGCGCAGGGCCTTCACATCGGTGATCTTGGTGCCCTGGAACGTGACCTGCACCTGCACGGTGCCTTCCGACGTGTTCACCGCCGGCCCGGACACGGTGCGGGTCTGAGCCTGCTGCTGGGTGGTGGGCGCCGGTGCGGAGGACTTCGGAGCGGTCGGCGACTGCGACTGGGGCTGGGTCTGCGGCTGCGTCTGCGTCTGGGGCGCGGCCTGGGTCTGCTGCGGCGTTTCCGGCGCGGCGATCTCGCTGATCTCACCCTCGTGGGCGGCACCCGGCGAGTACAGCCAGACCGGGACCAGGCCGGCGACGCTGAGCGCCAGAACGGGAATTGCCCTCTTCACGTCGTCGAATCCCCTCAGTTGGCCAGCGCGAAGCGCTCGGCGTGGACCTGGTTGCTGGGCACTCCCAGTTCGGAAAGGCTGCGCACCACCGCGTCGGTCATGCCGTTCGGGCCGCAGATGAAGACGTCGCGGTCCTCCACGTCCGGCACGAGCGCTGCGATGTTGTCGGGGCCGAGCAACGGGCCGTTCGCGGTGATGGACTTCGAGGAGCCGGTGACCAGGCGCAACACCGCGCCCTTTGCCCGCGCGAGGCCTTCGATCTCGCGCAGCAGCACGGCTTCCTTCGGGTCGCTGACCCGGTACAGCACCACGACGTGGCCCTTGATCTCCTCCAGCAGCGCGCGGATCGGCGTGACGCCGACACCGCCCGCGACGAGGAGCGCGTTCTGCTTGGTCTGGTGCATGGTCGTGAAGGCGCCGTACGGACCCTCGGCGAACACGCGGGTGCCGACCTTGATGTTGCGGATGTCGGCACTGCCTTCGCCCAGCGCCTTCGCGGTGAGCCGCAGGTACTTGCCGTTCGGCGCCGCGGACAGCGAGAACGGGTTGGCCTGCCACCAGCGGTCCTTGGTCAGGAAGCGCCACAGGAAGAACTGGCCGGCCTTGGCACCCAGCTCGTCGAGGTCCTTGCCCTCGATGTAGACCGAGACGACGTTGTGCGCCTCCGGCACGACCGCGGCGACCCGGAACTGGTGGCGCCAGTTGCGCCAGAACGGGAGCGCCAGCCGTCCGACCACGACGGAACCGATCGCGAACGCCCACAGGCCCCACCAGTAGGCGGTGGCGAGCTCGGACTTGCGGAACGTCGTGCCGACCGCGACCTGGTGCGTGAACGCGAGGAAGATCGCGATGTAGGTGTAGAGGTGGATGAAGTGCCAGGTCTCGTAGGCCATCCGGCGCCGCGCGAAGCGGGCGGAGACCACACCGACGATCATGATGATCGCCCACGCCACGAGCGCGCGGAGGATGCCCTCCAGCTCGGTGGCCTGGCGGACGATCTCGGCGATCGGCCCGGAGTCACCGGCGTTGCCGAAGGCGATGAAGGTCAGGTGACCGATGAGCATCCAGAAGATCGTGAAGCCGACCCAGCGGTGCCACGAGGTGAGCTTGTCCATGCCCAGCCGGCGGTCGAGCCACGGCAGCCGCGCCACCAGGAGCAGCTGGAACGCCATCGCGAGCGCGCCGTAGAGGCCCGTCAGCCTGCCGAAGTTGACCAGCTTGTTCGAGCCGACCCCGGCCGCGTTGAACAGGTAGGTCACGAAAGCCGCGTTGGCCAGCAGGAACACGTAGAGGCCGGCTTTGGCCAGCACCTTGTGCGGCGTCGCGCGCCCGGCCGGAGCCGGTCGCACGGGATGCTGCAGGGTGGTCGTCACAGCGGGCTCCTCGGTCGGGCGGTCGCGGTCGGGTCGATCGATGCCACTGATCCTTGGCTCCCGAGCTGTGCACCCGCTTTGCACGGGCTGTCGACTTCCTGTCGATCGAGCGAGGGGGCCATCAGGTGACGCACCATGAGCACGTGGACAAGGGGAACTCGGTTCGATTGCTCGTCGTCGACGACGAGCCGCACATCGCTGACCTGGTCGCGACGGTCGCCCGGTACGAGGGCTGGCAGGCCGCGACCGCACTCAACGGCGAGGACGCGCTGAGAGAGGCAGCCGAGTTCCAGCCGGACATCGTCGTGCTCGATCTCATGCTGCCTGACCTGGACGGATTCACCGTTCTTGATCGAATGAGGGCGGCCGGCGCGATGGTGCCCGTGGTGTTTCTGACCGCTCGTGACGGCACCGCCGACCGTGTGGCAGGACTCACTCGGGGCGGCGACGACTACCTCGTGAAGCCGTTCTCGGTCGAAGAACTGATGGCCAGGCTGCGAGCCGTGCTGCGCCGCTCGACGGGTCCGTCGTGGAAGCGCTCCGTGCTGAAGGTCCTCGATCTGGTGATGGACGAGGACACGCGCGAGGTCCGCCGCGGCGGCAAGCTCGTGACGCTCACGCCCACCGAGTACGAGCTGCTCCGCTACCTGATGCGGCGCTCACCGGCCGTGCTCACGAAGGCCCAGATCCTCGACCACGTGTGGGAGTACGACTTCGGCGGCCGCTCCAACGTGGTCGAGCTGGTCATCTCCCACCTCCGCCGCAAGCTCGACGACGGCCGCGAGCCGTTGATCCACACCGTGCGCGGTGTGGGGTACGTGCTCCGCCGAGCAGCTGAATGAAGCCCAGGATGAAACTGCGTGTGAAGCCCGTCCGGAAGTGGCGGCTCGGAACCCGCCTCGCGCTGGGCCTCGGCGCGCTGGCGCTGACCGTGTTCGTGATCGTCGGCTGGGCCATGGTCACGTCGATGCAGGACTTCCTGGACCGCCGCCTCGACGACCAGATGGCGATCAGCCAGCAGGGCGCGGCCAAGGAGGTCATCTACGACGGCAAGGTCAACAAGATCCCGCCGGACTGGTTCGCCGTCGTCTACAAGATGCAGGACGGCCAGCTGCGTCCCCAGCCGGGCGACCAGCAGCCGAAGGACCGCAAGGAGTTCGACGCCATCGCCAACAAGGCGTTGAACGGCGACCTGTTCGAGACCGAGTACCTGCGCGGCGACGGCAAGTTCCGGCTGCGGGCCTGCCAGATCATCGATAACGAGATCGTGCTGGTCAGCGCGGCCCCGATGAACGACAGGGACGGCACGATCTCCCAGCTGATCACGGTCGGGGTGGTCGCGTTCCTCGCCGCCCTCGTCGCGCTGGTCATGGGTGGTCAGGCGCTGATCCGCAAGGGCATGCAGCCGCTGTCGGACATGGCCGACACCGCGCACGACATCTCCTCGCACGACCTGACCGACTCGGCCGACCTCACCGTGCGCGTGGGCAGCAACGGCGGCGGCGTCGAAGTCGAGGAGCTGCGCGAGGCGTTCAACAAGATGCTCGCGCACATCGACACCTCACTGGCCGCCCGCACCGCCGCCGAGCAGCGGCTGCGCCGGTTCATCGCGGACGCCTCGCACGAACTGCGCACGCCGCTGACGTCGTTGCGCGGCTACGCGGACCTCTTCCGGTACGCGGCGGCGAACGAGGCGGGCGAACGCGAGAAGCACCTGGAGAAGCTGCGGTCGGAAGCGTCGCGGATGAGCGTGCTGCTCGACGACCTGTTGTTGCTGGCGCGCCTTGACTCCGCGGAGTCCGAACCGCCGTTGCGCCAGGAGGAGCTCGACCTGGCGGTGATCGCGGAGGCGGCGGCGGACGCGTTCCGCGCGGCCCGGCCGTCGCACACGCTGGACGTCGACGCGGACACGGTGACCATGAACGCCGACGCGACCCGGCTACGCCAGGTGCTCGACAACCTGCTGACCAACGCGGCCGTGCACACCCCGGCGGGCACCTCGGTGTCGTTGCAGGTGACGGCCGAGGACGACTGGGCGGTGGTGAAGGTGAGCGACAGCGGCCCCGGCATCGCCGAGGCGGACCAGGCGCGGATCTTCGACAGGTTCTACCGGGTCGACGACTCGCGGACCCGCCAGCGCGGCGGCAGCGGCCTCGGTCTCGCCGTGGTGCAGTCGCTGGTGCAGGCGCACGGCGGCACGATCGAACTGACCAGCCGCCCAGGCTCGACGGTCTTCACGATCCGCCTCCCCCGCCGCCCCTAGCTTTGCTGACCGCACGCGGGGCCCTTCCGTGCGCTCCAAGCGCACGAAAGCTCCCCGCGTGCACCCAAAGGCCGGCTACTCCGCGGTGGAGCTGGTCGCCCAGAGGTCGATGCCCGACTCGACGGCGTGCTTGTCGATCTCGGCGAGCTCGTCGTCGGTGAGCGGCGGCGCCTGCAGTGCCGCGAGGTTCTGCTCCAGCTGGCCGACCGACGACGCGCCGATCAACGCGGACGTGACGCGCGGGTCGCGAATCGTCCAGGTCAGCGCGAGCTGGGCCAGCGACTGCCCGCGGGACTGCGCGATCTCGTTGAGCGACCGGATGCGGCCCAGGTTCTGCTCGGTCAGCAGGTCGGTCGACAGCGACTTGCCCTGCGAGGCGCGCGAACCCTCGGGAATGCCGTTGAGGTAGCGGTCGGTCAGCATGCCCTGCGCGAGCGGCGAGAACGCGATGCAGCCGGCGCCGACCTCCTCCAGCACGTCCAGCAGTTCCGGCTCGATCCAGCGGTTCAGCATCGAGTAGCTCGGCTGGTGGATCAGGAGCGGAACCCCGGCGGACCGGAGCAGTTGGGCCGCCTCCCTGGTCTTGGCCGGCGAGTACGACGAGATGCCGGCGTAGAGCGCCTTGCCCTGCTGAACGGCGCTGACGAGCGCGCCCATCGTCTCCTCGAGAGGAGTCTCCGGGTCGAACCGGTGCGAGTAGAAGATGTCGACGTAGTCGAGCCCCATCCGGGTCAGCGACTGGTCGAGCGAGCTGAGCAGGTACTTGCGGCTGCCCCACTCCCCGTACGGCCCGGCCCACATGTCGTAGCCGGCCTTCGTGGAGATGACGAGCTCGTCGCGGTACGGCCTGAGATCATCTTTGAGGATCTGCCCGAACGTGATCTCCGCCGAGCCGTACGGCGGGCCGTAGTTGTTGGCGAGGTCGAAGTGCGTGACGCCGAGATCGAACGCCCGCCGCGCGATACCGCGGCCGAGCTCGTACGGGCGGTCGCCGCCGAAGTTGTGCCACAGACCGAGCGAGATGGCGGGCAGCTTGAGGCCGCTGCGTCCCGTCCGCCGGTAAGTCATCTGGTCGTAGCGCGCGCTATCCGCGAGGTAGGACATGGTGCCCACAATGTCACGTCCTAGTGAGACAGAGCAGGGCGAAAAACACACCTTCATGCGCGCCGAAGAGGTCCGCGAAATGGTGCTCGGCGCGGCCGACACCCTGGCAGGCCTCACCATCTACGGCGCGTACGTCGAAGGCCGCCTCGACCTCGACTTCGTGACGATGACCGGGCCGCTGGGCCTGATCGGCTGCCACTTCGTCGACGACCTGACCCTGCGCCACGCCCAGATCCCGGCGGTGGACCTGAGCAGCACCGCGGTGTGGGACATCAGGGCCGAAGGCCTGCGCACCCGGCGCTTCGAGATGCACAGCGGACGCTGCGCGGACATGTTCGCCCTGGACCACGCACAAGTGGACGGGACCCTCACGCTGACCGGAACCAGCCTGGGTTCCTTCAGCGCGTACAGCCTGCGGGTCGGTGGCTCCTTCATGGCTCGGGAGCTGTACGTCCGTCCCGAGTACCGCGGCGGTTGCGGGTGCTGGCTCGAGAACACCGACATCGGCGGCGACCTGGTCCTGGACGACGCCATCGTCAACGGCCTCGACGGCCCCGCGATCTTCGCGAGCAGCGCGAAGATCGCTGCGGGGCTGGAGATCTCCGGGCTCGTGCGCAACCGCGGCGGCCAGTCCGCGGTGCTGGCAGGGACGACGGTCGCCACGACGTTGTCCGTGCTGGACGCCGAACTCGACGCACGCACGGAACTGCCCGCACTGGATCTCACCAACGCCCACGCCACCGCTGACGCGTGGCTCACGCTGCTGCGCGAACGCACGCCGTTCGACGCTCAGCAGTACCGGCAACTGGCCGCCCTGCACGAGAAAGCCGGCCAGGAACGCACCGCGCGAGAGATCCGCATCGCGCAGCAGGAAGATCTCGGCCGCCGCGGCGAACCCGGCAACCGGCGGTGGCACCGGTTCCTCGGCACGACCCTCGGCTACGGCTACCGGCCGTCGCGGGCGGTGGCCGGTCTGCTGGTGACGTTCCTGCTCTCGATCTGTCTCGTGTGGACGGCTGGCGCTCACAGCGGGCTCTCGGGATCCTGTTCACCGGTTAACAGGATCAGTCTTGCGGCGGATCTCTCGATCCCGCTCGTGAAGCTCGGGGGCACACCACGTTGCGAACTGGCGAACGGAGCAGCCGGGCAGTGGGCGACAGGCGTGGGCTGGGCCGTGCAGATCATGGGTTGGACGTTCGCCACGCTGAGTGTCGGAGGCATTACCGGACTCGTTCGCAAAAGCTGACGAAGTGTCACGTCGAAATGAGACGAGGGCCCGCCCACCTGGGCGAACCCTCTGTCCTAAAGAGCCGGCGAGGGGAATCGAACCCCTAACCTTTCGCTTACAAGGCGAGTGCTCTGCCAATTGAGCTACGCCGGCCTGGCTCGTGTTCGCGAACATCGTAAGCGCCCGTTGCGGGTGTTACCTGCGGCGAACGGTCTGCTCTCAGTGTGATCGGATTGCTCCGACCGGAGGCAGACCAACCAACTGAGTGGATCAACCCGCCGGACCCGGCGCCTTGACCAGGTCAGGAGGGTAACCAACAGATAGTGATCATGTCCTCCGTTTTGGGTCCCCCGTTCGGAGGTGGCAGAGGACACAGCAACGGTCGAACGACTCCCCACGATCACACGACGGAGGTGCGCGAGATTTCCACTAACAGCCTGCATGGCCCCGCTTTGCCCGATGACACCATGGTTCACCTGGTACTCGATCTCGCACTGAAGATCGGCGAGGTCCAGATGTCCAGCGGCGCCGGCGCGGCCGATGTGACAGCCACGATTCTCTCGGTCACCGAGAGCTATGGACTGCCCCACACCGAAGTCGACGTGATCTACACCTCTATCAGTGTGTCGTGTCATAGAGGAACTGACGCGCCACCGATCACTGCGGTACGGGTGGTCCGGCAGCGCAGTCTCGATTACACCCGGCTGGCCGCCGTAGAACATCTCGTGCGGAATCTCGGGCCGCTCGAGGACGCGCATTCCGAGCTCGAACACATCACCACCGCGAAGCACCCGTATCCGCGCTGGGTCGCCACCGCCGCGTGGGCCGGCATGGCCGCGGCGGTCGCGTTCCTCGTCGGTGGCGGACTGGCTCTCGCGATCAGCGCGGCCGTCGTCACCGCCGTGATCGACCGGGTCGGCCGGGTCTTGAACCGGCGTGCGTTGCCGTTCTTCTTCCAGCAGCTCGTCGGCGGTGCGCTCGCCACTGGTGCCGCGCTCGCCATCTACGCCACCGGGTGGCTGATCTCCGTGCGGCCGAGCCTGCTGGTCGCCGTCGGGATCGTCGTGCTGCTGTCCGGGCTCGCACTGGTCAGCACCGTGCAGGACGCGATCTCCGGTTACAACGTCACCGCGGCGGGCCGCACCGTCGAGACCGTGCTGCTCAGCGCCGGTCTCATCGCGGGCGTCGCGCTGGCGATCCGCACGGCCGTCCACTTCGGACTGGAGATCCGGCTCACGGACCCGTTGCCGCCGTTGATCTCCGCGGTGCCGATGCAGTTCGCCGCCGGTGCCGCGACCAGTGCGTTCTTCGCGCTCGCCTGCTACGCCCAGCCCCGCGCGCTCATCGCCGCCGCCATCTCCGGCGCGATCGGCACGGCCGCCTACGGGCTGGTCACCACGTTCGGGCTCGACGCGCTGCTCGGGTCTGCGGTGGCGGCCGCGATCACCGGGTTCGGCGGCGCGACCCTGACCCGGCGGCTGCGCATCCCGACGCTCGTCGTGGTGCAGGCGGGCGTCGTCCCGCTGCTGCCGGGCTGGACCACCTACCGGGGTCTGTTCCAGCTCACCGCGGAGGGCGATCCGGCCGGTTTGAGCACGCTGGTGTTCGCGAGTGGCATTGCTCTCGCCCTGGCCGGAGGGGTCGTTTTCGGCGAGTACCTGGCCCAGCCGGTGCGCACCGGACTGGGCAGGTTGGAGCGGAAGTTCGCAGGTCCGCGCATGTCCGGGCCGCTCAAACCCACCAAGCGTCGGTTGGAGTGAACGTGGCTGTGACGGGGGTTACACGACACGCCGACAGCACGCGTAGAGGCTAGCGTCGGAAATGTGAGCATGGACATTGGCGAGAACGGGGCGGAATTCGTAGTCGTGGCCAACCGGCTGCCGGTTGACCTGGAGCGCTTGCCTGACGGCACAGAACGCTGGAAGCACAGTCCGGGCGGGCTGGTCAGCGCGCTCGAGCCGTTCCTGCGTTCACACAGTGGTGCCTGGGTCGGCTGGCCGGGAGTCGCCGACGCCGACGTGTCCCCGTTCGAAGACGACGGTCTGCTGCTGCATCCCGTGCCGCTGTCGGCCAAAGAGGTCGAGGACTACTACGAGGGCTTCTCCAACGGCACCCTCTGGCCGCTCTACCACGACGTCGTCGCCCAGCCCGCGTTCCACCGGCACTGGTGGAACGCCTACGTGCGGGTCAACCAGCGCTTCGCCGACGCCACGGCGAAGATCGCGGCGCAGGGCGCGACCGTGTGGGTGCAGGACTACCAGCTGCAGCTCGTCCCGGCGATGCTGCGCGACCAGCGCCCCGACCTGAAGATCGGCTTCTTCCTGCACATCCCGTTCCCGCCGGTCGAGCTGTTCATGCAGCTCCCGTGGCGCACGGAGATCATCCGCGGCCTGCTCGGCGCCGATCTGGTGGGCTTCCACCGGCCGGGCGGGGCGCAGAACTTCCTCTGGCTGGCCCGCAGGCTCGTCGGCCTGGAGCCCAGCCGCGGCACCGTTGGTGTCAGGACCCGGCCAGGTGTCGTGCAGGTCGGCGACCGCACGGTGCGCGTCGGCGCGTTCCCCATCTCGATCGACAGCGCGGGCCTCGACGCGGTGGCCCGGCGCAAGGAGACGCAGGCCCGCGCGAAGCAGATTCGAGCGGACCTGGGCAACCCGAAGCGCATCCTGCTCGGCGTGGACCGTCTCGACTACACGAAGGGCATCGACGTCCGGATCCGCGCTCTGTACGAGCTGATCGCGGACGGACGCGTGGACCCGGAGGACGTCTCGATGGTCCAGCTCGCCACGCCCAGCCGGGAGCGGGTCGACCACTACAAGGTGATGCGCCAGGACATCGAGCAGTCCGTCGGGCGGATCAACGGCGAGTTCGGCCGGGTCGGCAAACCCGTCGTGCACTACCTGCACCAGTCGGTCAACCGCGAGGAGCTCGTCGCGTTCATGAGCGCGGCGGACGTCATGGTCGTCACGCCGGTTCGTGACGGTATGAACCTCGTGTGCAAGGAATATGTGGCGTGCCGATATGATCTTGGTGGAGCTCTGGTGCTCAGCGAGTTCGCCGGCGCTGCCGCAGAACTGACCAGTGCGTTCCTGGTGAACCCCCATGATCTGGACGGTGTCAAGAACGCACTGCAGGCCGCCCTCGACATCGATCCCGCAGAAGGCCGCCGTAGGATGCGCGCGCTGCGCCGCCAAGTCCTCACCCACGACGTTGACCGTTGGGCAAGGTCGTTCCTGGAGGCGTTGGGCACGCAGACCTCGGTCTGAATCCTTTCAGATCCCACTGACCCATCGAGTGCTCCAGGAGGGGCGTTGACCGCCGAGGCCCTCCCCGCCGAACTGCGCCGAGCGATCGTGCAGCTGGCCCGTACCCCGCGACTGCTGGTCGCCAGCGACTACGACGGAACACTCGCGCCGATCGTGAACGACCCGGAGCAGGCTCGCCCGCTTCCGGAGTCGGTGAACGCACTGCGTTCGCTCGCGAGCCTGCACGAGACCACATCAGCAGTGATCTCCGGTCGTGCGCTGCGCGACCTGGCCACGCTGTCCCGCCTACCCGGCGAGGTCCACCTCGTCGGCTCGCACGGCTCGGAGTTCGACGTCGGCTTCGTCCACGCGTTGGACGCCAACGCGAAAGCGTTGCTGCGCCGGATCGAAGCCGAGCTGGACGAGATCGTCAACAGCCACGAGGGCGTGCACCTCGAGGTCAAGCCCGCCTCGGTCGCGGTGCACGTGCGCCGCGCCGAAGCCTCCATCGGCGAGACGGTGCTGTCCGCCGTCCGCTCCGGCCCCTGCACCTGGGACGGCGTGGAGGTCACCGAGGGCAAGGCCGTCATCGAGCTCGCCGTCATCGAGACCAACAAGGGCCACGCCCTCGACATCCTGCGGCACCAGGTCGGCGCCACCGCGGCCGTCTTCCTGGGCGACGACGTGACGGACGAGAAGGCGTTCGCGCGCCTGTCCGGCCCGGACGTCGGCATCCGCGTCGGTGCCGGCGAGTCGCTCGCCGAGTACTACGTGAGCAACCCGTCCGACGTCGCGACCGTGCTCGCGTTCCTCCTGGAGGAGCGGCGCGCGTGGCTGCACGGCGACCAGGCCGTGCCGATCGAGCGGCTGACCATGCTCGCGAACGAGCGTTCGGTCGCGCTGGTCACGCCGGACGCCAAGGTGAACTGGCTCTGCCACCCGGAACCGGACTCGGCCGCGATCTTCGCGGACCTGCTGGGCGGCCCCGCCGCGGGCCACTTCTCGATCAAGCCGGAGCACGGGTCGCTGCCGCTGGGCCAGCGCTACCTGCCGGGCACGATGATCGTGGAGACCCGCTGGTCGCGGCTCCTGGTGACGGACTACCTGGAGCACGACCTCGCCTCGCACCGCACGGACCTGGTGCGGCGCATCAGCGGGTCGACCAACGCGGTGATCACGTTCGCGCCGCGGCCGGAGTTCGGCCAGGTGCCGGTGCGGCTGCTGCGCGAGCGCGATGGTCTGCGCGTGGTCGGCACCTCGGACCCGATGGTGCTGCGTTCGCCTGGCGTCGACTGGGAGATCACCTCAGACGGCGTGCAGGAGACCGCACGGGCCGTCGTCCGGCCGCGAGAGGGTGCGGCGGTGTTGCTGGAGCTGCGTTGCGGCACCGACGACCTCTCCGAGCACGCACTGGCCGAGTCGGTCCGCCGTGACCGCGCGGCCGGCTACTGGTCGGACTGGGCGGCAGGGCTTCGGTTGCCGCGCGTGCAGACGGACCTGGTGCTGCGTTCTGCTTTGACGCTGCGCGGCCTGGTGCACAAGGACTCCGGCTCGATCATGGCCGCGGCCACCACGTCGCTGCCCGAGGAACTGGGCGGTGTCCGCAACTGGGACTACCGCTACTGCTGGCTGCGTGACGGCGCGATGACCGCCGCCGCGCTCGTGTCGGTGGGGTCGTTCGCGGAGGCCGACGGCTTCCTCGCATGGCTGCACGGCGTGCTGGAGACCATCCCCGGCCCGGAGCGCCTGCACCCGCTGTACACGCTGCACGGCACACAACTCGGTGCCGAGGCCGTGATCGACACGCTGCCCGGCTACGCGGGCTCCCGGCCCGTGCGCGTCGGCAACCTCGCGAACCAGCAGGTGCAGCTCGACGTGTTCGGCCCGGTCGTGGATCTGGTGGTGCAGCTGGCTTCCGCGCGCGGGTCGTTGTCGGACGCCGACTGGACGATGGTCCAGGCGATGGCCGAGGCCGTCTCGCGGCGCTGGCACGAGCCGGACCACGGCATCTGGGAGGAGCGGCACGCGCCGCGCCACCACGTGTACTCGAAGGTCATGTGCTGGATGACCATCGACCGCGCGATCAAGGTCGGCGAACAGTTCGGCCGGACGCTCGACCCGTCCTGGGTGCCGTTGCGCGACACCATCGCCACGGACGTGCTGAAGAACGGCTGGAACGACGAGGTCCAGTCCTTCACCACGGCCTACGACGGCGACGACCTGGACGCGGCCTCGCTCTTCGTGGGCCTGTCCGGCCTGATCGACCCGGCCGACGAGCGCTTCCAGTCCACCGTCACGGCCATCGAGGCGGAGCTGCGGTCCGGTTCCACCGTGTACCGCTACCACCGCGACGACGGCCTGCCGGGCGACGAGGGCGGCTTCCACCTCTGCGCGGCGTGGATGATCGAGTCGTACCTCCTGACGGGTCGCCGCACCGAGGCCGAGGAGCTGTTCGGCCAGATCGTCGCGGCCGCGGGCCCCACCGGCCTGCTGCCGGAGGAGTACGACCCGGTGGCGGAGCGCTCGCTGGGCAACCACCCGCAGGCGTACTCGCACCTGGGTCTGATCCGCTGCGCCCAGCTGCTCTCGCAGTGAGTTGATGCCGCCGCGGTCCTCAGGGGCGCGGCGGCACCTTCTCGATGATTTTCGCCGTACCCATCGGCTCGCCGTACTGCTGGAAGACGATCTGGTCGCCTGGGGTCAGGTGGTTCCACGCGTCCGGCAGGAACGGCCGCAACCGCGCCGTGGCCTGAGCGCCGGGTGCCAGCGCCTGCTTCTGCTCGACCCACATCGCGGCCACCCTCCGCTCGCCATCGCTGTGCTGCCACACCGGCCGCGTCCCTTGCGCGGGCACGGCTTCCGCGGCCGGGTCGAGCGTCAGCTCAGCCCTGATGAGGCCGTGCACTGCCTCGCCACGCCGCCAGAGGTACCAGGAGGGTTCGACTTCGATCTGCAGCGCCACTTCGGCCAGCAGATCCCAGTACCGGTGGGTCTGCCAGGTGACGCCCTCGAACTCGCCGAGCACGTCCAGCGCGAGCCACCACTCCTCGCGGTCGATCTGCTCCAGCACCTCGGCGACCGACAGCCCGGCACCGCTGCGCGCATGCGACGGCACCTCTGCCGCGGCGAGCCTCAGCAGGTCCCCGACCTCGTCCAGCTCACCATCCGAGAGCCGCTCGAGGCCGCGCATGAGGTCGTACTGGACAGTCGCCTCGTACCCCTTTTGCATCGCCGCGTTCGCCGCGTCCAGCGACACCTCGAACGCGAGGCTCCACGCGTTGAGGATGTCGTCCGTCGACATGTCGCTCACCGCCAGCCGACGCGTGATCTCGCGTTCCTCGACGCCGTCAGCCCGCCACGCCCGCAACTGATGAAAGTTGATCATCAGCCCCCTTCGAAGCTGCGTTCGTCCCCTGCTGTTGCCGTCACGGACGGGCCGGCACCTTCTCGATGATCTTCGCCTTACCCGCGGAGCCGCCCAGCAGGGTGATCACGTCACCCCTGCCCAGATGTGCCCACGCCGGCGGCACGAACGGCCTCAGCCGTGCCGTCGCGCGTTCCCCCGGCCCCAGCACGGGCTTGGTCTCGATCCACAGGGCCGCCAGCCGGCGGTCGTTCCCCGTGAGGTCCCACGTCGGCCGCTGTCCCCTGGCGGGCAACGGTTCCGCATCGTGCGCCAGCACCAGTTCAACCCGCAGCAGGCCCTGGATCGACTCCACGCACCGCCACTGGAACCAGGCGTGGTCGAGGTCCATCTGGATCGCCGCTTCGGCCAGCAGCGCCCAGAAGCGCGGTGTCTGCCAGGTGTTGCCGCCGAACTCCCCCAGCAGGTCGAGGACCAGCTCCCACTCCTCGTGGTCGAGGTGGTCGAGGACGTCCTCGCTCTGCACCTCGGCCGGCACCAACCCGGCGGCGCACCGCAACAGCTCACCTATCTCGCTGTCGTGTCTCCCCCACACGCACCTATTCGATCACGGTCGCGATTCGCGCTGTGGAGCGCTGTGCTCACTCGTCCTCGTCCTTCACGGCACGCAGCCGCCGGTTCAGCCCCAGCACGTCCAACGCCGACACCAGGTCGTTGGCCACGAGCGCGCGCACTCCCTCCGGCAACGGGCCGTGGTCCGGCGGCACGAGGGCCTTCTTGAACCCCAGCCGCGCGGCCTCGGTGAGCCGCTTGCCGACGCCGTTGACCCGCCGGATCTCGCCGGCGAGCCCCACCTCGCCCAGCACCACCAGGTCGGCGGGCAGGGCGATCTCGCGTTCGGCGGAGGCCACCGCCAGGACCACGGCGAGGTCTGCGGCCGGCTCCGTGAGGCGCATGCCGCCGACGGTCGCGGTGAAGACGTCCTTCTGGAACAGGTTGACCTTGCCGCGCTTCTCCAGCACCGCCAGCGCCATCGAGATGCGCGCGCTGTCGAGCCCGCTCACGGCACGCCGCGGCGCGGGCAGGTTCGTCTTGGCGACCAGCGCCTGGACCTCGCCGAGCATCGGCCGCTTGCCCTCGACGATCACCGTGACGCAGGTGCCCTCGACGGCCTTCTCCCGGCGCGTCAGGAACAAGCCGGACGGGTCCGGCACGCCCACGATGCCGTCGTCGCGCAGCTCGAAGCAGCCCACCTCGTCGGCCGCGCCGTAGCGGTTCTTGATGCCGCGCAGCAGCCGCAGACTCGAGTGGCGATCGCCTTCGAACTGCAGCACCACGTCGACGAGGTGTTCCAGAACCCTGGGCCCCGCAACGGATCCGTCCTTCGTGACGTGGCCGACCAGTACGACCGGCAGGCCGCGTTCCTTGGCCATCGCGATGAGTCCGGACGCGACGGTCCGCACCTGGGTGACGCCGCCCGGCACGCCGTCGACGCTCACCGTCGACATGGTCTGGATGGAGTCGACGATCAGCATCGACGGCTTCACCTGGTCGACCTGCCCGAGCAACGCGCTGAGCTCGCTCTCGGCGGCCAGGTACATCTCGGCGTGCAGGTTGCCGGTGCGTTCCGCGCGCAGCCGCACCTGCCCAGCGGACTCCTCACCCGTGACGTAGAGGCAGCGTCCGTGGACCTCGGCCCACCGGTGCGCGGCCTCCAGCAGCAACGTCGACTTGCCCACACCGGGCTCACCGGCCAGCAGCACCACGGCACCCGGCACCAGCCCGCCGCCCAGCACCCGGTCGAACTCGCTCACCCCGGTCGACAGGGCGCGCGCCGACTCGATGTCGACCTCGCCGATCGGCCGCGCCGCCGACGTGGGCGCGCCCGCCAGCACGCGGGCCGCCGGTGCGGTGCCACGTTCCTCGATGCTGCCCCAGGCCTGGCACTCGGGGCAGCGGCCGAGCCACTTGCCCACCTCGTGCCCGCACTCGGCACACCGGAAGATCGGCCGCGCTGTCTTCGCCACGGATCGAACGTTAGAGCAGACCCCCGACAAAAAATTCTCGCGGCCTTGTCGATCCGGCGTGGCGCCCGTTCGACGCAGGAGTGGAAGGACACCACAGCCCTGGAGGACACCAGTGACCACCGCGACCCAGCCCCGCAAGATCGCCCTCGGCCGCTACGCCACCGTCGTCACCCGCCTGCTGACCGGCCTGCTGTTCGCCACGACCGGTCTGAACGGCTTCCTGATGTTCATGCCCGCACCGGACCCGAGCACGATGGCCAAGGCCGGGGTGGACTTCAGCGCCGCGCTCTACCAGACCGGCTACATGCTGGAGCTGACCTCGGCGACGCAGCTGGTCGCGGGCCTGTTGCTGATCGCCGGCCGCTTCGTGCCGCTGGCGCTGGCCCTGCTGGCACCGGTCGTCGTGAACATCTTCCTGTTCCACGTGTTCCTGGAGCCCAGCGGCATGGTGACGGCGCTGCTCGTGGTCGCCGCCGAGATCGGCCTGGCGTGGGCGTACCGCGACCGGTTCCGCCCGATGCTCAAGGCCGCCTGAGCAACGCGAAACGCCGCCCCCGCAAGCCCGGGAGCGGCGTTCGTGCGTGCTGGGAGCGACTCAGTGACCGGCGGTCCCGTGGCCCTCGCTGACCCGCTTGTGGTCGGACGGCGCGATCGGCACCTCGAGGGTGAGCGACCCGGCCTTCTCGAACAGGAACGTGATCTTGACCGTCTGCGCGGCCACCACGTCACGGCTCAGCTTCTTCAGCGTGCAGCGGACCTTCAGCACCTCGAGGTCGGCGGGCACCGGAGCCGACGACGAGGTCGGCTTCACCGAGGACGACCCGGACGGCTGGCCCGACGACGGCGAGACCGAACCGGACGGCGCACCGGACGACGGCGACACCGACCCGGAGGACGGCGAAACCGAGGACGGGTTCGACGACGGGTTCGACGAGGGGGCACCGGACGTCGGCTTGACCGACGACGAAGGCGCGCCCGACGACGAGGGTGCGTGCGAAGCAGACGGGGCGTGCGAGGAAGACGACGGCGAGGAGGTCTTCGTCGGCGCGTGCGAGGCGTCGTACTCGGCCTGCAGCGCGTAGCGCGACGGGATGTCCTTGCCGCCCACGACCTCGGCCTCGCCCTCAGCGGCGTCGGACTTGATCGACAGCAGCTTGTCCGGGTTCGGGCCGGTGTTCGCGAGGACGAACGTGAGCGGCACGTCCTCGCCCTCGTGGTACCGGTTGCCGTCCGACGGGAAGGCCAGCATGACGTTGCGCACCGCGATCGGGCCCGCGTTGCCGCTCGCACCGTCGACGGCGGCGACCTGGGTGTCGGTCTGGGTGACCTGACCGGCGCTGCAGCCGACCGCCACCAGGCCGAGGCCCGCGGCCAGCGCTGCCGTCACGATCAACCGGCGAGACACTCCTGAGTTCACGGCTCCAGCGTCCTTCCTAGGGAACAACCACCAGGCAAGGAGCCTAACCGGGAGCCTGATCGAGGGCGGCACGTGGTGCCAATCGATCTTCTTGGAGCCGTACGTTGCACGCAAACAGGTGGTTTGTCAACCCCCCGCATGGCCCTGACCAGCACTAACGGATCATCGACCGGCGTCAGCAGGGTTGCCGGACGTGTTAGTATGGAGGAAGCGAAAGGGGCAGAGGACACATGGTTTTCAAGGTCGGAGAGACCGTCGTCTACCCGCACCACGGTGCCGCTCTCATCGAAGCAATCGAGACCCGCGTTATCAAGGGCGAGGAGAAGAAGTACCTCGTTCTCAAGGTGGCGCAGGGCGACCTCACCGTTCGGGTTCCCGCTGACAACGCCGAGATCGTAGGCGTGCGTGACGTTGTCGGCCAGGAGGGTCTCGACAAGGTTTTCGAGGTCTTGCGTGCTCCCCACACCGAGGAGCCGACCAACTGGTCTCGGCGGTACAAGGCCAACCTTGAGAAGCTCGCCTCCGGCGACGTGAACAAGGTTGCGGAAGTGGTGCGCGACCTCTGGCGGCGCGAGAAGGATCGCGGTTTGTCCGCCGGAGAGAAGCGGATGCTGGCGAAGGCGCGGCAGATACTGGTCAGTGAGCTGGCGCTGGCCGAGGGCACCGACGAGGACAAGGCCGAGGTTCTCCTCGACGAAGTTCTCGCCACAGCCTCGTAGTTTTCACAACAAATCAGAGCATCGGACAAAGCCGCGAACATGAGTGTTGTCGCGCTCGTGCCCGCGGCAGGGCGTGGTGAGCGTCTGGGCTACGGGATGCCCAAGGCGCTCGTGCCCGTCAACGGAGTACCGCTCCTGACGCGTGCCGTTCAGGGTCTGTTCGCCTCAGGCCAGGTCCAGCACGTCGTCATCGCAGCTCCACCGTCCGATGTGGACCTGGTGCACACCGCAACCGCCTCGCTGGCCCCGGCCGGCGGGGCGGTGCACGTGCTTTCAGGGGGTGCCGAGCGCACGGACTCGGTGCGCCTCGCCCTCGAACACGCGCTTCGCGTGATTCCGGACACGTCGATCGTGCTGGTGCACGACGCTGCCCGCGCCTTCACTCCTCCCGAGGTCATCGCCGGTGTCGTAGCCGCGGTGCGCAGCGGTCACGACGCCGTCATCCCGGTGCTTCCGGTGGCCGACACGATCAAGCAGGTGGACGAGGTCGGAGTAGTCGTCTCCACACCTGACCGGGCCGGATTGCGGGTCGTGCAGACCCCGCAGGGTTTTCGAGCCGAGACTCTCAAAGCCGCCTATTGCTCCGGTATTGCCGCGACTGACGACGCGGGTCTCGTAGAGAAAAACGGCGGCAAGGTCCACACAGTTCCCGGACATCCGCACGCCATGAAGATCACCACCCCGTTCGACCTCGCGGTCGCGGAGGCACTGTTCGCTGGAGGCCAAGCGTGAGGATCGGCCAGGGCATCGACGTCCACCCGATCGAGGCAGGTCGCGAGTGCTGGATCGCCGGTCTCCTGTGGGAGGGCGTGGACGGTTGCGCCGGCCACTCGGACGGCGACGTCGCCTCGCACGCGCTGTGTGACGCACTGCTCTCCGCAGCGGGCCTCGGCGACCTGGGCGCGGTCTTCGGCACGTCCGATCCGCGCTGGTCAGGCGCTCACGGAGTGGTGCTGCTCACGGAGGTTCGCCGCCTGATCGAGGAGGCCGGCTTCCGTGTGGGAAACGCCACAGTGCAGGTGATCGGCAACGAGCCCCGCATCGGCAAGCGGCGCGAAGAGGCCCAGAAGACGCTCTCCGAGGCCGTCGGCGGCCCGGTGTCGGTGGCGGGCACCACCACGGACGGGCTCGGTCTCACGGGGCGAAACGAGGGAATCGCAGCCATCGCCACGGCGTTGCTGATCGCATGGCCACCCTTTCAGAACCCCAGCGCAACCTCCTAGACAGCGCGAACTACGCCACCGTCGCGACGCTGAGCAAGGACGGCAGCCCGCAGACGTCGGTCGTGTGGATCAAGCGTGATGGCGATGACGTGTTGTTCTCCACCGTCGTCGGCCGCGCGAAGGAAAAGCACCTGACGCGCGACTCGCGGGTGAGCATCACGGTCATCGACAAGGACAACCCGTACCAGTACACGGAGTTCCGCGGCGCCGCGTCGCTGACGACCGAGGGCGGGGCCGACCTCATCAACGAGCTGTCGCACAAGTACATCGGCAAGGACTACCCGGGCGACGTCGGCACGGACAACGTGCGAGTCATCGTCCGCGTGAAGGTCGCCAAGACCACCGGCAACCTCTAGTCCGGCAGCTTCAGGACGGCAACTTCAGGACGGCCGTGCCGCCATCCAGGTCCACCCGGCTTCGCGGCGGCGCGCCGTCCCCCTCCTCGTCGCGCCGCTGCCGTTCCTCCTTGCGGTGTTCCAGCTCATCGCGCTTGGCGCCCTCGAAGTTGGCGCCCAGCTCCTCGAACCCGACCGCGGCGATCGGCGCCCCGCTGCCACGTCCGCGGACGAACCGTTCGACGAACGCCAGCGCGATCAGCAGCACGACCAGCGCCGGTAACGACATCGCGAACAAGAACCCCACGCCCATGCTCTGCACAACTGCGGGCAAGGCGCTGTGGTTCCCGCCACTAACATCCTCCTGGTGCCCAAGTACGACGTATGTCTCTCGTTCGCCGGTGAAGACCGCCCCTACGTCGACGAGGTGGCCCGCCACCTCACCGAGCTGGGCGTCTCCCGCTTCTACGACACCGACGAACAGGCCGATCTCTGGGGCAAGAACCTGGTCGAGCACCTCGACCAGATCTACCGCCAGGACTCGCGGTTCTGCGTGATGTTCGTTTCGGAGCACTACGCCAGGAAGATGTGGACCAAGCACGAACGGCAGTCCGCGTTCGACCGCGCGATGGTCTCCGACACCGAGTACGTGTTGCCCGCGCGGTTCGACGACACCCAGCTCCCGGCTCTCCGCGTCGGCACCGGCTTCATCGACCTGCGCAACCGCACCCCGCGCGAGCTGGCCGAGATGATCGCCAGGAAGGTGGGCGTCGCGGTCGGGCCGCCGGAGCCGGGCTGGGAGTACCAGCTGTTCTCCGACACCGTGGCGATGAACCTGAGCAAGCTCACCGAGAAGAAGCTCAGCCACCAGATGGCCTACGCCCCGAAGTCGCGCACGTTCACCACGGACACCGAGGCCCTCGACTACTTCAAGGCACGCACCCGCTCGTTCGACGACATCGTCAACGGCATCGCGGACCTGCTCTCGGCCGGCAAGCAGCAGTGGGCGTTCGGCCCGGCGGGACGCCGCGGCGACGCCGAGAAGATCCGGCACCTGGCCACGCAGTTCGTCAAGGCGTACGAGAGCCTGCTCGACTGGGCCGCCGAGCTGCGCGGCACCGCGACGCCGGACCGCCACCGCGCGCTCTACGAGGCCACCGCCCAGCTCGCCGACCAGCCGTTGAAGCAGATCGACGACTTCGTGGAGCAGTTCGCGGTCGCGGCCACCCGAGGCGCCGGCGACCTGCGGCTGACCATCTCCTACGACCCCGCCCAGGTGGAGGCCGAGCTCACAAAGGTCCAGACCATCTGACGTTCTGCCACGTAGAGTCGGCGGCGTGACGACCCGCGCCGCTCTCTTCGACTTCTCCGGCACGCTCTTCCGGCTCGAGCACCCCGAGCTGGCGTCCAACGCGGACCTGATGCGTGCGCTCACCGCCCCGGTCGGTATCGCCGACGGCATGGATCCCGAACTGATCGACGCGTGGCACCGCCGCGACCTCGACCCGGACATCCACCGCTGGGTGCACGTGAAGGTCCTGAACGACGCGCTCGTGCCGAACGCCGAGGCGCTCTACGACCAGCTGATCGAGCCCGAGTCGTGGCAGCCCTACCCGGACACCAGGGCGGCACTGGAACACCTGAAGGACGTGCCCGTCGCAGTCGTCAGCAACATCGGCTGGGACATCCGGGGCGTGTTCGAGCTCCACGGACTGACGCACCTCGTGGACGAGTTCGTCCTCTCTTACGAGGAAGGCGTCATCAAGCCGGACCCGAAGATCTTCACCACGGCGTGCGAACGGCTGGGCGTCGATCCGGCGAACGCGGTGATGATCGGTGACAGCGAAGAGGCCGACGGCGGAGCCGAGGCCATCGGCTGCTCGTTCCAGCTCGTCAATCCGGTTCCGACCAGTGACCGGCCCGATGCTCTTTTGGAAGTCGCCCGTACCATTCCCGTGTGAGCCTCCACATCTACGACACGGCGAGCCGGTCCATGCGGGAGTTCCACCCGCAGGTCAACGGAACGGCGTCGATCTACGTGTGTGGGGCGACCGTGCAGGGCATCCCGCACATCGGGCACGTCCGCAGCGGCCTGAACTTCGACGTGCTGCGTCGGTGGCTCGCGCGCGACGGCGCCGAGGTGACGCTGGTCCGCAACGTCACGGACATCGACGACAAGATCCTCTCCAAGGCCGCGGAGCACGACAAGCCGTGGTGGGAGTGGGCGTACAAGCACGAGCGCGCCTTCGAGGACGCCTATGACGTGCTTGGCTGCCTGCCGCCGTCGTACGCGCCGCGCGCCACCGGGCACGTGACGCAGATGGTCGAGCTGATGCAGCGGCTGATCGACAAGGGCCACGCGTACGACGTGGACGGCGACGTCTACTTCGACGTGCGCTCGTTCCCCGAGTACGGCGCGCTGTCCGGCCGCAGGCTCGAAGACCAGCAGCAGGGCGAGACCGCGACGCGCGGCAAGCGCGACCCGCGCGACTTCACGCTGTGGAAGGCCGCCAAGGCCGGCGAGCCGTCCTGGCCGACGCCGTGGGGCAACGGCAGGCCCGGCTGGCACCTGGAGTGCTCGGCGATGGCCACGACGTACCTCGGTGGCACGTTCGACATCCACGGCGGCGGGCTCGACCTGATCTTCCCGCACCACGAGAACGAGCAGGCCCAGTCACGCGCGGCCGGTGACGGCTTCGCGAACTACTGGATGCACAACTACTGGGTGACGATGGCCGGCGAGAAGATGGCCAAGTCGCTCGGCAACACCGTCTCCATCCCGGCGATGCTCGAAGTGGTCCGCGCGCAGGAGCTGCGGTACTACCTGGTGGCGCCGCACTACCGCTCGCACATCGAGTACTCCGAGGAAGCGTTGCAGGAGGCGGTGACGTCCTACGGACGCATCGAGTCGTTCCTGCGGCGCGTCGCCGAACGGGTCGGCCCGATCGACCTGCGCGGCGACATGTGCCCGGACTTCGTCGTTGCGATGGACAACGACCTGAACACGCCCCAAGCCGTGGCGGCACTGCACAACAAGGTGCGCCAGGGCAACACGGCACTCGCCGACGGCGACCACGAGGCAGCCCGTGCGGCCGCCGAGTGCGTTCGCCGGATGGCCGACATCCTCGGCGTCGACCCGTTGTCGCCGAAGTGGAACGACCAGTCGTCTGCCGACCTCGGCATGCGGCAGGCGTTGACCACCCTGGTGGATCGGCTGCTCGTCGAGCGCCTTGAAGCCCGCAAGAGCAGGGACTTCGCGCGTGCAGACGCGTTGCGCGACTCACTGCTCGAGGCGGGCATCGCCGTCGAGGACACCCCCGACGGTCCGCAGTGGACTTTGAAGGACGACTGACTTCCGTGGCTGGCAACTCCAAGCGCAAGGGCGCGATGCGCAATCCGGGCTCCAAGAAGGGCGCGGTCGTCGGCTCCGGCGGGCAGAAGTCCAAGGGCCTGCAGGGCAAGGGCCCGACCCCCAAGGCGAACGAACGCCCGAACCACCCCGCGTACAAGCGCGCCAAGGTGGCGGCGAAGACCGAGGCGGTCAAGACCCAGCGCAGGCAGAAGAGCGACAAGAACTTCGCCGAGACCGTGGCCGGGCGCAACCCGGTCGTGGAGTGTCTGCGCGCGGGCACTCCCGCGACGGCGTTGTACGTGGCACTGGGCATCGACGCGGACGACCGCGTCGCCGAGGCCGTGCGCCTGGCCGCCGACCGGGGCATCTCCGTGCTGGAGGTGGCTCGTGGCGAGCTCGACCGGATCACCGGTGGCGCGATGCACCAGGGCCTCGGCCTGCAGGTGCCGCCGTACGAGTACGCCACGCCGGACGAGCTGCTGAAGCTGGCGCAGCGCGCCGGTGACACGCCGCTCTTGGTGGCATTGGACGGCGTGACGGACCCGCGCAACCTCGGTGCCGTCGTGCGCTCTGCCGCCGCGTTCGGTGCGCACGGCGTCGTGCTGCCGCAACGGCGCAGTGCGTCGATGACGGCCGTGGCGTGGCGGACCAGCGCGGGCACGGCGGCCAAGCTGCCGATCGCGATGGCCACGAACCTGACCCGCACGCTGCGCGACTGGGCAGAGGCCGGTCTGATGATCGTGGGCCTCGACGCGGACGGTGACGTGGACATCGACGGTCTGGAGCTCGCGACCGGTCCGCTGATCGTCGTGGTGGGCTCGGAAGGCCGTGGTCTCGGACGTCTGGTCAAGGAGACCTGCGACCAGACCGTGTCGATCCCGATGGCCCCCGGCGTCGAGTCGCTGAACGCCTCCGTGGCGGCCGGCGTGGTGCTGGCCGAGGTCGCGCGACGTCGCCGGATCGCTGCCAAGGGCTGACCGACCGGTCTGACGTTATCGGCCGGTTCGCGACGCCAACCGCGCCAATTCACCGACGTTAATGATCGTTTTCCTGCCTGCGGATCCGACCAGGAACCGCAGGCAGGAAACGTTGGTGACCGCTCTTGCCAAGCAGTTGCGAGTGCCCGCGATGACAAACGGCGTGGCTTATTCCGCGGCACTCCCGAGCGCGGGTACCGTCGTTCCACGCCCCATTGTCCGGTTCGGACAGGCAGGAGTCGGAGCAGGTTGCACCGGTTGGCTCAGCGGGTGACACCCGATTGGCACCCATTGACACGCAACGTGACCATTTGGGGTCCAATCAGGCGAACACGAGGTCAACTGTGAAGAAGATCAGCCTCACGTTTCGCTATTGTAACTACTTTAGGTAACTGGTCTGCTCCGTTTAGGTACACACTGTGGTAGGACAGACGTTGAACGGTCAGGCAGCTTCTACCGTGATTGTCGATAGAAATTGATTACCACCGGCGGGGGCGACGTGACTCGGCGTAGAGCGAATCAGGACGTGCTGATTCGCCGCGCGCGAGGCGCCGGTCGCCGAGGTACGGCATGACGTCCCGCGGCGCCCTCCGCGAGCTCATCCGTTTGCGCGAGTTCCGCGCCATGTGGATCGGCTCGACCGTATCGACCGCCGGCGATCAGCTCGCGGCCGTCGCATTGTCACTGCTCGTATTCGAACGAACACATTCCGCTGCCTGGACCGCGCTCACGTGGTCGATGACGCTCTTCCCACCGCTGATTTCGGGCCCGTTGCTCGGCTGGGTCGCCGACCGGTTCCCGCGACGCACGGTAATGGTGACCACGGCTTGGTTGCAGGCTGTGCTCATGGCCGTGATGGCCATTCCGGGCATGCCTCTCTGGGCCATGATCGTCCTGCTCGTAGTGGTGCTGATGATCTCCACGCCGTATCTCGCGGCACAAGAGGCGAGCCTGCCTCACGTACTGCCGGCGAATCGCTACAGCGACGGCGTGGCGCTTTTCGGCACGTCCGTCGACATCGCACAGATGGCCGGACTGGCGGCGGCGGGCTTCCTCGTCGCGCACACAGATCCCGGCGTGGCATTGGGGATCAACGCGGCGACGTTCGTGCTGCTCGCGATCTTGGTGCAGGTGTCCGTCAAGCACCGTCCGGCCGCGGATCCCCTCGGCCGCAAGAAGAAGGAAGACGAGCCGCGCGGCGCGCTGACGCTGATGGTGACCGAGCCTCGATTGAGGACGTTGCTGGGCGTCCGGTTGCTCGCAGGCCTCGCGATGGTCCCGGAAGGACTGGCGGTACCACTCGCGGCCAGCCTGAACGCGGTGTGGGCGGTGGGCCTGATCCTCGCGATCGAGCCCGCGGCGAACGTGCTGGGTGTGGCCCTGCTGTTCAGGTTCATCCGAGATCCGGCGAAGCGAGAACGACTGATCGGACCGTTGGCGATCTTGTCTCTCGCGCCGTTGATCATGTTCGCGTTCAACCCGAACCTGACGTGGACGATCACATTGTTGGTCATTGCCGGTATGGGAGGGGCTTATCACACACCTGCACGTGCGGCGTGGATGAGGCTGCTACCCGACGAGTACCGGGGACGTGCTTATGGCATTGGGCGTGCAGCGCTGCGCTCGAGCCAGGGCGGAGGAATGGCGCTGGCGGGCGTCGTCTCCCATTCGATCGGATCCGTGACGGCGACGATCGCGGGTGCGGGAGGTATCGGGCTGCTGCTCGCGGCGCAGGCGACGATCGCCTGGCGTCGGGCGCGGGGACGCGCTGAGACGAAGGCAGTGGCAATCTGAAACAGAATGGTCACCAATAGCGATATCCCGAGCAGAGGCGGCAATGATGGTCCTGAGGAGAGGCGGCGTTCAGTAGTCACGGTTGCGCATGAGGCACCTCCTCGTTGCGACGAGCAGCGCGGTGGTCTACGACCGGGTCAGCAGCGGCTTTGCTCATGAAGTGCCATGAGCGTAGGGGGTCGTGGTGAAGAACAGTTTGACTGATCGCAGGCGATCGCGGGTACTCGGCTTGACTCCGATTCGCAACTGGGACATTTGGACCGAGCATCCTGGTAAGATCGCGTACTTTTTCGTGCTCGAAGCGGTGGTGGTCGCTGCCTCCATCTGGCTGCTCACGATGCTGGCGCCACTCACCTCGTCCGACTGGCAGCGTTTCGGTGCGCTCATCGCCGCCATCACCGTGCACCTGACGGTCGTCCGCCGCGCCGAAGAAGCCCGCCGCAACGACGCCTCCGGTCCCCACATCGACCTGACCTCTGTCTGGACCTTCGCCGCCGCCGTGGCGCTGCCCGGCGGCCTGGCCGTCATCGCCACGATCTGGATGCGCATCCTGATCTACCCGATCGCCCGCCGTCAGCCGTACCGCTTCGTCTTCGGCACCGCCTCGATGCTCGCCTCCACCCTCCTTTCGTGGGCCGTCGTCCACCTGACGGGTGTCTCGCTGGTGGCCGCCGGAAACATCCCGACCGACCTGCTGCTGGTACTGGTGCTCGCGGTCACCGCGGTCCTGTACTGGCTCGTGCAGGTCATGACCGTCGCCGTGGCCTTCAAGATCGGCATGCCGCACTCGAAGATCTTCGACTTCGTCGGTTCGAAGGTCGACAACATGCTGGAGATGAGCACCCTCGGCGCCGGCGCCATGCTCGGCATGCTCATGACGTCGCACTGGGTGGGACCGCTGCTGCTGGTGGTCCCGGTGATCCTGGTGAACGCCCTGCTCTACCGCACCGCGGAACGCCGCTCCCACCTCGAACGCCTGCTGCGCGAACAGGAACAGCTCCAGCAGCGCCTGGCCGCCGACGCGCACACCGACTACCGGACAGGCCTCCTCAACACGAACGGCCTGGCTGAATACGCAGGCCGCCTGGCCGAACGCTGCCGCCTCGACGGCGAGCCGATGACCGTCCTGGTGATCGACCTGGACCACTTCAAGCGCATCAACGACACCTGGGGCCACCCCGCGGGCAACGCCGTCCTGGCCGAGGTGGGCCGCATCCTGCGCGAGAAGCTCCGCCCCGGCGACGTCGCGGGCCGCGACGGTGGCGAGGAATTCGTCGTGGCGCTGAAGGACACCCCGGTGGCCCAGGGCGTGACCATCGCCGAACGCATCCGCGAGGCCATCGGCTCACTGGCCGTCCCCACCACCGACAAGCACCGCAACGTGGTCACCCTGTACGGCCGCGAGATCCAGCCCCCGGAGCCCGACGGCGAGGCGCTGCAGGCGATCTCCGCCTCGATCGGCGTCGCGGTCATTCCCGACAACGGCCCGGACATGGCCACGGCCCAGCACTCGGCCGACGCCGCCCTCTACAAGGCCAAGGAGAACGGCCGCAACCAGGTCCGCGTGGCCGGCCTGGACATCCCGCCGCGCCTGATGCCGGCTCCTCGCCAGGACGAGGTCACCAAGCCGATCTCGTCCCGCAGCGCCTGAACTTGCAGGCCAGCGAAGTTCAGGACAGGGCTCGCCGGGCGTAGGCACGGACATCCGCGTCGGTGTCGTCCAGCGCCCGCTTCAGGGCGAGGGTCACCCCGGGATCGTCGGCCCACCGAGCCAACGCTCGAACCGCCGCCTTCCGCACGTCGAGGTTGGGGTCACCCAGCAATTCGACGACGCGTCCGGGTTCGCTCAACGCCCGAGCCACCCCGACCCGGACCTCCCAGGCCGAATCCCCCACCAGCTCGACAGCCCGCTCGTGCAACACGCCCGGGAACCCGACCCGCTCAGCGGCCTCCAGCGCAGCCGCCCGAACGAGCAGATCAGAATCACCCGAAAGCGTGGTCAGTGTCGCTACGTCCACGATCCCCCGGGCCACCTGCACCCGCACCTCGCGCGAAGCATCCGATGCCGCCGCCGCCAGCAGCTCGTCCTCACGCAGCGCAACCAACCCCCGCACCGCGGCCAGCCGCACCTCGACCGAGTCGGCAGCCAGCCCGGCCGCGTAGACCTCCGCCGTCCCGAGCTTCAAGGCCCACAGCACCTCCAAGGCCACCGCCCGCGCCGGCGAGAGTTCCAACGCCTCCCGCAACGGGGCAGAAGCCGGCACCACCTCGACCAGCTCGCGCAGCCCGGCCGCCGCCACCTCCCTGGTCTCGACGTCGGCCATGGCCCTGACCAGCGCGAACTCGAACCCGCCTGGCACGGCCTCGGTCAGCACCGACACCGCCGCCCGGCGCACCAGCGGATCCGGGTCCACGAGGTACGGCTCGAGCATCTCCAGACCGGGCTGCGAGTCGACCAGCGCCAGCACCTCCAGCACCCGCGGCGACTCGACCACCGCGTCGTCGGCAACGGCATCGGCGACATCGGCGGCCACGGCGACCGACCGCACGCCGAGGTACTCGACGGAACCCGCCCGGTGCGTGACCCCGTCGACCGGCACCAGGTACTCGGCGACCGGTCGCTTGATGAACTCCATCTCGCCGTCGGCGTTCTTGCGCAGGTTCAGGTGGTGGAACCACCGCGAGTCATCGCGTTCGGGCAGGTCGACCCGCGAGTGGTAGAGCCCCCACCGGGACTCGTCGCGCATCAACGACGAGGCAGCCGCCATCTCCGCGCAGTCGCGGATGAACGAGACCTCCACGCACCGCATCAGCTCGTGCGGCGACCGCGCCCCCATCACCGCGATCTCGGCCGACATCCGGGTGAAGGCCTCCAGCGCCAGCGACAACTTCGTCTCGGACTTGGGCGGCGCCACGTAGTCGTTCACGAACCGGCGCAGCTTGTACTCGACCTGCGGCTGCGGCGGCCCGTCCGGATACCGCGAGTGCCGGTAGATCAACTCGTGCGCTTCCGCGACCTGTTCCGCGGGAAGGCCCGAAGGCTTCTCCAGGTGAGCCGAGGCGTGCGCACCGGCCAGGTCCCCGAACACGAACGCGCCGATCATGTAGTTGTGCGGCACGCAGGCGAGGTCGCCGGCCGCGTACAACCCTGGCACGGTCGTGAGACCGTTCTCGTCCACCCACACGCCGGAAGCGGAATGCCCGCCGCACAGCCCGATCTCCGAGATGTGCATCTCGATGTCGTGCGTCCGGTAGTCCCGGCCGCGTCCACTGTGGAACGTCCCGCGCGAGGGCCGTTCGGTGGAGTGCAGAATCCCCTCCAGCGCCGAGATCGACTCTTCGGGCAGGTGCGTGGTCTTCAGGTAGATCGGCCCGCGCTCCGAAGCGATCTCGGCGGCGACCTCGGCCATCATCTGCCCGGACCAGTAGTCGCAGTCGACGAACCGTTCGCCCAGCGAGTTCACCTGGTACGCGCCGAAGGGATTCCCGACGTACGCGCAGGCGGGCCCGTTGTAGTCCTTGATCAACGGGTTGATCTGGAAGCACTCGATCCCGGACAGCTCGGCCCCGGCGTGGTACGCCATCGAGTACCCGTCACCGGCGTTGGTCGGGTTCTCGTAGGTGCCGTACAGGTAGCCGGAAGCAGGCAGTCCGAGGCGACCGGAAGCGCCGGTGGCCAGCACGACAGCACCGGCCGACACCGTCACGAACTCACCGGTCCGCGTGTTGAACCCGGCCGCACCGACGGCACGCCCGCCGGACACCAGCACCCGCACCGGCATCACGCGGTTCTCGATGCGCAGGCGTTCGCGCAGACGACGTTCACGCATCACCCGGTACAGGACCTTCTTGACGTCCTTGCCTTCCGGCATCGGCAGCACGTACGAACCGGACCGGTGCACCTGCCGCACGTGGTACTCGCCGAACGAGTCCTTCTCGAACTTCACGCCGTAGCGCTCAAGTCGTTGCACCATCTCGAAACCACGCGTGGCGGTCTGCATGATCGTGCGCTGGTTGACGATGCCGTCGTTGGCACGGGTGATCTCGGCGACGTAGTCCTCCGGGCGTGCTTTGCCGGGGATCACGGCGTTGTTCACGCCGTCCATGCCCATCGCCAGCGCACCGGAGTGCCGGACGTGGGCCTTCTCCAGCAACAGGACGTCCCGGCCGGCCTCGGCCGCGGTGATCGCGGCCATCGATCCCGCCGTGCCGCCACCGATCACCAGCACATCGCACGAAAGCTCGATGGTCATGCCCTCACCGCCGCCAGGATCGCGTCGCGCTCACGTTCGACCTCGCCCGCGCCGAGCACGACCACGCGGTCGCCCAGCAACACGGCCTCGTCCACGTCGTGCGTGACGAACAACGTCGTGGTGCCGGACAGCACCTCGGTCACCAGGTCCTGCATCGTCGAGCGCGTCTGGGCGTCCAGCGCGCCGAACGGCTCGTCCATCAGCACCACGGACGGCTGCTGGGCCAGCGTCCGCGCCAGCTGCACGCGTTGGCGCATGCCGCCGGAGAGCTCGCGCGGCAGGTAGCCCTCGAAGCCCCGCAACCCCACGCGCTCCAGCCACTCCAGCGCTCGCGAGCGCCGGGCGGATCGCGGAACCCCTTGCAGCACCAGGGGAAGCTCGACGTTGCGCAGGGCGGTGCGCCACGGCAGCAGCCCGTCGTCCTGGAACACCAGGGCCCGATCGCGAGAGGGGCCGCGCACCGCCGAACCGCCCACCGAGATCGAGCCCTCGAAGGGGATCAGACCGGCGACGGCGCGCAGCAGCGTCGACTTGCCGCAGCCGGAAGGCCCGGCCACCACCACGAACTCGCCGGCGGACACCGAGAGCGAGAAGTCCGACAGCACGGCCGATCGCCCGTAGCCGACGGTCAGCGAACGCACGGTCAAGGTCATCGCGAAGCCTCCCTGGGCAACCAGCGGGTGACCCGGCGGCCGAGCAGTTCCACCGCGGCGGACGTGAGGTAACCGAGCAGGCCGATCGTGACCATGCCGACGATCACGCTGGGGTAGTCGACGACCGTGTAGGCCTGCCAGGTGCGGTAGCCGACACCGAACTGGCCGGAGATCATCTCCGCGGAGATCACGCAGATCCACGCCACGCCCATGCCGACGGACAGGCCGCCGAAGACGCCGGGCAGGGTGCCCGGCAGCACCACCCGGAACAGCACCTGCCAGCGCGAGCCGCCCATCGTGCGGACCGCGTCCTCCCAGATCGTCGGCAGCGCGCGCACGGCGTGCCGGGTCGACACCAGGATCGGGAAGAACGCCGCGATGAACGTGATGAAGACGATGCCCTGCTCGTCGGTCGGGAACAGCAGGATCGCGATCGGCACCAGCGCGATCGCCGGGATCGGCCGGACCACCTCGAGCGGTGGCCGCAGCAGGTCTCCCAGCACGGTGGACCGCGCGATCACCACGCCCAGCGCGATGCCCAGCACCGCGGCCAGCAGGAATCCGGTCATGATCCGGGCCAGGCTGTTGCCCAGATCGCGGTAGTACTCCACGCCCCCGATCTGCGCCACGAACCGTTCCGCCACCTCGACGACGGTCGGCAGCTGGTCGAACCGCAGCCACACCCGCGTGTCGGAGGCCGTCAGCAGCTGCCACAGCAGCAGGCCGGCGGCCAGCGACCCGATCCTCAACGCCCAGCGCATCACTTACCCGCCAGGGCGAGGGCCTGCTGGAACGTCAGCACCTGACCGCGCTTCGAAGCCGCGGCCTCGGTCGTGAACGGCAGCAGATCAGCACCCGACTGCACCCAGAACGCGTGGTCCGCGAACCAGCGCGTGCCCGTCTCGGCGTCCGGCACGTACCCGGCCCGCAGCTTCTTGCCGCTGGCGTTGACCAGCTTCAGCAACGCCGTCGGTGACGCCACGGCTTCCGGGGCAGCCCCGTCGAACCACGCCTCGCTCGCGACCCGAGCGTCACCGCCGAGCGACGCCGGGTTCGCCAGGTCCTCGCTCGACTCGGTGACGTCCTTCAACGGCTTGTCGTCGATGAACCTGTCCACGTCCAGCTCGTCGATGTTGCCGATCGACTTGAGGAACGGCACGTCCTCCTTCAACGCCTTGCGCAGCACCGACTTCAGCGACAGGTCGAACGTCGCGATGCCGTTCGGCCCGTTGTAGAGGTAGACGACCTCGACCGGCAGGGTGGTCGCCCGAGCCACGATCTCCGCCGCTTCCAGAGGCTTGGCGTGCAGGAACTTCGTCGCGTCGAGCTGTGCCCGCAGGAACTCCCGCAACACCTCGGGCTGTTGCTGTGCGAAGGGATTGCGCACAACGGTCCCGTGCAACGTCGGCAGGTTCAACGCCGCGCCGTCGTAGAGGAGCTTGGCCTGCTTGGCGAACACCAGCTGCCCGGGCCACGCCACGAACTGGGCCAGCGCCTGGACGTTCCCGGACTGCAGCGCCGACGCGCCCACCGACGGCTGCTGGTTCTCCACCGTCACCTTGGTCTCGCCCAGCGCCCGCACCAGCGTCCCGTGCCCGGCCGAACCCACGCTCGCGGACACCTTCTGCCCACTCAGGTCCGCCAGCGTGCGAGCGGGAGAACTGGGCGGCACCACGACCATGTTCAGCGCACCGCGGGCGTTGTACCCGGTCACCGCGACCATCCGGGTGCCCTCGTCGCCCTGCTTCTGCGTCCGCGAGCCGTTGATCAGCAACGGGTAGTCGCCCATCGACCCGATGTCGATCTTCCCGGCGATCATCTGCGCGGTGATCGGCGCGCCGGTGTCGTAGTCCTGCCACGTCACCTTGTACGTCTTGCCGGTCTTCTTGCCGAGCTCCGCCAGCCGCTGCTCGAAGAATCCCTTGTCCCGCAACAACGTGCCCGCGGTGACCGTGTTGATGGTCTTCGACTGGTAGCCGATGACGACAGGGACCTCACCACCGGAAGCCGCCTCACCCGTCCCGCAGGCGGCGAGCAGGAGAACAGAAGACAGAAGAACACGCTTCATCGCTTTCCTTTCACCGCAGGAGGTAAGGCATGTTGATGGTCACGGCACCCGTGGGGCAGCGAGCGGCGCACGGCCCGCAGTACCAGCACTCGTCGACGTGCATGTACGCCTTGTTGGTGTCCGGATTGATCGCCAGCGAGTCGAGCGGGCACATGTCAACGCAGAGCCGACACCCGTCGATGCACTTGGATTCGTTGATCGTGACCGGTACGTCGGCACGGTTGTTGACCAGAGCCATGACTCAACTCCAGGTGAAGGTGGTGGGAACTGTGTTGGATCCTTTTGGGAAGTTCAGCGACAGATTTCGGCGCGCATGGTCAGGCGGTCGCCGCGCATGCGGATGAACTCGAGGTCGACCGGGCGACCGTCGGCGTAGTGGCTGAGCCGTTCCACGACCATCAATGCCGCCCCGCGCGGCACCTCCAGCACGGTCGCGGAGTGCAGATCGGCGTTGACCGCTTCGAACGTGACAGCGGCGGTGCCGAGCTTCTGCCCGGACGTCTGCTCGATCAGCGAGAAGATGTCGCGGTTGACGAGGTCCTCGTCGAGCAACCGCTCCCCGACGTCCAGCGCGAGATACGTGAGGTCGAGCGACAACGGCAGTCCGTTGAGCCGCCGCAACCGTTCGACGTAAACGACGGAGGAGTCGGGCGGGAGCTGAAGCCGTTGCGCGACAGAAGAAGGCGCCCGGATCACGGTCGCCGCCCGCACGTCGTTCGTGATCTGCCCGTGCTCGTGCAGGGTTTCCGCGAGGCCCATCAGCTGGTTCAGCCCGTGCTCGACCTTGTGCGCCACGACCACCGTGCCGACACCGGGCACGCGGTCGATGAGCCCTTCCTCGCGCAGCAGTTCCAGCGCCTCGCGAATGCTGTTGCGGGACACCGAGAACTCGGCGGCGAGGAACCGCTCGTCGGGCAGCACGCCGTCGGGGAACGCGCGGCGCACCACCTGCTGGCGGATGACGTCGGCGGCCTGCCGCGCCCGGTCGGCGCGCAACCGCCGCTCGGAACGCGGGCTGCTGCTCATGGCCCACAGCATGGACGGCGAGCGAGGATCAGTTTGTTACCAGCGTGTTACGCCACCTGGTCAGCGTGCCAAGCAGGGAAAAGACACCCGTTACGCCAGTCCATCATGTGGAACGTCGTTGCACAGCACCAATACCTCGGCATACGAGGTATATCACGAAGCTCACCGCCGTGACGAGAGCGGACACCGGAAGCCCTGGTTGGAGCGACAGCAGAATGCCGCCGACCGCCGCCACTTCGGCGAAAACGACCGACAGCACGGTCGCGCGCAGTGGCGAGGCGGTGATGCGCATGGCGGCCGCTGCCGGCGTGATCATCAACGCCAGCACCAGAAGCGCGCCGACGACCTGAACGCTCAGCGCGGTCGCGACACCGACCAGCACGGCGAACACGATCGACAGCCCGCGCACCGGCACGCCGCGCGAGATCGCCACGTCCGGATCGACCGAGGCGAAGAACAACGGCCGGTAGATGAACGCGAGCACGGCCAGCACGGCGATCGACGAGATCACCAGCAGCTTGAGGTCCGTGGAGTCGACCCCGACGATCTGCCCGACCAGCAGGCCGAACTTGTTCGACGACCGTCCCTTGTAGAGCGCGAGCATGAGGATGCCCATGCCGAGCCCGAACGCGAGGACCGCGCCGATCACCGAGTCCCGGTCGCTCTCGCGCCGCGACAGCACCCCGAGCAGCACGGCGGCGATGATCGACCCTGCGAGCGCGCCGTACCCGACGCTGACGCCGAGCAGCAGTGCCGCCGCGCCACCGGTGAACGCGAGCTCGCTCGTGCCGTGCACCGCGAACGCCATCTTGCGCGTCACGATGAACGGCCCCAGCACGCCGGCGACGAGCCCCAGCACCGCGGCCGCGATCAGCGCGGTCTGCACGAAGTCCAGTTCGAGCAGGTCGAACAACGTCACGACGTGGCCTCCGCGGCGAGGTGGTGCGTCTGCTCCTCGCAGGCACCCGCGCCGACGACGAGGATCTGGTCGCGCACGCGGACCACCTCGACCGGCGTCCGGTACAGCTCGGACAAGGTGCGGGAGGTCATGACCTCTTCCGGCGTCCCCACCCGGAACCGCCCGCCCACCAGGTACAGCACCCGGTCCACCAGCGGCAGCACCGGGTTCAGCTCGTGCGTGACGAACAGGACGGCCGTGTTCGCCTCGCGGCGGCGCTTGTCGATCAGCTCGCTGACGTTGCGCTGGTTCGCGAGGTCGAGCGACAGCAGCGGTTCGTCGCAGAGCATCACGCCGGGGTCGCCGACGAGCGCCTGGGCGACGCGCAGCCGTTGCTGCTCGCCGCCGGACAGCAGCCCGATCGGCTCGTCCGCGTACCGGGTGGCGCCGACCGAGGCGATCGCCGCGTCGACGCGGGTCTTGCGTTCACGACGGTTGCGCAGGCCCAGGCCCCAGCGGTAGCCGTCGAGGCCCAGGCCGACGAGGTCGCGGCCGCGCAACGTCATGGACTGGTCGAGCGCTCGCTGCTGCGGGATGTACCCGATGGCGTGACTGCCACCGGCCACCGAGACCGTGCCCGACGACAGCGGCTGCAACCCCAGCAGCACCCGCATCAGGCTGGTCTTGCCGGAGCCGTTCGGGCCGAGCACCGCGAGGAACTCACCGGGCTCGACGTCGAGGTCGAGCCCGTCCCACAGCACTCTGTCCCCGTAGGACAGCCGGGCACCGCGCAGCGAGATCGCGGTCATGCCTTGAGCGCCTGCGAAAGCGCGTCCACCTGCTTGCTCATCCAGTCAAGGTAGCCCGTCGCACCCGCCGGCAACGTCTCGGTGACCTCGACGACCGGCACGCCGGCGGTCTTGGCCTTCTCGACCAGCTGCTTGGTGACCTGGTTCTCGGTCTGGGTGTTGTTGACCAGCGCGTTGACCTGCTTGCCCTCGACCAGCTTGTTCATCTCGGCGAGAGCGGCGGCCGGCACGTCCGACTCCTCCTCGATCGCCTTGCTGAACGCCTCGGGCGTCACGTCCTGCGCCCCGGTCGCGTCGAGCAGGTAGTGCGCGATCGGCTCGGTGGCGGCGACCTTGCGGCCCTTGCCGACACCGGCGACCTTCTTCTCCAGGTCCTCCAGCGCGGCGGTGAACTTCTGGGTGTTGCTCTCGAAGGTCGTCTTCTTGCCCGGCGCGATGCCGCCCAGCTCGTTCGCGGCCGCCTCGGCGACCGCGCGCACGGTGTGCAGGTCGTACCAGACGTGCTCGTTCACGCTGTGGTCGTGGCCTTCGGCGTCCGGCGCCCCGCTCGCGGGCTCCGCGTGGTTGTCGCGCAGCGGGAACGCCTCGATCTTCTTCTGACCGTCCGTGGTGATCAGCTTGGGGAAGAAGTCGTCGTAGCCACCGCCGTTGAACACGACCAGCTTGGCGTCCTTGATCAGCGCGGCGTCCGCGGGCTTGCTCTCGTACGAGTGCGGGTCGGCGGACGGGTCGTCCAGCAGCGCCTTGACCTCGACCTCGTCGCCACCGACGGCCTTGATCACGCTGCCCCACACGTTCGTGGAGGCGACGACCTGGATCTTGCCGGTGTCCGCGGACGGCGTGCTGGCGCCGCACGCGGCCAGGCTCACCACGGCGAGCGCGCCCACCAGAGCGTTGCGGAGAGTCATCACACCATCCCTCGATCAGGTAATGGAAACCGTTGTCGAGTTCAGTTTACGACACGAAAAAGCCCCCGGCGGTCACGCCGGGGGCTTTCACATGTGACTCACGCCTCCAGGCGTTCGCCCGACTCGGGGTGGAACAGGTGAATCTCGGTGGTGTCGCGGACGGCGACCTTGACGTGCTGGCCCAGTGTCGGCGGCGTGCGGCCGTCGACGCGGACGACGAAGCGCTGCGACGAGTCGCCGATCTTCACGGCACCGTGCACGAGCGCGTCGGCGCCGAGCTCCTCGACCAGCTCGACGGTCATGTCCATGCCCTCGTCACCGGACGGCACGAGCCCGAGCGCCTCGGGCCGGATGCCGAAGGTGACCTCGTCCAGGCCACCGGCGGCGTCGAGCGCGGACCGGGTCAGCGGCACGATGATGCCGTCGAGCTTGGCGCCCTCGGACGTGATCGGCACGGTCTTGAGGTTCATGGCCGGCGAGCCGATGAAGCCCGCGACGAACGCGTTGGCCGGGCGGTCGTACAGCGCGCGAGGCGTGTCGCACTGCTGCAGCAGGCCGTCCTTGAGCACGGCGACGCGGTGACCCATGGTCATGGCCTCGACCTGGTCGTGCGTGACGTAGATCGTGGTCGTGCCGAGACGCTGCTGCAGCGCCGCGATGTTCGCACGGGTCTCGACGCGGAGCTTCGCGTCCAGGTTGGACAGCGGCTCGTCCATGAGGAACACGGAGGGCTCACGCACGATGGCGCGACCCATCGCGACACGCTGCCGCTGACCACCGGACAGCGCCTTCGGCTTGCGCTCCAGGTACTTCTGCAGGTCGAGCATCTTGGCGGCCTCTTCGACCTTCGCCTTGATGTCGGCCTTGCTGACGCCACGCAGCTTGAGCGCGAAGCCCATGTTCTCCGCGACCGTCATGTGCGGGTACAGCGCGTACGACTGGAAGACCATGGCGATGTCCCGGCCCTTCGGCGGCACGTTCGTCACGTCCTTGCCGCCGATGTGGATGGCGCCCTCGTCGACGTCCTCCAGGCCCGCGAGCATGCGCAGCGCGGTCGACTTACCCGAACCCGACGGGCCGACCAGCACCAGGAACTCGCCGTCGGTCACCTCGAGCGACAGCTCGTCGACCGCGCGGACCGGCGGGTTGCCGGAGAAGATCCGCGACGCCTTGACGTAGGACACCTCTGCCATGTGACGCACCTTTCACCGCTTGTCTGGGCGCGACGTTAGGCATTGCAAGCGCTTACGGGAACAGACGTAAGCGCTTACGTTTCAGAACGCTTTCGCATTGCGGGCAGCCCAGTCGGCGAAACGGGCCGCCTTCCGCCCGGTCACCTGCTCAACATGGTCACTGACCTGCTGTTCCTCTGCAGTGGGCGAACCGAGAATGGTCAGCGTTCCGTCCACAACGGGCGGAGGCATGAACCGCGACATCTCCTCACGCGCCTGTTCTGCGGACTGCTCGACGAACCGAATCTCGCGCCCGATGGCCGACGAAAGCGCTTTCGTCCGCTCCACCGGAGTCAGCGCTTCCGGACCGGTCAGCACGTACGTCCGGCCTTCATGGCCGCCCTGCAGCGCCACAGCAGCCACCGCGGCGATGTCGGCCGGATCGACGAACGGCAGCGCCACGTCCGCGAACGGCGCAGCCGCGACACCGTGCTCGCGGACCGGCTGGACCCACGCGTAGGCGTTCGAGAAGAACCCGCTCGGCCGCAGGATCGTCCACTCCAGACTCGACTGCCGCACGGCTTCCTCGAACCCGGCCAGCCGCGAGTGCGGCACCATCGCCGGCCGCGTGCCCGCACCCTGCGACGACAGCAGCACCACCCGCCGAACGCCACCGGCCTTCGCCACGTCCAGCACGGACGCGATGTCCGTGTCCGGCCCGAGCAGATCTCCGGCGAACAGCAGGAAGAGCGACTCGGCACCCTCCACGGCGGGCTCCAACGTCTCGGGCCGGGCCAGATCGACCTCCGGCCGCGACACACCGATCGCCTTGTCCCCCAACAACTCCATCAACGGGCGTCCCACGTTCCCAGTCGCCCCGGTCACCACGATCACGATGCCAACTCCCTCACTGGATCACTGTCGCGAAGGAAGCTAACATCGCAAAGATAGTAGGTACCTAGAGGAAAGTGGCTACCCGATGGAGAGCGAGCTGGCCTGCCCGATCGCACCGGTCGTCGATCTGGTCTTCAGCAGGTGGACGACGCCGATCCTGTGGACGCTCAACGAGTACGGCCGCCAGCGGTTCGTGGAGCTGGAACGCCGGATCGGCACGATCACGCCGAAGGTGCTCACGCAGCGGCTGCGGCAGCTGGAGCGCGACGGCCTGGTCACCAGGACCTACCACCCGGAGGTCCCGCCACGGGTGGAGTACGAGATCAGCGAACTGGGGCGCAGCCTCGCGCCGATCTTCCACCAGCTCGCGGAGTGGTCGAAGCGCAACCTGACCGAGGTCGACAAAGCGAGGTCCCGCTACGACCGATGAGTTTGCCGCGGCACACCGGTCTGCCCCTCCGAGCACCTGACACTGGAGGAACCGATGGGCAACGTGCGACTGCACTTCTCGATGTCTCTGGACGGCTTCATCGCATCGCCGGACAACGGCTTCGACTGGTTGTCCCGCACGACCGACCAACCGGAACTGGTCAACTCCTACGCCGAGCGCACCGGCGCCATCCTCGGCGGCAGGAAGGGGTGGGAGGAGGTGCCGGATCCCACCGCCCCGTACGGAGGCCAGTTCGTGGGCAAGCTCTTCATCATGACCCACCACCCGGAGGACGCGCCCCAGGCAGCGGGCGTCACGTTCCTGACCTGCGACGTCGCCGAGGCGGTTCAGATCGGGCTCAAGGCGGCGGACGGCAAGGACCTCGAGGTGTTCTCGGCGAGCATCGGCCGCCAGTTGATCGAGCGCGGGCTCGTCGACGAGATCGCGCTGCACATCGCACCCGTGCTGCTCGGCGACGGCCTCAGGTTCTACGAGAACCCCGGCGGAGTGCCGATCCACCTGCACCGGCTCGACACCGACGACCCCCACTCGGAGGTGGACGTGCGGTATCGGCCGGTGCGGGAGACCGTCAGCCCTTGACCGCGCCCGAGGCGAGGCCGGTCACCAGGAACCGTTGCACCAGGTAGAAAACGATGATCGCGGGAATGGCGACCAGGATGGAGGCGGCGGCCAGGTGGCCCCACTCCGTCCTGTTCTGCTGCACGAACACCTGCAGCCCGACCGCCAGCGTCTTCGACTCGTCCGCCGCCGACAGGAAGGCGGACGCGAACGCCACCTCACCCCACGCCGTCAGGAACGCGTAGAACGCGGTCACGGCAAGACCTGGCTTCGCGAGCGGCAGGATCAGCCGCCAGAACACCCCGAACGGTGAGAGCCCGTCCATGCGGCCGGCCTCGTCGATGTCGTTGGGCACCGTGTCGAAGTAGCCCTTCAACATGTAGGTGCAGAACGGCACCGCGGTCGTGCAGTAGACCAGCACCAGGCCGATCGAAGTTCCGTTGAGCCCCAACGCGATCAGGATGTTGTACAGCGGAACGATCAGCACCGCGAACGGGAACATCTGCACGAGCAGGAACGACATCATCAGGCCGCGTTTGCCGGGGAACCGGAACCGCGAGGCCGCGTACCCGGCGGTGGCCGAGATGAAGACACCGAGCACGGTCGTCATCAACGCGATCACCACGGAGTTGCCGAACCAGGCGATGAAGTCGCCCTTCTCGCCCGCGAGGATCCGGGTGTAGTTGTCCAAAGAGGACTCGTTGAGCAGCTTGGGCGTCGGTTCGACGGCACGGGCGTCCGGCTTCAGCGAGGTCACGAAGACCCAGAAGATCGGGAACACCGCGATGATCGACGCCAGGATCAGCGCACCGTGCAGCAGCGCCGAAGCACCCTTGGAGCGGTCCGCCCTGCGCAGTCGCTGATCGGTCGCCTTGACCACCTGGAGAGATGAAGCATCGAGCGTCATCACCACACCTCGCCCTGCTTGCGCAGCGCCCGCCGGTACACCGAGGCGAACACCAACAACACCGAAAGGATCAGCACGCCGTAGGTCGACGCGATCGCGTAGTCGCGGGACGCACCGGAGAAGAAGCGCTCGAACGCGTAGGTCACCAGGATCCTGGCGTTCGGGTTCGGGCCCGCCACCAGGTAGATCACCGGGAACATGTTGAACGTCCAGATGATGCCCAGCAGGATCACCGTCGACGACACCGAACGCAGGCCCGGCAGCGTCACGTTGCGGAAACGCTGCCAGGGCGTGGCACCGTCCACTTCGGCCGCCTCGTAGAGATCACCCGGGATCGACTGCAGGCCACCGAGAAGCGCCACCATCATGAACGGGACGCCCAGCCACACGTTCACGATGATCACGGACACCAGCGCCCAGTCGTTCTGACCGAGCCACACCGGGTCGGGCAGGCCGGCGGCGCGCAGGACCTGGTTGATGATCCCGTACTGCGCGTTGAACATGTACTTCCACGCGAACGCGCTGATGAACGCGGGCACGGCCCACGGCAGGATCAGCAGCACCCGGTAGAACGACCGGCCGCGCACCTGCCGGTTGAGCAGCAGCGCCAGGCCGAGGCCGATGACGTAGTGGAAGAACACGCAGGCGAACGTCCAGATCAGCGTGCGGACCAGCGTGCCCCAGAACGCACCGTACGACTCGCCGCCGGACAGGACGTTCAGGTAGTTCTTGAAGCCCACCACGTCGTAGGACGCGGGCCGGTCCAGGACCGGGTTGGCGATGTTGCCCTCGTTGATGTTCGTGAAGGTGAAGAACACGCCCTGCAAGAGCGGGTAGAGCACCAACACCGCGATGACCACCACGACCGGCAGCACCATCGCATACGCGTACCAATACCGGTCCAGGAACCGACGCACCGAACTCCTCCGAACCTCAGGCGACGGCCGGGGCCCGAAAGCCCCGGCCGCACAACCGGAATCAGCCGATCGAGTACTCGGGCACGACGGTGTCCTTGTAGGCCTTGGCGACCTCGTCCAGCGCCGCCTTCGCCTCCTTCTTGCCGGCGAGCACGTCGGCGTAGGCGATCTTCAGCGGGTCGAACAGCTGGCCGCCCTCGGGGATCCAGGCCCGCTCGTGCGCGGTCTTGGTGACCGGCTCGAACGCGGCGACGACGGCGTTGGCCTTGACGTCGGCGTTCTGGTAGGCCGACTTGCGGGTCGGCAGCAGGCCCAGGTCCTTGGCGATCGCGGCCTGCGACTCGACCGACGCCATGCACTGGATGAACTTGATCGACGACGCCTTCGCCTTGGTGCCCTGGCGGATCACGTAGTCGTGGCCACCGACCGGCGCGCTGCCCTTGCCCGCGGTGGGACCGGGGACCGGCGCGATGCCGAGGTTCGCCTTGTCGGTGAACGCGGTGCCCTTGAGGTAGTCGGCGACCGACCACGGACCGTTGATCACCATCGCGGTGTCGCCGCTGGTGAACGCGGCCTGCATCGTGGTGTAGGAGTTCGTGGCGTCCAGCGACGTGAACGCGGCCTTGGCGTCGAGCAGGCCCTTGGCGGTCTGCAGCGCCTTCACGTTCTTCTCGGAGTTGACCACGATCTTCTTCGCCGAGGCGTCGACCAGGTCGCCGCCCTCGCCGTAGATGAACGGCAGCGCGTAGTACGCGTCGTTGTTCAGGAAGATCGACTTCTCACCGCCGAGCTTCGCGGCGGCGGCCTTGACCTCGTCCCACGTCTTCGGCGGCTCGACGCCCGCGTCGGCGAGCTTCTTCTTGTTGTAGAACAGCGCCAGCGTGTCGGTCACCTGCGGCACGGCGTAGGACTTGCCCTCGAACTTCGTGGAGCCGAGCGCGGCCTCGACGAAGTCGGAGCTGTCCTTGGTGAGGTCGGTGTCCGTCAGGTCGGCGACGTAGCCGAGCTTGGCGAGCGCGGGCACCCAGGCGACCTCGGCGCGGAACACGTCGGGACCCTGGCCACCCTGGGCGGCGGTCTTGTAGTTCGCGAGGGCCGTGTCGAAGGCCTGCGTCTCGACCTTGACCTTGTAGCCGCCCTTGGTGGCGCAGTCCTCCGCGATCTTCTTGAACACGGGGCCCTCGTTGGGGCCACTGGTGTCCCAGAAGGTCACTTCACCCGAGTCGGCTCCGCTGGTGCTCGAGCCACCGCCTCCGCAGGCGGTGAGCACGAGGGCGACACCCGTCGCCATGGCGGTCACGAGGGTTGTCCGTCGCATCGTTGCTGCCGTTCCCTCCAGCTGGGCCCTCGTCTCCCAGTGAGATGAGGGGTCTTGCAAGTTTTTGCGAGAATGTTGCGGGCGATTTCACTACCAGAACCATGGTCAGGTCAAGACGTCGACCGTAACCAAGCCGTAACGGCAACGTCTTGCAAACACGCGTTGCAAATTTTTTCGGCACGCGGCAAGCTTGCGCCGAACCGAGCGTGACCAGGGAGGCAACGTGTCCGGACTGTCCGAGATCGCCAGGGCAGCCGGGGTGTCCATCTCGACCGTGAGCCGAGTCCTCAACAGGCGTGCGGGTGTGAACGAGGAGACCCGGCAGCGCGTGCTGTCGGTGCTCACGGAGATGCCCTACACCCCGCGCGGACTCGGTGCGCTGCAACGCACCGGCGTGATCGGCCTGCTCGTGCCGGAGCTCTCGAACCCGGTCTTCCCCGCGTTCGCCGAGGCCCTGGAGACGCGGGCCGCGCGCCTGGGCTACTCGTCACTGCTGTGCAACACCCGCAGCGGCGCGCCGATGGGCGAGGAGGAGTACGTCCGGATGCTCCTGGCCCGCGGGGTCGAGGGCATGGTGTTCGTGTCACCGGAGATCACCAACGTCGAGGTGCCGCTCGGGCAGGCGCCGCGCCCGAGCTACTACGCGAAGCTCCTGGCGGACGGCGTCCACATGGTCTTCCTGAACGGTGCCACGCCGGCGCTCGACGTGCCCGACGTGACAGTGGACGAGCAGCTCGCCGGTTACATGGCCACCAGGCACCTGATCGAGCTCGGCCACGAGCGGATCGGGTTCGTCTCCGGCCCGGCGCGATCCCTCCCCTCCCGGCTGAAGCGCGCGGGATGGGCCGCCGCACTCGAAGAAGATCACCTGCCGGCGGGCTCGGAGTACGTCGCACACGCGCCGTTCAGCGCGGAGGGCGGTGGCGTGGCGGTCGCGGCGTTGCTCGACACCGTGGCGCCGACCGCGGTGATCTGCTCGTCCGACCACATGGCGCTCGGCGTGATGCGCGAAGCACACCAACGAGGGATCTCGATACCTGAAGATCTGTCGGTCGTCGGGTTCGACGACATTCCGCTGGCCGCCTATTCGTCGCCCGCTTTGACGACGCTCGCGCAGCCGATCGAGGAGATGGCGGCGGCCGCGATCGACGAGCTCGTGCTGCGCCTGGATCCGGATCGCCGCAGGCAGAGCACCGACAACTACACCCGTGTCTTCCGGCCGCGGCTCGTCGTGAGGGAATCGTCTGCGCCTCCGAAGTGAGACGCCCAATGGGGCATATTGGTCTGGACCAACTTCTGAACAAGGCAGATGGGTCAACCAGCGCGGATGCGTCATTTGAGGGACACAGGTCACCCTCGCTTCACGAATTGGTTCTGAACCGTTACGGTCCTTTCATGGCGCGGTCGATGCATGTGCGACGTCCGGCGACGCTGGCCTCATTGGCCGCTGAGCTGGGCGTTTCCCGGACAACGGTGTCCAACGCCTACAACCGTCCCGACCAGCTCTCGCCCGAGCTGCGCCGGCGGGTGTTGGACACGGCCCGAAGGCTGGGTTATCCCGGCCCGGATCCTGTGGCGCGTTCGTTGCGCACGCGCAAGGCAGGGGCGGTGGGTCTGTTGCTCACCGAGAACCTCTCCTACGCGTTCCGCGACCCGGCCGCGATCGGCTTCCTCGAGGGCCTCGCACTGGCGTGTGAGGACGCGGGCACGGGCCTGTTGCTGGTCCCCGCCAACCCCGAGCGCGAGGACGTCGCGTCCGTGCACCGCGCGGGTGTCGACGGCTTCGTCGTCTACTCGGTCCCGGACGACGACCCGCACCTCGCCGCCGTGCTGGAGCGCCCGGTCCCGACCGTCGTGTGCGACCAGCCCGACCTCGGCACCGTCGACCGCGTCGGCATCGACGACCGCGGCGCGATGTACGAGCTCGCCAAGCACCTGATCGGACTGGGCCACCGCCGCGTCGGTGTCGTGTGCATGCGTCTGGCGCGTGACCGCAACGACGGCTTCGTGACCCCGGACCGCCAGCACGCCGCGCACTTCCACGTGCAGCGCAACCGCCTGTCCGGCCTGGCCGAGGCGTTCAGCGAGGCCGGCGTCGACTGGTCCCAGATCCCCGTGGTCGAGCGCTTCGACCACAACATGGCCTCCGGTGCGTCCGGCGCCGCCCAGGTGCTCGACCGCGACCCGCAGATCACCGCGTTGATCTGCACCTCGGACGTGCTGGCGCTCGGCGCGATGACCGAGGCGGCCCGGCGTGGCCTGCGCGTGCCGCACGACATCACGGTGACCGGGTTCGACGGCATCCGCGCTGGCGAGGAGGCCGGGCTCACCACGGTCCGTCAGCCGGTGCTGGAGAAGGGCCGGGCGGCGGGCAAGCTGCTGCTGGACGCGAGCGAGCGGACCCGGCCGCGGTCGGTCAACCTCGCCACCGAGCTGATCATCGGCAAGACGTCGGCCGCGCCGCGCGGTGGCGCGGAGGAGCGTTGGTTCGGACCGTGACCGGTCCTACCACTCCAGCCTGAACACGACGGGTGAGCTGGCCTTCCCGGCCAGCTTCGCCACCAGCAGGTAGTCGCCGGGCCCGACCCGCGTGTGCGCTCCGCACCCCGGCTTCGAGGTCGACCCCGCCCACTTCGTGCCGTAGTTGAAGACCTCTTTCGGCGCCATCACCCGCACCTCGGCCCCTGCCGTGGACAGGCAGTGGTTGCTGGACCACAGCTGGGTCTGGCCGTCCGCGGTGAGCACGATGAGCTCCCGGTGCTGCCTGCCGATGTCCTTGATGCACGGCACCGGGCCGTTGTTGGCCACGTCCATCGACAGTTCCGGCTGGTCGCCGATCGTGTAGAAGGGCTTGTTCGCCTTGGCCGCCACCGTGATCGCGTCGTCGGCGCAGGGCTGCGGCGGACCGGGCGGCGGAGGCGGCGGTCCCGGCGGCTCGGTCGCCGTGGGTGAGGGCGGCGCCGTCGTCGAGGACGACGCGGACGCCGACTCGGGCGCGGTGGGCGGCGGGTTGGAGGACGACGCCGCGGCCGCGTTCGTCGGCTGGGGAGTCTCGTCGCCGCCGGAGGAGAACAGGCCGATGATCCAGATCAGGAGCACCAGTGTGACCAGCGCTGCCCCGATCGCGGCGATCCGACGGCGCCAGTACACCGAAGACGACAGCGGTCCTGTGGGCTCGATCACGGCCCGAACGTAGCTCGACCAGGTGGAATCCAGCGGTAGGCGAGCATCGCTCGATCTGGTGAACGTGATATTGAGCGGAAACCCCTTGTGAACGTGCGCTAACTCCGGTTCCAATCGACGTGGGGTCCGCCGGTAGGCCATGGAGGTGTCATGACCGCGATCGACGAACTGCTCAAGCGCAACTACGAACTCGGCAACGTCATTCCGGGAGACAGGTCTTCCGCGAAGCCGTCCCTGCAGGTCGCCATCCTGACCTGTATGGACTCGCGCATCCGCGTTTTCGAGATCTTCGGGTTGAAGCAGGGCGAGGCACACGTGCTGCGCAACGCCGGAGGTGTCGTCACCGACGACGCCATCCGGTCGCTCGCGCTCAGCCAGCGCAAGCTGGGCACGCGGGAGGTGCTGCTCGTGCACCACACGAACTGCGGCCTCGAGATGGTGACCGAGGACGACTTCAAGGACGAGCTGGAGGCCGACACCGGCCTGCGCCCGACCTGGGCCGTCGAGGCGTTCAAGGTGGTCGAGCAGAGCGTGCGCGGCTCGATGGCCCGCCTGCGCCACAGCGCGTTCATCCCGCACACGGACAAGATCCGCGGGTTCGTCTACGACGTGCACACCGGTGAGCTGCGCGAGGTCGATGCCGCCGACGCCGCGGCAGCCTGAAGTTCTTTGCGAAGGGCCCCCCTTCGGGGGGCCTTTTCGTTGCGCGACAATGGCAGCGATGAATCACGAGTTGCTTCTGGGCTGGTGGGACACTGCCGCCCGCGACCTGCCGTGGCGCCGTCCCGACTGCACCGCCTGGGGCGTGCTGGTCAGCGAGATCATGCTGCAGCAGACGCCGGTGGCCCGCGTCGAACCGATCTGGCACGAGTGGCTGGCGCGCTGGCCGGTGCCTTCCGCGATGGCCGCGTCGTCGCAGGGTGAGGTGCTGCGGATGTGGGGCAAGCTCGGCTACCCCCGCCGCGCCATGAGGCTGCACGAGGCCGCCACGGCCATCGCGCGCGACCACGGCGACGTGGTGCCGTCGGACATCGAGACGCTGGAGTCGTTGCCCGGCATCGGCAGCTACACGGCGCGTGCGGTGGCGACGTTCGCGTATGGGCAGAAGTGCGCGGTCGTCGACACGAACGTCCGCCGCGTCGTTGCACGCGCTGTGCACGGTGCCGGTGACGCTGGTCCGCCGTCGACCAAGCGCGATCTCCGGGACGTCGAGGCGATCCTGCCGGAGTCGCAGGACGACGCCGCGGTGTTCTCGGCGGCGCTGATGGAGCTCGGCGCGTTGATCTGCACGGCCAAGAACCAGAAGTGCGCGGACTGCCCGCTCTTCACCGAGTGCGCGTGGCAGCTGGCCGGCCGGCCCGCCTACGCCGGACCGGCGAAGAAGGTGCAGCAGTTCGCGGGCACCGACCGGCAGGTGCGCGGCAAGCTGCTCGACGTGCTGCGTGGGGCGCCCGGCCCGGTGCCGAAGCTGCAGCTCGACATCGTCTGGCACGACGTGACGCAGCGCGAGAAGTGCCTTGTGTCCTTGTTGAACGATGGACTTGTTGAACAATCCTACGACGGCCTCTTCCACCTGCCCGGCGAGGGGATCGTTGAACAATCCAACACGCCGATCGTTCAACAATCCCACAAGGGGACAACCTGATGCACGCCCTCGTCGCGTTCTTCGACGCCGCCGCAGAACGTAGAATCGTAGGATTGTTGAACAATCTGGGTGTTGAACAATCCTACGCACCTCACCTGACCTACGCCGCCGCGAGCACGATCGGTCCCAAGGTGCGCAAGGAGCTGCGGGAGGACCTGGACCGGCTGTGGATGCCGGATCTGTGGCTGCACACGCTCGGGACGTTCTCCACCACCGACAACGTGCTGATGCTCGCCGCGGTCGTCGACACCGAACTGCTGGCCGTCCACTCGGCGATCCACGACGTGCTCGCGAGCAAGGTCAAGAACCCGAGCGCCTACTACCTGCCCGGCAACTGGATCCCGCACTGCACGCTCGTCCAGGGCCTCGACGACGAGGCGACCAGGTCGGCGTTCGCCAAGATCTTCCCGGTGGAGCCGATCCGCGCGAAGGTCCGCGAGGTGTCGGTCGTGGACACTCAGACCGGCGAGATCGACGTGCTCAAGAAGGCCTCCACCGCACCCCGGTAGACCCACGGCGCGCTGGCGTGCACGACGTGGCCGGCCTCCGGCACGTGCAGGTACTGCCCTTTCGCGCGCCGCGCGGCCTCTTCCATCTGGTCCGGCCGCTGCCCACCCTGACCTGCCTCGATGACCAGTGACGGGCACTCGACGGCGTCGATGAAGTCCCAGTACGCCCGCGTGCCCCACTCGGCCGCGATCTCGTACAGATCCTCGATGTCCGCGATCAGGTGCCAGCCGTCCGCACGTTCCTCGAAGTACTCGGCGAAGACCGGCGCACCGAAGTACGAGATCACGTGCGCGACCGACCGGAACGGCACCGGCCAGGCGTCGAAGAGCCACTTCCACTCGTCGATCGTCCTGCCCCTGTTGTCCGGGGCGAAGTCCTCGACCACAATCGCGCGGACCAGGTCCGGACGGGTCGCCGCGAGACACCACGCGTGCAGCCCGCCCATGGAGTGCCCGATCACGACAGCGGGCCCGAGGCCGAGGTCCTCGATGGCCTTCGCGGCGTCGGCGACGAAGTCCTCGGTGCGAAACGGTCCCCGCTGCGGGTTACGGCCGTGCCCGCGTGCGTCGACACCGACGACACGGCCGAAGGGCTGCAGCCACTGCGCGACCGGCCACCAGGCAGTCGCCCTGCTCATCAGGCCGTGCAGGAGCAGTACCCCTTGCCCCGTTCCGCCGAACTCCACCACCGACACAGGGATGATTAACCCATGAAGGCCCGTCCGTACCTGATCGCCCTGGTGTTGATCGTGCTCGTCGCAGGTCTGCTCGTCGTGTTCCGCACGCCGGGCGGCGACCCCGCGCAGCAGGCGCGTCAGGAGACATCACCGCAGGCCGCGGTGGAGGCCGGTGCGGGCGCGGGCGACGCCTACTACCCCACGGACGGCAACAGCGGTTACGACGTCACGCTCTACGACCTCGCGATCACCTACGACCCGGCCTCGAAGCGGCTGGACGGCGTCGCGACGATCAACGCGAACGCCGTGGAAGACCTGTCCCGCTTCAACCTCGACCTGGAGGGCCTGGAGGTCAGCGCGGTGAAGGTCGGCGGCCAACCGGCGAAGTTCGCGCTGGAGGGCGACCACGAACTGGTGATCACGCCGTCCGCGCCGCTCGCGAAAGGCAAGCCGTTCACCGCGGTCGTCACCTACGGCGGCGAGCCGTCCACGGTCGACGACGCCTCGCTAGGCCGCAGCGGCTGGCAGGTCTCGTCCACCGGCGGCGCGTTCGCCGCAGGCCAGCCGCACTCCGCGACAACCTGGTTCCCGGCCAACGACACACCGCGCGACAAGGCAGCGCTGAAGCTCGCGGCCCGCGTCCCGGACGGCTGGACGGCCGTGTCGAACGGCCTCGAAGGCCCGGTGACGCGAGACGGCGGCTGGACGACGTTCAACTGGTCGGACGAAACCCCGATGGCGACCTACCTGGCCACCGTGGCGATCGACAAGTTCGAGGTGGTGCGCTCAACGCTCCCGAACGGCACGCCGGTGCTCGACGCGTACGCACCGGGCACGTCCACGTCGAAGAAGCCGGTCCAGGCCAGGATGCCCGAGGTCCTGGCGCTCCTGGAGACGAAGTTCGGCCCGTACCCGCAGCGCGCCGCAGGCAGCATCTGGGTGGCCGACCAGATCGGTTTCTCACTGGAGACCCAGACCCGCCCGATCTACGCGTCGTGGGCGGACCTGGAGACGCTCGTGCACGAGAACGCCCACCAGTGGTTCGGCGACTCGGTCACGTTGCGGAGCTGGGCGGACATCTGCCTGAACGAGTGCCTGGCGTCCTACGCCCAGTGGCTGTGGATCGAGCAGGGCGGCGAGGACCTCGACGAGCGCTACCGCGGCCGGGTCCAGGAACTGCGCACCCGCGCGTCGTTCTGGGCGCCGAAGCTCTACGACATGGGCAAGGGCAACGAGTTCCGGGGCGTCTACGACAAGGGCATCATGGCCATGCACGCCCTGCGCAAGCAGGTCGGCGACGACGTCTTCTTCAAGGCCCTGCGGTCGTGGACGGCCAAGCACCGCGACGGCAACGCGGCCTGGCCGGAGTTCGAGGAGCACTTCAAGGCGGCGTCCGGGCAGCCTCTCGACGGGTTCTTCCAGGCGTGGTTCCGCGGATCGGGCATTCCCGAAGATCAGTACCTGCTGCCTGCCGGTGTCCGCCGCTAGCGTCGTGGCCCGAAGGCTTGCCGATCTCTTTCGCGGTCAGGCGGGTGCCTCGTGGTGCCGCCCCCCGCGTCCTCATACTGGACGAATGGGGGCGCGGGGGCGGTGCCGCGAGGCGCCCCGCTGAGCGTGAAAGAGATCGCCAAGGATTCGGGGCACGGCGCTAATGTGGGTCTCATGGCAGTCGTGAAGATCAATGCGATCAAGGTCCCCGAGGGCAACGGCCCCGAGCTGGAGAAGCGGTTCGCCGCTCGCCTCGGCGCGGTCGACAACCAGCCCGGCTTCCTCGGCTTCGAGCTCCTGCGCCCCGTCGCGGGCGAGGACCGCTACTTCGTCGTGACGCACTGGGAGACGGACGCGGACTTCGTCGCGTGGCGGGACGGCCAGGCCGGTCAGGCCGCGCACTCCGGTGAGCGCGCACGTCCCGTGTCGTCCGGTGCCGACCTGCTGGAGTTCGAGGTCGTGCTGGGGAGCAAGCCCAAGCAGTGACAGCGCACGACCTCGCTCTTGACCAGGCCGCAGAGCTGATCACCGGCGCGGACGCCGTTCTCGTCTGCGCCGGTGCCGGCCTCGGCGTCGACTCCGGGCTGCCGGACTTCCGCGGCACCGAGGGCTTCTGGCGGGCGTACCCGCCGTACGAACGGCTCGGGCTGAAGTTCGAGGAGATCGCCGACCCGGTGCACTTCGCCGACGATCCCACGCTGGCGTGGGGTTTCTACGGCCACCGCCTCGCGCTCTACCGCGCGACCGTGCCGCACGAGGGTTTCGCGATCCTGCGCTCGTGGGGTGCCCGCGCCTTCACGTCCAATGTGGACGGCCAGTTCCAGAAGGCGGGCTTCGCGGACGTCGCCGAGGTCCACGGTTCGATCCACCACGTCCAGTGCGTGGAACCGTGCACCGACGACATCTGGGAGTGCTCGTTCGAGGTCTCCGTCGACCCCGAGTCGATGCGTGCGGTCGGCCCGCTGCCGTCGTGTCCCACCTGCGGCGGTCTGGCCCGGCCCAACATCCTGATGTTCGGCGACTGGGGCTGGGTGCCGCACCGCAGCCAGCAGCAGCTCGACTCGCTGACCGAGTGGCGACGTTCGCAGCGACAGCTGGTCGTGATCGAGATCGGCGCCGGCACCGCGGTACCGACCGTGCGGCGTCAGGCCGAACTGGCCAGCGCCGCCAACGGTGCGTTGATCAGGATCAACCCGCGCGAGCCGGCGGTCCGGCACGGCCGGGGCGTCTCACTGCCACTTGGCGCGCTGGAAGCCCTCACAGCCTTGGCACGACGAACTGCGTGACGACGGCCCGGTGATCGCTGCCGGGCACGTCGAACACGTCCACCGTGTCCACCGGGCACTTCGCGTCCACGAGCACGTGGTCGATCGTGACCGGCGGCGGCCAGACCCCGCTGTTGCTGGGCCAGGTGTGGATCAGCCCCTTGCCGACCTGGTCGGCAGCGTCCACGTACCCCTTGTTGAGCAGCCGCGTCATGCCGACGTGGTCGAGCGTCGCGTTGAAGTCGCCGGCGAGCACCCTGATCGCACCGGTCGAGTCCGGGCTGGGCAACCCGGCGAGCTCACGTTGCCAGGCCTGCGGCCCCGCGTAGACGACCGGCGGCAACGGGTGCACCGACACGACCTCGATGTCCTTGCCCGGCAGGTCGACCATCGCCCCGGCCTGCTGCAACGTGCCAGGCGGCGCGAGCTGGCGCGCCGTGAGCGGGAACCGCGACGCGATCCCCGACCCCGACCCACCCGGCTCGTCGAGGAAGACCTTGTTCGGCAGCACCTGGTTCAGCCCGGCCTGTTCGAGGTCCCGCACCATCTCCGGAGTCAGCTCCTGCATGGTCAGGATGTCGACGTTGCGCTTCCTGACCTCCTGCACGATGAACCGCGCGTCCGCGATACCGGTGAGCAGGTTCACGGTCATCAACCGCACCGGCTGCCCCACCCCGTTGGGCCGCGAGTCGGGAAACGCCCGAGGCACGACGTTCGCCACGAGCACGACCGCCACGAGCGTCATCGTCAGCCCGACGACCCACCGCTTGCGAAGCAACGCCCCCAGCCCGATGAGCAGCCCGAGGACCGCGATGTACGGGGTCAGCGACGTCGTGGCGACCATGTACCTGGTGCCGTCGATGCCGAGCAGTCTGACCAGCGCGGCCGCGACGAGCGCGATCGCGCAGATGACCAGCAGAAACGTGGCGAATCCGTTCCGCGGTGCCTTGACCTCGGTGGTGACCACGTCGTGCAGCCTGCCTGACTGCTCGTCAGTCTCCGGTGTGGTGTGCACAGCCAAAGGACGGTTGGCCACGGGCTTCCGTTGCCCGCCGAGAATTGTCAGACCCCTCCGCCATGCTGAGCGCAGACGACGACACGGGGGATTCATGGGTGCCAAGGACTGGATGCTCTTCTACGCATCCGACGACGTCAGCAAGGTTCTGCGGAGCAATCCGAAGATCGACCGCGAGGCCACCCGCGCGTTGGTCGAACGGCTCTACCCGTCACACGAGATCAGCCCGCTCGCCGACGGCACTCTCTTCGAGCACGCCAACCCACCCGAGGACACCGTCTACGCGGCGTGCTTCCCGGGCCTGTCGATCGTCTGCACCTGGGACGCCGCGAACGACACACCCACCGACCTGGCCCCGCCGTTTCTGACGGAGGCAGCCGGCCGCACCCTCTACCTGCACGCCATGCACAGCGTCGTCGACTTCTTCGCCTACGCGATCTGGTCGCCGGACGGGTCCGTGCGGCGGTCGTTCAGCCTCTCGCCCGACAGCGGCGTGATCGAGGACATCGGCACTCCCCTGCCGTTCGAGGAGAAGTACCTGGCCGGCGATCCGGAGTTCCTCGAGTTGCTCGACGAGAACGAGGAGTACCCGTTCCGGTTCCACCCGCTCACCCTGGCGGAGGCGGCGTTGCGCTCGTTGTTCGGCTTCAACTACGAGGGTGTCTACGAGGAAGACGACCCCGACCTGGAGGAGATCGTGCTGGCCGGGTTCGCCGTGACGCCACGCTGACGCAGCGCCGCGGCTATCCCGGCCGACTGCTCAGAGCGCCGCAGCGGGGTGCCGCGGCCGCGCACCGGGCATGCGATCGAGCAACCCGACCATCATGTCGACCACGGCCATCAGGCTGCTCTGGTCGATGTGGTGGTCCATCACGATGTACACGACCCCCGCCTCGAACGTCAGCCGCATCGAATGCGCCTGAAGCGGCAGGTGCTTCTCGTGGTCGATCAGCCAGAGCAGTGCGTCGAAGTTCAGATCCCTGATCACCGCCGCCGGATCGCTGCCCCAGGCGAAGAACTCCTGGTCCATCGGCGGCGGGAGCTGCACGCGCTGCCACTCGGCGTGATGGTTCTGCGCCGTCGATGGTGACTCACTCAGCCAGCTGGTCCATTGGGACTCGAAGTCCGCGGGCGAAAGGGGCTGCCCGTTGGAGGTGTACTTGTCCGGCCGGACCATCCGCAGCGGCGCCATGCGCGCGGTGGCCACCTCGATCCGGTGCTCCTGCTCCCAGCGCACGCCGTAGCCGGTGTACGCCGACACCCGCACCGCCGCCTCGGTTACCCGGACGTGCCAGTCGCCCCGCTGGAAGTCCATGGCGAGGTCCCACTGCGGCTTCGACCGCCGCAGCCACGTCGCGTAGAGGCCTTTGACGTGCTCCGCCACCGGCCCCAGGACGCCGGCTGACCACGCCGCGGTGTCGCCCTGCTCCGGGCTGATCACCGTCCCGCCTAGCCTGGCCGCCAGCGGGCTCAACGCGGCGATCTGCTCGTCCCGCGCGTTCCGGTGGGTGCGGAAGTGCCACCAGCGCCGCACGATGAGGAACACGATGCCGCCGATGGCCATGGCCAGAAAGGTTGGACTGAGCAGGAAGTCCAGCAAAGCCTTCTTCGTGATGTCCATGATCAGATGTCCAGGTATCCCTTGATTTGATGCTTCGAGTAGTCGGTTCCGGTCTCACGCGCCTCGTCGGCCTGCTGCTGGAGGGACGTGTTCCGCAGCCCCTTCTCGTTGCGACCGTCGAGTTGCGCGGACGCCTCGACCCCGACGGCCTCGCCCATCGACCTCCAGAAGCCCTGGTTCATCCGCTCGCCGACGATGCCCTGCGAACCGTCCTTCTTGGCGACCCAGCTCTTGAACAGACCTTGGTTCTCCTTCTTCTTCAGAAGGTCGTCCGCCACCGACACGTTGGCCTTCTTGTCCGCCATGGCCTTCTTCATGGCGGAGCCCACGTTCTTGGTGCGGCTCATCAGGTTGCGCAGGAACTGCATGATCTTGCTCAGGAACGCTTTGAGCCTCGCGACGATGCGCGACACCCGGCTTGCGGTGGACGCGACACGCACACCGGTCGCCGCACCCGCCGCAGCGGTCGATGACCCGAAGCTCGGCACGGCGGCCGCAAGGGCGGGGATCCAGATCATGACGAGCCAGATGATGAGCTCGGTCAGGATCGCCTTGATGAGGTCCTCGATGACCTGCATGATCATCGAGGACATGAGCAGCAGCTCGGAGAGCTCGCCGGCCTGACCGATCACACCGTCGATGCCGCTGGAGAACTCGCCGAGTTTCGTGGCGGCCACGTCCGCCGTCTCGCCGCCCCAGCTCTGCACCGAGCTCGACAGGTCCTCGTTGAACCCTTCCTGCAGCTTGGTGAGGCCTTCGGCGAGCTTGCTGAAGTTCTCCCCGGCCTGCTGGAGCGCGGGGCCGTCACCGCTGACGAAGTGGATCGCGTCTTCCAACGGCTCGCAGATGCTGATCAGAAAGCCCAGCCCCTGGTTGACCAGCCAGCCGATCGGGTCCACCGCGATCTGACCGGCCTCGCTGAACGAGCTGACCAGCGCGCTGCCTTCGGACGCCAGTGCGGCGATGCCGCCGGTGTCTCCGGTGTTTCCCGCAGCCTCCAAGGCCTTCTTGAAGCTGCCGTAGAACGGCGCCGCCTCGACCGCCTTCTCACCGGTGGTCTTCTCGCCGATCTTGACCTGGTTGTCTTCTCCGGACAGGCCGGGAACGTCGAAACCGTCTTCTGCCACGACCGCGCTAACTCCGCTCGACCTGGATACCGTCGAGGATCTGCTTCAGAGCCTCTTCCTGCTGTGCGTAACCCTCCGCGGTGTCGCGGAACTTGTCCGAACCGGACTGCAGTCCGTCCTGCATGGCCTGCATCGTGTCCTTCAGGTCGCCCAGCATCTGCGTGTACTGCTCCTTGACGAACAGTCCGACCAGGCCCCAGGACTTGTCGCCGACATCGGCCATGGCGACCAGTTCGGCGATCCTGCTCGCCGAACTGCGGTGTCCGTCGAGCTTGCCCGCGAAGTCCTTGAGCTCCTCCGGATTGACGCTGAACCCGCCGCTCATCGGCCATCCTCGTCGTCGTAGAGGTTCAGGAACTTCCCGTCCTGTTTGGACGGAGCGGCGGGCGGCTGCGGCGACCTGTCGTTCCACGAGTTGCCGCGCATGATGTTCTGGTCGGCGAAGTCGTCCTGCGGCGGCTCAGGCGCGGGCCTGCGGACGGGTGGAGGCTGCCGAACCTGGCCCGGCTGCGACGCGGGCGGCGCCGGCGGTGCGGGTGGCATCTGCGGGCGCGGCGGCTGCTGGTGGGTGACAGGCGGTGGTGCGGTGCCATCGCCGGCGGCCGTGGCGCGGAGGTCTTCTTTGGACATTCCGAAGAGCTGCGCCTGGGTCTCCAGCACCTGGTCGGAGAGCTTCATGTCGTCGCCGATCGCACCCTCGACAATGCCTGCCTGACGGCGAGCGGCCTCGGCGACCGCCTGCTGGAGCGTGGTCATCAGCTCGGCGGCCAGTGCGTGCGGCGGTCTGCGCATGGCCAGGTCGGTCAGCCGGATGGCCTTGATGGAGCCGGACGGCCCTGCCACCACTGTCACGGCGCGATCTGCCGTTGTGGCAACGGCTTCCAGCTCGGTCAGCTGTTGCTGCATCTCGCCGACGTTGGCGAACTGCTGGTCAACGCGCTGCATCTGCGACTGGAACCGCTCGAACTGAGCGACCAACTGCTCGAACGCGGCCGATGGCACAAGGACCTCCTCCGGGACACTCGCTCACGCAAGATCACGTGAGCGGGAGCCATGGTGGCAGGCACGGGTGCGCTTCGCGGCGAAACGGGCGAATCGATCGGGCCGAGTGACGCGATCCGCGTCACGCCGTCGTGGCTGGGTTCCTCGGCTCCACGCCGGGCATGAGCTCGAGCGTCTCCACGATCATGTCGACCAGGAACACGAGCTCGTCCGGCTGGATCTTTCCTTGGCACTCCGTGTGAACGAACCCGTCCTCGAAGTAGAGCGTGAAGAACTCCAGCGGGATCCTGCGCTGAGGCAGGAGAACCGTGGCGACCTCGATCCAGTGCTCGAACCAGATCTGGCCGCTGTCGCTGAGCACCGGATCGGTTACTTGGGAAGCCTCGGTGACCCGGACGTGCCATGGGCCTCGCCGGAAACCGAGGGTCGCGCCGGGCTGGTGTGCAGCCCGCTGAAGCTTCGGTGACCACGGGCTCGCGCCGTCGGGGCCGATCACCTCGCCGTCGAGGCTTTCGGCCAGTGCGGTCAGGGCGGGAATCTGTTCGGCCACCACCTTCGAGCGTCTAGCCGACAGCGCTCGGGTGCGCAGCACGTACGCCACGATGACGACGGTGGCGATGACGATCACGAAGATGACCATGTGCCCCTCCCGCACGAGAACGGCCCCCAGGAAAGCCTGGGGGCCGTTCTCGGAAACAGCTAGCTCACTCGGCCTCGGTCACCGGGGCGTCCTGCGGCTCCGGGGTCACCGGGGCTGCGAGGTCGACCGGCGGGGAGTCCGGCACGCGGTTCGGCTTGGCCTCGCCGCGGAACACGAACTTGGCCTTGTCGTGCTGGTCGGACTCGCCGTCCCAGCCCTCGACGTCGGTGATGATGATCTGGCCCGGCTGGATCTCGCCGAACAGGATCTTCTCCGACAGGGTGTCCTCGATCTCGCGCTGGATCGTCCGGCGCAGCGGGCGGGCGCCCAGCACCGGGTCGAAGCCGCGCTTCGCGAGGAGGGACTTGGCGCGATCGGTCAGCTCGATCGCCATGTCCTTGTTCTTCAACTGCGTCTCGACGCGGGCGATCATCAGGTCCACCATCTTGATGATCTCGTCCTGAGTCAGCTGGTGGAAGACGATGATGTCGTCGATGCGGTTGAGGAACTCGGGCCGGAAGTGCTTCTTCAGCTCGTCGTTGACCTTGTTCTTCATGCGCTCGTAGTTGGACGCGGTGTCCTGACCCGAGGTGAAGCCGAGGCCGACGGCCTTGCTGATGTCCGACGTGCCCAGGTTCGACGTGAAGATGATGACGGTGTTCTTGAAGTCCACCGTCCGGCCCTGACCGTCGGTCAGGCGGCCGTCTTCCAGCACCTGGAGCAGCGTGTTGTAGACCTCCTGGTGGGCCTTCTCGATCTCGTCGAACAGCACCACGGAGAACGGCTTGCGGCGCACCTTTTCGGTGAGCTGGCCGCCCTCTTCGTAGCCGACGTAACCGGGAGGGGCACCGAAGAGCCGCGACGCGGTGTACCGGTCGTGGAACTCGCCCATGTCGATCTGGATGAGCGCGTCGTCCTCGCCGAACAGGAAGTTCGCCAGCGCCTTCGAGAGCTCCGTCTTACCGACACCGGACGGGCCGGCGAAGATGAACGAGCCGGAGGGGCGCTTCGGGTCCTTCAGGCCGGCGCGGGTGCGGCGGATCGCCTGCGACACGGCCTTGACCGCGTCGACCTGGCCGATGATCCGCTTGTGCAGCTCGTCCTCCATGCGGAGCAGACGCGTGGTCTCCTCCTCGGTGAGCTTGAACACCGGGATACCGGTCCAGTTGGCGAGGACCTCGGCGATCTGCTCGTCGTCTACCTCCGCGACGACGTCCAGGTCACCGTCCTTCCACTGCTTCTCCCGCTCGGCCTTCTGGCCCAGCAGCGTCTTCTCCGCGTCACGGAGCTTCGCCGCGCGCTCGAAGTCCTGCGCGTCGATCGCGGACTCCTTGTCGCGACGCACGTCCGCGATCTTCTCGTCGAACTCGCGCAGGTCCGGCGGCGCGGTCATCCGGCGGATGCGCATGCGCGCGCCCGCCTCGTCGATGAGGTCGATCGCCTTGTCCGGCAGGAACCGGTCGTTGATGTACCGGTCGGCCAGCGTGGCGGCGGCGACCAGCGCGGAGTCGGTGATCGAGACGCGGTGGTGCGCCTCGTACCGGTCGCGCAGGCCCTTGAGGATCTCGATGGTGTGCTCGAGCGACGGCTCGCCCACCTGGATCGGCTGGAAGCGGCGCTCCAGCGCGGGGTCCTTCTCGACGTGCTTGCGGTACTCGTCGAGGGTGGTGGCACCGATCGTCTGCAGCTCACCGCGGGCGAGCATCGGCTTCAGGATCGAGGCCGCGTCGATCGCGCCTTCGGCGGCACCCGCACCGACGAGCGTGTGGATCTCGTCGATGAACAGGATGATGTCGCCGCGCGTGCGGATCTCCTTGAGGACCTTCTTCAGGCGCTCTTCGAAGTCACCGCGGTACCGCGAGCCCGCGACCAGCGAGCCGAGGTCGAGCGTGTAGAGCTGCTTGTCCTTGAGCGTCTCGGGCACCTCGCCCTTGACGACCATCTGCGCCAGGCCCTCGACGACGGCGGTCTTGCCGACGCCGGGTTCACCGATGAGGACCGGGTTGTTCTTGGTGCGGCGGGACAGCACCTGCATGACCCGCTCGATCTCCTTGGCGCGCCCGATCACCGGGTCGAGCTTGCCTTCACGGGCAGAGGCCGTGAGGTTGCGCCCGAACTGGTCGAGCACCAAGGAGGAGGACGGCGTGCCCTCGCCACGACCGGTCGACTCCGACGCGCCCTTCTCCGTCGAGTAACCGGACAGCAGCTGCAGCACCTGCTGCCGCACCCTGTTCAGGTCGGCGCCGAGCTTGACGAGGACCTGCGCAGCAACGCCCTCGCCCTCGCGGATCAAGCCGAGCAGGATGTGCTCGGTGCCGATGTAGTTGTGGCCGAGCTGCAGCGCTTCGCGCAGTGACAGCTCCAGGACCTTCTTGGCGCGGGGGGTGAAGGGGATGTGCCCGCTCGGAGCCTGTTGGCCCTGGCCGATGATCTCCTCGACCTGCTGGCGCACGCCTTCCAGCGCGATCCCCAACGACTCGAGCGCCTTGGCGGCGACACCTTCACCCTCGTGGATCAGACCCAGGAGGATGTGCTCGGTGCCGATGTAGTTGTGGTTGAGCATCCGTGCCTCTTCTTGGGCAAGGACAACCACCCGCCTCGCGCGGTCGGTGAACCTTTCGAACATTCGCACTCCCTGACTGCTGCGTCGGCGGTCCTCGGCTCCACCGATCTACCCTGGTGAGCGCGGCACCGTGGCTCCACTGTAGTGGGCGGTTCCGAGGCCTGTGGTTCCCGTCAGCGGACAGCCGCGTCCGGTGAACATTGACATCGGCATCAACGCAGGTCGGGAGCAACGGATTCCACAGATCGGGCGATGTCCGCTGAGCGCGAACAAGCGACCGTTGAGCGACACTGTTGTGACCGGGACCACCAGAAGGGGTGCGAGAAGGGCGATCTTGGGTAAGGTTAGGCAAGCCTCATTGATGAGATAGGACTTGCGCGTTGACCGTACCTGCGAGGGTCTCACAGAAGAACCCGCGTGCGCTCACGCCACTGGCCGAGTCCATCGCCCGCCTGGAGGTCGGCACCGAGATCAGGTTCGGCGTGCCGTCCCCCGACTGGGAGATCTGCTCGGACCTGCTGGCCGAGCCCGCGCGCTTCGACCTGTGGCGCAAAGACCTCGCCGAGTGGATGGTCGAGCAGTACGGCGAGTCCGACGACCGCGCGACCGCCGGCTACATCATGGGCTGGTACCTGCACGTCCCCGGCTACCTCGCGGGCCTGCTCTTCCACACCGCCCGCCGCGTGCCGACGCTGAAACCCGCCGACCTGGCGCTGCGCCTCGCGACCGACGGCCGTCCGCATCCGGACGGCTTCGCTGTTCTGAGCGACGAGTTCGTCTGCCTGCCGGACGACCCGGCCTCGAACCACCCCGCCGCCACCGTCGTGGCGAACGAAGCCGCGCTGGCCGCCGTCCTGCGCGCCCGCTACGCCGCCCACGCCGCGCAGTTCGTGGCCTCGTTCGGGCAGGTGGTGCGCTTCGGCCGCCGCCAGCTCTGGGCCGCGGCGACCGACATGCTGGAGTACGGCGCCTGGGCCGCCGGCCGGATGTTCGGCGACGAGGCCTCCGGCGTGACCGACGCGGCGCTGATCCTGCCGGAGAAGCTCGAGCCGTTCGTCTCGGCCTCGACGCTGCGCCTCACCGACGACGGCTGGAAGCGCAAGCGGAACAGCTGCTGCTTCCACTACGTGCTCCCGAACGCGGAGCCGTGCACGGCCTGCCCCCGCACCTGCACCTAAGACTCCCTACGGCAGCCGGTGCCGCGATCCGACCGGCACCACCAACGGCGTGCCCGAGACCGGGTCCTCGACCACACGCGCGTCCAGCCCGAACACGTCCAGCAGCATCTGCTCGGTCAGCACCTCGGTAGGCGTGCCCTGCGACACGATCCGGCCGTCCCGCATGGCCACGATCGTGTCGGCGTACCGGGCGGCCAGGTTCAGGTCGTGCAGCACCATGACGATCGTGCGGCCCATCGTGGCGTGCAGCTCCTGCACGAGGTCCAGCACGTCGATCTGGTGCGCGAGGTCCAGATAGGTCGTGGGCTCGTCCAGCAGCAGCAGATCGGTGCCCTGGGCCAGCGCCATCGAGATCCACGCCCGCTGCCGCTGACCGCCGGACAGCTCGTCCACGGTGCGCTCGGCCAGGTCCAGGATCCCGGTCATCTCCAGCGCGGCGTCCACGGCGGCCGCGTCGTCCGACGACCACTGCCGGTACCAGGTCTGGTGCGGGTGCCGGCCGCGCGCGACGAGATCGGCCACCGTCAGACCCTCTGGCGCGGACGGCGCCTGAGGCAGCAGGCCCAGCACGCGCGCCACGTCCTTGGTGGGCATGCGGTCGATCTGCTTGCCGTCCAGCAGCACCGCGCCGGAGCGGGCGGGCAGCAGCCGGCCGAGGGCCTTGAGCAACGTGGACTTGCCGCACCCGTTCGGCCCGATCACCGCGGTCACGGTCCCGCCGGCGATCGACAGGTCCAGCGTGTCGACGACCAGCCGCTCCCCGTAGCCGACCGACAGCGACGATGCCTCAAGACGCACACTCATACCCGCGCCTCCCGGCGACTCCGAACCAGCAGGAACATCAGGTAGGGCGCACCCAGCACGGCGGTGATGACACCGACCGGCAGCTCGGTGCGGTAGATCGTCCGCGCGACCAGGTCCGACATCATGACGAGCGCGCCACCGATGACGACGGAGCCGAAGAGCGGCGGCTGCGCGGTCCCCGCCAGCCTCAGCGCGATCTGCGGCGTGGCGAGTGCGACGAACGCGATCGGGCCGGCCGCGGCGGTGGCCACGGACGCCAGCACGATCGCCACGATGATCAGGAACGACCGCGCGACGTTGACCCGGATGCCCAGGCCGCGCGAGGTCTGGTCGTCGAACTGCAACGCACCCAGCACGTGACCGCCGATGAGCGCCACCGGGACCAGCACGACCAGGGCCAGCGCCACGGGCACGACGTGCTCCCAGCCGCGGCCGTTGAGCGAGCCGGTGATCCACACCATCGCCCGGCCCGCGTCCTGCACGTCGCCGACGGTCAGCAGGTAGTGCGTGAAGTTGCCGGCCACCGCGGTGATGCCGATGCCGACCAGCACCATCCGGAAGCCCTCGATGCCTTGCCGCCACGCCAGCGCGTAGACCAGCAGGCCCGCGACCAGGCCGCCGGCGAGCCCGGCGAGCGGGACGCCGATGCTGGCCGCGCTGCCGGTCACCACGCCCAGCGACCCGGCGAAGGTGATCACGGAGACCGCGCCGGCACCCGCTCCCCAGGTCACGCCCAGGATGTCCGGCGAGGCCAGCGGGTTGCGGACGATCGCCTGGAAGATCGCCCCGGACAGCCCGAGCGCGCCACCGACCAGCAGGCCCGTCAGCGCTCGCGGCAGCCGCAGCTCCACGACCACGAACTGGTCGCGCCGCGTGCCACCGCCCAGCAGCGTGTCGACGACCTGGGACAGCGTCAGCGGGAAGTCGCCGATCATGATGTCGGCGACCAGCAGCGCCGCCAGCAGGACCAGCGAGAGCGCCACCACCAGCAACGGCCGGCGGCGCAGCTTGAACGAGGTGGCTCCCAGCCTGAGGGCGGTCAAATCTTCACCAGCTTCTTGCGCCGCACCAGGAAGATGAAGAACGGGGCGCCGAACAGCGCGATCATCACGCCGACCTCCACCTCCGACGGACGCGCCACCACCCGGCCGAGGATGTCGGCGATCAGGATCAGGATCGCGCCGACGAGCGCGGAGAACGGCAGCAACCACCGGTAGTCCGGCCCGGTGAACGCGCGCGCCACGTGCGGCACCACCAGTCCGATGAACCCGATGGGCCCGCACGCCGCGACTGCCCCGCCCACCAGCAGCGTGATCGCCAGGATGCCGAGCGATCGGGTCGTGCCGACCCGCACGCCGAGCGAGCGAGCCACGTCCTCGCCCAGCGACAACGCGTTGAGCCCCGGCGCGTTGAGCGCCGCCAGCACCAGGCCGGCCACGAGGAACGGCAGCACCTGGGTCAGCACCGTCAGGTCGCGGCCCGCGATGGCGCCGACCTGCCAGAACCGGAACGCGTCGAGCGACTGCTGGTCGAGCAGCACGATCGCGGACACCAGGCCGTTCATCAGCGCGGAGACCGCGGCACCGGCCAGCGCCAGCGTCACGGGCGACGGACCACCTCTGCCGGCCGACCCGAGCAGGAACACCGCGATGCTCGCGATCATCGCGCCGGCGAAGGCGAACCAGATGTAGCCGTACAGCGAGTCGACGCCGAGCAGGAAGATCGACAGCACCACGGCCAGCGCGGCGCCGTGCGTGACGCCGAGGATGCCTGGGTCTGCCAGCGGGTTGCGCGTGTGGCCCTGCATCAGGGCGCCACCGACGCCGAGCGCGATGCCCACCGCGATACCGATCAACGTCCGCGGGATCCGGAGCTCGCGGACGACCACGTCGTCCTCGACGCCCGTCGGTGTGAAGAGGCCGTGCCACACACCTGACAGCGGGATCTCCTTCGAGCCGATCGCGATGCTCGCCAGTGCCACGGCGACCAACACGATCAGCAGGAAGAGCAGGCCGAACGACCGACGCCCCAAGGCCCACCCTCCTCGGCTCCTGATAGGACAGGCAAGCCTAACCGAACGTACGGCGGGTCCTGATGAGACGGTCATTGGTTCTGATCACATCCGCGGCGCCCCACCCGCAGCGTGCCGATCTTCATGTCGAGGCGGCCGGATCCGAAGAACGGACCCAGAAGATCAGGGCGCAATATTTGGCAAACCCGTTGTGGGGTCAACTAAAAAGTCAGAAGCAAGACACCGGTGATCTCGTTTGGGCAGCACCGGTCAGCCTTCCGGGTTCGAGATCGGGTCAGTCCGTAGTTGATCAGTCACCCAAATAGCACGAAGGGGCTCCGGGAATCATCCCGGAACCCCTTCGTGGTTTTGCGAATTTCAGCCCTGCTGGTGGTAGGCGTCGAGCACCTCGGCCGGGATGCGGCCGCGGTCCGACACCTTCATGCCCTGCTTGCGGGCCCACTCGCGAATGGCCTGGTTCTGCTCACGATCTGCTGAAGCCGGGCGCGCCTTCACCCCGGCCGGACGACCGGGACCAGTGCGCTTGCGACCGCCTGCACGACGTGCACCTCCCACGAAACCGGCCAAGGCGTCACGCAGTTTGCCCGCATTGCCGGAGGAAAGGTCGATCGTGTAGCTGACACCGTCCAGTCCGAACTCGACGGTCTCCTCCGCAGTGGAGCCGTCCAGGTCGTCGACGAGGGTCACCGTGACCTTCTGCGCCATGCGTATCCTCCTGGAACCCCGAATGCGCGGTCACCCGCACGCCAACTAATGCCTCTCGCGACGCAGGTTAGCGCACAGGTGCCCCATTGCACCTATCGACATCCGGAAAGTTACTCATTCAGGGCGAACGAGCGGGAACAAGATGGTCTCCCGGATACCCAGACCGGTGAGGGCCATCAGCAGCCGATCGATACCCATTCCGACACCACCACTCGGTGGCATTCCGTACTCCAGTGATCGCAGAAAGTCTTCATCGATCGGCATGGCCTCGTGGTCGCCGGCGGCACCAAGACGGGCCTGTGCTTCCAGGCGTTCCCGCTCGATGACCGGGTCCACCAGTTCGGAGTAACCGGTACCGAGTTCGAATCCGCGGACGTACAGATCCCACTTTTCAGCGACACCCGGCTTGCTGCGGTGCTGCCTGGTCAGCGGCGACGTCTCCACCGGGTAGTCGCGCACGAAGGTCGGCAGGTAGAGCGAGTCGCACACCAGGTGCTCCCACAGCTCCTCGACCAGCTTGCCGTGCCCGAACTTCGGGTTGACCTCGAGTTCGTGCCGGTCACAAAGCTTGCGAAGCACCTCGGCGGGCGTCTCGGGGGTGATTTCCTCACCGACCGCCTCGGACAACGACTCGTAGATGCTGATCGTGCGCCATTCACCCGACAGGTCGTACTCCGAGCCGTCCGCCAGCGTCACGATCTGCGAACCCGTCACCGCTTCCGCGGCTTCCTGGATCAGCTCACGGGTGAGTACGGCGTTCGTGTCGTACGTGGCGTACGCCTCGTAGTACTCCAGCATCGAAAACTCGGGCGAATGCGACGAGTCCACACCCTCGTTGCGGAAGTTGCGGTTGATCTCGAAGACCTTCTCGATGCCACCGACGACACACCGCTTCAAGTACAGCTCCGGCGCGATGCGCAGGAACAGGTCGATGTCGAGCGCGTTCGAGTGCGTGACGAACGGACGCGCCGAGGCACCACCCTGCAACGACTGCAACATCGGCGTCTCGACTTCGACGAAACCGCGCCGGTGGAACGAGTCGCGCAGTGAACGAACGACGTTTGCACGGGTCCGAACGGTGTCGCGCGCCTGCGGACGCAGGATCAGGTCGACGTATCGCTGGCGAATACGCGTTTCCTCGCCGAGTTCCTTGTGCGCGACCGGCAACGGGCGCAGCGACTTCGACGTCAGCTGCCACGCGTCCGCCATCACGGAAAGCTCGCCGCGGCGCGAGCTGATGACCTCACCGTGGACGAAAACGTGGTCACCGAGGTCGACGTCGGTCTTCCACTCGGAAAGGGCTTCCTCGCCGACTCCGGCAAGGCTCAGCATCGCCTGCAGTTCGGTGCCGTCACCTTCGCGCAACGTCGCGAAGCACAGCTTTCCGGTGTTGCGCAGGAACATGACCCGGCCGGTCACTCCGACGATCTCGCCGGTCTGCGTGTCGGGTTCGAGTTCGGGGTGCGCGTCGCGAATCTCGCGCAACGTGTGCGTGCGCCCCACTTCGACGGGATACGGCTCCTTACCTGAAGCGAGCAGCCGCGCACGCTTCTCCCGGCGCACGCGCATCTGCTCCGGCAAGTCCTCTTCGCTGGTCACAGGGTTTTGCTTCGGCTGCTCACTCACGCCGAGAAGGGTACGGAAGGGCGTGGCGGCAAAGCGAACCGGATACCCGTTACCCCCACCAGACCAATCTGGGCAGCGGTGCACGAACTAGGTTGGGGTGATGGATCTACACGCGAGGCGAGCGGACTCGTTCGGCGCGCAGGCCCACGCTTACGCCGAACACCGGCCTGACTATCCCGTGGCGGCGATCCGGTGGGCACTGGAGCCTCTGGGCACGGCGGAGCGGTTAGAAGTGCTGGACCTCGCCGCGGGCACCGGCAAGCTGACTGCCGGCCTGGTCGCCGAGGGCCACCACGTGACGGCTGTGGAGCCCAACGAGCAGATGCTCTCCGAACTGGTGCGCCGTGTTCACGACGTGCGCGCGCTACCCGGTCACGCCGAGCACATCCCCGTACGCGACGAGTCGGTCGACGCCGTGTTCGTCGGCACCGCGTTCCACTGGTTCGACCAGGAGAAGGCGCTGCCGGAGATCGCCCGCGTGCTGCGGCCGGGCGGCGTGCTGGCGGCGATGTGGATCCTGCCGGACCCGGACGTCGAGTGGCTGGCCGAGCTGGAGCGGGTGTCGACCGGCAGCGTCGAGTCCCAGAAGCAGGACCCGACGGGCGTCATGACGCACGCGGCGTTCCGCGAAGTCGAGTGGAAGACGTTCCCGCACGCGCAGCGCAGGGAGTCACCGGAAGAGCTCGTCGCCACGGTCAACACGCACTCACGGATGCTCGTCGTCGACGACGAGGAGCGTGGCGCGATCAACGAGAAGATGCTCGCGTTCCTCCGCTCACGCCCGGAGACGTCGAACGGTCCGTTCGACGTCCCCTTGCGCGCAGAGGTCTTCCGGGTGGTTCGCGCTAACGACTAGGCATGTTGCGCTCGAACACGAGCCGCAGGCCCAGGAGCGTCAGGTCGGGCACGTGGTGCGCGATCGTCGAGGACTCCGAGACGACGAGCGGGGCGAGGCCACCGGTGGCGATCACCGTGACCGGCCCCGGATCGGTCTGCTGGAGCTCCTCGGCGATCCGGCGCGCCAGCCCGTCCACCTGGCCGACGAACCCGTAGACGATGCCGGACTGCAGGCACTCCACGGTGTTCTTGCCGATGACGTTGCGCGGCCGGACCAGCTCCACCTTGCGCAGCTGGGCGGCGCGGGCGGCGAGCGCGTCGACCGAGATCTCGATGCCCGGCGCCAGCGCGCCGCCGAGGAACTCGCCGCGCGACGAGATCACGTCGAGGTTCGTGGACGTGCCGAAGTCGACCACCACGCACGAGGTCGAGTACAGGTGGTGTGCGGCCAGCGTGTTGATCACGCGGTCCGAGCCCACCTCCTTCGGGTTGTCGACGAGCAGCGGCACGCCGGTCTTCACGCCCGGCTCCACCAGGATCTTCGGCACCGCGTCGTAGTAACGGCCGAGCATCACCCGCAGCTCGCGCAGCACGGCGGGCACGGTGGACAGCGCGGAGATGCCGGTGATCTTGTCGGCGTACTCGCCGAGCAGGCCGCGCATGGTCAGCGCGAGCTCGTCGGCGGTCATGCGGGCGTCGGTGCGCATGCGGTAGTCCCGCACGAGCGGTGCATCGTCGCCGACCCCGTCGTACAGGCCGAGCACGATGTTGGTGTTGCCGACGTCGATGGCGAGCAGCACGGTGCGATTCCTTAGTTCTCGGCCTGGATCAACGCGTCCAGCGCGGTCGCCTCAACGGTCTCAGACGAGGGCGCGCTCGTGGACACGTTCACCAGACCGGAGCCCTCGGGGGCGTGCGCCGGGTCGGCACCGAGCTCGACGACGTTGTTGTCGGCGTCCACGAAGACCACGCGAGGCTGGTAGGTGCGGGCCTCGGCGTCGTCCATCTGCCCGTAGGCGATCAGGATCACGATGTCGCCGGGGTGCACGAGGTGCGCCGCGGCTCCGTTGATGCCCAGCACGCCGGTGCCGCGCTCGCCGGGGATGACGTAGGTCTCCAGCCGCGCGCCGTTGGTGACGTCGACGATGGCGACCTGTTCGCCGGCCAGCAGGTCGGCGGCCTCCATCAGGTCCTCGTCCACCGTCACCGAGCCGACGTAGTGCAGGTCGGCCTGCGTCACGGTGGCGCGGTGGATCTTGGACTTCAGCATCGTGCGGAACATGGCATCCCCCTACTCGTCGCCTTCGCCGAGCAACACCGCGATGTTGTCGATCAGGCGGGTGGAACCGACGCGGGCCGCGACGAGCAGCCTGCCGTCGCCGTTCTCGGGCGCGGGACCGAGGTCGACCCCGCGCAGCTCCAGGTAGTCCAGCTCGACCTCGGGCGTCGCGGCCAGGACGTCGTGCGCGGCCTTGAGGACCGCGTCGGCGCCCTGCGCGCTCACGTAGGCGCCCGCGGTCAGCGCGGCGGACAGCGCGACGGCGGCCTGCCGCTGCTCCGGGGTCAGGTAGGCGTTGCGCGACGACAGCGCCAGACCGTCGTGCTCGCGGACGGTCGGCACGCCGACGACGTCGAGCGGGAAGTTCAGGTCGCGCGCCATTTTGTGGATCAGCTGCAGCTGCTGGTAGTCCTTCTGCCCGAACACCGCGTACGTGGGCTGCACGATGTTGAACAGCTTCGACACCACGGTCAGCACGCCCGCGAAGTGACCTGGCCGCGAGGCGCCCTCCAGCTCGTCGCCCAGCGGTCCGGGGTGCAGCGTGACCTGCGCGCCCGCGGGGTACATGTCCTCGACGGACGGCGCGAAGACGATGCCCACGCGCTCGTCACGGCAGATGTCCACATCGGACTCGAACTGGCGCGGGTACTTCGCGAGATCCTCGTTCGGCCCGAACTGCAACGGATTCACGAAGATTGACACCACGACCACCGTGTTCTGCATGACCTGCGCCTCGCGGATCAGCTGCCGGTGGCCCGCGTGCAGCGCGCCCATCGTGGGCACCAGCGCGACGTTGCGGCCGGCGCTGCGCAGGGCCCGCACGACCCGGTTCAGCCGCGCGGGGTCGCGGTGCACCGTGACATCGCCCGGCTTGTAGTCGTCCTTGGTGAGTGGCTTGGTCATGCCTCGTCCTCGAGAGTGGTGCGAACGTCGTTGGCCACGTCGGGCTTGAGCAGCCCGGCTTCTTCCGCACGAACGGCGGTGCGCCGCGCGAGCACGCGGTAGCTGGGCAGGGTTTCGGGTGCCTGGTCCGCGAGCACGGCGAGGTGCTTGCGCAAGGTACCCGTGTCGCCGCGGGCCACCGGACCGGTGAGTGCCCGGTCACCGTGGCGCAGCGAGTTGTCGAGCGCGGCGGACAGCAACGGGCCGAGCAGGCGTTCGGCGTTGGCGACACCGGCGTTGGTGAGCAGGTCCGCGGCGTCGCGGACCAGCGTGATCAGGTGGTTCGCGCCGTGGGCCAGTGCCGCGTGGTAGAGCGGGCGGACGGCCTCCGGCACCCTGACCGGTTCGGCGTCCATCTCGACGACCAGCGCCTCGCCGACGCTCCAGGCCACCTCGTCGCCGTCCGCGGCCGTGACGCCGACGCACGCGGCGCTCATCCGCTGCAGGTCCTCCGAGCGGCCGGTGAAGGTCATGACGGGGTGCAGCGCCAGCGTGAGGGCACCGAGTTCGGCGGCGGGTTCGAGGACTTTCACGCCCTGCGCGCCGCTCGTGTGCACGACGATCTGCCCGGCGCGCAACGACTCCGTGGCGATCAGTCCGCGAACGAGTCCCGGCAGCTCGTCGTCCGGCACGGCCAGCAGCACCAGGTCGGACTTCTGGGCGACCTCGGTCGGGTCCTCGATCGGTACGCCGGGCAGCAGCTCCTCCGCGCGGTTGCGGGAGGCCTGGGAGACGGCGGACGTGCCGACCACCACGTGGCCGGTCCTGGCCAGCGCGGCGCCCAGCACCGAGCCGACCCTGCCGGCCGAGATGACACCGACGGCGAGCCTGGCCGGACGTTCGGTCGCGTCCATGCGACTAACTCCTTCTGGCGTTCCAGTCCCGGTTCGGGTACCAGACGACGCCGACGAGGGTAATCCCGCAGGTCCTGGCATGTACCCGGTCGGTGACGGGATTCACCGGCGGGCGGCCGCCCGCGCGGCGTGCAGCGTGTCGAGCAGGACGCCGTGCCGCTGCTCGGCGCTCTGCCCTGCCGTGCCTTGCTCGATGCGGTGCCGCAGGAACGCGAGCTCGGTGACCGCGATCTGGTAGCTCTTCACGGCCTTGGCGGACTCCTCACCGGACTTCCGCTTGACCGCCCGCAGCCAGTTCCTGCGCCCGTTGAGGCTGGCCAGCAGGGCCACCTCGCTGTTGGCGATCCACCGGTTCTGCGCCATCGCGGCGAGCTGCCCCGCGACGATCCGCTGCTCGCGCCTGCGCTGCCACATCACGATCGCGACCGCGCCGGCGAACACCGGCACCATGATCAGGAAGTACAGGTTGATGAAGTCCGACCCGGTGCCGACGGTCGTCGAGAAGTTCCACAGCGAGTGCAGCCCGACGGCCGCGAGGTACCCGCCGATCGGCGCGATGATGCGGGTCGTGGCGTTGCTCGAGCTGGCCGCGATACCGACACCGATGCCGGTCATGGCCGTGAACAACGGGTGCGCGAACGGCGACAGCACCCCGCGCAGGATGAACAGCGCGATCACGCCGCCACCCATGTTGCCGATCCCGTTCTCCACGAAGACCCGGCCGAAGTACCAGATGTTCTCGGTGAACGCGAAGCCCGCCGCCGTGATGCCGGCGTAGACCATGCCGTCCACGACCCCGTCGAACTCGTGCCGGCGACGCAGGAAGACGGCGATCAGGAACGCGGCCTTGGTCGCCTCCTCGACGATCGGCGCCCCGACCACGGCGGTGAACGTCGTACCGTCCTGGTAGAGCAGATCACCGAGCACGCGGCTGGTCTGGTTGAACGCGAGCGAGCTGATCGTCGCCCCGCAGGATCCCCAGACGAACGCGAAGAGCAGCAACTTCGCGGGCTCCGGCTCCCACCGGTCGATCCACAGGAACGCGGTCACCACGAACGCGACCGGGATCAGCGCAGCCGCGGCACCGACCAGCAACGGCTCGATGCCGATGCTCGACGTGCCCAGCGCGAACAGCACGAGCCCGGCCGCGGCCAGCGCGATCAGAGCCACCACGGGGAACAGGACGGTCCAGCGGCGCTGCTCGATGCGCTTGCGGGTCGGCGTCGGCGTGAGGTCGGCGTCGTTCACGGGAAATGACCTTAGATGCACACTTGTCCGATGTTCGACTGGGAAGCCGCTTGGCACGCCGCGTTGTACGGCCCAGGTGGCTTCTTCGCACGCGGAGAGAAGCCTTCCTCACATTTCCGGACGTCACCGCTGGTCGGCCCGGAGCTGGCCACGGCACTGCTGGAGCTGCTGTCGCGCGTGGACGCCGCGCTCGGATTTCCCCCGGTAGTGGACTTCGTCGACGTGGGCGCAGGAGGCGGTGAGCTGGCATTCGCGGTGCGTTCGCTGGCCACGGGCTCGCTGGCCGCGCGACTGCGGGTGACCGCGGTAGAGCTCGGCCCGCCCGTCGATCTGCCCGGTGTCCGCTGGACCACGTCGGTGCCTCCGTGCATCGGGCTCCTAGTCGGGCACGAGTGGCTCGACTCGATCCCCTGCCCCGTGGTGACCGGTCCGTCCGACGACCCGTGGATCGCCCAGTGGTGGCCGTCGCTGGCCGACGGCGCGCAGGCCGAGGTGGGAGCGCCCAGGGATGCCGCGTGGGCCTCGGCTGTCGCCGGTGTGCGCGGCGCGGCCCTGGCCATCGACTACGGCCACCTGATCTCGTCGCGCCGCTTCACCCTGACCGGCTACCGAGCCGGCCGCCAGGTGCCGCCCGTGTTCGACGGCTCCTGCGACATCACCGCCCACGTGGCCTTCGACTCCTGCGCTGCCGCAGCAGGCGGCGACTGGGTCCTGGTGTCGCAACGGGACGCGCTGGCCGCGCTGGGCCTGGTGGGCGCGGCCTCCGGTTCGGGCTGGGACTGGCTCGAGTCGGCCGCCCGCGCGAGCCGCATCGCCGAACTGCGCGATCCGGCGACCCTGGGTTCGTTCGGCTGGCTTCTGCACGGCCGCGATGTGCCGGTGTCGTCCCTGCTGCCCGCGCTGCCGCCCTGGCGTCCGATTCCCGCCAGCTTTTCGGTTTCCTGACGACGATCGTTCTCGGCATGCGAATCCACACCGTGCCGCCGTCCGCCGCTCTCGCCGACCCCGGCCGCGAGTACCGCGCCTCCGAACCGGACGTGCCGCTGCGCTGCTGCCTGCGCAAGTCCCTACCGGACGAACCGGTCTGGCTCTTCCGCTACACCCCCACCGCAGGCAAGGGCCCTTACTCCGAGGTGGGCCCGATCTTCACCCACGTCGACTGCCCAGGCGGCGCATCGTTGGATCGTCTACCTGTAGAATTGTTGAACAATCCCCGCATCCTACGTTCCTACAACGCCGCAGGTCAGATCCACGACGGCGAGGTGGTCGAACCAGGATCGTTCGATCGCACTATCGAAGGATTGCTCAACAATCCCACAATCGAAACCCTACAAATCCGCAGCGTCTCCCACGGCTGCTACTTCTTCGCAATCACACGAGCGTGACCCCTGCACGACCGTGACCCACGCACCCCCGTGAAACCATGCGCGGGTGAGCGAGCAGATCACCGTCGGCGTAGGCGCAGGCGCCCAATACCTGGGCGTGGACCGCGTGATCGACCTGGGCCCACTGCACCCGTCGGCCCACGGCGCCTACCGCCTACGCCTGACCGTGACCCCGGACCTGCACATCACCGCAGCAGAACCCCTGGTAGGCCACCTGCACCGAGGCGCGGAAAAACTCTTCGAGGTCCGCGACTACCGCCAGGTCCTGACGCTGGCCAACCGCCACGACTGGCTAGCCGCCTTCTGCAACGAACTGGCCGTGGCCCTCGCCGTAGAACGCATGACAGGCATGGACGTCCCGGCCAGAGCCCAATGGCTGCGAGCCCTGCTCTGCGAACTGAACCGCCTGATGGCCCACATGGTCTTCCTGACCCCACTGCACCCCACCGCCGCCACGTACCGCGAGGGCGTCCAATCCCTGATGGAAGAGGCCTCGGGCGGCCGCATCCACTTCATGTTCAACAGAATCGGCGGCCTGCGCGAAGACGTCCCGGCCGGCTGGGCCTCCAGGGTCGCCGCCTTCCTGTCCACAGTGGACATCTCATCCCTGGACATCGACCTGGTTCCCTTGGAAGGCCTAGGCATCCTCCCCCACGCCGACGCCCTGACCTACGGCGTAACCGGCCCGATCGGCAGGGCAAGCGGCGTGGACTTCGACCTGCGCCGCGACGACCCCCTACCCGCCTACCGCACGCTGCCCTTCACCCCAGTAGTCCGAACCGAAGGCGACGCCGCAGCACGCGTCCGCTGCCTGCTGGACGAGGCCCGGCAATCAATCACGCTAGCCAACGCCTGCCTGGACCACTTGCCTTCAGGCCCGGTGAACGTCCGCCTGCCCAAGGCCATCAAGGCCCCCGAAGGCTCCGTCTACACGCGAGTAGAAGCCCCGCTGGGCACCTCGGGCGTACACCTGTCATCGCGCGGCGAGAAAACCCCGTGGCGCCTAAAACTCCGCACGCCGTCGTTCAACAACGTCCAAGCGCTCTCAGCCCTACTGCCAGGCACCAGGGTCGACGACCTACCCGCAGTGCTGAGCTCATTCGCAGTAATAGTCGGGGACATCGACAAGTAGCAGGTCCACCGCGATGGCGAAGACATCCCAGTTGCTGGGGATGTCAAGCGGCGGTTGTGTTGGTGTGGTGTGCCCAGGCGGTGGTCTCGTCGTAGTGGGTGTGGGTTTTG
>NZ_JBITEX010000013.1:0-144987 GCF_044455585.1 Lentzea sp. NPDC051213
GACTCAACAAGTCCACCGAGCCGGAGTGCTCACCCACCAGCGGCCACCAGGCCGAGCCTGCCAGAACGACCGGCCCACCACTCATTAGCCGAGCCGAGCCGCCCTGCCCACGAAGTGGGCGCGGTGGTGGCTCCCCCGTCTAGCGCTCCGAAGCCTTTGCCGCGCCCGAGGGGTCAGGTCAAGTCGACACGCTCTTCGTCGACTTGACCTGACCCCTCGGGCGCGGCTGCCTCTGGCGCGCTAGACGGGGGAGCCACCACCGCAACGCAACCACCTACGAAACCGCAAGCCGCCCAACGCAACAGGCGTGCCATCAACCCGCTAACGGCGTGGACGGCTCCTTTGGGAGTGTCGGGGTCTGGGGCAGAGCCCCAGGAATCGAACCAGGAACCCGCCAACGCACCCAGGCCACCTACGGAACCAGCGCGACCAACGACAAAGGCCCCCGCACCCAAGGTGCGAGGGCCAAAGTCAGTCAGCTAGCAAGCTGAACCCAGCTCACATACCGCCGGAAAGCTTCTCCCGAAGCGCAGCAAGCTGCTCATCAGAGGCAAGCGTGCCACCGGACTGAGCCGGCGCCCCAACCGAGGTGGAAGCAGGAGCGTCGCCACCAGAGGTGTAGTTGCCCGCACCCTCGGCAGAAGCCTCTTCCTCGGCCTCGGCAGCCTTCTTGATCTGCTTCATGTGGGCCTCGTAACGAGTGTGGGCCTCAGCGTACTGACGCTCCCACTCCTCACGCTGCTTGTCGAAGCCGTCCTGCCACTCCTGGGTCTCCGGGTCGAAGCCCTCGGGGTAGATGTAGTTGCCCTGGTCGTCGTACTCGGCGGCCATGCCGTACTGGGTCGGGTCGAACTCGGTGTCGACCGTGAAGCCCTCGTTGGCCTGCTTGAGCGACAGCGAGATGCGGCGACGGTCGAGGTCGATGTCGATGACCTTGACCATGACGTCGTCGCCGACCTGGACGACCTGCTCCGGGATCTCCACGTGGCGCTCGGCCAGCTCGGAGATGTGGACCAGGCCCTCGATGCCCTCGTCCACGCGGACGAACGCACCGAACGGAACCAGCTTGGTGACCTTGCCCGGCACGATCTGACCGATCGCGTGGGTGCGGGCGAACTGGCGCCACGGGTCTTCCTGGGTCGCCTTCAGCGACAGGGAGACGCGCTCGCGCTCCATGTCGACGTCGAGGACCTCGACGGTGACTTCCTGGCCGACCTCGACAACCTCGGACGGGTGGTCGATGTGCTTCCAGGACAGCTCCGAGACGTGGACGAGACCGTCGACGCCACCCAGGTCCACGAAGGCACCGAAGTTGACGATCGAGGACACGACGCCCTTGCGGACCTGGCCCTTCTGCAGCTGGTTGAGGAACTCGCTGCGGACCTCGGACTGGGTCTGCTCGAGCCACGCGCGGCGGGACAGGACCACGTTGTTGCGGTTCTTGTCCAGCTCGATGATCTTGGCCTCGAGCTCGCGGCCGACGTACGGCTGGAGGTCGCGGACGCGACGCATCTCGACGAGCGAGGCGGGGAGGAAGCCGCGGAGGCCGATGTCCAGGATGAGACCACCCTTGACGACCTCGATGACCGTGCCCTTGACGGGCTCGTCCTTCTCCTTGAGGGCCTCGATGGTGCCCCACGCCCGCTCGTACTGAGCGCGCTTCTTGGAGAGGATCAGACGGCCTTCCTTGTCCTCCTTCTGGAGAACAAGCGCCTCGACCTCGTCACCGACCTTGACGACCTCGTTGGGGTCGACGTCGTGCTTGATCGACAGTTCGCGCGAGGGGATGACGCCCTCGGTCTTGTAGCCGATGTCGAGCAGGACCTCGTCCCGGTCGACCTTGACGATGGTGCCTTCGACGATGTCGCCATCGTTGAAGTACTTGATCGTCTTGTCGATAGCTGCGAGGAAGTCCTCCTCCGTCCCGATGTCGTTGATCGCGACCTGCTTGGGAGCAGCGGCAACGGGGGCGGTGGTGGTGTCGGTGGACATTAGGTAGGTGGCTCCGGTACGGATTGGCATTATTGGCTGGTAGTGGTGCGCGCGCAGCGTCGCAGAGACCTTGAATCCCGACAGTTCTGGATCATGGGCAGCACTAACCCACTACGCACGCGATATCGTACGCGGCCGCGAGACGCGCAAGCAAACCAGCCCCCATGTGAAGGAGCAGTGTGTCCAACCAGCACGCGAGCGCGGAGCAAGCGCTCGGCACGACCGGCATCGTCAAGCGCGGGGCCGACGCCGCCGAGTCACGCGTGGCGAACCGAATCTGGTGGGACGCGGACGCCGACGACTACCACGAGACGCACGGCGACTTCCTGGGCGCGGCGGACTTCGTCTGGTGCCCGGAGGGGCTGCGCGAGGAAGACACCCGGTTCCTGGGTGAAGTCGCTGGTCAGAGCGTCCTGGAGATCGGCTGCGGCAGCGCGATGTGCGCCCGCTGGCTCGCCACGCAGAAGGCAGTCGTCACCGCTCTGGACATCTCCGAAGGCATGCTCCGGCACGCCCGCGAGAACAACGACAAGACCGGCATCCAGGTGCCTCTCGTCCAGGCGAGCGCTGATCAACTTCCGTTCCGGGCCAACGCCTTCGACGCCGCCTGCTCGGCGTTCGGGGCAGTGCCGTTCGTCGCGAACGTCCAGGAAGTCTTCAGCGAGGTCGCCCGCGTGCTGCGGCCCGGTTCCCCCTGGGTGTTCGCGGTGAACCACCCGATGCGCTGGATCTTCCCGGACGATCCGGGCCCGCTCGGCCTCACGGTCACCCAGTCGTACTTCGACCGGACCCCGTACGTGGAGGTCGACGGCGAGGGCCACGCCACCTACGTCGAGCACCACCGCACGCTCGGCGACTACCTGCGCGCCCTCACGAACACCGGCTTCGTGCTCCAAGACCTCGTCGAGCCCGAGTGGCCGAAGGGCCACACCCGCGTCTGGGGCCAGTGGAGCCCGCTGCGCGGCAAGCTCTTCCCCGGCACCGCGATCTTCCGCGCGCGCCTGACGTCGTAACCTAACCGCCCATGACCTCGGCACGCGGACTAGTTGCGGCCCAGTCAGCACGTTTCGCTTCACTGGACCCGCTACTCCCGCCCGCCGTAGAACCGCCGACGGACGGTCACGTCATCACGGCGGCACTCGCGGACGGCACCCGCGTGGCCGGGGTCATCAGCCACCAGACGTTCGAGCCGCACTCCACGACCCGGCTGTGGTCGGCGGCCGAGGTGTGGGAGCTGCTGCCGCTGGTCGGCACCACGCAGGGCATGGACGCGTTGCTGACGCGGTGGCGCAAGCACCTCGACACGCAGGAGCTAGGCGAGGACACCGCGTGCGTGCTGCACTGGCCGAGTCGTGACACGAAGGCCGCACGGGCGTTGCTCGACCACGGCCTGGTGCCGCTGTCCGTGCTCAGCATCAGGCTGAAGACTCCCCCGCCACGCGTCCCGCGCACGCTCACGATCCGCCGCGCCACCCCGCACGACCTCGAAACCGTCGTGGAGCTGTCGCTCGCGGAGCTGGAGTACTCCTCCTACGTCGGCTCGACGATCGTGCGCCCGGAAGCGCCGGCCCTCAAACGCCGTGCGCTCGCCGAACGCCTCACCAACGCGAGCCCCATCTGGCTCGCGGAACGCGACGGCATCGCGGTGGCGCTCGCCGAGTGCGCGATCGTGTCGTCCGAACCGGGCACCAACGCGGCGATGCGGCTGCCGCGCGGCCGCTGGGGTTACGTGAACTGCGTCTCCGTCCTGCCCGGCGCGCGCGGGACCGGCATCGGCCAGCAGCTCGTCGCCTACGCCCACCAGGAACTTCACCGGATGGGCGCGGTCGGCACGTACCTCTACTACAACCCGCCGAACCCGCTGAGCTCGGTGTTCTGGCCGCGTCAGGGCTACCGGCCGCTGTGGACCGTGTGGGAAGTACGCCCCGCCTCCGCCCTTAGGTGACCAATGTCCGAGTTGCCACGCGGACACGTCTGCGGGAGAATTTGTACTGACCGGTCAGTTTAAACGGAAGGTAAAGGCGTGGAGATCCGTGCGCAACGCGCAGGCGTCAACGGGGCTCATGGTCCCCTGCTCCGGCCGACTTCGCTGACCGTGCGACCGGGCGAGCTGACGCTGGTCGCGGGCGAGCCCGGCACCGGTCACACGGCACTCGGCCTGCTGCTCTCCGGCCGGATGAAGCCCTCCACGGGCACGGTCTCGCCGGACCCCCGGACGCTGCGCAAGCAGGTCGTCCTGATCGACGCCCCCGAGGTCAACGAGCCGGAGGACGCGCTGACCCTGGCCGCCGTCGTCGGCGAGGAGCTCGCGATGAACGGCAAGTCGTCCGGCAAGAAGGCGGTGCACGACTGGTTGGTGGAGCACGCCGCCGACGAGCACGCGGCCAAGCGCTTCGAGCACGTGCCGGCGCAGACCCGGTGTTCCGTGCTGCTCGAACTGGCCGCCGCCCGCCCCGGCATGACGGCGCTCGTCCTCGACTGCCCGGACCGCTACCACCCCGACCCGCGCGAGTGGTTCGCCTTGGCGCAGAACTACGTGACCCCTGAACGGTCCGTGGTCGCCCTGTGCTCGAACACCTCCGCCCACATCCTCGACATCCCGCACGCGCGCCTTGGTGAGGACAACGACACCAAGATGGAGATCACCGCATGAGCGCCCTTCGCATGGCCTTCAACGAACTTCGCCGGATCACCTCCGGCACGCTGCCCCGGCTCGCCGTGCTGGCACTGGCGCTCGTGCCGCTGCTGTACGCGTCGCTCTACCTGTACGCCAACAAAGATCCGTACGCGAACCTCAACCAGGTCCCCGCCGCGCTCGTCGTCAAGGACAAGGGCGCCAAGGACCTCAACGCCGGCAAGGAGGTCGCCGACGAGCTGCTCAACGGCAAGAAGTTCAACTGGCACGTCGTCGACGACACGGACGCCGCCGAGGGCGTGCGCAAGGGCAAGTACATCTTCGCTCTGACGCTGCCGGAGGACTTCTCCGACGCGCTCACCTCGCCGGAGGACTTCAAGCCGCGCCAAGGCGTGCTGACGCTGACGACCAACGACGCCAACAACTACCTGGGCAGCACGATCGCGAACCAGGTCGTCTCCGAGGTGCGCCGGGCGGTCACCGCGAAGGTTTCCACCGAGGCCGCGGACAGGCTGCTGCTCGGCTTCTCCACGATCCGCCAGGAGACCGCCAAGGCCGTCGAGGGCGCCACCAAGCTCGCCGACGGCAACGCGCAGCTGCGCGACAAGCTGGCCGAACTCGACAAGGGCGTCCAGCAGCTCTCCACCGGTGCCACACAGCTCAGCGACGGCACGCGCGAGCTCCGTTCGCAGACCGCCCAGCTGCCCGACGGCGCGAAGAAGATCGCTGACGGGGCGCGCCAGGTCGCCAACGGCAACGAGACCGCCGCGACCCAGGCCGATGAGTACGCGAAGAAGGCCCAGGCCCTCGTCGGCGTGCTCGACCAGGCCAACGGTGACATCGCGAACCGGTTGCGAGCCTCGGGCTTCACCGAGGAGCAGGTGCAGCACGTGCTGACCACGCTCGGTCAGGTCCGCAAGCCGGTGGACGACGCCAACGGCAAGGTCCAGGGTGCCTCCGGCGACCTGCGCAAGCTCGCGACCGGCGCGGACCAGGTCGCCGACGGCGCCGAGCAGCTCTCGGCGAAGATGCCCGGCCTGGCCGCGGGCATCGTCAGGCTCGACGACGGCGCCACGAAGCTCCGCGACGGCCTGCGGACGGCCGCGACCGGCACACCGCAGCTCCACGACGGCGCGGCCAAGCTCGCGGACGGTTCCGCGGAACTGCGCGACGGGCTGAACGGCGGCGTGAACAAGATCCCCAACGCCGACGACCCGACCCGCGCGGCCATCGCGCAGGCGATCGGCGACCCGGTCGCGGTGCAGAGCCTGTCCCAGACCAAGGCCGCCACGTACGGCGCGGGCCTCGCCCCGTTCTTCCTCGGCCTGGCGACGTGGATCGGCGCGTTCGTGCTGTTCCTGCTGCTCAGGCCGCTGTCACGGCGTGCGCTGGCTGCCGGCCAGTCCGCGCTGCGGGTGGCGCTGGGCGGGTGGCTGCCTGGTGCGCTGCTCGGCGTCGTGCAGGTGCTGGTGATGTTCTCGGTGGTGCGGTTCGTGGTGGACATCGAGCCGTCGAACCCCTTCGGCACGTTCGGGTTCCTCGTGCTGATGTCACTGACGTTCGTGGCGATCCTGCACGCGCTGAACGCGGCGTTCGGCGCAGTCGGCAAGTTCCTCGGTCTGATCCTGCTGATCCTTCAACTCGTCAGCGCGGGCGGCACGTTCCCTTGGCAGACCATCCCGGTGCCGCTGTATCCGCTGCACTACGGCCTGCCGATGGGCTACGCGGTCGACGGCCTGCGCCACCTCATGTACGGCGGTGACCTCGGCAGCGTGGGACGGGACGCTTTGATCCTTCTCGCCTGGCTGCTCGGGGCCCTAGCCTTGTCGTCCGTGGCGGCCTACAAGCAGCGCGTGTGGACACCCTCGAAGCTCAAGCCGGAGCTGGTCCTGTGAGCGCGCGAACCACGGCGACCAAGCAGAAGCTCTTCGACGCGGCGTTGAAGCTGGTCGGCGAACGGGGCGCGGCCTCGGTCACGGTCGACGAGATCGCCGCGGAGGCCGGCGTCGCCAAGGGCACCATCTACTACAACTTCGCCTCGAAGGACGCCCTGGTCGAGGCCCTGCTGCGGCACGGGGTGGAGATCCTCGCCGTCCGGCTGCGGTCGGCCGAGGGCTCGGAGGACTCGCTGGAGGCGCTGGTCGACGAGATGCTCGGCTTCTGGGCCGAGTACCCGGCGTTCGGCCAGCTGCTGGTCTCCGAGCTGTGGCGCACACCCGGCCAGTGGCACGGCACGCTGTCGCTGCTGCGCGACGACATCGTCTCGATCGTGCGCGGTCAGATGAAGCGCCTGGCCGACGCGGGCCGGCTCCCCGACGGAGTCGAGGTCGGCACCGCGTCGGCGGCGTTGTTCGGCACCCTGCTCGTGATCGCGCTCGACTGGCAGGTGTTCCAGCCGGAGCGGTCGCGGGCGGAGGTGCGCGAGTCGGTCATGCTGCTGGTGCGGGGAATGCGTTCTGCTCGTTGATCTGCATGTCGTTCACCTGACGGATCACCCGCGCGCCCAGCACCGCGGCCACGACCGACAGCAGCGCGGAGATCGTGGCGAACACCGCGACCTCGAACGCGTACTTCGGAGGCAGGGTCAGCGACACGTTCGAGAAGAGGAAGCAGAGCCACCACAGCAGGATCAAGCCGCTGGGCTCACGCTGCCGCAGGCCGATCATCGGCTGTGACCGGTCCGATCCACGCCAGATGTCCTGCATCACGGCGTACGGGATGTACAGGTTCGCGATCGGGATGAACCAGCCGAGGTACACCCACAGCTTTGCGAAGCGGCTCTGGTGCGGAGACGTGATGGTGTCGGCGTTGAGCCGCGCGTGGTGCATCCAGACCATGAAGGTGATCGCCGCGACGACGAACGCCACCAGCCAGATCCACGAGAGCGCGGCGGCCACCGCGGCGCCGAGCGGCGTGTACTGATCGGCATCGACCGTGAGCCACCCCAGGACCGCGACCAGGACCTTGACCCCGGCCACGATTCCAATCAGGACGGTCGCCGCCAGCCCGGCCCCGTGCACGGGTCTGAGCACACCGTTGTCCACTTGAAACCCCCGAAGACGCAGCTCCCCGACGTCGGCGGGGAGCGTACAGCCTCATGCTCCCGCGTGGGACGCGTTCTGCTCGTTGACGGAGTGCTGGGCGTCGTTGAGCGTCCGGATGATCCGGATCGCGAGCACCGCGGCCGCGACGGTCGCCAGCGTGGAGAACGTCGACCACACCGCGAAGTCCAGCTGGATCCTGCCGCCGACGTAGGCCAGCACGAACGACGCGATCCAGCAGGACCACCACGCGGTGACGAGGGTGCTCTTGGGCCTCAGCTGCAGCGCCAGCGTGCCCTGACTGCGGTCCGACGCACGCCAGATGTCCTGCATCACGGCGAACGGGACGAACAGGTTCACGAACGGGATGAGCCACCCGACGATCGTCCACATCGGTGCCCACTTGTGCTGGTGCTTGGACGCGGTGGCGTGGGAGTTGAGCCGTGCCCAGTACATCCACACCATGAACGTGATGCCCGCCAGCACATAGGCGACCAGCCACACCCACAACATCATCAGCAGCACCGCCTGCGCCGCCGTTACCGCTGTCTCGGACGCTTTGCCCAGCTCGTACTCGACCAGCACCTGGCCCACGGTCCAGTCCAGGACCGTGTTCACGATGTCGATGGCCGTCGTGATGATGATCAAAATGATCGCCGCGGTCCCGATCCCGCGCACGGGTCTGAAAGCCTCATTGCTCATTGCGAATACCCCCAGGCAAAGGTGCGTCCCCCGACGTCGGCGCGGAGCGTACAGCCTCAACGCCCGATCGAGCGATACCTTTGGTCGTGCGGGGCTAAACGGCTGCCGGTACCAACGATGACATGCCGAAACTTCTGAGCCTCGCCGCCGCACTGCTCGCCTGCGTCACCCTCACGACGGCCCCGGCGCTCGCAGCCGAGCCCGTGAAGGCCACCGCCGACTTCCAGGAGAAGCTGTTCTCCCCGGTCGACGGCACCCTCGACTTCGAGGAGACGGCCGACGGCATCAAGGTCACCGGTGTGTTCCAGAAGGGCTTCGCCTCCGAGCGGCCGACCGACTACCAGCTGCTGGTCCTCGACAACGCGACCGTGATCGTGGACTTCAGCGAGGCGTTCCAGGAGGTCGCCGAGATCGAGTCGGCCGAGGTCGCGGAGTTCGAGTTCACCACGAAGACCAAGAAGAAGATCGCCGACATCCGCAACGAGGACGTCGTGGTCCGCCAGCTCGTGGACGTGGCGGCGGGCATCAAGGTCCAGGCGGAGATCGGCCGGGCCAAGATCCAGAAGGGCTGACCTTCAGGCGCAAGTTTCAGCGGGCGTCCTCGTGGTGCAGCGAGGGCGCCCGCCCGTCCAACGCCCGTTCGACCGCCTTCAGCACGGCCTCGCGGATGTGCCGCGCCGCGTCGTGCGCGGAGTAGCCCAGCAACACCTGCTGCGTCGGGTGCGGGAGCACCGGATCCGGCACCGGCTGATGCGTGTGCACCTCCACCACCGGCGCGCCTTCTGCCAGAAGGTGCTGCACGGCTCTGAGCACGTCGTTGCGGTAGCTGTCGTGCACCCACGCCACCAGCAGGTTCACCTGACGGCCCTGCAGCTCGTCCTCGACCTCCGACGCGAGCTGCACGGGATCGGCCCAGTCCGCCTTGACCCAGGTCGGCCGGTGTCCCCGGCGGATCGAGGCCCGCGCCGCCCGGCCAGGCCCGTCATCGGCCATCAGCGGCTGCGTTCGCGACGGCAGCACCACCTGCCACCCGTCCGCCACGAGTCGTTGCGCACATCCGGACAACATCCCGGTCCCACCGAGCACCAGCGCCGTTCTCACCGAGCACGCTCCTCCCCGACCGAGGCCAGCGGCCCTGCCAGCCACCGTTCCACCTGGGCCTGCCCGGACAACCGCACGACCACGACCTGGTCGACCAGGGCCAGCACCCTGGTGCGGCTGCGCCGGTACGTCTTCCAGCCCCACCGCAGGATGTGCTCGGAGTCGGTGAACGCCGACCACAACGACGGCTCCTGGTTACCGTTCCACAACTCCACCCGCCGTGCGCGACGTCTGATCGTGCGAATCACCAGCCGCCCCATCACCATCGAGAACGGGTGATCGAGCCACACCAGCGTGTCCGCGCGCGCCAGCAACTCCCGGCGCACCTCGTTGTACTGGAACTCGGTGACCCAGCGGGTCTCCTCGGCGAACGCCGCCACCTCGGCGCGGAACTCCGGCCTGGGCGTCCACTGTGGACCCCAGTAGAGGCTGTCGAGCTCGACCCGCCTCAGGTCACGGCTTTCGGCGATGCGCCGGCAGAGCGTCGACTTGCCGGATCCGGCGTTGCCGGCGACGAGGATGCGCCGGGGCACGTGCGGCAGCGGATCGGCTGGTCCGAGCAACGGCATCGGCACAGGCTAACGAAAACCCAATGATCACAACACGAACGAAGGGCCCCCGGGAAATCCCGGGGGCCCTGCGTCAGCTAACCAAACGTCAGAGAGCGTTGACGTTCGTGGCCTGCGGGCCCTTCTGGCCCTGCGTGATGTCGAACGAGACCTTCTGGTTCTCCTCGAGGCTGCGGTAGCCGCCGCCGTTGAGGGCCGAGTAGTGAACGAAGACGTCAGCGCCGCCGTCCTCGGGGGCGATGAAGCCGAAGCCCTTTTCGGCGTTGAACCACTTGACGGTGCCGTTTGCCATGTACTTACTGCTCCTTCAATGCTGTAGAGCGGCCGCACTGTGCGACTGCCCCGTGGTTGGTCGTGAGCCGACCTCTCCAACCGCAAAGAAGGAGACGTGCCCGCAACTGGAGTTCAGCGAGCGTGAGAAGACACGAACACAAAACTGCAACCGATTGGACAGTCTAGCGCATGTCAGCCACGTCGCCCACGTGACTGTGGCACAGCGAACCTCTGCTGCATCGCCGAGACCCGCCAGATCAGGAAGCACGCGAACCCGGCCGCCCCGACCGCGCACACGGTGGACAGCGTCGAGAACACGACGTAGGCCGGTCCGTCCAGCATCAGGGTCTCCAGCAGGTCGAACAGCACCATCGCGAGGAACGTGTACTGCCACGGCCTGATCAACGGGCTCGTCGTCCGCTCCTTGAACGGCACCTCGCGCTGGCCGGGGTCGCTCGCCCGCCACACGTCCGCCATCAGCCGGACGCCGTGCAGCGCGATCGCCTCGGCGTTGTGGGTGACGTTGCGGAACCAAACGATGAACCCCACCGCGGCGGGCACCATCAGCAGCTGGGCGATGAAACTCCAGGTCGGCGACCCGCCCTGCCAGTCGTTGACCGTGCCCCACACGGACATGGCCGTGACGAGCACGATCAGGCCCTGGCTCACGTGGCCAGTCAGCCGGACATCCCTCAGGTCGATGTAGGCGCTCAACGCACAACCCCCGAAAAGAACGGACCTGGCCGGGGAGGGTACTCGGCAGCGACGGGTGCCGCCCGAGCCCCGCCGTCCATGCGCTGATCTGGCACTCGCCCGTGTCACGGCCGTGATCGCGGCACCGCAGGCTGTACCCATGCGAACCGGGGGGTTTCTGCGCTGGGTGGCACATCCGCTGACCGTGGGGGCCACGGCGGTGCTGCTGCTCAACGACCACGTGTTCAAGCAGGCGTGGCCCGGCCTCGTCACCGGCAAGCTCAGCGACGTGGCCGGGCTGGTGGTGGCACCGCCGGTGCTCGGGCTGCTGTCCGGCCTGTTCCTGGCCGGCCGGATCGGCGCCGCCGCGGCGGTGCTGCTGACCGGCGCCGGATTCGCGCTGGTCAAGCTGACCCCCGCGGGCGCAGAGGTCGCCTCGGCGGCGTGGTCGGTCGTCAACGGGCCCTCGGCCGTCCTGGCTGATCCGACCGACCTGGTCGCGCTGCCCGCGCTCGGCGCCGCGTGGTGGGCCTGGAGCCGGGTGGCGGCGGCCCCGCCGCTGCCGGACGGCCTGGTTCGCCGGGTGCGGGTGCTGGTCGCGGTGCCGTTCGCGGTGCTGGCGATCACCGCGACCTCGGCGCCACTCGACACGACCCAGTCGGTCGACTCCGTGAAAGGCCTGGACGAGACCGGCGCGCAGGTGAAGATCGAGGCGTACGGGCGGTCCTACGTCTCCCGATCGGGCGTTGGCGACTGGACGCCGCTGGCGGAGACGCCGCCCGAGCAGCGATCAAAGCGCCAGACGCGCGACGAGGCCTGCGTGCCCGGCGACGCCGCACACTGCTACCGGGTGCACGGCGGTGGTGGTGCCCTCGGCTCCTACGGGACACCGCCGCGCGGTGGTCGCCTGCTCGGCGTCGACGAAACGACCGACGCCGGTCAGACCTGGCGCACCGCCTGGGAGGTGCCCGCCACCCGGTGGCCGTTCGTCCTGCGCCAGCACCCGTTTCCCGGCGACATCGAGCGCCCGTCCAAGGTGGCCAGCGTGGACGTCCTGGTCCGCGCCGTCCCGGGTGGACACGAGGTGATCGTGGCCAACGGCGTGGAAGGGCTGGCGGTCCGCGGTGCCGACGGCGCCTGGCGCCGCGTGCCGGTCGTGGTCACGGACACCGGGCTGGACATCCGGCCGGCCCCGCTCACCGGCTTCGGCCAGGTGATCGGCAGAGAGGTCAGCATCGCCGGGCTGATCATCCTGCTCGCCCTGCTGATCGGGATCGCGATGGCGGCCGGCAGTGCCGGTGTCCGGTTCGCGGGCGGGATCGCCGTGCTGCTGCCCGTCGGCCTTCTCCTCCTGATGGACCTCCCGATCAGCGGCATGGTGGCGTTCTTCACCTCGGACTCCGGGTCGTCGACCGGGCCCTGGCTGGTGCTCACACTGTGCCTGGTCGGCGTCGGCACCGTGCTCACGTTGATTCCGGGGGTACTGCCCCGGCCGCGCATGGCGGTGGTCGCCGCCGCGGCGGTGCTGACCGGACTGGCGTTCATCGGACCCGTGCTCGGCTGGACCCTGGGTCACCCGCAGGAGCGCGCCCCCGCACTCCAGCTCGGGGCGCTGCTCGCGGCAGTGTGCATGGGCGGGGTCTTCGCGGCCGGCTGGTGGGCGGGCCGGCGACCGGCGAGCTGACCTACCTGCCGAAACCGCATCCCAGCTCGCCGAACGTCGCGATCTTCTCCGCGGCCCGCACGACGACCTCGTCGATTCCGTCCAGCACCACCCGGTCACCGTCGCGGCGGGCGGGCAGCAGCGGTACGTCGGCCTTCGCGCAGGACTCGACGACGGACGTGAACGCCCGTGCGGCCGCCAGCGGTGAAACCAGGGGTTCGCCGGTCTGCCGGTGCCTGATCAGGTTCTCCAGCAGATCGACGGGAGGCGCCACGGCCATCTTGTGATCGTTCACGGTCAGCCTGTCGTCGTCGTACCACCACACGGCCTGCCCCAGCGAGCCGTGCACCAGCACGACCGGTGGCAACGATGTCTGCGCGCACAGCGTTGCGGCCACCACGACCGGCGGCGCACCGTCAGCGGTGATCCGGACGCACGCGGTGTCGTCGGCGGTGATCGTGTCCCGGCACCGGAACAGTTCCATTTCGACGTTGATGTCCGTGCGTTCCTCGACGTCGGCGAGCAGCAGTGCGTTCTGCAGTGCGTGCGCGAACGGGTTCACCAGCGTGCCGTCCTCGCCGTGCCGACCGGCCCAGCTCGCGCGCGAGTAGTAGGAGTCCGAGCGCACCCACCGGCCGGCGGCGCCGATGCCCGAGATGTCGCCCAGCGCGCCCGACCCGATCAACGTGCAAAGCCGCCGGTACGAGCCAGTGCCCTGCGTCTGGAACCCGACCTGGCACACCAGGCCGCGCGCGGCGGCGGCCGCGGCGATCTCGTCGAAGTCCGCCACGGTCAACAGCGCCGGCTTCTCCACCAGCACGTCGCAGCCCAGCGCGAAGGCCGACAGCACCAGGTCCCGGTGGGTCGACGGCGGCGAGGAGATCACCACGATCTCTGGGTGCAGCTCGGCGGCCAGCGAGGGCAGATCGGGGTAGGACGGCACCGGCACGTCGACGTCGGCCACGTCGCAGACCCCGACGAAGGTGGCGACCCCGTCGTGGCCGAGCCGGAGCAGGTTCTCCACGTGCCGCGCCCCATGCCCACGTGCACCGACCAGCGCAACGCGCATCGTTCTCACCCTTCTCGGGCGGACTCCGCCGCCAGCGCGAGCGGTCCGGTGATCACCAGCGCCAGCGGAGGCAGGGCCCACACCAGCACACCGGCGACCACCAACGCGGCCATCAGCATCGGCCGAGGTGCGGCGAATTTCAATGCGCCGCGCCAACCAAGACGTGCTTGATCAAGAAGAAGAGCCCCCAAAGCGGCCGAAGCGAGCAATATCGCCCCACGAACCGGGAACGGCGCGGGCAACACCGTGACCACGAGGAGCACGTCCACCACCAGCACCACCCACAGTGCCGCGAACACCACGCCGGGCAGCGGTTTGAAGCGGAACAGCTCCCAGAAACGCCCGACCGGAAGTCCGTCCCGCAGCACCGCGCAGCCCGCACCGAAGGCCGCGAACGCGGTGATCAGCGGCAGTGAGGCGACGAAGACGAACAGCCCGACCAGCAGGGTGTCGGCGAGGACCTCCAGCCGTTCGCGGGTCATCCCTTCAGCCCGGTCGTGGCCACGCCGGCGACCAGGAACCGCTGGAACGCCAGGAAGAACAGCCCGATCGGCACCAGCGACAGCACCGACATCGCGAACATCGGCCCGTACGAGGACGACGACGTCTGGTCGATGAACAGCCGCAGCCCCATCGGGATCGTGTAGTTCTCCGTCGACGACAGGTAGATCAGCTGGGCGAAGAAGTCGTTCCAGGTCCAGATGAACGTGAAGATCGCGGTCGTCACCAGCGCCGGCCGGGACAGCGGCAGCACCACGTACCGGAAGCTGCGGACCGGCCCGCAGCCGTCGATCTTCGCCGCCTCGTCCAACTCGTGCGGAATGCCGCGCATGAACTGCACCATCAGGAACACGAAGAACGCGTCGGTGGCCAGCAGCTTCGGCAGGATCAGCGGCACGAAGGTGTCGATCATCTCCAGCCGCTGGAACACCACGTACTGCGGGATCAGCGTGACGTGCGCGGGCAGCATGATCGTGACCAGCGCGAACGCGAACAGCGGGCCGCTCAGCCGAAACCGCAGCCGCGCGAACGCGTACGCCGCCAGCGAGCACGACACGACGTTGCCGATCACCGCACCCGACGCGACGATCGTGGAGTTGCCGAGGAACGTCCAGAACGACTCGCCGCCCGCACCCTCCAGCGCATCGGCGTATCCGTCCGCCGTGATCCGGCCGGGGAACAACGACCGCAGGTTCGACACGAGGTCCTCGACCGGCGTCAGCGACGCGGAGATCAGCCACACGATCGGGTAGAGCACCAACGCCAGCGCCGCCAGGCACAGCAGAAAAGTCGCGGCCCGTTTCATCGTGCGTCTCCGTAGAAGACCCAGTACCGCGAAGTGCGGAACAGCACCGCGGTGATCAGCGCGATCGCCACCAGCAGCACCCACGCCATGGCGCTCGCATAGCCCATGCGGAACTCCGTGAAGCCGCGCTCGTAGAGGTAGAGCGTGTAGAACAGCGTCGAGTCGGCAGGGCCGCCACGACCGCCGCTCACCACGAACGCCTGCGTGAACGCCTGGAACGCGTGGATCGTCTCCAGCACGAGGTTGAAGAACACCACCGGGGACAGCATCGGCAACGTGATCGACGCCAGCCTGCGCCACCACCCGGCGCCGTCCACCGCGGCCGCGTCGAACAGGTCGCGCGGGATCTGCTGCAACCCGGCCAGGAAGATCACCATCGGAGCGCCGAACTGCCACGCGGACAGCAGCACGATGGTGACCAGCGCGTAGTCCGGTGTGTCGACCCAGGTGTCGAAGATCGCGCGCCACGCCAGCGCTAGGCCGACCGACGCACCGAGCAGCGACGGCGCGTAGAAAGCCGAGCGGAAGAACGCCTGCCCCCTGCCCCGCAAGGAGTTCAGCAGCAGCGCGACGGCCAGGGCGAGCACCAGCTTCAACGGCACCGACCACGCGACGTACTTCAGCGTGACGCCGACCGAGTGCAGGTAGCGCGGGTCGTCGCCGAAGAGCCTGGCGTAGTTGTCGAGGCCGACCCACCGAGGTTCGTTGAACAGGTCGTAGTCGGTGAACGACAGGTACAGCGACACGACCATCGGCGCGACGGTGAGACCGATGGCGCCGAGCAGCCACGGCCCCAGGAACAGGTACGGCACTACTTCAGTGCTTCTTCCGCGTCACGCCAGAACTCGTCCAACGCCTGATCGACGGTCTTCTTGCCGAACACGACCTCTTCGTGCTTGCGCTGCATCAGCTTGTAGATCGCGCCGTCGCCCTTCGGTGGCGCGGGCGGGGCGTCGCCGAGCTTGGCGTCGACCGACTTCTGGTACTCGAAGATGACTTTGCTGGCACCGCTGAGGTTCTGCGCCACCGCCTCGCGGATCTTCAGGTTCGCGGGCAACCCGCGGTTCGCGCCGAGGATCTTGCCCGCGTCCGGGTCGTTGAGCAGGAAGTCGATCAGCTTGACCGCGGCGTCCTTGTTCTTGGTGCGGGCGGACGCGCTGATGAGCTGCGACGGTTTGCGGTACGAGCCGAGGGTTTCCGCGCTGTCGCTCGGGTAGGGGCCGAGCTTCAGCTCGTCCGGGCGCACGGTGTTGTAGCCGCCGTAGAGGCTGTCGTAGCTGTGTTCGGACGCCGACAGCTTCTTGCCCATCGGGGTCTGCTCGGCGCCGGCGTTCAGCGTCGTCACGAGCTCGGCCGGGGTCGTGGCCTGGGCGTCGCGGAAGTCCTTGGAGAGCTGCCAGAACGCCTTCAGGTCGTCCTTGGTGTAACCGAGCCTGCCGTCGTCGCTGTAGAGCTTCTTGCCGCGCTGCCGCAGCCACGTCTCGAAGACGTCCTCGGTGCCGCCGAAGTCCGTGGAGCCCGCGACCTTGCCGCCGGTGCTCGCCTGGATCTTCCCGGCGACCTGCTTGTAGTCGGCCCAGGTCCAGCCGATCCTCGGTTCCTCGACACCGGCCGCGGCGAAGAGCTTGGGGTCGTAGACGATCGTCGTCGCGTTCTGCGCCAACGGCATCGCGACCTGCTTGCCGTTCAGCCTGCCGCTGCCGGCGAAGCCCTGGTTCCAGTCCGCGGTGCGGATCTCCTTGCCCACGAACGGGGTCAGGTCGAGCAGCACGTTGCGGCCCGCGTACTCGTTGAGGTAGCGGTAGTCCATCTGGATCACGTCCGGCGCGTTGCCGCCCGCGATCTCGGTGGAGAGCTTCTCGAAGTAGTTCTGGAAGTTCTGGAACGACGTCGAGACCTTGATGTTCGCGTTGCGGCTCTCGAACAGCTTCACCGCCTCGTTGGTCACCTTGGCGCGATCGTCATTGCCCCACCAGATGAACCGGATCTCGGTCTGGCCGTTGCTGCCGGATCCACCGCCACACCCGGCCGCCACGAGCGCGCCGCCGAGCACTAAGGCCACAGCCTTGTGCACGTTCACTCCTTATCGAAGGTCGATGACGTCCACGACGCGGACCGGTTCCCCGGTCTCGAAGCTGCGGTTGGCGGCGAAACCAGTCAGCAGCGAGAGCGTTCCGTCGTGGTGCGTCGCCTTGCGTCCCAACGGGTCTTCCTGCCCGGCCGGCCCGTACAGCGCGTCGACCATGCGCTGGTCAGCGCCGCCGTGCCCGTCTCGGTCGTACTCCAGCGGGATGTCCTCCCGTTCCTCGAACAGGCGCTGCACGGAGAGCTTCGCCCACCCCTCCTCGGGATTCGCGTTCACGCCGTGAACCGTCGGATTCTGGCTCGACACCCAGGAGTTCTCGACGACTTCGAGTTCGAGCCGCCCCAGGCTGCCGTTGACCATCAGCCGGTAGCCCTCCCACGGCGAGTAGGCCGTGAGGTGGTAGGTCAGGTTCGCGCCGCTGACGTAGCGGACGAGCACCGACATGTCGTCCTCAATGGACACACCGGGCGCGAACGGGTTCTGGTCGCGGTGGTAGCCGTCCTCGTGCCGGGCGTCGAGGTAGAGCTTCTTGAGCCAGTCGTTCTGCGCCAAGTCGAGCGTGAACCGGTCGTCCCGGGAGTAGCCGTGGCGCTCACCGTTTTCCTCGCCGTAGAAGAACAACCGGCCGTGCGCGTACACGGTGTCGGGCACCGAACCGACCCACCAGTTGAGCAGGTCGAAGTGGTGCGTCGCCTTGTGCACCATGAGACCACCGGAGTTGGCCTTGTCGCGGTGCCAGCGGCGGAAGTAGTCGGCGCCGTGCCGGGTGTCGAGCAGCCACTCGAAGTGCACCGACCCGATCTCACCGACGGCACCGTCCGCGAGCAGCGCGCGGACCTTCTCGTGGATCGGGTTGTACCGGTAGTTGAACGTGACGGTGACGTTGCCGTCGTTGCGGTGCACCGCGTCGAGGATCTTCCGCGCCGACGGGACGTCCGTCGTCATCGGCTTCTCCGTCACGACGTCGCGGCCCGCGTCCAGCGCCTCGACGACGTAGGTGACGTGGTGCCGGTCGACGGTGGTCACCACGACCACGTCGACCTGCTGCTCGTCGAGCATCTTGAGGAAGTCGTCCGCGTCGTACGTGGGAACCGGCTCGACCCCCAGTTCCGCGAGCCGGTCGTTGTGGACGTTCATCCGGGTGCGGTTCACGTCAGCGAACGCGACGAGCCGGCAGGTGTCCGCGTGCTCGACCGCGATGGCGTGGATGTGCCGCTCGGCCCGTGCACCGGTGCCGACCACGGCGTAGCGCCTGCGAGCCATCACGAACCTCCCCTGCAAACGTTTTCCACACGCTAGTCGCACCGGCCCTGACCTCGTCAAGGGTTGGCGAAAACGTTTTCGGCTGTTTCATGGACGTGAACGGCAGACTGGGGATCATGCCGACCCCAGTGGTGCTCGACTGCGACCCCGGCCACGACGACGCGATCGCGATCCTGCTCGCGGCCGGCGCGCCGGAGATCGACCTGCGCGCGATCACGACCGTCGCCGCGAACCAGACGCTCGACAAGGTCACCCTGAACGCCCAGCGGATCTGCTCGGCGGCCGGCATCGACGTGCCGATCGCCCGTGGTTGCGCCCGGCCGTTGGTGCGACCGCTTTACGTGGCCGAGGACGTGCACGGCGAGTCCGGAATGGACGGTCCCTCGTTCGGCCCGCCTTCCGTTGCGGTGGTGGAGGAACACGCGATCGACCTGATGCACCGGCACATGCCGGCGACGTTGGTCGCGACCGGGGCGTTGACGAACGTGGCTCTGTACCTGCAGCGCTACGGAAGCGCGGGCGTGCGCGAGATCGTGCTGATGGGCGGGTCGACCGAGCGCGGGAACACCACGCCGTACGCGGAGTTCAACATCTACGTCGATCCGGAGGCCGCGGCCGTCGTCTTCGAGAGCGGCGTGCCGGTCACGATGATCGGGTTGAACGTGACGCACCAGGCGTTGGTGACGCCGTCCGTGGTCGCCCGGTTGGAAGCTCTGGGACCGCTGGGGCAGATGTGCGAGGAGCTGATGACGTTCTTCGCGGCGACCTACCGCGAGGTGTTCGGTTTCGAGGCGCCGCCGTTGCACGACCCGGTCGCGGTGGCGCGGGTGATCGATCCGTCGCTGGTGACGTGCGTCGAGGCGTTCGTGGGGATCGAGACCGCCGGGATCTTCACCCGCGGCGCGACCGTCGTGGATCTGCACGGTCGCTTGAACCAGCCGCCGAACGCGCGTGTCGCCGTGGGACTGGACGTGGACCGGTTCTTCGACCGGGTCGTCGACGCTGTAAGCCGGCTCACGTAACGCCGTTGACGGCGTGGCGATGATAGGCGAAAGGGGGCTCTTTTCTTTGGGGGAATCATGACCAATCCTGTTTTCGACGCGCAGCAGCCCGCGGCCGAGCCGGAGCCACCGGCCGCGCAGCCGCCGGTGGAGTTCGACGTGTACACGCCGGTGTTCCCGCCGCAGCAGACCGCGCCCGCACCGGTGGAGCCGATGGGACCGGTGGCACCGCCGAAGCCGAAGAAGACCGGCATCGTCGTGCTTTCGGTGTTCCTCGTGCTGTTCTTCGGCGCGGCCGGCGCGCTCGGCGTGCTCTTCGCCCAGGAGAAGGACCGCTCCGCCGGTCTGACCAAGCAGGTCGAGGGCAAGGACCGCGAGATCGCCGACCTCACCAAGAAGGCTCAGAACAGCAAGGACGACGCGCTGCGGGCCGCGGACCTGCAGAAGCAGGCCGAGGCCGCGCAGAAGAAGGCCGAGGGGGACGCGGCGACGTCGCAGAAGTGCCGCGACGCGGCACGTGAGCTGAGGGCGGCGGCCATCGCCAACGACATGAACAAGGGCGAAGCGGCAGGCAGGGAGATCTTCACCCACTGCTGACCCCTGAAAATGCCATGAGGGTGACCTTCATGGACCTGAGGTCCATGAAGGTCACCCTCATGGCATTGCTAACGCATCAGCTGATGCCTCGGTCGCTGAGCAGCGCCCACTGGCTCCAGCCCGCCTTCTCCTTGTAGAAGCGGCGGATCAGCTTGCCGTCCTCGCTGCGGGCGAAGACCTCGATGGTCTTCGTCTGCGCGTGGTACATCGCGTTCGGTGCCTCGGTGACCTTGGTGGTGCCGAGCTTGGTCCACGTCGTCCAGCCGTTGGCCGTGGCGCGCGCGTGCTCGACGATGCCGCCCTCACCGAGCTGCACGACGTCGATCGAGCCGGTCGTCGTGTTGAACACCGCCGACGGAGCGCCGGTGCCCTTGCCGCCCAGCGTCTTCCAGACGCCCGCCGAGTACTGCTCGACGGAGCCGGTCTCGCTGCGGACGAAGACCTGGTCGACGGCGATGCTCGGGTCGCTGACGATCTTCGTGTCGCCCTGGTCCTGCCACTTCTCGCCGTCCCACTTGACGAGCTTGTCGTCGGCGGAGCGGGCGTAGACGTCCTTGTCGGCGATGGCCGGGTTGCCCTGGATCTTGCGGTCGCCGACCGGCGCCCACTTGTCCGTGAAGCGCAGCAGTTCACCCTGAGCGCCGCGGGCGAGAACCTCGACGGCCTTGCTCTTGTCGTTCCAGAAGAGCACCGGCTCGCCCGCGACGGCGGTGTCGCCGAGCGCGACCCACTTGCCGTCGACCCGGCGGTAGACCTTGTCGTCGGTGCCGCGTGCGAACACCTCGACGATCTTCGTCTGCGGGTTCATCAGCGCGACCGGGTCACCGGCGAAGAGCTCGGGCCCGAGCTGCTGCCAGCCGTTCCAGCGGCTCGTCTTGTGGAAGTTCGTGATGATCGTGCCGTCCGCGGCGCGTGCGTAGATCTCCAGCTGCTGCTGGCCGGTGTTGGAGATCTGCGGGCCGGCGGTCACGACCGGCTTGTCCGTCACCGGCGTCTCGCTGCCGGACTCGCTGTTGCCGCTGCCGCCGGACTCGACGAGGTTGTTGTAGCGCAGCGGCACGTACCGCTGGGCCGTGCTGGCGCTCCAGACCCGCTGCACGGGCTTGCTGCCGTCCGGGCCGGCCTGCTCGCGCACGATCGGCCGCGTCTTCGCGGCGTCCGCCCACCCGATGAACAGCGCGACGTGGTTCAGGCGGTCGTTGAGCGCGTCGCCGGGACGGAGGTCCGCCCAGTCGATGCGGTGGGCGACCTGCTCGAGGATGTGCGTGGTGTAGGAGATGCGCAGGCCCCAGGCCATCGACACGTAGCCGGAGCAGTCCGTGCGGTACGCGCCGTACTTGTTGCCGAAGCAGTCGCTCTGGCTGTACGGCACGCGGGCGCTGATCCACGTGCGCGAGCGCGCCAGGATCTCACTACGGGTGATCTTGGAGTTCGCCGCGTACGTACCGCAGGCCACCCCACCCTGGGCCTCAGCGACCGCGACGTCTGGCATGGCCAGCGTCGAGCCGAACGTGATGGCCGCTGCGGCGACCGCCAACATCCCCCACGATCTCATGCCGGTCACCGTAGCAAGGCGATGTGAAGTTTTGGTCCAGTCGAAGGTCCCATGTTCCAGCTTCCTGCCTGGTCGGGTGACGATCTTGAACACACGGTTGACTGATACCTGTGGTCTCGGGAAACAGGCTCACGGCGTTACCGGGCCGAGCGCATCGAGGCGGTCAATTGTGAACGGCCAGCCGAACCCGCGGGCAGCGAACTCCGCCCTCGCGGCCCGCGCGATCTCGCCCGCGCGGGCGGTGTCACCTTCCTTCGCGGCCAGCGCGGCGGCCACCGGCTGGACGGCCAGCCAGGTGAGGTCCTCCTCGTCGCTGGTCGCGGCGGCCGCGGTGAGCTCGGCCCTGGCCTCGGCCTGCTCGCCCTTGCGCAGCAGGGCGTAGGCGAGGTCCACGCGGAGCAGACCGGTGTCGGCGCCCGCCTCGGCGTCGTCCAGCACCGTGCGAAGCTGCACCACGGCCTCGTCGAACCGGTCGGCCAGCAGCACCGCACGGGCCCTGATCATGCCCACGAAGGTGGCGCCGATGACGTCGCCCAGCCGTTCGGCCAGGGACTCGGCCTCGTCGACGCGGGCCAGCGCGCCGGGCACGTCACCGGCGCTGAGCAGGACCACCGCCTCGTTGACCAGGCCCCTGGCCAGGCCGTGGTCGTCGCCCAGGGCCCGGTCGATGGCGTTGGCGTCGAGGTGGGACTGCAGCGCGGCGTCCAGCTCACCCGCGTACATCTGGGCGATGCCGAGGCAGCAGCCGAGCGCGGAGAGGTAGATCTGGTGCTCGATGCGCTTCGCCACCGCGAGGCCGCGGGTGAGCCAGGAGATCGCGGCGGCCGGGCAGCCGCGCTGGATCTCCGCGATGCCGCGGTAGTAGAGGACGCGGATCGTCAGGAGGTCGTCGCCCTCGGCCAGCGGGGCGGCGCGGTCGAGCAGCCGGGTCGCCAGCGAGAGACGGCCCACCTGCGTGCAGAAGAAGCCGTAGTTGCAGAGCGCGATGGCGCGGACGGAATCCTCGACGTCAGGTGCGTCGATCAGGCCCTCGTAGACGCGGGCGGCCTGGGTGACGACGCCGCGGACCATCCACGCGTCGTGCATCGACACCGCCAGGCGCAGGCCGGAGCCCGCCCGCGGGGTGCCGGGGGCGGTCTCCAGGGCGGCGAGCAGGTTCGGCCACTCCAGGTAGAGCTCGGGCATCACGGTCGCGGCTTCCGAGCCGATCTCGCGAGCCGCCACGTACGAGGCGCACCACGCGATGTGGCGGGAGCGCACGGTTTCTTCCTCAGCCGAGTCACGGAGCTTGGCGAGGGCGTAGTGGCGAACGGTTTCGAGCATGCGGAAGCGCGGGCCGTCGGCCACGGCGATCAGGTTGCGGTCGGCCAGTTCGGTCAGCGCGGCGGCGACGTCGGCGACCTCGATGCCGTCGAACGCGAGGACCTCCTCGGCCGCTTCGAGGGTCCAGCCGCCGAGGAACGCGCCCGCACGGCGCAGCACGGTCTGATGGACGTCGTCCAGCAGTTCGTGGCTCCAGTCCAGGGCGGCGCGCAGGCTGCTGTGGCGCTGCCTGCTTCCGCGCAGACCACCGACAAGCAGCCGCAACCGGTCGTCCAGCCGGCGAGCCAGCTGCGGAACGGACAGGGTGCGGGTGAGACCGGCGGCCAGCTCCACGCCCAGCGGCAGGTGGTCGACGGCGGCGCAGATGGCGTCGACGTCCGGGCCGGGTCCGGCGCCGCTGCGGTCGCAGAACAGCAGCGCGGCCGCGGCCGGCGGCAGGGCGCCGACGTGCCGGACCTCCTCACCCTCGGCCAGCAGCGGGCGCTGGGAGGTGGCCAGCACGGAGAGCTTCCCGGTGGCGGACAACAGGTCGGCGACCACCGCGGCAGCGGCGTCGAGAACGTGCTCGGCGTTGTCGACGACGAGCAGCGCACCTTCCAGTTCGACGAGGTAGTCCTCGCCGACCTCAGCGGTCAACGCGGGCAGGATCTCGTCAGCGGCGCGCACGGCCGTCAGGTCGAGCCACACCACCGGGCGTTCGACGACGCGAGCGACCTCCAGTGCCAGCCGCGTCTTCCCGCTGCCCGCCACGCCCGTCAACGTCACCAGGCGCGTCACCGACAGCCGTTCCGCGACGGCGGCCCGCTCGGCGTCACGCCCGAGGAACGTGGTCCCGGCATCGGGCAGCCGGCGCCGGGGAGCGCCTCCCGCGGCCTCCTGGCGCAGGATCTGCAGCTCCACCGCCACGGTCTCGGGCGCCGGGTCCACGCCCAGCTCGTCCGAGAGCCGGGAACGCAGCCGCGACAACACGGTCAACGCGTCGGCCTGACGGCCACCCCGATACAGCGCGAGCGCCAGCATGCAGCTCAACCGCTCGTGCAACGGATGCTCGCCGACGAGTTCCTCCAACTCGGCGCGCAGTTCGACACCGGCGCCCGCCTCCTGCTCGACGGCCAGACGCGCGACACGGAGGTCAACGCGCAGCGCGTCGAGGCGCTCCCCCTCGGCGAAACCGAACGGCACCGCGCGCAAGTCCGCCAACGAGTCGCCGCGCCACAGCTCGAGAGCCGCCGCGATCGCCTCCCGGCTGCCCCGCGACAGGGCCTGCTCGGCGGCGACCACATCGGACGGTTCGGCGTCGAGCACATAGCCCGCTCCGGTCCGCGACAACGCCGAGGACGCTTCACCGAGGTTTGCCCGCAACCGCGAGGCGAGCACGCGCAAGCGTTCGCGCGGCCGCGCCAGGTCGACGTCGCCCCAGAGGTCGCGGGCCAGGCGCTCGTCGGAGACGGCGACACCGCGGGCCAGTGCCAGCCGGGCGACCAGCGCGCGTTCGAGCGGCCGGTCCAGCATGATCGTGACATCGGAAACCCGCACGTCAACGGGTCCGAGAAGGCGTACCGAGAGGGTTGGCACAAGGTCAGCATCTCACGCTGAGACGTCCGTGAAACGCGCGCCCGCGACTCTCGTCCCATGGACATCACGACGTTGTGCACGGCGGTCAGGGGAACCGTGCGAACGCCGGGCTCCGGGGGGAGCGCCGCGGTCGCCGAGGTGCGGGTGGCGACGCCGCTCGACATCTCGGCGGCCATGCGGTTCGCACGGCAGCGCAGGCTCAGGATCACGACGAGCCGCCGTCCGAAGGGGGACGAGGTCGCCCTCGACCTGACCGCGCTCAAGGGGATCACGGTCAACGCGAGGGAACGCACCGCCGAAGTTCAGGCGGGCACGACGTGGGCGGAGCTGGACGCGGCGACGCAGGCACACGGCCTGGCGACGCCGGGACCGCGGCTGTCGCACACGTCTGTGGTGGGCGCTGTGCTGGGGAGGGCACAGGGCTGGCTGACGCCGTTGCACGGCACGACCAGCGACAACCTGGTGCGTGCCGAGTGCATCACGGCCGATGGCCGGCTCATCACCACAGAGGAACCGGAAGGCGTGATCACGAGCGTCACGCTGAAGCTGCACCCGTTGGGACACAAGGTCTACGGCGGTGTGCTGCTGTACCGGCTGGCCGATGCGCCCACCACGCTGGGGGTGCTCGGCGAACTCGCGTCGAGGGGGCGCGAGTTCGCCGGGCTGGCCGCCTACGTCACGGCACCGCCGGAACGGTTCGTGCCGGGCGATCTGGTGGGACGCCCGGTGCTCGCGGTGGTGCCCGCGTTCATGGGCGATCCGGTGATCGGGGCGTCTTATGCCAGGCCGTTGCGGGTGAAGGCAAGGCCTTTGGTCGATCAGGCCCGGCCACTGGCCTATGTGGAACAACAGTCGCTGTTCGATCGCCATGTGCCGCACGATCTGCGCTGCGACACCACCGAGGTCCCCGCGCTGACGCCGGACCTGCTGCGCCACTTCGAAGACACGAGCACCGCACTGAGGGTCCTGGTCCCGCACGGGTCGGGCTGGACCGTCCACGAGGGAGAACAGTGAGAATCACGATCATCGCCGCGCTCGTCGCACTACTCGCGGGGTGTGGTGCGGCATCGAAAGCGGGTCCCCAGACCACGATGCCGTCGACCCCTGCGGCTCAGGCCGGCACCCGGGGCGACGTGCAGGACGGCCAGTCCCGCGCCGGCGACATCGCGAGCGCCGACGAGCAGGACACCTACGACATCGACCTCGGCGACGCGACGGAGTTCGAGCTTGTCGAGGTCGAGGGCGAGGTCGACTTCAAGGTCGCCACGCAGGAGGAGAGCGGCGCGAACCAGAAGGGCAACGGCCTGCCCGGCCCGAACCAGTTCGGCGTCACCGCTCCCGGCAAGCACAAGCTCGTCGTCTCCGGACACGAGGGCCAGCCGGGCAAGTACAGCTTCCGCCTGGTCACGCTGAAGAAGCGCACGGTCCAGTCCAAGCCTGGCCAGATCAAGGGCAAGCTCGACGTGCCCGGCCGGGTCGACGTCCACGTGCTCGACGCGGCGAGCGTGCAGATCGAGGACGGCAAGCCGTGCGAGGACATCCAGCTGGGCTTCTCCGCCGAGTCGGCCGAGGACGAGGCGAAGACCTACACGCCGCACTACGTCTGCTGGAACCCGAAGCACGAGAGCGAGAACGGCAAGACCCAGATCGTGATCTGGTCGGAGACCGGCAAGACCGGCGACTACGAGTTCACGGTTCAAGCACGCTGAGGTAGCGGCGCGGCAGGTACAGCTCGGCCGCGCTGTCGTACGGGAACTCGATGTGCCGCAGGCGGGTGCGATGACCACCCGCCTGCTCGTACGCCCAGTACCAGCCTGGCTCCTCCGCCCACGCCGCGAAGATCACGACGTGCCTGGTGAGGTTGGTGCCGTCCGCCCGGATGAGCACATCACCCGCTCGCAGATCCCCCGACTGGATCTGCGAGCTCACCCCGGCGAGGCCGGGGGTGTCGAGTCCGCCGTGCCGGTCCTCCGGTTTGCCCGGCAGCCCCCAGGCCATCGAGACGAAGCCGGAACAGTCCGCGCGGTAGATGCCGTGCTCGTTCTGGTGGAACTTGGTCTGGCTGTACGGGACCGAATCGCGCAGCCACGTGCAGGCACGCTCCACGATCTCGGAGCGGAGGATGAGGCGGCCGGTGGCACGTGCGGTGGTCACGCAGCCATGGTCGGTCCGCGACCTCTAAGTCCCCTGCAAGCTGTCTATAAGATCGGCATCGGTGATCTCGGCGCTCGCCCACGCGAGCGGGTAGCGCAGCTGGATCGTGTCGATTTCCCTGGTCAGACGCACGCCGGGGAGCACCTTGCGGACCAGGGCGAGCATGCCCTCGTTGTCCGGCAGCACGTCGCCGTGCAGTTCCGCGACGCCCAGCCGTGCGGCGACCTCGGTCAACGCCTCCAGCAGCCGGCGGCCCACGCCACGGCGTTGCCACAGGTCGACGACGGCGACCGCGATCTCGGCGGCGCACTCACTGGTCTTGATCAGCCGGGCGATCCCGATCGGCTCGCCGCCGATCCGGGCGCACACCGCCGCGTGCCGTTCACCGTCCACGGCGACGAGCACCCGGCGCGCCGACGCCGTCAGCCGGGGCGTTGGAGCATGAAACCGCAGGTAGCGGCTTTGCGCAGACAGTCCTTCGAACACCGCGTCGACAGCTTCCGGCGCGGTGTCGCGGTTGAGCTCGGTGACGCGCATGAGGATCGACCCCTCTGAGTTCGGAATCCGAACTGTAGCTGAGTTCGAAAAACGAACGCAAGGGATATCCTGGGTTCATGCCGTACTCGAGCTTCGCCAGCATGCCGTGCACCGTGAGCCGTCCCGCGGCGCTCCTGGGCGAGCGCTGGACGCTGTTGCTGCTCCGCCAGATCTTCCTGGGGACACGTCGCTTCGAGGACTTCCAGACCACCATGGAGATCTCCCGCAGCGTGCTGACCGACCGGCTCAACGTGCTGCTGCAGGAGGGCGTGCTCAAGCGCGTGCCGTACCAGGAGGACGGCCGCACGCGGCACGAGTACCGCCTGACCGAGAAGGGCATCGACCTCTACACGGTGATGATGGCGTTGCGCACCTGGGGCGAGAAGTGGATGGCGCCGGAGGACGAAGAAGAGTCGTTCCACCTGCACCACCGCAACTGTGGCGGCGGCGTGCGGGCGAAGGTCGAGTGCACCGATTGCGGTACTGAGCTGAGCGCGCGCGATGTGCAGGTGACGGCCAGGTCGTGAACTTGTACTGACAACCGTCGAAGCCCGGGTGAACTTAAGTTCCACGCCATTGCTGACGACGGTTGCAGGGCGCAATCGTGCTTGTCATGACAAGAGCTGCTCTTGCGTTACTACTACCGCTGCTGCTCCTCGCCCCCGCCGCCACCGCGGCACCGGCGAAGACGCCGAAGGTGCTGGTCATCGGGCTCGACGGCGCCCGCTACGACAAGCTGCTGGCCGGCGACACGCCCAACATCAAGGCGCTGCTGAACCGCGGCTACGGCGCCCGCAGCGCGCTGTACGGCTCGGGCATGGCCCAGACGTCCAGCGGTCCCGGCTGGTCCACGATCCTCACCGGGGTGTGGCCCGACCAGCACAAGGTCAAGGACAACTCCTTCTCCGGCAACGTACTCACGTCGTACCCGAGCTGGCTCGAACGCACCGAGCAGGCGAAGCCGGCCCTGTCGACGTACGCGGCGGTGGACTGGAAGCCGATCAGCGACCGCATCCTGCGCACCGGCCAGGACCGCAAGTACGTGCTGGACGGCGACACCGCCGGTTACCCCGCGTCGGACGAGAAGATCACCGTCGACGCCGAGCAGCACCTGCGGTCCAACGCCGCGGACGCGTCGTTCGTGTACCTCGGGCAGATCGACATCGCCGGCCACAACAACGGCGCCGACTCCTCCCAGTACGCCGCGGCGATGCGCGCCAGCGACGCCCAGGTCGGCCGCCTGGTCGCGGCCGTCGAGGCACGCTCGACCTACGCCTCGGAAGACTGGCTGATCATGATCACCACCGACCACGGCCACACGGCGGCGGGCGGCCACGGCGGTGACTCCCCCGAGGAGCGGATGACGTTCGTGATCTCCACGGGCCCGGCTCGCCCGGCGGTGGCGCCGAAGCTGGTGGACGTCGCCGCGACCGCGCTGAAGCACCTCGGCGTCCCGGCGGCGCTGGACGGCTACGCGATCGGCAGCGCGCCGGCCGACCCGTTCGACTCGGCGACGTTGAAGCCGCGCCAGGACGAGACCGGCGTACCTGCCTCCGTGCTGGGCTGGACGCACCAGGGTCCCGGCGGCTGGACGGTGACCACGGCCTCGTCGATGCCGCAGGGTGTCGCGGAGTGGCAGGGCTGGTCGTTCACCACCGACGACTTCTGGACCCGTACCGCACCCTCGCAGCAGCGCGAGGCGAACGTGCGTGCGCGTGGCGTCTTCGCGGTCGCCGACCCGGACGAGTGGGACGACAAGGGTTCGCCGTCGGCACGCGGCAAGTTCGACTCCACGCTGACCTCGCCGGCCTACGACGTCACGGGCAAGGCGAGCGTGCGGCTGGAGTACGTCTCGCACTACCTGCAGGAGGGGTCTCAGCGCGGCACGGCCAGCGTGTCGTTCGACGGCGGGCCGGAGCAGATCGTCCGCACCCACAACGCGGACGGCCTCGCCCAGCAGATCTCGCTGAACGTGACCGTCCCGTCGGGTGCCCGCACGGCTCGCGTGTCCTGGCGTCTCTTCGACGCCGGCAACAACTGGTACTGGGCAGTGGACGCCCCGCGCCTGTCGTGACGGCTACAGGGCTGAGCGCCACTCGGCGCTCAGCCCACCCAGTTCCTTCGCCTCCCGCGCACCGAGCGACGCGAACAACTCCTTGGCCTGCAACCACATCTCGTCGTCACCGGTCGCCGCGGCGAGATCGCGCATCGTGCGTGCCCGCCAGATCGGCAGGCCCAGCGTCGTCCACTGGTCCAGCGCGGCGCGCAGCAGATCTGCCGCTTCCTCGTCGTTGCCCGTGGCCAGCGCGAGCTCGCCGAGCGTCCTCGTGACGAGCGCGACGCCGAACCGGTCGTGCTGGCGCGTGCAGACCTCCAGGCACTCGGCCAGGATGTCGTCCACACCCTCGAACTCGCCCACCCGCAGCATCGCCTTCGCCAGCGACTGGGCCGCGTACGTGGCACCGAGTTCGTCGCCCACCTCGCGCAGGATCTGCTCGGCCTCGCTGCTCAACGCGACCGCCTCCGCGAACGCGCCCGACGCCCGGTGACACAGGCTGAGTCCGCGCAACGCCAGCGCCTCACCACGCCGGTCGGCCTCGGCCCGGTAGAGCTCCACGCAACGCTCGAACGCGCGGGTGGCCTCGTCCAGGTCGCCGTGGTCGCGGTGGATCGCGCCGACGCCGTAGCTGGCCGCCGCGACAACCCCGTTGTCCCCCAGCGGGATCGCCTTGTCGAGCAGCTCGCGAGCCAATTCGAACTCGGCGAGGTCGCGGTGCACCGTGCCCATGCCGACGTACGCGACGGCGAGCGTCTCGGGTTCGTCGATGGCGGCCGCGATCTCCGCTGCCTGCTGGAAGTTCGCCAGCGCCGCGGCGAAGTCGTCCTGCTCGTACCGCAGCTGCCCGAGCCCGGCGAGCAGCACGGCCTCGGCACGCCGGTTGCCACGTTCACGCGCGGACCGCAGCGCCACCTCGTGGGTGCGCTGCCAGTTGCCGAACTCGTTGCGGGCGGCGAAGGGCGACGACAGCAGCGACGTGATCACGGTGGTGGTCAGCTCGTCGACACCGAGATCGTGGGCCCGTTCGACGGCACGCACCACGGCGCCCGTCTCGGCCAGCAGCCAGCCGGTCGGGTCCTCCTCGACGTCCTCGGCGAGCCGCTCGTCCAGCTCCACCTCGCCGTGCAGCTGTGGCCGCAATCCCAGCGTCACGCGCGGCAGCTTCCGCACGCCCGTCTCGACCAACGCGAGCCACGTCGCGAGCGTGCGCGTGACGGCCTCGGTGACCTCGTCCTCCGGTTCCTCCGCCGCGTGTTCCGCGCCGAAGAGCTGCACCAGGTCGTGGAACCGGTAGCGCACCCGGCCGATCTGGTCGACGCCCGCGACGTCCACCAGCCGCAGGTCCACCAGGTGCTCGACGACGTCTTCCGCGTCGTACGGCGAGATGTCCAGCAACGGCGCCGCGACCCAAGCGCCGAAGTCCGGCAGGTCGAGCAGCGAGAGGAGGTGGAAAGCCTTGCGGTGCAACGGGTCCAGCTCGGCGTAGTTGAGCTTGAGGGACGAGCGGATGGCGAGGTCGCCCATCTCCAGCTCGTCCAGCCGCCTGCGTTCGTCGGACAGGCGCTTGGCGAGCGTCTTCAACGGCCAGTGCGGCCGTGCCAGCAGCTTGGCGCCCGCCGCCCGCAACGCCAGCGGCACGCCTCCGCACAGCTGCGCGATCCGTTGCGCCGCTTCAGGTTCGGCGTTGACCCGGTCGGCGCCGATGATCCGGCTGAGCATCTCGCCGCTGACCTCGTCGCTGAGGAAGCCCAGCTCGATCGGCTCCGCGCCCTCCAGGCCGGTGAGCCTGCTGCGACTGGTGATGATCACGAAGCAGTTCGCGTTGCCGGGCAGGAGCGGCCGCACCTGGGCCTCGCTGCGGGCGTTGTCGAGCACGATCACCAGCCGGCGGTCGGCGACCGTGCGCCGGTAGAGCTCGACCCGCTCGTCCGGTGCGGCCGGCTGGTCGTGGCCGGAAATGCCGAGCAGGCTGAGGAATCGCCCGATCACCTCCTGCGGTTCGAGGTCGCGGCCGGCGCCGCGGAGGTCCGCGAACAGCTGCCCGTCCGGGTACGACTTGCGCAGCAGGTGCGCGGCGTGGACGGCCAGCGCGGACTTGCCAGCCCCGCCGAACCCGGACACCACCGCGGTCGGCGTCGCGGTGCTGCCCTCCGCCGCCTCGGTGAGACCGAGCACCTGCTTCAACGCCTCGTGGCGCCCGGTGAAGTCGCTGATGTCCGGCGGCAGGTGGTGCGGGATGACCTGTTGCGTGGTCAGCGCCGCCGCGGCCCGCGCCGGCAACGGCTGCGACTTCGGCTTGCTGACTTCGAGGGTGCCGTTGAGGATCGCGGTCTGCAGCTCGCGCAGCTTCTCCCCCGGCTCGATGCCGAGCTCGTCGAGCAGGTACTCACGCGAGTCGCGGTAGACGTTGAGCGCGTCCGCCTGCCGTCCCGCCCGGTAGAACGCGCGCATGAGCAGCTCACGCGTGTCCTCGCGCGCCGGGTACGCGTTCGCGAGCGTGGTCAGCCGGGCGATCGCGTCCTCGACCCGGTCCTGCGCGAGCTCGCAGCGGCCGAGGCCCTCCTCCGCGCTCAGCCTGGACTCGTCGAGCGCCAACGCGTGCCCGCGCGCGAACTGGGCCTCGACGCCGTGCAGCGCCGGGCCGCGGAACAGGGAAAGCGCGTGCTGGTAGTGCGTGATGGCGGTGGCCGGGTCGTCAGCCCGCTCCGCCTGCCGTGCGGTCGTGAGGTGCTTGGTGAACTGTTCGACGTCGCTGTCGACGTCCAGCAGGTACCCCGGCGCCCTCGTGACCAGCGCCTTGCCGACCGCGCGCCGCAACGACGACACGTACGTGTGGACCAGCGCGCCTGCAGTCTGCGGCGGCGACTCGTCCCAGATCAGGTCGATCAGCCGTTCCACCGGCACGACCTGACGCGGTTGCAGCAGCAGTGCTGCGAGCAATGTCCTCGGCTTCGGTCCGCCGAGGCTCACCTGTCTGTCTCCGACCCAGACCTCGATCGGCCCCAGTACGAGCGCTCTCACGCTCACACCCCCATCCCCCAGATGACCGTGCAGCTACGAGGATGCCTTATCCGCGCTGGATACGACACGTTTCGGCGCGCGAAGATCGGCGGCAGTTTCTGACACCCGCACTCTGTCAAGGTCGCCACCGCCCTACCGCAACGAGTCGAGGTGCTTGCGCAGCAAGGAGACCGTGAGGTCCGGCGTCATCCGGTCCGGGTGCAGCACGCCGTCCACGGTGAGGCCGTTGAGCAGCGACGCGAGCCGTTCGGTCTCCAGCGCTATGTCCAGCCCGGCCGCCACGGTGCCGGCCTCGGCCATCACGGTCAGCGCCCGGCCGCTGAGCGCGCGCACGCCGTCGTAGAGCCGTTCCGCGTGCGGCAACAGCGACGGGCGGGTGCGGGCGGCGGTGGCGAAAGCCAGCCACAGCACGGCTTCGTCGCGCCGCCGGTCGTCGAGCGGCAGGATCTCGGACAGCACGCGTTCGGCCGGCCGGCGGAGGTCCGTGCGGTCCTCGAGCGACTGCACGTGCGCGACGACCCGCTGGTCGATCGAGTGAATGAGGGCCTCGACGGCGAAGATGATCATGTCGTCGTGGCTGTCGAAGTAGTGCCGGATCGAGCCGATCGCCAGGCTCGCCTCCAGTGCGACGTTGCGCAGCGAGGCCTGTTCGACACCGTCGCGCACAACCACGCGGAAGACCGCCTCGGCGACGGCCTGGCGGCGAGCGGCGGCATCAACGACTCGAGGCGACACTCGCATTTTGTAGCATGGCCATGCTAATTTTAGTAGCAAGGCCATGCCACTTAGGGGGATGCAGTGACGTATGCGCTGATCGCGGCCGGTGTGCTGTACGTGCTCGTGCGCCGGTTCAGGGGCGAACCGCTCAACGCGCGAGACCTGCTCGCACCGCCGGCGTTCCTGCTGTTCTTCGGCATCCGGGCCCTGGAGGGCTTCCACCCGAGCTACCTCGTCCCGCTCGCCGCCGGGTTCGCGTTCGGGGCGCTGCGGGGCATGACGATCCGGCTCTACGAGAAGGACGGGCACCTCTGGCAGCGGTACACGCCGTGGACCTTGCTCGTGTGGGTGACGTCGATCGGCGCGAGCTTCGGTTTCGCGCTGCTGCTCGACCACCACGCCCCGACCCAGCTCTCCATCGGGGTGAGCCTGCTCGGCGAGCTGTGCACGGTCGGCGCAAAGGCGCTCAACACCGGCGTGCCGTTCGCCCCAGGTGATGAATCCCTGAAGAACGAACCCCTGTCCAACACCGTCCGTGAACGGTTCTATGGAAGGCATGGATCGTCGTGACTTCCTCGTCGGAACCGGTCTGCTCGCCGTCACGCCCACCTCCGCATCGGCCTCGCAGGGAGTGGACTGGGGCGCCGTGCGGCGCGAGTTCCGGCTTGATCCGTCGCTGACCAACCTGGGGTTGTTCTACCTCGCGTCGAATCCGCGCGAGGTGCGCGACGCGATCGAGCGGTTCAAGCGGCGGCTGGACGCGAACTCGCACGACCTCATGCCGGAGCAGGCGGACGAGGTCGCCGCGGCGCTCGGGCAGTACATCGGCGGGGCCGCCGGCGACATCGCGTTCGTCCCGAACACCACGATCGGGCTCTCGATCGTCTACGGCGGCCTGAAACTGCGCGCCGACCAGGAACTGCTGCTCAACGACCAGGACCACTCGTGGCACCGCCAGTCGGCCGAGCTCGCGGCACAACGCGTCGGCGCGAAGGTCAGGATCGGCACGCTCTACGAGAACTCGTCCACCGCCACCGAGGACGAGATCGCGACGCGGTTGCGGAACTCGATCACGCCGCAGACCCGTGCCGTCGGCATCACGTGGGTCCAGTCGAGCACGGGCCTGAAGATGCCGGTACGAGCGTGCGCGCAGGTCGTCGCCGACGCCAACAAAGGCCGCAAACAGGAAGACCGCTGTCTGCTGATCGTTGACGGTGTGCACGGCCTCGCAGCGGTGGACGACGACGCGGCGCGCTTGGGCGCGGACGTGTTCGTGGCGGGCACGCACAAGTGGCTGTTCGGTCCGCGCGGCACCGGCATCGCCTGGGTGAACCCCCAGGTCAGCGACCAGATCGTGCCGCTGCTGCCGAGCCTGTCGAACCGCAGCCAGACAGCGTTGCTCGGACCTGGCGGCTTCCACCCGTTCGAGCACTACTACGCGGTGAAGGCCGCCGTGGAGTTCCACCAACGACTCGGCCGCAACCGCGTGGCCGCGCGGATCACCGAGCTGGCGACGCGGTTCAAGGACGGTCTCGCGTCGATCCCCGGCGCCGTCATCCACACGCCACGGGAGCCGCGGATGTCCGCGGGCCTGGTGTGCTTCGACATCGCCGGGCAGTCCGGTCCCCAGCTGGTGGAGCGGCTGTCGCAGAAGCGCATCCAGATCACCACCGCCGCCTACCGGATCCCGTACGCGCGGATCGGCACGGCCGTGATCAACACACAGGCGGAGATCGACAAGACGCTGAAGGAGATCCGCGCTCTGACCTAGATCCTGGGCAGCACGGCCGTTCCCGGCGGCGCCAGCTCCACACTCGTGGTCTCCATCAGAACGTTCGGCCGGTCCATCGCCTCATGCGCGGCCCACCCACCAACAACGATCAGCGCCAACAGCCCGGCCGCGATGAACGGCGTGGTCGGAATCCGCCGCTTCGCCTCGCCCTCCTCGCGAGGTGCAGGCAGCCACACCGGCGGCTCCTCGGCCGGTTCGGGCTCGAGCTGCTTCGCCTCCAGCTGGGCGCCCATCGCCGCCGCACCCTCCGGCGCCCGCATCACCGGGATCGGCAGCCGCTTGGCGATTTCCTTGGCCACCAATGGAATTCGCGCCGACCCGCCAACGAGCAGGATGACGTCGGGCTCGCACAGCCCCGCACTCCACACGACCCGTTCGAGCGCGTCCACGACCATCTCGACCGCGGGCCGGATGATCGCCTCGAACTGCAACCGGCTGAGCCGGACCTCGCGGATCTCCGCCGCCAGCACGGGAATCCGCACCTCCGGATAACTGCCGAGCAGTTCCTTCGCCTCGATGCAGCTGCTTCTGAGCTCCGGCCCGTACTGCTCCATCGTCGCCCCGATGTGCTCGACCACGAGGTCGTCGAGGAAGTACCCGCCGACGTCGACCCGCTCCGGCCGACCCGCCAGCATGAACACGCCGTGCTTGCGCAACACCGTGATGTTGCAGCCGGTGGCCCCGAAGTCGAACACCGCAACCGTGCCGTGCTCCGGCAACTGCGCGTTGGCATCAAACGCGATGGCCGCCGCGTGCGGTGCCGGCAGGAAGAGGATGTCCGCGCGCCCCTCCTCGATCAGGTCCTGCCGCAGCTGCTCGAGGTACTCGTGCGGCCACTCGAGCGGGTGCGTCAGCGCGACCCTGCTGGGCGGCTCCCCGTACCGGTGCGCGAGGTCGTCCAGGATCTTCGCGATCTCCCTGGCCGGGGCGTTCCCGGCGGCACTGGTGGTCGTGACGCCCCGGTCGGTGGCGACGGTGGTGCCTGCGGATCCGAGATCGAGTCCAACCTGGTACGACATTGCGGGTCACCCCTTATGGCGCGGACACCCACAACACGTACGTCTCAGTTGGGCCGGTTCAGCCGCACAGCAAATTTCTAAAGCGCCATAAGGCATTCGGCGGCAACCCGTGCACCGTCCGTGCGGATCCGCGGTCCGGTCTTCGCGGCGTCATCGGCGAGCCGGAGGGCCTCGTCGAGCACCTCGGCGGTCAGGGCCGAGGCGCTGCGGCCGATGTTCAGGCGTTCGACCTGGTTGCCCCAGTAGTACTGGTCGTACATGTGCGGCAGCACGACCTGCGGTGTGCCCGCGGCGGCGGCCGTCGTGGTGGTGCCGGCACCGCCGTGATGCACGATTGCCGCTACACGGCGGAACAGGGCTTGCTGGTTCACCTCACCGATCGCGATGCAGTCCGTGGCGTCGTCGGTGAGCTGCAGATCTGCCCAGCCGCGTTGCAGAACGACCCGGCGACCAAGCTCGCGCGCGGCCTCGATGGCGTTCTTGGCCGCGTCCTGGGCACTGCGCATGCTGCCCAAGCCGAAGTAGACCGGCGGCTCACCAGCGTCGAGGAACTCCGCCAGCACCGGGTCGAGCGGACGTTGGTCGTCGGCCAGCCAGGCGCCGGTCTGCACGAGGTCGCCGGGGCCGGGCCACGGGCCGAGCACCGGGTCTGCGGCCAGCCAGGGGGCGTCGCCGAAGATGTGGTCGCGGACGTCGTCGATCGGAGCCAGGCCGAGTTCTGCGCGCTCAGCGTTGAGAGATTCGCGGGAGCTCGCAAAGAGGAGCCGATGTTGCTCCCACGACGCGAGGTTTTCCTCGGCCGTTCCGTTCACCGGAACATTGCCCAACATTGCTGGCGGCGCGTGGTGCGGCGAAGGAAGCGTGTTCGCGCAGAAACTCGCGTACACGTAGTACGCGCCGATGCTTTCCGACACCGAACGGGTCGCGTGCTGCAACGCACCGCCCGCCACCAGCACGTCCGCGCCGTCCGCTGCCGCACCAACGACCCGGAACTGCTCCCGCACCGTCTCCTCGACCAGTTTGCCCAGCTCCTCACGGGTCCGCCGGACGGCGGCGACGGTGCGCAGGAGCGGGCCCACGGGCGTGAAGCCGATGCCGTTGCCGGTCACGAGGTCCTCGAAGTCGGGCGGCGCGACGACCTTCACCTCGGCGCCCAGTTCTTTCAGCTGCACGGCCAAAGCGGTGACCGGCTGAGCCTCACCACGTGACCCGATCGTGGACACCAGAACTCGCATTGCGGATTCCCCCTTTTTGTCGAGGCCACGAATTGTGCGGGAATCCCGGGGTCTTGCGGCAAGTCCCCCAGTCGGTTATAAGTTGAAATGGGCCAAGAACGTCAGCCCGCCAGGCGCGCCCGCAGCGAGGCGATCAGCTCGGCCCTGCTCGACACCGCGAGCTTCTGCCGGATCCGTGCCACGTGCTGTTCCACGGTCTTCGGCGAGATGTACAGCCGCGCCCCGATCTCCTTCTGGGTCAGGCCGTCCAGCAGCAACTCGCCGACCGAGCGCTCGCGCTTGGACAAGCCGTCACCCGGTTCCTCCGTGGCGAACCGAGCCCGCAACGCCCGCCCGGTGCTCAGCAGTTCCCGCGCCTCGGTGGGATCGCTGAGCTTCGCCGCGGCGGCACCGCACAGCGCCATGGCCTCCCAGGCGTCGTCCAGCCCGGCCGCCACCGCCGCCACCTCGCGTCCGTCCACGGTCTCCCGCACGACTGATGCCCACGCGTGTGCGGCCGCGCCCCGCTCGGAGGCCCGCAACGCCGCCGCGGCCTGCATGGCCGTCTCGGCGTCCCCGGCACCGACGGCCCGGTGCAGCTTCCACCAGTGGTTGGCCCGCAGCGCCCACTCCGGCACCCCGGCCTTGGCGATGGCCGTGGTCATCGCTTCCACGACGGTCTCGCCGTCGAACCGCGACACCGCCGCCGCACCAACGGAAAGCTCGCCCCAGGCCTCGAGCAGCAGCACCTCGACGTCCGCGCCGGCGACGACCGGCGCGACGCGACGCCACGTGGCACGCAGGGCGTCCGGGTCACCGGCGCGCCGCGCGAGGCCGATCGTCACGGCCGCCGCGAGCACGGCGTCACGGCGCAGCACCGGTGCGCCACCGGCGGACGCGATCGAGGCGCGGGCCTCGGCGAGCCGTCCCGCCCGCAGGTGCAGCCAGGCGGCGAGCAGCCGGCGCCGTGCGGTCGGTGGACGATCTTCGTGCGCGGCAAGGACTTCCCGCGCGGTCCGGTCGTCGCCACCGGCGATCAGCACGGTCACCGCCAGGTCGTCCCACTGCTCGGCGGCGAGGCCGTCGACCGGCACGTTCGCGACCGCCAGCCCCGCCAACCGGCTGGCCGCGCGGTCGAAACCGCCGCGCACCGCCTCGATCGCGGCGGCCACACCGTCGAGGAACACGGTCAGCCCGCGCGGCGCCGCTCCCGACAGCAGGTCACGGGCCTCGGCGAGGTCCCGGTCGGCGGCTTCGACGTCACCGACCAGGCAGGCGGCCAGCGCCGCCCGTCCATGAGCGGCGACGGCGGGCGCACCGGTCAACGCGGTGGCGATCACCCTCCACCTGGCCGCCGCGTCGAGCAGCGAACCGTCGGCTGCCGCGGCAGCGGCGGCGACCCCGGCGGCGAGGCAGTTCTCGTCCGATCCCGCCGCGAGGATCCGGTCCGCCGCCTCGATCGCGGCGGCCGTGTCCCCGGCTCTCCACGCCAGTTCGACCTCGGGTGCCTTCATCTCTTCTCTCCCCCTGCGAACCACGATCGCGCCGCCGGCAGGAACGAGACGATCACCGCTGCGACGGTCATCCCACTCGCCACCACCAGGCCCACGAGAAACATCGACCGCAGTCCCCCAACCACGATCACCGCATGTAACAGCACAACACCGGCCAGCACCGCCAGCACCGGCCGCGCCCACCGCTTCCCCCGGTTCAGCGCGACCACGAAACTCAGCTCCAGCAACGCGATCAGCGGCCCGGTACCGAGCAGCAACGCCAGCACCGCGACGGCCACCCGTTCCCGCGTGGCCTCTTCCTCGGCCGGAAACCCTTGCGCCACCTCGGCGAGCACGTCGGCGTGGAGCTGCTGCCCGTCGATCAGCGCCAGCGACGAACTGACCAGCTGCACCACCGCGGCCACGATCCACAACCACACAGCCGCTTTGACGGCCCGCGGCTTGACCCGTTCGACGGGCTGCCAGCGCTGCAGGCGGGGTCTCGGAGGTAAGGCAGGTCTCGTCACGGGGCACCGGCTTTCTTCGTGCCGCTCGGGGTGGTGGTCGTCGAGCTCGGCGGCGGCGGAGTGGACTTCGTCGTGGTGACCGTCGTCGAGGGACGAGTGGTCGTGGTGGTGGGCTTGGGTTTCGGTGGCTGCGTGGTGTTCGGCGGCGGCGGAGGAGGAGCCTGCGTCGGCTGTTCGGGCACGTACTGAACAACCGTCGGCTCGGTGGTCGTCGTCGGCGGCGGCGCCGTCGTGGTCGTCGTCGTCTCGGCACCGGCTTTGTTGGTGAGCACGTTGTTCGCGAGCAATCCACCGCCGACGACTACCGCCAGCACACCGGCCGTCACGAACGGTGTCAGCTTCTTCCGCTTGGGCCGCAACGACTTCGGTGCTTCCGGGAGCGGCGGGCGGGTCCACATCGCGGTGGCGACGGCGGCGGGCTCCGGTTCGAGGCCGTGGGCCTCCAGCGCGGCACCGATGGCGACCATGCCGTTCGGTGCGGGCGACACGGCGCGGCCGAGCTGCGCCGACACCTCCTGCGTCACCAGCGGGATCCGTGCCGAACCGCCGACCAGGAGCACGGCGGCGAGGTCACGTGGCGGCACGGCGGCGGCCCGCAGCGCCCGGTCCAGCGCGGCCACGGTCTCCTCGACCGCGGGACGGATCATCGCTTCGAACTCGGTGCGGCCCAGCCGCACCTCCCGCGTCGCGATCCCCGGCAGCGCAACGGGAATCAGCACCTCGGTGTCGGCGGACAGCTTCTCCTTCGCCGCCGTGCAGGCGCGTCGCAGCTCAGCGACGGCGGCGAGCACCGCGGGATCCATCGGGTCCAGCTCGTCCCAGCCGGGCCGCAACGCCTCGACGACGTGCTGGAACACGACCTCGTCGAAGTCGAGGCCACCGACCTCCAGCTCCTCCGGCGGCCCCGCCAGCACGAACCGGTCGGCAGCGAGCTTGCGCACCACCGCGGCGTCGAAAGTCTTGCCACCGAGGTCGTACACGGCGACCGTCGCGCCTTCTTCCAGGCGCACAAGGGCATCGTGCGCACGGACAGCGGCCTGCGGTGCCGGCACGAACAGCGCGTCGGCCAGGCCGTTCGCGGACAGGGCGGCCCGCAACGACTCCAGCCGGTAGTGGCCCCACCCCGCCGGGTAGGCGAAAGCCACCCGCGTCGGCGTGCCACCAGGCAGAGAACCGAGCAGCCGCACCGAAAAACGGGCCGCGATCGCCTCCGCCGTCAACGCGGCGTCACCGATCCGCAACGGGGTGGGATCGCCGATGCGGTTCTTGAACTGCCGCGCGACGCGACCGGGATCGGTCAGCGCACGGCGTTCCGCATCCTCTCCCACGAGGAACGTCCCGTCCGGACTCTGAAAGATCACAGACGGCACAAGCACTTCGAGCCTCGCGGCTCGCTCCTGTCTCCAGGTCGACACGGTGGTGAAGGTCGATCCCAGATCCAGCCCAACCTGGTACGACATCGGACTCCCCTATGGCAATACGCAGCGGACGTACCCACCTACACGTGCGTCTCACTTGGTGCGGTTCACCGCGGTTGACAAATCAGGGGGCAATCCCTTAGTGACCCCGCCGCTCCTCCCTCGATCCCTGTGTTCGTGCCGGCGACGAACAGGGTTCGGTCCCGATGGCAGCGGCCTCGCCGGAACCTAGCTTCGTAGTAGTCAGCCGGTCGGAACCGCCGCCGGGGACCAACACCAAGGAGCTGGACATGAGCAACCCCATCGACCTCAACGCGTTCCTCGCCGACCTGACCGCCGACCTCGACCTGGACACCACCAACGCGGCCGAGCAGCAGCTGCAGACCGCACAGGTCAACCCGCAGGCCGCGGAGCAGGCCGCCGAGCAGGCCCAGGACACCACCACGGTCACGAACACCGAGGGTGGCGACGGAGGCAACGGCGGGACAGCCGTCGGGGGCGACAGCGGCAGCGCCAACGGGGGCAACGGCCTCGGCGTGGGCGGTGCCGGTGGCGACATCGACCAGGAGGGCCTGGTCAACGTCAACTTCGGCTCCACCTCTGGTGGCAGCGGCGTCGGCTTCGGCGGCAACGGTGGCGTGACCGGCGACGGTGGCGACGCGGACGCGTCCGGCGGCAACGGCGGCAACGCGCAGTCGAACGTCGACGTGGACGCCGACCAGGAGCTGGACCAGGACGTCGACCAGATCTCGGAGCAGGACGCCGACCTGGCCGCCGTGTCGGACCAGTCCAACGACTTCGACATCGACGTCGAGAACCAGATCGACAACATCGTCGAGGAACTGGAACTGCCCGCCTTCTGACCGCGAGCCGGCCCCGGCCGCGAGGGGTGGTCGGGGCCGGTTCGTTCCACGACGCTAGGAGCCGGACATGCTGTCCAATCTGATCGACTTCCTGATGAACCTGCTGAAGGACGACGAAGCCAAGAAGGCGTTCGACGAGAACCCGGACGGCGAGCTGAACAAGGCAGGTCTGAACGGCGTCACCGGACAGGACGTCCGGGACGCGCGGCTGATCATGGCCGATTCCGGCGGGGTGCGCGCCCGCGGTGCGGAGAGATCGTCCTCGAACGACGACGACCCCGTCCGGGAGATCCACCACACCACGCGCGAGTACGTGGTGGAGAAGCCGGTGACCAACATCGAGCAGAACATCAGCATCGACGACCGGGACGTCACGATCATCGACGACTCGTTCAACTCCGACGACGACACCGAGGTCAACTCGGTCGCCATCCAGGACAACGACACGAACGTCGTGCAGGTGAAGGACTCCTTCAACGAACCGGAGCCCAAGCCTGCCGAGGAGCCGGACGTGCTCCTGGAGCCGGAGCCCCTCGAGGACGACCCGGAGATCGTGCTGGACGACCCGGTCGTCCTGCCCGAACCGGAGCCGGAGGCGTTCCCGGTGGACGTCGAGCCGGAGCCCGTTGCCGAGCCCGACCCAGTGATTGCGTGATCTCACCATGACGACCACACCCGTCGAGGCCGTCGACCGCGCGCTCGCCGCCATCGCGCGCTACGACCGGCCGGACCTCGAAGCACGGTTGCGCCAGGCGAGGGCACGACTTCAGGACGACCGCGTGCGGCTGCTGGTCGTCGGTGAGTTCAAGCAGGGCAAGAGCATGCTGGTCAACGGCCTGCTCGGGGCGCCGGTGTGCCCGGTGTTCGACGACATCGCGACGTCGGTCCCGACCGTCGTCCGGTACGCCGAGCAGCCCGTCGTCACCCTCGTGCGCGGTGAATCGCGCATCGAGGTGCCCGTGGACCAGTTGCCCGTCTACGCCTCCGAGGCGGGCAACCCCGGCAACAAGGAACGCCTGGACCACGTCGAGGTGGGAATTCCGCGCCCGATCCTCGGCGAGGGGCTGGAGCTCGTCGACACCCCCGGTGTCGGCGGGCTCGGCTCCGTCCACGGCGCGGCCACCATGTCCGCGCTGCCCACCGCCGACGCGGTGCTGCTGGTGTCCGACGCGTCGCAGGAGTACACCGCCCCGGAACTGGAGTTCCTGCGCAACGCGGTGGCCGTGTGCCCGAACGTGGCGTGCGTCGTCACGAAGACCGACCTCTATCCGGACTGGCGGTTCATCGCAGAGCAGAACCAGGCACACCTGAAGTCGGTGGGCCTCGTGCCGTCGTTCTTCACGGTGTCGTCGACGCTGCGCTGGCACGCCCTGCAGACGGGTGACCAGGACGTGAACCGCGAGTCCGGTTACCCGCCGCTGGTCACCTACATCCGCAAGAAGGTGCTGGGCGAGGCCGACGCACTGGCCCGCCGCTCCACCGCGCACGACGTGCACGCGGTCATCGACCAGATCACCTCGTCACTGCGCGCGGAGGAATCGGCCCAGTCGGACCCGGCATCCGCCCAGGCGTTGATCGACAAGCTTTCGGTGGCGGAGCAGCGCGCCGCGGGCCTGAAGGAACGTTCCGCACGGTGGCAGCAGACGTTGTCCGACGGTGTGGCGGACCTGAACGCCGACGTGGACTACGACCTGCGCGACCGCATGCGCGAGATCGTCCGCGAGGCCGAGGAGTCCATCATGGACGGTGATCCGACGAAGATCTGGGACCAGTTCACGAAATGGGTCCAGGACACCGCGGCGTCGGCGGTCTCCGCGAACTCGGTGTGGGCGACCCAGCGAGCCCGCTGGCTGGCCCGTCGCGTGGCCGAGCACTTCGACTCGGACCGCGAGCAGACCCTGCCGTCGTTGCAGACGGCCTCCGGCGATCCGCTGCGCTCGGTGCGCGAGCTGGAGATCCGTTCCGACGAGAAGTTCGGTCTGGGCGGCCGTTTCCTCAGCGGCCTGCGCGGCGGATACTCCGGTCTGCTGATGTTCGGGCTGCTCGGTTCCGCGATCGGACTCTCGCTGATCAACCCGATCTCGATCGGCGCCGCGGTGCTGCTCGGCGGCAAGACCATTGGTGACGAACGGAAACGCATCGTCCAGCGCCGCCAGAACGACGCGAAGGCGGCCCTGCGCCGGTACGTCGACGACGTGACGTTCCACGCGGGCAAGGAATCCCGCGACGTGCTCCGCGCGATGCAACGCGACCTGCGCGACCACTTCACCGCGCTGGCCGAACAGCTCAAGCGCTCTCTGCAGGAGTCGATCCAGTCGGCCCAGAAGTCCGTGAAGGCCTCCTCGGCCGACCGGACCGCGCGGTTGCAGGAGATCGCCCAGGAACTCGCGGCACTGGAGAAGGTACGGGCGGAGGTGACGCCATGATCATCGACGAGGTGCGCCGGGTGTTGTCGCTGGCGGTCGACGCCTACCGGGACCAGCCACGCGCCGCGCACTTCCTGCGCGGCCAGTTGGACCGCCTGGAGTCGCCACTGCGCGTCGCGATCGCCGGCCGGGTGAAGGCGGGGAAGTCCACCCTGCTGAACGCGCTGGTCGGCGACTCGCTCGCCCCCACCGACGCGGGCGAGTGCACACGGGTCGTCACCTGGTACCAGGACGGGCGTTCGCCGCGCGTCGTGCTGCACCCCGTGACCGGGAACCCGGTGTCGCTGCCGGTGGTGCGCCGCGGCGGGGCGCTGTCGGTGGACCTCGGCGGGGCCGCCGTCTCGCGGCTGGTCGTGGACTGGCCGTCGCAGAGCCTGCGGCAGACCACGTTGATCGACACACCGGGCATCGCCTCGCTGTCGGCCGAGAACTCGGCTCAAGCGGTGCGCTTCCTGACCCCGGACGACGAAACGCCGACCGAGGCCGATGCCGTTGTGTACCTGATGAAGCACCTGCACTCGGCCGATGCGTCCTTTTTGGAGTCGTTCCGCGACCAGAGCATCGCCCGCGCGGCCGCCATCAACACCGTCGCGGTGATCTCCCGCGCCGACGAGATCGCCGGCGGCCGGGTCGACGCGATGATCTCCGCCCGCTCCATCGCGGCCCGCTACCGCTCCGCGCCGGAACTGCACGGCCTGGCGCAGAACGTGGTCGCCGTGGCGGGTCTGGTCGCGATGGCAGGCAGGACGCTGACCCAGGCCGAGTTCGTGGCCCTGTCGGCGCTGGCCGCCGAACCCCGGGAGTCGCTGGAGTCGTCGTTGCTCTCCGCCGACCGCTTCGCCTCCGGTTCCGAGGAACGGGCCGCCCTGCTGCGCCGGTTCGGCGTGTTCGGCATCCGGTTGTCGGTGACGTTGATCCGCCAGGGCGTCCGATCACAGGCGGCGCTGGCCGGCGAACTGGTGGCGCGCAGCGGTTTGCGGGAGCTGCAGCGGGTGCTGGAGACGCAGTTCAGCGAGCGCCGCGACCTGCTGAAGGCCCGGTCCGCCCTGCTGGCACTGGACCGGGTGGTGCGCTCGTCCGGCGGTGGCCGGCTGGCGGGCGAGGTGGAACGGATCTTCGCCGCGACCCACGAGTTCGCGGAACTGCGCCTGCTGTCGGCGTTGCGGTCCGGCGTGGTGTCCCTGCCGAAGCCGATGGTGGTGGAGGCGGAGCGCCTGCTGGGCGAGGCCGGCATCGCCCCCGCCATCCGCCTCGGCCTGCCCCCGGACGCACTAGCCGGCGAGGTGCGGCAGACCGCGTTCGCCGCGTTGCGCCGCTGGCAGGCGCACGCGGAGAACCCGATGCTGGGCCGCAAGTCCGCCGATGCCTGCCGCGTGCTCGTGCGGACGTGTGAAGGCCTGCTGGCCCGGTGAACGGTCAGTCGAGGCAGAACTCGTGGCCCTCGACGTCCTGCATCGTGATGCACGATTCGTTGATGCCGTCGGCATGCTGCGTGTACAGGTGTGTCGCGCCGAGCGCGATCAGTCGTGCGCACTCGGCTTCGAGCGTGGCAAGGCGCTCGTCACCCACGAGGCCGGTGCCGACCCGCACGTCGAGATGCACCCGGTTCTTGACGACCTTGCCCTCGGGCACGCGCTGGAAGAACAGCCGCGGGCCTACCCCGGTGGGATCGACGCAGGCGAACGCCGACCCCTGGTCGGCTTCCGGCAGCGAGCTGTTGAAGGCGTCCCAGCTCGCGAAGCCCGGCGGTGGTGGCGGGACGACGTAGCCCAGCACCTCGCACCAGAAACGAGCTACGCGCTCGGGTTCCGCACAGTCGAACGTGACCTGGACCTGCCTGACCGACCCCATCCGTCCACTCTAGTGGGCAGCGTCGTCCCAGGAGCGGCCCACGCCCACCGAGACCTCCAGCGGCACCTGCAACGGGTAGGCGTTGCCCATGTGCTCGCGAACCAGAGCCTCGACGGCCTCGCGCTCGCCCTCGGCGATCTCCAGCACCAGTTCGTCGTGGACCTGCAGGAGCATCCGCGACCGCAGCCCGGACGACTCCAGCGCCCGGTACACGCCCAGCATCGCGACCTTGATGATGTCGGCGGCGCTGCCCTGGATGGGAGCGTTGAGGGCCATGCGTTCGGCCATCTCGCGGCGCTGGCGGTTGTCCGAGGTGAGATCGGGCAGGTAGCGGCGGCGGCCGAGGACGGTCTCGGTGTAGCCGTCCTTGCCGGCCTTCTTCACGATCTCGTTGAGGTAGTCGCGGACGCCGCCGAAGCGGGAGAAGTAGGCCTCCATCTGCTCGCGGGCCTCTTCGGTCGGGATGCGGAGCTGCTGGGAGAGCCCGAAGACGGACAGGCCGTAGGCGAGGCCGTACGACATGGCCTTGATGCGGCGGCGCATCTCGCCCGTCACCTCGGAGGTGGGGATCGAGAAGGCCTGCGAGGCCACGTAGGTGTGCAGGTCCTCGCCGCTGTTGAACGCCGCGATCAGGCCCTCGTCGCCCGACAGCGTGGCCATGATGCGCATCTCGATCTGGCTGTAGTCCGCGGTCATGAGCTCCGCGTAGCCGTTGCCGACGACGAAGGCCTGGCGGATGCGGCGGCCCTCGTCCGTGCGGATCGGGATGTTCTGCAGGTTCGGGTCCGTCGAGGACAGCCGGCCCGTCGCGGCGATGGTCTGGTGGAACGTCGTGTGGATGCGGCCGTCGTCGGCCACCGACTTCAGCAGGCCGTCCACAGTGGACTTCAGGCGCGTGACGTCGCGGTGCGCGAGCAGGTGCTGCAGGAACGGGTGCTCGGTCTGCTCGAAGAGGTTCTGCAGCGCGTCGGCGTCCGTGGTGTAGCCGGTCTTGGTCTTCTTCGTCTTCGGCATGTTCAGCTCTTCGAAGAGGACCGTCTGCAGCTGCTTCGGGCTGCCGAGGTTGATCTCCTTGCCGATCACCGAGTACGCGTCCTGGGCTGCCTGCTTCACACCCGCCGCGAAGTGCGCCTCCAGCTCCGAGAGGTGCTCGACGTCGATGGCGATGCCGACGGCCTCGACCTCGTCGAGCACGTTCATCAGCGGCAGTTCGAGGTTCGCCAGCAGGTCGGCGCCGCCGATGGTCACCAGCTCTTCGTCGAGGCGGTCGGCGAGCTCGGCGACGGCACGCGCGCGCAGGATCGTGCTGGTGGCGACCTTCTGCGCCTCCTCGGACTCGTCGGAGAGCAGCGACAGCTGGCCGTCGCCGGACTCCTCAGCCCGCAGCTCCCGCTTGAGGTAGCGCAGCGCCAGGTCGTCGAGGGCGAACGAACGCTGGCCGGGACGCACCAGGTAGGCGGCGAGGGCCGTGTCGGAGGACAGGCCGCGCAGCTTCCACCCGCGGGCGCGCACGCGGCGCAACGGCAGCTTCAGGTCGTGGCCCGCCTTGGCCACCTTCTCGTCGGCGAGCCACGCGGCGAGCGCCTGCTCGTCGGCCTCGTTCAGCTCGGCGACATCGACGTACCCGCCCTCACCGGTGGCCGTGCACAGCGCGACGCCCTCGAGGTCGTTGACCGTGATGCGCAACGCCACGCCGACCCGCGTCTTGCGCGCGTTCTTGTCCAGCCACTTCGCGAGCGTGCCCGCGGGGATCGCGCCGCCGGAGACCTCGAAGCCCTCCTCGGCCTCGGGCTCCGCGGTCGTGAGCGTCTGGAACAGACGGTCGCGCAGCACGCGGAACTCCAGCTCGTCGAACAGCCGGTGCACCGCGTCGCGGTCCCACTGCTGAACCTCGAGCCCGTCGATCGTGTACGGCAGCTCGACGTCCTTGATCAGCTCGGTGAGCTGGCGGTTCATGATGATGTTCGACAGGTTGCCGCGCAGCGCCTCGCCGACCTTGCCGGGCACCTCGTCGACGTGGTCGACGAGCTCGTTGAGCCCGCCGAACTGGTTGAGCAGCTTGATGATCGTCTTCGGCCCCACGCCCGGCGTGTTCGGCAGGTTGTCCGACGAGTCGCCGCGCACCGCCGCGTAGTCCGCGTACTGGTCGGGCCGCACGCCGTGCTTCTCCTCGACGTACGCGGGGGTGAACCGGCCCATCTCTGAGACGCCCTTGACCGGGTACAGCACCGTGACCTTGTCGTTGACCAGCTGGAACGCGTCACGGTCGCCGGTGACGATCTCCACCTCGACGCCCTGCGCCACGGCCTGCGTGGTCAGGGTCGCGATGATGTCGTCCGCCTCGTAGTTCTCCTTCTCCATCGTGGGGATCCGGAGCGTCGCGAGCACGTCCTGGATCAGGGAGATCTGGCTGCGGAACTCGTCCGGCGTCTTGGAGCGACCGGCCTTGTACTCGGGGTACTGCTCGGAGCGGAAGGTCTTGCGCGAAACGTCGAACGCCACCGCGACGTGCGTGGGCTTCTCATCCCTCAGGATGTTGATCAACATGGACGTGAAGCCGTACACGGCGTTCGTGACCTGGCCCGTCTTCGTCACGAAGTTCTCGGCGGGCAGGGCGTAGAACGCTCGGTAGGCCATCGAGTGACCGTCGATGAGCAGGAGCCGCTTCACGTCTGAGGGAGTCACGCGCCCGAGTCTAGGGTGGAGGTCTGACAGTTTCGCTTGAGCCCTTGGAGCCCGCGTGATCCCCGACCTGCCCAGCGACCTCGAAGCCGAACAACTGGCCTCCCGGATGGGCGTCGAAATCACCCAATGGGATGTCCAGGAGATGATCGGCACGATGCCGGTCAAGGGCAACCGCCAGCCGTTCGGCCTGCTGCACGGCGGCGCGAACGCGGTGCTCGCCGAGCAGCTGGGCTCGGTCGCGTCCGCGATGCACGCCGCGCAGTTCGGCTCCATCGCCGTCGGGCTGGAGCTGTCCTGCACGCATCACCGCGCGGCCCGCGACGGCATGGTCACCGGCGTGGCCCGCCCCATCCACCTCGGCCGCAGCACCACGACGTACGAGATCGTCGTGACGGACGAGGACGGCAAGCGCACCTGCACCGCCCGCCTCACCTGCCTCCTGCGTCCCAAAGCGCCCGGAGCATAAGTACTGGGGTAAACCACACCTCAACTGTGCGGAAGACCCCAGTGTGCGGGCCCTGCCGGCCCGACATCGTTGAACCATGACCAGAACACGAATAGCGGCAGCAGTGCTGTGCGGCGTCGTGGTCGCGGCGGCGCTCCCGGCGACCGCCTCCGCGCACACAAAGCGCGGCGAACTGCTCGAGGTCGTCACGGTGTCCCAGCTGGACAGCGGGCAGGTCGCCACCTATCTGGCCAACTGGGGGCTGGACAACTCACGCGTGCGCTTCGGCGTGGACGCGAAGCGGATCGTCTACCGCACCATCGACCCGCGAGGAAAGCCGACCACGGCCAGCGCGCTGATCGCCGTACCGCGCAACGACAACAGATCACCCCGCCAGGTCACCTGGCTGCACGGCACCGCGTCCTACCGGGGCTCGGTCGCCTCGGTGGTGGACGGCAACGACAGGGCGGCGGCGCTGTTGTTCGCCTCCGCCGGCTACCTCACCACCGCGCCGGACTACCTGGGTCTGGGCACGGGCCCCGGTTTCCACCCGTACGCCGACGCCCCGTCGACCGTCACGGCGTCGGTGGACGCGTTGCGCGCGGCCCGGGAACTGGTCGCGCAACAGGGCCGCCGCCCCGACCCGCGCGTCATGATCACCGGCCACTCGCAGGGCGGGCACGCCACCATGGCACTGGGGCAGGCGCTGCAGAACGGTGCCGACTCGCGGCTCAGGCTCGGCGGGCTGGCACCGATCAGCGGGCCGATGCGACCGAGCGGGTTCGTGGAAGAAGTGGGCAACACCCTCAACGGCGTGGCGTACGCGGCGTACTGGACGGTGGCGTGGAACCGCCTCCACCACCTGTACGACTCGCCCTCGGAGGCGTTCAAGGACGCGTCGATCGAGGGACTCTTCGACGGCGAGCACCGAATCGACCAGATCCTGCCAAAGCTGCCCGGTTCGTTGTCCGGGCTGTTCCAGCCCGACTACCTCAAGCGCGTCGAGCACCCGACCGGTGTGCTGCGCGCCAAGCTGCGGGAGGCGGACAGCTACTGCGACTGGCGCCCGCGGGTGCCGGTGACGATCTACGCCTCGACCGGCGACCGCGACGTGCTGATCGGCAACTCCACCTACTGCCGCGAACGACTCGATCGCCACCACGCCACGAGCACGGTGATCGACCTCGGCCAGGGCGTCGACCACGCGAAGTCGGCCAAACTCGCGCTGCCGCGCGTGCTGGCCGGGTTCGACGGCTCATAAAGAAGCGGGGCGGAGGAAATCCCTCCGCCCCGCCTCAGCAAAACGATCAGCTCAGTGCGACTCACCCAGGTACGCGTCGCGCACCCGCTGGTCGGCCAGGAGCGACTGCCCCGGACCGTCCAAAGTGGTCTTGCCGAGGTCGATGACGTAGCCGTGGTCCGACAACGCCAGCGCGGCCAGCGCGTTCTGCTCCACCAGCAGAATGGTGGTGCCGAGCGACTGCAGTTCCTTGATGGTGTCGAAGATCTTCTGCGTCATGATCGGCGAGAGACCCATCGAGGGCTCGTCGAGCATCAGCAGACGCGGCTTGGACATCATCGCGCGACCGATGGCCAGCATCTGCTGCTCACCACCGGAGAAGAGACCGGCCTTGTTGTGCCGGCGCTCTCCCAGGACGGGGAACAGGTCGTAGACGCGCTGCATGTCGGCGTCGATGCCGTCGTCCTTGCGGACGTAGGCACCGAGCTGCAGGTTCTCCTCCACGGTCATCCGCGGGAAGAGCCGGCGACCCTCGGGGCAGTGGGCGATGCCCTCGCCGAGGATCGCGTGCGCCGGGTCGGAGTGGATCGGCTTGCCCTGGAACAGGATCTCGCCGGACGCCGGACGCAGCAGGCCCGAGATGGTGCGCAGCGTGGTCGTCTTGCCCGCACCGTTCGAGCCGATCAGCGACACGATCTGGCCGGCCTCGACGGTGAACGAGATGTCGCGGACGGCCTCGATCGCGCCGTAGGCGACCGACAGGTTGCGAACTTCGAGCAGCGCGGTCATGCCTGCTCCTCCTCAGCAGAAGCAGCGGCCGCCTCGATGTCGTGCTCGACTTCGTCCGGCGGCTTGCCGAGGTAGGCCTCGACCACCCGCGGGTCCGCCCGCACGACCTCGGGGCTGCCCTCGACGAGCAGCTCGCCCTGCACGAGCACGGAAACCGAGTCGCACAGCCCGAAGATGAACTTGATGTCGTGCTCGATCACGACGACCGACACGCCCGTGTCGCGGATGCGGAAGATCAGCTGCTGCGTCGCTTCCGTCTCCTGCGGGTTCATACCCGCCGTGGGCTCGTCCAGCAGCAGCACCGCCGGGTCGGTCGCCAGCGCACGCGCGATCTCGAGACGGCGCTGGTCGCCGTACGGGAGGTTGCGCGCGAGCTCGTCGTCCGGACCGGTCAGGCCGACGAACTCGAGCAGCTCACGCGAGCGCTCACGAGCTGCCTTCTCGCCGCGCTGGTAGGCCGGGCCGTGGAACAGCGAGGCCAGCGGGCCCTGCTTCATCCGCACGTGACGGCCGACGAGCACGTTCTCCAGCACGGTCATGCTGGGGAACAGGCGGATGTTCTGGAACGTGCGGGCAACGCCCGCGTCCGTCACCTTCGCCGGGTCGCCGGGCAGCTCGTTGCCCTTGAGCAGCACGCTTCCCGTGGTCGGCGTGTACAGACCCGTGAGGCAGTTGAAGAACGTGGTCTTGCCGGCCCCGTTCGGGCCGATCAGACCGACGATCTTGCCTTCTTCGAGCGTCAGCGTGACGCCCTTCAACGCCTTGAGGCCACCGAAGACCATCGAGACATCGCGCGCTTCCAGTACTGGCGTGGTCACGCCTTCGCCTCCTTCGGAGCCTCGTGCACCTCATCGACCGGCACACCACCAACATCCTCGTCGGCCAGCTCCGCACGGCGGTGCCGGTCGGGGATGAGGCCCTGCGGACGGAACCGCATGATCACGATCAGCGCGAGGCCGAAGATCATGAGGCGGTACTCCTCGAAGTCGCGCAGCTTCTCGGGCAACACGAACAGCAGCGCCGCACCCAGGACCGCGCCGGGGATGGACCCCATGCCGCCGAGGATGACCGCCGCGAGCAGCGTGACCGACTCGAGGAACTTGAACGACTCGTAGGACACCGTGCCGTTCTTGTGCGCGAACACCGCACCCGCGAGACCCGCGAGCATGGCGCCGATGAGGAACGCCAGGATCTTGGCCTGGCCGGTCTTGATGCCCATCGCGCGGGCCGCGTCCTCGTCCTCGCGGATCGCGATCCAGGCACGGCCGATGCGGCTGAACTTGAGGTTCGCGAACACGGCCATGGTGGCGGCCACGAGGAGCACGATCAGGACGTAGTAGAGGACACCGGCGGGCAGCTTCACCGCGCCGATCGAGAACTCCTTGTTGAACTCCGCGCCGAACAGGGACAGCGGCGGGATGCCCGGGATCGCGTTGGAGCCGTTGGTCAGGCTGCCGATGTCGTTCTGCGCGGAGCGGGTGAAGATCTCACCGAACGCCAGCGTCACGATCGCCAGGTAGTCACCGCGGACCCGCAGCGTCGGCGAACCGACGATCGCGCCGAAGATGCCGGCGACGATCGCGGCGATGGCCGCGGCCAGCGGGAACGGCAGGGTGATGCCGAAGTTCGCGGCGGCGGCACCGGAGAAGTTCGCCGCGACGAGCGCGCCGATGCCCATGAACGCCACGTACCCGAGGTCGAGCAGACCGGCGAGACCGACGACGATGTTGAGGCCGATCGCGGTGGCGGCGTAGATGCCGATGTTCGCCGCGACCGTCATCCAGTACTCGTTGCCGGCGTCGGTGAACGGCAGCAGCAGCGCACACGCCGCCAGCACGATCACGCTGAACACCCGGTGCTCTTCCGAGAGCTTCGAAAGCCAGCGGATGTACCCGACACCGCTCAGTGCGCCGAGAACACCGGCCGCGAACCCGAGGAACGACAGGAAGATCGCACCCGCGTACGGGTTCGAGGTACCGACGCCACCGGTGGTCAGCATCGCCGCGACCGCGAGCAGCACGCCCGCGAACGACAGGAGCAGCACCAGGTACGCGACCGGAGTCGAGATCTTGAACTTCCACTCGCCCACCGGCTCGATGCCGATGCCGTAGCCGGCCAGGATCGCCAGCACACCACCGATGAGGCCGGCGACGCTGCCGAACGCGAACGCGCCGTCAGCGGCCGTGATGGCGCCGAAGCCGCCACCCTTGTTGGTGATGTACGCGCCGTTGATGAACGAGACGGCGACGAGGCCCCAGCCGAGCCACCTGATGACGCGGCCCTTGGACGGGACCGGCGCGAAGGTCGCGATGAGGATGAAGATGCCGAGCAGCAGGACGTGCCAGCGGAAGCCGGTGACGGCGAACGGCGCGTCGAAGAACTGCAGCGTCGACTTGTCCGGCCAGTTGCCGTCGTTGAGGCTGAACGTGACCCACGGAAGCAGGGCCGCGACGATGCCGAGGACGCCGGCCACAGCCGCGAACGGCTTGCCCAAGGACGCGAGGGCGGAACGCTGTCCAGAAGGAGTGGACACAGTGCTCGTGCTCATGCGCGCACCCTTTCCGGCTCACCGAACAGACCCTGCGGGCGGAAGACCAGCACGAGGATCAGCACGACGAAGATCCACACGTAGTCGTACTGGGTGCCACCCGGCATGTACTGACCGGCCAGGGTCTTGATCAGACCGATGATGAACGCGCCGACGACCGCGCCGCGGATGCTGCCGACACCGCCCAGGACGGCCGCCGTGAAGGCGAAGATGCCGTTCTGGAAGCCCATGTCGATGTTGATGTTGCCGAGGAATCCGCCGTAGAGAACGCCGGCGACACCGGCGAGGACGGCGCCGAGGACGAACGTCGTCACGATCACGCGGTCGGGGTTGACGCCCATCAGCTTCGCGGTGTCGGGGTCCTGCGCGGTCGCGCGCATCGCGCGGCCCATCCGCGAGCGGTTGATGTAGGTCTGCAGGACGACGGCGAGACCCACCGAGAGCAGGACGAGCAGCACGCCGGTCCACGAGATGTTGACCGAGCCGAGCGTGAGGTTGCCCTGCGGGAAGACGTTGGGGTAAGGCAGGTTGGACTTGGCGTTGGGGTACCAGACGCGCACGGCCTCCTGCAGGAACACCGAGACACCGAGCGCGGTGATGAGCGGCGCCAGCCGGGGCGCGTTGCGCAGCGGCCGGTAGGCGAACCGTTCCATGATCACGGCTACGACGACCGCGATCAGAATGCCGCCGACGAACATGAGCGGCAGTGCCACGGCAGGCGACTTCTTGAGGTCGTCAGGAAGAAGCGTGAACGTGGCGAGGCCTCCGTACGAGGCCACCATGAAAACCTCGCCGTGGGCGAAGTTGATCAGCTGGATGATGCCGTACACCATCGTGTACCCGAGGGCGATCAGGGCGATCAACGCGCCCTGCATGACCCCGTTCGCCAGCTGTTGAAGCAGGACTGACACGACTACCTCCGTAGACGGCGGGGGCGAGCAAACAACGCCCGCCCCCGCCGTAGCTCAATCAGTTATCAGTAGTCGTCAGCCGGTGAACTCGCCGGTCTGAACGTCCTTCCACTTGCCAGAGGTGACCTGGTAGACGGTCAGAACCTTGTTGGTGCTGTCGCCGTACTGGTCGAACTTGACCTCACCGGTGGCGCCGGAGCCGCTGTACTTGCCGACGTTGGTCAGCATGTCCGGACGCTTCGCGTCGGCCCAGTCGCCGCTCGAGAGCGTGGCGGCCAGGGCACCGATGATCGCGTTCGCGGCGTCGTAGGAGAACGCACCGTAGGCGGCGTAGTCCTCCTTGCCGAACTTCGCCTTGTACGCGTCGACGAACGCCTTGGCGGTGGCCAGGGACTCGGTCGGCGCGCCGACGGAGGTGGCGAGGTCGCCTTCCTTACCGCCGAGCTCGATGTACTTGCCGTCGAAGATGCCGTCGCCGCCCATCAGCGGGACGTTCAGGCCGGCGGACGCCATCTGCTTGGACAGCGGACCCGCGACGGGGTACTCACCGCCGTAGTAGACGGCCTCCGGGTTCAGGGCCTTGATCTTGGCGATGACGCCGGAGAAGTCGGTGTCCTTCTCGCCGACCTTCTCGGAGCCGACGATCGTGCCGCCCTTCTTGGCGACCTGCTTCGACAGCTCGGCCGCGAGGCCCTCACCGTAGGTCTTGCCGTCGGTGATGATCGCGATCTTCTTCTTGCCAGCCTTCTCGACGAGGTAGTTGCCCGCGTACGGGCCCTGCAGGTCGTCGGTGGTGCAGACGCGGAAGTAGTTGTCGAACTGGCGCTTCGGGGCAGTCAGGAAGTCGTTGCCCCTGGTCAGCGCCGGGTTGGTGTTCGCGGGCGACACCTGGGGGATCTTCTTGTCCCGCAGGATCGGCTGCACGGTCTGCGCGACCGAAGAGTTCAGCGTGCCGACGACACCGACGACGTTCGGGTCGGTCGACAGCTTCGTGGCGGCCTGGGCACCCTTGGCGGGGTTGGCCTCGTCGTCCTGCGCGGAGACGGCCAGCTTGTAGCCCTTCACCGTGCACTTCTTGTTCGCCTCGTCCACGGCGAGCTCGGCGGACTGCTTGATGCCGATGCCGAGAGCGGACAGGTTGCCGGACAACGGGGCAACGACACCAACGGTCAGAGTGCCCTTCGACGTGTCGCAGCTGCCCCCCGCGGCATTTTCTTCACCCTTGTTCGTGCCACAGGCTGCGACGACAAGCAGCGTGGCGCCGACAATCGCAGCGGACTTCACAATGTGCTGACGCACGTGATGTCCCTCCTCTATCCCTGCTCCCGGCGGACGCGAGTTCTCCGCGCACCGCTCCACGACCCTCTCCTGAGGGATGGCCGGAACCTAGGCGATGACTGTGACCGCAGTCATCAAAGCCAATGGGCTCGTGACCATAACGCAACGCGGCGTTATGTTTGACTTAAGCAATGTCACATACGGTAACCCCCGTTCACTCTTTGGGCCCCTGCCATAACGTGTACGTATGACTCCGCGTCGTCGGATGATCGCAGTGCTGGTATCAGCCGGGGTGCTCATCGCCGCGGTGGTGGTGTTGCGCCAGGCCGACGACACGCCGAATAACCCCAGTTCAGAGCCCGTTCGCCTGACGGACTACGCGGCGGAGTTCGTCAAATCACCGTCTCGATCGGCGCCGCTCGACGCGCCCTCCTCCGTCTGGAGCAGCGACGGGAGGGTCCAATGGGCGCCCGTGACCGGCGCTGCGGGCTACGAAATCCTCGGAAAACTCGTCGCGTCGCCCGAGATCTCCGGCTCCGGCAGGCCGGACGTGCGGGCCGTGGACGCCTTCGGCCGGCGGTCGCTGCCGGTCAGGGCCGAGGAACGCGCCACCGACGACTCGTGGCGCCAGGCGGTCAAGGGATCGCTGGACGACTTCGACGACTCGTTCCTGGCGCGCCGCTACCACCTGAGCGGCCGCGTGGGCTGCGTGAACCCCAGTCAGGGGTCCGGCCGCCTGGTGCTCGACATGCCCTGCGGCGACGACACGGCGGTGCTGCGCTCACGGACGCCGTTGCAACTCAACGACGCCGACGACGAGCTGGGCCGGGTGACCGTGGTGACGGACGCGGCGGGACCGCGCGGCAAGCTCGTGCTCGACCTCGTGCCGGGCACGCCGGACCGCGTGGGACCGATACCTCCTGCTGATGCGGTTCGCGTGGTGGTGGACGACTCGGTGTCCCCCGGTACGCGCGGTGCGGGCGTGCTGCATCGATTCGAGGTAGTGCTGACACGCGGCGGCGTGCGCGTTCTGCAGGACGGCGCGCAAATCGCTTCGGCGCCGACGGTGCCGAAATGGCGTGAGGCGAGCGTGCTGATCGGTGTCACCGCGCCTCCCGGCTATCCAGGACGCGTGGAGATCGACGCGGTCGGCATCTCCGGCGGGCTCTTCTCGGCGCCTGAGGTGACCGAGACGCCGATCGTGGCGGGCACGTTGCGCGTGCTGGAGCCCGACGAGGAGGCGCCAGGCATAGGCGTGGCGCGCGCACCGTTGCGTGCGGCGCCTTCGGCTCGCTTGCGGACAACGGTCCGGATCGGCGACCGCGGCGACCTGAACGGCCTGGTCGCCCAGCTCGGCTCGGCCCGGCTGCCGCTGCGACCGGTGGTCACCGGCTGGTCGGCCGCCCAGGACAGCGAGCTGACGCTGGTCGGGGACGTGCCCGCCGAGCTGCTCGGGCCGGCGGGCGTGGACGCGCTGACGCCGTTCGTGCTGCGCATGCCGGGCGCCTCGCAGGCCCAGGTGCTGGAGAGCTACCTGGAGGTGCCGGGGCCTTCGCCGGTGAAGCTCGAGAACGCGCCGGGCGAGCCAGCGCCCGTTTTGCCCGTCCTGACGGCTGAGTTGACCTCTGTGACTCCGAACGAGGCGACGCTGGTGGTCACCCTCGACGCCGCTTTCGCGCGTTCAGTGGCCCCGATAGCGGGGTTTGAGGTGTACGTGGACAGCGGTCACGCCGCGACGGTGGCCATGCCGGGCGGAATCGGGGGCCGGCACGAGCTGCTCATCTCGCTGAAGGGGACCCACCACGTCGAAGTCCGCCTGCGCCCCGAGGATCCGGGGCGGCAGACGGACTCGGTCTGGCTCGACCTCAGCCGAAGTTCTCGATGACGGCCTCTGCGACGGCCTTCATCGTGGTGCGGCGATCCATCGCGGTGCGCTGCACCCACTTGAACGCCTCCGGCTCGCTCAGACCCTGCTTGGTCATGAGGATGCCCTTGGCCCGTTCCACGACCTTGCGCGTCTCCAGTCGCTCGGTCAGACCGGCGACCTCCTGCTCGAGCGCGGCCAGCTCGCCGAACCGGCTCATCGCCAGTTCGATCGCGGGCACCAGGTCGCGCTTGGCGAACGGCTTGACCAGGTAGGCCATCGCACCCGCGTCACGGGCACGTTCGACCAGGTCGCGCTGGCTGAACGCGGTGAGGATCACGACCGGCGCGATCCGGTTGCCCGCGATGTGCTGCGCCGCCTCGATCCCGTCGACCTTGGGCATCTTGACGTCCAGGATCACCAGGTCGGGGTTGAGCTCGGACGCGAGCTTGATGGCCTCTTCACCATCAGCGGCCTCGCCCGCCACGTCGTAGCCCTCTTCGCGCAGCATCTCCACGAGATCGAGACGGATGAGCGCCTCGTCCTCGGCGACGAGTACGCGAGGGGCCTTGCGCGTGGCTTCGGCTTGGGCCTCGGCAGCCTGCTGGGTCACCGGGGTCCTCCTGACGATTGTTCCTGCGGGCGAAACCGCAGTCTAGCGGCGGTCAAGCCGCTGATCAGGCTCACCAGCCGTGATGGCAGACACGAACTCCTCCGGCCACGGGTACGTCCGCATGCCTTCCTCAACGTCCTGAGTGGGCGCTTCGGCGCGTCGGAGCGTGATTTCCCGGGTGGTGCCGAACTTCGGGTCGTCCAGCCGTGCGCGGATCTCGTCTTCCGCCGGGCCGCCGGGCCATTCGACGAACCACCCTGTGCCCAGGGGAAGTGCTCGAAGCCAGCTCGCGTCATGCCACAGGTGTACCCGGCGGAGGAGAGCGCTCCCAGTGGCCGCTTCCGGGGTTTCCTCGTCGTTGCCGCCGCCGTCGGTGTACTCGAAACCGCGGAACTCGTGCATCCAGCGCACGTACCGCATGCCCAGGTCCCAGGCCTGCTCGTCGACTCCGGCGAGCACCACGCCCGCGTCGCCGGTGGTCAGTTCGGACGACCGCCGGTACTGCCGGTGGGTGAGGCCCGCGACGCCCATGCCGTAGCCGGCCTCGGTCCGCGGCAGGAGCTCGAACAGCAACGGGCCCAGCGCCCGTGGCGACAGGTGGAGCTTGAGGGTCTCCCCCGGTTCCACCGTCTGGAACGCGTGGGAGGGCCTGATGATGCTCGCCGGCGGCATCAGCTGGAGCACGCCGGCCGCGGTGCAGCCCGCGATCAGCAGCTTGGCTTCCAGTTGCCGCTGGGCCTCGGTGGTCGCGTCCGGCAGCACCGGCTCGTTGCGCACGGCGGGCACCGCCTGGGAGAGGTTCTCGCCCGTGTAGGTGCGCCGCAGATCGGCCAGCTGGTCCGTGATGGACAGACGTGCCATGACAGCAGTCCTCGTTTCCGCCGCCCGGCTCGGCACGACAAGGACGCATGTGTCACGCGTCTACGTGGTCGGTTCGCTTCAGTGAGCAGGAGTTGCTGAACACTGCGGCGGAACGTGCCGCTCGTTGCCGGGGAGCGGCTCCAGCCTCACGTCTGCTCGGACGCCACTGACCACGGTACCGGACCAACGCACCCGGTTTTCTAGTCCGCGCCCACGATCAGCTTGTACCGGACGTCGACCTCTTTGCCGTCGGCCGAACCGCGGATCAGCAGCTCGTGCTCACCGGAGGCGGGCGGGTCGATCCACGCGTACAGCCCGCAGCCGACCGAGTTGATGCGCCCGACCTGGTTGTTGAACGGGTTGCCCGCGCGGGCCTCGTAGGTGAACGGCGTGGCGGAGACCCTCGTGAGCGGCTGGGTCGAGCCGTTCATCAGCACCTCGCCCTGCGCGCCCTTCATGAACCTCTCGCACCCGGCGACGTCACTGGCGAGATTCACGACCGGTGCGAGCAGCGGCTTGTCGGCGGGGACCCGGCACTGCCGCTCCACGGCGCCGTTGCCGAGCGACCCGGCGAGCAGCCAGACCTCGACGGGCTGGTCCCGCATGCAGAACCGCCCGGAGGTGTCGGACACCGGATTGGTGTTGGCGGGCTGGGAGGCCCACGTCCACCAGCGGGCCTGGAAGTCGGCCGGTGCCAGCTTGTCCGAAGTGGACGTCTGGGGCGCCGGGGGTGGCGCCGCCATCTGAGCGTTGCCACCGCAACCGGCGGCGAGCAGAACAACTAAGAACAGCAGGGCTTTCCTCACTGGTTCTCGCGTCCCTTGCGTCGTTGTTCCTCCGCGCGCTCACGGCAGCGGCGCAGGAACTCCTCATCGTCCTCAGGATTGTCGGCCGCGAACCGTCCCGGCCGGTTGTACTCGGGAAAAGCAGGAGCGCTGCGCTCGTACGCACCAAGGCGCGCGCGTCCGGTCCCCACCACCGGACGGCCGGCAACGAACCATGCGATCGAGCCGATCAACGGGAACAGCAGGACCAGGAGAAGCCAAAGCATCTTCGGCAGATTGCGAACCGAGCCCTCGTCGGTCGTGATCACATCCACGACCGCGAAGATCGTCACGCACAACATCACCACTCCGAACAGCCCACCGAAGTACAGCATCTCCACCCCCAGGTCGTGCGGTCGCGCATATGGTGGCACAAGGGGCCAGTCCGTGAACATGGTTCACTTGTCAATCATCTCGGGGTCAATTCACGACAGCATTCGGGCAGCCGCGCAGCACGTCAGGCACCGCACGCCCGGCTCGACTGACAGGCCCATCGCCGTGGTCCAACCTGAGCAACCAATTCACTCCAAAGGGTGAAATGGCGCGGCCGCGACGTCGAATTCACGCACACCGAAGCTGCGGCCGCGGATTTCGTTTCCTCGATTCGGCACGAGGTTTTTACAAGCGCAGCCGGGAAGGCCGGAATTCCCGGCGTCCGCACACCAGCCGGCCTGACGCTGAGCACCAGACCTGCTGCACACCGGTTGATGCCTGACTAAGCAGCCCTTAGCGTCGGCAGCATGCCCAAGGGTGCCGAGAGTCTCCTGACCATCCTGGCCGAACACGGTGTCGAAGTCGTGTTCGGATTGCCCGGCGTGCACAACCTGGCCGTCTGGGAGGCGCTGGCACAGTCCGGCATCCGGATGATCGGCGTCCGGCACGAGCAGACGGCGGTCTACGCGGCGGACGGGTACGCGCGGACGACCGGCAAGCTCGGCGTCGCCGTCGTGACGACAGGGCCGGGCGCCGCGAACACCCTCGGCGCGACCGGCGAAGCCATGGCGTCGGGCAGCCCGGTGCTGGTGATCGCCACCGACATCCCGAGCACGCTGCGCCGTCCCGGCGTCTACCGAGGCGTGCTACACGAGACCCGCGACCAGCGCGCCATGTTCGTCCCGGTCACCAAAGCCGCGTTCGACGTGCCGACCGCCGCCGAACTGCCCGAGTACACCGACCGCGCTGTTCTGACGGCTCTCGAGGGCGCCCACGGCCCGGTCTACCTCGGCGTGCCCACGGACTTCCTGACCGCGAACGTCCAGCACCGCCACGCGACGATCACCCGCCAGGAGCGCGTGGAGATCCCGGACCTCACCGAGGCGGTAGCGCTGATCGACAGCGCCGAGAAGGTGCTGATCTGGGCGGGCGGCGGCGCGGCCACGGCGAACGCGGGCGTGCAGATCGGCGCGCTGGCCGAGGACCTGAAGGCACCGATCGTCACCACCTACGGCGCGCGCGGCATCACCGACCACGAACTGGTCGTGCACGGCCCGGCGCACGCGCCCCCGGTAGGCAAGCTGTGGGACGAGGCCGACCTGGTGATCGCGATCGGCACCGACCTCGACGGCATGATGACCCAGAACTGGTTGCAGCCCCAGCCGAAGAAGCTGCTGTCGATCAACATCGACAAGGCCGAACTCTCCAAGAACTACCAGAGCGACGTCACGCTCGAAGGCGACGCCCGGCACCTCACCGCCGCACTCATCCCGAAGGTAGCGACCAAGAAGGCCACCACCGACGTCCACCAGGTCAACGCCGCCGTGCAGGCGTTGATCAACGAGGACTCCCCGGAAGCCGCAACGTTCCTAGGCGCCCTCAAGGACCAGGACGCCACGATCGTCGCGGACATGTGCATCCCCGGCTACTGGATCGGCGGCTTCCACCACGTCCCCAAGCCGCGCGGCCTGGCCTACCCGGTCGGCTGGGGCACCCTCGGCTTCGGCTTCCCGGCCGCGATCGGCGCGGCCGTCGAGAAGCGGACGATCGCGGTGGTCGGCGACGGCGGTTTCCTGTTCGCGTGCGGGGATCTCGCAACGCTGCGGCAGGAGGGCCTGCCGCTCACGATCGTTCTCGTCGACGACGGCGGCTACGGCATGCTCCGCTACGACCAGCAGATTGCGGGCCACACCATCACCGGCGTGGACCTGACCCGGCCGGACTTCGCGAAGCTGGCGGAGAGCTTCGGCATCCCGGCGGTCACGCTGGAAGGGTTCGACGGCCTGAAGGACGCCCTGGAGAACTCCACGGGTCCCAACATGATCGTGGTGAACGCGGCGCTCAAGCCACCGATCAACACCTCACCGCGCTGGTACCGCAAAAACACCACCTGATCAGCACCTGCCCGGATACCGTCCCGCCCATGAGACGTGGGCTGGGGATCGTGCTCGCCGTGCAGGCGGTGGTGCTGACCGCGTTGTCGGGCCGGTACGGCTTCCACCGCGACGAGCTGTACTTCATCGCGGCGGGCAAGCACCCGGCGTGGGGCTACGTGGACCAGCCGCCGATCACCCCGATCCTGGCCCGCGTCACCACCGAGGTGTTCGGCGAGACCCCCGCCGGACTTCGCGTAATGGCAACACTTCTAGCCCTCACGACAACGCTCGTCGTGGCCCTGATCGCCAAGGAGTTCGGCGGCGGCGCGGTGCTCGCGGCAGCGGCCTCTGCCACCTCGACGTTCGTCCTGGCGGTGGCGCACATGCTGTCCACGGCGTCGGTAGACCTGCTGATCTGGGTGCTGATCGGCTACTTCGCCGTGAGGCTGCTGAAGTCCGGCGACGGCCGCTGGTGGCTCGCACTCGGCGCGACGGTCGGCGTCGGCCTCGCGAACAAGTGGTTGCTACTGCTCCTGCTGGCCGCACTGGCGATCGCGCTCGTGATCGTGGGCCCACGCGCCGTCCTGCGCACCTGGTGGCTGCCCGCCGGCGCCGTGCTGTGCCTGATCATCGCGGCTCCGGCGGTGGCGTGGCAGGCAACGCACGACTTCCCGTTGCTCACGGTGGCACAGGGCATCAGCGCGGACGACGGCACCGACAACCGCATCATGTTCGCGCCCATGCAGATCCTGATGCTGTCGCCGTTCCTGGTGCCGGTGTGGGTGATCGGCTTCCGGAACCTGTGGCGCGACAGGACCTTTCGCTCCATCGCTCTCGCCTACCCGTTGCTGTGCGCACTGTGTTTGTTGACGGGCGGCAAGCCCTACTACGCCGTGCCGTTGCTCCTAGTGCTGGTGGCCGCCGGAGCACGCCAGACCCAGGATTGGTTGTTGCGCCGCAGGGCACTCGGCGGCGTGCTGGTGGCGTTGAGCGTCGTGCCCGCCCTGGTCGGTTCGCTGCCGATCCTGCCGCCGAGTGCCCTCGCGCCGGTCATCGCGATCAACCCCGAGCAGGGCGAGCAGGTCGGCTGGCCCGAGCTCGCCGGCACCGTCGAGAGGGCGTGGCAGGAGAACGGACGCCCCGTCGTGATCACCCGCAACTACGGGCAGGCCGGTGCTGTCGAGGCCTACACGCAGATTCCCGTCTACTCCGGCCACATGTCGTTCTACGAGTGGGGACCGCCGCAGACAACGGACAAGAGGGTGTTGCTCGTCGGATTCGACACACCGCCGTTTGATGGTTGTACGCGCGTTGCGCAGCATCACAACGTTGTTGAGAACGAAGAAGACGGCACTGAGATTCTGGCGTGCACGGCACCACGCGGTACGTGGGAAGAAATCTGGCCGACACTACGGCGTTACTACTGACCACTTAGGACATTGGAAGCACTCCATCACCGACGCCCCTTCGGCTGAATTTGACCGAACTTGTTGGAATCAATGGACGACTGGCTCTAGCTTCATTTCATGCCAAAGAGAGACTCCACGGTGCGTGGGCGGGAGTTTGGCGCGGGCGTCCGCGAAGCCCTCCGCAGAGCGGGGTTCACCGGACGCGCCGCTGCCGAGGTCCTGGGCTGGGATCCCGCGAAGGTGTCCGACATGGTGAACGGCAAGGGCGGCGTGACCGAGGGCGACCTCCAACGCCTGCTCGGCCTCTGCCGCACCCCGCTGGAAGAAGCCGAACACCTGGTGAAGCTGTTCCACGAGACGCGCCAACCCGGTTGGCTACAGGTGCACGGCACGAGGTTTCCCATCCTGCTGCGCACGCTCGCAGAGCACGAGGCGGTCGCCACCGAGATCATCTTCTGGTGCATGAACGCAGTTCCGGCCGTCCTTCAACTCCCGGACTACCTGCGCGCCCTGATCGCGGCCAACCCGAACGTGCCGAACGAGGAGGCCGACGCGCGCGTGGCGGCTCGTGTCGACCGTCAGCAACAATTGTTCAAGCACCGGTGCGACATGACCTTCTACGTTGACGAGCAGGCGCTGCGTCGTCCCGTCGGCAGCCCTGAACTGATGTCAGATCAGTTGGACCACATCAACACCATGGGCATCCGCCCGTACATCACAAGTCGGGTCGTGCCCATCGCCGTGGGCGCCCACGCTGGCCAGGCAGGCACTTTCACCTTCCTGAAGTTCGCCAGCCTGGAACCGGTCGTCTACGTCGATGCGGAGAACCACGGCGTGTTCCTCGACGACAAGGACTCCATCAAGGCTTACGCGAACATCTTGAAGTCGCTCGATCGAACGGCGTTGGATGCGGAACAATCGAAGGAGTTGATCGCCAGCATCGCGCCGTGAGGAGCCGTTGGATGACCGAATGGCGAAAGAGCAGCTACACCGCCAACAGCGCGGAGTGCGTGGAGGTCGGTCCCGGCGTCGGTATCCGGGACAGCAAAGACCCCGGACCTCACATGGAGATCGGACCGTCTGCCTGGTCCGCGTTTCTCTCGGCCACGAAGGCTGACAAACTCGCGCGGTGACCCGAACCTGGCCCACCAACCTCGCCAAAGACGAAGGCGTACTCGCCTGGGAGTTCCTGGACTTCCTCCGCAAAACCGCCGTGCTGAAGGTCGACGGGCTGACCCGCGACCAGGCCGCGGCAGCGCCGATCGCCACCTCCCCGAAGCTGACCGCGCTCGGCGTGCTCAAGCACCTCGTCGCCGTGGAGCGCTACTGGCTGTGCATCGCAGGCGCGGGCCTCGATCTGCCGTCGCTCTGGGAAGGCAGCCCGGACCCGTCGTGGGACCTCACCGAGGACGACACGCCTGAGTCGCTCATCGAGGCCTACCGCGCGGAGTGGGCGAATGCCGAGGCGTTGCAGAAGCTCGACCCCGACGCGACGGCGGCGGACGGCAAGCGCACGGTGCGGTGGATCCTGGCCCACGTGGCGCAGGAGACCGCGCGGCACGCCGGCCACCTGGACCTGCTCCGCGAGCTCGCGGACGGCACGACCGGCGAGTAGCTAGCGGTTCCGGTCGCCGGCCCAGATCTTCGGCAGCGACGGGATCTCGCCGTGCAGGCACGTTTCCAGCGCGCGCTTCCACTTGCGCTGCCACCACGAGGCTTTGCCCGGTGCGTCGGCGACGAGGGCTTCGTCGCCGAGCACGCACAGGGCTCGCGCCGCCTCCACGCGCACATTGAGGTGCGGGTCGGCCAGCAGCTCGGCGAGGCGCTGCCGGACGGGATGGGCCCGGTACTCGGCGTCCAGACCGGCTCGGGCGAGGCGGCGCACCGCGTGCACGGCGGTGGCTCGCATCCGTGGTTTCCGGTCCGACAGGACCGGCAGCAACACGTCGAACGCGGCCGGGTCCGCCGTGTCGCCCAACGCGAACACCGCACCCAGTCGCATCAGCGACTTCGCGAAACCGTCGTAGTACAGCTGGTCGGCGTACCACTTGACCGGCTCGAGGCGGCGCAGGCGGGTGAAGCCCCAGTCCTCGGCGCCCAGCACCGCTCCGTCCTCCAACTCGCCGTCGAGGCCGTAGCGGAACATCCGCTCGACGTACGCGGGGTCGCGGTCGGGGTCACGCTCGGCCAGAACCCTGCTGATCAGCTCGGCGTGCTCAACCGACCTGATCTTCTCGCGGACCTTCGACTCCATCCTGAAGGTCTCGTCGGCGGCTGCACCGGAACAGCTTCAGCAGAGCGACCTCCCCCTCGGTGCCGGAGCTGATCGCTTCGAGTGCGCGCGTCTCCTCGGCGTCACGCCGGGTCTTTGCCCGTCACGGCCCGCGCGACCTCGACCCAGCGAGGTGGCGGATCCGCAGCCGGCGAACCCACGCACTGCACCGCGAACGCCGCGATCACGCTGCCGTCGTCCAGCACCAGTTCCACGCCATACGATCCCTGGCGGACGCTCCGGACCGACGAATGCGGGACGGACCGGACCCCCCACGGGTTGATCACGCGCACCCACTGCTCGTCGAGGTCGAGCCGCGAGCGGAACGCCGCCCACGCCGCCAGTCCGAGGGCCGCGTAGACGAGCGCGACGACGATCAGGTCGCCCAGCGGCACACCGGCGTTCCAGTCGGGGTTGAGCCACCCCGGCTGGAACACGAACGGCAGCCCAGCGAGCGGGACGACGACCGCGACGAGCCTGACCCACCACCGGACCCGCCAGACCCGGCGGGACTCCGGAGAGCCGTCGTGAGCAGGCTTCTGTTCTACCGGGTCGCGGCCGGCCCACCACCTCATCAGAGCCGGCACGCCGGCGAACATGACGAACAGCACCAGCGACCCCTCCAGCGCTGGGAGCGCGTCGTACACGAGCGAACAGGCGATCAGAAAGGCGACCACTATGAGCAGTCGCAGCACCGTGATCCTTGGCAACAAGACCTTCCACCCCCGACTGCGGTTCTGCGAATGTCCGAAACCTACTTGTTCATCCGATCAGGTCACCGCCACCCGCCGATCAAGCCGGAGCGATGTACTCACCCACCGCGCTCTGACAACCGTGGCGAAGTGCGTTCACCGCGTCACGCAGCAACGGGTTCGTGTTCGCGGTGCGGTGCACGACGTGCACGTGACGACGCAAAGGCTTGCTGCGCAACGGCATCGCATGCGTGCCAGCCAATGACTTGTAGCCGAGCGCGGGCACGAGCGCGACACCGACGCCGGCCGCCACCAGCGACTGCACGACCTCGTAGTCGTTGCTGCGGAAAGCAATTCTCGGGGCGAAGCCGGCCGCGGCGCAGAGCCTCGTGAGGCACGTGGCCCCGGAAGTGCCGTCCCGCGAGGCGATCCACCGTTCGTCCTTGAGGTCTTCGATCCGCCCGGACGTCTTCGCGGCCGGGTGGTCGGCCGGCACCAGGAGCAGCAGCGTCTCGTGCAGCAGCGGCAGCACCGTCAGCTCTTCCGGCCACGTCTGCGGGACGAGGTCGTAGGCGTAGACCAGCGCCAGGTCCAGCTCGCCGGTCAGCACGAGCGGCAGCACGTCCTCGGGCTCGGCCTCGTCCAGCCGGATCTCGGCGTCCGGCAGGTCCGCCGACAGCTTCGCCACCGCCTTGGGCACGACCCGCGAGCTCGCCGTCGGGAACGTGCCGATGCGCAGGCGGCCACGCAGGCCCTGCACCATCGCCTTGACCTCGTGCTCGAAGCCGTCGAACGCGGCGAGCAGCTCGCCCCCTCGATCAGCGATCAGCAGGGCCGCGCTCGCCGGCCTGATCGAGTGCGCCTCACGTTCGAACAGGGTCACGCCGACCGCGCGTTCGAACGCCGAGATCTGCTGCGAGACGGCGGACGACGTGTACCCGAGCCTGCGCGCGGCCTCGGCGAACGAGCCCGTCTTCACGACCTCGACGAGCGTGCGGAGATGAACCGGATTGAGCACAAGGACAGCTTATGCTCGACGTCGCGAGGTTTCATTCTGCAACCCCTGGCGGAACCACCGGGTAACAACCAGGGTGAGGTGCATGCCCTATGTCTCCACGAACCCGGCGAACACCTCCGACGTGGTCACCGAGCTCGAGCTCGGGACCAGCCGCACCTTCGTCGACGCGGCCAGGCGTGCGAAGGCGGCCCAGCGCGCGTGGGCGCGCGTGCCCGCACCCGTGCGTGGGCAGGTCATCGGCAACATCGGCCGGCTCGTCGAGGCCAACTTCGAGCCGCTCGCCCAGCTCGTGACCCGCGAGATCGGCAAGCCGATTGCGGAGGCCCGTGGCGAGGTGCAGGAGATCGTCGACACCTGCGACTTCTTCGTCGGCGAGGGCCGGCGCCTCTACGGGCAGACCGTGCCGTCCGAGATGGCGGACAAGCAGCTCTTCACCTTCCGCAACCCGGTCGGCGTCGCGGCGATCATCACCGCCGGCAACTTCCCGGTCGCCGTGCCGTCCTGGTACATCGTGCCGGCGCTGCTGTGCGGCAACTCGGTCGTGTGGAAGCCCGCCGAGTACTCGGCCGCGTCAGCGCAGGCCTTCTACGACGTGTTCCAGGCAGCCGGCCTTCCGGCAGGCGTGTTCGAGATCGTCTTCGCCGAGGGGTCGGAGACGTTCGACGGCCTGGAGCAGTCGCTGCAGGAGGGCCTGGTCGACAAGGTCGGCTTCACCGGTTCCAGTGAGGTCGGCGTGCGGATCGGCGAGCTGTGCGGGCGCCACCTCCAGACGCCGTGCCTGGAGCTGGGCGGCAAGAACCCGATGGTCGTCACCGAGGACGCCGACCTGGAGCTGGCCGTGCAGGGCGCGCTGTTCGCGGGCTTCGGTTCCGCGGGCCAGCGGTGCACCTCGCTCGGCACGGCGATCGTGCACGAGTCGGTGTACGACGAGTTCCTGTCCCGGTTCGTCGACGCCGTCGCCGGGGCCGCGGTGGGCGACCCGACCGGTGACGTCCTCTACGGACCGCTGCTGGACGAGAAGTTCGCGCTGGCGTACGAGAAGTACCTCGGCTGGGTCGGCGAGCACCACACGGTGCACGGCCCGACCGGCCGCATCACGACGTCGAACCCGCGCAACGACTTCACTGGTTCGAACGGCTTCTTCTACCACCCCGCAATCGTTTCCGGTGTGCGTGACGACGACGAGCTCTTCCTGCAGGAGACGTTCGGCCCGATCGTCGGCGTCATGAAGTACTCCGACCTCGACGAGGCGATCGAGCTCGGCAACAAGCCGGGCTACGGCCTGTCGTGCTCGATCTACACCACGGACCCGAACAAGGCTTTCCGGTTCCGCGCCGGCATCTCCGCGGGCATGGTGAGCGTCAACAACTCGACGTCCGGGGCCGAGGCGCACCTGCCGTTCGGCGGCAACGGCAAGAGCGGCAACGGCTCCCGGCAGTCGGGCGTGTGGGTGCTCGATCAGTTCACCCGCTGGCAGTCCATGAACTGGGACTACTCCGGGAAGCTGCAGAAGGCGCAGATGGACACGCTCGCGATCGAGGCGAACCTTGACTTCCGGCTTGCCTGAGCTACCAAATCAGGCAGAGGTCGTCGTCATCGGCGGCGGGGTGATCGGCACATCCATTGCCTTTCACCTCGCCGAGGCAGGCGTCCGGGATGTTGTGGTCGTGGAGAGGGATGAGCTGGGTTCCGGCTCCACCTGCAAAGCAGCGGGTGGGGTGCGCGCCCAGTTCTCCGACGAGCTGAACATCAGGCTCGGAGCTCGATCACTCGAGGCGTTCCAGCGCTTTCCGCAGCGACCGGGGCAAGAGATCGATCTGCACCAGGTCGGCTATCTGTTCCTCCTTTCGTCGGCTGAACACGTGGCGGCGTTCGAGCGCAACGTCGACCTCCAGAACTCCCTCGGCGTACGCAGTCGCATGCTGACTGTCGAGGAAGCACAACGGATGTCGCCGTTGATCGAAACGGACGGCCTGCTCGCGGCGACCTTTTCGCCGGACGACGGACACTGCACTCCTGAGTCCGTGGTCCTCGGCTATGCCACCGCGGCCCGCCGATTCGGGGTCCGCTTCTTCACCAGAACCACCGTGAGATCGATGCTAGCGACGGGGTCCGACAGTTTTCGCGTGCAGACCGACCGCGGGACGATTTCGACCGGCACGGTCGTCTGCGCGGCAGGTGCGTGGTCGTGCTCGATCGGCGAGATGGTGGGCGTTGACCTGCCGGTTTCCCCGTTGCGGCGGCAGATCATGTTCACCGAGCCGATGCCCGAATTACACGATCGGGTAGTGCCTTTCACGATCGACTTCGGCAGCTCCTTCTACTTCCACCGCGAGGGCCGCGGGCTGCTGTTCGGCATGTCCGACCCGGAGGAGACGCCGGGCTTCAAGCTGGAGATGTCCGACGCGTGGCTGCCCCGGCTGACCAGCGCGATCGAACGGCGCGCGCCACGGCTGTTGGACGTGGGTGTGCGCAACGGATGGGCCGGGCTGTACGAGGTGACGCCGGACCACAACGCGTTGATCGGCTCGGTCGGCCGGTTCTTCTACGCAACCGGCTTCTCCGGGCACGGATTCCTCCAGGGCCCCGCCGCCGGCGAGGTCGTGCGGGACCTCGTGCTGGACCGCGAGCCCTTCGTCGACGTGTCCAGTTTGGACGCCTCCCGCTTCGCCGCCGACAAGGCACGGCCCGAACTCAACTGCGTGTGAGGAATGCTGATGGACGTTCTCCAGCTCATGGACGAGTGGGGGCCTGAGAAGGTCGTCTGCGTGTCCGACCGGCGCACCGGTATGAAAGGTGTGCTCGTCATCGACAACACCGCGCGCGGCATGGGCAAGGGCGGGACGCGGATGAGCCCGTCCGTCACCGTCGCGGAGATCGCGCGGCTGGCGCGGGTGATGACGTGGAAGTGGGCCGGGGTCGACCTGTTCTTCGGGGGCGCCAAGGCGGGGATCGTGTTCGATCCCACTTCTCCTGACAAGGAAGCGGCGCTGCGGGCGTTCGCGCGCAAGCTGTCCAACGAGGTGCCGCGCGAGTACGTGCTCGGGCTCGACATGGGGCTCACCGAACGGGACGCGGCGATCGTCCAGGACGAACTGTCGGACCGCGGCGCTATGATGGGCGCACCGGCTCAACTCGGCGGGTTGCCGTACGACGAGCTGGGCGTCACCGGGTTCGGCGTGGCCGAGGTGGCGGACGAACTGATGTTGTTGCCCGGCAAGCGGGTGGCGATTCAGGGTTTCGGTGCGGTGGGAGCGGCGGCGGCCAAGCGGTTCGCCGAGCTGGGCGCTGTTGTTGTTGCCATCTCGTCGGTGCACGGCACGTTGGTGGATGCCGATGGCCTGGATGTCGCGCGACTGCTGAAGTTGCGGGAGGAGTCCGGTGACCTCGCGGTCAAGGAGTACGGGACCGTGCGGGAGCTCGGAGCCGAACTGCGGGTTCCCTGTGACGTACTTGTGCCGGCGGCACTTCAGGACGTCATCGACGCCGATCTCGCGCAGGAGCTCGACACCACCCTGGTGATCGAGGGTGCGAACCTGCCCACGTCCGTTGGGGCGCAGGAGGTTCTCGCCGCACGCGGGATCACGGTCGTGCCGGACTTCATCGCGAACGCCGGTGGCGTGGTCGCGGCGGCGTTCGGGATGGACGCGCGGTATTCACCGTTCCCGGTGAACCCCGCGACCGTGCTGGACGCGGTCTCGGCGAAGCTGCGGGCGAACGCGGCGAACGTGCTCGTCGAAGCGCGGAATCGTGGCACCACACCGCATGTGGCGGCGCGTGAGCTGGCGCAGGAACGCGTGCTCGACGCGATGAAGCTCAAGGGGCGGGTCGCATGAGCTCGCTCGAAGGCGTGGTGATCGCGGACTTCAGCCGGGTGCTGGCCGCGCCGTACGCGACGATGATGCTCGGCGACCTCGGTGCCGAGGTGATCAAGGTCGAACAGCCCGGCCGGGGCGACGAGACCCGCACGTGGGGTCCGCCGCACTTCGAGGGCGAGGCCACGTACTTCTTGTCCGTCAACCGGAACAAGACGTCCGTGCAGATCGACCTGTCCACCGGCGAGGGCAGGGAGCAGGCGCGCGAGCTGATCGCGCGTGCCGACGTGGTGGTCGAGAACTTCAAGCCGGGCACCATGAAGAAGTTCGGGCTGGACTACGAGTCGTTGGGGCGTGACGACCTCGTCTACTGCTCGATCTCGGGCTTCGGCGCGGGCAAGGGCGCGGATCTGCCCGGCTACGACCTGCTGGTGCAGGCCGTGGGTGGGCTGATGAGCGTGACCGGGCCGGGTCCGTCCGAGCCGGTCAAGACCGGTGTGGCATTGGTGGACGTGCTGACCGGGTTGCACGCCTGCGTCGGCATCCTGGCCGCGTTGCGGCACCGGGAGGCGACCGGGCTCGGGCAGCTGGTCGAGCTCGACCTGCTGTCAGTGCTGTTGTCCAGCATGGTGAACCAGAGCGCGGGCTTCACGCTGGCCGGCTCGATTCCCCAGCCGATGGGCAACCGGCATCCGTCGATCGCGCCGTACGAGGTGTTCCCGACGGCCGGTCAGCCGATCGTGCTCGCGGTCGGCAACGATCGGCAGTTCCGCCGGCTGTGCTCGGTGCTGGACGTGCCCGAGCTGGCCACGGATCCGCGGTTCGTCACGAACGCGGACCGGGTCGAGCACGTCGACGAGCTGTTCGAGGTCCTGTCGGGCCGGCTGCGCCTGCAACCGGCGCAGCACTGGTTCGAGACCCTGACGCCGCTGGGCGTTCCGTGCGGGCCGGTGAACGACATCGCGCGGGCGTTCGCGCTCGCGGAGTCGCTGGAGCTCAACCCCACCGCGACGATCGACGACATGACGCTCGTCGCGAATCCCATCCGCCTGTCGCGCACGCCGGTGTCGTACCGGCTGCGCCCGCCGAAGCTGGAGCAGTGACGTGCAGGACCCGTTGCAGTTGCTGGACATCCCGTCGTTGCTGAGCGACGAGGAGCGCGACATCCAGGCCACCGTCGCGGCGTTCCTCACCGACCACGTGCGGCCGCACATCGGCACCTGGTTCGAGGAAGGCATCCTGCCGCGTGAGCTCGCGCAGGAGCTGGGCAAGCTCGGCGTGCTAGGCATGCACCTGGAGGGCTACGGGTGCGCGGGGACGTCGGCGCTGGCCTACGGGCTCGCGTGCCTGGAGCTGGAGGCCGTGGACAGCGGTGTGCGCAGCTTCGTGTCCGTGCAGGGCTCGCTGTCGATGTACTCGATCTGGAAGTGGGGATCGGAGGAGCAGAAGCAGGAGTGGCTGCCGCGACTGGCCGCCGGTGAGGCGATCGGGTGCTTCGGGCTGACCGAACCCGACTTCGGCTCGAACCCGTCCGGGATGCGCACGCGGGCTGTGCGCGACGGCGCGGACTGGGTGCTCAACGGCACCAAGATGTGGATCACCAACGGTGGCCTGGCCGACGTGGCCACCGTGTGGGCGCAGACCGAGGACGGAATTCGAGGATTCCTCGTTCCCCGCGGCACGCCGGGATTCTCGACCCGTGACATCAAGCACAAGATGTCAATGCGAGCGTCCGTCACCTCCGAGCTGATCCTGGAGGACGTGCGGCTGCCGGAAAGTGCGCGGCTGCCGCTCGCGACTTCCTTGCGCGCTCCCCTTTCGTGTCTCAACGAGGCGCGGTTCGGGATCGTGTTCGGGGCCGTCGGTGCCGCGCGGGATTCGTTGCAGGCGGCGCTCGCCTACTCCGGCACGCGCATCCAGTTCGACCAGCCGATCGCCGGGTTCCAGCTGACGCAGCGCAAGCTCGCGACCATGTCCGTGCAGGTCAACAACGCGATGCTGCTGGCGTTGCACCTCGCCAGGCTGAAGGAGGCCGGCACGCTCAAGCCGGAGCAGATCAGCATGGGCAAGTACAACAACGTCGAGGCGGCCATCGCGATCGCGCGGGAAAGCCGGACGATCCTCGGCGCGAACGGCATCTCGCTCGAGTACTCGCCGCTGCGTCACGCCAACAATCTGGAATCCGTCCTCACCTACGAGGGCACCTCGGACATCCACCTGCTATCCATCGGCCACGCGTTGACCGGAATCGCCGCATTCCGCTGATCTTTCCCCCTATCCTGCACTCGCAATTCGTTCGCGGGTGGGAGGACGCACTGCCGGAGGAGACAAGCAGCCGCAGCGACGCGCGCCGCAACCGCAAGCGATTGCTGGAAGCCGCGACGCACGTGCTGCGGACTGAACAAGGTACGGCGACGATGCAGTCGATCGCACGCAAGGCGGCCCTGTCGCAGGCGACGGCGTATCGGCACTTCCCGTCCGTGGAAGCACTTGTCGTGGCCTACCACGAAGACGTCGTGTCGTCGTTGGTCGAGCACGGCGAGAGGTCCCGCAAGACCGGTAAGGCGCTGTTCGAACATCAGGCCGCGCGCTGGGTGAAGCTGCAGAACGTGCACGGCCCGGTGATCGTGCGGTTCTGGTCCCAGCAAGGGTTCCTGGAGCGCCTGCACGACTCCGACGCCACGACGGCGCTGTCGTGCCAGGCCTGGGACCGGGCGTTACGCGGGGTGCTGATCGAGCTGGCGCTGCCGGACGCGTTGCTGTCCATGGCGCGCTTCCTGCACGACGCGTTGTTCGACCCGCGGGAGATCATCGATCTGACGAAGACCGCCGGACTACCTGACGAGCAGGTGGTCCGGCGGCTCTCGGACGCGTTCTACGGCGCGTTGGCCGGGTGGGCGTTCTCCGGGGTGTGAAGCCGCGGTCAGAAGCTGGCGGGGCAGACCTTCTTGAGCTCGGCCTTGAGGTTGGGCGGGCCGTCCAGCGGGTTCTCCCCCGCGATGCCGCCGGCCGCGATCTTGTCGAGGGTCTTGAGGCCCTCCGGCAGGATCGTGCCGAACACCGTGTAGTTGGGGCGCAGGCTGCTGTCGCTCTGCACGAGGAAGAACTGGCTGCCGTTCGTGTCCGGGCCCGCGTTGGCCATCGCGAGCGTGCCGCGCGGGTAGATGCGGCGCAGTCCGGTCGGGTCGTTCGGCGCCGGCTTCAGGTCGGTCGGCAGCTCGTCCTTGTACTTGTAGCCGGGGCCGCCCTCGCTGGTGCCGGACGGGTCGCCGCACTGCAGCACCTTCAGCGTCGGGTACGCGGTGAGACGGTGACAGTCGGTCTTGTCGTAGAAGCGGTGCTCAGCCAGGTGGACGAAGCTGTGCACCGTGCACGGGGCCTTGGTGCGGTCGAGGATCATCGGGATGTCGCCGTGGTTCGTCCGGATGTGGACGAACACCTTTCCCTTGGTGCGCTTCGGGTCCTTGGGCACGGGCACCGGACGAGCGGGAGGTTCCTCCGGCGTCCGCGTGATACCGCAGTCGATCCGGGCCTGTGCTTCTGGTTGAGCTTCTTCCTGGGCAGAAGCCGTTCCAGTCGTGATGAATCCAACGGCCAGTGCCGCCACTGCCAGACCAGCTGCGATTCGCCTCATGCGCGCTTCCTACGGGAGCCGGCGGCACCCGGCAAGGTTTAACGGATCACTCAATTGTCGGTGGCTTCGGTGATCTCGTACTCGCAGGTGGCTTCCTTGCCAGAATTGGAGATCTCCTTCTCCTTCTCGACGCGGAGCTTGCAGGTCACCTGGCCGTTCTCCGGCTTGATCTTCAGCGAGATCTTGCCGAGCGCGTTGGCGAGCATGGCGCTGTTCTTCACCGGCAGGTCGACGGTCTCGGTCCGGGTGGCGCCACCGGGCAGGACCAGCGTCATCTCGGCCTTGCCGGTGCCCTCGATGTCGTAGAACGCCTCGTAGGTGTAGCTCTTCTGGCCACACGCCGCGAGCGCCAGCACGGGAATCAGCAGGAGGAGTTTCTTCATGTCTCGAATTCTGGTGGTCGGGCTCGGGTCGGTGCTTCTGTCCGCAGACGGGTTGTAGATCCTACTTTTGGCCGACCAGTCCGGCTTCCCACGCCCAGGCGGCGATCTCGACCCGGTTGCGAGCGTCCAATTTGGTCTGAACGCTCGCCAGGTGCGTCTTCACCGTGCCGATGGCGATGAACAGTTCCTGTGCGATCTCCGCGTTCGTTCTGCCGAGGGCGGCGAGTTTCACAACGTCGACTTCGCGCGCAGAGAGGTTGTGCGGCTGTTGTTGCTCCGGCAGGTTCATGTGTTGCAACAGCCTGACCGTGACCGACGGGCTGATGAGCGCGTCACCCGTGACGGCCGCACGGACAGCTTCGACGAGCAGGTTCGGGCCGGCGTCCTTCAGCAGGAAGCCGCACGCGCCGTTCTTGAGCGCTGTGTGGACGTACTCGTCGTGGTCGAAGGTCGTGCACACCACCACGCGGACGTCGTTCGCGATCTGTTTGAGCGCTTCGAGTCCGTCCATGCGGGGCATGCGGATGTCCATCAGTGCGACGTCCGGCTTGGTACGGCGCGCCTCGGCGACGGCCTCGATGCCGTCCCGGGCTTCCGCTACGACCTCGATGTCGGACTCGGCACCTAGAATCATGCCGAACCCCGTGCGCACCATCGCCTGGTCGTCCGCGACGAGAACCCTGATCACGCGGTGGCCTTTCTGGTCGGGAGTGCGGCGTCGACGACCCAGCCGCCGTCGATGCCGGGACCTGCCTTGATCCTGCCACCGAGCGCCTGCACGCGTTCGGTGAGTCCGATGAGGCCGAAGCCGTTGCCCAGCCTGGCGGGCTTGCCGTCGTCGGAGACCTTGACGGTCACCCAGTCCGGCGAGGCCTGGATCCGGACGTCCACTTTGGTCGCTTCGTGGGCGTGCTTCCTGATGTTGGTCAACGACTCCATGACCACGCGGTGCACCGAGCTCGCGACCTCCAGCGGCAGGTTCTCCGCGTCGCCGTGGACCTCGAGGGTCGCCCTGGGCTCGGCCTCGATCAGCGGTTGGATGTCAACGATGCCCGCGACCGGTGCGACCGGGACGTCGTCGCGGAGCATGCCGATCATGCGGCGCATGGCGGTCATGGCCTCGCCGCCGGCTTCCTCGATGCGTTCGAGGGCCTCTTTGGCCTGCCGCGGGTTGCGTTCGACGATCCGGCTCGCGCCCTGGGCGAGGACGACCATGCCGGTGATGTGGTGCCCCACGAAGTCGTGCAGATCCCTGGCGAACTCGGCCTTCTGCTCCGCTTTGACGGCGGCGACCTGCTTGTCGCGCGCGTTGTGGAGCAGGCGGAGGTAGCCGACGAGCGCGAGCACGGTGGTGGCGATGACCAGCAGGCCCATCGCCAGGGTCACCGAGGTCTCGCCGAGCGGGTACCGCAGGGGCTGGGTGACCAGCGCGATGGCGATCCAGCCGAGCAGCGGCGCGTCCCACCTCGACTTCGCGCGGTAGGCGGTGACCGCCAGCACCCCCGTGAGCGCCAGGCCCTCGGCGAGCCCGAACTCCTTGTCGAGGGGGTTGACCAGCGTGAACGTGAGGCAGGCGGTGGCGGCGAGCGCGGCCAGCGCCCGGTGGGGTCGCAGCCACGCGAACGCGGGCAGCAGGATGCACGCCAACGCGGCCCATCCGGTCCACGGGTAGAGGCCAGGCGATTTGAACAGGCCGTAGTACTCGTCCACGAACGCGGCGGCGACAAGTGCGGCGATCGCGCCGGCCTTCCAGAGCATGGCCATGACCTTATGCATTTGTGCCCGTTCCGCAGATCGGCCGAAAGACAGAGGCAGTCCGTGCGGGGGACGGAGGTTTTCCGTCGCGTTCTGCCTTTGGCTTGTCATGTGAACAACTACGCTTCCGCCGCGGTCGACCTCGTGAAGGTGTACGGCTCCGGCGACACCGCGGTTCGAGCACTCGACGGGGTGACGGTCGGGTTTCTGCCGGCCGCGTTCAGCGCGATCATGGGGCCGTCCGGCTCCGGCAAGTCGACGCTCATGCACTGCCTGGCCGGGCTCGACACGGCCACGTCCGGTGCGGCGCTGCTCGGCGGCAAGGACCTGACCCGGCTGTCCGACAACACGCTGACCCGCGTGCGCAGGGACCGGATCGGGTTCGTCTTCCAGGCGTTCAACCTGCTGCCTACGCTGTCCGCCGAGCAGAACATCCTGCTGCCGCTGAACCTGGCCGGGCGCCGGCCTGACCGCGCCTGGTTCACGCAGCTCGTGGAGAGGCTGGGCCTGTCGTCGCGGCTGTCGCACCGGCCGTCTGAGCTGTCCGGCGGGCAGCAGCAACGCGTGGCGCTGGCGCGCGCTCTGGTGACGCGGCCCGAGGTGATCTTCGCCGACGAGCCGACCGGGAACCTGGACTCGCGGGCGTCCGCGGACGTGCTGACCCTGCTGCGGCAGGCGGCGCGGGAGTTCGGCCAGACGATCGTGATGGTCACGCACGACGACCGTGCCGCCTCCTACGCCGACGCCGTGGTGCGGATGGCCGACGGCCGGATCGAGCAGGCGGTCTCGGCATGAGGAAGTTCCTGCCCGTCCTGTCGATCATGATCGCGGCGTTCTTCGCCTACTCGACTGTGCTCGCGAAGGACATCACCGAACGCTCGCTCGCGGTCAAGGCGGCCCAGCTGGTCGAGGTGTTCGCGTTGCTCGGCGCGTTCGTCACGGTGGCGATGATCGTGGCGGCACTGGTGTCGACCTCGACGTTCCGGATCGTGTTCGCCCAACGGATGCGCGAGCTCGCGTTGCTGCGGGCCGTTGGCGCCACCCGTGGCCGCCTGGCGCGCGAGCTGGTCGTCGAGGGAGCGGTGACCGGGCTGCTGGCCTCGGTCGCCGGTGTCGCGCTGGCGGCGGGTGCCGGTCGGCTCGTGCCGCTGTTCGGTCTGGTGGCGCCCGGCTTTCCGCTCACGCCCGCGTTGATCGTCGTCTTCGGGTCGTTCGTGCTGACGACGCTGGCCGTGCTGGCACCTGCCTGGTCCGCGGCCAAGGTCTCACCGCTGGAGGCCCTCCGCACCTCCGCTGTCCAGGACGCCAAGAACCGGATCGGCGGGTTCCGCTGGGTGCTCGGGATCCTGATGGTCGCGGGAGCGGGCGTGCTGCTGGTCACCGTCGCCGTCGAGGGGCTCGCGTCCACGAAGCGGCCGGCCGGGATGACCGAGGACCTGTTGCTGCGGACCACGATCAGCGGCACGCTGGCGTTCGGCGCGTTGATCACGCTCGGACCCGCGTTGATCTCGCCGGTGCTCCGGTTGATCAGCATTCCGTTGCGGCGCAGCACCATCGGGTCGCTGGCCGTGAGCGGCGTCGGCGGCGCGCCGCGCCGGGCGGCGTCGGTCACCGCGATCGTGGCGCTCGGGGTCAGCCTGATCATCGCCACGCTCACGGGCGCGAACACGTTGCAGGGACTGGGCAAGGCCGAGATGGCGGGTGCCTACCCGGCGGACCTGGAGATCATCGGCCAGGTCGACGCCGACGCGTTGAAAGCCGCCGGGCTCACGGACGTCCTGCCCTACCGCCGCACCGAGATCACCATCGACGGGCGGCTCACCATGCAGAGCACCGATCTCGACATGACCAAACTCCGCGACCTCTCGGACTTCCAGGTCGACACGGGCTCTCTCGGCGACATGGGGCCGCGCAAGATCATCCTGTCGACCTACGTGGCGAGCCAGCTCGGACTGGCCGCAGGGTCACAGGCCGACGTCAACGGTGTGCGGATGACCGTCGCGGCAACGGTGTTCGGCGGTGTTCCCCTCGGCAATGCCTTGCTGCACGCCTCCGACTCGACCGGTGAACCGGTTGGCGCACTTGCCAACGGCGCCAAGGAGCTGGTGCCGGCAGGGTTCGAGGTCGTGTCGCTCACCGAGCACCGCCGCGCCCAGGAGAACTGGTTCACCTCATTGGTGGCAATTGCCGTCGGACTGCTGTTCCTCACCATGTTGATCGCGGTGGTGGGGGTAGGCTCGACCACGGCGTTGTCGGTGCTGGAACGAACCCGCGAGTCCGGGTTGCTGCGCGCGATCGGCTTGACCCGCAATGAACTCAGCCGTCTGGTCACCACCGAGGCCGGGCTGTACGGGATCGTCGGCGCGATGATCGGGCTCGCCATCGGGATTCCCTACGCGTGGCTCGCGATCATCTCGCTCGGCATCGAGTGGCCGATGCAGGTGCCCGTCGTGGCCGTGGGCGTGGTGGTGCTGGTGCTGACCGCACTCACAGCAGGTGCGGGGCTGCTGCCTGCCCGGAGCGCGGCTCGCGTGACTCCCGTGACAGCACTGGGCGCGGTGACGTGACCTGGGCCGTGATCGCGCGGTACCGGTACCGGGGAAAATGACTGTCCCTCACCGTTGACAAGCCTGTCACCATCGTTCGTGAGAGCGCTCCCATGCCTCTCGTTCGGAGGGTTGGCAATGAGGCTTACTCGACCACGAACATCCCTCGTGCTGGCCGCGGCCACCGTGCTCACCGTGGGCACGCTGGTCGCGGTCGCACACGACACGAACGCCGCGCTGCCACCACCGCCCGCCGGGTGGACGCAGGTGTTCGGCGACGACTTCACCGGCGCAGCGAACTCGTTGCCCAACACGGGAAACTGGCGGTTCTCGCTCGGCCACGGCTATCCGGGCGGACCGGGGAACTGGGGCACCGGCGAGATCGCCGCGCACACCAACAACCCCGCCAACGTCTCCCTCGACGGTGGCGGAAACCTGCGCATCACGCCGCGTCGTGACGGCGCGGGCAACTGGACGTCAGCACGCATCGAGACCAACGCGCAGAACTTCAAGGCGCCGGCCGGTGGCGTGATGCGGATGGAGGCGCGGCTGCAGATGCCGAACGTCTCCGGTGCCGCGGCACTCGGGTACTGGCCGGCGTTCTGGGCGCTGGGCTCGCCGTATCGCGGGAACTGGTGGAACTGGCCCGGTGTCGGCGAATTCGACATCATGGAGAACGTCAACGGTGTCAACCGCGTGTGGGGCGTGCTGCACTGCGGTGTCTCGCCGGGCGGGCCGTGCAACGAGAAGAACGGCATCGCGAACAGCCGGCCGTGTCCGGGCACCTCGTGCCAGGGCGGCTTCCACACCTACCGGTTCGAGTGGGACGCCTCGGTCTCGCCGCAGCAGTTCCGGTGGTACGTCGACGGCGAACTCTTCCACCAGGTCAACCAGAACCAGTTGCCCGCGGACACGTGGAACCAGATGACCGGGCACGCCGGGTACTTCATCATTCTCAACATCGCGATCGGCGGCGAATTTCCGGACAACTACTCCGGCACCCGCACTCCGGGTCCGGGGATCGTGCCCGGTATTCCGATGGTCGTGGACTACGTCGGCGTGTGGACACGTGGATCCGGCGGCGGACCCACGACCACCACGACTCCCCCGCCGACGTGCGGACCGTTGCTCTCCCAAGGCCGGCCGACGTCGGCGTCCAGTGTGGAGAGCGGCAACCAGGCGGCGGCGTTCGCGGTCGACGGTTCCACGTCGACGCGGTGGTCGTCCGCGCACAGCGAACCGCACTGGTGGCAGGTCGACCTAGGGTCCTCGCGCGCCCTGTCCCGCGTGCGGATCAACTGGGAGGCCGCGTACGGGCGGTCGTACTCGATTCAGCTGTCCGACAACGGCAGTACGTGGCGAGACGCCTATTCCACGTTCGCCGGTGCCGGTGGCATCGAGGACATCGGGATCTCCGGCAGCGCGCGTTATGTGAGATTCAACGGAACAAGCCGTGCCACTGTGTATGGATTCTCGTTCTGGGAGTTCGAGGTGTTCGGTGCGTGTGGATCACAACCAACCACCACAACGACGCAACCTCCCGGCGGCGGGACATACCCAGCGTGGGCACCTGGGACTGCTTATGCGGTTGGTTCGCGTGTGAGTTACACCGGATTGGACTATCAGTGCCTGCAGGGCCACACATCGATCACTAGCTGGGAACCGCCGAACGCGGCATCCCTCTGGCAACGCCTCTGAGTCACTTCCGCGATCCCGGCGGCCCGGTTACCGTCGTTCGCCGGGATCGCGGAGGTGAAGGTGGATCCGAGCGGGGTGACGAGAGCAGCACGGCTGACCGCACTGGCCGCGTTGTGCCTGGTCACCGTGGTTTTACTGCTCCCGGCGGCCATCAGCGTCAGCACCGGCGGGGCGACGCCGGAGTTCCTCGGCCAGTTCGGCCGCTGGCTGTGGCCGCTGTTCGGCGCGATGGTGCTGGTCGCGATCGGTCTCGCGGTCTGGGAACGTGTCCGCGGTCACGAGACCAGCAGCCGCACCGCGGCTCTGGGCCGGGTCGAGACGCGAGTGAAGTCCCTGCTTGCCTCATCGTTGGCCGCACAGGCCCAGATCAAGCTCGGCGCGTTGCGGCAGCCTCAACTCTCCGTGCGCGTCGATGGCGAGGAAGTCTCCTCTTCGGACTTGGAAGCCGTCTACGACCGCCTCGGCCGCACCATGGTGCTGGTCGGCCCGATCGGCAGTGGCCGGTCGACGTTGCTGGGCGAGCTTTGCCTCGTGCTGGTCGAGCGCGCGCGTAACGACCCGGAGGCACCGATTCCCGTCCTCGTGGACTTGGCGACGTGGCGCGCGTACGGCAACCGCAAGCCGACCGAGTTCACCGCGTGGCTGCTGCGTGAGCTGAATCGCCGCTACGGCATCAGCCGCTCGGCGGGCACGATCTGGTTGCGGCGCGGCCGGATCGCCGTGCTCATCGACGGCCTGGACGAGGTGCCGCGCATCGACCGCGCCCACTGCGAGTCCGAACTGGCGCCGTTCGCGTCGGTCGTGTGCTCGACCGAGCCGATCGAAAACCTGCCGTCGGTGTTCGTCGATCCGTTGTCCCGTGGCCAGATCCTCGAGTACATCGCCTCCGTCAGCCCTCGTCTCGACGGCTTGGAATCGGCGCTGACGCCCGAGATCTGGGAGCGGCTGGACTCCCCGCTGGCGCTGAACCTGCTGGCCCTCACGCATCTGGACAAGCAGGTCGACACGATCGGCGACGACTTCGTAGGTTCCTTTGTGGTGGAACGACTTTCCGGCCAGCGCGGGGCAGGCCCCACCATCCGCGCGTTGAAGTTCCTCGCGCGGTTGGACCGACCGGACCTCGGTGCTCCCGTGCACATGCCTCACCGCCGTGCGTGGCTTCCGTTGCTACCGACACGTCCGTTGTGGCTGCTGTTCGTGCGCGCGGTACCTGCCGCCTACGCCGGTGGTGTGTGTGCCGTGGCGTTTCTGACGGGGCTGCGCTTCGGGTTGTGGTCTGCATTGGCGTTCGTGGTCGCGGCTACTTCGTTGCTCGTGTTGGTGAACAAGCTGCCGCACGTCTTCCACCCTCCCGGGCGTGCGCACGGCATTCTGACTGCTGCCCTTGGTTTCTTGGCGGGCGTGCTGATGGGGCTGCTGGTCGGGCTGGCCGGTTTGTGGCTCGGGGGCTTCGGCACGTCGTGGCCGTACGCCGTGGCGTACGTGTTCGTGGTGGTGGTCTCATTCTTCCTGGCGTTGGGCTTCATACCGGGTGACGCACCCGTGCCGTGGGCGGTGTTGATCGCCGCCGCGCCAGGCGTCTCGATGATCTGGGTCGGCCCCTATTCCGTGTTGGCAGGCATGGGGATGGGCTTCTCCGCCGGCGTCGCGGGCGGAATCTTCGCGGCCGCGGTGGGACGCGTGTGGCGCACGGTGCGCCCGGTGCAACACCAACGCATGCGGACCGGACGGCCCTGGTGGATCCAGCCGGTGATTCCGGTGCTCGGCCTGGCCGGTGCGCTGGGCGGTCTCAACACGTGGGGATCTTGGGGCACCGCACTGGGCGTGGCGCTGGGGCTCCTGGTGACCCCTACCGCAGCCCGCGACTACGTCTGGCCGTTCGACGCGCTCGCCGAGGTCGCCGCCGAGGGCCTCACCCGGCCGCTGTCGCTGGGCGAGTTGTCGTTCCGCCGCAAGGCTTTGCTGCACCTCGCCCAGGACCGGCTGCTGCTCACCCGCGTCGACGGCGACTACCGTTTCGCCCACGTGGCGCTGCGCGATCATTTGGCATCATGCGATCCAACGGCCCTGGTTCGAGCCACGCGTCGTTGAACCTTCCCCTTCTGCGGGCCGTACGGCCTGACAGAGAGGTCGGGTGTTGCACATGCGCTGGTCGAAGGGCTGGATCGCGGCCACCGGGGTGTTGTCGGTAGTCGCGGCCATCGGAGGCACGGCCTTCGCCCTTGCCGGCTCCGATTCCCCGGCGTCGCAGTCGGGGGTGGCGGGCAAGGAGGTCTGCGCCGGCAAGCCACTGGCTGTGGTGGACTTCACCGGCCCGGCAGGCGTGGTCTCCAACCAGTTCCCGGTCGGGACGTCGTTGCGGATCAGCAACCTGGCGAACGGCCGCGCCGTCACGCTCGCGGTCGTCGCGGTTTCGCAGACCTGTGCGTCGGTGAACGCCGCCGCGTTCGACCTGCTCCAGTCTCCGGACGCGGGACGTGAGGCGGAAAGCGTTCTCCGCAGGGTCCGGGTGGAGATCGTGGGCAACGCACCGGCGCCGGTGCCGACATCGACACCGACTCGGTCTTCGACTCCCCGCCTTCGGGCTTCCGGGGTGGTGGGGCAGGTCATCTGCGACGGGGCGACGGTCGGGTTGTCCGCTGTAGGCGGGGCGCCGGGGGCGTTCTCGTCACAGCTGCCGATCGGCACCTCGGTGCGGGTGACCAACCTGGACAACGGACGGCAGGCCACCTTCCGGATCGTCGGGGTCGGATCGGGCTGCGTGGTGCTGAACAGCGCGGCCTTCGATCTCGTCGGCGAGTCCGGGAAGAATCTGGTCAAACGCGCTCAGATCGAGAAAGTCACCTGACCTGACGACGTATGCTCCTCCCTCGACCTGGGGGTATGAGCGATGTTCCGACGTTTTCTGGTGCTGGCCGTGCTGCTGGCGGGATGTACCGCGCAGGAGGGTGCACCGCCGCCCTCGTCGTCCGCACCACCGCCTTCGTCCTCGGCCGTGCCGGTGCCGGACCAGTGGAACCAGATGGGACGCCGGGCCCAGTCCGCGTACGTGGCCAAGGAAGCCTTCGGAACGGACGCGAAGTGGGAGGAAGATCAGCCGAGCGGTCCCGGCGGCTACGAGCACGGAACGCCAGAGGTGTCCGAGGTGTGCGGCGACGTCAAGATCGGCTCCGGCTTCAAGGTGACGCGCAGCAGGTGGTGGCGCGGGGAGTACGTGGTCCTGGGACAGGTCGTGCACGCGTTGTCGGAGCAGAAGGCCTCGGAACTGCTCGACCAGATCTGGGCGAAGTCGCGGACCTGCCCCACCTACGCGCCGACGGACGGCTTGGCCGCACGGGCGGTGTCGTCGGACGCCGCTGTGGCATCGCCCGAGGGTCTCGACGGGTTCTACGCCTTCTGCGAGACCGCTCCGGACATCGGCGATGGCTCGGACATCTGCATGGCGTACCTGGCGCGGGGAGACCTGCTGGTCTCCCTCCGCAGCAACACCCTGTCCAGCGACCCGCTCGTCTCCCGGCACGAGGCGATGCAACAGCTGCAGAAGGCGACGCCGCTGGCGGCCAAGGCGCTCGCGGCGGCCTGACCGGCTACCAGTCCATCGGCTCCTCCGGTTCCGGCCACTCCTCCGGCTCCACGAGGTCGGAGAAGCCGTCGTCCGCGGCGACGGGGGCGGCCTTCTGCGCCGGAGCGGGAGCCTCGGACGGGGCTCGGTCGGCGACCACGTCCAGGATCAGGGCGCCGTACTTGGTGAGCTTGGCCTGGCCCACTCCGCTCACGCCGCCCAGTTCCGCCAGCGAGGCGGGCCTGGACGCCGCGATGGCGCGCAGCGTCGCGTCGTGGAAGATCACGTAGGCCGGGACGCTCTGCTCGCGCGCCTGGGTGGCGCGCCACTCGCGGAGCTTCTCGAAGAGCGGCTCGGCCTCCTTGGGCATGTCCACCTTGGCCTTGGTGGTGCTCGCGGAGGCGGCGCGCGTGGCCGATCGGGCGGCGGCCGGGTCCTTGCGCATCAGGACCGTGCGTTTGCGGCCCAGGACCTCGGAGCTCGCCTGGGTGAGGACCAGCGTCGAGTACTCGCCTTCCACCGCCAGCAGGCCCTGGGCCAGCAGCTGGCGGACCACACCTCGCCACTCGCTCTCGTTCAGGTCCTCACCGATGCCGAACGTGCTGAGGCGGTCGTGGTCGAACTGGATGATCTTGGCGGTCTTGCGGCCCAGCAGGATGTCGATGGCCTGGCCTGCACCGAACTTCTGGTTGCGTTCGGTGCGCAGCCGCCAGACCGTGGAGAGGACCTTCTGGGCGGCCACGGTGCCGTCCCAGGACTCCGGCGGGGTAAGGCAGGTGTCGCAGTTGCCGCAGGGGATGCCGGACTCGCTGAAGTAGTCGAGGAGCATGGTGCGGCGGCACGACACCGTCTCGCACAGGGCGAGCATCGCGTCGAGGTGCGCCTGGGAACGGCGGCGGAACGCGAGGTCGCCTTCCGAGGATTCGATCATCTTGCGTTGCTGGACGACGTCGGCGAGACCGTAGGCGAGCCAGGCGGTGGACGGGAGGCCGTCACGACCCGCGCGACCCGTCTCCTGGTAGTAGCCCTCGACCGACTTCGGCAGGTCGAGGTGGGCGACGAAGCGGACGTCCGGCTTGTCGATGCCCATGCCGAACGCGATGGTGGCGACCATGACCAGGCCGTCCTCCCGCAGGAAGCGGGCCTGGTTGCGCTGACGGGTCGAGGCGTCGAGGCCCGCGTGGTACGGCAGCGCCGCGATGCCGTTGGCCACCAGGAACTCCGCGGTCTTCTCGACGGAGGCCCTGGACAGGCAGTAGACGATGCCGGCCTCGCCGCTGTGCTCCCCGCGCAGCAGGTCGAGGAGCTGCTTCTTGGGTTCCTTCTTCGGCACGATGCGGTACTGGATGTTCGGCCGGTCGAAGCTCGACACGAACTGGCGGCCGTCGCCCAGCTCGAGACGCGACAGGATCTCCTTGCGGGTCGCGTCCGTCGCGGTGGCCGTCAGCGCGATGCGCGGGACCTTGGGCCAGCGCTCGTGCAGGTGCGCCAGCGAGAGGTAGTCGGGCCGGAAGTCGTGGCCCCACTGGGAGACGCAGTGCGCCTCGTCGATCGCGAACAGCGCGATGTCGCCCTTGTCGAGCAGGCGCAGGGTCGCCTCGGACGTCAGCCGTTCCGGCGCCAGGTAGAGCAGGTCGAGCTCGCCCGCGACGAACTGGGCCTCGACCGCCTGCCGTTCGTCCCACGACAGCGAGGAGTTCAGGAAGCCCGCGCGCACGCCCAGGGCGAGCAACGCGTCGACCTGGTCCTGCATCAGCGCGATGAGCGGCGAGATCACCACACCGGTACCCGGCCGGACCAGGGCAGGGATCTGGTAGCACAACGACTTGCCGCCACCGGTCGGCATCAGCACGAGCGCGTCACCACCAGCGATGACGTGATCGACGATGTCGGCCTGGTCGCCGCGGAACTCGGGGTACCCGAAGACGCGCTGCAGGACCTGCAGCGCGTCTCCGTGGTCGGTTGAACCCATGGCGCCGATGCTAGCGAGCAGCACCGACAATGCCGGGCACTAGCCCAGGGTGCCCTTCGTACCAGCGGAAACAGCGGAAGCCGTCACCTCGGCCGCCGACGCCGACGGCACCGAGCCGCGCAGCGGGATCCGCACCGACGTGTCCGCCAGGTCGACGGTCAGCCTGGGCAGCTGGCTCGGCCGGACGATCACGCTGGAGTCGGTGCCGCCGATCAGCAGGCCCAGCCGGTGCCCCGCCGGGATCAGATGGTCCGTTGTGGACAGTCGGAACGTCATGCGGTACTTGGTTCCCGGTGTGATGGTGCGCGGAGTGGTGAGCGACGAGTAGTTCGCCAGGTCCGCCCACCCGCGCGCGATGATCTGCGCGTCGACGTTGCCGGACGTTGCCTCCGTGTTGCGGTAACAGGCGTCATCGCCCGTTCGGCTCTCGCCCCAGCACGATTCGGTGGTCAGGGTCCGGATGCCTTCACCGGTCCGCACCCGTGCCGGCCCGAAGTCGACCAGGTACGCCGTGAGGTGCGCAGTCGACGTCGACGACGAGACGCCCACCGTGATCGACGACGTGCCCGCGACGCGCAGGTCCGAGGTCAGCGGCGCGGTCGAGTAGATCACCCGGCCGGTGTTGGAGCCGGAGAGCCACGACGAAGGCGTCGCACTGCCGTTGTCGGTGAACGCCGAAGTACCGGTGCCAGGTGCCGTGCCGAGGCCCGCAGCAGAAGGACGCAGCACGGTGCTGACGGTCCCGGCCGGCGGCCACGTCTGGTCGTCCGCCCACTGGTCCGGCGCGCGCTCCGAGGACACCTGCGGTTCGTTCTCGATGCCGTTCGGCACGTCCAGCAGCCAGCGGTCGAACCACCGGTGCAGGGTCGAGACCCACTCACCGCGGCGGAAGTCGAACGGGTCGACGTGCGCGGTCTGCGAGAACCACAGCTTCTTCGGCACCGATGCCGGCAGTGCGTCCCAGAACTGGCCGTACTGCAGCGTCTTCACGTTCAGGTCCGCCAGGCCGTGGATCGCGAAGACCGACGCCTTCACGCGCGAGGCATCGCGCACGAAGTCACGTTGCTGCCACATCGCCGTGTAGTCGCCGTTGGCCGGAGAACCGTTGTTCATCTCCGTGCGCACCGCACCACACCGTGAGCGCGCATTGGTGTTCTCGAACCGCGAACCGAGTCCGGTCGGCGAGCTGTAGCTGTTGTAGGCGACGCCGTCCGAGCGGAACCAGTCGTACCAGGAGCTGATGGCCGCGATCGGCACGATGGTGCGCAGGCCGTCGACCCCGGTCGCCGCCACGCCGTTCGCGATCGAGCCGTCCCACGACTTGCCGATCATGCCGACGGCACCGGTGGACCACGACGCGGACTTCACCGCGGACCCGGTCACGGTCGTGTAGCCGGTGCGGCGGCCGTTCAGCCAGTCGATCACGGCCGTGCCGGACGCGATCTCCGCCCGGCCGCCGACGTCGACGCAGCCGCGCGACCGGTTCGTGCCGAGGAAGTCGACCAGCACGACGGCGTAGCCGCGCGGCACGAAGTAGTTGTCGTAGAAGAGCGGGAACTTCACCGGCACGCCGGCGGAGTCGTAGGACTTGACCTCGCTCTCGTTGCCGCGGCCCGCGCTCTGGTAGTACGGGCTGGCGTCCATGATCACGGGCACCCGCCCGGTGGTGGCGGGTCTGATGATGTCCGCGGCCACCCGGTCGCGGACCCCGTCACCGTCGAGGTCGAGACCGGAGTCGACGTAAACGGTTTCGCGGACCGCGTCGGCCAGGGAGTGGATCGGCGCGGACACGCCGCCGGACAGGGAGAACGCAGGTGTCGCCGCTGTGGCAGGGATTGGCGCGAGGGTCAGGGCCCCTACGAACGCCACTACAACACGAACACGCTTCATGAGTTTTCACGCTAAGGAGTGACGATGTCACCCGTCAGAGCCGAAAGGCTTGATCCTCAGCGCTTGCGGCGACTACCCCGTGTGGCGAATATTCGACCTTCGTGAGCTTCACCTTCGAACCCGCGCGTACCCGCATCGTGTTCGGCCGCGGCACCGCTGCCTCCGTGCGCACCGAGGCCGAGCGGCTGGGCGCGACGCGTGTCCTGCTGATCGCCCGGCACGGCGGTGACAAGGTGGCCGCCGAGCTCGACGGGCTGCTCGCGGCGAGGTTCACCGGTGCGGCTATGCACACCCCCGTCGAGGTCACCGAACGAGCGCTCGCGTTGCTGAAAGACCACGGCGCGGACTGCCTGGTGTCGGTCGGCGGCGGGTCGAGCACGGGGCTGTCGAAGGCGCTCTCGGTGCGCGCGGGCGTGCCGCAGATCATCATTCCGACGACCTACGCGGGCTCCGAGGTCACACAGGTGCTCGGCGAGACGGCCGCCGGGCTGAAGAAGACGCGGCGGGACGCGGCGATCCAGCCGGACACGGTGATCTACGACGTGGACCTCACGCTGGACCTGCCGCTCGACATCACGGTGACCAGCTCGTTGAACGCTCTCGCACACGCCGTCACGGCACGCGGCAACGAGAACCCGCTGATCGACGCCATCGCGACCAGGGCGATCGAGGGCGTTTTGCACGGTTTGAGCGGAAACCCGTCCACTGTGGATGCCCGGACGGAGCTGCTGCACTCGGCGTGGCTCGCGGGCACGTGTCTCGCGTCCGTCCCCATGGGACTGCACCACAAGCTCGCGCACGTGCTGGGCGGCACGTTCGGACTGCCGCACGCCGCCACGCACACGGCGCTGCTCTCCCACACAGCGCCCGCTGACCTGGCCGAACGCATCCACGACACGGCCACGCGGTTCGGTGCAGTAACCTCGCTGCGCGAGCTGGGGATGGCGGAGTCCGATTTGTCCCGTGCTGCGGAGATCGCCGGGCACCCGGACGCTCTGCGGATCCTGACGAGCGCGTGGCGGGACGTATCAACCGTCTGAGGGGTTGTCAGACTTAAGGCTGATGTTCAGCAGGCTGAACATAGACCATCCTCTGATGTGGACCTGAAGATTTGCTGATGAACTGAGGGCATGCTCAGTCCACTGGATCTGTCCCTGATAAACGGGCCGATCCCCGTCGCCGCGACCGTCGCCAGTGCGCTCGCGCTGACCTACCTGGCGATCCGGAAGAACCGGACCTGGTGGACCCGTGTCCTTCCGATCCTGGTCGTGTCGTGTGCCGCGGTCGTGGCCGGCCTCACGTACGTGGTCGACCACCTGTGGAAACCGTGGCCGGAGCCGACGCCGCCGATCCTCATGGTGTGGGTGGGCGCGGCGCTGGCAGCCCTGTCCCTCGCGGCCGTGCGGCTGCGTTCGGGCCGCTGGTACGGCCGGGTGTTCGGCGTGCTCCTGGCGCTGGGGGTGGTTGCCTCCGCGGTGACCGCGGGGAACGCGCACTTCGCCCTGTATCCGAACGCACGCGCGGTGCTGGACACCTTCAGGAACGACCGGGTCGATCTCGACGAGGCGGCCAAGCCCCCGTCGAACGTGGTCGAGGTACCCGCGGGCAAGAAGCTCGTCGACGTGTGGAAGAAGCCGGCGGACCTGCCGGAGAAGGGCACGATCTCCGAGGCGGAGATCCCCGGCGCGATGAAGGCGCGGCCGGCGTGGATCTACCTGCCGCCCGCGTACCACGTCACGCCCCGCCCGAAGCTGCCGGTCATGGTGCTGCTCGCGGGACAGCCGGGCACACCGCGCGACTGGTACGACGGCGGCCGGCTCGCCGAGAACCTGGACGCGTTCGCGCGTGAGCACGACGGCCTCGCCCCGATCATCGTGGTGGCGGACCAGCTCGGCACGTCGCTGGCGAATCCGCTCTGCCTCGACTCGAAGCTGGGCCAGTCCGAGACCTACCTGGCGCGCGACGTACCGGCGTGGATCAAGCAGCGGCTGACGGTCGACGAACGCCGCGAATCCTGGACCATCGCGGGCTACTCACACGGCGGCACGTGCTCCTTGCAGCTCGCTGTGCGCGCGCCGGACGTGTACGGGAACTTCATCAACGTCACCGGGCAGCGCGAGCCCACTCTCGGCACGCGCGCGGAGACGGTCAAGGCCGCGTTCGGCGGTGACGAGGCGGCGTTCGTGCAGGTCAACCCGATGGACATCCTCGCGAAGAAACAGTTCCCGAAGACGGCGGGTGTGATCGTCGCTGGCAAGCACGACGGGCAGTACCGCCAGGGCAACCTTGATGTGTTCGAGGCCTGTCGCAAGGCCGGAATGGACGTGCTGTGGACGGAACTGCCGGGGGGACACGACTGGAACGTGTGGCGACCGGGTCTGTACGGCTCGCTGCCGTGGCTCGCGCAGCGAACAGGGCTCAGCAGATGATCGCCCGATTGGTGCGCGCCGCCCCTCTGACCAGCGTCTTCCTCATCGCGTTCTGGACGGTCGGGGCGCTGACCAGAGCGATCAGGAACCCGAACGAGGAGTTGCTCGTCCGCGTCGGGTTCGGCACCGAGAGTCCGCTGTGGACCGTGTTCAGCTCGGCGCTGTGGTCGATGGACCTGGTCGGCTACGTGGCGACCACGGTGCTGCTGGTCATCGTCGGACCGCTGGCGGAACGCGAGCTCGGCGCGCTGCGCACCGCGGCGATCTTCCTGACCACGCACGTGGTCGGCGCGTTCCTCGGCATCGGGGTGGTGCTCCTCGGCCGGGACGTGCACTGGACGTGGCTCGAGTCGCTCGTGGGCGAGGTCGCGGCGGGGCCGTCGATCGGCGGGGTCGGGTTGCTCCTGGCGCTGTCGTTCCGGTTGCCGCCCCTGTGGCGGCGCCGGGTGCGGCTGATGACGATCTTGTCGGTGCTGGTGCTTACGCTGTACTCGGGTTGGCTGGAAGATCTGCTCCGGCTGTCCGGTGGCGTGGCCGGACTGGTGATCGGGGCGTTGTTCCTGAGGCGCGGCGCGGCGAACCAGCTGCGGTCGTTCCAGGAGACGCGGGTGCTGGTGGCGTTGCTGCTCGCGGCGTCGGCGCTCGGGCCGGTGGTGGCGATGATGTCGCCGTACCCCAACGGCCCGCTGTGGTGGTTCGCGGACGTCGTGGCGGTGGTGCAGCCGTCGCAGGAGGACGTGGACGCCGTCTGCGGTTCCGATGCGGTGGAGCTGTGCCGGACGATGCTGGTCCAGCTGTCGTACGGACGGTTCCCGGCACTGGTGATGTCGGTGCTGCCGGCGCTGCTGCTGCTCGTGCTGGCGGAAGGGCTGCGGCGCGGACGGCGGTTCGCGTGGTGGTCGGCGCTTGTGTTCAACGTGGCGTTCGCGGCGTTCATCGGCTGGTACGTGGTCGATGCCGCACGTTTCCCGGACGCCGGTGCACTGGAGCTCGCGGTCTCGTTCGGCGTCCCGATGCTGGTGCCACTCGCGATCACGGTCGTGTTGTTGTTGACGCGCAAGCACTTCGCGGTGCGGCTGCCTCGGCATGCCATCAGGAAGTTCTGGCGGTTCACGACGATCAGCATCGCGCTGCTGTCGGTGCTGTACGTCTTCGGCGGGTACCTGGTGCGTGACCAGTTCTCGCCGGAGCCGGGGTTCGCGGCGCTGCTCGCGGACCTGCCGGCGCGGTTCCTGCCGCCGGGCTACCTGCTCGGCCTGGTGCCGCTGCAGTTCTCCGCCGAGGGGTTCGTCGGCTCGCTGCTGTTCGAGTACACGGGCGTGGTGTTCTGGCTGATCGTGCTGGCGGGTCTGCTGATGGCGTCGTGGCGCGCGTGGCCGTCGTCGTGCGAGAAGGAGGCAGCGCGCGCCCGCGACCTGATGGAGCGGTACGGCGGTTCGTCGCTGTCGTACATGACGACGTGGCGCGGCAACCAGTACTGGTTCACGCCGGACGGCGAGACGGCCATCGCGTACCGGGTGGTGGCGACGATCGCGCTGACCGTCGGCGACCCGATCGGCCCTGCCCGCGTGGAGGCCGTGCGCGGGTTCGCGGAGTTCTGCGCGGTCAACGGCTGGACGCCGTGCCTCTACAGCGTCGGCGCGGAAACGCGGGACGCGGTGGCGGGCCTCGGCTGGTCGGCGGTGCAGGTGGCCGAGGACACCGTGATCGAGCTCGACAAGCTCGCCTTCACCGGCAAGAAGTGGCAGGACGTGCGCACGGCGCTGAACAAGGCCGCGAAGGCCGGCATCAGCGCCGAGTGGTGCACGTACGCCGACGCGCCCTACGCGATCACGGACCAGATCCGGTCGATCTCGTCGGAGTGGGTGGCCGACAAGGGCTTGCCGGAGATGGGCTTCACGCTCGGCGGGTTGCAGGAGCTGACCGGCGACGGCGTGCGGTGCCTGCTGGCGATCGACGCCGACCGCACCGTGCACGGCATCACCAGCTGGCTGCCGGTGTACGCCGACGGCGAGATCGTCGGGTGGACGCTCGACTTCATGCGCCGCCGCGCGAACGGCTTCCGCGGCTCGATGGAGTTCCTGATCGCCTCGGCGGCGCTGGAGCTGAAGGAGGAGGGCGCGCGGTTCCTGAGCCTGTCCGGGGCACCGCTGGCCCGCCTGGACCGCGGCGAGCGGCCGAAGGCGTTGCAGCGGCTGCTGGACTTCACCGGTCAGGTGCTGGAGCCCGTGTACGGGTTCCGCTCGCTGTTCGCGTTCAAGGCGAAGTTCCAGCCGACCTACCGCCCGATGTTCATGGCCTACCCGGACTCGGCCGCGCTGCCGCGGATCGCGAACGCGGTGAGCCGCGCCTATCTCCCGCACCTCAACGCGCGCCAGGGTGTGCGGCTGGCCACCAAGATGATCATCCGATCAAAGGACCGGGTCACCGCGCCGGGTCAACCTCGCTAGTGCCGTGGCCCGGAATTTGCCGGGTCGGTTCGCGGTCAGACGGGTGGATCGTGGTGCCATGAGCCGCCCTGCTGAGCGTGAACTGGCTCGCCGAATTCCGGGCCGCGGCACTAGTCCGAAAGGGTGGAAGGGCGATCCTCGCGGTTGCGGCGCGGCACCACTGAGCGAAGATGCGCCGATGACCGTGCGGGGCAATCTGCCTGCCCAGACCACGACGTTCATCGGCCGGCCCGCGGTGCTCGCCGAGACCGAGGTGCTGCTCGGCAAATCCCGCCTGGTGTCCCTGGTGGGTGCGGGCGGTGTCGGCAAGACGCGCATCGCGGTGGAGACCGGGCGTGCCATGGTGCACGCGGGGGCGTTCCAGCACGGGGTCTGGCTGGTGTCGCTCGCCGATCTCCGGGATCCGGCGGCGCTGGCACGCACGGTCGCGGCCGAGCTGCGGATCGTCGACAACGCACGGGAGTCCGGGCTCGGCAGGTTGATCGAGTCGTTGTACGACAAGCATTTGCTGCTCATCCTGGACAACTGCGAGCACCTGCTGGAGGCGGTGCGGCACCTGGTGCACCACCTGGTGCGCAACTGCGAGGGGCTGACGATCCTCACGACCTCGCGGGAGCAGCTCTGGATCTACGGCGAGCAACTCCTGCGGGTGCCACCGTTGGACGAGGACGAGGCCGTGCAGCTGTTCGCCGAACGTGCGGCAGTGTCCGATGAGGACCTGACTGAAGTCACGGCGCTGTGCCGGGCGTTGGGCGGGGTGCCGCTGGCGATCGAGCTGGCCGCGGCACGGCTGGCGGAGGCGTCGCTGACCGAAATCCTGCAGGAACTGGACGACGTCACGCTGGAGCAGGTGTTCGAGTGGGCGGCCCGCCACTGCACGGGCGAGGAGCGGCGGCTGTGGGCGGTGCTGTCGGTGTTCCCGGCGGACTTCGACCAGGCGGCCGCCGAGGCGGTGGCCGAAGCGGTGGCCGAAGCGGACGTGCTGGAACCGTTGGCGGCGTTGGTGCGCAAGTCGATCGTGGCGACCACGACCAGTCCGGTCACACAGCAGACGCGCTATCGGTTGCCGGGCTCCGTGTCGCGGTTCGGGGCGGGCATGCTCGCCGACGCGGAGGAGCCGTTACGACGGCACGTGTTGCACTACGGCTCTTTTACCGGCGAGGCGACGTTGTCGTGGCTCACGCGGAACGACGCGTCGTGGATGGAGCGGTTGCGCGAGGAGTGGCCGAACGTCCGGGCGGCGATCGGGTACGCGCTGCAGAAACCGGACCTGGCCGAGGTCGGCGCGGTCATGGCGATGAACGTGGACCGGACCCGGTTCCCGGCGTTCGCGGGCATGCTCGGGCAGATGCAGGACGTCCTGACAGCGGCGCGGCAGGTGATCACTGAGGGGCCGTTGCGGACCTCGTTGCTGGCGCACAGCGCGTGGGTCGCGCAGACACAGGGCGACACGTCGGCGGCCATCCCGCTGATGCACGAGACACGGGCGTTGCCGCGGCAGCCGGAGACCGATGTCGACGTGGTGTGGGTCGAGGCGACGCATCTCTTCTTCGTGGAGGGCTCACCGGACTGCGTGCCGTTGTACCAGTACCTCATCGACCGGAGCCGGCAGCACGGGACGCCGGGCGACACCTACATCGCCGAGCTGTTCCACACGATGTCGTCGTGTTTCCTGCTGGACGCCGAGGCCGCGGACAAGGCCACGACCAGGCTGGCCCAGGACAACGGTGCGGACCGGTCGTACGCGTGGGGACTGTGGCACCGGGGCCTCTACGAGCTGCTGCACGGTGACCCGGCGCAGGTGCACCCGCTGGCCGTGGAGGCGCTGCGCGTTCAACTGGTGGTCGGTGACACGTGGGGACCCGCGTACAGCCTGTGGCTGCTCGCCTGCGCGTGCGCCGAACTGGGGGCGTACGACCGTGCGGCACGGCTGCTCGGGGCGTTGCGGTCGCGGGAGCGGGCCGTGCGGATCTCGTTCGCCGGGATGAGCCCGTTCCACAAGGTGCTCGACCGCACCGACCGCACGGTGCGGCGCGCGCTCGGCGACGACTACCCGGTCATCACGACGCTGGGCGCCGACCTGCGGCCCGAGCAGGCGCTGGAGTTCGCGCTGGAGCCGGTGCCGGAGTCCGAACGACGACCGCCCAAGCCGACCCTGCCCGGCGGGCTGACCAGGCAGGAGTTCACGATCGCCGGGCTGGTCGCGGAGGGGCTCACGTCGAGGCAGATCGGGGCCAGGCTGTTCATCTCGCCGCGGACGGCCGACCGGCACGTGGTCAACATCCGGGCGAAGCTCGGGCTGCCGAACAGGGTGTCGCTCGCCTCGTGGCACCGGTCGGCGACCGGAGGCTAGCGGGCCTCGAACGCCAGCTTCAGCCCGAGCGCGACGAACACCGAGGCCGTCAGGCGGTCCAGCAGAACCCGTTGGCGCAGCACGAAAGCACGCGCCCGACCGGCCACCACGATCAGGATCGGCAACCAGACGAACCCGATACCGAGGTGGATGGCCACGAGCAGCGCGCCCCACGCCGGCTCACCGGCGGGCATGAACTGCGGCAGCAGCGACAGGTAGAACACGCCGACCTTGGGGTTGAGCAGGTTCGTCAGCAGGCCCACCCGCATCGACGCACCGGCGTTCGGCACCGGCCGGGAGTCCTCGAGGGCCACGGCCTTGCGCGAGTTCCACAACGCCTTGGCGCCCAGATAGACCAGGTACGCCGCGCCCAGCCAGCGAACGATGTTGTACGCCAGTTCGGACGCCTGCAGCAACGCCGTCAGGCCGGCGAGGCTCGCCACCGCCCAGACCAGACACCCCAGGGTGATGCCGAGAACGACGCCCGCCGCCGCGCGCTTCCCGCTCAGCAACGCCGTGCGCAGCACCATCACGGTGTCCAGGCCCGGGGTGAGGACGGTCAGCAACGCGACCAGCGAGAAACTCAGGAGCGCGGTGGTCGTCACGCGGACATGAGATCACACGTCAGCGGGCGTCCGCCGCCGTTTTGAGACCGAAGGCGATCAGCGCGGACGCGGACAACCGGTCCAGCACAACCCGTTGGCGCAGCAGGAAAGCACGCGCCCGACCGGCCGCCGTGATGAGGATCGGGAACCACAGCAGGCCGATGCCGAGGTGGATCGCCACCAGCACCGCGCCCCACGCCGGCTGCCCGACGGGCAGGAACTGCGGCAGCAGCGAGATGTAGAACACACCGGGCTTCGGGTTGAGCAGATTCGTCAACAGTCCTACCCGGACTGCCGCGCGCACCGACGGCACCGGCGCGGGTTCATCGACCTCGACAGGCCTGCGAGAGTTCCACAGCGCCTTGACGCCCAGATAGATCAGGTACGCCGCGCCCAGCCAGCGAACGATGTCGTAGGCCAGTTCGGACGCCTGCAGCAACGCCGTCAGCCCGACCAGGCCCGCCGTCGCCCACACCAGGCATCCAAGGGTGCTGCCCACCACGACACCCATGGCGGCACGGCGCCCCACCAGCAGCGCCGTCCGCAGCACCAGCAGGGTCTCCAGTCCCGGCGTGATGACGGTGAGCAGCGCGACGAACGTGAAGCTCAGGAGAGCAGCAGTCGACATGACGTCATCAGAACACGGAAGGACCGCACCGCCACAGGAATTAACACACCCGACACGATCACCGCCGCACCGGCTTGGTGTAGCGGTGCGCCGGGACGGGGATGGGACCGTCCGGGTGGGGTGCTCGATGATCGAACAGGCCCTCGTCGGTCCAGCCCTGCCGCTCGTAGAACCGGCGCGCCCGCACGTTGCCCGCCACGACCGCGAGCCACGCCCCGGCGAACCCGTTCGCCGCCACCTCCTGCTCGGCGGCGGCCAGAAGTGCCTGCGCGACACCGGATCCGCGATGATCAGCGGAGACGTAGACCTGTTCGACCTCGTCCCCGATGACCATCACGAACCCGGCGACCTCGCCGTGCACGGTCGCGACCGTGGTGTGCTGGACGTGCTCCACCGCGCGCGGCTCGAACGTCTCCTCCGGCCGTGCGTCGATGAGCTGCTGCGGCACGTTGCCGAGGTGCGCGTCGCACCAGCCGGGATACCAGATCCTGGCCACCGCCGGAGCGTCCTCGGGCGTCGCGCGCCGCAGCTCGACCACTAGCGGTGCCAGGCCTTGACGCCCAACCGGCCGGTCGTGCCCAGGTCGATGTACAGCGTGGTCGACCCCGGCCGCGGCGCCAGGTCGTACCAGGTGCCACCCGGTGCGGCCGCCATGTCGGCGTAGCGGGCGAGCTGTGGCTCCACCTCGCCGGTGTTCCTGTTCTTCCACATGAACGCGCTCTTCGCGGTCTCCCCCGGCAGCACCGTGATCGGCTGCGGCGGGTCGTCGAAGCCCTCGACGGACGAGATGCCGCCGGAACCCTCGAGGATGTCGACGGTCAACGGCCGCCGGTCCTCGTCCAGTAACTGCACCTGCGGATATCCGTTGAGCTGCAAGGATTCCGGACCACAGTTGAGCACCTGCACCTGCACGACCCGCAAGCCCATCGCGGCGTCACCGTCGCCCATGCTGAACCGAAGTCCGTTGTCGCACACCGGTTCGGCGGACGCCGTAGCACCCCCGGACAAGCCGGCGAGCACAGCCAGCAACACGAGAATTCTTCCCCCAGCTCTCATGCAGCTGATCGTGCCACAGGAAAGCGAGGCATGTTGTGAAGGATTTGCGAAGGTTCAGATCAACGGGGTGATGTTGGGTTCCACGCCCAGCAACGCCCGGCCGAAGACCTCCATGCTCATCGCCGGGCTGATCATGGCGTGCCGCAGCGCTGTCTGCATGTCCCGCAGGTACACGTTGAGCGGACTGGACTCCGAGACGGCCGACGCCCCGTGTGCGGCGACCAGCCCGTCCAGCGCTTCGCCGCACTGCCGCACGGCGTGCGCGGCGTGCAGGCGGACTCGGGCTCGGGTGAGGTAGTCCAACGAAGAAGCCCCGTCGGCGGTGTCGGCGCACGACCTGGCGAGCAGACCGGCGACGTCGATCTTGGCCGCGGCTTCGGCCAGGGCTACCTGGAAGACCGGGGAGTCGCTCTGGCGCTGGTAGCTGGTGAACGAGACTGGGCGCTTGTCCGCCTGTGCCACCACGTGTTCCAGGGCGGCCTGGGCGGTCCCCAGGTAGGGGCTGATCATGTAGCTGAGCACGGTCGGCAGCAACGGGGTGCGGTGGCGCGGGGCGGTGCCCGCCACGGTGCCGGAGATGGCGTCGGCCAGGCGCAGGACGCGTTCGTCGGGCACGAAGACGTCCTCGCCGACCATGAGGTTGCTGCCGGTGGCGCGCATGCCGGTGGTGAACCAGGTGTCCTTGATCCGCAGCTCGCTCAACGGCACGGCGGCCACAGCCGAGTCCGCCTCGGCCAGCGGGAACCCGACCAGGGCCCACGTCGCGTGCAGGCAGCCGGAGGCCGGGAACCACTCGCCGTTCAGGCGCCAGCCGCCGTCGACGCGTTGCGCCGTCGAGCGTGGCGTCAGCACGGTGCAGACGTGGGTGTCCGGGCCGTCGGCGTAGATCTCGCGCTGGACGTCCTCGGAGAACCGGCCGGTGAGCAGGTCGCCCTGGTTGAGGATCATCACCACCCAGGCGGCCGACGGATCGCCCTTGGCCAGCTCGGCGGTCGCGGCCACGGCGGTGTGCAGGTCCAGTTCGAGACCGCCCAGCGCACGCGACACGAACATGCGGAACACGCCCGCGTCCCGCATCGCGGCCATCGCCTCGTCGGTCAGCCGGCGATCCCGGTCGCCGGCCGCCTGATTCCGCTCCAAGACCGGCCTCACCTTGGCCGCTGCCTCGACGAACTCGCGCATGGACGCCCCCTTGCCAGCCGAGGCTAACAAGGGAGCGCTCCCTGCGACGGGCTACCTGATGCTGTAGGCCCGAAGAACGGAACTGCTGTGCGTGTCACCGGCCGTGTCCGTCGCAGTGGTGCGCAGTGACACGTAGCCGCTGCGCGGGTTCTGCACGAGCGCGTACCAGTTGCTGCCCTTGCCCGCGGACAGCGCGCGCTTCCAGGACACGCCGTCGTCGGTGGAGTACTCGACGGTCACGGTGCGGACCGTCGCCGTGGTCGAGGACGATCGCGGCTGCCTCAGCACTTCGATGGACAACGGGAAGATGCCCGGCCTGGCCTTGCCCAGGCCGTCGAACGCGCCGTTCGTGCGCAGGAACATCAACGGCAGCAGGTCGTACTCGCTCTTCGACGACTTGAACGTCCAGGACGCCTCTGTCGTCGACGAGTGGTCGGAGAACGGCACTCCATCAGCACGAGTGGCCTTCGCGGTCAGCTTGTACCGCGCTTCCTCGTCCGGCAGGCCTGCCCACGAACCGAGACCCGGTGCGCCGCTGCTCACCGGCTCGCTACCGGCCAGCTCCAGCGTCGTGTCACCCGTGGAGGTGAACGGCGCGAAGCCGGGGAAGTTGCCCTGAGAACCAGCCGCCGGCGAGAACATGCCGATGAACGCGCCGAACTGGTCGCCGAAGCGGTAGACCTGGGTGGAGAAGTTCGGCGCCAGCGCGAGAGACGGGCCCACGATCGGCGCGTTCCAGTGCTCCGACCCGGCTTTGCCCACCACCGGAGTGCCCATGACGTCGAAGATGTGGCCGTACGGCGCCGTCATCGGCTGGCCGACCGGCCGCTGGAACGACATCGCCGTCGACCACGACGCTTCCACGCTCAGGTAGTCGGTCCTGCGCTGCGGCATGGTGACGGTCTCGTAAGGCCCGAAGGAGAAGAACATGCCGGGGAAGTAGGTCGGTGCCCGGCCCAGCTCGGCGTCGGCCGGCTTCCCCTGCGCCGAGAACCTCACGTCGCGGCGGGCCAGCGAGGAGGCGCGGGTCGTGAACACGGGGTTCTGCGGGAGGACGTTCTCCTCGCCCAGCCCCGTCACGAAATAGCGATCACCACCCGATCCGAGCACCGCCGACACACCCAACCGCACAGCGGTCCCGTTCTCGGCCTTCGTCGGCACGACGTACGACTCGTGCTTGCCGTAGGTCAGCGATCCGCCGGCGGCACCGCGCTCGCCGAACGTCGTCAGCGTGTCGACGTTGAGGATGCGGTTCTCGGTCCTGCGATCGGTCACCCGGTAGCCGACCCGCTTGCCCTGCCTGGCATCGAGCACGATCTGGGTGTCACGATCGAGGGTGACCTTGGTGAGGATCTGTTCCGTCGTGCTCGCCTGGTTCCCGGCATCGGCAGGCGTGCCGGTCGAGCCGCCGATCGTGACGTCCCCCTTGGGCACCCGGACCTTCGCGACACCGTCGACGACCTCCGGCTGGAAGGCCCACTGGCCGTCCATGGTGTGGTGCAGTATGTAAACGTCCTGGCCGACGTCGTTGCTCGCCGCGTTCCCGTTGCGATCGATCAGCTTCACCTCGACGTCGAACGACTCGGGTTCGGCGGACGCACCGACCGCGGTCTGCAGCCGGACGGTGCCGGCGGTGGCGATCACCCGTGCCCCTGCCGGGCCTGACGGCAGCCTGCCTGGGTTGACCGTGACATCGGCCGTCGCCTTGCCTCCTGCGGGAACCACGACCGAGGTCGCGCCGAGGCTGTACGCGCCGCTCTCGTCGGACAGCGCGAGGTTCAGCGTGACGTCCGCAGCGCCTTTGTTCCGGTAGGTCACCGACTTGGTCACCGGCTCGCTCGGCCGCGGCCAGGGAACCAGGCCGAAGCTCACGCTGCCGTCGGCGAACACGTTCTGCGCCACGGCACGCGCCGCGTCGACCCGGCCCGCACCCGCCGCGAACACCGGCAGGTTGCCGGTGCTGGACGACATCAGCGCGCCCTTGAGCTCGGCGGCGGTCCAGTCCGGGTGCGCCTGTGCGAGCAGTGCCGCGACGCCGGCCACGTGCGGCGAGGACATCGACGTTCCGCTTGCCGCGACGTGGGATTCACCGACGGGCCTGCCCATGCTGGTTCCCGCCGCGCGCGCCGCGACGATCTGTTCGCCGGGCGCGGTGATGTCGGGCTTCACCGCGTGGTCACCGGAACGCGGTCCCTCACTGGAGAAGTCGCTCACGCTGTCCGTGCGGCTCACGCTGCCGACCGACACCGCCGCGTCAGCGGTCGACGGCGACGCCACGGTGTGCGGGGCGGCGGAGTTGCCCGCGGAGACGACGAAAAGCGTGCCGGTGGACGCGGTCAGCCGGTTCACGGCCTGGGCGAGCAGATCGTCGTTCGTGCCACCGTCGCTGCCGAGGCTCATGTTGACGACCTCGGCCTTGCCCGCGATCCACTCCATGCCTGCGAGGATGTCGGCTTCCTCGCACCCCGTGTCGACGCACACCTTTCCGGAGATCACGCTCGCTTTCGGCGCCACACCACCATAGGCGGCACTGGCGCCGGCGATGATCGACGCGACGTGCGTGCCGTGGCCGACGCCGTCGGTCAGCCCGGAACCGGTGAAGTCCCGGACCTCGGTCACCACGTCCTTGAGATCCGGATGATCCTTGTCCACGCCCGTGTCGAGCAGACCGACCGTGACGCCCTTGCCGTCGAACCCGGCCTCACGCGCTTTCGGCACCCCGATCTGGGCGTTCGACTCGGCGTCGTGCACCTTCGCCTTACCGCTCAACCAGATCTTGCTCGTGGACCGCTGCGCCGTCACCGACCTCCAGAAGGTGTCGTCCTTGGCGGCCGCCACCGCGAAGCCGTTCACGCTCGTCAGCTGCCGGGTGACCGGGGCGCTCGCCGCGAGGGCCCCGGTCACGATCAACGGCAAGGTGCTTCGCTTGAAGTCGTCGTATCCCCACTCGACGAGCTGGGTGACGTCGAAGAGCCGATCGTCGAGCCGGCCCTGGTTGATCAGCACCGAGGCGTCCGACGGGACGACGTGGACGTGTCCGGCCACCGCTCGGGTCGAGAAGCTGATGTGCTCTCTTCCGCTGGCGGGCTTGATGAACGTGGAGGTCCTGCCGTCCTGCTTCGTCATGGTGACCTTGTCACCGGTGATGAGTGTGACGACCGACTCGGCAGATTTCGGCAGGGGTGTCAAACGGATCTGACCCGAGGCGTGACTCTGTCCGGGAATCATGAACGGCAGTACCAGGATCAGCACCGGTATCGATACGCGACGCTTGGGACTCACAGGGCGTTCCCCAATCGCAGTAGGGTGTTGCCGATTCGGCGGCAGATCAGATGCGTTCCCACAACGCCGGGACGTTCGGCGGTTCCCAGCCGGGCAACGAGGTGTGGCCCTGCCGGCACCGATATGTCGCACCTCCGTACGTCACCTGGGCGCCTGTCGCATAGGTGGTGTTCGGAGCCCACGCGGAGCCGCCCGGATTGGTCGTGGTCGTCGTTGTGGTTGTGGACGTGGTGGTTGAGGTGGTGGTCGTCGACGTCGGCGGGTTGCCGCCGCCGCGCGGCAGGTCGGCCGCGATGACGTAACTGGTGCCACCGAAGGTGAACGTGAAGTTCGACGGCGAGGCGATCGGCATGTAGTAGTTCAGCCGCACGTCGACGGACGCGTTCGGCGCGATGGTCTGCCAGCTCGGCAACGTGACGACGACGTGCTGGAAGTCGCCACGCAGACCGCCGACGTTGGGACCGCTGTGGCCTCGGGTGGCGACGGCGAGCCCGAAACCGGACTGGTCGGTCATGCTGCCCGGCGCGCTGGTGCCGTAGTCGAACTCGACGCGGGTGCCACCGGGGATCGTCGTGGTGGAGTTGTTGGTGATCCGCATCGTCGGGTTGATCGGGTAGTTGTTGTCGCCCAAGGCGAAGCCGGAGACGCTCACGTTGACGTTCAGCACGGACGAAGGCATGGTCCGGCCGGCCTTCGAGTTCCCGTAAGGTGCCGCGCCGCGCAGGCCGTCGTTGATCTTCGTGAGCAGCGTGTCACCGATGTAGTACTGCGATTTGGCGCTGTCGAAGGCGTAGTCGCCGGCCAGCTCCCAGATCATGATGCCGCCGAGGCCCTTGCTGGACACGTAACTCGCCTTGGCCGCGATCGACACGTCGTCCTCAGTGGACAGGAACACGCCCTTGGAACTGTTCCACAGCCACGGTGTCACCATCGTGCTGTTGTAGTTGCGGGCGTAGGTGCCGGTGAGCCGGTCGTCCGGGTCGTTCACCGGGTCGAGGCCGTACTTGGTGAGGTAGTCCGGCGTGATGCCGTTCTGCAGGTTCATGGCGTGCCACATGGGGTTCACGCCCGACGGCACCTCCATGCCGTTGAGCTCGTCGTGCCAGAGGTTGTCGATGCCGATGGCTCCGTTGCCGCAGGGCACCGTCGACCCCACGGTGCCGCCCGTGCCCGGCGGGCACTGCGCCTGGTTGGGCAGGGCGGCGCGGCCCCACAACCCGTTCGTGCCACCGGTGACGCCACGCCAGCCGCGGGTGTAGAAGCCGACGCCGATGTTGATCCGGCCGGCCTGCATCGCGCCGCGGAAGTAGTGGTAGGCCCAGTCGGTGTTGAGGTAGCCCTGCCCGTCGTACTGCGGTGTCGTGTACACCTGCCAGTGCGCCAGCTCGGCGTCCTGACCGTTGTCGTACAACGCGGCGTTCGGGCCCACGAAGTGGTTCCACGCGCCGTGCAGGTCGTAGCTCATGACGTTGAGGTAGTCGAGGTACCGCGTGACGCCGTAGGTCTCCTGGCCGCGCAACAACCAGCCCGACGCGGGCACGGCGGCGGTCAGCAGGTAGTGCTTGCCATCGGCGACCCCGGCGCGGTCGAGCTTGTCGCGCAACGTTCGCATCAGGTTCTCGTAGCCCGCCCACAACGTGCCGCGGTTGGCGTTGGAGATCCAGAAGTCGTCCGGGTTGCCGGCGTAGTTGTTCGACGTCGCGTACTCGTAGTCGATGTCCGCGCCGTTGAAACCGTACTGGCGCAAGAAGGCCACGACCGAGTCGGCGAACGTGTTGATCGCCGCCTGCGACTGGGCGAGCTTGTAGAAGCCGCCCGTGGCGTTGCGCGTGCCGTCGGGGTTGAGCAGGCCGCCCGACTCCGCCCAGCCGCCGACCGAGATCAGCGTCTTCACGTTCGGGTTCTGCTTCTTGTACTTGGTCAGCAGGTTGAAGTGACCCTTGTAGGACAGCGCCGGGTCCATCTCCGCGCCGGGCACACCGGGCCACTCCATGCCGGTCGAGGCGTTGTTCGCGCCCGCGGGGCCGACCGAGATCCGGTTGTCCGTGCCGATGTGCGCGAAGGCGTAGTTGAGGTGGGTGACCTTGTTCCACGGGATGTTGCTCGCGAGGTACGCGGGGGCGCCGTTCTTACCGGTGCGCCAGCTGGTGAAGTACCCGATCACCCGGCGGGAGCGGTTGGGGCCCATCAGTTCGCGGCCGGCGGTGTCGTAGACGGTGCAGTACGGGGTGTCGACGCCGGGCGTCCGGTAGAGGCCGTCCGGGCGGCAGTCCTCGTGGCCCGCGGCCAACGACGACGTCGGGCCGACCAGCGACACGACCACGAGCCCGGCGACGGTGACCAGCGCGGCCAACAGTGGAAGGAGCTTTCTGGAGAACCTGCGCATGCCGAACCTCCAGTGCAGGGAGGCGGCCTGTGCACCCCAGTCTGGAACCGGGAAAGTTCCCGGTCAAGTTGAGGTATAGACCAATTCAGGTCAGGCGGTACCCGTGCGCCGGCCGGTTCGCCATGCCGTACCGCGGCTGCACCTCGGCCTTCCCCATCGTCACCAGGTGTTCCAGGTAGCGCCGCGCGCTGACCCGCGACATCCCGGCCCGCTCGCCGACCTCCTGCGCCGAAAGATCGGCGTCGCTGTCCTTCAACGCGTCGGTCACCAGCCGCAGCGTCAACGCCGAGAGTCCCTTGGGCAGCATCGCCCGCGGCCGGTGGTGCATCAGCTGGTCGACCTCGTCCTGGTCCAGCATCTGGCCCAGCCGCTGCACCTCGGTCCGCTGCGCCAGGTACTGCCGCATCCGGTCCAGGAACGCCGTGCGGGTGAACGGTTTGACGAGGTAGCTGTCCACGCCCCGCGACATCGCCTGCCGCACGGTCTCCCGTTCCCGCGCGGCCGTGACCGCGATGACGTCGACCGGCGGCCCGTTGCGGACCCGCAGCCTGGCCAGCACTTCGAGCCCGGACATGTCGGGCAGGTGGATGTCCAGCAGCACCAGGTCGGGCCGCAACGCCTCCACCGCCCGCAACGCCTCGCCGCCGCGGTGGGCCTCGCCGACGACCTCGAACTCGGGCATCAGCTCCAGGAACCCGCGGTGGATCGCGGCCACGGCGAAGTCGTCGTCGACCACGAGCGTCCGGATGCTCATCGGTTCCCCGTTTCCGGCAGCCACACGTCGAACGACGCGCCGCCCAGCTCCGAGTCGGTGATCGCCACCCGGCCGCTGCGCCGGGTCACCACCCTCGACACCAATGCGAGTCCAATCCCCCGGCCGTGCGCGCCCTCGACGTCCTTCGAGCTCACGCCGAGGTCGAAGATGCGGCCTCGTTGCGACTCCGCCACGCCCGGTCCGTCGTCGTCCACGACCATCCGCACCCCGTGGTCCGACGCACGGACCAGCACGCGCACGATGCCGCCCATCTCCACCGCGTCCACGGCGTTGTCCACGAGATTGCCCAGCACGGTCAACGCGTCGTCGCCCGCGCGAATGTCCACCGCGCTGTCCGGGTCGAGCCTGAGTTCGATGCCGCGCTCGTGCGCGGTCGACGACTTGGCCAGCAGCAACGCGGCCAGTGCCGGGTCCGCGTTGGCGCCGTCGATGATGTCCGCGGTGATCGAGCCGGCGCCGCCGACGCGTTCGATGTAGGTGACGGCGTCGGCGCGCCGGTCCAGATCCAGCAGGCCACCTATGACGTGCAGGTGGTTGGAGAACTCGTGGGCCTGCGCACGCAGCACCTCTGTCACGGTGCGTTGGCCGTCGAGTTCGCGCAACGCGTCGTGCAACTCGGTGCGGTCACGCAAGGTCAGCACGACGCCGACGGCACGGCCGTGCGTCTTGGCCGTCATCCGGTTCGCCACCAGAACCCGTTCTCCCGCAAGGACAAGCCGGTCCGCCACGTCGTCGACGGAGCGCGCCAAGTCCAGCAGGCCGTCGTCGAGCACGTCCGCCGCACGCAGGCCGCTCGGATCAGCGGTGAGTCCGAGCAGACGCATCGCCTCGTCGTTGACCAGCGCCAGCTTCTCCTGATCGTCCACCGCCACCACACCTTCGCGGATGCCGTGCAGCATCGCGTCCCTGGTCTCCAGCAGCTGCGCGATCTCGGCGGGTTCGAGCCGGAACGTCCTGCGGCGCACCAGTTGCGTGACCAGTGCCGCACCGAGCACGCCGACCAGCGCGGCGGCGGCCAGCCAGACGATCAGCTCGGGCAGGTCCTCCGCCAGGTCGGCGGACAGCTGGCTCTCCAGGATGCCGACCGACGCCATGCCGATGATCCGCCCGTCGGCGGCCCGCACGGGCACCTTGGCGCGCAACGAAGTGCCGAGCGTGCCGGTCTCGGTACCGACGAACACCTCACCCGACAGCGCGGTGCTCGGATCGGTGGAGACGCGTTCACCGATGCGCTTCGGGTCGGGATGGGCGTAGCGAACGCCCTGACGGTCGGTGACGACGACGTACGTGACGCTGGATGCCTTGCGGAGCAGTTCCGCCAACGGCTGGATGGTCGCGGCCGGGTCCGGGGAGTCGAACGCCGCCACGACCGTCGGCAGTTTCGCCACGCTTTCCGCCACGGACAGCATCCGGTCCTTGTAGGCCTCCCGGATGCGGTCGCTCTGCAGTTTGGCCGCGAGCAGGCCGGCGGTGCAGGTGGTCATCAGCACGATGACGACCTGCAGCACCAGCAGAGAGACCCCGAGGCGGCGGAACATGGGAGGCATTCTCACCCAATCCGTGTGAACTGGGTCACGAACAAAACGACCAATAGTTCCTTTACGACCGATGCTCGGTTTCTCACCCCTGCGCTACCTACCGTTCCCGCCCAACGTCGGCAACGAGGCTGAGGAGTGCTCGATGGGTGCAGGCTGGAGACGCGCGGTGGCCATCACCGCGGTCGGACTGGTGCTCGCGGGGTGTGGCCAGGGCGCGAAGAGCGCGGACGGCGCGATCGGCAAGCTGGAGATCATGGCCCCCGCCGACCCCGGCGGCGGCTGGGACCAGACGGCACGGGCCATGCAGACGGCGGTGTCCGGCGCGAAGCTGGCCGGGTCCGTGCAGGTCAGCAACGTCGGCGGCGCGGGAGGCACGGTCGGGCTGCAGAAGCTCGCGAACGAGCGCTCCGAGGCGTACCTGATGATCACCGGCCTGGTCATGGTCGGCGCGGTCGAGACCAACGCGTCGAAGACGCGGCTCGAGGACACGACGCCGATCGCCCGGCTGACCGCCGAGGACGAGGTCGTCGTGGTCCCCGCGGACTCCCCGCACAAGACGATCGAGGACCTGCTCAACGCCGTCGCCGAGAAGGGCAAGGGCGTGTCGATCACCGGCGGGTCCGCGGGCGGCACCGACCACATCCTCGCCGGGCTGCTGCTCAAGGCGAAGAACATCGAGCCCGGCAAGCTGAACTACGTGCCCTACTCCGGCGGCGGTGAGTCGCTGGCCGCGCTGCTGGGCAAGAAGGTCGACGCGGGCATCTCCGGCATCGGCGAGTACAAGGAGCAGATCAAGGCGGGCAAGCTGCGCGCGCTGGGTACGTCCGGGCCCAACCCGCACGCCGACCTGAACGCGCCGACGTTCAAGGACCTCGGCGTGGAGCTGATCAACTGGCGCGGCGTGGTGGCACCCGGCTCCATCTCGGCCGAGGCCAAGAACCGGCTGACCAAGCTGGTCACCGACATGCACGCGAGCCAGACGTGGAAGGAGGAGCTCGCCAAGAAGGGCTGGACGGACACGTTCCTCACCGGCAACGAGTTCTCCACGTTCATGTTCAAGGAGATCGGCCGCGTCAAGCCGGCACTGCAGGACATCGGGCTCGTCAAGTGATCTCAGAAAAGGTCTCCGCGAAGGCCGAGGAGTACGGGTTCGGTGGTCTGGTCACGGCGATCGGGGTCTTCACCCTCGTCGACGCGACCACGATCGCCGCACCCGGCGGCGACACCGTAGGGCCGCGCGCTTTTCCTTGTGCCGTAGGGGTTCTGCTGGTCGTGACCGGGGTGGCGGCGATCATCGCCACCGCGCGCGGCAAGCTCGGCCAGGCCGAGGAGGGCGAGGACGTCGACGAGGGCGTCCGCACCGACTGGGTGACCGTGGGCAAGCTGGTCGCCGTGCTGATCGCGCACCTCGCGCTGATCGACGTCGTCGGGTGGCCGGTCGCGGCGGCGCTGCTGTTCTTCGGGGCGGCGTGGTCGCTGGGCGCGGTCTGGTGGCGTGCCTTGCCGATCGCCGTGGTGCTGGCGCTCGTCGTGCAGGTGGTGTTCGCCTCCGGGCTCGGCCTGTCGCTGCCCGCCGGGATCTTCGAGGGGGTGCCGTTCCTCGATGGGTAGCCTCACCGCGCTGCTGGAGGGTTTCGCGACCGCCGCGCAGCCCGAGTACCTGCTGTACGCCTTGCTCGGCGTCACGCTCGGCACCGCCGTCGGCGTGCTGCCGGGCATCGGACCGGCGATGACGGTGGCGTTGCTGCTGCCGTTGACCTACACGCTGGAACCGACCGCGGCGCTGATCATCTTCGCCGGTATCTACTACGGCGGCATGTACGGCGGGTCGACGACGTCGATCCTGCTGAACACCCCCGGAGAGTCCGCGTCCATCGTGACTGCCTTGGAAGGCAACAAGATGGCGCGCGCCGGACGTGGCGCGGCGGCACTCGCCACCGCGGCGATCGGGTCGTTCGTCGCGGGCACGATCGCCACGGTGTGGCTGACGTTGCTGGCGCCGACGATCGCGGACTTCGCCGTGATGCTGGGTCCGGCCGACTACGTGGCACTGATGGTCGTGGCGTTCACGACCGTGGCGGCACTGCTCGGGTCGTCACCGATGCGCGGGCTGGCGTCGTTGGGACTCGGGCTGTTCATCGGCCTGGTCGGCACCGACACGCTGTCCGGGCAGCAGCGGTTCACCCTCGGGGTGTCGACGCTGGCCGACGGGATCGACGTGGTCGTGGTGGCGGTCGGCGTGTTCGCGGTCGGCGAGGCGCTGTACGTGGCGTCACGGCTGCGGCACGGGCCTATCGAGGTCGTGCCGGTCGGCGGAAAGTGGTTCGACCGCGAGTTCTGGTCGCGGTCGTGGAAACCGTGGCTGCGCGGGACTTTCATCGGGTTCCCGATCGGCACCGTGCCGGCCGGAGGCGCGGACGTGTCGACGTTTCTGTCCTACGCGGCGGAGAAGAAGCTCTCGAAACGGCCCGAGGAGTTCGGCAGGGGCGCGATCGAGGGCGTGGCGGGCCCGGAGGCGGCGAACAACGCTGCCGCGGCGGGCGTTCTGGTGCCGTTGCTGACGCTGGGCCTGCCGACGACCGCGACGGCGGCCGTGATCGTGGCGGCGTTCCAGAGCTACGGCATCCAGCCAGGACCGTTGCTGTTCACCAACAACTCGGCGATGGTCTGGGCGTTGATCGCGTCGCTGTACATCGGCAACGTGATGCTGCTCGTGCTGAACCTGCCGTTGGTGAAGATCTGGGTGAAGGTGCTGCAGATCCCCCGGCCGTACCTGTACGCGGGCATCCTGCTGTTCGCGGCGCTCGGCACCTACGCGGTGAACTTCGTGGTGGACGACCTGATCGTGCTGCTGCTGATCGGTGTGGCCGGCTTCTTCATGCGGCGGCACGGTTATCCGGTCGCGCCGCTGGTGGTCGGCCTGATCCTCGGGCCGATGGCGGAGGAGCAGGTGCGGCGCACGTTGCAGATCAGCGAAGGTTCGCCGGCGGCACTGGTGACGAGCCCGTTCGCGGCCGTCGCCTACACCGTGCTCCTGGTGTTGCTGGTGCTGGCGGCGGTGGTGCGGTTGCGCCGCAAGAAGGCGGAGGTGACGGTCTAACCCCGCACGGCGGCAAGTGCTAGTTCGTAGAGCTCGAACGGATCAGCCTTGCCGCCGTGACGAACCCACAGTTCGGACGCGGTGTCGATGCACGCGAACACCGTCGCGATGACGCCCATCGCACGCGGATCCGGGATCTCGCCCGGCTCGATGCCCATCCTCTGCTCGATGACGGGAACGAGCGCCCGCTGCCACTTCAGCCGCTTCTCGGAGTACCTCGCGCGCAACGACGGCGTGGCGAAGATCAGCGTGGAGATCTCCAGCACCCGTTGCGGGGAGTGGTGGGCGGCGGTGAGGATGGTGGTGAACCCGGCCCGCAACGCGTCCCAGGTGGACACTTCGGGAGGCTGGGCCGCGACCGTCTCGACCAGCAGGTCGCCCAGGGCGTCCTGCTCACCGCAGACGAGGTCCTCCTTGGTGCCGAAGTACCGGAACAACGAGCGCTGCGAGACGCCGGCCCGCGTGGCAACCTGCGCCATCGTCGTGGCTTCGTACCCCTGCTCCGCGAACAGCGCCAGGGCCGTGTCGACGATCTCCGCGACCACGGCCTGGCGCGACCGGTCCCACAGCGTCGCCGACTTCTCCATGAACCCCACTCTATCGACGGGTCACCATGCGCCCGATGACCCTCGCGTTGAGCGCGCGGGTGGCGAAGTGGCGCGAGGCGAACGCCATCAACCGGTTCGTCCGGCCCGAGATGACACCGGGCGGCGTGATCCGGCGGTCCAGTGCGCGCAACGCGGTCGCGACCACCTCGGCGGCGGTCTGCATCCGCAGGCCTCCCGTCATGTCCTCGCTGCCGGCGACCTCGAAGAACTCGGTGCGCGTCGCGCCGGGTGACAGCACCATGACGCGCAGACCCGTGCCGCGCGACTCGACCCACAACCCCTCGGTGAAGCTCACCACGAACGCCTTCGTCGCGCCGTAGACCGACATCCAGGGGCTCGCCTGGTAAGCGGCCATGCTCGCCACGTTCACGAGGAAGCCGTCACCGTTGGCGCGCAACGACTCGATGAACGCCCGGCTGATCTCGACGACGGCGTTGACGTCGACCGCGACCTCTTGCTGCAGCCGCTCGGGCTCCTCCTCGTGGAACGGCCCGAAGTTCCCGAACCCGGCGTTGTTGATCACGCTGGTGACGCCGGTGACCTCCGCCGCCAGACGCGCCCCGATGCCCGGCTGAGCGAGGTCCGCGGCCACGACGTCGACCGTGACGCCGTGCGCCGCGCGCAGCTCTTCGGCCAGTTCCTCCAGCCGGTCCTTGCGCCGCGCGACCAGCACGAGGTCCGAACCCCGCGCCGCGAGCTGCCTGGCGAACTCCGCGCCGATGCCCGCGCTCGCCCCGGTGACCAGCACCTTCTGCTTTCCGAAGTCAACACCCATGTCGTCACCGTACGCCTGCCTGGCAGTCACTGCCAACTTGGCAATTTGCGCCACCCCCTTGACCTTGCACCAAGGTGCAGGGTTCAGGGTGGGCGGCATGATGATCGAGACTTCGAAGCAGTCGGCCGTGGCGCGCTGGGGCCGGGCAGGTGCGGCGTACGACCTGGTGGCGAGCATCGCGTTCCTCACGCCGTGGACGGCGGGCTGGATGCTGGACCTGATCGGCTCATCCGTCTCAGGTACGCCGTCGTTGATGCTGGCAACCCTGTTCGGCACCGTGGTGGTGATGTGGTCGATCGTGCGGTGGCTGCGCCCGGAGCCGTTGCTCATCGCCGCCGACACCGCGGGCCGGGCGGCGTTCAGCCTCTGGTTCACGTGGGCGTTGCTGAACGACGGGACGCCGGCCCTGATCGGGTTCCTGGCGCTGGAGGTGGCCTGGGCTGTTGTGCAACTGCGGGCACTGATCCTGGACCGCAGGTAGTTTCTGGTGGTGCGCATCTCCGAACTCGCCCGGTCCGCCGGGGTCGGCATCAGCACGGTGCGGTTCTACGAACGCCGTGGGCTGGTGGTGCCCACGGCACGAACCCACGGCGGCTACCGCGAGTACGACGCCGAGGCGTTGAAACGACTGCGGTTCATCCGGCGGGCTCAACTGCTCGGCTTCACCCTCGCCGAGGTCGAGCAGATCCTGGTGCTGTCGTCGGCACCGCTCGACCTGGCCTCGGTGGACGGTGTGATCGCGGAGAAGGTCGCCGAGATCGAGGACCGCGTGCGTGATCTCGAACGGGTGCGGCTGGCGTTGCTCGATCTCGCCCAGAACGGTCCACAAGTGCCGTGTCCTGTGGTCGGTGCCTTGAGCTGAACTGCGCGGTGTAACGCAAAGTGCGGAACCACGATCTTGGGGCGTGGGAGGACACCAGTGATCCGGCGCCCCCGTCTCGAGGGGCTGCTCCGCACGACGAGACTCACCACGCTCGTCGCGCCCGCCGGTTACGGCAAAACAACTCTGCTGACACAAGCGGACATCGACCGTCCGGTCGTGTGGCACACCTGCCAGGAAGGTCAACGGCTGTTGCAGCCGATGGCCAACGCCTTGGCAGCCAACTGGACCAGCGTTCCGGCGGTGTCCGGTGAGGACGAGTCCGGCCGGGCTCACGCCATCGCCGGACTCCTGGCCGACGCGTGGCCGGAAGACGTGCTGGTCGTACTGGACGACATACATGTGCTGAGACAGGGAGATTCGGCCGCACAGCTGCTGGAGGCGCTCTGCCTCCAGCTGCCGCCGTCCGCGCGACTCGTGCTGTCCGGCCGCACGCCACCGCCGTTCTCGTTGCGGCGACTCAAGGTTGACGGGGAGCTGACTGAGATCAACGCGGCTGCACTGGCCTTCACCGCCGAGGAGACCACCGAGGTCGCCGGTCGTGATGTGCACGACGTCACCGGCGGATGGCCGATCGCCGTGCGGCTGGTCGCCGAGACGGGCACGGTCGAGGAACTCGCCGACCTCGTGGACGAAGTCGTTGGCAGAGAACCGGAACAGACGCGTCAGCTGCTCAGGGCGGCCGCGGCGTTCGATCGATTCACGGCCGATCTGCTGACATCACTCGGGCACGCCTCGGCGGCGGCCATTCTGCCCGACCTCGCGCGGCGCGGGCTGTTCGTCGAGCACGTCCGGGCGGAACCGGGCTGGTTCGCGCTCGTGCCGCTGGCACGGGAGTTCCTGGAGCCGGCGGCCGACGTCCACACTGGCGCGGCACGCTGGTTCACCGAACGGGGTGAGTACGTGCGCGCGGTGGATTCCCTTGCCGCGCTGGAGGATTGGCCCGGCGTCACGGCGTTGCTCGGCGACGTGCTGCGGACCAAGGGTGCGGACGCCGTGCTCGCGGCGACGCAGCGGGTGCCGGAGGATCGGCGCACGGCCGAGGTGTGGCAGCTCGAAGGGATCGCGCACCAGCTGCGTGGTGAGTGGCGGCTGGCGGCGGACCGCTTCACTCAGGCCACGACGGACGGACTGACCGCGGAGCTCGCGTGGCGCATGGCGTGGATCCAGCACCTGCGCGGCGGTCCGCAGGACGCGTTGAAGATCTGCGACGAGTACGTGGCGACCGGCGACGACCCGACGGCGGAGTCGATGCTGGCGAGCACGGCCGCCAGCGCGCACTGGGCGTTGGGGAACCTCGAAGCCGCCGAGCGGAAGGCGACCGAGGCGCTCGCCACGGCGACCACGGACTGCGCGATCGGCACTGCGCACACCGTGCTCGCGATGGTCGCTGCGGCACAAGGAAAGCGCGACGAGCTGACCGAGCACTACGACATCGCGCTCGACCACGCGCAGAAGGCCGGCGACGTGCTCGGCGTCATCCGCATCCGGTCGAACCGGGCGTCGCACCACGTCGAGGCGGGCGAGCACCGCACGGCGTTGCAGGAGATCGAGGAGATGCTGCCGCTGGCGGACATCACCGGTTTCGCGACGTACCGGGCGATCGGCCTGCACAACCGCGGCGAGGCGTTGCTCGGGCTCGGCAGGTTGGACGAGGCGGCAGCCGACTTCCACGCGGCCCAGAAGGTCTTCGACCAGGCCGGGAGCTGGCTCGCCGCGGCACCGCTCGTCTACCTCGGCGAGGTGCACCGGCTCCGAGGCGATCGGGCGCTCGCGGGATTCGCGCTGCACGAGGCTTTGCGGCTCGCGTCGGCCAAGAACACCGTGCCACACCTGATCCTCGCGCACGTGGGGCTGGCCGAGCTGTTCTCCGACGACGACCCCGATCTGGCCCGCGAGCACGCCCGCAAGGCGTTGGATCTGGGTGAGAGCGTGGCGGCGCTGCTTGTGCTGGGATGGCTCGACCACGACAAGGACATGTGCCAGGAGGCGGCGGAGATCGCGACCCGGCGCGGTGACCGGGCCGGGTTCGCGCGGTCGTTGCGGCTGCGGGGAGTTCTGGAACGCGACTCGGTGCTGCTCGACCAGGCGCTGACGTTGTGGCGCGAGATCGGCAACCCGCTCGGCGAGATCCGGGTGCGCACGGCGCAGGCGATGCTGATCGGTGGCGCCGCGGGTGAGCAACTCGCCGGTGAGGCACGGCAGCAGGCCGCGGATCTCGGTGCGCGGGTGCACGCGGAGGCCGCCGCGGCGGTGGCCGAGACGTGCCGCAAGGAGAGCAGGCCGGCGTTGTTCATCCAGACGCTGGGCGGGTTCCGGGTGCTGCGCGACGGTGATCCGCTGCCGCCCGCCGCGTGGCAGTCGCGCAAGGCCAGGGATCTGGTGAAGATCCTCATCGCCCGGCGCGGACGGCCGATCACCCGGGAGGGGCTGGGAAACCTGCTCTGGCCGGACGAGGAGCCGGAACGGGTCGCGAACCGGCTGGCGGTGGCGTTGTCCACGGCGCGCAGCGTGCTGAAGGCGGGCACCGGGATCATCGCCGAAGGTGACGCGATCCGGCTCGACCCGGAGGTGCTGCCGGTCGACGTCGTCGCGTTCCTCGCCGACGCACGGGCCGGACTCGCTGCGGCGCAACGGAACTCGTCCGAGGCGCAGTCCCTTCTCGCGGCCGCCGAGTCGGCCTACCACGGCGACTTCCTGGAGGAGGACCCGTACGAGGACTGGGCGGGACGGCTGCGCGAGGAAGCACGGTTGATCTACCTGCAGGTGGTGGCGGTGCTCGCCGCACGGGCCGAGTCCGGTGGGGAGTTCGCGCTGGCGAGCAGGTACTGCCTGCGCGTACTGGAACGCGACCCGTACGACGAGCCTGCGCACCTGATGCTGGTGCGCGTCCTCGCCGCCGGAGGTAGTCACGGCGAGGCTCGGAGGTGTTACCAGACCTACGTCACGCGGATGCGGGAGATCGAGGTCGACCCGCGTCCTTTTATTGGGAACACACGACGTAGGGCGTGATCGACCAGCGGATGGCCTGCCCCTGAGCGTCCGTCGCCTCACCGGTGACGGACGCGCCGGCGCCGACCGGCTGCACGTCGTCGATGATCGCGCCGCCGACCGCACCGCCGGCGCTGACGACCTGCTCGCCGCCCTGACAGGCAACGGCTTTCGTGCCGGTCTTGGTCATCATGATCGACGTCGTACCGCCGCGGACCACCAACCCGGGCCTGGTGCCGCAGATCGCGTAGGCCGTCACGTCCGCGTTGCCGGACGTCTCGACCACGCCGCCCTTGAGGTTGGTCTTGGGCGACATCCTGGTGAAGTGCCCGCCGTCGGCACCGGCGATCTCCCCCGCGACACCGAGCGACTTCTGGGTGTCGGGGCAGGTCGCCTCGGCGTTCCTGGTGCCGCTCTTGGCGACCAGGGTGAACTCGCCGGCCGCACAGCGCGCCCACACGCTCACCGTCCACGGCAACACGGTCCCCGCACCGTGCTCGACCGCGGCGACCTCCACGGACGACAGATCCCCGCTGGGCCGCACCCGCGTGATCGTCGTCCGCTCACCGGTCACCGAACCGCCGGTGCCGACGACCTTGGTGCCACTCGGGCAGTTGACCGTCACGGCCTTGGCCGACACCGACGTCGAGGCGCTGGTGGCGTCCACCTGCACCACGTCGTCGTCCGCGGCCGCGTTCGCGGTGCCCTGGCTGGTCAAGCTCAGCACGAGCAGAGCCGTGCTCATCACCTTCACGTCCATCCCCCTTCGGGTCCGCGGGCCTGGTCAGCCCGCGGACCCGAAGGATGCCGCGCTCGCTTAAAGCGGTCTTAAGGTCAGGGGCAGCTGACCAGGACGTCGCCGTCCTCCGCGTCGAGGCACGTGTCCACACCGAGGCCGCCGTTGAGCGTGTCGTTGCCGGCCGCGCCCCAGATGAGGTCGTTGCCGTTGAGCGCCGAGATGCTGTTGGCCGACGCGTTGCCGACCAGGTGGTCGACGAAGTTGGTGCCGGTCAGGTTCTCCACGTCGCTCGAGACGTAGTCCTTCAGCGCCAGCGTGTCGTAGCCGTCGTCGGTGCCGGAGCTCATGGTCACCGAGACACCCGAGTTCGGGTGCAGCGAGCTGCCGACGCTGTAGTCGACGCGGTCGATGCCGGGGCCGCCGTACACCGACACGCCGCCGCGCTTCGGCCGCAGCTGGTCGACGCCGTCGCCGCCGCTGATCGAGCCCTTGGCGCGGGTCTCGATCACGTCGTTGCCGGCCTCGCCGTACGCGTAGGCGGGCATCGCGTCGGCGTTGGTGTTGTCGTAGGCGATGTTGATCCGGTCGTTGAGGTCGTTCGCCCTGACCTGGATCGACGTGATCAGCTTCGTGGCGCCGGACTCGTAGACGCAGTTGGCGTTCGCGCCGCCGAGCGTGCAGCCGGCACCGACGGCCAGCAGGTCACCGGAGTCGGTGACGGTGAGCCGGTGGTTCACCGTGTCGAGCCCGACGGTGATGTTGTTCGTCTTGCCTGCCTCGGCCTCGACGATGAGCACATGGCCCGACACGTACACCGTGGTGTGCGGTGCGGCGTGCGCGACGGCCGGCATGGCGACCGCGGCGAGGGTGGCGGCGCCCAGACCGATGAGCATTCTCATTGCTGATTCTCCCCTTGGGTTGGTGTTGCCTTGCGGGGAACAGCCTGCTCAGCGGTCTTTCCGCCACCTTTGGGCCGATTTAGGGCCGTCTTTCTGCTCCTAGCAGAACGGCCTCTGGCCTGGGCGTCGCCGATGTCACCATGACGAGATGGCGGAGATCCTGGACTTCAACCGCAACCGCGCACCCGAGCCGTTGTGGCGTGAGGTGCTGGGCTGGAAGCTGCGCGAGGCCAGAGAGGCCAGGGGTGAGCGCCTGGTCGACATCGCCGAGCGGGCCGGCATCTCGGTGCAGTACCTGTCCGAGATCGAACGCGGCCGCAAGGAGCCGTCGAGCGAGATGATCGCCGCGGTCACCGGTGCGCTGGGCGTCGACCTGGCCGACCTGCTGATCGGCATCGCCGGCCAGGTTCGCCACTTCCACACCGCACGTCCCACGGGCAGGCCGTCGGGTCCCGTGGCCATGGCCTCGCTCATGATCGCTTAGGACACGGCCTAAGGACGCTGGTCGAGCACCTGGTCGGCCAGCCCGTACTCGACGGCACCGGACGCGTCGAACACGCGATCCCGGTCGGTGTCGTGGCGCAGTTCCGCCGTGCCCCGGCCGGTGTGCTTGGCGAGGATCTCCTCCAGCTGGGTGCGCACCCGCACCACCTCGTCCGCCGCGAGGATGAGGTCCGGGATGGTGCCACGCCCCTGCGCCGCCGGTTGGTGCAGCACGACCCTGCTGTGGGGCAGCACCGAACGCCGTCCCTCCGCACCTGCCGCCAGCAACACCGCACCGGCGGCCACGGCCTGGCCGACGCACGTCGTCGCCACCGGCGCCTTGATGTAGGTCATGGTGTCGTAGAGCGCGAGCATCGCGGACGGGTCTCCGCCCTCGCAGTTGATGTAGAGGTTGATCTCCAGGTCCGGGTTGTCCGCCTCCAGGTGGAACAGCTGGGCGATCAACGCGTTGGCGACCCCGGAGTCGATCCCGGTGCCGAGGTAGACGATCCGCTCGGACAGCAGGTGCGAGTAGACGTCCATGATCCGCTCGCCACGCGCGTCCCGCGTGATGACGTTGGGAATGGTGTAGGCGCTCATGCGACGGCTCCTGAGTGCAGACCCAGCTTGTGCGTGCGCACGGGCACGACCTGGCCGAGATCGCTGACGACGTGGTCGATGAACCCGTACTCGAGCGCCTGACCGGTGGTGAACCAGCGGTCGTGCAGCGAGTCGGTGAAGATCCGGTCGAACGGCTGCCCGGTGTCCTCCGCGATGAGCCCGAGCACGGTGTCCCTGGTGTGCCGCAGGTCGTCCGCCTGCACCTCCACCTCGACCGCGGAGCCGCCGATGCCGGCCGAACCCTGGTGCATCAGGATGCGCGCGTGCGGCAGGGCGAACCGCTTTCCCTTGGTGCCCGCGGAAAGCAGGAACTGCCCCGCGCTGCACGCCAGTCCCAGCGCGAGCGTCGCCACGTCGCACGGCACGAGCCGCATCACGTCGCGAATGGCCAGCATCGCGGGCACCGAGCCGCCCGGCGAGTGGATCCACAACGCGATGTCCTGCCGTGGATCGTCGCTCGCCAGCGACAGCATCTGGGTGGCGAGCACCGTGCCGTTGTCGTCGTCGAGCGCGCCGTCGAGGATCAGCACTCGCTGACCGAAGAACCGCTCCCTCAGCCCAGGGCTGAACAGCCTCTCGTTGTTCGTCATGCCACCGACGATGCCTATCGGCCAGCTGTGTCCGCCGCTTTCTCTGCTGAGGGCAGATCAGCTGTCAGCAGGCACGTAAGCGTTCGCGGGCCGGCCGGGGATGTCGACATCGGTGGCGAACAACGCGCCGTCGTGCAACGTCGGGCGGCGCAGGCCGTACTTGGCGGTGGTGATGAACAGCCGGTTCAGATCCGGACCGCCGAGGCAGACGCTGGTGGGTTGCTGGGCGGGCAGGCGGATCTCGCGGTCGAGCCGGCCGTCCGGGCGGTAGCGGCGCACGATCGAGCCGCCCCAGAACGCGATCCACACGTTGCCGGCCACGTCGGTGGTCATCCCGTCCGGCGTGTGGTGCGGGGTGTGCACGAAGACGCGGCGCCCGCCGAGCTCGCCGTCGTAGACGTCGAACCGGTGCACGACACCGCGGGCGCTGTCCGCGAGGTACATCAGCCTGCCGTCGGCGGAGAACGCCGGGCCGTTCGGGATCGTCAGTCCTTTGAGGACGGGTGAGGGCGAGCCGATGCGGTGCAGCGCCCCGGTTCCGGGCTCCGTGTCGTACGCCATCGTCGTCACCCAGAACCGGCCGCCGGGGTCGGCCACGGCGTCGTTCACCCGCATGCCCTCGCCTGCGAAGGTTTCGTCCTGGGCACCACCAAGAATGCCCGCGCCTGTCCCCATCGCGGCCATCAGCCGGTCGCTGCCCTGGACGGGTGCGACGGCACCGACGGGCACCGGCAGCTTCGCGAGTTCCTGGAACGGCCCGGGCACGGCGCCACCGGTAGCCAGCACGCGGCCCGCGAGCAGGTCGACCACGACGAGCCGGTCGCCGATCCAGCGGGCGCCTTCGCCCAGTTCGAGCTGCTCGAAGTTCCACTGCGTCAATGTCATCGGATGGTGCTCCCTGGTTGCAGGTCCAGCAGGTCGAGGTCGGTTCTGGTGGGCAGGCCCTGCCAGTCGCCGGGGGTCGCGACGGCGAACGCCGCGACGGTGGTGCCGCGCCGCAGCCGGCCGGCCGGATCGAGGGCGTCGAGCAGGCCGGAGAGGTAGCCCGCGACGAACGCGTCGCCCGCACCGGTCGTGTCGACGGCGGTGACCACGTGTGCGGGCGCGGACCACTCGCTGCCGTCGACTCTCACGGTGGCGCCGTCCGAGCCGTGTTTGACGACCACCTCAGGTACCTGGTGGTCGCCCGCGATCGGCAGTTCGTCGTCGGACGCGATCAGCACGTCCACCTGCTTGAGCAGTGGCCGGATGACCTCGCCCGCCTGTTCCGCGGACCACAGCTTGGCGCGGAAGTTGATGTCGAAGCTCACCGTGCTGCCCGCTTCGCGGCCGAGGCGGATCGCCTCGGTGACGGCGTCCAGCGCGGTCTCGCTCAACGCGCACGTGATGCCGGTGACGTGCACGATCTTCGGCACGCTCACGTCGAACGCCCGTCGCACGTCCTCTGTGGACAGTTGTGAGCCGGCGGATCCGCTGCGGTAGTAGAGAACTCGGGTGATGTCCGCGGTGCGTGGTTCGAAGAGGATCAGGCCCGTCGCGGCCGGCGTGGTGCGCGCGCTGAGGTCCACCTGCTCTGCGAGGAGCGTCCGCCGGACGAGCGAGCCGATCTCGTCCACTCCCGTGACGCCGGCCCACCGCACCGCGTGCCCCAGCCGGGCGAGGCCGATGGCGACGTTGGACTCGGCACCGGCGACGGTGAGCTCCGCCGCACCACCGAGCCGGAACGGACCGGCGACGCGGAACGCCCCCATCGTCTCGCCCAGCGTCAGCACGTCGGTCATGCCGTTCCTCCCGCGATCCTCATCCGCCACCGGACGGTTCCTCCAGCGGGCACGACCGCGACAGGACGCGTGGTGTCCGCGCGGTCGAAGGTGGCGCCGAGCATCGGTTCGACACCGACGCTGCGGTACGGATCGCCCTCCGGCCACCCGCGCAGGTTGCGCCACAACGCGATCGACACCGGCTGGCCCGCGCACTCGACGCTCAGGTCGAGCCAGTGATCTCCGTCCACCACCCGGATCTGCCCGCGGTCGAGCACCGCGCCGCCCGCCGTGCCGTCGTCCGGGCCGAGCGCGTCCAGCCCCGCAGGCCACTCCCGCAGCACCGGCTCCGGATCGGTGAGCAGCACGGGTGTGCCGGGCGGAGCGACGAGCCGCGCGTCCTGGCCGACGTCGAGAAGCGCGTGCGCCGCCCACACGAAGCGGTAGCCGGGCTCGGCGGTCAGCTCGTAGTCCACGAGAACAGCGCCGTCGTCCTCGCCGATCCGCCGGCGAAACACGAAGTCCGGGCACTGCACCGCCCACCAGCCGGAGTCTTCGTGCCACGGCCTGCTCCACACATCACCGTGGTCCGGCGTGCCGCGCACGGTCGGTACGCACTCTTCCAGCCCACCGGCATCCACGAACGGAACGCCCGCCGACACGTGCGCCCGAGCCGGGTCAGCGCGGTGCCACAGCCACTCCCGGCCTCCGGCACGCAGCGAGGTCCAGCGCCCGCCGAGGGAGTGGTCCGCCTCGACGTGCAGCGGCACAGCCCTTGTGACCTGCACGTTTCATCCTCACGTGATCAATTAATCGTTAATTACTAATTTATCTTGCCACGTTCGAACGTCAAGGCCAATCCTTCTGGGTGATTGATCTCGTCAGGGAGCACGCCAGCTGGACGACATCCGTCCCCCGCCTGTTAGCTCTCGACCATGATCAAAAACGCTGCCGTCCTCGTCGTGGGCGCGGGCCCGGCGGGCTTAGTTCTGGCAAACCTGTTGCAGGAAGCCGGAATCAGCACCGTCGTCCTGGAGCGCGGCAGCCGCGAGCACGTCCAGACCAGGGCCAGGGCCGGTTTCCTGGGCGCGCACAGCGCCAAGGTGCTGACCGAGCACGGCCTCGGCGCCGGCATGCTCCACAACGGACAGTCGCACGGCACGTGCGCGTTCCGGTACGGGGACAGCCAGTTCGAGCTCGACTACTCGACGCTGGGCCGCAGCGAGGTGCACACGGTCTACCCGCAGCAGAACCTGGTCACCGACCTCATCGCCGCGTACCTGGAACGTGGCGGCGACCTGCGGTTCGGTGCCACCGTCACCGGCATCGGCACCGCTTCGGCGACCGTGCGCTACCAGGACTCGACCGGGACCGGCGAGGTCAGCGGGCGGTTCATCGCCGGGTGCGACGGCAGCAACGGCGTGACGCGCACGGCGCTGCCGGCCGGCCTGGTGACCCGCTGCGGCCGCGACCACGGCATTGCCTGGCTGGCGGTCCTCGCGGAGGCGCCGCAGAGCATGTCGGCCGTCACCTATGCCGTGCACCGCAACGGTTTCGCCGGGCACATGGCGCGCAGCCCGCACGTGACGCGCTACTACCTCCAGGTCCCGGCGAACGACGACCCCGCCGGCTGGCAGGACGACCGCATCTGGTCCGAACTGGCCCTGCGCATGCGTGCCGATACGTTCGGCCAGCTGAAGGAGGGACGCATCACCGAGCGGCGGATCGTCCGGCTGCGGTCCGACGTCGTCGATCCGATGCAGCACGAACGCCTGTTCCTCGCGGGTGACGCGGCCAGCCTGATCAGCCCGTCCGCCGCGAAGGGCGCCAACCTCGCGATCCTGCAGGCGGAAGTCCTCGCCCGCGCGTTCACCGACGCACTCGTCCGCGACGACGAGAGCGCTCTCAACGCGTACTCCCGCACGTGCCTGCCGCGCATCTGGCGTGCGCAGGAGTTCTCCCACTGGATGATCAACCTGCTGCACGGCCCCTCCGGCACCGGCCAGGAAGCGGACTTCCACCGCGCACTGCACCGCACCCGGCTGGACAACCTGCGCGACTGCCGCGCTCAACAAGATCTCTTCGCCGAACACTACGTCGGCATCTGACCAACTGGAGTGGCAATGACCGCAACGATCGTCCCCGTGCTCGCCCGGGAGGACGTTGCCCGTCTCACCGCGGTGATGGCGCTCATCGGCGCCAACGACACCGAATCCGTGCTGGCGACCGCACTTCCGTCGCTGGACGGCACCCACCTCACCGCACTGGCCGGCCACACCTGCTTCTCGCACGCCGCGGTCCTCATCTTCCCGAGCACGTTCGACGCGTTGCGGGAGGAACTCGCGCACCACGGCGTCGAAACCGGTGCGATGACACCGAGTGTGGTCGTGCGGAACCGGTTGAGCGTCCGCTACGGCGTGCCCTCCGACGCGCTGGACGTCCGCATCCTGCGCGCACCGGTCACCGACCTCTCCGGCCGGGCGTGCGAGGTGGAGATCTTCGCCATGGCCACTCCCCCGGAGCTCGCCCACATCGCCGACGACGAACGCCGGCACGGCCGGGAGAACCACATCGCCCTGGCCGTGCCGGACGCCGACCCGATCGTCCTCAATGGACTACGCACCGCACTGGCCACCGACATGCGCCCGGACGGCGGCGGCTACAACAGCCACGAGAACGCCACGGTGCTCTACTTCCGCGACGCCCACCACCACCTGCCGGAGTTCCACCGCCTCGAGTTGATCTGCGCGGGCCGGTTCACTGGACTGCTCGCCCAGCACCAGCGCGAGTCGGCAGCGGGCACCCACCTCCTGCGGCTCATGACCGGTGCCTGGGCCACGCAGGCCATCGCCACCGCCGCCGAACTGCACCTGGCGGACCACCTCGCGACCACGCCCGACCTGCCGGGCCTCGCCGCCGCCACCGGAGCCGACCAGGACAGCCTCGGCAGGCTCCTGCGCTACCTGGCCACCCTCGGCCTGGTCCGCACCACGGCCACCGGCCACGTGCTGACCGAGCTGGGCGAACTCCTGCGCTCGGACGTCGACGGCTCCCTGCGCCCCCTGGCCCTGATGTACGGCGGCCCGTTCTACCAGTCGTTCGCCGCGCTCCCCGCCGCCGTTCGCACCGGCGAGGAGTCGTACCGGAAGGTCTTCGGCGCGCACCACTTCGACCACATGGCCGCCAACCCGGATCTGGCCTCGCTCTTCCACCAGTCCATGGCCGCGAGCAACTCCGTGTTCACCGAACTGGTCCGCGTCATCGACTTCTCGGCGGCCCGCACCGTCGTGGACATCGCCGGCGGCAAGGGCGAACTGCTCGCCCGCATCCTGACGGCCAACCCCGCCCTGCACGGCATCCTGCTGGAACGCCCCCACGCCCGGCCGTGGCCGAGTCCACGCTGGCCCCGCTCGCCGCCCGCTGCACCCTGGTTCCCGGCGACTTCACCCAGGCCGTGCCCGCGGTCGGCGACTTCTACGTCCTGTCCCGCGTCCTGCACGACTGGGACGACGAGCAGTGCCGCGCCATCCTCACCACCTGCGCCGCCGCGATGCCGGCCCACGCCGAACTGCTGGTGGTGGAACGGCTTCTGCCGGAGGAGCCCACCACCGACTCGCTGGCCGTGCCGTGGGACGTCCACATGCTCTGCAACGTGGGCGGTCGTGAAAGGACCGAGTCCCACTACCGCACCCTGCTGGAGGACGCGGGTTTTGAGCTGACCGCCACCACCGCCTTGCCTTTGGACGCCTACGTCCTGCGCGCTCGAAAGCGTTCTGTCTGAGCTCGAACGAGCAGCGCCCCGGCACCGTCGAGGTGCCGGGGCGTTGTCACACCTCGAATCAGCCGAGCTTGCCGCCGGTGAACTGCAGCGGCGCCGCCGGATCAGGGGTCACCGACGCGGTCCACAGGTGGTGGGCGTTGTTGGAGTCCATCGCGGCGAGCGCGACATCTCCCGACCGCGTCAGGCCGAGGCCCGGCTCCACGTAGAAGGTGTGCGGGTACCCCTCCGGCGTGACCCTCTTCCACGGGAGGAATTCGCGGCCTCCCACGACCGACGAAGTCGACACCACCAACTGGTTGGAGTCGACGAGCGCCGACACGGCCACAGAGCCGTTCGGCAGCAACTGGGCGTCGATCGGTTCGTACACGGCGCCTGTCGGCATTCCGCCGCCGACGGGCTCCCAGGTCTCCTCGAACCCCGACCGGTCGGCCTTCTCGCGGAGCAGGCCGATCTGGTTCTTCCCGTCCGCGTGGAAGTAGCCGACGGCGAGGATGCCGTCCTGTCCGTCGCCGGTCAGCACGACCTGGGTCGTGTTGCTGTTCAGCCTGCCCTTGTGCACGGGGGCGGTGCCCGGCGAGTGCCGGAACCACTCCTTCAGGCCCGTGGTGGAGAGGACGATCGTCGTCTCGTCGCCGCGGCTGATCACCGACGGCGTGGCGAAGTATCCCGTGCGCGGGTCACCGAAGGGGCGCCACGCGAGGAACTCGCCGCTGGTCAGCTGCTGGCGGAAGTAGGCCCTGCCACGCCGTTCCGGACCGTTGTTCTTGTCACCCGTGGCGTACACGACGTGGGTGCCGTCGGACCTGCGCACGACGGCCGGCGTGAACTCCATCCCACCCTTGAGGGACTGCGCCTGCCACTGGCCGTCCCGCAGGGTGATGAGCTTGACGTCGCCCGTCTCGAACTCGGTCACGCCGACGACCGCGGTACCGGCGTCGTCGTCGAGTGCCGGAGAGGAGACACCGCTGTACCTGCCTCCGACGACGCGGCTCGTCCAGCCGGACTCGGTCGAGTAGGTGTCGATGACCTCGTTGCCGGAGTTGATGTCCACCAGGTGCGTGCCACCCGACGCGGGCGTGATGACCCTGGGCGCGACGGCGTTGTCGTCGCTGACGTGCGGGTAGGCAGGTGTCCTGAGGCCGGACACCGAGCAGTCGTTCGTGGTCGCCGTGATGTCGACGTCGGTACCCCAGCCGGTGCCGATCACGTTGCCACCGCTGGTCTGCCAGGCGCCGTTGTCGACGTACTCGTCGTACCGGTTCCACAGCAGCTGCCCGGTGTCGGGTCGCACCGCGTAGTAGACGTCACCACCCGCGGAGAACAGCCTGGTCTGGCCCTGCCACGTGGTCGACGGGAGCATGTCGTGGGCCACGAACCGCTCGGTGGCGCGGTGGTAGCGGAACCGGTGCAACGTGCCGGCGCTGTCCCGCGCCTGCAGGCCACCGTTGCCGCTCGCGGCGATCACGTCGAACCGGCTCCAGCCGGTGTCGAGCACGCGGCCGCTGCCCGGCGCCCACTGGCGCGTGTCCTGCTCGTAGTGCCACCAGCGCAGCTGGTCACCCTCGAGCGTGTAGAACGACCCGTCGGCGTCCACCGTGATCTTGCTGCGGTTCGCCGACTCGACGTACTTCTGCCAGCCCCACCCGAAGGTCTCGTACTGGCCGCCGCCGGGGAACGTGTCCCAGCCGCTGCCGTTGTACCGCAGTCGCCGCAGCTCACCACCGGTGGTGATGTTGAACAGCCAGCCGTTCGGGCCGGCGAACGTCTTACCGCCCCAGCCCCAGCCGACCTGCTTGGCGGCTCCCCAGCTGAACGAGCCGTTGGCCGGGCCCGCGTGCGGGTAGACCCACAGGTCGCCGTCCGCCTGCATCGTGAAGATGTTCGCGGCCGGTTTGCACGTCGTATCCGCCGCGGCGGCGGTGCTCGCGACGACGGTCACGGCGGTGACGGTCGTCGCGAGCGTGGCCGCGGCGAGGCAGAGCGATCTCAGTCTTCTGTTCACAGTGGAGCCCCCAGGTCTGACCGGACTGTCGGGACCAGCATACGAAGCCGGTCTGACAATCCCGCATCAGTCCTTCAGGCCACCTGCCTGCCGTTGAACGACAGCGGGGTGGCCGGGTCCTGCGGGACCGAGGCGCCGAACAGGTAGTACGAGCCACCGCTCGTGACCGCCGCCACGGACAGGATCCCGACGTCGATCCGCATGCTGGTCGGCTCGGTGAACTCGACGCCGAGGCCCTCGGCGCTCACCTGCTGCCACGGGTGGAACTCGGCGCTGTCCGCCGCGCCCTTCGACGTGGTCACGTAGACCTCGCCGCCGTTGGCCGTCAGCGACACGGCGAGCGCCCCGTTCGGCAGCACCATCGCGTCGAGCTGCCTGCTCTCCGAGTCGGGCGTGCCTGGCAGGTCCGGCAGGAAGCTCTCGGTGTCCTCGAAACGGCTGCGGTCGGCCAGCTCGTGGATCACGAAGGCACCGAGACCGGCACCTTCACCGAACCGCGGGCCGACGTCGACGACCATGAGACGACCCTGCGCGGTCTGAACGAGCTTCGGCTTCGTACCCACGAAGTGCGGCAGCTGGCTGATCTCACGCGGCACCCCATCGGCCTGGGTGCGGAACACCACGTTCGTGTTGTCGGTCCGCCGTCCGACGATCGTCACCTGGTCGCCTCGGCTGATGACGCTCGGTGTGCCGACGAAAAGCCCGCGCCCGAACTGCTTCCACGGCAGGAAGTCGCCGTTCGGCAACTGCTCGCGGTAGTGGAGGTGGCCCTCTCCCGAACCGTGGTCGCCCATCGCGTAGGCGACCAGCGTGCCGTCCGGCCGCCGGACCAACGCGGGAGCCGTCCTCATCGCACCCTTCAGCGACTGGAAGCCCTGCCACTGGCCGTTGGCGCCCAGCGTGTTCACCTCGACGTCACCCGTCACGAACCGGGTGGTGCCGAAGGTCTCGGTCCCGGCGGAAGGGCCGGGCACCACGTTCGAGATGCCGCTGAACTCACCGCTGAACGGGTGGAAGACCCAGTGGCCGAGCCCGCTGTCGCGCAGGTCGGTGAGCCTGTTGTCCGGCGTCACCCGCACCAGGTGCGCGGCGCCGCTCGGGCTCACGTACGCGATCGGCATGTCGCCCTGGTCCTCGACCACGGGGTTGCGCGGCAGCCAGTAGTCGTCCTGCCTGCAGTCGTTCGTTGTCGCCGTGATGTCGATGTCAGTGCCCCAGCCGTGGCCGACCTCCCGGCCCACGGTGATCTTCCAGCCGTCGTCCGAGTTCTCCGAGTAGCTGTTCCACATCAGCTCACCGCTGTTGGGCCGCACGGTGTAGAACACGTCGCCACCGGCGGAGAACAGCTTGGTGCTCGCCTGCCAGGTGAACCTGTGCTCGGTCTCGTAGCGGACAAAGCGCTCGCTCACGCGGTCGTAACGGAAGTGGTGCAGCACGTAGGTGCTGTCGCTCGCCTTGAGACCGCCCTGGCCACTGGCGGCGATCATCCTGAACTGGCCCCAGCCGGTGTCGAGCACGCGCCCGCTGCCGGGCTCCCACGCCCGCATCCCGTGGTTGTAGTTCCACCAGCGCAGCTGGTCGCCTTCGAGCGTGTAGAACGACCCGTCCGCGTCGACCGTGATCTTGCCGCGGTTCGCGGACTCGACGAACTTCTGCCAGCCCCAGCCGATGGTCTCGTACTGGCCGCCGCCCGGCTGGGTGTCCCAGCCGCTGCCGTTGTAGCGCAGCCGACGCAGCTCGCCACCCGTGGTGATGTTGAACAGCCAGCCGTTCGGACCCGCGAACGTCTTGCCGCCCCAGCCCCAGCCGACCTGCTTGGCGCCGGCCCAGCTGAACGAGCCGCCGGCCGGATCCCCGTGCTGGTAGAGCCACAGGTCGCCATCCGCCTGCATGGTGAAGATGTTCGCGACGGGACCGCACTGCGCGGCGGCCGCGGTGCCCGCGCCGACAGTCACCGCGGTGGCCACGCTCGCCGCCAGCGCGGCGGTCAGGACGAGCGGTCTCAACTTCTTCTTCATGGGTACCTCCCCCAGGAGATGATCAACTGTCAGAACGGGTACAGCGGGCCGCCGGTGAACCGCAGCGGTGTCGCCGGGTCGGCCGGTACCGGCGCGGTGAACAGGTGCCTGCGGTTGCCCGCGGACTCCGCCGTGATCTGCACCTCGCCGGCCCTGCTCACGCTCAGCGCCGTCGGGTCGCTGAACCACATGCCCTGCGGGACCTCGACCGGCGCCCACGGGTGGAACTCGGTGCTGCCCGGCCCCTTCGAGGTGGTGACGAACGGCTTGCCGTCCGCCGGCACCGACAGCGCCACGGTGCCGTTCGGCAGCAACCGCGCGGCCACCGGCTCGTCCCAGGCGTTGCGCGTGCCGAACGGGCCGAGCGACTGCCACAAGTCCTCGAAGCCGGTGCGGTCGGCCTTCTCCCGCCGCACGTGCACGATCATGTTGCTCTCGCCGTTGCGCAGTGCACCGAACACGAGGAGGGCGCCGGTGCTGTCCTGAACGAGCGTCAGCGGCCCGACAAGACCGGTGCCGCGGAGCTCGCCCGCCGCCACCGGGCGCGCTCCCGGCGAGTGCCGGAAGACGTGCGGCTCGCCGCCGTACGCGTTGGCCAGCACCGTCGTCTCGTCGCCGCGGGCGATCGCGGTGACGGAGTTGTAGTCCGCGGCTGGGTCGCCGAACCTGCGCCAGGCAAGGAAGTCCCCGTTGGACAGCTGCTCGCGAACGTAGAGGTGGCCGACTTCGTTGCCGGCCGGAGCGATCGCGTAAACCGCCAACGTGCCGTCAGCACGCCGCACGAGAGCCGGAGTGCTGCTCATGGCGCCACGCAACGAGATCGGCGCCTCCCACGTACCCGCGCGCAGCGTGATCAGCTCCACGTTGCCGCCCCACAGCGCACCGATCGTCGCTGTGCCAGCAGCATCGTCGACCACCGGAGGCCTGATACCCGTGTGGGCCCCGGCCAAATTGGTGCGCTGCCAGGTCAGGCTGACGGGGTCGTACCAGTCGCTGACAATGGTGTGCTGATCGTTCGTGCCCACCACGTACCGGCCACCGGACGCCGGTTCCACGGCGTACGGCACACCAGTGGGATCACCAAAAGACCCTTCGATCACCGGCCCGGGAAGGGCAGTCGAGCAGTCGGTCGTAGTAGCGGTGACGTCAACGTCAGTCCCCCAGCCCGTACCAACCACCGAACCGGTGGTGCTCTGCCAGCCGGCACCCTCGGTGAACCGGTTCCACCGAAGCTCACCGCTGTCAGGCCGCACGGAGTAGTAGACGTCGCCACCAGGCGAGAACAACGAGCCGCCACCACGCCAGTCGACCGCAGAAACAACGTCGTACGCGACAAACCGCTCGCTCGCAACGTGATACCGGAACCGATGCAAGGCACCCACGGCATCCCGCGCCTGCAGCCCACCACTGCCGCTGGCAGCAATCAGGTCGAACCGACCCCACCCAACGTCCAGCACCCGCCCACTACCAGGAGCCCACGCACCAGCCACGTCGTCATACCGCCACCACCGCAGCTGATCGCCCTCAAGCGTGTAAATCGCCCCATCGGCATCCACGGTGATCTTGCCCCGGTGAGCGGCCTCGACAAACTTCTGCCAGCCCCACCCAATAGTCCGGTACTGACCACCACCGAACGTGTCCCACCCACCACCGCGATACCGCAGCAAGCGAAGCTCACCACCGACAGTGATGTTGTAAACACGCCCATCAGCCCCAGCAAACGTCTTACCGCCCCAGCCCCACCCAATCTGCCGAGCCCCAGCCCAAGCAAAGCCCCCAGTGCCAGGCGCCGCATGCTCGTACAACCACAGATCACCATCAGCCTGCACGGTGAAGACGCGAGCAACCGCCCCACACGAAACATCAGCAGCCGCAGCACCCCCAGCCCCAGCAATCGCCCCCACGCCCACAACCGCAGCAAGGCAAAACGCTCTCAACTTCACACGCAAGGCGAACCCCCCAGAACCCCGGTTTCGCGGCCAGCATAGCGATTCCATTGATTCCAATGTGGAATGACCACCGCCCCCAAACGGCCCAACCGGCCGGCCGAGCGAAGCGACGGCCGAAGGGGGGTCCGGGGGCGCAGCCCCCGGCTGGGGGTCTGGGGGCTCGGCCCCCAGAAAACACCACGGGCGAGGTACGGTCTGCGCTCTCCGCAGACATACCTCGCCCGAAGTCCGTGCCCCCGGTGCGACTCGAACGCACACTGGACGGATTTTGAGTCCGCTGCCTCTGCCGATTGGGCTACGGGGGCGTAGCGGGGAGAACTCTAGCGGATCTCCCCAGCGAGTTTCTTGCGGGGACCCTCAGGACTTCACCAAACGCCCGATCGCCGCGGAAGCTTCAGCCAGCTTCTCCTCGGCCACCGGACCGCCCTCCGCGGCCGCCTGGGCCACACAATGCTTCAGGTGCTCGTCCAGCAGCCCCAGCGAGACGGCCTGCAGGGCCTTCGTCGCGGCGGAGATCTGGGTGAGGACGTCGATGCAGTATTCGTCGTTCTCGACCATGCGCTGCAGGCCGCGGATCTGTCCCTCGATGCGACGCAGTCGCTTGAGGTAAGCGTCCTTGTCAGCGGTGTACCCGTGCATCGCTCCGACCTTCCCTACCCCTGGCGGGTATGTCGAGGATACCTGCACCAGATGGGGGTGCGTTATGTGCAACGCTGCTCCGTCAGCTGGAATGGTGAAGCGTCCGGCAAGCCCAGCAACGGGCCGAAGTGAGACGACTAGCTGCACATTTTGGACCCATAACACCCGTGTGGTTTACCGGGTAAATGCCCCGACCGGGCGGTTGCGGTCACATTTTAGCGGCGAAAGGTTCGCCGTTTTTCCTCGTGTGGACTATGGTGTTGTCGGAGCACGTGGTTACGTCGAGGATCCGCGTGCTATGTGAGTACCTAACGGAGGAACAGTGGCACAGCAGACCGTCGTCCAACTCATCGACGACCTCGACGGCGGAGAAGCCGACGAGACCGTGACCTTCGCACTTGACGGTGTCGAGTACGCCATCGACCTGTCGAAGGGAAATGCGGACAAGCTTCGTGAGTCGCTGGCGGACTTCGTCGCCAAGGCTCGCCGTGCGGGTGGCCGCAAGCAGCGCAAGGGCACCGGCAAGAGCACGGTGAAGGCCACGGACAAGGCCGAGGCGCAGCGCATTCGTGACTGGGCTCGCGCGCAGGGGCACCAGATCTCGGACCGCGGTCGCATTCCGCAGAACCTGGTCGTGCAGTTCCAGGAAGCGCACGCCTCCTGACCTGCTGAAACACGCAAGGTTTCCACACGTCGGCCGGGTCGCCGGCCGACGTGTAACCCAAGAGATCGAACCCATATGGATCGGACACGGTTCGTTCACACCTATCCCCGGAACGTGGGATCAACGACCAGGAAAGTCCGCTCCGAACAGCTGCAACACCGCTGTTGCCTTGACCGCTGTCTCCTCGAATTCCTCGTCGGGGTCCGACAGTGAGATGACCGCTCCGCCGACGCCGAAACTGACCTGGTCACCGTTCGCCACGAGCGTTCGGATGACGATGCTGAAGTCGGCCGCGCCGTTGAGCGAGAAGTAACCGAGGGCTCCCGAGTACACCCCGCGTGGACCAGCTTCCAACCCATCAAGGATCTGCATGGTCCGGATCTTCGGGGCGCCGGTCATCGAACCACCCGGAAACGCGGCTCGAACACATCGGACGGCAGAACTGTCCGGTCGAAGACGGGCCTGCACGGTGCTCACCAATTGGTGCACGGTCGCGTAGGTCTCGACGTCGAACAACCGCGTCACCTCGACCGAACCCACTTCCGCGCAGGTGCCGAGATCGTTGCGGACGAGGTCCACGATCATCAGGTTCTCTGCCCGGTCCTTGACCGAACGGCCCAACGTTGTGCGCAACATCTCGTCGTCCGACGCATCAACACCTCGCGGGCGCGTGCCCTTGATCGGCGATGACTCGACGAGTCCATGTCGGTCGACCTTGATAAATCGTTCGGGTGACGTGCTGAGCACGGACAGGTCACCGAAACGCAGCAACGCCCCGAACGGAACGGGATTTGCCGCGCGAAGGAGCCGATAAGTGTCCCACGGGTCGAGCGTCGCGCGCCACGACATCATGTTCGTCAGGCACGCCTCGTACGTCTCCCCCGCCGTGATCGCTTCCTGGCACGCGCTGATCAGCTTCAGGTAGTGCGCGCGCGGATGGCGCAACGTCACCTCCGACACGACCGGGCGAGAAGGCGCCGGTAAGGGCAGCGGGTGCGCCAGAAGGGCCGAAACTCGCCCGAACCAGTCGTCATCGGTCAACGACATCAAATAGACGCAGCCATCAAGGTGGTCGATGACCACGGCACGGTCCGTGAAGACGAACGACGCGTCAGGCTGCTCCGCGCGGTGTGCGAAGTCGCCGCCGCACTCCGCCTTCAGCTCGTAGCCGAGGTATCCGACCCACCCCAGGGCGAAGTCGAACGGCACGTCGGGCTGTTCCACGCCCCACGTCAGAAGGTCTTCGTCCAGCCACGAAAAGAAAGAAGGGCACGGCAGACGCGCGCCGTCGAGCGTGAGCACCTGGTCCGGCACCGAGTACTGCGCCACGCGCGCAAACGGCCCTGAAGCGTCGCCCATGAACGAGAACCGGGCACCGGCACCGCTGTCCAGCCAGAACGCGGTCTCAGACGCCCCGTAAAGCGCCGCAAACGTTTCCTCCGCCCCCGCGACTACCTCCAGCCTCCGCACGTGCACAGAGCGCTTCTGAGGCTCGGGACGAGCGATCACCGGTTCGGGCACGGCGGCGGTCCTGGTCGGGGTCAGCATGCCGAAGTTCGCCAGCATCTCGCCCCCGAAGTCCGTGCAGATCGACTCGGGGTGGAACTGCACACCCCACGCGGGCCGGTCGAGAGCGCGCACACCCATCAGCACGGAGTCGTCGCTCCACGCGATGGCTTCCAACGAAGAAGGCAGATCCGTGACCGCCAACGAGTGGTAGCGCACCACATCCAGAGGTGACGGCAGCCCGGCGAAAATGTCGACGCCGGAATGCATGACCGGAGAAACGATTCCGTGGCGTGGCACGGGCGCGGGTCCCACCGTGGCGCCGTAGGCCAGGCACAACCCCTGATGCCCGAGACACACGCCCAGCAACGGAATCTCGGCGTGCTCGATCACCGCGCGGCAGAGGCCGAAGTCGGCGGGGTTGCCCGGCCGGCCGGGGCCGGGAGAGATCACCACGTTGTCGAACGAACGCAGCGAGGCAAGCCGAAAGCGCGGGTCGTCGTTGTGGACGACCACGGGCTCGACACCGTTCACCTCAGCGAGGTGCTGAAAGAGGTTGAACGTGAACGAGTCGTAGTTGTCGATGAGCAGAGTCCGCATTCCAAGACGGCACTCTACCTGCCAAAACACCCAGAAAGAGCAATGAGAGAGGGCGGCCACAGAACGTGACCGCCCTCCAAACCCACAGCGAACTCACCGAGCCACGAGGAACCTCGGGTCGGCCGCCAGGGAGGCCAGCTGCTCTTCGTTGAACACGCTGGTCCCGGCCGCCAAGGCGGGGTGCCCGCTGCCCGAGAACTCCGCGTCCTGACCGATGGTGACCGTCGTGCCGTCGGGAGATCGGAACGTGGCCACCTGGTCGAACGGAGCGTCCTCGGCAGCGCTGGTCGTCACGCCGACCTGCTGCCCCTTGGCGGTGACGATCTTGCAGGCACCGCCGATGCCCCAGAACTCCTTGGAGATCGTGCAGACGTCACTGGACGCCCTCGGGTTGGGGGTGCTGACCTGGGCGACCAGCGAACCGACGCCGTCGCCCTTCTGCACCGCCACCCGCGCCAGGTACTCCCACACCTCGGCCGGATCGCCCTTGTCCGAGGCGACCTGAGCCTGGTTCATCTCCATGTCGGCGCCGTTGTACTCGGGCTTGAGGTACTTGAGCTTCGGGGTCGTGTACCCGGCCGGCACCACGGCCTTCAGCTCACCGAGCAGCTTGGTCGCGCGATCGGCCTGGGGGCCGTTGTGGGACGTGCGGTCGGTCTGACCGTCCGGCCAGGCGTTGGCCGCGGAGGAGCTGCTGCTGGGGCCCGCACCCAGCATGTACTCCTTCGCACCCTTCGGGTTCAGCGCGAACGCCGACCCGATGCCGATGCCGACCACCAGCACCGCGACCGCCGCCCCCGTGATGGACGACCGCCGCCTGGAGCGGGCCTTGCGCGCCACGTCGAGCGCGATCCCCGGATCCATCGCGGGCGGCGGGCTGCTCGCCACCACCACATTCTGAAAAGCTCGCTTGAGGTCCTCTTCGTTCATCGAACCCTCTCCTGCTCAGAGAGCAGGCCGCGCAGCGTCTGCAGCCCCCGCGCGGCCTGACTCTTCACTGTTCCTTCCGAACATTTGAGAACAACGGCCGTCTGCTGGACGGACATGTCCTCCCAGTACCGCAGGACGAGGCACGCGCGTTGCTTCGGAGGCACCTTCGCCAGAGCCTCCAGCAGCACCATCCGCTCCTCGGGGCGGAGCCCTGGTGGAGCCGCGGAGTCGGCGAGCTCGTCGCTCGTCGACTCGAACCGGAACCACCCGCGCCGTCGCTCGGACAGGAACGTCCGCACCAGGACCTGCCTGGTGTAGGCGTCCAACGCCTCGTGCCGCTGGATCCGGCCCCACGCCAAATAGAGCTTCGTGAAGGCCTGCTGCACGAGATCTTCCGCGCGATGCCAATCGCCGCACAGCAGGTATGCCGTGCCGCGCATGACGTCGGAACGGGCCGCGAAGTACTCCTGGAACGCGGCGTCCCGATCACTCATCAGGTCTCCCCCTTCTGCGGTGCCGGGTTAGTCACGCCACCTGCGGCCTGGCGGGTTGCATGAAATCCACGGCGAGAATCCCCTGGTTCTCCGCACCAGCGTCTCGTAGGAGCCACCAACGATCACGCCCGCGGGGGCGAAACGCATACTGATGTCGTGATTTTCCTGTTGCTCCTCGGCGTCCCGGCCGCACTGGGCCACCTGTACCTGTGGCGCCGGCTGGTCGTGGACACGACGCTGCCGCGCACGCTGGGGCGCCGCATCGGCGGGATGGCCGTCGTCGGGGCGTTCGCGATGCTGATGAGCGCGCTGGTCGTGACGCGCCGGGTTCCGCCGGAGTACGGGAAGTTCTTCGCCTGGCCGGGATTCGTCTGGCTCGCCGTGCTCTTCTACCTGGCCATCGCGCTCGGCATCGCGGAGATCCCGCGCCGGATCCTGCTGAAGCGAGCGACCCTCGTACCCGCCGCTGCCGGGTCTGTCGGTATCGAGCCGGTCGAGGTCGTGCCGGACCCGTCGCGGCGGCTGTTCATCTCGCGGTCGGTCGCTATCGGCTCCGGCATCGCCGCCGGCAGCGTGGTCGGCTACGGCATGACTCAGGCGCTGGGCGCGCCGCAGCTGCTCACCGTGCCCGTGACGCTCGACAAGCTCCAGACGTCGTTGTCGGGCTTCCGGATCGCGGTCGTGAGCGACATCCACCTCGGGCCGCTGCTCGGGCGTTCGCACACCGAACGGATCGTGCGGATGATCAACGAGCAGGAGGCCGACCTCGTCGCGATCGTCGGCGACCTGGTGGACGGCACGGTGGCCGAGCTCGGTGAGGCCGCGGCGCCGTTGCGGGACCTGGTTTCCAAGCAGGGCAGCTTCTTCGTGACGGGCAACCACGAGTACTTCTCAGGTCACGAACCGTGGCTGCGCGAACTGGACAAGCTGGGCGTGAACCCGTTGCGCAACGAGGGATTGACAGTTGCGGGCGGGATCGAGCTCGTGGGTGTGAACGACGTGACCGGGCGGGCGTACGACGACGGTCCTGACTTCGACCGCGCCTTCACGGGCCGCGATCGCAACAACCCCGTAGTCCTGTTGTCACATCAGCCGGTGCAGGTCGGCGAAGCCTCTTCACGGGGCGTCGACCTCCAGTTGTCCGGTCATACACACGGTGGACAGATGGTGCCGTTCAACTTCGTGGTGCCACTGCAGCAACCCGGTGTCGCGGGGCTGTCGAAGGTGGACGACACGTGGCTCTACGTCAGTCGTGGCGCGGGTTTCTGGGGTCCGCCGGTGCGCGTGGGCGCCCCGCCGGACATCACGATGATCGAGCTGCGTACTGCTGGGTAAATCACACTCGGCCCGACTGGATTGCGCGATAGCGGTGTCGAGGCCGTAGAGTGGACGGCCGTGCCCGCGTACGGACCGCGAGGCGGATGAAGGGGGACCCCTGGGGAAATGACCGAGAGCTTCGCCGTTGATCGGCGCAACGAGGCAGAGGCTCGTATTCGGCGTTTCCTGGACCAGGAGAACCCGTCGACACCGTGTCTGGTGATCGACCTCGAGACGATTCGTGCGCGCTACCAGGCAATTCACGCCGCACTGCCGTCCGTCGACATCTACTACGCCGTCAAGTCGAACCCAGAGGCCGAAGTGGTCGGCGCGCTGGTCGCGCAGGGTTCGCACTTCGACGTGGCATCACCCGCGGAGATCGATCTGTGCCTGGCGCGCGGCGCCGCACCGTCGACGATCTCCTACAGCAACCCCATCAAGAAGGCCGCTGACATCGCGTACGCCTACGCACGCGGTGTGCGACTGTTCGTGTCGGACAGCGAGCAGGACGTCCGATTCGTCGCTTCGCACGCTCCCGGTTCGTCGGTGCTCGTGCGAATTCTTGTACACAGCAAGGGTTCCACGTACCCGTTCGGCAACAAGTTCGGTTGCGATCCGGAGATGGCGACGGATCTCTTGCGGCTGGCGCACGAGCTGGGGCTCGTTCCTCTTGGTGTCGCGTTCCACGCGGGCTCGCAACAACTCTCCGTGGAGGGCTGGGACTCCGGCATCGCCGACGCCGCGCTCATCGCGGCGAAGCTGCGTGCGGAAGGAATCGAGACGTCGACGGTGAACCTGGGCGGCGGGCTTCCCGCTGTGTACCAGGCCGAGACGCCGTCGCTCGAAGCTTTCGCCGCCGCCATCGAGGCTTCCGTGGCCCGGCACTTCGGTGCCGTGCGGCCGCGGGTGATGATCGAGCCGGGCCGGGCGATCTCCGCCGAGGCCGGGATGATCCGCTCTTCGGTCGTGCTGGTGTCGCGCAAGTCCTATTCGGACGAACGCCGCTGGGTGTACGTCGACATCGGCCGTTACCAGGGCCTCGCCGAGACCGAGGGCGAGGCGATCGCGTACCGGCTGCGCACCTCGCGTGACGGTGGCCCCGTCGGCCCGATCGTGCTGGCCGGCCCGACGTGCGACGCCGACGACGTCATCTACCAGCACACGCGCTACGACCTGCCGCTCGACCTGGAGGCAGGTGACCACGTGGACATCCTGCACGCGGGCGCCTACACCTCCTCCTATTCGTCCGTGTGCTTCAACGGCTTCCCGCCGCTGGCCACGTACTGCATCTGAATCAGCATTCACATAGTTTGGAGTGATTGATGTCCGAAGCGCCCTGTCAGACCGAGGAGACCGTCGGTTTGTTCGCGGGACAGCACGTACTTGCAGAGCTCTCGGGTGTGAGCGCTGATCTGCTCGATGACGAGCAGTTCCTGCGACACGCCCTTGGTGAGGTTCTCACGCAGGCCGACGCAACCGTGCTGGAGGTGATCTCCAAGAAGTTCGATCCGCAGGGGGTCACCGTGCTGGCCCTGCTGTCGGAATCCCATGCGTCGATCCATACCTATCCCGAAGTGGGTTCGGTGTTCGTCGACGTGTTCACCTGCGGTACTCGTGCGAAACCCGCGTTGGCCGTTCAGCTGCTCGCTGACGCGTTGGGCGCTGCTCATGTGAGCACGGACGTCGTCACTCGTGGCATCAAGGAGCACGCCGCGTGAACGACATCAACGAGCCGCTCGCCGAGGGCATGACCCGCCACTGGCGCGTGGACGAGGTGCTGGTCGACACCAAGACGGACTTCCAGCACCTGGTGATCGCCGGCACGGCCCAGGGCGTGTCGTTGTTCTGCGACAACGACCGCCAGTCGACGGAGTTCAGCCAGCTGACCTACCACGAGGCCCTGATGGTGCCGGCGCTGCTGCTGGCCGACACCGTCGAGCGCGTGCTGGTCATCGGCTCTTCCGAGGGTGTCGTGTGCCAGATGGCCGTTCAGCACGGTGCTTCCGTCGTCGACCACATCGACATCGACGAGCAGGCCGTGAAGCTGTGCGCCGAGCACCTTCCGTACGGCTACACGCTTTCGGAACTGGCTGAGGCCGAGGCCGGCAACGGTCCGATCCGCGTGCAGTACATCGACGGGTTCGAGTACATCCGCACGACGTCCGAGAAGTACGACATCGTGCTGGTGGACCTGCCCGACGAGCGTGAGGAGGAGGCGCAGCACAACCGCTTGTACGGCGCCGACTTCCTGCGCATGTGCAAGGCGCTGCTGCGTCCCGGCGGCGTCGTCGTGAACCAGTCCGGTTGCCAGACGATGTGGCGCAACACCACGCTGATCCGCTCGTGGCAGCGGTTCAACGAGGTGTTCGACACCGTCGCCTACTACGGCTCGGACGAGCACGAGTGGGCGTACCTGTTCGGGCGCGCGGACGTCGTCGAGGACCCGACGGCACTGATGGTCGAGCGGTTGAAGACGGCCGGGTACCAGCCGGAGTCGATCGACGATCTGGCGTTGCTGGGCAACAGCATCCCGCCGTACCGCGTGCGGCAGTCGCTGGCCTGAGTTCCGGGTTTTCGAGAGGGGCGCTTTCCTTCAGGAAGGCGCCCCTCTCGCTGTCTCCTGACCTGTCAGCTCAGCGCTTGCTTGAGGAAGTCGACCTGGAGCAGCAACAGGTTCTCGGCGACCTGTTCCTGCGGGGTCATGTGCGTGACGCCGGAGAGCGGCAGCACGGTGTGCGGGCGACCGGCCGCGAGCAGCGCGCTCGAGAGGCGCAGGGTGTGAGCAGCCACCACGTTGTCGTCGGCGAGGCCGTGGATGATCATCAGCGGCCGGGAGAGCTTGTCCGCGTCGGCGATCAGCGAGTTCGAGTCGTAGACGTCGGGCTTGTCGTCGGGGTGGCCGAGGTAGCGCTCGGTGTAGTGGGTGTCGTAGAGGCGCCAGTCGGTGACCGGGGCGCCGGCGATGCCCGCGTGGAAGACGTCCGGCCGGCGCAGGACGGCCAGAGCCGAGAGGTAACCGCCGTAGGACCAGCCGCGGATCGCCACGCGCGTGAGGTCCAGATCGGGTTCCTGGGCCGCGGCGGCCTGCAGGGCGCCCACCTGGTCTTCCAGGGTGGCGCCGGCGAAGTCGAACGCGATCGCGCGCTCCCAGGCGAGGCCACGCCCCGGCGTACCGCGGCCGTCGGCGACGATCACCGCGAAGCCCTGGTCCGCCAGCCACTGCGGAGCCAGGAACGCGTTCTGGGACGACACGACCCGCTGGGCGTGCGGACCGCCGTACGGGTCCATCAGCACCGGAAGCTTGGTCCCCGGCACGTGATCCGACGGCAGCAGCAGCGCGGCACGCAGACCGCGCTCACCCAGGACCAGCATCCGCGGTGACGCCTTCAGGACCGGCGTGTCCGCCCACGACTCGATCTCGTGCTTGCCGACGGTCACCTTCGCGCCGAAGTAGTCCAAAGAGGACGAGATGAGCACAACCGTTTCACCGGAACGAACCGCGCTGTGCACACCGTCCTCAGTGGACAGCTGCTCGGTATGGGTAGCGCTGACCGCGTAGACGTGGACCTGGGTCGGGTCGTCAGCGGAGGCCGCGACCAGGATCGAGTCGTCGGCCACGTCGAGCACGCGCCGCACCTGGAGCCCCTCGGTCAGGACGTCGTCGCCGACCTGGAGCGCGTACTCGTCGCCGGACCCCACGATCCGCACGAGGCGGCCGTCCGGGGTCCACGCCGGAGCGCCACCGGTGACCTCGATCCACGTCGGGTCGGTCTCGGTGACGAGCTCGGTCACGGAGCCGGTCTCCGCGGCGAGCGAGTAGATCTTGCGCGTGCGCTGGTCACGCGACTGCGTGGTGATCAGCGGCGCACCGCCAGACGACCAGTGCACGTCGTTGAGGTAGTCGAACTCGAGCAGCACCGGCACGAAGGTGCCGTCCATCGACACCACGTGCAGCGACACCGCGGCGTTGGTGGTGCCCGCCGCCGGATAGGCGATCTCGGTGGCCGCCGAACCGGGGTTCGCCGGGTCGGCTATGTACCAGCGCTGCACCGACGCGTTGTTCACGCGCGCGGCGATGAGGCGGGTGCCGTCCGGCTCCCACCAGTACCCGCGATAGCGCGACATCTCCTCCGCCGCGATGAACTCGGCCAGGCCGAACGTCACGTCCTCGCCGTCCGGGACAGCAACGGCGAAGTCCTCGCCCGAGTCCAGCTCGACCACCCGCAACGTGCCGCGCGTGACGTACGCCACCCGCGACCCGGTCGGGTCGACCCGCGGGTCGATGACGTCGCCCCTGGTCTGCAGCTCGCGGACGCCACCCTTCTCCAGATCGGCCACGAACAGCCGGCCCGACAGCGTGAACGAGGCGACCGCAGCATCCCTCGAGAGGGCATAGCCGACGATGCCCGCGCCGGACTCGCGCGTGCGCTCGCGGCGAGCCTTCTCCTCGGCCGGCAGGTCCTCCGGGTCGGTCAGCAGCGCCGCCGGGTCGACGAGGAGCCTCTCGACGCCGGTGGCCGTGTTCAGCTCCCAGAGCCCGTTCGCACGGCTCGTGGCCGTGGCCGGACGCAGGAAGAAGACACGAGACCCGTCTGCCGCCACCGCGAAGGTCCTCGGTGCGCCGACGGTGAACCGCTGCGTGCGCGCCTGTTGGCGCGGGAAGGAGATGTCGTTGCCCACTCGCCCACACTAACCCGCGGCGATGGCCGGGTCGGGTGGTGCGAGGCAGCCTGCCTGGCTCGATGCAGAACTGGTGGGGGTTGCGGGCGCTGGCGCGTACCTGGCATGCGGCCGCCTGCCGAGCCCTGCGAAGGGCCGCACGCGGGACACGCGCGGACTGCGGCGAGCCGGGTGCGGGTTGCGGACGCGACCGCACACCTGCCACGCCGCCCCTGCCGCGCCCTGCGAACGGCAGCACGCGATACACGCGCGGACTGCGGCGAGCCAGGTGCGGGTTGCGGACGCGACCGCACACCTGCCACACCGCCACCTGCCGCGCCCTGCGAACGACAGCACGCGAGACACGCGCGGAGCCCGGCGAGCCGCCACCCCGCCGCACTTCGCTGAGGTGCACCTCAGGAGGCGCACTTCTGGAGGCTGCGCAGCAGGCATCGACGTGCGTCGCGGAGGCGGGCGCAGCGAACCTCGCCGCGCGTCGCAACCAAGCAGGCACATCGTGGCACCGCAAGGCACCCTGCCCGCCTCGATGCAGACCCGGCAGGGGTTGCGGACACAGCCCGCACCTGCCATGCCGCACCAAGGCAGCAGCACACGAAGCAGGCCAGAAGCGCGGCCACACACCCTCCATGCCACACAGAGGCTGCGCGCCAGGACAAGGCGAAGAGCCCGGCCCCGCCACTAACCCACGCGACTCCGCGGAGGCAACGGAACAAGCCCACTGGTCCGCCGCACATACTCGGCATAGCCAGGCCGCCGCACCACAATGTCCTTCTCGAGCAACGGCTTCCCGCTGCCCTTAGCAAGCAGCCAAGTCATGACCACCGGACCGATGATCGTGAGCGCAGCAAGCCACGAGTGCAGCGCGAACAGGTACAGGCCCCACCACACGACAGCGTCACCGAAGTAGTTCGGATGCCTTGTGTAGCGCCAAAGGCCACGGTCCATCACGGCGCCCTTGTTCGCGGGGTCCGCCCGGAACCGGGAGAGCTGCCAATCACCCACGGCCTCGAATGCGAAGCCGACCAACCACACGCCAGTGCCTACCCAATCTAGCACTCCAAATGGGGCCGAAAGATGCTGCGCGGCCTGCACCGGCAGCGACACGATCCACATCAGCGCGGCCTGAATCAGGTACACCCGGTACATCCGCAGGCGCGGATTTCCCTTGGCACGCCTCAAAATGTCCTGATAACGCGGATCTTCGTCCTTGCCGCGGTTGCGCAGGAAGATGTGCGCTCCCAGGCGTACGCCCCACACCACGGTGAGCGCCGTAACCAGCCACTGCCGAGTTGGTTCGCCCTCCGCGAACAGCAGCGTGACCACCGCGATCACCGCGAAGCCAGGTCCCCACGCGGAGTCGATCAGGTCGTACCTACCCCGTGCGTCCGCGTACAGGAACAGGCCGCTGAGCAGCAGGAAGACCGCCAGAAGGGTGATCAGGTAGCTCATCGGGCCACCAGCTCACGACGTACCCGCGGCATGCCGCTGCGACCGGTCGAGGTTCTGCGCACCGCCAGGATCTGGTCCACGCCCATCCGCCCTTCCTCGAAGGTCAGCGCGCCACCCGCGAGGTACAGCCGCCACACCCGCGCCTGTCCCTCGCCGACCAGCGCGACTACCTCGTCCCACCGATCTTCCAGTGTCTGCGCCCACGCCCGCACGGTCCACACGTAGTGCTCGCGCAACGCGTGCACGTCACGGATTTCCAGGCCGGCCCCTTCTAGAAACCCGGTCGTCTGACTGACCGGGCGCATGTGCATGTCCGGCGCGACGTACGACTCGATGAACGCGCCGCCGCCCGGTGCGTTGTGGCCGCGCGACATCTGCTGCAACAACAACCGGCCCGATGGCTTGAGCAGGCGGTGCAACGCCGCGGCGTACGACGGGTAGTTCTGCTCGCCGACGTGCTCGCCCATCTCGATCGTGGAGATGGCGTCGAACGGTTCGTCGCGGATCTCGCGGTAGTCCTGCAGACGCACTTCGACACTCCCCTGCAGGCCCTCGGCCTTGATGCGCCGCTGGATGTGGTCGCGTTGCTGCGCGGAGATCGTCACACCGGTCGCTTGCACGCCGTAGTGCTTCGCCGCGTGGATGATCATCGAGCCCCAGCCGCAGCCGACGTCGAGCAGTCGCTGGCCCGGCCGCAGGTCGAGTTTGCGGCACACCAGGTCGAGCTTGTTGTGCTGGGCCTGCTCCAGCGAGTCCGATGAGGACGTGAAGTACGCGCACGAGTAGGCCATGCTCGGGTCGAGCACGAGTTGGTAGAAGGCGTTGCTCAGGTCGTAGTGATGCGAAATGGCTTCCCGGTCGCGGTTCTTGGTGTGCAGCGCACCGCGCAGCCTCGCCTCCTCCTTCGGCGCATCCGGATTGCGGCCCAGCACTTTCAGTTGCAATGCAAGTTTCACTACCTCCGACACACGCGGCCGGCGAGTGACGCCTTGTCGCACCAACCCCCAGACCTGAGACAGGCCGAGCGCGAGATCACCCTCCACGTCGAGTTCCCCGCTCACGTACGCGCGCGCGAGGCCTAGCTCGTTCGGGCTCCAGGCGAGCCTCCGCAGCGCGTCGCGGGAGCGGAGCACGAGCACGGTGCCGTCCTGCGGCCCCGCCACGCTGCCGTCCCACGCCCGAATTCCGATCGGCAACGGCCCGCCGAGCATCCGTTCGGCCATTCCTGCCAGCTGACCAGCGACGACCACCCTGCACCTCCTGCGAGACCTGGCTCCGCCAGACGTTCGGGACGGCAGAAGGTTCGGTTCGTTTCTGAACCGAGACGCAACCACGCCCGTATGGCCTCGATAGAGCGAACGACGGAACAAGGAGGACATGAGTGTGATCCGACGTAACCGCATTGCCATCGGGCTCGCCGCGGGACTGGCAGTTGTGCTGGGTCTGGGTGTCTGGAGTGCCACGGGTGGTGGCACGAACTCGAAGCCGGTGGCACAGACCGAAACCGACCTGGGCGTCCTCGGTGACTACGGCGACGTGGGTCAGGCCCCGGTACTCCAGGAGCCAGCTCCTGCGACCGACTCGCCTCAGCAGCAGGCACCCGAGACCCCGGCCCCGGCAGCCCAGCCTCCGGCCGCACAGCCCCCCGCGGCAGCCCCGGTCAGCAATTTGCGACTGGTCGGCAAGCCGGTCGACAAGATGGGCCTCGTCGTCCAGGACGGCGATGGACGGACTCTGTACCGCTTCGACAAGGACACGCCGAAGCCCGAAGGCAAGTCCAACTGCAACGACAAGTGCGCCGTGACGTGGCCGCCGATGCTGTCGGACACGATCCCGCAGGTCGAGGGCGTTGACGCGAAGCTCGTCTCGCTGATCACCCGTGCGGACGGCAAGAAGCAGGTCGCGATCGACGGCTGGGCGCTGTACACCTACTCGCTGGACCCCAAGCCGGGCGCGTGGAAGGGCCAGGGTGTCGGTAACACCTGGTTCGTGATCCAGCCCGACGGCAAGCGCAACGTCGAGTGCCTTCCCCCCGGCGTAACGGTGCCTGCCGCCTAATACTCCCGTTAGGACGGTCCACCTGAGACTCAAAGCACCCTGACACGGTGTGACCCCGGCCCTGGGGAAGGGGCCGGGGTTCCCGTCGTTTCGCTCTCGCTTCACAAAAGGGGCGCCACCGGAAATTTGAACTGGTCCCCGGAAGTTGGACTGGCTAGTTGAAGGTTAGGCCGCGAGGGCCTGGGCTCGGTATTGGACCGGGCTCAGGCCCTTGAGCGTGGT
>NZ_JBITEX010000014.1:0-86595 GCF_044455585.1 Lentzea sp. NPDC051213
GGCTCGACTACTACAACACTGAACGCGGTCACACCGCCCTCGATGGTCACCCACCCATCAGCCGCACCCAGTCACCAACGTGACAGCCAGGTACACCTAGTTCCAGAACCCCAACTTGTGCTCGGCCGCGTAGGCGACCCGCCCGATCGCCCCCGGCGCGAGCGACTGCACGTACTGCCCGTCGGAGAACTTCGGCCAGCCAGGCGTCCCAGTGCGGGCGAAGTCCGTCCAGGCTTTGATCATGTGGTCGGACAGCCCGCGGTCCTTGGCGAAGTCGCCGTCGGGGAAGAGGTAGTCGATGTCGGACGAGTGGTTCGCGCCGTGCAGTTCCACCGGGAACTCCGGGTTGGTCGCAGCGTTGCGGTCCGCGAACTCGAACGCATAGGTAGGCGCCTTCTGCGCGTACAGCGAGTTCTGCCGGAACGTCGCCCGCGCCCACACACGATCGGTCAACACCCTCGCCCACGCCTGCTTCGGCGACGCGTAGGCGCTGACCGGGTACTCCCGCTCGATCGCGACGGCCTGGTCCCCGAACGCTTCCCGCAGCAGCCGCGAGTAGTCCTCCGCGGACATCGGACCCGGCCGGAACAGCCCGACGAAGCTGTTGTGCTCGTCGCGCGTGGACCCCACGAGGATCGGCACCTGCGCGAACTCGCCCGCCTCCAGCGAGTCCCCCGGCAGCTTCGGCAGCGCCGTACCGCCGTAGCCGACGGGCTGGAAGATGTTCATGATCTGCGGGTAGTCGAGCAGCTTCTCGACCGGCAGCTGCCGCAGGCACGCGACGTCCGCGCAGCCCAGCTCCTGCATGATCATCGCGCCGATCTCCTGGATCTCCGGCACCGGCCGCCACGCGAGCGACGGCAACGCCTCCAGGTCCGGGAACCAGGCACCCTTCGGCACGTCCACGAGCGTGAACGAGCTGTGCATGATCGCCTTGTGGAACAGCGGCTTCTGCCCGATGAGGTGCGCGCTGACCGCCGTCGCACCGAACGAGACTCCGAACAGCGACACGTTTCCCGGATCCCCGCCGAACGCGGCGATGTTGCGCTGCACCCACTCCAGCGCGGCCCGCTGGTCCAGCAGCCCGAACTCACCGGAGTGCTCGAGCCCCGGCACGCCGAACCCGCCGAACACGCCCATCCGGTAGTTGAACGTCACGACGACGACATCGCCTTGCCGCGCAAGACGTTCGGCGTTGAAGTAGTGCCCTGCCCCGACCGCGCCGTCGCCGTGCACCCACACCAGCACCGGCTTGTGGCCCGAAACCGAGGGCGTGGTGACGTTGGCGAAGAGACAGTCCTCGTCGGTGCTGCGAGTGTCCGCGTAACTGGATCCGACCTGCGGACACGGACTGCCCGGCTTCAGCGCGTCCCTGACCCCGCTCCACGCCGCGGCACGAGCCGGTGGCTGCCACCGTTCGGGCTTCGCCGCGTACGGCACGCCCTGGAACACCAGGTGCCCGTCGCGCTGCTCGCCCCTGACCTGCCCGGTGTCCGTCGTGACCACGTTCGCCGGCACCGCTTCCCCCTTCCCGCACGCGCTGACCAGCAACGCGGCGGCCAACAACAAAGTCCCCCGACGCATGTTGACTACCCTCCTGTGGCTAGTTCGACGGCCGCGATCAGCTCGCGCTCGCAGACGTCGAGATCGAGTGCCCCGGACCGCAGCACGACGCCGTTGCGCATCGCGAGGATGAACACCGCCATCACGTCCGGGTCGAACGCGCGGAACTCACCGTTCTCCTGCCCCTGTCGCAGCAGTGCGGCGAGCGCCACGTGATCGGAGTCGGCGACGCCCCCGTCGGTCACCGCCGCGTGTGCCCTGATCCGCAGGAACGCGAGCATGTCGTCGCGGTGCGCGCGGAGGAACGCGATGTTCGCGCTCAGGAACGCCCGCAGCTCCTCACGCGCCGTGCCCTGGCCCATGCGCTCCTGCACGAACGCCCCGAACCGCGCGAGGACGTCGGCGAACACCACGTCGACCAGTTCCTGCTTGTTCTTGAAGTGGTACGAGATCAGCCCGGTGCTGCTCAGCCCCGCCCGCGCCGCGATCGCCTTGAACGACGTCTCCGCGTAGTCCAGCTCCGCGATCGTGGCGATGGCCGCGCCGACGATCTGGGCTCGGCGGGCCTGCTCCGTGACCGACTTTGCTCGCATGAGCAAAAGTTAGCACAGGCGAGCAAACCGCTTGTGAGACCATTTGTTTCCGAAGGGAACGGGGGAGCATGAACGAGGAGACCGGGCAGTCTCAGACGCACAACGAGATCTCGGGCGAGGCTCAGACAGCCGTACAGGCCGGGACGATCGGTTCGCTGAACATCTACAACTCGCCCTCACCGTTGCTTCCCGTCGACTCCCCGATCGCCGTGACGTGCGAGGTAGAGGCCGACTACGTGATCCAGCACAGCTGGGACGACGCCGTCCCGCTCAGCGGCGGCCTGGTCCGCATCTTCGTGGAGGCCTGTGCGGACCGAGCAGTGCTGCTGCGCGCCCTGCGCCCGACCGTGGTGGCTCGGCGCCCACCGCACGACGGCACGCGGACGAGGAGCATGGGCATCCCCGTGGTCCGCAAGTACGAGCTGGACCTCGACGAGGACCCGCCAGAGCTCACCGGCCCGAAGTTCCTGTACACGGTGACCCCGGACGATCCGGAAGTCTTCGAACTGGACGTCCGCTGCCACCGCTACGACGTCGAATGGCGCCTGGAACTCGACTGGACCTGCGCCGGACGCTCGGGCACGAGCGTCGTCGACCTGGGCGGGCATCCGTTCCGGTTCACCGCCATGCCGACGCAGAGGTGACCGGGGTGGAACCCGTCTTCGAAGTCTGGTTGATCGGCCGGATTCATCTGATCTACCCGCCCAGCTCGGCCACCGGGCCGCGGCCGCTGCCGGTTCAGGTCAGCGGGCACGGCGTCGCGATACGGGTGACCGCACCCGACGAGGCTCCGGTGGTCGTGCACAGCCTGGCGCACCGCGTGGAGGCTCGTCATCCCACTCGGGTGGCCCCCGTGTCGATGGACGGGATGATGGCCGGAGTTGTGATCCCGGACCCGCACGTCAGGGTGTGGCTCGACGAGCCGGCCCAGACGGCTCCCGGACCTGTTCCCCTCGTTCTGCCCACCACGGTTCCTGGCGGTCAGAACGAGATGTTCTTCCTGACCGCCCACACCCGCGAGCACGACGTCGAGTGGGCTCTCGGACTTGAGTGGAGCTGTGACGCCGAGCCGCGCATGGCGAGTTGGAAGATCCGCACCACCGCGGAAAGCACGATGGTGCGCTACCACCCGGACGGCACGGTGACGAAGAACTCCAACCTCCACTCGGAACCCGATCGACCGGAGATCGCCGCCGAGGCCGAGGCCGGCTACCGCACAGAAGCCGAGGGCGGCGACGCCGAAGCGATGTTCCAGCTCGGGATCAAGCTGGCCGAACGCGGCGAACTGGCCGAGGCTCGACGGTGGTTCCAGGCCAGTGAGAAATCCGGCCACGCGAAGGCAGCGGAGTCCGCGGAGTGGATTCGGCAGAGGCTCTCCGAGAAGTGAGTTTGGAACGCCGCCAAACAGCATGCTTTCAGGTTGATCTGCGGCGAATGGGGGAGCCAAACGGATCGGCGGTTCTACCGTCCCCGCATGCCTTTGCGGAGTGGAAGCTGCTGCTGACCCAGGTCAGGTCCGCCTGACCTCCAGAAGGAGACCTCCCGCATTCCGCTGAAAGGCCGTACTCTTCACCGCCGGTCGCCGTTGCGACGAGTCGCATTCAGCACAACGCGGGAGAACGATGAGATCGCTCGGCCGTCTCCACCCTGTCTTGTACACACTCGCGACGCTGCCGGTCGTCGCGGCGTGTACGACAAATGCGGCCGACACCCCGCCACCAGCCACTTCGGTGCCGGGACAGCAGTTCGTCACCATTCAGGGCACGCCTCCGGACCGGGTGACGAAGGTCGTCGACGCCAGGACCGTGCAGCTGTCCACCGGGGTCGAGGCGCGGATTCTCGGGCTGGCGGCGCCGGGTGAGTGCTATGCGGCGGCGGCGCTGAAGTTCGCGCAGGACACCCTGCTCGGCAAGCCGGTGAGTTACAGCCGTGCGTCGGAGGCGGCCATCAACCTGCGCCTGGGCAACAACGACGACTACGCCGCAATGGCGGTGGTCAAGGGTGTGGTTCGGGCTGAGAAGGACGACCCGGTGCTCACCGAACTGGAGAAGACCGCCGAGACGTCGAAGGTCGGCCTGTGGGGATCGCCCTGCAACGGGCAGGACACCACGTCGAGCTCCGCGCCGCCGCCCGTCACGACCACCACCGCGCCGCCCGCACCGCCGGCCGACAAGAAGGACTGCGCCGTCTCCTACCGGGTGTTCGGCTCGTCGAACGGTGGGTTCATCGCCGATGTCACCCTCCGCAACACCTCGCAGATCACGATCGAGCAGTGGGCGTTGCGCTGGCAGTTCCCCGGTGGCCAGAGGGTCGTGCAGGGGTCGAACGCGACCGTGCAGCAACACGCCGCTGAGGTCCTGGTGACCGGCTCCAACAGCGGCGCGTCGCTCAACGCGAATGCCTCGGTGACGTTCCGGTTCACCGCGACGGGCTCGCCCGTGACCCCCGGCTCGTTCGCGGTGCACGGCAGGCCCTGCTCGATCGGCTGAGCAGGCCCACCCCTAGTTGATGCCGACGTCGTTCCACGCAGACCGCACCACACCCGCCACCTCGGCCCCGAACAACGTCTGCGCCGAAGCGACCGTCGCGGCAGCGGCCTCGGCGAAGTTGGAGTTCACGCCGAGTTTCGTGGCGAGCGCGTCGTACCAGACCTTGCCCGCCTTCTCCCAGGCGTTGCCGCCGAGCCGGGTCGCGGCGAGGTGGAACGCCTTGTTGGGGATGCCGGAGTTGATGTGCACGCCGCCGTTGTCGTTGCGCGGGTTGCCGTCGTCGGGCAGGTCCACGTAGTTGCGCATGTGGCCGGGCTGGCGGTCGAGCTGGTGGGCCTTGCCGGGGTCCTTCATGGACCGCAGCGCGACGCCCTGCAGCTGGGTGCCGAGGATGCCCGCGCCGACGAGCCAGTCGGCCTGGTCCGCGCTCTGGCCGAGCGTGTGCTGCTTGACCAGAGAGCCGAAGACGTCGGCCATCGACTCGTTCAGGGCACCGGACTGCTTGCGGTAGCGCAGGCCCGCTGTGTACTGCACGACGCCGTGCGTGATCTCGTGTCCCACCACGGAAAGGTCGCGTGCGAGTGCGCCGGGCTGGAAGACCTTGCCGCTGCCGTCGCCGTAGACCATCTGGGTGCCGTCCCAGAAGGCGTTGTCGAAAGCGCGGCCGAAGTGCACGGAGCTGACGAGGCGCAGACCGTTGCCGTCGACGCTGTGGCGGCCCAGCACGTCGCGGTAGAAGTCGTAGGTCCGGTCGGCGTTGTCGAAGGCGTCGTTGACGGCGGAGTCCCCGACGGCGCCGTCGCCCTCCTTGCGGCGCATGACGCCGGGCAGGTTGCGCTCGTCGCCGCCCTGGACGTCGTGCACCGCCTTGAACTCGCTTGCCGGTCCGCGCAGCTGCCCGGCGTTGAGGCCGAGGAACTGCACTGCCTCGGTGAGCGTGTCGCGCTGGGTGCGCATGGCGGCGGAGGCCAGCAGAGTCGGGATGGTGTCGCGGATGTCGACGTTCCCGGCCTCGGCGAGTTCGATCAGCAGGTGCGCGGGCAGGATGAAGCAGACCATGTGTCGTTACCCCCTCTAATTCCCCTTGTACCAGGGGAGAGGGCGCTGGATAGCCCGCAAATACAGCTTCAGTCCGCTCGGGTCCATTGCGTGACCACCGGCGTGCCGTCGACCGCGGTGACGCGGATGCGCACCATGCCGCTCGGCACCTCGGTCACCGTGAACCAGCCGTCGCTGATCGGCACCGCTCGGCGTGAACGGGGCGTCTCCACCACCGCCTCTCCTGCGGCGCCGATGACGAGCCCGCGGACCACGTCGCCGCTGATCTCCAGGTTCACCGTCACGCGCTCGGACTCGAACGCGAGCAGCACCGGGCCGTCGCCGCGCACGAGCGCCTCGGACTCGACCAGTTCGGCCAGTTCCGCGTCCAGGGCGCGCAGGGCCAATGCGGCGCTCGCGTCGCGCAGCACGCCTGCGGGCACCGGGTCGAACTCGTCCGCGGCGGCGCGCAGTTCGGTGAGGAAGTCGTCGTCGTTCATGACCGTTCCTCCAGCAGTTCGTCGCCCCTGACCAGCGCTTTCAACCGGTTCAGGCAGCGTTGCCTGATGGGTCCGATGCTGCCGACCGGCATGTCCAGCGCGAGGGCCACCTCGGCGTACGCGGGTGGTGGCGAGGCCGTCAGCACCCGCAGCAGCCGCCGGCAGCGGTCCGGAAGGTCGTCGAACACCCGCCACAACGCGGCGTTGCGCTCACCGACGATCAGGCCGTGGTCGACCGGCGGCGCGGGATCGGGGGAGTCGGCGATCTCCTCGGCCGGCTCTGGCAGGCGTCCGGCACGGCGCAGGAGCTGCAGACACTCGTGCCGTGCGGTGGTCGAGAGCCAGCCGGCCAGGCGTTCCGGTTCGGCGATGCGGTCGAGGTGTTCGACCAGCTTGATCCAGGTGCACTGGACGGCGTCGGCCGCGTCGGCGTCGCTCAGGCGGTAGGCGCGGGCGATCGACCACAGCAGCCCGCTGAACTGCCTGACCAGCGCGTCCCACGCGGCCTGGTCGCCACGCGAGGCCGCGGTCAGCGCCGCTGGAATGTCCATGTGCACATGATGCCGCGCCACACGGTCTTGATTCGCGAAATTAGCGCCCAACATCGGTGTCGCGGGTGCATGCTGATGTCCACAGCCGAACCTGAGGACTGATGACAAATGACCAGTGCGACCGCGGCCTCCCGCCACAACTGGGAGTCCGACCTGGAGCGCTACCGGACGCAGGCGGTGACCGTGCTCGAGCAGCACGTACCCGCGCTGACCGGATGCAGCGAGTGCGGCGACCCGTGGCCGTGCGCTCGCGCGTGCACCGCGGAGCTCGTGCTCGAACTCTGACCAGCTAGTCGGTGTCCGTCGCGGCCAGCACGGTCAGAGACGTGCGGTCGGGCGACACCGCGACCACGGCGAGATCCCAGTCGACACCCTCGAACCAGCAGGTTTCCGGGTCGAACTGGTACCAGCTCCACTCACCCGCGCGAGATTCGACCTCCGCGGCGCTCGCGCTTTCCTCCAGCCCGACCAGCCCGGCCAGCGATCGCCAAGCGGCCAATCGGCCGTAGGCGCCGTACGCACCAGCGTTGCAGGCGCCTCCCAGCGACGACGCGGCGAACAACGTGCGCCACACCTCGGCCGGGGTCGAGTCGGCCACCCAGAACCGCTTGGTCTCGCCGTCCGTGCACTGCAGCCCGAGGCTGAGCAGCACGTTCGGGAGAAGTTCCACGTCCAGGGGCTCGGCGAACTCGAAGCCGCGCGCCTCGATGCACCCGTTGGACCCCTCGGTCCAGCCGTCGACGGCGGCGGTCGTGTGCTTGGGGCACGCCGTCTCCGTCGCGACCGGCACCTGGGCTCCCGCGACGACAGTCCGGCCGCCCGTGGGGCCCTGCGGCCTGGTGTAGATGGCGTGCCCGTCGTCCTCGTACTCCGGCAGGTCGACGTGTTCCTCCAGGCTGGACCGCGTGAGCGGCAGCCAGGCCAGCGGGTGGTCGCCGCGCGTGCCGCCAGGCACCGGGACGCCCCGAAGCACGAGCTCGTGCATCAGGCAGGCGCGCTCCTCGGTGGACCGTGCCGAGGACAGTCCCGCACCGCGGGAGGCGAACATGGAGGCGGTGTGCCGATGATCAACCACGGCGCAGAGCCTACGAGTCGACCCGACCGAGGAAAGCCGCCACGTGGCCGAGCGTCCGCTCGACCTGTTCGTCCAGTGTGAGCGACTCGCGGAACCGCGAACCCGGCCCCGCGCTCTTCTTCCCGCGCACGTACAGCGAGCACGCCAGATCGGCGCAGAGGTAGATGCCGACCGAGTTGCCCAGTTGCCCAGACTTACCGCTCTTGCGCGCGGTCATCAGCGACACGCCGTCACCGGAATGCGTGGTCATGCACCACGCGCACATGGTCTTACGGGCGTGCGCGGCCGGGGCGGCACGACGCAACGCGATACCGACGAGCCGGCCGTCCAGCTCGATCACCAGGTACGAGCGGTCGGGGGCGGCGGGGTCGCGCCAGCCCAGGAAGTCCAGGTCGTCCCACGGGCGGTCGGCGAGATCCTTGGGTACGTGCATGCGCTTCGCCTCGCCCTTGGTGGAATTGACGAAGGACGCGCGGATCTCGCGTTCGGTGAGCGGCTTCATGACCAAAACGGTAGGTTTGCCTAGAGGTCCTAGGCAACTAATTAAGGACCCTAGGAAGGGTGGCGCATGGCACGCGCGGGGCTCACGGCCGACCGCCTCACGCAGGCGGCGGCGGACCTGGCGGACGAGGTCGGCTTCGAGAACGTGACGGTGTCCGCACTCGCCCGCCACTTCGGCGTGAAGGACGCGTCGTTGTACTCGCACATCCGCAACGCTCAGGACCTGCGCGTCCGGGTCGCCGTACAGGCACTCGCCGAGCTCGCGGACCGGGTCTCGGACGCGCTGGCCGGCCGTTCGGGCAAAGACGCACTGGTGGCGTTCGCGAACGCCTACCGCACCTACGCGCACGAGCACCCCGGCCGGTACACGGCGACGCAGATGGCGCTGGACCCGGACACCGCGGCGACCAGCGCGGCCGGCAAACACGCTGAGATGACCCGCGCGATCCTGCGCGGCTACGACCTGTGGGAGCCCGACCAGACCGACGCCGTGCGGCTGATGCACAGCACGTTCCACGGGTACGTCTCGTTGGAGCGCGCCGGGGCGTTCCACAACCACCCGCGCGGGGTCGAGGCGTCGTGGACCCGTGCCCTAGACGCACTCGACTCGCTGCTGCGGGCCTGGCCGGCCTAGGCCGTTGTTCCGCTGATCGGTCTGGGCCCTTCGGCGCAGGCCTGCCCGCTGCTTGGATGACCGACATGCGCGCCCTGATCACTGTGCTGCTCGCGATCCTGCTGACCACGCCCGCGGCCGCCCAGGCCTCACCGGCCGGGTTCGTCGCTCTGCGCGACGTCGACCCGACGATCCTGCACGACATCCGGTACTACACCGCGCACAACTTCGTCGGCGAGCGCATCGACGGCTACCGCGCACCCCTGTGCATCCTGACCAGGCCCGCCGCGCTCGCGGTGCGCAAGGTGCAGCGCGAGATGCTCGCGCAGGGCTACACGCTCAAGGTCTACGACTGCTACCGGCCGCAGCGCGGTGTCGACCACTTCGTGCGGTGGGCGCGCGACCTGGCCGATCAGCGGATGAAGCCCGAGTTCTACCCGCGGGTCGACAAGACGCGCCTGTTCGAGGACGGCTACATCGCCGAGAAGTCCGGGCACAGCCGTGGCTCGACGCTGGACCTCACGATCGTGAAGCTGCCCGCGCGCCACCAGCGGCCGTACGTGCCGGGGGAGCGGCTGGTGGACTGCGCCGCGCCCAACCGGTTCCCGGACAACACCGTCGACATGGGCACCGGGTACGACTGCTTCGACACCCTCTCGCACACCGACGACCCGCGGATCACCGGTCAGGCCCGGGAGAACCGGCAGCTGCTGAAGTCGGCGATGGTCGGGGCCGGGTTCCGGAACCTGCCGGAGGAGTGGTGGCACTTCACGTTGAACGGCGAGCCGTACCCGGACACCTACTTCAACTTCCCGGTGTCGCGCCACTCGGTCTAGGTCTGTCCGTTCGGATGCCCTTTAGGACAGTGGCTGCGGCCGTGCGGCGCAACACGATGGAGCCATGACCAAGGCTCGGAAAGACCGTGCTGCGCCGGAGACCCCGGCGCAGCAGTCCCGCACCCGTCCCGCCGAGTCGGTGGTGACCGAGGTGCAGCGGCAGGCGGGCAACCGGGCCGTGGCCGGCCTCCTCGCGGTGCAGCGCACGTCCTACCTGGCCGCGGAACGCCGTGACGCCGCCGCCAGCCCTGGCGCAGCGGTGCGACATCCGCCGGGGCCACTCCCACCGCAGACGATCGTGCTCGCCGGCTTCGCCCCGGACTCGGCCGAGCTCAAACCGGCGCACCGGGCCCTGCTGGACCAGCTGACGGTGAGCGAAGGCCTGCCGCGCCGAGCGCGCGTCGTGTCGGTCGCCGGTCACACGGACGCGGTCGGTACCGCCGCTCGCAACTCGGCGCTGCGTCAGCGCCGCGCCCAGGCGGTCCTCGCCTACCTCGCCGGCCACGGCATGACCGGGGGAGCGGCGTCCGCGGGAACCGGTTATCTCGACGGCAACGACGCACCGTCAGGTCGCGCGGCCAACAGAGCGGTCGTGATCCTCCTCGAGGCGACCCCGAGCCCTGCTCCCGCGCCCGAACAACCTTCAGTGGACGCGGGCCCCCGCCGTGACCTCGACGCGGGGGTGCCCGACGGTCCGCGCGACGCAAGCCTGCCGGGCGGCCTCGGCAACACCCGCGACCTCGACGCCGGGCTTCCTCCCGCCCCCGCGCCGCCGGTGCCGGTGGAAATCGACGTCGGCGACGAATACGACGCGACGGGGTGGCTGGAAGGGTTCTTCCGCACCGGCGAGGTCTACATGTCCGACGTGAACAGCATGGTCACCAACGTGCTCGCGGCAACGGGCGGTCAGCCGATCTCGCGCCTGGACGTGCGCGCCCACGGCAATCCGGCCCAGATCATCATCGGCTCGGACGTCGTCACGGTGTCGAACTTCGGCAGCTTCCAACCGGTGCTGGCCCGGCTGCGGGGCCACTTCTCCGCGGGTGGGTTCGTCCACTTGGAATCGTGCACCGTCGGCCAGAACCGCGCGCTGCTCAGGCGGTTCGCCGCGGCCCTCGGGGTGCCGGTCTACTCGGCGACGGGCAACTACAACAACATCCTGCGGTTCAACACCGGCGACTACGTCGTGTGCCAGCCTGACGGCACGTGCACCGCGACGACACGTCCCTAGTCGTCTTGCCGTTGCCACCGGAAGGTGCGGCGCAGGTCGCTCACCCAGGCCTCGGGGTTCTCCCAGGGGATGAAGTGACCGCCGCGGTCGTGCGCGTTGACGTTGACGTGGTTGAACCAGCGGGCCATCGGCCCGGACTTGAACGCCCGGACGCGCTCGTCGGCGGTGTGGATGCCGGGCGGGTTCTCGTAGGTGACGAAGGTGATGCCGACCGGTGCCTGCACGACCGGGGTGCGGTCGTGGGACGGCGTCCAGGGGTAGCGGTTGGCGTTGGCGTAGTAGCGCATCGACGTGGCGATGGAGTTGTTCACCCAGTAGATGGTGGCGTGGGTGAGCAGGTCGTCCTTGGTGAAGACGGACTCGACGTCGCCACCGTTGTCGCTCCAGGCGTTCCAGCGCTCCAACAGCCAGGCGAGCAGTCCGGCGGGCGAGTCGCTCAGCCCGTGGGCCAGCGTGGCGCCGTCGAGCATGTGCACGGTGAGGTGGGATGCCCAGCGGTGGTCCTGCTCGATGATGCGGGCGCGGATGTCGGCGGGCTGGTCGTCGGTGAGGGGCCGGTTGCGGGCGAAGTCCCACGCGCGGGGGCCGTTGAAGAAGTCGAGCGGCAACCCGGAGCCGATGTGGATGCCGTACAGCGCGTCGGCGTATTTGTGGCCGAGCTGACTGGAGACGATGCCGCCGATGTCGCAGCCCCCGGCGGCGTACTTCGCGTAGCCCAGGGTCTCGGTCATCAGGGTGTGCCAGAGGTCGGCGACCTTCCAGAAGTTGACGTCCGGAAAGCCGGTGAGCGGGCCCGGGAATCCGAAGCCGGGCAGGGACGGCACGATGACGTCGAACGCATCAGCGGGGTCACCGCCGAACGCGGCCGGGTCCGCCAGCGGGTCGATCACCTTCGACCAGTGCCAGAAGGTCCACGGCCAGCCGTGGGTGAGGATCAGCGGGATCGGGCTGGGGCCGCGGCCGGGTTTGCGCAGGAAGTGGACCGGGATACCGGCGACGCTGACCTGGTAGTGGTCGTAGGCGTTGATGGCATCCTCGGCCTTGCGCCAGTCGTAGTCGTTGCGCCAGTAGGCAACCAGTTCATGGAGGTAGCTCGCCGGGACGCCGTAGGACCAGTCCTCGTTTGCCTCGTCCAGTGGTCGACGGGTTTGGGTGAGGCGGGTGCGCAGGTCGTCGAGGACCTCGTCGGGGACATGGATCGGGGTGGGCTCCACGGGCCTCAACCGTAGACCCACACGGGGTGACCTCGCGGAGCTAGCATCCCAAGCCATGCGCGCCGTATTCCCCGGCTCTTTCGACCCGGCCACGCAGGGACACCTCGATGTGGCGCACCGGGCCGCGGCCATGTTCGACGAAGTCGTCGTGTGCGTCCTGACCAATCCGAAGAAGACCGGCCGGCTCCCCCTCGCCGAACGACTGGCCCTGCTGGCCGACATGACCAGCGATCTGGCCAACGTCACGGTGGACTCCAGCGCCGGCCGCCTGCTGGTCGACTACTGCCGCGGGGCGGGTATCGGCGTGATCGTGCGAGGCGTACGCACCGCGCGCGATCTGGAGGACGAGCTGCCGATGGCTCAGATGAACCGCCATCTGAGTGGCCTCGAAACGCTCTTCGTCCCGACTGATCCCGAGCGGGCGTACATCTCCTCAACCCTCATCGCGGAGACGGCCCAGCGGTAGCTGGTTGCGTCTCATAGAGGTTGACCCGCGAACATCGGGGGATCTGATGGCGAACGGACCGATCACGCCGGAAGGACGGCGCAGGCTCCGCGAAGCGCTGCTGGAACTGCCCGGCCACGATGCGGGCGCGGAGCCTGCGACCAAAAGCGAGGTCGACATCCTCAGCGAGGTCATGGTGATGCTCGCGTTCCACGGGATGAACGTGGCCCGGCGGGTGCGCTCGGGCGCGGCTCACGGACTGAGTGGTAACCCGCGTGCGGCACAGCTACTCGACGAGTACGAGGAGCTCGTCACGAGGGCAGGCTCGCTCTCGCAGCAGTTCCTCGGCCTCGCGAAGCACTTCGATGAACCGGCCAATTCATGAGGGAATCATCTGATCGGCGGAGACGGGCCCCGGTGCGCCGCTAGGTTCGCGCACGGGTAGCCCCTCCGCCCCAGCATCTGTCATCACACCGCCCGAAGATCAGTAACGACTTCGGCACTACGAAGCCCACCGGCCCAAGGCAGTCTCTTGTCCAAGTCTGACCTCCGATAACGTTCACTTATCGGCGGTCAGATTTTTCGTGCCCAATTGGGTAGCGTTGCGTTGGATAACGTAACTGCACACGTAATTCTGCTACGATATTGCCGTGGAGACGAGCTGCAACTTCCCCGACTGCGAGCGCCCCGTTTTTCGAGGTGGCGGGCCGGGCAGGCCTTCGGAGTACTGCGACCTGCCCGAGCACACGCGCTGGCGGGCGTGGCGGGAGCGGCAGCGGCTGGCCGCGGAGCCCGAGCAAAACCTGGAGGTCGTCACCGTGACGAATCTCCCGAGGGTCACCGGTACCGCCAAGATCAGGGCCGAAGAGCTCCTCGACCGCTTCCGGGTGCTGTCCGAGCAGATGACGCAGACCTTGGGGCGGGCGGTCGGCGAGTTGAACGCGATGGCGGATCCGAGCGTCGCGGAGAGCCAGATCCAGGCCGCGGAAGCCGAGGCCGCTCGCCGGGTCGCTGAGGCTCAGGTGTCGCTCGCGGCCGCGGAACGGCGCCGGCACGAGGCGGAGCAGGCGCGCAAGGCGGCTGAGGAGACGACGGAGCAAGCCGTCCGGGCTGCCGAGGAGGCTGACGAGACTGCGGACACCGCGCTGACCGAGCGGGATGAGGCTCGCGCGGCCGCGCGGGCTGCCGAGGATCGGGCCGAGGCGGAGATCGCCGAGGTCAGGGTGCAGGCGGCGGCAGTGATCGAGGAGATCCGGGCTGAGGCGGACGAGAAGGTGCGCCAGGCGCTCGCGGCCGCGGAACAGGCTCGGGCGGACGCGGTGAAGCACGCGGAGCAGGCCCGGCGGCAGGCCGCGAAGGAGATCGAGCAGGCTCGCGTGGAGGGCCAGGCGGAGGTCGAGCGGGCGCGGACGGAGGCCGCAGCCGCCGTGCAGGCCGCTGACCAAGCTAGTGCCGATGCGTCAGCCCAGGCGGAAAAGGCCCGTCTGGACGCTGCCGAGACCGTCAGCCGGGCCGCCAAGGCGCGCGATCAGGCCGTCGTGCGGGCGGAACGTGCCGAGCAGACCGCCGCTGACGCCCGCACCGAGCTGGAGCGGACCCGCGGCGAGGTCGAGGCACGGCTGGCGCAGGTCAGGCAGGAAGGCGTCGAGCAGGTCGGGGCCGTGCGTCAGGCGTTGGCGGCGGTCGAGGACGCGCGGACGCAGGTGCTGACCCGTGCGGAACGGGCGGAGCGACAGCTGGACGAGGCAACCGCTGAGCTGCGTGCGTTGCGCACGTCAGCAGCTCAGCAACCCTGACCACGTTGCACCGCGGTCTGTGGGAGGGGAGCCGCGCGGCGGCTTGGGTGGTATGTCCCAGACGCTCGCCAGATCGAGAAAGGCCACCAGCTCGCATTGAACGCCGCCGGAACGAGCTTGACGCGGCTCCAGGCGACCTCGCACTGACCACCTGGGGACTGGAACCGCCGGGTGGGCCATCTCGGCACGGTGACCAGATCGGCGGCCTCGACCACCTGCTGCGGTCGGGCGCGCTGGCCGTCGGTGCAGGTAAAGCGCTCGTACCTGAGCGATGTCCGGGACTATCCTGCCCGGAACGTTGATCCACAGTTAGGGAGCTGACATGCGCATCGGCTTGGTGACGGTCCCCGTTTCGCTGCGAGGGCTTACCGCGCGCTGACAGGTCACCGCCGGTGTAGTGCTCCTCGCCGCGGAGCGGTCTCGAGACGACCGTTTCCTTTCCTTGGCTCGAGGAGCTCTTTTGCGTGCCCTTGTATCCGCACGTCTAGGTGCGGACTTCACCCGACTGTGGACCGCTGCGGCGGTCTCGAACATCGGTGACGGTGTCACCATGGCCGCCGGTCCGCTGCTGGTCGCGGCGGTCTCTGGCAATCCGGCGCTGATCGCCGGCGCTGTCTTCGTCCAGCAGCTGCCGTGGCTGTTGTTCGCGCTGATCAGCGGCGCCTACGTGGACCGGCTCGACCGGCGCCTGCTCGTCGTGGTCGTCAACCTACGCGACGCTCTTTCTCCTGGGTACCGGCGAGAGCCTGGCCGACACCGCGATGGGGGCGCTGCTGCCGTCAGTGGTCGCGCCCGAGAACCTGCCGAGCGCCAACGCCCGGCTGTCCGCCACCTTCACCATCGGCAACCAGTTGGTCGCCAAGCCCTTGGGGGCGTGGTTGTTCGTCATCTCGGCCGCCGTGCCGTTCGGTCTCGACGCTCTGACGTTCGCGGTGGCAGCGGCCCTGCGCGTATCCGCCCGCCATCGCCCGGGCCGCAACGTCTACACCGGACATCGCTGCGTGCCGAGATCGGCGAAGGGGTGCGGTGGTTGTTGCACCATCGCCTCTTGCGCACGTTGGCGGTCAGCATGGGCTTGGGCAACATCGCGTTCTCCGCGGCGTTCGCGGTGTTCGTACTCTACTGCCGGCAGCGACTCGGCCTGTCGGACATCGGCTACGGCTTTCTGCTGACCGCATTCGCGGTCGGGGGTCTGTTCGGTAGCACCGTCGCGGCAAAGCTCGCTCGCACGTGCGGTAGCGCCGCAGTGCTGCGAGCGGGACTCCCCATCGAGGTCGTCACACACCTCACCCTGGCAATGACGACAACGCCGTGGGTGGCGGCCGCCACCCTGGTCGTCTTCAGCGTCCACGCCATGGTGTGGGGCATCATCGTGGCCTCGATCCGCCAGCGGATGGTCCCTTCCCACCTACTCGGCCGGGTCGGCAGCGTGTACGCGCTGCTGGACCTGGACGGAGCCGCGGTGGGTTCCCTGCTCGGGGGCCTTCTCGCGACGGTCTGGGAGATCACGGCTCCGTTCTGGGTCGCCGCGGTGTTCGTGAGCTGTGACCGCACTTGCCGATCAAGGGCATGATCAATGTTGGTGAGAAGTGACCGCACTCGGCGGTGTGACGCTCCAGCTTCGACGTCGGAGGTGTCCGTTGCCGGTAAATGTTGTCCCCAGTGTCATCAAAGTCTGTCCGGACACGGATTTCTGCCGCTTGAGTCTGTCTGGTTGCGGCGGAGCGACCAGGGGATGGGGCGATCCAATGCTCCATGTCCTGGCCTTTTGTGTCGATAGCTGATCAACGAGGTCGGTCGCCAGAACTGTCACATCACCTGAGGCCGGAAACGTACTAACGGATTCTCTCGACTGGCCGGAACACCAGCACGAGAAGAACCAGGCACACAGCGTCCACAACGAACCACAGCGGCCGTTGCGCGACCCAGTCCTTGCCCGAAGACGCGTTGTCCGCGACGCCGAACGACGCGAGTAACAGCACAGCCAGCAGTACCGCGGTCATGTGCCACAGGTAGATCGTCATGGTGCACCCGTTCAGCCGCCGCACCGCGGTGTCGGCCCACCGCCAGGCCAGCACCGCAGCGCCGGCAGGACGGCACAGCAGCACAAGACCGGCCTGCAGCACCCCGAGCGCCGCGATGCACACAGTCGGCGGGCTCATGTTCGAGAACGGGAAGCCGGGGCCTCCTCCAACGGCAGCCGGGTACCACCCGGTCGCCGTGAGCCCGAGAAGCGCCGCGAGTCCCCCGACCATCAACAGCACGGCCGTCCGCTGTCCGGAGATGCGGCAGTGCCCCAGCGTGTGCGGCACCAGCCACGCCAGCACAAGGTTCAGCCAGCCCACGAGCGGTACGTCGAACACGAACCTCACCACGTCAATACCTGCCGTGGCGCCGCAGAACGCCAGCGGCACTGCCAGGCCGAAGCGATCGGTCAGGCGAGTCGTGACCGGCGTGAGCGCCACCAGGATCAGGTAGACGCCGATGAACCACAGCGGTCCGAACGGAAGGACGCCGCGCCAGCCGACCCAGCGCCACAAACCACTACCACCGACGTCGAGTACGTGCAGTACCAGTTCGACTGCCACCCACACCGCCGCGAAGAACGCGAGCGGGGCCAGCAGCCGCTTCACCCGCTTGAGCAGGAACGCACGCGGACCGTACTTGGTGCACGTGCTGTGGTTGATCATGCCGCCCACGAACAACAGCGCGGGAGAGCTCACCGCGAGCCAGCCGAAGACGCCGAGCCACGGCATGGAGTCGACGATGCTGACCGCACCGATCTGGCCGCCGCCTTCCCACACCCTCGCGGTCAGCCAATGCACCACCACTACCTTCAGTACGCAGAACACGCGGACGAGATCCAGGTAACGGTCGCGCGTCACGGGCAGAGCGGAGTCAGCGGCGCCGGCAACGCCCCGTCGCGCGCCGCTGCGATCAGCTGTGGTGCGCGCAGCCGGACGACCCGCCCGAAGATCTTGTCCTCGGCCAGAGACAGTCGGCACGTCGCCCGCGTCTGCACCTCCTTGGTCGGCACCCGCCGCAACGTGTTTTGCCCCGGCGCGAGGCGACCGGTCCAGCGAGGCGACAAGACCGTCGTCCACTGCGCGTCCGCCGCGATCACGTAGCCGACCAGCGTCGTGTTCCCAGCGATCGTGATCCGTTCCAGTGGGACCCATGTCGTCGGCCTTTCCAGCAACCACAGCACCAGGACGATGACGAGCCCGACGACCACACGGCGCGACCACTTCATGAACCGCGTCGTGAACGGCCGCCGGCGTCGCGCGATCACGGCGACGGTCACCGCGACCGCCAGTGCCAGCGCGAAGTTCAGCCACGGGCTGGTGAAGAACAACAGGAGCAGCAGGACGGTGAGCACGATCTGCGGCAACGTCCTGGGATCGGCGAGCAGCAACGGTTTCGACCGCCTGGCGACGTGACCCCGGTGGACCATGGCACCGGTGGCGAGCAGCCACCAGCACGTGACGCCGGTGAGGATGAGCAGTTCGAGGGGCAGCTGCACCATCAGAACACCGACCAGGATCGAGGTCAGGCTGCTGGAGTGGACGATCTCCAAGGTGGTCACACCCTCGAAATCGCCGGCCTTGTGCACCTGGAACGCGACGTAGAGGAACGTCGCGAGCGAGACGACGATCGTCGGGTGCGACCGGATCCACCGGTTCAACGCCAGCCCTTCGGCGTGGTCATCGAAGCCGTGCTGGCAGTACCGGCAGCGCCGGGCAGCGTCCTGGACCGACTCCGCGCACTGCGGACACGTCTTCAGCGGGCTCACCGGTACTCCTGGACGTCAAGTGATCACCAGTTGACTTGTCGTCCATGCAGACCACGTCGTTAGCGGCTGTTCGGGTGAAAACGGGTTCTTGTCGAGGGCGATCATCGACTCACCGTCCGGGCGACGCCGCGCACGAGAACGGGTCGACCAGAGCAGGAGCGGCGATCGGTACGACGTCGGTGGGCACCAGACAACAGACTCAGGACCAGCCCGGAATTGGTGTCAATGACAATCGGACGCGGTGGCCGTTACAGGGTCGACGGAGTCCAGCTCGACGATGCTGCGATCCAGGCTCTGCTGCGTTGGCCACCCAACCCCGAATCGTTCGGCAGAACATCGGGCGAACTTGAGTGGCAGAAACCCGTGTCCGGACAGACTTCGATGACACTGGGACAGCCTTCACTGGCAACGGACAGGAGACATCGACGCTCCCTCATCCGGAGCACTACGCATCCTCCCACCGCACGCAACCACCTTTTGACGCAATCGAGAGGCTACATATGAAGGTCGGCATCACCATCGACTGCCCAGACCCCGATCAGGTGGCCGCCTTCTGGGAGAGGTTCCTCGGCTACGTGCGACGTACGGACCGTGGGGGCGGGCCCTACGTCACGATCGACCGGCCCAGCGGCGTCGATGGGCCGCCGCACTTGACCTTCCAGAGGGTTCCCGAAGCGAAGACCACGAAGGGCCGAACGCACCTCGACCTGTTTGTCGAACACGCGGCGCCGATGGTCGACGAGATGATCGCTGCCGGCGCGACTTCCCTCACGATCACAGAGGCCGGCGAGTGGACGACACGGGTCCTCCAAGACCCGGCAGGCAATGAGTTCTGCGTGATCGGCCCAGACTGAGGCGTCGGATCCCCACAGTCGACGGGGCGACGGGTGTCCCAGAACAGGCGAGCGAACTCGCTCGACCCGCGCCATCAAAGTGCCGGTCGATGCCGACCATCCTGACTCCTGCGGTCACATGCCACGAACACACCCACCGTGACCGCAGTCAGTGCGGTCACGACCGACGGACAAACGCGGTCACTTCACACAGACAAAGCCAGAATTGGGACCGACCGTCACGAGGTGACCTTCGAGGGGACAGCAACGGTCGCTGAGCTCGCTAGTAGGCTGATCTGCGATGGACGAGCTGAGGGGCGACTGCGCCAACTGCTTCGGGTTGTGCTGCGTCGCGTTGCCGTTCGCGAAATCAGCTGACTTCGCGGCCACCAAGGACGCCGGTACGCCGTGCCGCAACCTGCTGGCCGATCACCGGTGCGGCATCCACGACCGGTTGCGGGACAAGGGTTATGCCGGCTGCACGGTCTACGACTGCTTCGGTGCGGGGCAGCGGGTGTCGCAGACTGTGTTCGGGGGCAACGACTGGCGCACCGGTGAGCGGCAGAAGATGTTCGCGGTGTTCCCCGTGGTGCGGCAGCTGCACGAGCTGCTCTGGTACCTGGCGGAGGCGCGGCACCTCGATCCGCACGAGGACCTCGACGCCGCCTACGCCGAGGTCGAGCGGCACACCACGGCCGCGCCGGACGAGATCCTGACGTTCGACGTCGCGGAGATCCGGGCGAAGGTGAACGTCCTACTGCTGCGCACCAGCGAACGGCTGCGCACGAGCGCGAAGTCCTACCGGGGCGCCGATCTGATCGGGGCGCGCCTGCGGAACAAGAACCTGAGCAACGCCGACTTCCGCGGCGCCTACCTGATCGGCGCCGATCTCACGAACTCGAACCTGACCAGGGCCGACATGATCGGTGCCGACCTGCGGGGGTCCGATCTGTCCGGCGCTGACCTCAGCACGTGCCTGTTCCTGACGCAGCCGCAGGTCAACGCCGCGCGCGGCAACGCGAAAACGAAGCTGCCCGCGGCGTTGACCTTCCCCGCGCACTGGCGCCAGGACGGCACCAGACGGCGTTGAGGCCAGGCGGCGTTACTGCTGCGGGTTCTGGTCGCGGTCGAGGTACTCCCGCGCCTTGTCCTGCACCTTGTCGACCTTGTCGGCGTGCTGGCCGCCGGTCCGTTCGTCGATCATGTCCCCGGCCTTGTCGATCCCCTGCTTGGCCTGGTCCGGGTGCTTGCCGAGCATTTCCTTGGCCTTGTCCATGAGGCCCATAGGGGTCACCCCTCCTGCTCCGAATGGACGTACCCGCCCTGGGTTCCCCGTCGGCAGCGGCCTACACCACTCGATCGGGCGGAGTCAGACGAGGTTCAGGAAGATCTCGGTCATGTCGTCCTTCACGGCGCTGACGAGTTTCGGGTCGTTGATCTGGGACTCCTCGATCGCGAAGTGGTCCTTGGCCGACCGGTGCTTTCCTTTCGGGTCGATGACTTCGCTGGTGGTGTTGAACCGCTGATTCGTCTCGTCCCACTTGTAGAAAACGTGGTTGTTGTACGCGCGAGTCAATGTGAGATGGCATGGGGTCCACGGGTCGCTGTCCGTGCGCAGGTCTCCTACCGGCGACTTCGTGACGGTGATGTGGGCGTCGAACACGTCTTTGCCGAGCGTGACCTCCATCCCTTCGAGGTAGACCCACGCCCCGTTTCCGCTGTATTTGACGTCGACCTTGTCGTCGTCGAACGAAATGACGCGCAGCTTGCTCTTGGTGGTGTAAGGGATCTTCCGCCAATTGTCCTCGGCAGTGCGCATGGACGGCATCAGCCACCTGCTTTCGAATAGTGGGTCCGTGCGGAAGTCGTCGTGAATAGGGGCGTTGTTACGCAATTCCTGGTGAGGTGTCAGCGGGCCGGTCGCATTGACTGAAATTTCAGTCAGGACGTACGCTCGCGGCATGCGGCGACGAACCTTCGTGCAGTCCGCCGCGGCCGCGATCACCGGATTGCTGGGCGGCTGCGACGGCGAGACCAAGAGCGACACCAAGCACGACAAGGCCACCGGTGTGATGCCCGAGGAGGGGCAGCCGCATCAGCGCACGTGGATGGCGTTCGCGGTGGCCGAGCGGATCTGGGGTCCTGAGCTGCGGCCGCGGGTGCAGCGCGATCTGGCGACGATCGCGACCACGATCGGCCGGTTCGAGCCGGTGTCGATGCTGGTGCGCCCCGGCGATGTGGCGCAGGCCAGGGAGTTGGTGGGGGCGAACGTCGAGCTGGTCGAGGCCGAGTTGGACGACCTGTGGATGCGTGACACCGGGCCGGTGTTCGTGCGCGACGGTCAGGGCAGGGCCGGGGTCGACTTCAACTTCAACGGCTGGGGCGGCAAGCAGGAGCACCGCAGTGACGCGAAGGTCGCCGGGTTCGTCGCCGGCCGTGCCGGCGTCTCGCGCACCCGTACCGATCTGGTGCTGGAGGGCGGGGCGCTGGAGGTCGACGGTGAGGGCACGGCGATCATCACCGAGAGCTGTGTGCTCAACGGCAACCGCAACCGCGGCTGGAAGAAGAGCGACGTCGAGGCGGAGCTCGCGCACCTGCTCGGCCTTCGCAAGGTGATCTGGTTGCCGGGTATCGCCGGGCGCGACATCACCGATGGCCACACCGACTTCTACGCCCGGTTCGCCGGTCCCGGTGTCGTGGTAGCGGGACTGGACAACGACCCGGCCTCGTTCGACTACGAGGTCACGCGCCGCCACCTGGAGATCCTCAAGCAGGCCACGGACGTGCACGGCCGGCCGTTGCGGATCGAGGTGATGGAGGGGCCGTCGGACACGCGGGTCCGCAGCGAGGACTTCGCGTCCGGGTACATCAACTTCTACGTCTGCAACAGCGCGGTGATCGGGCCGCAGTTCGGTGACGCGAAGGCCGACGCCGCAGCGAAGGCGACGATGGAGCGGCTGTTCCCCGGACGTACGGTGGTGCAGATCGACATCGACGGCATCGCGTCGGGTGGTGGCGGTATCCACTGCACCACGCAGCAAGAACCCAGGTGAGGACACCGTGTCGGAGCGCAGGACCCAGATGCTCGAGGCCGCTGTCCGCGTGATCGCGCAGGACGGTGTGCGCGGGTTGCGTGTCGAGAAGCTCGCGGCCGAGGCCGGGGTGTCGACGGCGTTGATCTACTACCACTTCAAGGACCGGGCCGGGATCCTGCGTGCGGCGCTGGAGCACGTGAACCACCGCGCGCAGGTCTACACCGACCGCGACGCGGTGTCGGATGATCCGCGCACGCGGGTCGAGCAGTTGCTGCTGGGTGAGCTGCAGGACGTGGCGCAGGTGCGCGAGACGAGTGTGGCGTGGGGTGAGTTGCGGGCCAGCGCGGTGTTCCACGAGGAGCTGCGCGAGCCGCTGGGCGCCACCACCGCGGCCTGGAACTCGGATGTCGAAACCCTTGTCCGGCAGGCGAATCCGGACGTCGATGCCGCCGCGGCCGCTGAACGTCTCACCGCGCTGGTCGAGGGCCTGAGCGAACGCTGGCACAGCGGCTCGGTCACCCTCGACCGGGCTCGTGAGCTGCTCAGCGGTGCGATCGGCCGCGAACTGGGTTAGACGGACAGGCGCTGCTGGGCGACCGCGCGGGCGAAGCCCTCGACGTTGTCGATCATGATGTTGTGGCCGGTGTTCGGCACGGAGACGAGCTGCACACCGGCGGTGGCGAGTTCGCGGGCACCGGTGGGCTGGGCGTCCTCCGGGTGCAGCAGGACGCGCGGGATCTCCAGTTCCAGCAACAGTTTCCGCATCGTCGGGGACGTGCCGCGGACGAGGTCGACGGCGCTGCGGTAGAGGGCTTCGCGGCCGGCCATGCGCATGGTGGCGGCCCAGTGCGGGCCGACGTCGCGCAGGACGCGCTCGAAGCCGTGGGCGAGGAAGTCCGCCTCACCGTAGGCGGCGATGCCGCGGCTGCCGGGTGCGCCGAGCGAGGGCGTGGCGGGGTCGATGGTGGGGTCGACGAGGACGAGCGAGCGGACCATCTCGGGGTGGCGGGCGGCGAGCACGATGGCGACGGCGCCGCCCATGCTGTGGCCGATGATCTCGCTGCGCCGCAGGCCGATCTTGGCCAGCGCCACGGCCAGCGCGTCGGCGTGGCCTTCCAGCGAGTAGGCGAACCCGGCGGGGCGGTCGCTGATGCCGAACCCGAGCAGGTCCATCATCAGGCTGCGGCGCCCGGCGAGCAGTGGGTGCGCGACCGCTTCGGCGTAGTAGGGCGCGGAGGACGCGCCGAGGCCGTGCAGGTAGACGCGGGCAGGCGTGGCACCCGGCACCTCGACCCAGCGGATCCGGACCCCAGGTCTGATCTCGACGGCGCGCATGTGTCTCCCCGCGGCGGTGTTTCGGCTTCAGGACCCTACCTCGCGCACCCCCCGACGTGAGACCGGTTTCGAGAGGCGGTTCTCACCTGAGCGCCGCCGAATCCTAGGCCGTGGACACGCTCCCTCACAGAGCGAGAGCGGGCTTGCGTGCTATAGGCGGCAAGGGTTCCGCCATGTGCCAGCACCAGGTCAGGCCCGGTTCAGTTCAGGCCCAGCGCGGCGCGTGCCGCCGTCACCGTGGCGGCGCGCAGCTCGTCGAACGGTGCGTCGGGGAACTGCATGGTGCAGTCCTGCATGCCACCGAACGCCAGCACCGCGCGGGCCTCCTGCTCCAGAGTGGGGGCGTCGCCGAACACGAGCCGGGTGAGGCGGGCGCGCCAGGCCAGCACCATGTCGACCAGGCCGAGCTCGGCGAGCGTGGTCATCTCGGTGAGCAGGAGCAGCATGTCGCGGCGGTGCCGGTGGTGGAAGTCGAAGAAGCCCTCGATCAGTTCGAGGGGCGGCACGTCGCCGCGTGCCTCCATGCGTTCGAGGAACCGCTCGCCGTCGTCGAGCAGCGGCGTCACGATGCTGCGGACCAGGTCCTCGCGTGAGGAGAAGTGGTAGTAGAGCGCGGGCTTGGTGATGCCGAGGCGGTCGGCGATCTCCTGCAGGCTGGTCTGCTGCACGCCCTTGGTCGCGAACAGCTCCCGTGCGGTCTGCATGATCCGCTGCTTCGTCCCCGACGGTTTGGCCACCGGTGAAGCATAACTTACTTACCAGTCGGTAAGCCGATGGGGTACGCTCGCGCCGGGGACTTACCGACCGTTAAGTAAGGGGATTTGACGTGCGGATTCTGGTGTCAGGGGCGAGCATCGCCGGTCCAGTCCTGGCGTACTGGCTCACCCGGTACGGGCACGAGGTGACCGTGGTGGAGCGGTCGCCGGTGCTGCGCAAGACCGGTGGGCACGCGGTCGACCTGGTCAAACCGGCGATGGACATCTCGGAACGGATGGGCGTGCTGCCGCGCGTCGAGTCGATGGCGACCGGGACCACGCGGCTGTCGTTCGTGCGGGAGGGGACGCGCAAGCCGATCAGCGTCGACGTCACGAAGCTGTACGCGGCGGTCTCGGACCGGCACGTCGAGGTCATGCGCGACGACCTGAGCGAAATCTATTACGACGCCACGCGTGAGGACGTCGAGTACGTGTTCGGCGACTCGATCACGGCCGTCGGCGAGGACGGCGAGGTGACCTTCGAGGTGGGCGCGCCGCAGCGGTTCGACCTGGTGATCGGCGCGGACGGGTTGCATTCGACCGTGCGGCGGCTGGTGTTCGGGGAGGTCGCGAAGAACTTCACCGGCGCGTACCTGGCGGTGCTGTCGGTTCCGCGCGACCTGGGCGTGCCAGGGGCGATGACCGGGCACATCGGCGCCGGCCGCAGCGCCGCGGTGTACGGGGCGCGGCATCTCGACGACGCGCGGGCGGTCTTCCTGTTCCGGTCGCCCGAGCTCACCTACCACCACCGCGACGTCGCGCGGCAGAAGGAACTGCTGCAGGAGGCGTTCGCCGGCCTGCACCCGCGGGTCGACTCGTGGCTCGGGCACCTGGACGGCGATCGGGCGTTCTACTTCGACTCGATCACGCAGCTGCAGGAGGACCGGTGGTCACGTGGGCGGGTGGCGCTGGTCGGGGACGCGGCCTACTGCCCCGGCCCGGCGATCGGGGGAAGCACGTCGCTCGCGGTGGTCGGCGCGTACGTGCTGGCAGGCGAGTTGGCGGCCGGTGACGACTACACGGCGGCGTTCGCGCGCTACGAGAACGAGATGCGGGATCTGGTGCACGCGAGCAGGGTGTTCGCGCTCGGTGTGGCGAAGACGCTGATTCCGGCTACACGACTGGGTGTGTGGGGGCTGACGCGGGGCGCGCAGCTGCTGACGTCGTTGCCGTCGTGGGTGGTGCGGCCGTTGGCCAAGCTCAACTCGAAGGGCGTGCGTCTGCACGACTCGATGCGGGTGAAGGACTACGAACGTCAGGGCGCCGACATGACGCCGGCGCCCTGACTGCTCAACTCTTCAGCTACCTCAGAACTGCAGGCTCCACTTGTCGAGGAACCCGGTGTCCTGGGCGGCGTTGTCGTTGACCCGCAGCTGCCAGCCGCCGTTGGCGACCTCGCTGGAGGCGTTGACGGTGTAGGTGGTGTTGATGTTGTCCGTGCCGCCGCCGGAGCGGTTGTGCAGGGTGTAGACGGTGCCGTCCGGGGCGACCAGGTCCACCTTCAGGTCGCCCTGGTAGGTGTGCTTGATGTCCACGGCGACCTTGAGGGTCGACGGGGCGTTGCCCGCCACCTCGGCCACGGTGATCGGCGAGTTGATCGTGGTGTTGTCACCGATGTTGAAGTTCGTGGCGTTCTCGAAGTACTTGCCGGGGATCGGCGGGGTGCCACCGCAGTACTGGGCTTCCTTGCCGATGGCCTCGTACGGGCAGTCGGCACGTTCCAGCAGCTGCAGCACGGCCTCCTTGTTGCGGGAGGTCTGCGCCGGGATCACCTCGTCGGGCGGGTAGAAACCGCCGCCACCGGAGGCACCGGGGTACATCTCGAAGGTGTAGGCGAAGACGCCCTGCGAGCCCCACAGCCAGTCCGGGATCGTCCCATCGGTGATGTAGAGGTCGCTGGACTGCTCGGGCGTGTAGTTGTTCGTCGCCGCCATCTGCTGACCGATGGTGCGGAACGTGTCGTGCTGGTCCTGGGTCAGGCCCGGCGCGATGTCGTCGTAGGTCCAGCCCCACGGCCACAGGATGAGCTCGCTGTAGGTGTGGAAGTCGATGGCAGCACTGATCTGCTGCTTGCCACCGACGTTGCGGCCGCGCACGAAGTCGGCAACGACCTTGACCTCGGGCGCGGACTCCGCGCTCGGCCCGCGGTAGGTGTCACTGCCGGTGCTGCCCGACGAACCGCCGCAGCAACCCCACTTGTAGTTCCAGTTGCGGTTGAGGTCGGTACCGACGTTGCTGGAACCGGCGTTGGGCTGCCGGTTCTTGCGCCACGACCGGTAGGTACCCGTGGCGATGTCGTACTCGCCGCCGTCGGGGTTGACGTCCGGGATGATCCAGACCTCGCGGGTGTCGAGCAGGCCCTTGATCCGCGCGTCACTCGCGTACTGCGAAGTGAACTGGTTGATCAGGTACAGCGCCATCTCGACGGTGAGGTGCTCACGAGCGTGCTGGTGGTGCGTGAACAGCACCTCCGGCTCGTTCTCGTCGACCCCGACGTTGTCGCTGATCTTGAGCGCGATGATGTCGCGGTTCTCGTACGACTTCCCGATGACCTGCTTGGAGATCAGGTTCGGGTACGCGGCGACGACCTGGTTGATCTCCGCGGTCATCTCGGCGTAGTTGTGGTAGTTCGAGTCCGCGGGCGGGAAGTCGAACGGCCCGACGGCCGAGTTCGCTTCCATCCGCTTGGGCAGCTCGGTGACCTCGAAGCCCTGGGCCCGCAGGCTCTTGACCTCGCTCCCGGTCGCGGTGATCACGACGATGCCGTGCTCCTCGACGGAGTCGATGGCAGCGCCGGACTTCGCGAGCTTGCTGCGCTGGTCAACGGTGCGGACGTCGCTGACCTGGTAGTTCGTCGTTGTTTCCTGGGCACCGGGAGCCGCGCCGGTGGGCACGCCCCCCATCGCGAACACGACGCTCGCGGCCACGGTGACCCCGATCAGGGGTCTGAGATGACTCTTACGCATGCAGGGCAACCCTTTCGCGGACCACGGCAGGACATGGCTGTCCAAGGTGTAGTCCGTGTTAAGGCTCACTGTCATCCCGCCATCCGTAGGTGCTTGGCTGGTGAGATGACTCGTTACGACGCTGTGGAGGCCACCGCGTACCGGGTGGCCCGGGAGATTTCGCTGACTGGGTTGTCGTCGTGGCGTGAGGTGCTGGCGCCTTATCTGTCGACTGTGGGGACGGTGCTGGATCTGGGGGCGGGGACGGGGTTGTTCACCCGCGCGTTCGGGGAGTGGTTCCCCGGTGTGACGGTGGTGGCGGTCGAGCCGTCGTCGTCGATGCGGGAGGCGTCGGGGCTGCCGATGCTGGCCGGCGATGCCGGGTCGATCCCGTTGCCGGACGCGTCGGTGGACGTGGTGTGGATGTCGACGGTGATCCACCACGTGCCGGATCTGGCCGCCGCCGGGGCGGAGTTGCGGCGGGTGCTGCGGCCGGGTGGTGTGGTGGTGTTGCGGTCGTTGTTCCGGGAGCGGCATCAGGGGATCGGGTTGTTCCGGTTCTTCCCGGAGGCGGTGCGGGCGTTGTCGGGGTTCCCGACCGTCGCCGAGGTGGCGTCGGGCATGGGTTTCGAGGTCGAGCGGCTGGAGCCGGTCGCACAGGTGACTGCGTCGTCGTTGGCGGAGAAGGCCGAGACCGTGCGGTGGGAGGCGGACACGCTGCTGCGGTCGTTGTCGGCGGAGGAGTTCGAACGGGGCCGGGCGCTGCTGCTCGAGGCGGCCGCGGTGGAGACCGGGCCGGTGATCGATCATCTGGATCTGGTGGTGCTCAACACTGTCGGTGGTGTTTGAGACGCTGCTTGGGTGGATGAGAAGGCGGCACTGCACGGGCCGGCCGTTCGCGGATCCACCGCAGTGGTCGACCTCGGCCGCCGAACCGGCGGCGGACATGTGCGCCTCGCTCGAGGAGTCGCGTGCAGCGGTGGTGGATCTCCGCCGCGAAGCGGAACGTCACGTTGCGGGTGGTGCTGATGCAGGTGTCGACAGAGCTGCACCTGCCCGCCGGGCACGCCGGCTGGTGGGCCGCGCACCACACCGGCTGGAGGAAATCGCGGTGGCGTCGGCGCGGGTTCTGGAAGGGTGACCGGCATGGCCAGTGATCCGAAAGCCGTCCTGCACCGCTACCTCAAGTCCGCCCGCGAGGCGTTGCTGTGGAAGCTCGACGGTGTGTCCGAGTACGACGCGCGGCGGCCGCTCACCCCCACCGCGACGAACCTGCTGGGACTGGTGAAGCACCTGATCGGCGTCGAGCGGGAGTACTTCGGTGCCTGCCTGGGCCGCCCGTACGGCGAGGACATGCCGTGGGACGTCGAGGCGGACCCGAACGTCGACATGTACGCCACCGCGGACGAGTCCCGTCAGTACATCCTGTCGCTGTACGCGCAGGCGACGGCGTTCGCGGACACCAGCATCGAGGAGCTGCCGCTGGACGCGCCCGGTGTGGTGCCGTGGTGGCCCGAGGAGCGCAAGTACGTGACGTTGCACCTGCTGCTGGTGCACATGATCGCGGAGACGAACCGGCACGCCGGCCACGCGGACATCCTGCGTGAGGGCCTGGACGGGCTGGCGGGGTTGCGGGCGGAGGTGTCGAACCTGCCGGAGCAGGACTGGGACGCCTACCGCGCGCGGGTGGAACTGGCGGCGCGGGAGGCGGCGGACCGGGCTGGGTCATGAAGAAGGTGTGGCCGCCGCAGCGGCCACACCTTCTCGGGCTAGATGCCGGCGAAGTACTTGCGGACGTCGGCGACGTAGAGGTCGGGCACCTCGATGGCCGGGAAGTGGCCGCCGCGGTCGTGTTCGGTCCAGTGCGCGACCTGGTGCTCGGGGTCGAGCAGCGACCGGATGCCGGTGTCGGCGGCGAAGGTCGCGAACCCGGTGGGTGCGGTGGCCGCTCCCCACGCGCCGGGCGAGTTCATGGACTCGTAGATGAACTCCGCCGAGGTGGCGCCGGTGCCGGTGAACCAGTAGATCGACACGGCGGTGAGCAGGGCGTCGCGGTCGACCTCGCTGCACCAGGCCTGGAACTTCTCGAGGATCCAGGCGAGCAGGCCCACGGGTGAGTCGGTGAGCGAGAAGCCGATGGTCCACGGCTTGGTGGACATGAGCTGCAGGTAGCCCAGGCCGGTGGCGACGAAGTCGTTGAACCGCTCGGCGCGCGCGAGGTCGACGCCGGTCAGGTCGTCGGTGGCCAGCGGGCCGGCGAACGGGTGCGCGCTGGGGCCGTTGATGTGCATCGCGGCCACGGCGGGTGTGCGGCGGCTCATCGCGCCCGCGATGCCGGCGCCGACGTCACCGGCCTGGATGCCGTAGCGCTCGTAGCCGAGATCGGACATGAGCTCGGTGAAGGCGGCGGCGGTGCGGGAGATGTCCCAGCCTCCCGCGGCCGGGACCGAGAAACCGAAGCCGGGGATGGACGGGACGACGACGTGGTGGTCGCGCGCCAGGTCGGCGATCACGTCGAGGTACTCGGCGAACGTCGAGGGCCAGCCGTGGATCAGCAGCAGCGGCAGGGCGTCCGCGCGTTCGCTGCGCACGTGCACGTAGTGGATCGGCTGGCCGTCGATCTCGGTCACGAACTGCGGGAAGGCGTTGAGGCGGGCCTCGGCCGCACGCCAGTCGAACCCGTCGGCCCAGTAGGCGACGAGCTCGCGCAGCTCGGTCACGGGCACGCCGCGCCGCCAGCCGCCCGTGCCGGACTGTGTGGGAACGGACTGGGCGGGCCAGCGGGCGGCGTTGAGGCGCTGGCGCAGGTCGGCGAGGTCGCTCTGGGGGATCTCCACGCGAAATGTGGTCATGGCTGCCACGCTAGGAACGATTGCGGAAAGGTGCGTTCCGCAATGGCGGGGAGGATGCGGGACATGCTGGAGACGTCGGCGCGGTTGCTGAAGTTGCTGTCGTTGCTGCAGTCCCCGCGCGACTGGTCGGGCCCGGCGCTGGCCGAACGGCTGGGCGTGACGACCAGGACGGTGCGCAACGACGTCGATCGGCTGCGCAATCTCGGCTATCCGGTGCACGCGACGCCGGGGGTCGCGGGCGGCTACAAGCTGGGTGCGGGGGCGAGCCTGCCGCCGTTGCTGCTCGATGACGACGAGGCGGTCGCGGTCGCCCTGAGCCTGAGCGAGCAGGAGTCGGAGACGGCGCAAAGGGCGCTCACGAAGCTCGAGCAGGTGCTGCCGTCACGGCTGCGGCACCGGGTGAGCACGGTGCAGCAGTACACGGTCGGCACGGCCGCGGAGATCGACCCGGACGTGATGGTCGCGGTGGTCACGGCGTGCCGGGCGCGGGAGCGGCTGCGGTTCGACTACGTGAAGTTCGACGGCGAGCGGGACCGCCGCGAGGTGGAGCCCTATCGGCTGGTGCACGCCAGGGGCCGCTGGTATCTCGTCGCCTGGGACGTCGGCAAGCAGGACTGGCGGACGTTCCGGGCGGACCGGATCGCGCCGCGGATCCCGACCGGGCCGCGGTTCACCGCCAGGGAGATGCCCGAGCTGGAGACCTACCTGGCCAAGGGGCTGGCGACGGCGGCGTGGCGGTTCCGGGCGACCGTGACCGTGCACGCGCCGGCCGACGAGGTCGTGGCGAAGGTGCCCGCGGCGCTGGTCGAGGCGGTCGACGAGCGCACGTGCCGGATGACGGCGGGGTCGGACACGCCGGAGATGCTGGCGGTGTACCTGGGGATGCTGGGGTGCGACTTCGAGGTCGACGGGCCACCGGAGCTGGTTCACCACCTGGGAATCACTGCTGACAGGTTCCGCAAAGCGATCAATACTGCGAGGCATGGGTAAGGAGTACGAGCGCATCGAGCCGCGGCTGCGGGAGTTCATCGACAGCCAGAAGATCTTCTTCGTGGCGACCGCTCCGCTGGCGGGCGACGGTCACGTGAACCTCTCTCCCAAGGGCCGTGCGGGGACGTGGCGCGTGCTCGACGAACACACGGTGGCGTACCTCGACTTCGGCGGCAGTCACGCCGAGACGATCGCGCACCTGCGGGAGAACGGCCGGATCACGTTGATGTGGTGTGCGTTCGACGGGCCACCGAACATCGTGCGGGTGCACGGCCGTGGTGAGCCGGTGTTCCGCGACGACCCGCGTTTCGACGAGTTGGTCGCGGGGTTCGGTGAGGCGGACGGGCCCGCGTTGCGCGCGGTGATCGTGGTGACGGCCGAGCTGGTCAGCGACACCTGCGGGTTCGCGGTGCCGTTCATGGACTACCGGTCGGAGCGGGAGCTGCACGCGGACTACTTCGGCCGCAAGTCCGACGAGGAGTTCCGCGAGTACACCGGCAAGAAGCCGTACAACCTGGCGAGCATCGACGGGCTGCCCGCGGTGCCGCTGCCGTTGCCGCCGCGCTGAGACGACCAGGCGGCGAGAACATCGGGACCGGGGCGATGTCGAGAACGGGGTGACGGCTGCGTCCCAGGGGCAGAACACGCCCACGACTCAGGGAGGCAGTCATGCAGCAGCACGAGATCGCCGAGGTGCTCGACCGGCCGCTGAGCCGTGAGCTGCTGGCGCGTGACCTGGTCCGCCTGGCCTACGTGGCCAAGGACGGCACGCCGCGCGCCATCCCGATCGCGTTCACCTGGAACGGCGAGCAGATCGTCCTGTGCACGACGAAGAACTCCCCGAAGCTGCACTCGTTGCGGGTGAACCCGGCGGTGGCGCTGACGATCGACACCGAGGTGCACCCGCCCAAGATCCTGCTGCTGCGCGGCCGGGCCGAGCTGGACGTCGTGGACGGCATCCCGGAGGAGTTCCTGCAGATGAACGGCTCCTACGAGATGTCGGCGGAGCAGCGGGTCGAGTGGGAGGCCGAGGTCCGCTCGCTCTACGACGGCATGGTCCGGATCGTGGTGACGCCGACGTGGGCGAAGCTGATCGACTTCGAGACGACGCTGCCCAGCGCGGTGCAGGAGCTGGTCGAGCAGCGCACGGCCCGCCAGGAGTCAGCCCACCACTAGCCGGTCAGTTCGACAGGAAGCGGTCCAGGACGCGGACGCCGAACTCCAGGCCCGCGACGGGGACGCGTTCGTCGACGCCGTGGGCCATCGCGCGGTAGTCGAACCCGGCCGGCAGCGACAGCGGCGAGAAGCCGTAGCAGTGGATGCCGAGCTGGCTGAAGGCCTTCGCGTCGGTGCCGCCGCCCAGGCAGTAGGGCACGACGACCGCCGCGGGGTCCTCGTCGCGCAACGCCTCGGCCATCGCCCGGAACCAGGTGGTGTCGGTGGGGGCTTCGACGGGTGGCTGGTGTTCGAGGAACTCGCGGGTGACGCCGTCGCCGAGCAGCGAGTCGATGGTGGTGACGAGTTCGTCGACGGTGCCGGGCAGTGTGCGCACGTCGAGTTGCGCGGTCGCGACGCCGGGGATGACGTTGACCTTGTAGCCGGCCTGCAGCATGGTCGGCGTGGTCGAGCAGCGCACGGTGTTCTCGACCAGCCGGGCCGCGGGCCCGAGGCGGGCGATGGTGCCGTCGACGTCGTCGAGGTCGACCTCGATGCCCAGTGCCTTGCCCGCGCCGACGAGGAACGCCTCCACGGTCGGGGTCAGCCGGACGGGGTGTTCCCAGGCGGCGATGCGCGCCAGTGTGGTGACCAGGGCGGTGACGGCGTTGGTGGGGTTGCGGCGTGAGCCGTGCCCGGCGCGCCCGACGGCGGTGAGCTTCATGTGCGACGTGCCGCGTTCGGCCGTGCCGATCGGGTAGAGCCGGACGCCGTCGACGTCGTAGGAGAAGCCGCCGGACTCGCTGATCGCGGCCTCGACACCGGTGAAGTGCGCGGCGTGGTGGTCGACGAGCCAGTGCGCGCCGTACGCGCCCTGGTCCTCTTCGTCGGCGACGAAGGCCAGCACGATGTCGCGGCGCGGGCGGCGGCCCGCGAGGTGCCAGCGGTTGATCACGGCCAGCGTCATGGCGGCCATGTCCTTCATGTCCACGGCGCCGCGGCCCCAGACGAAGCCGTCGCGGATCTCGCCGGCGAACGGGTCGACGCTCCACTCGGCGGGGTCGGCGGGCACGACGTCCAAATGCGACTGGACGAGCACGGCGGGCAGGGACGGGTCGGTGCCGTGGATGCGCGCGAGGACGTTGGTGCGGCGCGGCGCCGGTTCGAGCAACGTGGGCGGCACGCCGTTGTCGTGCAGGATCGCGGCCACGTGCTCGGCGGCCTCACGTTCGCCAGCCGACTCGCCGCCGCCGCGGTTGGTCGTGTCGAACCGGATCAGCTGCGCGCACAGTTGCGCCACGTCCAGCGTCATAAGGCCACACAGTACGCATCGGTGTGACGTTGTTTTCTCCCGGTCCGCTCATCGGGCCGGGGACTTCCGGTTTCCCCATGATCGACGGCAATGTTGGCGGCGGAGAGGAATTCTCCGATGAACGAGGGGAAAACATGTCCAGAGCGAAGCGATTTGTCCCGCTCATTTCCGCCGCCGGGTTGGCGCTGGCCGCATTGTTCGTCGCGGCACCGGCGAACGCGCAGGCACCGGCGGGGCCCTACTCGGTGGTCAACCGCAACAGCCTGCGGTGCATCGAGGTCAACAACGCGAGCCTCGCCGACGGCGCCGGGGTACTGCAGTGGTCGTGTCACCGCATGAACCACCAGTTGTGGCGGGTCAACGACCTGGGCAACGGCTACGTCCAGCTCCGCGTGGAGCACAGCGACAAGTGCCTGGAGGTCAACAACGCCAGCCAGGCGCCCGCCGCGGGTGTTCTGCAGTGGCCGTGCCACGGCGGCACGCACCAGCAGTGGAAGAGGATCGACCGGGGCAACGGCTACTTCCAGCTCCAGGCCAGGCACAGCACCCAGTGCCTGGAGATCGACCACGCCTACACCTTCAACGGCGCCGGCGCGCTGCAGTGGCCGTGCCACGACGGCCTGCACCAGCAGTGGAGCCTTCGCTGATAAGCAACTGAATTAAGCCTGGGTGTGGCCGCTTCGGTGTAGCGGCCACACCACCCGGCTATTTTGTCTCTATTTGGTCGCTGGTCAGCCGTAAATTCCTTCGATCGCGCCCGCTGCGACGTGGGTGACGATTTTGAACGCTTTCATCGCGTCGGTCATCGACGCGGCGTCGAAGCCGACGCGGCGCACGCCGATCAGGTCCACTGTGGGCACGACGGCCGCGGCCTCTGCCAGGTGCGAGGCGTCGAACTCGACCTCGATGCGATGCGCCGACACCACTCCTTCGGATCGCCCGGCCCGCGCCATCGCCGCGGAGGCCGCCTCTGTGATCTGTGAAAAAGCCACCGCGGGCGGCAGGCACACGGCCGCGTACCGCGACACGCACTCCTTCACCGCCACGAGCCACGCCGACGGCGCGTACGACACGGCGTCGGCGCAGGTGCGGTCGTCACCGGTGACCATCAGCACCGGCACCCCGTACTCGGCGGCCAGCGCCGCGTTCAACCTGCCCTCGGAGGCCGCGACGCCGTCGAGCCACACGCCGGTGATGGAGTTCTCCAGGTAGGTGTGGGCGAGCACGCCTTCCGCGCCCGCACCGGTGTGGTAGCCCAGGAACACCACCCCGTCCACACCGGAGTCGATGCCCTGCATCATCGACAACGGCTTGTGCCGGCCGGTGAGCAGGCGTGCCGAGGTGTGCAGGTCCTCGATCAGGAGGTTGCGCTGCGAGGAGTGCGCCTCGTTGACGATTACCTCTGTTGCGCCGGACGCAACCAAACCTTCGACGCAGGCGTCGACTTCTTCGGTGAACAGGCGCCGGAAGCGTTGCCACCCCTCGGTGCCGGGAACGACGTCCCCGGTCCAGGTGACTCCGGTGACGCCTTCCATGTCCGCCGAGATCAAGATCCGCATTCTGAGTAACGTAGCGGCGGGCCAACTGGGGAGAGGTGTTTTCGTGCGGGTGAAGTTGTGCGCGTTGCTTGCGGCCGCAACGGTTCTGGGTGCCGCGACACCGGGGGCGGTGGCGCAGCAGCCGGTGATTCTCAAGGTCGCGATCGTGCAGCAGATCGACTCGATGAACCCGTTCCTGGCGGTGTTCCAGTCGAGCACGGAGATCGGCCGGTTGATGTACGACTACCTGACCGCGTACGCGGCTGAGGATCAGCGGGTGACCGAGGGCCTCGCGAACAGGTGGGAGCCGTCGGCGGACCGGCTCACGTGGACGTTCACGGTGCCGGAGGGCAAGAAGTGGTCCGACGGCACGCCCATCACGGCGCGCGATGTCGCGTTCACGTACAACCTGATGATGTCCAACGAGGTCGCCAGGACCGCGAACGGCAGCTTCGTGACGAACTTCGAGTCGGTCACCGCCACCGACGACCGCACGGTGGTGATCAGGACCAAGGCGCCGCAGGTGACGATGCTGGCGCTGGACATCCCGATCGTGCCCAGGCACGTGTGGGAGAAGGTCACGAACATCAAGGACTACGCCAACGACCAGATGCCGGTCGTGGGCTCGGGCCCGTTCGTGCTGTCCGAGCACGTGGCGGGGCAGTTCATCAAGCTCAAGGCCAACAAGCAGTACTGGCGCGGCGCGGCGAAGTACGACGAGCTGCACTTCGTGTACTTCCAGAACTCCGACGCCGCGGTGCAGGCGCTGGGCAAGGGCGAGGTCGACCTGGTCAACCGGATGGCGCCCGCCCAGTTCGACTCGCTGGACGGCAAGGCCGGGGTGACGCGCAACAAGGCGCAGGGCCGGCGGTTCACCGAACTGCTGATCAACCCCGGCGCGCGGACCAGGACCGGTGAGCCGATCGGCACCGGCAACCCGGCGCTGGCCGACGTGCGGGTGCGCCGCGCGATCGCGCAGGGCATCGACCTGGACGCCCTGGTGCAGCGCGTGAGCCTCGGGTACGCGGAGAAGGGCGCCGGGCTGGTGCCGCCGGTGTTCGGCAAGTACCACTGGCAGCCCGGTGAGAAGGAGCTGCGCAAATTCGACCCGGCCGCGGCGAACGCGGCACTGGACGCCGCGGGCTACCCGCGCAAGGACGGCACGCGGCTCACGCTGCGCCTGGTGGGACGCGCCGGCCGGGCCTACGACGAGCAGGCCAGCGAGTACCTGAAGCGGTCGATGACCGAGATCGGGATCGCGCTGGACGTGCAGCTGGTGTCGGACAACCAGCTCAACGAGGCCACCACTGCGGCGACCTACGACCTGGCGTTCTCCGGGTGGGGCACGAACGTGGACCCGGACTTCATCCTGGGCCTGCACACGTGCGCGCAGCGGCCCGGCGCGGACGGCAAGGGCGGCACCACCGACGCGTACTTCTGCGACGAGACCTACGACAAGCTCTACGCGCAGCAGCTCTCGGAGTTCGACGAGGGCAAGCGCGTGGAGATCGTGAAGCAGATGCAGGCGCGGTTCTACGACCAGGTGCCCGCGGTGGTGCTGGCCTACGACAACGCGCTGGAGGCCTACCGCTCGGATCACTTCGCGCGGTTCACCACGCAGCCGGCGCAGGGCGGCGTGATCATGGCGCAGCACGGCGTGTGGGGCTACTACGGCGCCGAGCCCGCGCAACGTGCCGTGCAGGCCTCGGGCAGCAGGTGGCCCGCGTTCGCCATCGGCGGCGGTGTCCTGGTGGTGCTGGTGCTGCTCACCGTCGTGCTGTCGCGGCGGCGCAAGGCCACGGCCGGGGAGCGCGAGTAGGTGCGACTGGTCGGACGGCTCGGTGGCGCCGCCCTGAGCCTTCTCATGGTGGCGGTGCTGGGCTTCTTCCTGTTCCGGGTGGTGCCGGGCGATCCCGTGGTGTCGATGACGCGCGGGCGGCCGACCACGGCGGCGATGCAGGCCGAACTGCGTGCGCAGTTCGGCCTGGACCGGCCGCTGCACGAGCAGTTCTGGAGCTACTTCACCTCGCTGCTGCGCGGTGATCTCGGCACGTCGTTCACGTTCCGCCGCCCGGTGTCGGAGGTGATCCTGGAACGCCTGGGCCCGACGCTGCTGCTGGTGGGGACCTCGACGCTGATCGCGGTCGGCCTGGGCCTGTGGCTCGGGGTGCGGGCGGCGTGGCGGCGGGACTCGGCGTTCGACCGGGCCACGACGGGGGTGTCGCTGACGTTGTGGGCGGTGCCGACGTTCTGGCTCGGCATGCTGCTGATGATGGCGACGGGTGATCTGTTCCCGTCGCGGGGCATGCGCGACACCGACACGGCGCCGGACTTCTTCTCGCAGGCCGTGGACGTGGGGCATCACCTGGTGCTGCCGTCGATCACGCTGGTCGCGGTGGTGTGCGCGGAGTACATGCTGGTGATGCGCTCGTCGTTGCTGGAGGAGATGCACGCCCCGTACCTGGTGACGGCACGCGCGAAGGGCCTGCGCGACGACCTGGTGCGCCGCCGGCACGCGGTGCCCAACGCCGTGCTGCCCGCGATCACGCTGGTGTTCCTGCGGTTCGGGCTGGTGGTGGCGGGCGCGATCACGACGGAGACGGTGTTCTCCTGGCCGGGGCTGGGGCTGCTGTTCTACGACGCGCTGACCGGGCCGGACTACCTGCTGCTGCAAGGGCTGCTGGTGGTGACGGCGGGCGCGGTCGTGGTGATGAACCTGTTCGCCGACCTGCTGCACGGCGTTCTGGATCCACGGGTGAAGGTCGTATGAACCGCTTCCTCACGCACCGGTTCTTCACATACAGGGCCGGTGTCGCCGGCGCCGTGGTCCTCGCCGCGACGGCGCTGATCGCGGTGATCGCGCCGCTGCTGATCGACCCGGCGGCGCTGGACGTCACGCGGGTGACCGCGGCGGCGTGGCAGGCGCCGAACGCGGGCAGCTGGCTGGGCACCGACCACACCGGACGGTCGGTGGCGCTGCTGGTGGCGCAGGGCGCGGGCACGTCGCTGTTCGTGGGTCTGACGGCGGCGGTGCTGGCGGTCGGGATCGGCACGCTGGTCGGCATCCTGTCCGGGCACTTCGGCGGGTTTCTCGCCGGGGCGTTGCTGCGGGTCACGGACTTCTTCCTGGTGCTGCCGGCGCTGGTGCTGGCGATCGCGTTGTCGACGGTGCTGCCGCGCGGGCTGGGCACGATCGTGCTGGCGATCGGCCTGACGAGCTGGCCGTCGACGGCGCGGATGGTGCGGGCGCAGACGCTGACGATCGAGGCCAGGCCGTTCGTGGAACGCGCGCGGGCGCTCGGTGGCGGGCACGGGCACGTGATCGGCCGGCACGTGTTGCCATCGGTGGTGCCGCTGGTGCTGGTCAACGCGACGCTGGCGGTGGCGTCGGCGATCGTGGCGGAGTCGACGCTGGCGTTTCTGGGGCTGGGTGATCCGACGCGGATCTCGTGGGGCTCGATGCTGCACCAGGCGCAGCTGCACGGGGCGGTGCCGCAGGGCGCGTGGTGGTTCCTGCTGCCGCCGGGGCTCGCGATCGTGGTGGTGGTGCTGGCGTTCACGCTCGTCGGGCGCGCCCTCGAAGCCGTTGTGACGCCGAAGAGGTGACTGGATGCTGCAGCTGAGGAACCTCACCGTCCATTACGGACACAAGCGCGTCGTCAGCGACGTGTGCCTGGATCTCGCGGCGGGTCAGACGCTCGGGCTCGCAGGCGAGTCGGGATCGGGCAAGTCGACCGTGGCGATGTCGGTGCTGCGGTTGCTGCCGGGGGCGGCGCGGATCGGTGGCGAGATCCTGCTCGACGGGCAGGACGTGCGGACGATGTCGTGGGGGCGGCTGCGGGCCGTGCGGTGGGCGTCGGCGTCGATCGTGTTCCAGGGCGCGATGCACGCGCTCAACCCGGTGCGCCGCGTCGGTGACCAGATCGCCGAGCCGATGCGCCTGCACGGCACACCGGGGAACGTCGCCGAGTTGCTGGAGCAGGTGGAACTGCCCCGGGAGAAGGCGCGGGCGTACCCGCACGAGCTGTCGGGCGGGCAGCAGCAGCGGGTGATGATCGCGATGGCGCTGGCGTGCGCGCCGAAGGTGATCATCGCCGACGAGCCGACCACCGCGCTGGACGTGATCGTGCAGGCGCAGGTGCTCGGGCTGATGAAACGGCTGGTCGGCGAGCAGGACCTGGGTCTGCTGATGATCAGCCACGACCTGTCGGTGCTGGCCGAGACGTGTGACGACCTCGCGGTGATGTACCGGGGCGAGGTCGTCGAACGCGGCGCCACGCGCGCGGTGATCGCGAACCCGCGGCACGCCCACACGGCGGCGCTGACGGCGGCGTTCCCGGTGATCGGCGACCCGGCGCACCGCTGGGTGGAAGCCGCGCCGACACCGCAGCCGCTGCTGCAGGTGCGGGATCTGGTCGTGGACTACGGCAGGACGCGGGCGGTCGACGGGGTGGACCTGGAGATCGGGCGGGGCGAGATCGTGGCGCTGGTCGGGCAGTCCGGCTCCGGCAAAACGACACTGGCTCGTACCATAATGGGACTGCGGAAACCGTCCTCCGGTCGGGTGATCTTCGACGGGTCCGAGGTGCCGTTGAAGGGCAAGGCGCTCAAGGCGTTCCGGCGGCAGGTCCAGCTGGTTCTGCAGGACCCGGCGAGCGCGTTGAACCCGCGGCACAAAGTGCTCGACGCGGTCGCCGAGGGGCTGCGCGTCCACAACATTCCTGGTGACGAGGAATCGCAGGTCACGGCCGCTGTCGAGCGAGCGGAACTACGGCCGGCGAACCTGTACCTGGAGTCCCTGCCGCACGAGCTGTCGGGGGGTCAGCAGCAGCGGGTGGTGATCGCCGGGGCACTGGTGCTCGAACCCCGTCTGCTGGTGGCCGACGAGCCGGTCGCGTCGCTCGATGCCTCGGTGCGCGGGGAGATCGTGGCGTTGCTGCTCCGGTTGCGCCGTGAGCTGGGCCTTGCTTCATTGATCATCACACACGACCTCGGGCTGGCGTGGCAGATCGCCGACCGGGTCGCGGTGATGCATCAGGGGAAGATCGTGGAACAAGGCTCGGTGGACCAAGTGCTGCTCAATCCGTCTCATGACTACACGCGTGCGTTGCTGCGCGCGGTACCCGAACTGGGGCCCGGGCTCGGGCCTCGTGTCTGACGTGATCCCGATCGAACACGCCCGCTACCGGGCTTCGCTGACGCCTGCCGAGATCGGCAGGGGCGGGGCCGACGGCTGGGTGGACGTCGGCGAGGTACCGACGCTGGCCTGGCTGGCGTGGCACGACCTGGGCTGCCCGCCAGGAGTCCTGGGCGAGCTGGCGGAGGCGTCGGAACCGGAGCACGTGCTGGAGCTGTGCCGGATCCTGGCCTCGACCTCCCGCGCGGACACCGCGTCGGTGTGGCGGTACCTGGCCGCGGACTGGGAGCGCACGGGGGAGCGTTCCGATGGCAGGCAGCGTTTCCTGCTGGATCGGGCGAGGCGTGGTGAGGGCATGAACTGGCGCGATTTCTCCGCGCTGATGGGTACCGAGCGCCCGGAGGAGGTCGACGCGGCGTTCGACCGCGGCGAGGCCATGGTCGGGGTGTCGGTGATCGGGCTGGCGTTGTCGTACCCGGATCCGTGGGTGGTGCTGACGCGGGTGGCACGCGCGCTGGACCACAACCGGATCGAGGTGCGGCAGCACGGAGCGACGGCGCTGGCGCACGTGGCTCGGCAGCACGGGGTGGTGTCGCGGGAGTGCCTGGAGGTGCTGCGCCGTCATCCCCACGAGGTGGCCGAGGACGACCTGTGGACGTTCATCGCGCACCGGCGGCTGCCGGCCTGGTTGTGGTGGCGGCGGATCAAGGCCCGGCTAGGGCGGCGAGTTCCGCGCGCACGGCGGTCTCGGTTACGACGTTGCGCTGACCCACGGCCCGCCGCAGTGCCTCCTCGAGGTGCCGGCGGGCTTCGGCCGGGTCGCCGCCGGCGCGGGCGATGCGGCCGCGTTCGAACGCGATGTGGCAGCGCATCTCGTCCGGGCCGTACCAGCCGCCCGGCGTCAGTTCCCACGCCCGGTCGCATTCGGCGCGCGCGGTCGCGAGGTCTCCGGTGAGCCGTGCCAGCTCGGCGAGCCCGCAGTGGCAGTTCGCCTCCACCAGGGGCGCGCCCGCCCGTCGTGCCGCGGTGAGCGCCTCGGTGTAGTCGGCTCGCGCCCCGGCCAGGTCACCGGCGGCCAGCAGGGCCCGTGCCCGGTTGACGATCACTTCGGCGGTGTCCTCGGCGGCACCGAGCTCCTCGAACAGGCCGCGGGCGCGTTCGATGTAGGCCAGCGCACCGGTGGGGTCGCCCGCGGCCAGGGCCAGCTCGGCGAGCTGGTTGACGGCCAGCGCCACACCCCAGCGATCACCGACCCGCTCGAACGCCTCGGCACCGCGGTGCAGCAGGTCTCGCGCCGCGCCGGGGTCGCCTTGCTGCCAGGTCATCAGGCCGTCGCCGACGAACGCCAGCGCGGTGCTCCACGGGTCGTCGCCGATGAGGCGGTGCCGGCGGTGCCAGTTCTGCGACTCGGTCTCGGGCGCCCCCAGCGCCATGCCCCACATCATGCTCAGGATCGGGTAGCGCGGCGGCCCCGGCAGCCCGAACAGCAGCTCGTCGGCCTGGCGCTGCCGTGCCGACTGGTCACCGGTCGCCACCGGCCAGGCGATGAGCAGGCACATCGCGTACTCCTGCTCGCGGCCGGCGGGCGGGGTCTCGCCGCACGCGCGCAGCACGGCCTCGGCCTGGGTCGCGGCTTCGGTGCGCAGGCCGCGGCACCAGTAGTAGGTCGCGAGCGCCGCCACCAGTTCCAGCGCGAGTTCGATGTCGTTGGTGGTGGCCCAGGTGACGGCGGCGACGAGGTTGTCGTGGTCGGCACCGAGCCGGGTGAGCCACTGGATCTGGTCGTGGGCGCGCAGGTGCGGTTCGGCCTCCTGGACGCGCCGCAGGAACCACTGGGCGTGCGCGGCGTTCAGGTCTGGTGCGTGGGTCGCGCAGAACGCGCGGATGGTGTCGAGCATGCGGTAGCGGTCGTCGGTGACTTCGACGAGTGACTTGTCCACCAACGACGTCAGAGTGTCCACATCGGATCTGCACACGGCGGTGACGGCGGCGAGGGTGGCGCCGCCGCGGAACACGGTGAAGCGGGCGGCGAGGTCGCGTTCGGTGTCGGTGAGCAGGTCCCAGCTCCACTCGACCACGGCGTGCAGCGTGCGATGCCGGGGTGCGGCGGTGCGACTGCCCTTGGACAGCAACCGGAACCGGTCGTCCAGGCGGGCGGTGATCTCGGAGAGGGGCAGCGAACGGACCCGTGCCGCGGCGAGCTCGATGGCGAGCGCGATGCCGTCCAGGCGCCGGCAGACCTCGGCGATGACGTGGTGTTCGGCGGTGAAGCCGGGTCTGACGGCCTGCGCGCGGTCGAGGAACAGCCGCACGGCGGCGTCCTCGTCGAGCGGGGTGACCGGGCTGAGGGTCTCGCCGGTGATGCCGAGCGGTTCGCGGCTGGTCGCGAGCACCCGCACCTGCGGGCAGGCGGCCAGCACGGTGCCGAGCACGCGGGCGGCGTCGTCGATGACGTGCTCGCAGTTGTCGACGACCAGCAACGCCGCGCGGGTGGCCAGCGCGGCCTGGAGTCGTTCCTCGACCCCGAGCCCCGCGGTGAGCAGCCCGGCTTCGCGCAGGCCGATGCCGTCGAGCAGCGCCCGCGCGACGTCGGTGGTGGCGGACAGGTCGACGAACGCGACCTCGCCCGGTTCGCGGTGGGCGACCTCGACGGCCAGGCGGGTCTTGCCGGTGCCACCGGGCCCGATGAGCGTGACCAGCCGGTTCTCGCCCAGCCACTTGGTGACGCGGCGCAGGTCCTCGTCGCGGCCGACGAAGCTGGTCAGCTGCGCGGGCACGCCCCGGTGCGGTGCCTGCGCCTGCAGCACCTCCAGATGAGCGGCGGCGAGACCGGGGGAGGGATCGACACCGAGCTCGTCCGCGAGCAGTGCACGGCCCTGCGCGAACACCTCCAGCGCCTCGGTCTGGCGGCCGTCACGGTGCAGCGCGCGCATGAACGCCGCCCGCACGTCCTCCCGCAGCGGGTGCTCGGCAGAAAGTTCGCGGAGGTCGTTCGTGGTCCCGCCGGAAAGTACGCAGTTGATGAACACTTCTGCCAGGCGCTGCCGGGCCTCGCCGGCGAACGGGGCGTCCACGTCGGCCAGCGCCGGGCCGCGCCACAACGCGAGCGCCTCGACGCCACGTCCGGCGTCGAGCAGTTCCACACACCGCTGGGAGTCCACTTCGGACGGTTCGGCGACGAGGCGGTAGCCGGCGGGGTGGTGCTCGATCACCAGTCCCGGCACGGTTCTGCGCAGCCGGGACACCTGGGACTGCAGGGCGTTCGCGGCACCGGCGGGCGGGTCGGCGTAGAGGCCGTCGAGCAGCCGGTCGTGGCCGACGATGCGGCCCGCGTCCAGGGCGAGCATCGCGAGCAGGGCACGTTGCCGTGGCGCGGGCACCGCGACGGGCGTCCCCGTCTCGTCGCGCACCTCGACCGGCCCCAGCACCCCGAACCTCACAGCGCGTGATTCTTCCGCACCGCGCCCGCCGGCAGAGGACAGTTAGCGCAGTGCGTGCCCGGTGGTCGCGTCCACGTGGCCGGGGATCTCGTCGTGACGGTCGCCGACGGACAGCGTTCCGGTGGGCTCGAACAGCAGGATGCGTGCCCCCGACGGCGCGGACGGCTTGTGCTCCGTGCCGCAGGCAACGGTGAACACCGCGCCCGTGCCGAGCACGACCGTGCGTTCCCCACCGGCCTCGCGCAACGCGATGTGCAGCTCGCCATCGAGCACGAGGAAGAACTCGTCGGTGTGGTCGTGGACGTGCCACACGTGCTCGCCCTCGACCTTGGCCACCCGCACGTCGTAGTCGTTGACCTGGGTGACGATGCGCGGGCTCCACAGGGCGTCGAAGGAGTTCAGGGCCTCGTCCAGCGCGACAGGTTCGTTCATGGTCACGATCCTCACCCCTGCCGCGCCGCGACCGTGAGTGCTAGGAATCGCACATGTCGCAAGAATCCTCGCATCGGGTGGTTGTGATTGTCGACGAGAACTCGAACCCCTTCGAGCTCGGCTGCGCCACCGAGATCTTCGGCCTGCGCCGCCCCGAGATCGGCCGCGACCTCTACGACTTCCGCCTGTGCTCGCCCGCGCCTCGCACGCTGATGCGCGACGGGTTCTTCACCCTCACCGGCGTCGCCGGCCTGGACGCGACCGAGGACGCCGACACCGTGATCGTTCCCAACCGGCCCGACGTCGAGGTACCCCGCCGCCCGGCCGTGCTCGACGCCGTCCGGCGAGCGCACGCACGGGGCGCGAGGCTGGTCGGCTTCTGCAGCGGCGCGTTCACCCTGGCCGAGGCCGGGGTCCTCGACGGACGCCGCGCCACCGCGCACTGGCAGTGGGCCCACGAGTTCCGGACCCGCTTTCCCGCCGTGCGCCTCGAACCCGACGTGCTGTTCGTCGACGACGGCGACATCCTCACCGCCGCGGGCAGCGCCGCCGCCCTCGACCTGGGCCTGCACCTCGTGCGCCGCGACCACGGCGCCGAGATCGCCGGCATCGTCAGCCGCCGGCTGGTCTTCGCCGCCCACCGCGACGGCGGGCAACGCCAGTTCATCGAACGACCCGTCCCCGACCTGCCCGACGAATCCCTCGCACCGGTCCTGGCGTGGGCCCAGCAGCACCTCGACACCACCCTCACCATCACCGCGCTCGCGGCACGGGCGGCGGTCAGCCCGGCGACACTGCACCGCCGCTTCCAGGCACAGCTCGGCACCACACCACTGGCCTGGCTCACCGCGGAGCGCGTCACCCTGGCCTGCCGGCTGATCGAACTGGGGGAGACCCGCTTCGACGTCGTCGCCCGCCGCACCGGACTCGGCACCGCCGCCAACCTCCGCGCCCTGATGCGCCGCGAGACCGGCCTCAACCCGTCGGACTACCGCCGCCGCTTCGGACCGGCGAGCTGAACCTCAAGCCGCCGATCAGCTGGTCGTGCCGCCACGAACCGCCCAACGGCCGCGGCGAGCGCCATGAGTGCGCCCGCAACCCCCGCTGGGCCGAATAGGCCGACTATCGATGCAAATCAGTGACCCGGTGTATCCGAGGCCACACCTGCGGTCTCCTTCTGTTCGGTCGGGGACGAACCAACGAGCGGAGAAGCATGAGACCCACCATCACGGTCGGCGCCGCCTTAGCGGCCACCGTGGCACTCGCCATCCCAGCGCACGCGGCCACCGGCAACCTGCCCGGCGGCACCAGCATCGGCGTCACCATCACCAGCCCGGCGAACAACGCCGTCGTCGTGCCAGGCCCGGTCACGGTCACCGGCAAGGCCACGATCGCCACCGGCGTCGCAGTGGTCGACACCGCGCTGACATACGTGCTCGACGTGTCCGGCTCCACCATCGGCAACGTCACCGCGGGCTGCGGCGGCGACCAGAACGGCGACGGCAACCCGGCCACGATCCTCGACTGCGAGATCGCGGCCGCCAGGGCCCTGCACACCAAGGCCGCCGCCGCCAACACCGTCGTCGGCAACGTCGGCGCCGCCGTGTTCGGCGCGAGCGGCCAGACCGTCGACGTCAGCCCCGCCGGCGGCGACCAGAAAGTCGTCCCGCCAGCCACCGACGCCAACGGCAACGGCACCACCGACGTCTCCGACGCGCTGGGCAGCGCCTTCATCGGCGGCGGCGTCCAGCTCTTCACGCCCCGCAACGCCGGCGGCAGCACCAACTTCGTCGGCGGCCTGACCGCCGGCATCTCCTCGGCCACCGCGGCACCGCAGCCGCGCAAGCTGATGGTCTTCTTCTCCGACGGCGGTTCCACCGACGGCGGCACCGTCGACGCCGCCCTGCAGCAGGCCGTGAACGCCGGCATCAAGATCTTCACCTTCGCCGTGTCCAACGGCGCCGCGTGCGACAACCCCGGCACCCAGGGCTCGCTGCGCAAGATCGCCCAGACCACCGGCGGCACCTGCACCGACGTACCGGACGTCTCCCAGCTGCCCGACGTCGTCCCCGGCGTCATCGCCTCCAAGCTCACGCAGCTGACGCTGAAGGTCAACAACGGCGCGGACATCCCGATCACCTCCATCACCCCTGGCCTGCCCCAGGACGGGCCCGCCACCGTCGACTACACCGTCGCCACCCCCGCCCTGGCCGCGGGTACGCACCAGCTGTGCGTCACCGCGCACGGCACCGACGGCGGCGGCAACGGCAACGTCACCGAATGCGTCACCGTGAAGGTCAACGCCCCGCCCGTCGTCAAGCCCGGCGGCCCGTACGCCGGTCAGGAAGGCACCGACGTCGCACTGGCCGGCCTGGTCACCGACCCCGACGGCCCCTCGCTGACCACCGCGTGGACCGCCACCCCGCAGTCGGGCGTGGACGCCGGCGCGACCTGCTCCTTCGGCAACGCCGCGGCACAGGCCACCACGGTCAAGTGCACCGATGACGGCGTGTGGGCGCTCAAGCTGACCGCGAACGACGGCGTCAACCCGCCCGTCACCGCGACCACCACGCTGACGCTGTCCAACGTGGCCCCGAAGGTCACCCTGAGCGCCGACAAGACGCTCGTCACCCGCGGCACCACGGTGAACTTCACCGCGCCGTTCACCGACATCGCCACCAACGACAAGCACACCTGCACGCTCAACTTCGACGACGGCAGCCCGGTCGTGAACGGCACCGTCGCCCAGGGCGCGGGCTCCGGCACCTGCACCGCTTCGCGGGCGTTCACCCAGCTCGGCGCGCACAACGTCCTGGTCACCGTGACCGACGATGACGGCGCCGCCGCCACCGCGGTCGTCAAGGTCGTCGTCTACCTGCGCGGTGAAGCGTGGGCACTCAACGCCACGGGCCTGATCAACGTCGCCAAGACGCCGCACGCCCAGTGCCCGCCCAACGAGGACAAGACCGTCGCGACCGTGAACGTGCTCGGCCTCGCCTCGGTCAACGCCCTGCACGCCGACTGCACCCTCGACCCGGACACCGGCCGCACCGTGGCCCAGGCCCGAGTCGAGGGAGCGACACTGCTCGGTGGCGCGATCAAGCTCAACGCCATCGAAGCCAAGTGCGTGAGTGACGCGAGCGGCATCACCGGCTCGTCGAAGGTCGGCACGCTCAACGGCCAGCCCATCGGCACCGGGCCCGCCACCATCGGCATCCCCGGCGTCGCCACCGTGCACCTCAACGAAACCGCCACCGGACCCAACGGCCAGCTGATCCAGAACGCCGTCCGCGTCCGCACGCTGCTCGGCCAGGAGATCATCCTGTCCGCGTGCCGCCTCGGATAGTCAGCTCAACGCCCGAAGAATGATCCGTTCGACCACGCGCGTCTTGGCGTCGGCGTAGTCCTGGCCCCTGTGCCAGGTCTCGCCCGCCAAGGCGCGCTTGGCCGCCTCGTACTCGGCCCGATCCCCGGGGTGCGAGCGCAGCCGATCCCGGAACCCCAGCATCCGGTCGATCTCCTCACACGCGGGGGAGAAGACGTGCAGGTTCACATCCGGCGCGTCATGCCGCTTGAGCAGCCGGTGCTCGTGCCAGCCGTGCTCCCGCAACCGCAGGTAGTACCCCGCCTCCACCAACGCCGGCACATAGGAGTCCTCGTCGTTGGAGTCCGGCACCACCAGCAGGATGTCGATCAACGGCTTGGCCGCCAGGCCCGGCACCGACGTCGACCCGCAGTGCTCCAGCCGCACGATCAGCCCACCCAGCGCCGCCCGGATCTTGGCCTCCTCAGCCGCGTACCACCGCGCCCACTCCGGGTTGTGCTCCTCCAGCACGATCCGCACGTTCCCCGTCTGCGACTCCGTTATGTACTCCACGTCGTCCGACGGCAACCGCCACGCCAGATAGGCACGCTCGAGGATCTCCAGCACCACCTCGGTCTTCGCCGCCGCGTAGTCCTGCACCCGGTCCCAGTCCTGCGCCGACAGCTTCCGCTTCGCCTGCGCGTACAACTCCCGATCAGACTCGTTGTCGCGCAACCAATCCCGGAAGATCAGATGCCGACGCACCTGCGCACACCCACGCGGGAACACGTGCAGGTTCACGTTCGTGTCCGGCCCCTTGAGGATCCGGTGGTCGTGCCAGTCGTCCTCCCGCACCGACAGCCGATACCCGGCCGCCTCCAACGCCGGCACGTACGACGACTCGTCCGCCGCGTCGTCCACCACCAGCAACATGTCGATCAACGGTTTCGCGCACAGCCCCGGCACCGACGTCGATCCCACGTGCTCGAGGTCCGCACTCGGCAGCACCCCCAGGATCCTCGACCGTTCCCGCTCGTACAGACCGGGCCAGGCAGCGTCGTAGTCGGCCAGCTCGATGTTCATGGCTTCCCCCGTGCGATAGGCAGTCGGCCAGAATATCAACTACCGAACAGATCACCAGCGCTGTCCACGCGGTCCAGCACCTCGTCCGCGGTGAACACCAGATCCTCCGCCACCCGGCAGTCCTCGACCTCGTCCCACGTGATCGGCGTCGACACCGCCGGCCGCTCACGCGCACGCAGCGAATACGGCGCCACCGTCGTCTTCGCCGTGTTGTTCTGCGACCAGTCGATGAACACCTTCCCGGCCCGCTGCGCCTTCGCCATCGTCGCCACGACCAGCTTCGGCTCCTCCCGCGCCAACCGCTGCGCCACCGCCTTCGCGTACTCCGACGTGTCCTTCGCCGGGGCATACGCGTACACCTGCATGCCCTTGTTCCCCGACGTCTTCGCCCAGCAGTCCACCCCGTCGTCATCGAGCACCGTGCGCACCAGCTCCGCCACCCGGCAACACTCCACCACCGTCGCCGGCGCACCCGGATCCAGATCGAACACCAGCAGATCCGGATCCCGCTTACCCCCGCGCGGCCCCACCGTCCACTGCGGAACGTGCAACTCCAACGCCGCCAGATTCGCCAGCCACACCAACGTCGCCAACTCGTCCACCATCACGTAGTTGACCGTCTCGGTCCCACGACTGCTGCCAGGACTCTCCAGCCGCATCGTCCGCACCCAGTCCGGCCGGTGCTCAGGAGCGTTCTTCTCGAAGAACCACTTCCCGTCCACCCCGTTCGGATACCGCTTCAACGTCACCGGCCGATCCTTCAGATGGGGGAGCAGCACCGGCGCGATCCGCGTGTAGTAGTCGATCACCTCGCTCTTCGCGAACCCGAACTCCGGATACAGCACCTTGTCGAGGTTCGTCAGCTTCAGCACCCGATCCCCGACCCGCACCGTCACTTCCTTCGGGCTGTCACTCAATCCGACGCACCTCCTCAGGCGTCTTGTCCGGCCGCAACCCACGCCACGCCGGAAACCGCATCCGCCCGTCCGGCGTCCACTGCCGGAACACCACCTCCGCCACCAGCTCCGGCTCCACCCACAACGCACCCTTCGCCCGCTCCCGCGGCACCTCCGTCACAAACGGCGAACCCTTGCGCCCCAACGCCTTCAACCGCGGCGTCAACACCGCCAGCTCCGCATCGTTGAACCCGGTGCCCACCGAACCGGCGAACGCCAGCCCGCCGTCCTGCGGGATACCCAGCAACAGCGCCCCCACCACACCCGCACGCTTGCCCTCACCCATCCGCCAGCCGCCGATCACCACCTCCTGCGCCAACAGGTCCGTGATCTTGCGCCACACCGGCGACCGCATCCCCGGCTGATAGGTCGCATCAAGGCGTTTCGCGACCACGCCTTCCAGGCCCTGCTCGCGGCTCGCCGCCAGCACCGCGGCGCCATCGGTGTCGTAGGACGGGGGAGTGAGCCAGTTCGAACCCCGCAGCTCCAGCTCCCTGAGCAGCTCACGACGTTGCCGAAACGGGAGCTGCATCGTCGAACGGCCGTCCAGATGCAGCAGGTCGAACAACAGGAGAGTCACCGGATACTGCCGCGCGGCCCTGCGCGCCGCGTCGGCCTTGCTCACGTGCATCCGGTTCTGCAACGCGCTGAAACTCGGCCGGCCGTTCTGCAACGCGACGATCTCACCGTCCAGCAGGGCCTCCGTGGACCCGAGCTGCTCACCGACACCCTGCAGCTCCGGATACGCGACGGTGATGTCGTTCCCCAGCCGCGACCAGGCCTGCACCCGGCCACCCTCCACCCGCAGAATCGCCCGGACGCCGTCCCACTTGAACTCATAAGCCCAAAGATCATCATCGTCCTGGGGGAGGGGACCGGGCACCGCCAGCATCGGCTTCAACTGCTCCGGCAACGTCTTCCAGTCCGGACGCGCCGGAGCGTGCCGGCGCTTCATCATCCAGTTCTTGCCCTCGTCACCCGAACGGAAGAACACGAACTGCCCCTGCACGCGATGACCGTGCAACACCACGTCGACCTCGCGGTCCGACCACTTCACCGTCTCATAGCGACCGCGATCCCAGATGAACATCGAACCGCCGCCGTACTCACCCTTCGGGATCTCCCCGGAGAACTCCGCGTACTCCAGCGGATGATCCTCCGTGTGCACAGCCAGCCGAATCACATCGGTCGTCGCCGGCAACCCCTTCGGCACCGCCCACGACACCAGCACACCATCACGCTCCAGCCGCACATCCCAATGCAGACTGCTCGCGTGATGCTCCTGAATCACAAAAGTGTCGTTCTCACCATGCGGTAGCTCATCAGCACTCGGCACGGGCTCCGGTGTCCTCGCCGGATCCCGCTTCCGCCGGTACTCGTCGAGCCCGGCCATCTACGCCGACGAAGCCTTCTTCTTAGGCGCAGCCTTCTTCGCAGTCGACTTCCGGCCCGCCTTCGCCTTCTCCACACTGCGCTCCAGAGCCGTCATCAGATCGATGACATCGCCCTTCTCCTCGGCCTCCGGCGCCTCAGGCAACTCAGCACCCTCCGCCTTCGCCGCGATGACCTTCTCCAGCGCATCCCGGTAGTCATCGGTGAACGTGTCCGGATCGAAGTCCCCGGCCATCGACTCCACCAACGACGTCGCCATCTTCAACTCCTGCGGCCGCACCTCGACGTTCTGATCCAGGAAGTCGAACTCCGCCTTGCGGATCTCATCCGGCCACAACATCGTGTGCATCACCAGCACGTCATCACGCGCCCGGATCGTCGCCAGCGTCTCCTTCTGCCGGATCGTGATCTTCACGACCGCCAGCTGACCCGTCTTCACCAGCGCATCCCGCAACAGCACGTACGGTCGTGCCGCAGCCTTGTCCGGCTCCAGGTAATACGTCTTCTGGAAGTAGATCGGATCGATCTCCTCCGCCGGCACGAACTCCAGCACCTCGATCGACTTGTCGGTCTTCACCGGCAACTTCTCGAAGTCCTCGTTCTCCATGATCACCAAACGGCCGTCGTCCAACTCATAGCCCTTGGTGATGTCGCCGTACTCCACCTCGTTACCGCACACCGAGCAGACACGCTTGTACTTGATGCGCCCGCCGTCCTCCCGGTGCACCTGGTTGAAACGGAAGTCGTGCTCCTCGACAGCCGTGTAGAGGCGCACGGCGATCGTCACCAACCCGAAGGAGATGGCCCCACGCCACACGGATCTCATTCTCATTGGGTACCCCTGAAATGCGGTTTTCGCACTATCAGGTCACCCACTTGGCCTAACGATCCGGCAACTGAGCGACCCCCGGCTCCACGTCTACTACCTGAGAGTGCCGTGCCGCGGTGGAGCACCGCTAGATCTCTTTGAGCGCCCGATACGTCCGATTGCTCGCCACCGCCGACCGCCGTTCGCGCGCAGTCGCCTCGATGTAGTTCTGACTCGTCGCCAAACTCGCATGCCCCAGCAAAGCCATGATCTCGCTCGCCGACGCCCCGTCCTCCGCCAGCCGCGTCGCGAAGGTGTGCCTCAACGCGTGCAGATTCGCCCCCGTAGGCACCCGATCGTTCAACCCTGCCCACCGGAAACACGACTTCACCAGGTACTCCAGCCCACCCCGCCCGATCGGCTCACCGTGCCGATCCCTCAGCAACGCACTCTCCCGATCGAACCGCCCCTGCGGAAACCGCTTCCGGCAACTCGCCAGATAACCCTCCACGATCCGCTCCATCGGCGGCTCGATCGGCACACTCCGATCCCGGTTGCCCTTCCCCTTCACGTGCAACCTCTTGTCACCATCACGGCCGACGATGCTCGCCAACGTCAGCGTCCGCATCTCCGCACTCCGCAGACCGGCGACCAGACCCAGCGCGATGACCAGCACATCCCGCTCGGGCCACGGGTCACGCCCCTTCGTCGCACCCTCCGCGGCCGCCGCGAGCAACTGCTCCGGCGTGTCCTCGCCCCTGAGCGGCTTGGGCACGAGCTGAGGGGTCTTCGGGCGGGCGACCGCACCCATCGGATTGCCCGCGATGAGGTCCTCGGCGACGCAGAACGTCAGGAACTGGTTCCACGTCGACCAGGCCCGCAGCACCGAGCTCTTGGCGTGCGTGTCCGCGAACTGCCCGAAGGCCTGCCGGAGGTTGCCGCCGGTGAGGTGCTCCACCAGGAGGTCCTCGACAGGGGAGGGGAGCGCCTCGGCCAGGAGTGTGTTCACGCCGGAGAGATCGCGCTGGTAGGCCGCCGTTGTGTGCGGCGAGTCCTTGCGCGTCCGGCGAGCGAGGAAGAAGGCGTCCTGAGCGGCGAGCACGTGCATATGGATCTTGTACCGCACAGCACCGACAGTTTTCGCCACCGTGCTGGATGATCACTGTGCTGGATAATGGGGATTATGCATGAAATGTCCGTTTTGGCCGGACGGACTCATGTGCTGGGCCAGGCGGCGTCACTTGCCGGGGATCGTGAGCGTAATGACCGACCTCTACGTACGTCTCACTGACGAGTCGTCGGTGTCGACCGCGCTCCGACATCGCCGGCGTTGGAAAGTTGTGGCGTCTGCGGGTACGGCCAGCCTGCCCGTTGGTGGTATCCGCAGACGCGCAACAACGGTCGTTCGGACCGCTTCTGGGAACGATCTTCGCAGGTCGATGTTTCGCCGATAATCTACATTATGTCAAGTAACGGGGATCTGGGGTCCTCCGGGACTCTCCCGCTGGCTGCGTGTGCGGCGCCATGCGTGTGCGGCGTCTGAGACCGAAGCCGTGTCGGTCCTGCTCGCTAGGATCGAAATTGGGGGTACCCGGCCGGCGCCGTGTGTGTGGTGCGCACCCATCGGCTCGGCATCGGCTCAGGCAGGGGCGAGCGAGACTGGCCGAGGAAGCCGATTCTGCCCGCGACGGTCCCCCGGGTTACGTCACCGTGGCGATATGCCTGGCAGTCTGGATCCGGTGATCGATGACTTCGCGAAGGACTACCTCCACTCCGATCTGCGAGAGATCCGCGAGGCGATGGTGTGGAAGCTCGACGGGCTTCCCGAGGCCGACATCCGCCGCCCGCTCGTGGCAAGTGGCACGAACCTCCTGGGTCTGGTGAAGCATCTGACGTTGTCGGAGTCGCGGTACTTCGGTGAGGTGTTCGGCCGTCCGTTCCCCGAACCGATGCCGCGCTGGGACGACCTCGCAGCGCGCGGTGCGGACATGTGGGCGACCGAGCAGGAGTCGCGTGAGGACATCGTTGGTCGTTATCGGCGCGTGTGGGCGCATTCCGACGCGACGATCCACGCGCTTGCGGTGGACTCCCCTGGTCATGTGCCGTGGTGGCCGCGTCCGGACGTGATGTTGTTCAACGTGTTGGTGCATGTGCTGACGGAGACGGCCCGGCATGCGGGGCATGCGGACATCTTGCGGGAGCAGTTGGACGGCGCGACGGGTGAGGGTCGGTGGTGAGGCAGACTCCCCCGCATGCGTTTTGCGATCTACGTGCCCTGTTACGGCGAGACCTATGGCGATCCCGCGGTGTTGTGTTCTCTGGCGGTTGAGGCGGAGGCGGCCGGCTGGGACGGGTTCTTCATGTGGGATCACGTGGTGGCGCAGCCGTTGGTGGCGGATCCGTGGGTGACTTTGGGTGCGGTGGCGGCGCGGACGTCGAGGATCACGCTGGGTCCGATGATCACGCCTGTCCCCCGGCGCCGGCCGTGGAAGCTCGCGTTGGAGGCTTCGACGTTGCAGCGGTTGTCGGGTGGGCGGCTGGTGCTCGGGGTGGGTATGGGTGTGCCGCGGGATTTCACGTCGTTCGGTGAGGCTTCGGGTGCGCGTGAGCGGGCGGCGCGGATGACCGAGGGCGTTGAGGTGGTGCAGAAGTTGTTGTCCGGTGAGCCTGTTGAGCATCGCGGCGCGGTTTACGAGGTGTCTGGGGTGCGGTTCGCGCCGGTAGAGGTGCCGGTGTGGACTTCGGGGATCTGGCCGCGGAAGGTGCCGTTCTTGGCGGCGTCGAGTGCTGCCGGGTTGTTTCCGATCATTCAGGACGGTTCGGGTGGGTTCGCGGTGGCGTCTCCTGAGCAGGCGGCGCGGATGAAGGCTGATTTCGTCGCGGCGGGTGGGCCTGCTGACGGGGATCTGGCGATCTGGGGTGGTGGGGCGCGGCCGTCGGCTGCTGTGGTGTCGGAGTACGCCGAGGCGGGGGCGACGTGGTTGTTGCTGGACGGGTGGAAGGCGTCGCTCGAGGAGCTTCGGTCCTACATCGCCGCTGGTCCCCCGGTGTTCAGGCGCTGAAGCCCCTGAGCAGGGTGTTGAGGTAGCGCTGGGCGGTGGCGAGGCGGTCGTCGGGGCTTTCGCTGTGGACGTAGGTGGCGTAGGAGATGCCGCACATGAGTGGGACGAGGTCGCCGTCGGCTAGGTCGGGGCGGACTGCTCCTGCGTCGCGGGCTCGGGTGAGCAGTTGGGTGCCGATGGCCATGATCTGGTGTTTGAGTTCGGTGGTGCGCGGGAGGGTGTCGTCGGCGGTGGCGGCGATCTTGGCGAGTGCGGGGTCGGTGACCTGGGCTTCGACGAGTTTGGCGAGGTAGCCGGCGAAGGCTTGCCAGGGGTCGTCGTGGTCGAGGGCTTGGTTGCCGTGGTCGGCGAGTGCTTCCAGGCAGGGCGTGGCGACGGTTTCGAGGAGCGCTTCGGTGGTCGGGAAGTGCCGGTAGACCGTGCCGACGCCGAGTCCTGAGCGGCGGGCGACGTCGTTGAGCTGCAGCGGTGTGCCTTCGTCGACGAGTTCTCTGGCGACGGTGAGGATGCGGTCCCAGTTGCGGGCGGCGTCCTTGCGCTGCGGCGGCGTCATGGGTCCAGCTTAATTGGATAGCCCATCCGGAACGCGTGTTGGTGGTGCGTGCCGCTCGCTGAGGCGGCGGACGGCTTCTGCTACGCGTGGGTCGGTGGCTGCTCGGTTCGGTGTGGCGGGGCGTGCGTGGCGTCCGATGAGCAGTCCGGTCTGTCCTGTCTCGTCGGTGGCGGCGAGGATCGAGGAGCGGGCGGCGACCGATGCGGGTCCTGAGGTCGCTTTGTCGAACATGCGTCGGACGAGTGGCCAGAGCAGTCGCAGGCCGGGCGAGACGATTTTCGGGCTGCGCCCGTTGCCGTTGGTCATGTCGGTGGCGGCGCCGCCGGGGTCTGCGGCGAACACTGCGACGCCGGTGCCTTCGAGTCGGGTGGCGAGGTCGAGGGTGTAGGCGAGGTTCGCGAGCTTGGCGCGGCCGTACCAGTGGAAGCCGTAGTACCCGCCGGGTGGTTCGACCTCGTCGAACACCTTCTTGGCCAGCGTGACGGCGCCGGAGGTCACGTTGACGACGCGGCTGGGTGCGGCGGCGGTGAGCTTGGGCAGCAGCAGTTCGGTCAGCAGGTAGGGCGAGAGGTGGTTGACGACGAACGTGGCTTCGACTCCCCCGATGTCGGTCCTGTCCGCGAACATCGCGCCGACGTTATTGACCAGCACGGTGACCTCGTCGATCTGGTCGGCCAGTGCGCGCACGTCGTCGAGGGAGGCGAGGTCGGCCTGCAGGAACCGGGCGGGCTCCTCCCCCGCCGCGTTGATCTTCTCGACGGCGCGTGCGCCGCGTTCGGCGTTGCGTCCGACGACCGTGACCGCGTAGCCGGCCCTGGCCAGGCCGAGTGCTGTCTCCAGGCCGATGCCGCCGGTGCCTGCGGTGACCACTGCTGTGCGTGCCATGACACTCCCCTATCCGGATAGTGCATCCGCTTACTTGCTCGACGGTAGCACACATACGGATGGGCTATCCGTTTCATCGTGGGAGAGAATGCCGCCGTGGATCTTGGGGTGATCGGTCAGGCCGCGGGCATGTTCGCGGTGACCAACGTGGACGACCTGGTCATCCTCGCGCTGTTCTTCGCGCGGGCCCGGTCGGTCTGGCAGGTCGTGGCGGGCCAGTACCTGGGCTTCGCGGGCATCCTCGCCGTGGCGGTCCTCGGTGCGCTCGGCGCCTCGCTGCTGCCCGAGCAGTTCCGCCCGTGGCTGGGCCTGATCCCCCTGGCTCTGGGCCTCAAGGCCGCGTGGTCGCTCTGGCGCGGCTCAGATGACTCCGACGAACCGGACGCCGCCCCAGGCCTACTGGCGGTAGCGGGTGTGACGCTGGCGAACGGCGGCGACAACATCGGCGTCTACGTGCCGGTCTTCACCGTGGCCGACTCGCTGTGGGTGTACGTCGTGGTGTTCCTGGTGCTGGTCGGCGTGTGGTGCCTGGCCGGCTGGTTCCTGGCGTCGCGTCCGGTGGTGGCACGCGCGCTGGCCAAGTGGGGCCACATCGCGTTGCCGGTGGTGCTGATCGGGATTGGGCTGTTGGTGTTGTTCTCGGGATGAGCACGCGCCCGGTCGTGTAAGAACCTTCGGGTGCGAAGGACCTACACCTACACCGAGGCCGTGAAGATCCTCGGCGGCAAGGACCACCCGGTGGTCGCCGCCCTGGACAAGCTGCTGGGCGGCGCGCTGCTGGCGGGTTCGCTGGGGACGTGGCAGGTCCTGGCCCTGTTCGACGCGAAGCCGGACTTCACGCGGCTGTTCTCCGAACTGGCGACGAAGGTGTCGGACAGGCGTCGCAAGCTCAACCGCTACGACCGCACCCAACGCCTGCACGCCGCGCACGCGGTCATCGTGGTCACTGCCTACTTCGAGGCGCTCCACAAGCTGGAGCTGCCGTTCTTGTTCACGCGGGAGGACGACGAGCACGTCGTCGGCTTCGATCCGTTCGGCCTCGCGCTACCGCTGCCCTCCGCCGGTCAGCTCTACGAGGACAACGTCGCCGACATCCACGACGTCTACCTGGCCTTCAACGAGGATCTGCTGGGCGTGGCAACGGCGTTGGCCGCGTGGGATCGCCTCAACGAAACCGAGAAGGATCGGGTCGCTGCCACGCTCAAGCTGCTGCCGGTTCTCGCGCTGGAGCGGTACCAGGAGTTGTTCCGGCAGCTCGCGGTGGACTTCCCCGAGGTGGCGTTCTGGTGCTCGATCGAGGACCACCGGGCGACGCGGGCGGCGTTGGCGCGGCTGGAGGACGTGCTGCGGGAGGCGACCGCGGATCCTGTCGCGGACGTGCGGCTGGCCGAGCTGGCGGGGATCTACGGTTCGGCGCTGAGCCGGCCGCTGGTCAAGTCCGGCGATGTGCCGCAGGGACTTCGGATTCCGGCGCTGGGCGAGGCGTATGTCGACCCGCGGTTCCAGCTGATTGCGCGCGGCAAACGGGAAACGGTGCCGTCTACCGCCGAGTTCTGGGATCAAAGGGCGGAGCGGTCCGACCTCTATGCGTACCTGGCGGGGTACCTGACGTCGAGGGAGGCGTGGCTGGCTCCGTTGCTGGTGCTGGGTGATCCGGGCTCGGGCAAGTCGGTGCTGACCGAGATGCTGGCTGCGCGGCTGTCGGCGTCGGGGTCACCAGTGGTGCGGGTTGAGTTGCGGAGTGCCCCGGCCGACGCGGACCTGAGGCGGCAGATCGAGCACGGTCTGCATCGGTTGCTGGACGAGCCGGTCGGCTGGGCGGTGTTCTCGCGCGACACCGGTGGCGCGGTGCCGGTGGTGATCCTGGACGGTCTCGACGAGCTGATGCAGGCGACCGGGGTGAGCCAGACCCGCTATCTGACGGCGATCGAGGAGTTCCAGGCCGATCTGCTGGCGAGGAACCGGCCGGCGGTGTTCGTCGTGACGAGCCGGTTGAGCGTGTGTGCAGGGCTGGCTCTCCCTCAGCAGTCGCATGTGGTGCGGTTGCTGCCGTTCTCCGACGATCAGGTGCGGCAGTGGATGGCGGTGTGGAACGCGGTCAACCCTCCCCTGCCGGTCGATGTCGTGCTCGAGTACCGCGAGCTGGCGCAGCAGCCGTTGTTGTTGCTGATGCTGGCGTTGTATGACGCCGTCGACGGCGCACTGCAGCGTGATCACCAGCAGATCAGCCGGGGTGAGCTGTACGAGCGGTTGCTGGAGCGGTTCGCGCGGCGCGAGGTCGCCAAGTCACCGGTCGAGCGGACCGAGAACGGTCTGGCCGAGGACGTCGAGTTCGAGCTGGATCGGTTGTCGGTGGTGGCGCTCGCGATGTTCAACCGTGGCACGCAATGGGTGACCGGGCATCAGGTGACCGCGGATCTGGCGGCGTTGCTGGATCACGGTTCGGCGGACAGGGAGGTCGGGACGCGCACTCCCCTGTCGTCGGGCGAGCTGGCGCTGGGCCGGTTCTTCTTCGTGCAGAAATCCGAGGCGGTGCGGGGCGACGACACGAAGCTCGCGACCTACGAATTCCTGCATGCGACGTTCGGGGAGTACCTGGTAGCGCGGTTCGTCTGGCGGGCGCTGGTGGAGTTGAGCCGCGAGGACGCGGCCCGGTCGCGACGCAAGTCCACTGTGGACGACACTGAGTTGTACTCCCTGCTGTCGTTCATGGCGCTGACGAGCTCCAAGCCGGTGCTGGACTTCCTGCAGGAGCTCACCGGGCGGTCGGACCGGGAGCTGCTGTTCGACCTCGTGGTGCGGTTGTTCGGTGCGCGGGAGGAGCGGCGGCTGTCGCGAGGCGAGTACGAACCGGCTTCGCTGACGGACTCGGCCAGGGACGCGAGGTACTCGGTGAACCTGGTCGCGCTGGCGGTGGCGTTGCGGGACAAGGTCTACGCACCGGACCTGCGGGTGAGCGTCGAGGACTGGCAGCGGGAGGCGTTGTTCTGGAAGTCCCGCCTGTCGTCGAGCGAGTGGACGGGCGTGGTGCGGTGTTTCTGGGTCGAGCGCGACCGCGACCACCACTTCGCACTGAGCCTGAGCAACCGGACGCAGGACGTGCGTGCGGAATGGCTGCTGATGTCGGAGCCGTACGTGACTCTGGACAAGGTCGCCGTGACGTTGCGGGACGCGGTGACGCCGCTGGCATCGCGGTACAGCATCGAGGTGACCGAGGCGTTGATCGCGTTGACGGCGGTGCCGATAGAGCGGTGCGTGGCGGCGCTTCGCTGGCTCGCACATGTTGACGAGCGTCGCGAAGTCATCATGAGGGAGACCTATCGCAGGCTCGGCCTCGGCGGTGACGACATGGCCATCCTGGCAGCGACACAAGGCATCGCCGGCTCCGTGGACGACGGCGACCTCCTGGACGCCTTGTTGCGTCTGCATGAACGCGGCTTCCAGTTCGATCAGGCGCCCGAGGTCCAGACCCTGGAGGAGGCGCTGACTCACTTCGACTTCCGCGATGTCGTGCAGCGCAGGCCTGATCTGCTCAGGCGGGCCACAGTGGCGGCGTCTGAGCTGGGTCTTGAATGGCCACCGTCAAGGTGGCCGCCAGCGCAGCGAGGTCCTGCTCGCTGAGGTCGCGCTCCCCCACCCGGCGCAGGATCTCGCTGCGCGAGCAGACGACGACGGCGCCGGTGTGCCCGCCCAACTCGGAGGCGGCGACGATCTCGGTTGTGCCGTTGTGCACCACCAGGATCGGGTCCGGGGTTTCGCTGTAGAGCAGTCGCTCGATGTCCCGTCCGGTGATGGCCATGGTCAGTCTTGTACGGCTCGGGCGTAGCGCGCCGCAAGGGTGCGAACGTGTGCTACCAGCTCGGGTGGCGAGGTGACGTCGAAGTCGTAACCGAGCATGCCGATCCACACGGCCAGGGTCTCGACGGAGTCCGAGCCGGTCACGAGCACGCACGACGACGAATCGACCGCCTCGACGGTGCCGACGGCCGGGTTGATGCGGGCGGCGACGGCTTCGGCCGGGGCGCGGACCAGGACGCGGGCTTCGAAGCGCCAGGCGGCTGCGGTCACCCGGGATGCGATGTAGGTGGTGGCGTCGAACTCGCGCGGGGTGAAGCGGGGGCCGTGGGGTGGTACGGGCCGGGTGATGCGGTCGACGCGGAAGCTGCGCCAGTCTTGTTTGTCGGCGTCCCAGGCGACGAGGTACCAGCGGCGGCCCCAGTTGACCAGGCGGTGCGGTTGCACACGGCGCCGCGATGGCGTGCCATCGTGCGCGTTGTAGTCGAAGCGGATGGTGTCGCTGTCGCGGCAGACGGCGGCGAGGGTCGAGAGCAGTTCGGCGTCCACGGCGGGGGCCGGGGTGTCGCGGGGGACGGATTCGACGGTGTTGAGCGCGGACACGCGGTGGCGCAGGCGGGACGGGAGGACCTGCTCGAGTTTGAGCAGGGCGCGCAGGGAGACCTCTTCCAGTCCCGTCACGGGGGTGGTGCGCAGGGCCACCGCGACGGCGACGGCTTCGTTGTCGTCGAGCAGCAGCGGGGGTAGTTCGGCGCCGGCGCCGAGGCGGTAGCCGCCGAACGAGCCGGTGGTGGCGTTGACCGGGTAGCCGAGTTCGCGCAGGCGGTCGACGTCGCGGCGCACGGTGCGGGGGCTGATCTGGAGCTCGTCGGCGAGTTCGCTGCCTTGCCAGTCGCGGCGGGACTGGAGCAGCGCGAGCAGGCGCAGCAGGCGGGCCGAGGTTTCCAACATGGCTGGAACTTTAGGACAGGAGGTGGCCGCAATGGCCAATAGCCTTGGGGTTATGACGGAGATCAGGGAATTCCACATCGCAGTCGACGAAGCGGACGTCGACGAGTTGCTGCTCCGTGTGGCGCGGACGCGGTGGACGGACCAGGTGCCCGGCGCCGGCGACCGGTACGGGGACGACGTCGCCACGGTGAAGGAGATGGCGCGGTATTGGGCCGAGGAGTTCGACTGGCGGGCGGTCGAGCGCAGGCTCAACTCCTTCCCGCAGTTCATCACCGAGATCGACGGGACGAACGTCCACTTCCTGCACGTGCGGAGTTCGAACCCGGACGCGACGCCGCTGATGCTGATCCACGGCTGGCCGGGGTCGGTGATGGAGTTCGTCGACACGATCGAGCACCTGCGTGACGACTTCCACCTGGTGATCCCCTCGATCCCGGGCTTCGGGTTCTCCGGGCCCACGACCGAGAGCGGCTGGCACTCGGGGCGGATCGCGCGGGCGTTCGCGACGCTGATGGCCAGGCTGGGTTACGAGCGGTACGGGGTGCACGGCAACGACGCCGGGTCGATCATCGCGCCCGAGGTCGGGCGGGTGGACCCGGAGCACGTGGTGGGTGTGCACGTCACGCAGATCTTCTCGTTCCCCTCGGGTGACCCGGCCGAGATGGAGGGCCTCAGCGAGGACGACTACCGCCGGCTCGGGGTGTTGCAGAACTTCTGGGAGAACATGTCCGGCTACTCGAAGCTGCAGCAGGCGCGGCCGCAGAACGTGGCGTTCGGGCTCGCCGACTCCCCGGTCGGGCAGCTGGCGTGGACGATGCAGCTGATGGGCGAGCCGGCCGTCACCAAGGACTTCCTGCTGGCGAACGTGTCGATCTACTGGTTCACCGGCACCGCGGGTTCCTCGGCGCGGCTGTACTTCGAGGACGCGCACCGCGAGGACGTCCCGAGCGAGCCGACGACGGTCCCGATCGGGGTGGCGATCTTCCCGGACGACTTCCAGACCATCCGCCGCTTCGCCGAGCGCGATCACCAGAACCTGGTGCACTGGTCGGAGTTCGAGCGCGGCGGTCACTACTCCGGTCACGACGCGCCGGAGCTGCTCGCCGGTGATCTGAAGGTGTTCTTCGCGAAGATGTGATCGTGCCGCAATGGGTTGAAGCCGGGTTGTGGGGAGTCGCCGGAGGCGGCGCGCTCCTGCTGGGTGCCCTCGTCGCGTGGTTCCTGCGGGTGCCACGCGACGTCGTCGCCGTGGTGATGGCGTTCGGTGCCGGTGTGCTGACCGCGGCCGCGGCGTTCGAGCTGATGGACGAGGCGGAGAAGACCGGCGGGCTGCTCGCCACCTCCGCCGGGTTTCTGGGCGGTGCGGCCGGGTACGTGGTGGCGAACGTCGTGCTGGCCCGGCACGGTGCCCGGCACCGCAAGCGCAGCCGTGACCAGCCGTCCGAACAGGACCAGGCGGGCAGCGGCACGGCGATCGCGGTCGGCGCGCTGCTCGACGGCGTCCCGGAGTCGGTCGTGCTGGGCGTCTCGCTGCTCAGCGGCGGCGGGATCGGCGTGGCGATGCTGGTGGCGGTGGTCATCTCGAACGTCCCGGAAGGACTGTCCAGCGTCGCGGGCATGAAGCAGGCCGGCCGCGGGCCCGGCTACGTGTTCGGGGTGTGGGGCGCGATCGCGGTCGCGAGCGGCGTGTCCGCCGCGCTGGGCAACCTGCTGCTCGACGACGCCTCACCGCAGCTGATCGCGGTCATCACCGCCGTGGCGGCCGGGGCGATCCTGGCGATGATCTCCGACACGATGATCCCCGAGGCCTACGAGCGCGCCCGCCTCTACACCGGACTGTGCACCACCGCCGGGTTCCTGACCGCGTTCGTGGTGGAACGGTTGGGTTAGTCGCACTGGCGCAGGTGGCGTGGTGACGGTAGGAGATGGGCCATGGGTGTTCCGCTGGTGGACTTGACCGGGTGGTTCGACGGCACCGCACGTGCCGAGGTAGCGGCGCGGGTCGACGCGGCGTTGCAGGAGTACGGGTTTCTGCTGATCACCGGCCACGGGGTGCCGGACGAGCTGCGTGAGGGCACACGGGCGTTGTGCCGCGAGTTCTTCAACCTGCCCACCGAGCAGAAGCAGCGCTACCACGTGAACACCGGCGGGCGGGGCTGGATGCCGCCGGGCGAGCAGGCGACCGGCCGCTCCGAGGGCGCGATGGCACCGCCCGACCTGAAGGAGACGTTCGCGTTCGGTTCGGACGACCCCGACGGCGGCGACCCGTTCTTCTTCCGCCCCAACGTCTACCCCACCCCACAGCTGCAACCCGCGGTGACCGAGTACCTCCGGCGCATGCGGGCGCTGGCCGACGAACTGCTGACGATCTGCGCCGTAGCGATCGGCGCCCCGGAAGATCACTTCACCCGCCACACCCGCCGCCCGTCCTACACGCTGAACGTCAACCACTACCCGCCGCTGCGCCAGGTCGGGCCGGCGGCGCCGGGACAGTTCCGCATCGGCGAGCACACCGACTTCGGCACCGTGACCATCCTGGACCGCCAGCACGGCGTGGGCGGACTCCAGGTCCGCACCGCCGACGACCGCTGGGAGGACGCGCCGTTCGACCCGGCCGCCTTCACCGTCAACATCGGCGACCTGATGGCCAGGTGGGTCTCGGACCGCTGGCGCTCCACCCGCCACCGCGTGCTGCCGCCGGACGCGACGGCCCCCGACGAGGACCTGGTGTCGCTGATCTTCTTCTACAACACTGACCACGACGCGCGGATCGTGTCGCTCGACGGCCGATACCCGGAGGTCGGGGGCGGTGAGTACCTGCGGGCGAAGCTCGCGGCCATCTCGCTGGGGTAGGAGTTCCGCTGGGGGTAGGAGTCTCGCTGGGATAGGAGTGCTGTGGCGATCGGATACCTCTACGACGTCGTGATCGACTGCCCGGACCCGGACGCGCTCGCTTCGTTCTACCGCGAGCTCCTGGGAGGCACGACTGTCACCGACGACGACGGGTCGTGGTCGACGCTGGAGACGCCCAATGGCAAGCGGGTGTCGTTCCAGCGTGTGGAGGACTACGTGGCGCCGCGCTGGCCTGGGCAGGAGTGTCCGCAGCAGATCCACTTTGACGTCATGGTTACCGACATCGACGCCTCTGAGCCGCTGGTGCTCGAATTGGGCGCTACCAAGCTGGAGATGCCTCGCACCTCGCCCGGGTTCCGGGTCTACGCCGATCCGGTCGGGCACCCGTTCTGCCTGGTCACGGGCTAGGCGGTCTGGTCACGGGCTGGGCGTCCACACCGTCGCGCTGCGGGTATCGGTGCTCTCCAGCGTCAACGGCACCGGCACCTCGTAGCGGGCCTGCGCGGTGAACCGGTCACGCGGCAGGTGCGCGCGCTCCGGATCGCCGAGCAGCACGAGCGCGCCCCGCCGCGCCGCCCTGGTCAGGAACGGCAGCACCAGCGCGGTGATCTCCGCGTCGTAGAACACGTCACCGGCCAGCACCACGTCGGCGCCCCGCGCGTCGCCATCGAGCTGGTCGCCAGGCAGGGTCTCGATCCGCACGTCGTTCGCGGCAGCGTTGAGCTCCACGGCCGCCAGCGACAACGGGTCGATGTCGTTGGCCACCACCGACTGCGCACCCGCCAGCGCCGCCGCGATCGCCACCAGCCCGGAACCCGACGCGAGGTCGAAGACGGCCCGGCCGCGGACCAGGCCGGGGTGGTCGAGCAAGTGCCGGGCCAGGGCCTGGCCGCCCGCCCACGGGAACGCCCAGAACGGCGGCTGGTCGTGGTGGGTGCGTTCCCACAGGTCCATCGCCTCGGCCGCGCTGTGCAGGCTGATCTCGGGCACCAGCGGGACCGGGGTCAGTGTCGTGTTGGCGAGCACGAACTCCGTGAGCGTGGGCGCGGACATGACGGAGAAGCTTAGGGGGTGGGTGGGCGGCGGATTCAGGGGCGAAAGACCGTGGGTTCGCGCGAGCTGTGGCGGCTGGCTGCGGCTGCGAGTCCCGGTCTGCCGCCGCGGTTCGCAGTTCGCGGGCCGCGGTCGCCGACTGAGGTGGCTGCCGCCGACCGGTCAGGTCCCACCCGTAACCCGAAGAATAGCCCCAGTCGCATACGAGGCCTCCTCCGACAGCAACCAAGCAATGGCGTTGGCGATCTCCTCAGCCTCCCCAGCCCGCCCCATAGGCACCCGCCCAGCAACCCGATCAGGCCGATCCGGCTGACCAGACAACTGATGGATGTCCGTGCGAATGGTGCCCGGCTGCACCCCGTTGACCCGGATCCCGCGCGGCGCCAACTCCTTGCCCAGCCCGATGGTCAACGCGTCAATGGCGGCCTTGGTGGCGGCGTAGTGCACGTACTCCCCCGGGCTGCCCAGCGTCGCCGCCCCCGACGACACGTTCACGATCGCGCCGCGGGTCATGCGCCGTGCCGCCTCGCGGGCCACGAAGAACGCGCCGATCACGTTCACGTCCACCACTCGCCGCAGGTCCGCGGTGGCCAGCTCGGCCAGCGGGCCCGACGGGGAGGTGATGCCGGCGTTGTTCACCACTCCGGTGATGTCGTCGCCCGCCTCGTCGAACAGGCGCGCCACGTCGTCCTCGTCTGAGGTGTCGGCGCGCACCGCGTGCACGCCTAGCTCCTTTTCCAGCAGGCGTGCCTCGTCGGCGGCCTGGCGGTAGCTGATCACTACCCGGTGGCCGTCGCGCACGAGTCTGCGTGCGGTGGCGGCACCGATACCCCGGCTTCCCCCGGTGATCACCGTTGTCATGCCGTTCACCCTTCCATATACTCGGCACCGGATATACGGAGGCGGATATGAAGCGGGCTAACCCCCTGGCTCTCGCGGTGCTGGCGCTGCTGTCGGAGCAGCCCATGCATCCCTACGAGATGGCGCAGACCATGCGGGAACGCCACCAGGAGGAGGTGATCAAGCTCAACTACGGGTCGCTCTACACCGTTGTCGAGACGCTGCGCAAACACGAGCTGATCACCGCCAGCGCCACGCAGAAGGCTGGCAACCGGCCCGAACGCACCGTCTACGCCATCACCGACGCGGGCACGGCCGAGTTGCACGACTGGTTGCGCGAGCTGATCGCCGTGCCGGCCAAGGAGTATCCGCGGTTCGAGGCCGGCATCTCGCTCATCGGCCTGCTGCCACCGCAGGACGCACTTGACCTCGTCGAGCAGCGTGAGGCGGCGGTCGGCGAGCAGCTCACCGCGCTGGCCGTGCTGCTGGAGAGGCTCGCGGGGCTGGGGTTGCCGCAGATCGCGTGGATCGAACTGGACTACCGGATGGCCATGCTGCGCGCCGAGCGCTCGTGGCTCGCCTGGTTCGCCGCCGCCACGCGCGAACGCAGCGTCGGCGGGTACGACTACTGGGAGGACAAGCACCGATGAGATTGCTGTTCGAGGTGTCCGGCGTGGTGCACGCGCCGTTCCAAGACGTGCGGGAGCGGCTGTTCGCTGACGCCGGGGTGTCCGGGTCGCATCGGCTCGTCGACCGCGACCAGGGCGTCATCGCCTACTGGGGCAACTGGTGGTACCGCGGCGAGGACACGCTGCGGGCCCACCCCGAGGGCGCGCTGCTCACCCACCGCGTCTACAACATCGCCAAGCAGGGCAACTGGGCGCCGTACCTGGCCAACAAGCTGTTCATCGGCTACCGCGCGCGTCTCGAAGAGACCCTGCGGCAGCGGATCACGCAGCTGGAGCGCTAGACCTGGCCGTAGCGCACGACGGCGACGAACACCGCCAGACCGCACAACACGACGTTGACCGGCACCGTGGCGCCCTCGCCGCGCTTTCCGTGCGTGATCGCGGCACCGGCCTGCAGCAGCGCCAGCCCGACCGCCGCGATCGGGGTGAGGATCACCGCGATGCCGGTCAGCCACGGCACCACCAGCCCTGCTGCGCCCGCGACCTCCGCCGCGCCGATCGCCTTGACCTGGCCCTGCGAGAAGTCCGCCACCCACGACATCCGCGGTTCGGCGAGCAGCTCCTGTTTGGACTTGGCCAGCTTGGTGAAGCCCGCCATCAGGTACAGGGCCGCCAGAACGGCGGACACGATCCACACGGCCACGTTCATGAACGAAAACCTAGCCCCAGGCCCCTGGGGAAACCACCAGATGTCCGACATCACAGCGATCAAGTAAGGGTGGCCTTAGTCATCACCCGATTGGCCGTATAGAGTGTGCAGATGAGGTGCTCGACACTCTCCGAATTCGCGGGGGAACCGCTGGCCGGCACGGCCGCGACCGCGACGGCGTGGCTGTGCCTGGAACAGCCAGGCCCGTGGGGCCGTGACGCCCTGCTGGAGAGCCACCTCGACCCGCAGCTCGGCGCCGAACTGCAGCGCCGCGCCGCCGGCACCGGTGTGCGCATCCTGCTGATCCGCCGGCCCGGCAAGCACGCCGACACCGGCATGCCGCAGACCCGGCGCGTGTACCTGGCCTCGGCCAGGCCCGGCGCCTCGTGGCTGGAGCAGGCCGACCTCGCCGCACCCGAGGAAGCCCTCGAGCTCGACTTCGAGGCCCTCGGCGCCGGCCGCTCGACCGCGTTCGGCACGCCCGTGCACGATCCGCTGCTGCTGGTGTGCACGAACAGCAAACGCGACGTCTGCTGCGCGCTCTACGGCCGACCGATCGCCACCGCGCTGAACCTGTGGGAGTGCACGCACACCGGCGGCCACCGTTTCGCGCCCACCGGCGTGCTGCTGCCGACCGGTCACCTGTACGGGCGCCTGGACCACCAGTTGGCCGAACGGGTCGTCACGGAGGGCATCGTCGCTGATCGCTGCCGCGGCCGGTCCTGCTTCACCCCGCGGGGTCAGGTCGCCGAGGTCGCCGTGCGCGCGCAGATCGGCGAGACGCGCGACGTGCTCACCGTCGTCGGCGAGACCGCCGACTCCGCGACCGTCCGGCACGCCGACGGCCGTGAGTGGCGGGTCGGGCTGACCGAGCAGCCCGTGCCGCCGCGGCCGGCGAGCTGCGGCAAGTTCCCGGACATCGCGATCGCGCTGGTCGCCACCGCCATCGACGAACTGGCGCTAACGTCGAACCGGTGCCCAGGCTGATCCACCTCAACGGCCCCACCGGGGTCGGCAAGTCGACCATCGCCGCCCGCTACGCCGCCGATCACCCCAAGACGCTCAACCTCGACGCCGACGAGATCGTGCGGCTCGTGGGCGGCTGGCGCGAGGACTTCTTCGGCACGGTCGACCTGGTCCGCCCGCTCGCCCTCACCATGGCCGCCACCCATCTGTCCGGCGGCCACGACGTGGTGATGCCGCAGCTGATCGCCCGCCGCGAGCAACGCGACCTGTTCGCTGAGGTGGCACGGGCCGCGGGCGCGGAGTATCTCGAGTTCGTGCTGCTCGCCCCCGCCGGCACCGCGATCAGCCGCTTTCACCAACGCGATCACCACATCGACCACGTCGTCGAGAAACTGGGCGGGGCCGGGCTGATCGAGCGGATCAGCGAGCAGTTCGCCGCCTACCTCACCCCGGACACGCCGGTGATCGAGACCGGCGGCCACGACGTCGAGCAGACATACAAAACGCTGATGGCAGCCCTGCGGCAGCACCCGGGAATTGTCAGACCCGCTGGGTAGGTTGATCGAATGGGTCCTCTCGTGAGCACGCATCCCGTCGGCCTGAAGCGAAGACGCCCGCTCGGCCTGGCCGCCGTGGCGATGGCGCTGATCAGCGCCCTGTTGCTGGTCCTGATGTTCTTCATCGACCTCAACGGCTTCCAGTACGTGCTGGTGTTCGCCGCGTACCCGCTGCTGATCTCGACGCCGATCGCGATCACGATGCTGCGGCCCCGCGTCCCGCAGACCTTCGAGCTGTACGAAGGCGGTCTGGCCCATGTGCGCGACGGCCGCCGGCGGGAGTGGACGTGGGAGCAGGTGCGTGCGATCGACGTGCTGCAGAACGGGCCGATCTCGCGCAGCGGGGCCGGCATCGACTGCACCGTGCGCTTCGACGACGGCGAGGTGGTGCGGTTCGACGGATTCACCGAGAACGCCGGTGAGATCGCCGGCGCCTTGGGCGACCACTGCGCCGAGGCCGCCCGCGTGCCCGTCCGGCCGCAACGGCTCGGACGCCTGGTCACGGTGCTGGGCGGCATCACCGTCGGCGGCGCGGGGGTCGCGACGTGGGCGATTCTCACCGTTCCGCACACGGCGGAGGGCGGCGACCAGTTCGGGCTGGCCATGCTCGCGGTGGCCTGCGTGGTCCCGGCCGTGATCAGCCTGATTCTGCTGATCTCTGTGCTGGTGCACGCCCGGCGTTAGGCGCGGTCGCGGAGAACACGCCGATCCCCAGCGCGTACGGGTCGTCGAGGCCGACGGTCTGCAGCGTGTCCGTCGGCAACGCCAGCAGCGAGATCGCCACGCCCAGGAAGTAGGCGTCGAGCAGGCCGGTGTCGCGCACGGTCGAGGGCAGGCCCGCCGCCTGCTGCAACGTGGCGGCGGCCTCGGCGTTGGCCAGCACCATCCCGGACAGCGCCGCCCGCACACCGGGGCGGCGCACGGCCTCCAGGTACAGCTCCACCATGGCGAGCATCTGGGTCGGGTCGTCGGCGACCGCGCGGCGCAGCAACGCCGGATACAGCTCGGCCACGTCGGTGGCGCTGATGTCGGCCGGTGTGGTCTCGCGCAGGCGGTCCACGGCGGCGCGGTGCAGCGCGGTCATGCGGGCCGCGGCGGCCTCCAGGACGGACTCGCGGGTCGGGAAGTAGTTCTTGGTGGTGCCGATGGGGACGCCGGCCTCGCGGTCGATCGCGCGGTGGGTCAGGCCCCGGCCGCCTTCCACCGCGAGGATCTGGATCGCGGTGTCGCACAGAAGATCACGACGGCTCACGGTCCGGGACACTAGCAAGATCACCACGGCTGTGGTGAATCGGGGCGAACACGCTGGTCCCGGCGGTCGCGGTGATCGTCCCTCGTTCGACGACGAGGAACAGGCCGCAGACGCAGCGCACGTAGGACACAGCGCCGTGGCAGGAGACGGCTGTGGAGCAGGGCCAGTGGCAGGCAGGGCAGGTGGCGCTCATGCCGAAAGCCTGCTGTCATGGTCTAGTGCATTTCAACCCTTACGGCGGGGCGGCCGCCGAGCTCGCCGCGCGACTGGTCAACGCCGAGCGCGGCGCGCACCTCATCGACGTGCTCAAAGCGTCCGACTACAAGCCGCTGGGGTCGCTGGACGCTCGTCAGGAACGTGACGTACGAGACTGGATCGAGCGGCTGCGGCAGGCCTTCCGGGAGCCGACCGTGGACCGGCTCAACGAGCTGCTGGCCGAGTCGTCGACCACGCACTACATCTCCACGCACGACGGGCGCGCGCCGCACCTGCACTACGCGCGTGAGGACGCACCGACCGATGTGCGGGTCAAGGCGTACACGGCCGCGGGGATGGCGGCGCTGTTCTGCGAGGACGCGGGGCGCATCGGCTGGTGCGACCGGGAAGGCTGCGACACGGTGTTCGTCGACACCAGCCGCAACGGCCGCCGCAGGTTCTGCTCCACCAAGTGCGCGAACCGCGTCGCGGTCGCGAACCACCGCAGCCGCCAGTCAGCGTGAGGTCAGTCGGCGTGAATGCGGTGCCCGAACCGGGTGTTCTCGAACGACGAGTCACCGCCGAACGCGGCGTCCACGAAGTCCTCGCGGCCGCGGAACCACGCTCCCGCGAACGACGACGCCCCGGCGAACCAGGCACGGCGGAACAGCGCACGCCCGCCGAAACGCACCCCTGAGCAGTCGACGTCGCCGCCGAACCGGGCGCAGCTGAAGTCCGCGCGGCCGGAGAACCGGGCACCGCGCAGGCTCACCGCCCCCGCGGCGTGCAGGTGCGAGAACTCGCCGTTGCCGCACACCGTGGTGCCGCGCAGCCCGAGGCCGCGGGCGAACACCGACTGCGTGAACAGCACGTGCCTGCCGAAGAACGCGCCGCTCGCGTCGACCTCGCCGAGAAACGTCGACTCGTCGAACCGGGTGTCGCCGAGGAACCGGGTGCCGGTGAAGAGGGCGTCGCGCACCCGGCACTGCGACAGGTCGAAGTCGACCAGGGTGGTGTCACGCAGGTCGAGGTCGCTGCCCAGCCAGAAACCGGGGCCCGGCCGCAGGTGCGCGGAGAGCGTGGCCTGCAGGACCATCCGCCACCGCTGGTCGACCTCGGTGCCGGGCCACGGCAGGTCCCGCAGCGCCTCGCACAGCACGTCCAACGCCGGCTGCCGGTGCTCGGCCGCGCGGCCGCTGTACTCGACCCAGTCCCGCAACCCGGCCAGGCGCGCCTCGGCCTGCGCGGCGCCGAGCCCGGCGCGGATGTCGGACAGCACCGGCAGCTCGGTGCGGGGTGCGACGACCTCCACCCCGTCGTGGCGTGAGGACAGCCGACGCCTGCCCCACGTCACCGCAGCCACGGTCAGGACGCCAGAGGTCGCTGTGAGCCAGCGCGAGAGAAGGGACATGACTCGATGATGTGACCCGGGTCATTGCATCGGACAGTGGTGGAGTTCAACCCGGCGTGCAACAAGCGCCCACCGGCCGTGACAGCCGGTGGGCACCGGGAACACCTCAGCCGGTCACGTTGAGCAGTCGCCGCGCCCGGTAGTTGTCGCCGGCGACGAGGCCGTAGCGCAGCACCCGGTAGCTGGTGCCGGCGCCGCTGCGCTGTTCGTAGGCGTAGTAGCTGGTCTTGTACTGGCTGACCCAGCGGTCGAAGATCACGACGTGGCGGCCGTTGGCGCTGTCGCCCACGGGGTTGACCACGATGTCGCCCTGCCTGAGGTCGACCATGTCGATGCCGCTGGAGTGGAGGCGATCGTTGAGGTCGATGGTGATCGCACCGGGGGCCGGGAGCTTGGCGGCCATCGAGACGTAGCCGGAGCAGTCCTGCCGGTAGCCGTCGGTCCAGTAGTGGTTCTGGCTGTACGGGACGGGTCCGCCGTTGTTGGCCGTCTGCCACACCCTCGCGCGGCTGATCAGCTCCGCGCGGGAGACGGACGGCGCCGCCTGGGCGGGCAGTGAGGCCACCAGGGTGGTGCTCACCGCGACGAGGACGGCGGTGGCCATCGCGAGGACTCTCATACGTACTACTCCCATTCCGTAGATCACCGTTCGGCGCTTAGGGTCGGTTCATGGAGCTGACGGAGCTGTGTTTCGCCGGGGTGGCCAGGCAGGCCGACGCGATCCGGTCCGGCGAGGTGAGCTCGCGTGACCTCGTCGCCGAGCACCTGGGCCGCATCGAGCGCGTCGATCCGCAGCTCAACGCGTTCCGGCTGGTCTTCGCCGAGCAGGCGCTGGCGCAGGCCGAGCAGGCCGATGCGCGCCGGGCCGCCGGTGAGGACGCGCCGCTGCTGGGGGTGCCGATCGCGGTCAAGGAGGACATCGCGATCGCGGGCCTGCCCACGACGAAGGGCACGAACGCCGCCCGCACGCCCGAGCCCGAGGACTCGGCGATCGTGCAGCGGCTGCGCCAGGCCGGCGCGGTCATCGTCGGCCGCACCCGCATGCCCGAGCTCGGCCTGTGGCCCTACACCGAGAGCGGCTGGGCCGGGCCGACGCGCAACCCGTGGTCGCTCACGCACTCCCCCGGCGGGTCCAGCGGTGGCTCCGCCGCGGCCGTCGCGGCGGGTCTCGCGGCGGCCGCGATCGGTACCGACGGCGCCGGGTCGATCCGCATCCCCGCCGCGGTGACGGGCCTGTTCGGCCTCAAGCCCCAGCGCGGCCGGGTCTCGCTGGCACCGGAACGCGAGGTGTGGGGCGGTCTGGTGGTGGCGGGGCCGATCACCCGCACGGTGCTGGACTGGGCGTTGGTCGCCGACCAGATCCACGGCGCGGTGCCCGGTGATCCGCACGTCGCGCATCCGCCGCGCACGAGCTTCGTGCAGGCCGCGGGCGCTGATCCCGGCCGGTTGCGGATCGGGGTGTCGCTGCGGCCGTGGGGTCCCGGCATCCCGATCGCCGGTGAGGTCCGCGACGTCGTGCAGGACACCGCCGCGCTGCTGACCGATCTCGGTCACGACGTGGTGCGCCTGGACCCGCCGATGAAGGACCTGTCGGCCTCGACGCAGTTCGCCGTGCGGTACCTGCACAACGCCTACCTGGCGCGCACGGGCATGGAGTTCCCGGACCTGGTCGAGCCCCGCACCCGCGCGGTCGGTGAGCTGGGCCGCCGTTTCCCGCGTGCCGCGGTGCGCTGGGCCAGCAAGGACGACGCCGCGCTCACCGCGTACGCGAACCGGGTGTTCTCCTCGGTGGACGTGCTGCTGACCCCGGCGCTGACCAGGCCGCCGATCCGCGTCGGCGAGTGGGACGGGCAGAACGTGGTGACGGCGCTGCTCGCGGCCGCCCGCTACACGACGTTCCTGCCGTTGTGGAACATCGTCGGCAACCCCGCCGCGTCCGTGCCCGCCGGCCGCACCTCGTCGGGCCTGCCGCTCGCGGTGCAGCTCGTGGGCCGCCAGCACGACGAGTGCACGCTGCTGTCGGTGTCCGCCCAGCTGGAGCGTGCTCGGCCGTGGGCGGACCGGACTCCCTCCGGCCTCGGTCATGCGAAGTAGGATATTACGAGGACGGACTATCCGAAACGGAAACGCCTAGAATCCGCGCCGGGACAACTCGTCGAGCAGTTCGCGGTCCGCGACGTGACGCGACCGGATGTGCTCCAGGTAGTCGGCGAACGCGTCGGGCTGCAGGCCGCGTAGTTGTTGCAGCCATTCGACCAGGAGTTCCTGCTCCTCGATGCCGCGGCGGGCGAGCTCCACCTCGACGATGCGCCGGTAGACCTCGATCGCGAGACGGCTGCCGTCGCGCACGAGGTGGTCGACCAGTTCGGCGCGCAGCGGCGGCCAGTCGTCGGTGTGCACGACCAGAGCGCGGATCTTGAGGTAGACGTCGAGGTTGGGGCGGGCGATGAACGCGTCGCGGCACACGGCCACGGCCCGGTGCGGGGCCGCGCGGCGCAGGTGTTCCTCCACGGCGAGGTCGATCAGCCGCAGTGCCGCGCCGCGGCCGCCGGTGGCGTGCAGGCCTCGTTCGACCCACTCGAGGGCCTCGTCGGAGCGGTGGTTGTCGCGCAGCACGGTCGCGACCTGCAGGTAGTGCCAGCCCGAGGACAGGTCCTTGGACAGCACCAGCAGCTGCAGGTCCACGTCCTCGGTGTACTCGGCGAGTTCTTCCATCACGCGCAGCAGGGCCCAGCGGGCGCGGTCGTAGCGGCCGGTCTCGCCGAACCCGATCACCGGCAGCGGCTCGAACAAGGCGACGGCGCGCTCGCGGTAGTGGGCCAGGCCGTCGTCGTCGAGGGCCTCGGCGTAGCCGGCGAGGCTGACCTCGGGGGCCTCGGGGTGACGCAACTGCAGGTCGAGCAGCCAGTCGGCGAGCCGGATCGGGTCGGGGCGGGTCTGCGCGCACGCGCGGGCGTGCGTGCCCAGCACCCGGTGGGCCAGTTCGGCCAGCTCGACCCGGTGTCTTCGGCTGCCCGCCACTCCGTCCGCCAGCTGGGTGACGATCTGCTCGATCAACGCGACCAGTTCTGGGCCGGAATCGGTGACCAGCAACGACTGCAGCTCCACCGACACGGCGGTGAGGGCCTGCCAGCAGGCGGGCCAGTCGGTGCCCTCGCCGTCGGCCTCGACGAGAGCGTCGGCCACGGCGGCGGGCAGCGAGTTCATCACAACATCAAACACTCGTCGCCTGGTCGAGTGCCACACAAGTAGCCCTATCGGAACCCCGGATCACCGCCCGTGCTTGCCGATTGCCACGCGGGGACCCTTCGTACACTCTGAGCGGACGTGAGGCCCCCGCGTGCGTCACCCGGACGGGGGTTAGAGGGCGGCGAGTTTGCGTTCCAGCATTCGGCGCTCACGTTCGTTGCCGCACAAGCGAATCGCCTCCTGCAACGCGGCCCGCGCCTCGTCCGTGCGGCCCAGTCGGCGCAGCAGTTCGCCGCGTACTCCGGGTAGTTGGTGCGACTGCGCGAACGCGTCCGCGGTGGCGAGTTCGTCGACGATCGGCAGTGCCGCGGCGGGCCCCTGGGCCATGGAGACGGCGACCGCGCGGTTGAGCTGCACGACCGGCGACGGCGCGAGCCGGCCGAGGCCGTCGTAGAGCGCGACGATGCGCGCCCAGTCGGTCTCCTCCACCGACGGCGCCAGGGCGTGGCATTCGGCGATCGCGGCCTGCAGCCCGTAGTAGCCGTAGCCACGGCCGGCGTCGGCGGCCTTGGCGAGCGCGGCACGGCCGCGGGCGATCGCGGAACGGTCCCAGCGCCGGCGGTCCTGGTCTTCCAGCAGCACGGTCTCGCCGTCGGGGCCGCGGCGGGCGGGGAACCGGGCGGCGGTGAGTTCCAGCAACGCCAGCAGACTGTGGACCTCGGGCTCCTCGGGCATCAGCCGCGACAGGATCCGCGCCAGCCGCTGCGCCTCCCCCGCGAGGTCCAGGCGGATCACCTCGTCACCGGAGCTGGCCGACGAGCCCTCGGTGAAGATCAGGTAGATCACGCTGAGCACCTGGGCGAGCCGCACGGGCCGTTCGCTGACCGGCGGGACCTCGAACGGCACGTTCGCCGCGCCGAGGGTCTTCTTGGCCCTGGTGATGCGGGCCTGCACGGTCGCGGTGGGCACCAGGAACGCCCGCGCGATCTCGTCGCTGGTCAGACCGCCGATCACGCGCAGGGTCAGCGCCACCCCGGCCTCGCGCGACAGCACCGGGTGACACGAGGTGAAGACCAGCTTGAGGGTGTCGTCGTCGATCTGGTCCGGGTCCCACAGCACGTCGTCCGGTGCGGGCCCGGGATCGAGGGCGCCGGTGAGAGCGCCGCCCTCGGCCAGGTTGTGGGCCAGGGCGGCGTACTTCTCGTCACGGGTGCTGCGGCGGCGGAACGCGTCGATCGCGCGGCGCCGCCCGACCGTGAGCAACCACCCGGCCGGGTTGTTCGGCACGCCCTCGCGCGGCCACGTCACCAGCGCCTCGGCCAGGGCTTCCTGGGCGAGGTCCTCGGCCAGCGCGAAGTCGCCGGTGTAGCGGGTGAGCGCACCGATGATCCTCGCGGAGTCGATGCGCCACACCGCCGCGACGGCCTTGCGGCCCGTGGGGTCGCTCATGGGTCCCCAATTAGATCAAACACAGCAGATCAGAGCTGGTTGGTCTTCTCGCGCCAGGCCCGTTCCTTCTTGATCCACTCGTTGTCCTGCGGGAACTCGTCGATCGTCGGGACGCGGCGGATCTCGGTCTTGAAGCCGGGACCGCTCAGCGGCGTGCGCTTGGCCCATTCGACGGCGTCCTCGATGGTGGGGACGTTGATCAGGTAGAAGCCGTTGAACAGCTCCTTGGTCTCCCCGTACGGGCCGTCGGTGACGACCGGCGGTTCGCTGGAGAAGTCGACGACGACGCCCTCGTTCGGGTCGGCCAGGCCTTCGGCGGCGATCAGGACGCCGGCCTCGATCAACTCCTCGTTGAACCGGCCGACGGTCTCGAGCATCTGGTCGAAGTCGATCTCGCCCAAGTTCGCGAAACCCTCGTCGGTGGCACGCCAGATCAACATGAACTTCATGATGGTCTCTCCCAGTGGTTCGTGCGGGTCCGTTGTGGACCCTTTCACGCTCAGGTCGAACGGGCCGCGCGTTCGATCGACACCTGACCCAGAATTTTTCCGCACTTTCTGTTTCCGCAGGTAGAATGCACAAGCGGCCCGCCCCCAGGTGGGGACGGGCCGCTTGTGAGGTGAACTCAGACCTGTTCGTCCGGCTGGTGCAGTGACCGGGGCTGCTCGGCTTCCAGCTCCGGGAGCGGGGACCCGGCGGCGACCGGCTTGGGGATGCTCAGCGGGCTGGGCACTTCCTTGCGGGCCACGGCCTCCGCGGCCGCGACGGCGGCGGCGACGGCGGGGTCCGGTGCGGTGTCGAACCACTCGGCGACCGACGCGTCGTCCTCCTCCGGCCTGGGCCGCTGGTCGGTGTCGGCCGGCGGCTCGTAGCGGAACACGCCGTCGTCACCGGGGGCGCCGAGCATGCGGGCGAAGCCTTCGAGGGCCTTGCCGAAGTCCGACGGGATCATCCAGACCTTGTTCGCGTCGCCCTGCGCCATCTGCGGCAGCGTCTGCAGGTACTGGTACGCCAGCACCTCCGGCGTCGGCTTGCCGTCCTTGATCGCGCCGAAGACCTTCTCGATGGCTTTGGCCTGACCCTGCGCCTGAAGGTAGCGGGCGGCACGTTCACCCTGTGCCCGCAGGATCGAGGACTGCCGCTCGGCCTCGGCGGTGAGGATCGCGGCCTGCTTGGCGCCCTCGGCGGCGAGGATCTGCGACTGCTTCTGGCCCTCGGCCATCTTGATGGACGACTCCCGCTGGCCCTCGGCGGTGAGGATCATGGCGCGCTTCTCGCGGTCGGCGCGCATCTGCTTCTCCATCGAGTCCTGAATGGACGGTGGAGGGTCGATCGACTTCAGCTCGACGCGGGCCACGCGCAGGCCCCAGCGGCCGGTGGCCTCGTCGAGCACGCCGCGCAGCTGACCGTTGATGTGGTCACGCGAGGTGAGGGTCTCCTCCAGGCTCATGCCGCCGACGAGGTTGCGCAGCGTCGTGATGGTGAGCTGCTCGACACCGACGATGTAGTTGGAGATCTCGTACACCGCGCTGCGCGGCTCGGTGACCTGGAAGTAGACGACCGTGTCGATCGAGACTGTCAGGTTGTCCTGGGTGATCACCGGCTGCGGCGGGAACGACACGACCTGCTCGCGCAGGTCGATGCGGGCCCTGACCTTGTCGATGAACGGGACGATGATGTTCAGGCCGGGTGCCGCGGTGTTGCGGTAGCGGCCGAGGCGTTCGATGACGGCGGCCTGCGCCTGCGGGATGACCAGCACCGATTTGATGGCGATGGTCAGCACGAAGATGGCGATTACGGCCACGACCACAGCGGTGATCGGGTCCAACTCGGTTCACACCCTCCTGGGAGCGGTCATACCGCGGCGATCACCACGGCCATCGCGCCCGAGATCTCGACAACTGTGACGGCGTCGCCTTCTTCGATCACGGACCCGTCGAGGGTGCGTGCGCTCCAGGTGTCGCCGCCGATCTTGACCTGCCCGCCGTGCTCGTCCACCCGGGACACCGCGACGGCCCTGCTGCCGAGCAGCGCCTCGTGGTGCATCCGGATGCCGGAACCGAGCTGCAGCCGCTTCTTGAGCAGCGGCCTGGCTCCGACGATCAGGCCGACCGACGAGGCCGCGAACACGAGCACGCTCACCAGGTCTCCGACACCCAGCGCGGTCACGCCCGCCGCGGCCAGCGCGGCGGCGCCGAGCATGACCAGCACGAAGTCACCGGAGAGAACCTCGGCGACGACGAGCAGTATCCCGACGATCAGCCAGATCAGCGCGGCCATGGGCCCATACATACACCAACGTGAGGCACCCGGCGCCAAGATTCACCGTGCTGGTCCCTCGACCGTGACGAAATCGATCAACCGCTCGACCGCGCCGAGCAGATCGGGCTCGATGTCGCGGTAGTTCCCCACCGCGGTGAGCACCCGCTGCCAGCCTTCCCACGTCTCGCCCCAGCCCAGCCTGTCGCAGACGCCCTGCTTCCAGTCCGTGCCGCGCGCGATCACCGGCCAGGCCTCGATCCTGAGCGCCTGGGGCTTCACGGCCTGCCAGATGTCGATGTAGGGGTGGCCGGTCACCAGGACGTTCTCGTCGCGGACCTGGTCGACGATGCGCTGTTCCTTGGAATTGGCGACGAGGTGGTCGACCAGGACGCCGAGGCGGCGGTTCGGGGCGGTGCCGAACTCCTGGATGCGGTGCGGGAGTTCGTCGATGCCGTCGAGGGGTTCGACGACGATGCCTTCGACGCGCAGGTCGTGGCCCCAGACGCGTTCGACGAGCTCGGCGTCGTGTTTGCCCTCGACCCAGATGCGGCTGGCCTTGGCGGTCTGGGCGCGCAGCCCTTCGACCTTGACCGACCCGGACGCGCTGACGCGGGGTTTCTGTTGCTGCGGCGCCGGTTTGACCAGCGTCACCGGCTGGCCGTCGACGAGGAACCCGGCGGGCGTGAGCGGGAACAGGCGGTGCCGGCCGTGGCGGTCCTCCAGGACGACGTGGCCGTGTTCGAACTTCACGACGGCGCCGCAGAAACCGCTGGCGGGGTCCTCGACGACCAGGCCGGGCTCGGCCTCGATCTCGGGGACCTTCTTGCGTTTCGGCGTCGAGAGGATGTCGCGGCCGTAGTCGTGGGAACGCACGCGCGAACCCTAGCCGTAGAAGGGTTTGAAGGCGGTGAGCCACTCGTGGACGCGGTCGAGGTCGACGTCGGCGCCGTGCAGATCGTAGCCGCCGTGCACGAAGTCCATCCAGTCGACCGCCGGGTCGCCGACGCACGCGCGCGGGTCGATCGCCACCGGGCCGTGCGGGCCTTGCAGGACGTTGCCGGGGTGCATGTCGCCGTGCAGCAGCACGGACGGCACGTTGTCGTCGGCGAGTTTGCGGGCACGGTGGTGTTCGGTGGCGTAGTAGCTGCCGGTGCGCCGGGTCAGCACGGTCTCGAACAGGAAGTCGACCCGCGTTTTGAGCGGCGGGAAGCCCGCGGGGTCTGCCCGGTGCAGCTGCGGCACGACCAGAGCGGGATCGTGGGCCTCGGTGCCGGGCGTGATCGTTTCGAGCAGCAGGGCGCCGCGGGCGAGGTCGGTGTCGAGCAGGCCGACCATCGCGGGCGTGTCGGCCCAGGCGGTGAGCGCTTTGGCTTCGTGGGCGGCGATGTCGTGGTCGGGCGTCACCTTCAGCACGGCGCTGGTGCACCGGAAGGTGGCGCCGGTGCCGCCGGGCATGAGTTCGACGACGGTGAGGCCCCAGCGGGCGGTGAGGGCGGAGATCAGGTCGGGCAGTGTGTCGATCCACCCGGTCACGCTGTCGCCGAAACGTCTGATGAGCCGGGCTCTGGCAGCGTCGTCGATGTCGTCGATCACCCAACTCAGGCTAGCGATCCCGCGCCCGCCTGTCGGCGGATTTGGTAGTCCGCGAGCGCCGGGCGCCACAGCGCGTTGGCATCGAAGCAGGTCGCCAGCAGGCGCAGGTCCGCGCCGTCGCCGGCGATGGCGACCTTGCCGTCGATCACCCACCGGTTGACCGGCAGCAGAGGCACGGGCCAGCCGACGATCACGAGCCGGTCGCACACCAGGCGCTGCAGGCGGCCGCCGTCGTTGTCGACGATGACCGCGGGGGTGTCGAGGTCGAAGTCGCGGACGGTGGCCAGCGGGTAGCGGTGCACGCCGGCGGGCGCGTCGGTGCTGGGGCCGATGAGGTGGACCGGCCCGAATCGTCGCGCCAGGCACGCCGCGGCCAGCGCGCCGAGGCCGGCCGCACCGACCACGACGATCCGTTCGAAATGAGCCATGTCAACCATTTCCCGCATTCACAAATCAAATGTTCACGCAGGTCAGAACCCCCGTGATGACGATAGGACCGCAATGATCCGCGCGTCAATCCGGGTTTATCTCAATTGGTTGTGACAGTGGGCGCGCAATAGCGCCTAGCGGGAGGTGCGGACCAGCGGCAGCAGTGGCCGGACGGTGCGGTGGGCGATGCGCAGGCCGTGCTCGGTGCGCCGGTAGGTGTCGGTGTTCAGGACGGTGACCAGGGAGGTGCTGCCGTCCTTGTACATCATCTCGGCGCGCAGGTAGTACGTGCCGGTCGCGCCGTCGGGATCGACCAGGTGATTGGAGACGGTGTGCGCGGTGTGGGTGGTGAGCTCGAAGATCGCCCGCCAGAACCCGCGGATCGCCTCGCGGCCGGTGAGCACGGGCAGGTCGATGGCGGTGGCGTCGAAGACGGCGTCCTCGGTGAAGACCTGGTCGATGCCGTCGTCGGTGACGGTGTCGAGCAGCAGCGCGTAGCGGTGGGTCAGGGCGCGGATCTCGTCGATGTCGCTCACACGACTCGACGCTACCGGGACGCTCAGAACGCGGGCCACGGAATGGCGGGCCAGTCCCCGGACGGCTCCGGGAACACCCCCGCCGCGAGGAGCTTGTCGGTGCGTTCGCCGACCGCGCGGACCTCGGCGCGGGTGAGGTGGTCGTGCAGCGTCTCCCCCAGCTCGCCGTCGAGCGACGATCTGAGGCGCCGCAGCGACTCCAGCACCTCGGCCGGCAGGGGTTCGCGGGCCCAGCCCCACAGCACGGTGCGCAGTTTGGGTTCGGCGTGCAGGCAGATGCCGTGGTCGACGCCGTACACCGAGCCGTCCAGGGCGTGCAGGACGTGGCCGCCCTTGCGGTCGGCGTTGTTGACGACCACGTCGAACGCGGACATCAGGGCGATGCGCGGGTGGTCGGCGTGCACGAGCACGGCGGGGTCGCCGAAGCGGTCGTGGGCGTGGAAGACGGGGATCCAGCCGGGTTGGACGTCGTCGACGCCGATGATGTCGACGAGCTCGTCCTCTTCGCGGGTCTCGATCCACAGCTGGACCATGCCGCTGCCGAACGGGCCGGGCCGCAGCACCGTGGGCGGCACCAGGTGCAGGCCCGCGGCGGCGGAGATCAGGTAGGTGGCGACCTCACGGCCGGCGAGGGTGCCGTCGGGGAAGTCCCACAGCGGCCGTTCCCCGCGCACGGGCTTGTAGACGCACTGGGCCTCGGCGCCGTCCAGCGTGATCTTGCAGAACAGTGTCGCGTTGGAGGCGTCGACCAGACGGCCCTCGACCTCGATGCGGCCGTGGGTCAGCAACTCCACGGCCGCGGAGGTGTCCACGTCAGTCTTCTTCGGTGCGGCGGTAGCCGTTCTGCCGCGGGCAGATGTGGCCGTCGGGGTCGAGCGGTTCGGCGCACAGGGGGCAGGGTTTGCGGCCGGCGTTGACGACGCGGTCGGCGCGCTCGGCGAAGGCGCGGGCGGCGACCGGGCTGAGGAAGACCCGCACGGCGTCGGGGCCCTCCTCGGTGTCGTCGAGCACGACGGCCTCGTCGACCTCCTCCTCGGAGACCGCGAGGAGCTCGATCACGACGGCTTTGGACTCGGCGTCCCAGCCCAGTCCCATGGTGCCGACGCGGAACTCCTCCTCGACCGGTACGTCGAGCGGCTGGGTGTCGAGGTCGTCCGGTGGCGCGTCGTCGGGGACGTCGTCCCCGAAGCGGCGGTGCACCTCCTCGAGCAGCGAGCCGATGCGTTCGGCGAGGACCTGTACCTGCTGCTTTTCCAGGGCGACGCTGATCAGCCTGCTCTGCTCTGAGGCCTGCAGGTAGAAGGTGCGGTCGCCGGGCTGCCCGACGGTTCCTGCGACGAACCGGTCGGGGGCGCGGAATACGTGGATGACACGAGCCATGGCAGTAACGACCCTAGGCCACGGGGAGATCGTCGGCAGGTCCTCCCCCACCAAACACTCCGCGTATAGGGTCGGGTTGTGGTGAAGATCGCTTCGTACGGGACGTGGACCTCGCCGATCGCTGCCGGCGACACCTCCAAGCCGGGGGGTGGGTTCCAGTGGGCCGACCTGCACGGCGAGCAGGTGTGGTGGGCGGAGAGCCGACCGGCCGAGGCAGGCAGAGTGGCGCTGGTGCGCGATGGCGTGGACGTGCTGCCCGCGCCGTGGAACGCCCGCAACCGGGTGCACGAGTACGGCGGCCGGCCGTTCGTGGTGCTGGCGCCGGACAGGGTGGCGTTCACGCATTGGGACGACCAGCGGGTGTACGTGTTCAACCCCGACGACCCGGCGCCGGTGGCGCTGACCGAGGAACCGCAGCGCCATCACGGGATCCGTTATGCCGACCTGTCCGCGGGTCCGGACGGTGAGGTGTGGTGCGTGCGGGAGACGATCACCGGTGACGCGCGCACGGACGTGCGCCGCGAGCTGGTGGCGATCACCGCGGCCGGTGAGGTGCGGGTGCTGGGGGCGTCGCACCACTTCATGACCGGCCCGAAGATCAGCCCGGACGGCACGAAGTACGCGTGGATCGGCTGGGACCACCCGCAGATGCCGTGGGACGGCGCCGAGTTGTGCGTGGCCGATGCCGGTTCGTCCGATTTCCGGGTGCTGGCGGGGTCGAGCACGGAGGCGGTGTGCCAGTTCGAGTGGGAGGGCGACTCGCTGCTGACGCTGACCGATCCGGACGGCTGGTGGAACCTGTTCCGCGTCTCGCTCGACGGCACGCGCAAGAACCTGGCTCCGTGCGAGGAGGAGCTGGGCGGGCCGATGTGGCGGCTGGGCAACCGCTGGTTCGCCACGCTGGCGCCGGGCCGCTACCTGGTGGTGCGCTCGGGGCACCTGGCGGTGCTCGACGAACGCTCCGCGACGGTGACCGACGTGGAGACCGACCTGCCGACGTGGGTGCCGGACCTGTCGGTGCGCGACGGCGTGGTGGTGTGCGGCGCGGCCGGTCCCACCTCGGAGTTCGCGGTGGTGAGGCTGGACCTGTCCAACGGTGAGCTGACCTATCTGACCGGCGGTGAGTCCTTGCCGGAGGACGCCTACGTGCCGGTGCCGGTCGAGCGGATGTTCGGCGAGATCCCCGCCTACGTCTACGCGCCCGCCAACCCCGATTTCGCCGCGCCCGAGGGTGAGCTGCCGCCGTACGTGGTGCACGTGCACGGCGGGCCGACCGGGCGGGCGCTGCCCAAGCTCGACTCCGACATCGCCTACCTCACCAGCCGCGGCATCGGTGTGGTGGCGGTGAACTACGGCGGTTCCACCGGTTATGGCCGGGCGTTCCGGGAGCGGCTGCGCGAGCAGTGGGGTGTCGTGGACGTGGAGGACTGCGCGTTCGTCGCCCAGCAGCTGGCGAAGGAGGGCATCGCGGACCCGGCGAGGCTGGGCATCCGGGGCGGCTCGGCGGGCGGCTGGACGTCGGCGGCGTCGCTGACGTCCACGGACGTCTACCAGTGCGGCATGGTCGCGTTCCCGATCCTGGATCTGGCGGGCTGGACGTCGGAGGGCGGCGAGACGCACGACTTCGAGTCCCGCTACGTCGAGGGCCTGGTCGGCACGCTGCCCGAGGCCGCGGACCGCTACCGCGATCGTTCGCCGTCGACGAAGGCGCGGTCGGTGGCCGGCCCGGTGCTGCTGTTGCAGGGCCTGGAGGACGAGATCTGCCCGCCGGAGCAGGCCGACCGGTTCGCCGCGGACCTGGCCGGTTCGGGGATCCCGCACGCCTACCTGACCTTCGAGGGCGAGCAGCACGGCTTCCGCAAGGCCGAGTCGATCAAGCGGGCGCTGGAGGCGGAGCTGTCGTTCTACGGGCAGGTGTTCGGGTTCGTCCCGCCGGGTGTTCCGGTGCTGGAACTCTCGGAGTGAGTCTGCTCCGGCCGGGTGACCGGGTCGCGCTGGTCTCGCCGGCGGGCCCGGCCGATCCGGAGCTGGTCGCCGCGGGGGTGGCGGTGCTGCGGTCGTGGGGCCTCGAGGTCACCACACCTGTGGTGCAACCCTGGTCGCTGGCCTATTTGGCGGGGTCGGACGCGGCGCGGGCCGCCGAGTTCGTGTCGGCGTGGTCCTCTGAGGTCGAGGCCGTGTTCTGCGTGCGCGGCGGCTACGGGTGTCTGCGGATGACCGACCTCGTGCCGTGGAAGGACCTGCCGCCGCGGGTTTTCGTGGGCTCGTCGGATGTGACGGTGCTGCACGCGGAGCTCAACGCGGCGGGGATCGCGACGGTGTTCGGGCCGATGCCGGGCACGCACGCGTTCGCCGGTGATCCGCTGGCCCAGGCCCGGTTGCGCGACGTGCTGTTCGAGGATGCCCGGTCGTGGACGTCCGGGACGCCGGTGGTGCCGGGGACCGCGCGCGGTGTGCTGGTGGGCGGGAACTGCGCGTTGCTGGCGGCGATGGTGGGCGGGCCGCGGTGGGCGCCGCCCGAGGGTGCGATCGCGTTGCTGGAGGACATCGGTGAGGAGCCTTACCGGCTGGACCGGATCCTGACGCAGCTGCTGCGGGCGGGGTGGTTCGACGGGGTGTCGGGGATCGTGCTCGGCTCCTGGGCGGACTGCGGGGATGTCTCGCCGGTGCTGCTGGACCGGTTGCTGCCGCTGGGGGTGCCGGTGCTGGGAGACTTCGGGTTCGGGCATTGCGCTGGTCAGTGGTCGTTGCCGCTCGGAGCGCCGGCGGTGCTGGACGTGTCGGCGAGGACCCTGAGCGTGATTGGTTAAGCTTCCGCCCGCCATGAGACCCCAGCCTCAGTGGACGGCGTTAGACGTCTACGCGTCCAACTCCGACCTCTACGCCGACCCCCGACTGGTGGAACGGGTGGACTACCGGCGTCGCTTCAAGCGGCACCGGCCCCGCACGCCGTCCGTCGTACTCGCCCCGCACGGTGGCGGTATCGAGGTCGGCACGTCCGAGTTGTGCCTCGCCATCGCGGGTTTTCATCCCGGCACGCGCGTGCCGATCGGGCAGACGCACGACTACTGGATGTTCGAGGGCCTGCGGGCTTTGGGCAATGACGAGCTGCATGTGACCTCGTCGAACTGCGACGACCGTGTAGCCCGCACGCTCGTGTCCGGTGCGTCGCACGCTCTGGGCTTGCACGGCTGCACGGCCGCGGCGGCGGGGCTCGCCGATCACGACCGGGCGGTGCTGGTCGGCGGGCGTGACGCGTTGCTGCGCCTGGAGCTGCTGACGCGACTGCGCCGCGCCGGGTTCCACACGATCGACGCGGTGGACCACCCGATCCTGGGCGGCTACGACCGGGCGAACATCGCGAACCGGACGAAGTCGCGGCAGGGAGCGCAGCTGGAGCTGACGACGCCGCTGCGGACGGCGATGTTCGCGGAGAACTCGCGGTCGGATCGCCGGCACACGACGACTGAGGTGTTCTGGGGCTTTGTGCACGCGTGCCGGGCGGCCATGGCTGCCCGTGAGGCTCTCAACAACTGAAAGTGTTCATCAACTGAGCACTTTCCGGCCGCACCCCGAACGGTTTACCCCCTAAATTTTTGGTCATGGGGACTTCCAGGCGTGTGTTTCTCGGGTTGGTGGCCGCTACGCCGCTGCTGACCCGTTGTGTGACGGCGTGTGCGGCCGCGGGATATGCCTCTTACAGCGAGATCTACCGGGATCCGGCGTTGCACGAGGGCGTGGACTGGGGGCGCCGGATGGTGCGGCACCCTGCTTTTGATCGCACTGCTTTCGGGCGCACAGTGGTGTTCGCGCCGCACGGGGGCGGGATCGAGCCGGGGACCTCGGAGCTGGCGCTGGCGGTCGCGGGCTATCACCCGGCGACCCTTGCCGCCTCGGGTGCGGTGCAGGACTACTGGATGTTCGAGGGGCTGCGGGCTTCGGGGAACGCCGAGCTGCACGTGACGTCGACGGGTTGCGATGATCACTACGCGCGGTCGCTGGCGGCGGGTGCGTTGAACGCGGTGGCGTTGCACGGGTGTTCGGTGACGGAGGCGGAACGCGACTGGCGGCCGTTGCCGAACCCGGCGTGTGCGCTGGTGGGCGGGGCGAACGCGGACCTGCGGGCGCGGGTGGTGTCGGCGTTGACCGGTGCGGGGATCTCGGCGGTGGACGCGTCGTCGCATCCGACGCTGGACGGCACGGATCCGGGCAACATCGTGAACCGGACGTTGCTGGGTGCCGGGGTGCAGGTGGAGACCACCACGCCGTTGCGGGCGGGGATGTTCACGACGAACACCGGTGCGCAGCGCAAGCACACGACGACGGCGCTGTTCTGGGACTTCGCGGGCGCGGTGCGGTCGGCGGTCGCGGGGCTGGAGGCGACGCAGGTGATCCTGTAGCCAAGGCGCGGTAGCCAAGGCGCGGTAGCCAAGGCGCGGTAGCCAAGGCGCGGTAGCCAAGGCGCGGTAGCCAAGGCGCGGTAGCCAAGGCGCGGTAGCCAAGGCG
>NZ_JBITEX010000014.1:86693-136609 GCF_044455585.1 Lentzea sp. NPDC051213
CGCGGTAGCCAGGGGGCGCTGGCCGGGGGTCCTGTAGCCGAGGGTCCTAGTCGGGGTTCTGCAGCCGGGGGTGCGAGATCCGCCCCCCCGGCTTGGCCCTACAGGTACTTCTTGAGCTCTCGCTTGGCCAGCGACATGCGGTGGACCTCGTCGGGGCCGTCGGCGATGCGCAGGGTGCGGGTGGCGGCCCACAGCTCGGCGAGCGGGGTGTCCTGGCTGACGCCTCCGCCGCCGTGGGCCTGGATGGCCTTGTCGAGGACCCATTCGGTCATCAGCGGGGTGCCGATCTTGATGGCCTGGATCTCGGTGTGGGCGCCCTTGTTGCCGACGGTGTCCATCAGCCAGGCGGTCTTGAGCACGAGCAGGCGGGCCTGTTCGATGCGGACGCGGGCTTCGGCGATCCACTCGTGCACGACGCCCTGCGCGGCGATGGGCTTGCCGAACGCCACTCGCGAGGAGGCGCGGCGGCACAGCAGTTCCAGGGCGCGTTCGGCGATGCCGATCAGGCGCATGCAGTGGTGGATGCGGCCGGGGCCGAGGCGGGCCTGCGCGATGGCGAAGCCCTCGCCCTCGCCGGCGATGAGGTTCGACGCGGGGACGCGGACGTTCTCGAACAGGATCTCGGCGTGGCCGCCGTGGGCGTAGTCCTGGTAGCCGAAGACCGTCATGGCGCGCTTGACGGTGATGCCGGGGGTGTCGCGCGGGACGAGGATCTGGGACTGCTGGCGGTGGCGGTCGGCGTCGGGGTCGGTCTTGCCCATGACGATGAAGATGGCGCAGTTGGGGTTCATCGCGCCGGAGGACCACCACTTGCGGCCGTTGATGACGTAGTCGTCGCCGTCGCGTTCGATGCGGGTGGCGATGTTGGTGGCGTCGGAGGAGGCGACGTCGGGTTCGGTCATGCAGAACGCGGAGCGGATCTCGCCGTCGAGCAGCGGCTGCAGCCACTGCTTCTTCTGCTCGTCGGTGCCGAACATCGTCAGCACCTCCATGTTGCCGGTGTCCGGCGCGGCGCAGTTCAACGCCTCAGGGGCGAGGTGGGGGCTGCGGCCGGTGATCTCGGCCAGTGGCGCGTACTGCAGGTTCGTGAGGCCGTCGCTGTGCTCGGGGTGGAAGAGGTTCCACAGGCCCTGCTTGCGGGCCTCGACCTTCAGCGATTCCAGGACGGGCTGGCGTTCCCAGGGGTCGGCGGCGTCGTGCAGCTGCTGCTCGAGGACGGCCTCGGCGGGGTAGACGAACTCGTCCATGAAGGCGAGCAGCCTGGCCCGCAGTTCCTCGGTCTTGGCGTCGTAGGCGAAGTCCATGTCAGAGCTCCTTGTGGGCGGCGGCGAGACCCTGCCGCACGAGGGGAACGGTGAACGCGCCGAGCTTCTCGAACCCGGCGCCGACGGTTTTGCCGCTGGCGAAGCGGTAGTGGATGCCTTCGACGATGACGGCGAGCTTGAAGTAGCCGAAGGCGATGTACCAGCCCAGCCCGGAGGTGTCGGTGCCGGTGCGGGTGGTGTAGCGGGCGACGAGTTCGTCGGCGGACAGGAAGCCGGGCATCGACGGGACGCTGCCGGTGATGGGGTCGTTGTCGACGCCGAGGCCCTGCCAGTAGACGTAGAGCAGGCCGAGGTCGGCGAGCGGGTCGCCGAGGGTGGCCATCTCCCAGTCGAGGACCGCGCTGATCTGCAGTGGTGACTGGGTGACCAGCGCGTTGTCGAGGCGGTAGTCGCCGTGGATGATCGCCACGCGCTGGGAGTCCGGGACGGTGTCGGCGAGTTTGTCGCGCAGTTCGTCGATGCCGGGCAGGTCGCGGCTGCGGGAGGCGTCGAGCTGCTTGCCCCACCGCTTGACCTGCCGGGCGAGGAATCCTTCCGGGCGCCCGAAGTCGCCGAGGCCGACCGCGTCGGGGTCGACGGAGTGCAGGTCGGCGAGCACGTCGACGAGCTTGCGCGACAGGACGGTGGCCTTCTCGGAGTTGAGCCACGGGCACTGCTTGCGCTCGCGCAGCGCGACGCCGGGCATCTCCGACATGAGGTAGAAGGGCGCGCCGATGACGGAGGTGTCCTCGACGAGCTGATGCGCGTGGGGCACCGGCACCGACGTGGGTTCCAGTGCGGAGATCACGCGGAACTCGCGGGCCATGTCGTGCGCGGTCGCCAGCACGTGCCCGAGGGGCGGGCGGCGCAGGACCCAGCGCTGGGTGCCGTCGGTGACGCGGTAGGTGAGGTTGGAGCGGCCGCCGGGGAACAGCTCGCCCGACAGCGGGCCTGTGCCCAGGTGTGTGGCCAGTGCCTCCAGGTCGAGGCCGGGAAGGCCGGGTGAGTCTGAAGAGCCAGGGGTGCCGGTCACAGGTTCACTCCGAGGGTGGCGAGGGTGGCGCGGGTGTCGTCGGCGTGGGTGTGGCGGAACGCGTGCATGCCGACGGCCTGGGCTGCTTCGACGTTGATCGGCGCGTCGTCGAAGAACACCGCGCGGCCGGCGGGGACGCCGATCTGGTCGAGGGTGTGACGGTAGATGCGTTCGTCGGGCTTGCGCATGCCGATGCGGCCGCTGATCACGACGGTGTCGAACAGCTCGAGCAGCAGGTCCTTCGGGTACCCCTCGCCCCAGCTGTTGGACAGCAGCGCGGTGTGCAGGCCGGCGGCGCGGGCCTTGCGGACGAGCTCGACCATCGCCGGGTCGGGTGTCGCGCCGCCGAACATGCGCTTGAGCAGCCCGTTCTCGTCGATCGCCGCGCCGCTGGTGGTGATCAGCTCGGCGGCCAGCAGCCGTTCGAACTGCGCCACGGTCAGCTCGCCGGTCTCCAGGCGGAAGACCGGGTTGTCCGGGAGCGCGTCGCGGCCGAGCCATTCGCGCATGACGCGACCGTAGACCTCGCGGTCGATGGCCTCGGCGTGCAGCCACGCGCCGACGAACTCGGGTACGGAGACCGTCAGGACGCCGCCCCAGTCGAAGACCAGGGCGTCGACGAGCGGCTGCGGCGGAAGCGTTGTGTCACCCACGAGTCGGAGGGTACCGACCGGTCGGTATGTCGGCAACCGGTGAGGCGACCGGTGATCGGGCACATCCACTTTCGGTGGATGGGACATGTCTCTTTATCCGGTATCCGGCTTGCCCTGTCCGGCGATACGTTCGAGTCCGAAGGGGGTCGGACAACTCATGGCAAGGATTCCCGCGGTGGCTGTGGCCGCCGCGCTGGCGCTCGCCGCCATCCAGGTCCCGGTCGCTCACGCTGACAGCTCTATGAGCTCTGAGAGCGACGGCAGGGTCGTCAAGACTGACAAGGGTGCCGTGTCCGGCACGGTGACCAGTACCTATCGCACGTTCGGCAACATTCCGTTCGCCGCGGCGCCGGTCGGTGAGAACCGGTGGCGGGACCCGCAACCGGCCGCGCCGTGGCAGGGCGTGCGGGACGCGACCACGCCGTCACCGCTGTGTGCGCAGGCACCGGCGCTGGGGTTGCCGGGGTCCGTGGTCGAGGACTGCCTGTATTTGAACGTCACCACACCGGCCCAGCGGTCGAAGCCGCGGCCGGTGATGGTGTGGATCCACGGTGGCGGGTTCACCAGTGGCGCGGCGGGCACCTATGACGCGCGGTGGCTGGCGACGAAGAACGACGCCGTGGTCGTGACGGTGAACTACCGGCTCGGGGTGTTCGGGTTCTTCGGCTATCCCGGTCTGCCGGGTTCGGGGACGTTCGGGCTCGCGGACCAGCAGGCCGCGCTGCGGTGGGTGCAGCGCAACGCCCGTGCGTTCGGTGGTGACAGCAGCAACGTGACGGTGTTCGGTGAGTCCGCCGGTGGGTTGAGTGTCTGTGCGCAGCTCGCGTCGCCGGGGGCGGCGGGGCTGTTCGGCAAGGCGATCATCCAGTCGGGTGCGTGCGGGACGACGTTCCCCGGCCGGGAGCCGGGGCGGTTCGCGACGCAGTGGCGGTCGCGGGCGGAGGTGGAGCGCACGGGCGCGGCGCAGCCTCTGGGGTGTCCGGATCTCGCGTGCCTGCGGGCGTTGCCGGTCTCGAAGCTGCTGCCGGTGCACAGCGCGTTCGCGTTCCCGGCGTTCGGTACGCGGGTGTTGCCGATCGATCCGCTGGTCGCGCAGAACACGGGCCGGTTGCACCGGGTGCCGACGATGATCGGGTCGACGCACGACGAGGCGACGGTGTTCGTGGGGCTGGCAGAGCCCGCGCCGATTCCCGAGAGCACTTACCGGGCTCGCATCGCCGGGCTGTACGGGGAGACGCTCGCCGACCAGGTGGTGGCCCGCTATCCGGTCAACGGCAACGGTGACGCGCGCGACGAGATCGCGACGGTGCTCACGGACGGGTCGCTGGCGTGCCCGTCGCAGGACGCCCGCCGGCGGTTGAAGGCGCCGGGGTACGAGTTCGCGGACACCGATGTGCCGATGTTCTTCCCGGACATGCCGCCGTTCCCGGGCGGCTACCGGGCTTATCACGCGGCGGAGTTGCCGGTGTTGTTCGACTTCGGCCTGCCGCTCTCGCCTGGGCAGCGGGAGTTGTCGGACTACATGGTCAGGGCGTGGGGGCGTTTCGCGCGCACCGGTGATCCCGGCTGGCGGGCCGAGGTGCAGTCGCTCGCGGCGGGGGCGGTGGGGCCGGCTGATTTCGCGAAGGACCACCAGTGCGGTTTCTGGGGAAGTTCTGATTTCTGGGGAGAACAGTGAGGGGTGTTCGTCTGATGTCACGACTGTTGACGGCGGTCGTTGCCGCGGCGATGGCTGGTGCCGTCATCGTGAGCCCTGCCGCTGCCGCTGAGGGCGGCGGCGCGGTGGTCAGGACAGACAAGGGTCTGGTCTCCGGGACGGTGACCAGCACGTATCGCACGTTCGGCAACATCCCGTTCGCTGCTGCGCCGGTGGGTGAGAACCGCTGGCGGGATCCTCAGCCGGCCGCGGCGTGGCAGGGCGTGCGGGACGCGACGAGGCCGGCGCCGATCTGCGCGCAGACCTCGCAGCTCGGCATGCCGGCGTCGGAGACCGAGGACTGCCTGTACCTCAACGTCACGACGCCTGCCGGTGAGGCGCGCAAGCCGCGGCCGGTGATGGTGTGGATCCACGGTGGCGCGTTCACGGCCGGTGCGGCGTCGCAGTACGACGCCCGGCAGCTCGCGACGAAGAACGACGTCGTCGTGGTGACGGTGAACTACCGGCTCGGGGTGTTCGGGTTCTTCGGTCATCCCGGTCTGCCTGGTTCCGGCACGTTCGGCCTGGCCGATCAGCAGGCGGCGTTGAAGTGGGTGCAGCGCAACGCTCGTGCGTTCGGCGGCAACCCGGGCAACGTGACGGTGTTCGGTGAGTCGGCGGGTGGGCTGAGCGTGACCGCGCAGCTCGCGTCGCCGCGTGCCGGTGGGCTGTTCGCCAAGGCGATCATCCAGTCCGGTCCCGCCGGGCTGACCTCGCCGTCACCGACCGAGCCCGGCAAGCTCATCCACCTGTGGCGGTCGCGCACGGACACGGAGAACGCGGGCGTGGGCACCCTGGGGTGCGCGGACGTGGCGTGTCTGCGGGCGCAGCCGGTGGCGAAGCTGCTGAGCGTGCACGAGCAGTTCGGCCTCCCCTCGTTCGACACGGCGATCCTGCCGATCGACCCGGTGGTGGCGCAGCGCACGGGCCGCGTGCATCACGTGCCGACGCTGGTGGGGACGACGCACGACGAGGCGACGTTGTTCGCGGCGTTGATCTATCCGCAGCCGCTGCCGGAGGCGACCTACCGGGCGCAGCTGGCCGGCTTGTTCGGTGAGGCGAAGGCGGATCGTGTCCTGGCGAAGTACCCGGTCAACGGCAACGACGACGCCCGTGACGAGCTCGCGCAGGTGCTGACCGACGCGTCGTGGGCGTGCCCGACGCAGGTGGCGCGCAAGGAGCTGGGCCGCTATGCGCGGGTGTCGGGCTACGAGTTCGCCGACCAGGACGTGCCGCTGATCTTCCCGCTGCCGCCGTTCCCGGACTACAAGGCCTACCACGGCTCTGAGCTGCTGATGCTGTTCGAGTTCCCCGGCGTGACGCTCTCGCCGCAGCAGCGCGAGGTGTCGGACTACATGCTCACGGCGTGGGGCCGGTTCGCGCGCACCGGTGACCCGGGGTGGCGTTCGGACGTGCAGTCGCTGGCACCCGGAGCAATCAAGGGCACCGATTTCGCCCGAGATCACCGGTGCGGGTTCTGGTCCTCCATCCTGTAGCTCATGCCCGGCTACCGCGAGCTCGCCCGCGATGGTGAGTTCCGCGCCCTGTTCGTGGCGCACGTGGTGTCGGTGGCCGGGGACCAGTTCGCGAGGGTCGCGCTGACGGTGCACGTCTACGACCGCACCGCCAGCGCGGGCCTGACCGCGCTGACCTACGCGTTGACGTTCCTGCCGGACCTGGTCGGCGGGCCCCTGCTCTCGGGGCTCGCCGACCGTTTCGCGCGTAAAGAGGTCATGGTGGCCGCCGATTTCGTGCGGGCGGCGTTGTTGTTGTTCATGGCCGTGCCGCTGTTGCCGTTGTGGCTGCTCGCGACACTGCTGGTGCTGGTGCAGTTCGCGGGGGCACCGCACGGCGCGGCGCGGGCGGCGTTGCTGCCGCAGATCCTGCCCGACGACCGCTATCCGCTGGGTCAGGCGGTGCTGAGCACGGTGACGCAGGCGGCCCAGGTCGCGGGCTTCCTCACCGGCGGCGCGCTGGTCGCGTGGCTCGGGCCCGCTCTGGTGCTGGTCGCGGATGGGGTGACGTTCTGCGTCTCGGCGTTCCTGGTGGGGGTGTTCCTGCTCGATCGGCCCGCTCCGGCCAACCCGCACGTGCGGGCGTGGCCCGCGGATCTGGTGGGCGGGGCGCGGCTGGTGTGGGGTGATCGCCGGTTGCGGGCGCTGGTGGCGCTCGCCTGCGTGTCCGGCTTCTACATCACGGCGGAGGCGCTGGCGGCGCCGTTGGCGGCGAGGCTGGGTGCGGGTCCCGCGGCGGTGGGGGCGATCTTCGGTGTGTTCGCCGCCGGCACGACGGTGGGCATGGTGCTGCTCGCCCGGATGCCACGCGGCCTGGGGATGCGGTTGATGCCCTGGCTGTCGATCGCGTCGTGCGTGGTGTTGCTGCCGATGGCACTCGCACCGGGCCTGGCGTGGTCGTTGGTGTTGGTCGGGCTGTCCGGCGCGGCGAGTGCCTACCAGTTGCTGGCGAACACGACGTTCGTGCGCACCGTGCCCGACGCCACGCGCGGGCAGGCTTTCGGTCTCGCGGTCACCGCGTTGCGGGTGTCGCAGGGGCTGGGGATCGCGGCCGCCGGGGTGGCCGCCGAGTGGTGGCCCCCGCACCAGGTGGTCGCGGCGGCCGGGGCGGTGGGTGCGCTGGCCGCCGGAGGGGCGGCGTGGTCGTGGCGCCACGCCGCGCGATCATTCGCGCAGGCGGGCCAGTGAGTGCGACGCGCGCACCCTCCCGTGGCTACCGCGAACGAAGTCCTGCCAGCAGCGTGCGGGCGCGTTGTTCGACGAGGCTCCGGCCCTGGTTCGCGGCCACCCGGACGGCCTCGGTGGCCGTGTCCGCGGCGGCCGTGGAGTCACCGAGGTCGAGGTGGTCGCGGGCGAGTTCGGTGAGCACGTCCGCTTCGAGCAGGAGTTGGCGGCTGGCGCGCACCAGTTCCAGCGCCTTGCCCGCGTGCAGCAGCGCGGTGCCGGGATCACCGAGGCCGCGGTGCGCGGTGGCCAGCCCGAGCAGTGCGGCGACCTCACCGAAACCGAACCCGATCTCCCGTGCGAGTTCCAGGGCCTGACCGCATTTCGTGGCCGCTTCGGCGTGGTCGCCCCGGTGGTTGTCGATCGCGGCGAGCAAGGTGATCGTGTTGGCCTGCGTCCGGCGTTCGGCCACCTCCCGGCTCACCAGCAGAGCCTCGGCGGCGAGCCCCGCGGCCAGGTCGGCCCGCTCCGCGTCGAGATGCACCTCGGCGAGGCTCATCAGCGACGCCCCCTCGCCCACGCTCTGCCCGGTCTGCCTGCAGTAGGCGAGCACCTCCTCGTGGTCGGCCACCGACTCGTCCAGCCTTCCGAGCGCCCACCAGGCGATGCCCCTGCCGTTGAGGCAGCGGTGCACCAGCTCGCGGTGGTCGATCTTGCGGGCGAGCGCGAGTGCTTGTTCGTGCAGGTCGAAGGCTGTCTGCGGGTCACCGCTGTACGTGGTGGCGACACCGATGAAGTTCAACGTCCGCGACTCCGACTCGGTGTTTCCCGCCGAGCGGGCCACAGCGAGGGCCTTGTCGAAGTACGTCAGCGCGTCCTGCGGCCGGCCCTGCTGCACCTGCTGACGGCCGATGTTGCGCAGGGCGTCGGCCTCACCGTCGAGGTCCCCCAGCTGTCTGGCGATGGTCAGTGCCTGCACGTGGTGCACGTAGGCCTGGTCGTACTCGCTGAGGTCGTGGAAGAGCAGCCCGAGCAGATCCAGCAGCGAGACGCGGGCCTGGTGGTCTCCGGCTGCGTCCGCGGCACCCAGCGCCGCCGTGGACGTGGCGATGGCCTCCCTGGTGTGCCCGCCGATCTGCAGGTAGCCGTGCAGCACCTCGACCATCCGCCACGCCAGGTGCTGGGCGGCCGGACGGGTCGCCGCCCAGGTGAGGACCGCGAGCAGGTTGTGGTGCTCGTCGTCGAACCAGCGCACCGCGTCCGCCTCGGTGAGAGCGGGGTCCGCTGGAACGTCACGCACTGCCGCGACGGGGTAAGCGATCCGCGCGGCCTCGGCCGCGCGGCGCAGGTAGTGCTCGACCAGCCTGAACATCGCCGGATCGCCGTCAACGCCGGCGAGCCCGGCCGCGTACTCGCGGATCAGGTCGTGGAAGCCGCACCGGCCGGGCGCGGTCCGCTGCAGGAGACCGGCGGCCACGAGACGGTCGACTGCCCGGCGCGCGTGCGGCACGTCGGTATCGGCGAGCGCGGCCGTGGCGGCGACGCCGATGTCCGGGCCCGGCACGAGGCCCAGCAGCCGGAACAACGCGCGATCGGCCACGTTCAGCCGCAGGTAGGACTGGTCGAACGCGGCCCGGACAGCGTTGCGTTCGTCGCCGTCGATGGCGAGCGCGGTGACCCGGCCTCGGGTGGTGAGCTCGGTGGTGTAGTCGGCGATGCTGCAACCGGGGTCGGCGGCGAGGTTCGCGCCCGCGATCCGCAGCGCCAGGGGCAGGTGCGCGCAGGTCTTGGCGAGTTGTCCGAGTGCGCCGGCCTCGGCCGCGGCACGCTCAGGACCGAGCAGGTCGGCGAGCACCGCACGGGACTCGTCGTCGTCGAGAACGTCGAGCGGCACACCGCTGGCCCCAGGGCTGACCACGAGGCCACGCAGATCGTGGCGGCTGGTGATCAGCACGACGCAGCCGGGCTGACCCGGCAGCAGGGGCCGCACCTGGTCGGCGTCGGCGGCGTTGTCCAGCACCAGCACCATGCGGCGTCCGGTCAGCGCGCTGCGCAACAACGCCGACTGCTCCTCGACGTCGTCAGGCACTCGATCGCGACCGAACCCGAGCGCACCGAGGAACCGCGTCAGCGCCGTCGACGGTGACAGCGGCGGGTCGGCCGCGAAGCCCTGCAGGTTCACGTACAGCTGTCCGTCCGGAAACTTCTCCCGCCACCGGTGAGCGACATGAACGGCGAGGGTGGTCTTCCCGACGCCGGGAGGCCCGGAGATCACGATGTTGCGATCGCCGCCGGGCGTGAACGCGAATTCGTCCAAGCCGGCGATGACGGTGTCCCTGCCGATGAACCGGTTCACGTCACCGGGCAGCTGCGCCACAGCGGGCGCGGGATCGTCGGCGGCCAGCACAGCCTCGTGGGCGGCCCGCAACCCGGAGCCGGGGTCCACGCCGAGCTCCTCGGCGAACCTGCGACGCACGGTCTGATAGGTCTGCAACGCGTCCGCGCGTCTGCCCGTGCGGTGCAACGCGGTCACCAGCTGAGCCCAGAACGCCTCGTGCCACGGATGTTCCTCGGTCGCCCGGATCAGCTCGCTGATCACCTCACCGTGCTGACCCAGTTCGAGGCTCGCGTCGAAGAACCGCTCCCGCACCCGCAGCAGCTGCTCGGCCAGCGGCGGCACGTCCTCGCGGTGCAACGACTCCGAGTCGACGTCGTCGAGCATCGGCCCACGCCAGCACTGCAGCGCCTGACTCAGCAGAGCCAGCTCGTCGCGGGGCTGCGCGAGCCCCGCCGCCCGCACGGCGTCGCGGAACCGCGCCAGGTCCAGCGTCGCCGGGTCGATCCGCAGCAGGTAGCCGTGCGGATGGGTTTCGATCACGGCCCCGTCGGCCAGCAGGCGACGCAGCCGCAGCACGTACATCTGCACGGACTTGCGACCGGCCGGTGGCGGGTCCTCGTCCCACAGCCTGGCGACGATCACGGTCACGGGCACGACCGTGTTCGCCCGCAACAGCAACGTGGCGAGCAGAGCTCTCTGCTGCGGTCCGTTGACGTGCACGGCAGACCCGTCCCGCAAGACCTCCAGCGGTCCGAGCACTCCGAACGTCAACACGCCTGACCCCCGACGACACCATCGCGGCACGGCCCCCGCCGCAGGCGGTCATTCAACCAGCGCGTCTCGTCGCGCGCGCGAGTCTGCCGGGAAACGCCAGGTCGACGGCACTGGAGGGTGCCGGCGTACACCCTCCGCCGCCATGGCCGCCGAGCGTCCCTAGACAGTCCAGTCCGTCGACGCGAAGGTCCAGTCGGTGCTCGCGAACGTCCAGTCCGTCGAGTGGAACGTCCAGTCGGTGCTGGCCTTGAAGGTCCAGTCCGTCGAAGTGGAGGTGCAGGTCCAGTCAGTCGACAGCGCGCGGTTCATCATGACCGTCTCCTTGTGGGAAATGAAGGTGTTACAAGGGGTGTGAAACGCGAGGACTACTCAGGGTGAGGTCCCCCACATGGAGCCACGACTTCGCGTGACCCGGTAGCTACAGTGGTTGGTTCCTGATGGTTTTCGGTGGGGGTGGCAGCGTGCCTTGGCTCGACCCGCGCCGGTGGAAGTTATGGTCCCTTCCTCCAGTCGTGCTGACCTACGTCGTGACGATTGCCGTGACAGCGGCACTCGTCACGCTCGCAACCGCACGGCTTACCCCGTTCGAGGTGCGCGACTGGTACTGGTTCGCGGCACTGTGCGTAGCCGCCCTGGTGCACCTCGAACTGGCGCGCGGTATCGAACGGATCCGCGAAGTCTCCGCTGAGGGTGTCCCCCACGCGCAGATGCAGTCGGTGTGGCAGTTCGCGGGCGTGCTCGTACTCCCCATGCCACTCGTCGTCCTGCTGGTCGTGACCATCTACCTGCACGCGTGGCTGCGGGTCTACAAACGCCGGGCGGTTCTCTACCGGAAACTGTTCTCCGCCGCCACTGTCGTACTTGGGTGCGCCGCAGCGCAATGGGTGCTCGCCATGTTCTCGGCATCGGACCCGTCCCAGCTGGACGGCCCACGCGGGCTGCTCGCCCTCGTCATCGCCGGATTCCTGTACTGGTTCGTCAACTACGCCCTGGTCGTGGGCGCCATCATGATGTCCAACCCGGCGAACCCGGTCCGCACAGCACTCGGCCACGCCTCCGACATCCTGATCGTGACCGCGTCGGTCGGACTCGGCTCCGGCATCGCCATCATCGCGACCGCCCGCCCGTGGCTGTCCCCGATCCTGCTGCTCACCGTGCTCGCGCTGCACATGGGCCTGCTGCTGCCCCAGTTCCGCGTCGCCGCCCGCACCGACTCCAAGACCGGCCTGGTCGACGCGACGTTCTGGCACGACGTCGCCGAACGCGAACTCGCCCGCGCCCGCCGCCTGGTGTCCACCGTGGGCGTGATGATCCTCGACCTCGACCACTTCAAGCTCATCAACGACACCTACGGCCACCTCGCCGGCGACCGGGTCCTGCGCGCCATCGCCGACGTGGTCAAGCACGCCGTCCGCTCCTACGACCTGGTCGGCCGGTTCGGCGGCGAGGAGTTCGCGGTCCTGCTGCCCGGTGTGGGCACCGACGAGGTGCGGGCGACCGCCGAACGCATCCGGTTCGACATCGCCCGCCTCGAGGTCGACGTCATCGACCGCTCGGGCGAGCCGCAGCGCATCATCGGCCTGACCGCCTCGATCGGCGCCGCCGTGTTCCCGGATACGGCGACCGAGCTCAGCCCGCTGCTGCTGGCCGCGGACGAAGCGCTCTACCAGGCCAAGAACAACGGCCGGGACCGCGTCGCCACCGCCTGACCGCCTAGCCGTCCAGGAAGGTCGCGATCTGCTTGGCGACCTGGTCCGGCTCCTCCACCCACGGATAGTGCCCCACGCCCTCGTGCACGTACATCGAGGCGTTCGGGAACAACCCGGCCAGCTCAGCACACCGACGGACCGGCGCGATCGGGTCCACCGTGCACGCGTACACCAGCACCGGGTGGTCGAACTCCTCCATCGCCCGCCGCAGAATCCCCGGCACGAACGCACCCTCGGCGTTGTAGCCCAACGCCACCGAGTACTTCCACTGCCCGAGCTCCGCGTTCGCGTGCGCCTGCGCCCGCTCGTCCCACCGGGCGTACAGCAGCGGAGAGGCGGCGACACGGTTCTCCACCGAGTCGTCACCCGCCGCATTGCGCTCCAATGCCGCCGTCGCCGCCGCGAACCACGGCCGATCCGCACGGGAGGCCAGGAACGTGTCCCAGTCACTCTGCTCCGGCGACAGCCCGACACTGCGCAACGCCGGCGTCAGCAGCACCAGTCTGCCGACCCGGTCCGGGAAGTCCGCGGCATACCCCATCGCGATCCCGGCGCCCGCCGAGTGCCCCAGCACGTCGACGACGTCCAGCCTCAGGTGCCGGCGCAGCATCTCCACGTCCCGCACCAGCATGTCCCGCCGGTAGGTGAACGGATCCGCCGGCTCGTCGGACTCCCCCGTGCCCCGGTTGTCCAGGATGATCAACCGCCGGTGCGCGTCCAGCCCGCCCAGCGTCTCCAGGTACACCGACGCCCGGCCGGGACCACCGGCGAGCACCACGAGCGGAGCGCCCTCCCCCGCTTCTCGATAGGCGAGCTGCGTGCCGTCGAACGAGGTGAACCGTGCCATGCTGCACATCATGCCGAAGATCGCCACCGCCGACCTCGTCGACCGGCCGCACTTGCTCGAGTTCCTGCGCACCAGACACCACGGCGTCCTGATCACCCGCCGCTCCACCACCGACGGCCTGCAGGTCTCCCCCGTCGCCTGCGGACTCGACACCCAGGGCCGCATCGTCATCTCGACCTACCCGCAACGCGCCAAAGTCCGCAACGCGCGCCGCGACCCGGCCGTCACCATGTGCGTGCTCTCCGACGACTGGGACGGCCCCTACGTCCAGATCGACGGCACCGCCGAAGTCCTCGACCTGCCCGACGCGCTCGAGGACTTCGTCGAGTACTACCGCTGCATCGCGGGCGAACACCCCGACTGGGACGAATACCGCGCCGCCATGATCCGCCAGGGCAAGGCGCTCGTGCGCATCACCATCGACTCCTGGGGTCCCATCGCGACCGGCGGCTTCCCGCCCGAGCTGGAAGCCTGAGCTCCACAGCCCAGCAACCCGCGCCCCAGCCCTGACTGGCGTCCGCAAGTACCACCAACTCGACATCAACAGGCACTCTTCTACTACCAACAGGGAACATCGCGCCCCAGAACACCGGGCGTCTGTTCGGCGGCCGGCGAACAGGTTGGGTGTGGTCCAGGGCGATTCGATCAAGAGTTGGCGGTACTTGCAGACGCCAACAGCGCCAAAAGCGCCAACGATCCCGAGGTTCGGACAGGATCCTCAGGTCAGGTGCCTGGCAGCCCAGGTACCGCCCCACCCCGCCGGCCGCTCCAGCAACACGCACTCACCACCACGCGGACCGGCGATCGACGCGATCCGTCCAGTTGGCACGGTCGTGGGCTCCAGCAGCACCCGACCGTCCAACTCGGACACCCGCGCGCACGCCGCCTCCAGATCGTCCACCGCGAAGTACACCGTCCAGCCGTCCCCGCGCGTGGTCGTCAACCGGCCCGCCACCGGACGCGGATCGCCGTGCCGCGACGACGTGAAAAGAACAAAATCCTCCGTACCGGGCTCGATCGCCCAGCCCAGCTCCCCGGCCCAGTACGCGTCATCCGGAGCGCCGGTCATCAACTCGACCCAGCACGGCTCACCGGCCCGCGGCGCCGGCGCCCACGGACCGTGCAACACCCGGCCAGTGTCCACAGAGGAGTTCCCGGCCAGCTCACGCGGCTCGTCACCACCGAAGAACACACGCCAACCCTGTTCTCCCGCAACAACATGCGCCGCAAGTCTGTCACCCACCCAGCCCGTGAACGACCCGTCCGGCTCCGGTATCACCGCCCAGCCGAGAACACCGGCGAAGAAGTCCACCGACAACTCAGGCTCGGCAACGCTCAACTCAAGACGACGCAGACCACAAGACGACACGGGCATCCCATCAGGCGGTGATCAGGAGCGCGCACCATCCTCTGCTCCGACCACCTGAGACGACAATGCGCCATTCGGCGGCATGCGCTCCGCGTTCACCACATCACGCAACGGCACCGGCCGCCCGAGGTGGAACCCCTGCCCCACCCGCACACCGAGCCGTCGCAACGCCTCCACCTGCGACGGACGCTCCACCCATTCCGCCACCGCCGACAGACCCAGCCCCGTCGCGATCTGCACGATCCCCGACACCAGCACCGCGTCCGCGTCGTTCGTCTCGATGCCCTTCACGAACTCGCCATCGATCTTGATGCCCGTGATCGGCAGGTGCTTCAGGTGCACGAACGACCCGAAACCCGAACCGAAGTCGTCCAGCGTGATCCGGCACCCGAACTGCCGCAGCTGCGTCGCCAGCGACACCGCCGCGTCCAGATTGGTCACCGCCGCCGTCTCCGTGATCTCCAGCCCCAGCCGCCCCGGCGCCACCCCCGCCGAACCCAGCTTGTCCAGCACGAACCCGCCGAAATCCGGATCCTCCAGCGTCCGGCCCGACACGTTGACGTTGAACCGCAACCTCGAGTCCGGCTCCGCCACCAGCGCGTCGATCGCCGTCGACAGCACCCAGCGGTCGACCTCCAGGATCAGGTTCGACCGCTCCGCCACCGGCAGGAAGTCCGCGGGACCGAGATACGGCTCCTGCCCGTCCTCCAGCCGCAGCAACAACTCGTGCCCCAGCACCTTGCCCGACGACAGCTCGACCATCGGCATGCCGTGCAACGCCAGCCCGCCCCCGGCCAGCGCCGCTCTCAAGCGGTCCAGCACGCTCACCCGCTTCACGGTGTCCGCGTAGTGCGTCGGCTCGTACACCGTCACCCGGTCACGACCCGCCGCCTTCGACGCGTACAACGCCAGATCCGCGTTCGCCAGCACCAACTCCCAGGAATCCCCAGGACCGAACTCCGCCAGACCCGTGCTCACCGTGATCCGCGCCGGCGTCCCGATCCCCGCCAGCGGGAACCCCGCCACCGCGTCCCGAAGACCATCGGCCACCTCGGACGCGTCCTTCGGCGACGCACCCGGCAACACGACCGCGAACTCGTCACCGCCCAGCCGCGCGATCAGCCGATCACCCAGCCTCGACTGCAACGCCGACGCCAGCATCCGCATCACACGATCGCCCACCGCGTGCCCGCGCAGATCGTTGACGTCCTTGAAGTTGTCCAGATCCAGCACCAGAAGCGCACCCGAACCGTTGTTCGCCAGCTCCTGCTCGAGCGCACGCGTCAACGCCCTGCGGTTCGGCAGACCCGTCAACGGATCCTGCTCCGCCATCCTCACCAGCTCGTCGTGCACACGCGACGACTGCGTCACGTCATGCGCCGTACCCAGCGCACGCAACGGCGCACCGTTGTCACCGACCACGACCTCACCGAAACACTCGAACACGCGCTCCTTGCCGTCCGGGCGCAGCATCCGATGCGTGTACGTGAACACCGACCCCGTCTTGAGCGCCGCGTCCAGCGTCTCCTCGATCATCGGCAGATCGTCGGGATGCACCAGCTGCGAGTACAGCTCGAAGTCGAACGCCGTCCCCGGCGCGAACCCGAACATCTCCAGCAGCGTGTCCGACCACGTCACCCGATCGTCCGCGATGGACCACTCCCACGTGCCCATCCGGCCCAGCGCCTGCGCCCTGCGCAGCGCGTCCGCCTCCTGCGTCACCGCCAGCTCACGATCACGCCACGCCGACACGTCCACGACCTCGTACATCAGGTCGTCACCCAGGTTCGAGCACCGCACCTCGAGCCACTTCGGACCCGGAGCCAGGACTTCCCGCGCCGGCGCGGGCGCCTCGGGCACACCCGGCAGCAACGCCGGCAACGACCGGCCGTACGCCTGCTCCACCGACACCCCGAGCACAACGCCCAGCGCCCGGTTGCACCACAGGAGGTTCCCGCGCGCGTCAGTCACGGCATAGCCGACATCCGCGCGGTCCAGCACCGTGCGGCAATAGGAGGTCACGCGCGTCATGATCGTCCGATCACCGGACGTAAGCAACCCGCTACGCCGGTAGGTTCGCTGTTGGGCGAACGGGCTTGATCTACGAACAGCTCAGCGAAGCCGTTCCAAGCCCTTCGCCGACTCCACCAGGTCAGCCGCCAGCTTCCGCAGCTCCTCGTTCTCCGCACCGTCCTGCGCCGCCGTCACCACATCCTCCGCGGCGCACCGCAGCTGGAACAACCTGTCCTGCAGATCAGCCAGCTCCGCGGTGCTCAGCACCACCGCGTCCTCCGGCAACCCACCGCGCTGCAACGCCGCCCGCCGCTCGTACGCACGCTGACGACACGGCTGCGCGCAGTACCGCCTCGGCCGGCCGATCCTCCCACTCCCCGGCAACCGCCGCCCGCACCACGCACAGTGCCTGGGCTCATCCGCCTCCATGGAGCGCTCCATGGCGAGCGAAGGTAGCGGGTCCGGAGTGCCGTCTCCAGCGACGCGCCAGAAAGCACGACCTTCGTAGGGAACCGGACAGTACCGCTGCGTCGTTTGGTGTTGGTTCGGGTGGGGCCCTGGTGGTTTGGAGCGGTGAGTTGTTGATGTTGCCGGAGGACTCAGACGACTGAGTTCAGGCTGCACTGAAGTTATCGAGATGAAGAAGAAAGTGTCTCGCCACCCACTGTCCACCGCGGAGCCACCGCAGGCAGGCACACTCGGGACGTGACCCACCCGTACCTCGCCGGCCCGCACCCCCGAGCCTTCGCCCACCGCGGCTGGCACGTCGACGACCTCACCGGCATGGAGAACTCGCTGAGCTCGTTCCGCCGTGCCGTGCAGGAGGGCTACCGCTACATCGAGACCGACGTGCACGCCACCAGTGACGGCGAGGTCGTGGTCCACCACGACCACACGCTCGACCGCACCACCGACGGCAAGGGCCACGTCGCGGACCTCCCGTGGACCGAGGTGCGCCACGCCCGCATCGGCGGCCGCGAACCCATCGCCCGCCTCGCCGACGTCCTGGAGGAACTGCCCGACACGTTCTTCAACATCGACGTGAAGGCGGACGGCGCCGTCGAGCCGATCCTGGCGCTGCTGCGCAAGGCCAAGGCGCTGCACCGCGTGTGCCTCGCGGGCTTCTCCGACAGCCGGCTCGCCCGGCTGCGCCGCAGCGGCGGACCCGACCTGCTGACGTCCATGGGACCGCGCAGCGCCGGCGCGCTCTGGGCGGCCGGGCGGATCCCGTTCGCCGGACTCGCCGTGCGCGGCCAGGTCGCCCAGGTGCCACGCAGCCAGGGCCGCCTCACCGTCGTCGACCGCCGCTTCGTCCAAGCCGCCCACCGCAGAGCACTCGAAGTGCACGTGTGGACCATCGACGACGAGGCCGACATGCGGGCACTGCTCGATCTTGGCGTCGACGGACTCGTGACCGACCGGCCCGACGTCCTGCGCGAGGTACTCCGCTCGCGCGGTACCTGGTAACAGCTTGGACAGTCGATCATGGGACGAGTCGGCGGACAAGTACAGTCCGCCGACATGAAGGTCAAGGGCGACGACGCCGCCGACGCCAACACCGCCAGCCGCCGCAGGGAACAGCGCGGCTGGGTCTGGTACGACGTGGCGAACTCCGTGTTCCCCACGTCCGTGGTCACCGTCTTCTTCTCGCTGTACCTCACGAGCATCGCGGAGAACGCCGCCAGAGCCGACACCGCGCTCAACGGGGCGAACCCCTGCGCCAACGACAACGCGTTCGACCACTGCGACGTCACGTTCCTCGGACTGCAGTTCCCCTCCGGCTCGCTGTGGGGCTACCTGCTCTCACTCGCGACCGTGATCCAGGTCGTCGTGCTGCCGATCATGGGCGCCATCGCCGACCGCACCCAGAACAAGAAGAAGATGCTCGCCGCCTTCGCCTTCACCGGCTCCGCGGCCACCATCGCGCTCGCCACCGTCCAGGGCACCAACTGGAAACTCGGCGTGCTCTTCTTCGTCCTCGCGAACATCTGCTACGGCGCCAGCGTCGTCGTCTACTACGCCTTCCTGCCCGAGATCGCGACACCCGACGAACGCGACGCCGTGTCCAGCCGCGGCTGGGCCTTCGGTTATCTCGGCGGCGGCGTCGCGCTCGCCATCCAGCTCGGCATCACGCTCTCCGCCGACTCCCTCGGCATCACCTCCGGCGACGCCGCGCGCATCGCGTTCGTCATCTCCGGCATCTGGTGGGCGGCGTTCACGATCATCCCGCTGACCCGCCTCACCGAGCACCAGTCACCGCACGGCCGCGAACACGGCGCCTCGGTGGTCAAGGCCGGCTTCAAGGAACTCGGCACGACCATCAAGCAGGCCAAGGCTTTCCCGCTCACTCTGGCCTTCCTCGGCACCTACCTGATCTACACCGACGGCATCGCCACGGTCGCCAACGTCTCCGCCCAGTACGGCAGCGTCGAGCTCAAGTTCGAACAGCAGACCCTCATCACGGTGATCCTGATCGTCCAGTTCGTCGCCTTCATCGGCGGCGTCCTGCACGGCTTCGTGGCCAAGCGCGTCGGCGCCAAGAAGACGATCCTCGGCTCACTCCTGGTGTGGATCGTCGTGATCACCGCGGCGTTCTTCGTGCAGGCGGGCGACGAGATGCAGTTCTACCTCGTCGCCGCCGGCATCGGCATCGTGCTCGGCGGCACGAACGCGTTGTCCCGCAGCCTCTTCAGCCAGATGGTCCCACCCGGCCGGGAAGCCCAGTACTTCTCGCTCTACGAGGTCGGCGAGCGCTCCACCAGCTGGCTCGGCCCGCTGGTGTTCGCCGGCGTCGGCCAGGCCACCGGCAGCCTGCGGCCCGCCATCCTCGCCCTGATCATCTTCTTCGTCGCCGGCTTCATCCTGCTGATCTTCGTGCCCGTCCGCCGGGCCATCAAGGCCGTGGGAAACCAGGAACCCTCACTCGTCTGACCGGAGCGGCGGCGCTGACCACGAGCAGCGCCGCCGCCACCACGGCGAACACCGCGGTCTCCCGCGGCCCGTACGCGATCATGATCGCGAGCGGCCCCAGCAACAGCACCCCGAAGATCGACAACGCGCGGCCGAGCACGAAGTCGCCGCGCACCAACGCGAACACCCGCACCCCGAACACCGCGACCGCGATCACCGTGCCCCCGCTCCCCCACACCAGCATCTCGGCGAGCCCGAGCACCAGCGCTCCCCCACCCCACCAGGCGAGCCTGCGAGCCGGCGGTGCCGGGGCGTCCCGGTGGAAACCCAGGCACAGGCACGCGAACGTGACCACGTGCGGCAACTGGTAGAGCAGCGCGGTGAACCCCGTCCCCGGCATCGCCACCTGCAACGCCAGCGGCATCAGCAGCAGACCGGACACCACCTTCGCCGCCGTGCGCCGCCCGCCCAGCAGCAACCCGAACGCCACCAGCGGCGCCAGCGCCCACAGCAACCAGCCGATCGTCCACACAGGAGTGTCCTGCGGGGCGAAAGTCCGGTAGACCGACGGCACCACGTAGGTGAGCCCGAGCAGCATGCCGAGCACACCGACCGCCCGCACGACCTCACCCAGCCACACCTGTTCGCCCACGGCCGCGAACCGGGTGCGCACCGCGAGACCCAGCATCGCGAACGTCTCGCCCCACCCCGGCCAGCTGTGCTCCAGATCGAGCTCGTCGGTCCGTCCGGCCAGGAACAGCCCGACCATCTCCTCCTCGCGGTCCTGCCGGTACCACCGCGGCAGGACCTTCAGCAGCGTCCGATAACGACGCTCGAGGTTGTTCACGACACCCGGAACTTCTGTGCCGACGGCCGCCGCACCGGAGCCACGATGGTGATCACGAGCACCGCCAGCAGCCCGACCACGATCCCGTGCACCTCACTCCCGACCAGCCACACCAGCGGCACCAGCTGCGGCACCGCGAACAACGACAGCGCCCGCCCCAGCACCACATCACCCCGCACGAACGCCACCACCCGCACGATGAACGTGACCAGCACGACCGCCAGTGGCCCCGCCCCCAACGCGAACCCGCCGGCCAGACCGAACAGCAGCGCTCCGCCGCCCCACCACGCCAGCCTGCGCACGGGCGGCGTCGGCGCCTCCCGGTGGAAACCCAGGCACAGGGCCACGAAAGTGACGATCGACGGCACCTGGAACGCGAGCCACGACAGAATGTGCTGCAGATCCGCGAGCGACACGAACGCCGGCATCACCGCCGCGAGCGCCGCCACCTTGGCCAGCGTCCGCTTCCCCGCCAGCAGCGCCACGAACGCCACGACCGGCGCGAAGTCGAACACCCGCAGCCACGTCAGCGCGTTGACGATCTCCGGGTGGTTGTAGGCGAAGGCCATGCTCGTGATCGCCCCGCCCGCGTAGAACACGCCCAGCAGCAACCCGATCATCCCGAGCGCCCGCACGACCTCGCCGCGCCACACCGCCTTCGCCGGCGCCTGCGTCATCCCGCTCCCCGCCGCGAGATGCGTCCGCACCGCGAGACCGAGCATCGCGAACGTCTCGCCCCACCCCGGCCAGCTGTGCTCCAGATCGAGCTCGTCGGTCCGCTCGACCAGGAAGAGACCGACCATCTCCTCCTCGCGGTCCTGCCGGTACCACTTCGGCAGGACCCGCAAGAGCGCCCGATAACGGCGCTCCAGGTTCCTCATACCCGCCTCGCCCATGCCTGGACGCCCCTCCCCCTCAGAACCGCCGAAGCCGCGCGCACGTTCGCGCTCAGCCTCGCGACCTCCGCCTGCAACGCCCGCACCCCGGAGTCGGTGAGCTTGTAGTAGCGCCGCAGCCGCCCCTGGTGCACTTCCTCGCGGTCGCGTTCGGCGAACCCGTCCGCCACCAACCGGTCCAGCACCCCGTACAACGTGCCCACCCGCAGCGCCATCCGCCCCTCGGACAGCTGCTCCACCGCCTGCACGATCGCGTAGCCGTGCAACGGCTCCTCCGCGAGCGCGGTGAGCACGAGGAACGTCTGCTCGGACATGACCCGACCACTCATGTCGTTGAATATATCGCCGCGCGAGCTATATCGGGAAGCGGAACAAGCGGAGCGGTCCACTTTTAGTCAACACTGAAGCAATAGAGCAATTCGAGTGATCCGGATGTTTCGACGATCACCGCAGCGGCTATGCCCACGCCACGATCCGGCCGGAGCCGGAAGGACTCAGCGCTACCTCGTGGGGATTCATGTTGATCAGGTGCCAGGCACTAGGGTGACCCGCCGTGGACGCCCTTCCCGATCCGACAGATGCCCTGTCCGCCTTACCTGTCGCGGGTTCCCGACGATCTACGCCGGTGGTGGGACATCTGAAGTTCTTCTTCGGCCCCATGGACTGCGGCAAGTCGACGCTCGCACTGCAGATCGACCACAACAACTCCCGGCAGGGCCGCCGCGGCCTGCTGCTCGTGCGCCACGACCGGTCGGGCCACGCGCAGATCTCCAGCCGCATCGGGATCACCCGGGAGGCCGTGGAGGTGGGCGAAGAAGATCTCCGCCGGCTCGTGCGAGCCCAGTGGGCGCAGGGGCACCGGGTCGACTACCTGATCGTGGACGAGGCGCAGTTCCTCTCCCCCGTTCAGGTGGAACAGCTGGCAGAGCTCGCCGACGACGTTCAGGTCGACGTGTACTGCTTCGGGCTGGCCACCGACTTCCGCGGGGAGATGTTCCCCGGCTCGGCGCGGTTGTTCGAACTGGCCGACGAACTCAAGGCGATTCAGGTCGAAGTCCTGTGCTGGTGCGGCGTGCAAGGGCGGTTCAACGCGCGAGTGCGGGCCGGTCGGGTGATTCGCGCCGGAGACACGGTTCTGGTCGCCGATACCAAGCCGGACACGGAGCAGCACCGATCGGGTACAGAGAGCAACTGTGTAACCGATAACACGGAAACTACTGTCCGCTATCAAGTGCTCTGTCGGCGTCACTTCCGGTTGGGTGACCTAGGCCCTGACGTCGCACAAAGTGGTCAGCTTCGCTTGGCCTAGCGACTACCCACAGGCCCTGCTAGGCCATTAGAGTGACGCATGAGCGCAGTAGCTTGATAACGCGTCACGATCCTGTGGCGATCGCATCCATTAGTAGGAAGCCTTCGTTGACGAGTGAACGACGTCACTGTGGGCGACCATGAGAGCGAACCGGAAACAAACGGAGCAATCCGGGCGTTGCACACGGTGAGCAAGAAGCCTGGGCCCCGGCCCTGAGCCGAGCGAAAGGACACCGCCATGGCCGACCGCGTTTTGCGTGGCAGCCGGCTCGGAGCAGTCAGCTACGAGACCGACCGCAACCACGACCTCGCTCCGCGCCGGGCAGCGCGGTACGCCTGCCCGAAGGGACACGACTTCGAGGTCCCCTTCTCCGACGACGCCGAGCTGCCGCCGACCTGGGAATGCCGTCTCCACGGCACCGAGTCGAAGATCATCGACGGTGTCGAGCCGGAGGTGAAGAAGGTCAAGCCGCCGCGCACGCACTGGGACATGCTCCTGGAGCGCCGGTCGATCCCCGAGCTCGAGGAGCTGCTCGACGAGCGCCTCGAAGAGCTGCGCGGACGCCGCACCCGCACGGCCTGACCTCCCAGAGGTCGTCGCAAGAGCAAGTCGCAGACGTCTCAAGCCGTCCCGGTCTCCCGCCGGGACGGCTTTTGCGTCTCGCTAGGTGTCCACGCGGGCGGCTTTGACGAGGCTTCGGCCCCACCACAGGCCGGCGACGGCCAGCACCGCCCAGATCGACAGCGCCACGATCGACCGCGGCGACCCCAGGTCGCTCAGCGCATCGCCCAGCACCGCCGCGAGCACGGTCGACGGCACCAGCCCCAGCGCCGTGCCCACCGCGAAGTCCCGGCCCCGCACCGACGTGACACCCGCGCCGTAGTTGGCCAGCGCGAACGGCACGATGGGCAGCAATCGCACCACGAGCGTGGCCTCGACACCGCGCCGTGCGAAGACTTCTTCGACGACCTTGAGCCGCTCCCCCATCCAGCCCGCGATGGCGTCACGCCCGAGCATGCGGGCGACGGTGAACGCGATCATCGCCCCGGCGGTGAACCCGGCGATCGCGAGAACGCTCCCCCACCCGACGCCGAAGAGCAGCCCCGCCGCCGTGGCGAGCACCGGTTTCGGGAAGAACACCGCAGTGCCGAACGCGCAGACGGCCAGGAAGACGACCGGCGCCGCCGGTCCCGCCGTCCGGACGAGCTCACGCAGCCCGGCGCCGTCCGGGATGTCGGCGAGCTGGGCCACGACGGCCAGCGCCACGACGAGCAGCGCCAGCACCACCAGGCCCGCACGTCGCATCGGTCCAACGTACCGGGCATCCTTGCGCCCATGACGATCGCGCTGCCGTCTGGAGAGACCATCCCGGCGCTCGGCATGGGCACCTGGATGATGGCCGAGGACCTCGCTCACCGCGCCGGCGAGATCGCCGCGCTCAGAGCCGGCCTCGACCTCGGCCTGACCCTGATCGACACCGCCGAGATGTACGCCGGCGGCGCGGCCGAGGCGCTCGTCGGCGAGGCCATCGCCGGGCGCCGCGACGAGGTGTTCCTCGTGTCGAAGGTGCTGCCGGGCAACGCGAGCGCTACCGGCACCGTGCGCGCGTGCGAGTCCAGCCTGCGCCGTCTGGGCACCGACCGCATCGACCTCTACCTGCTGCACTGGCGCGGCCGCTTCCCGTTGGCGCAGACCCTCGACGGCTTCGCGGCACTGGCCGAGGCCGGCAAGATCCGCCACTGGGGCGTCAGCAACCTCGAGCTGGCCGACATGCAAGAGCTGACCGCGCTGCCGGGCTTCTGCCAGACCGACCAGATCCTCTACAACCTGTCCCGCCGCGGCCCCGAGCACGACCTGATGCCGTGGCTCGCCTCCCAGGGCATCCCGATCATGGCCTACTCCCCCGTCGAGCAGGGCCGCCTGCTCGACGATCCCCTGCTGGCCGAGATCGGGCGCCGCCACGACGCCACCGCCGCCCAGGTCGCGCTGGCGTGGGTGCTGCGGCTGCCGTACGTCAACGCCATCCCCAAAGCCGGCTCCGTCGAGCACGTCCGGGAGAACGCCGCCGCGCTGTCGTTGCGGCTGTCCGAACAGGACCTCGCCGACCTCGACCGCGCCTACCCGCCCCCTGCCGGGCCGGAGCCGCTCGCCATGCTTTAGTTCCGTTCGTGAGCTGGACCGGTATCGAGGCGTGGGCCCGGACGAATCTCCCCGAGCTGGTCTTCCTGCCGCCCTCCTCGGCCGCGGACATCGCCGCCGCGGAGGAAACCCTCGGGCGGGCACTGCCAGGCGATCTCGCCGCGTGGTGGCGGCAGTACGGCGGCGTCGGTGACGAGTACACCCGCTGGGAGTTCGTCCCGCCGTCCTGGCAGCCGCACTCCCTGCGCGAGGCGCTGCACTTCCGCACGCTGATGATCGACGCGATCCGGGGCATCGCCTTCTCCTCACCCGACGAGGAAGCGGCCTACGAGGCGACGGCGCTGGCCGAGCCCGCGGGCACCCCGTGCTCCGACCTGTGGCTGCCCGCCTGGCTGCCGATCGCCGCGGACGGCTGCGGCTGGGAACTCTTCGTGGACCTGCGCGGCGGCCCGGCGCACGGCTGCGTCATGGAGTGGGACAAGTACGGCGGCGCGGAAGGCGAACCGTTGTGGCCCAACGTCACGGAGATGTTCGACCACGCATTGCGAGCGCTCGACAGCGGCGGCGACAACGAGCACAAGCTGGTGTTCGAGCACGACAGCTTCTACTGGGAATGAGACGCGCGTCCCACTCTCACGACGGCCTCACGACCGGCCCGGTAGCGTCACGGACCGTCCAACCGGCCAGACACAGGAAGCGAGGTGAGCGACACATGCCAGGCGACAGTAGCCAGCGCAGGTCACTTCACCTCGCACGCTCCAGTTCTGGCGTGTGACGCACACCCCCTGACCAAGGGGAGTCACACGATGCACGTCTTCGACATGACGCTGCGCATTGCCGAGAGCATGGGCCTCGGCGCGTTGATCGGTTTCGAGCGGCAGTACCGCTCGCGCATGGCGGGCCTGCGGACCAACGCCCTCGTGGCGGTGGGAGCCGCGTTGTTCGTCCTGCTGTCCGCACAAGGATTCGACGGCCAGGGCGACCCCACGCGGGTGGCCGCTCAGGTCGTGTCCGGAATCGGGTTCCTCGGCGCCGGCGTGATTCTGCGCGACGGCCTGTCCGTGCGCGGGCTCAACACCGCGGCCACGCTGTGGTGCGCGGCCGCGGTGGGCTCACTGGCGGGCGCCGGCCTGCACGTCGTCGCGGCGGTCGGCACGGTGGCGATCATCGCGTTCAACGTCGGCCTGCGCGAACTGGGCCGAGCCGTCGACCGCAAAGAAGAAGACTAGCGGGGCTGGTAGGTAAGGCAGTTCGCGTGGTGGTCGCCCGCACCAGGGCCGATGCGCACGCTCTGCGCCGTGCACTCCAGCGAGGCGTTGTGCGTGCAGTCGGTGCGGAGACAGGCACCCACCTGCGCGACGACCTTGTCCAGCCCGCCCTTCGTGGTCAACGGGATGAAGGTGCCGCAGTCGGCAGCCCCGTTGTCGCCGCGCACGGTGATCGCGAAGGCGTGGCAGCCGTCGTGGTTGTACGAGCACTCGCTCACGCTGCAGTCGTGGACGGCGGGCATCGCCGGGTTCTCGAGGGTGGTCATGTCCGCTCCTGCCGTGGTGGGAAAGGTTCGGTGTTTCCGGACGATGCCACCACGGCAGGAGCCCCGCAATTCGAGGAAATGTCATTCGGACAAGCGCGTCAGCCAGGGATGCGGGCCGCCGATCGCGTCCGCGAGCCATCGCCGTTGCACATCGCTGAGCAGCGGCAACACCGCGTCGAAGTCGATCTGGTCCTTCTCGCGCGGCGCTTTCGATTTGTAGCAGAGCTGGATCTCCGGTGCCAGGTACGGGATGCCGGACTCAGTGGTGTGGGTGAGCGTGCCGACAGGACGCCGCACCCGCGGGTCACGCCGGGAAACCCAGTCGTCGCCGTCGGATTCGTCCAGCATCACCTGCACTCGCCACGGAGCGGACGCGGACGGGCGGCACCAGATGTCGTGGACGTCCGCGGGCAGGATCTCGCCGGGCCGCCACGGTCGGAGCGCGCCCGGCGGGTCGGCGGCCCACCACTCCCAGCCGGACAACGCTCGTTGCGCCGCCAGTTGGTCGCGGCGCAGCAGAAGCACGTCGATGTCGCCGTGCGGGCGCAAGGTCCGGCCGACCGCGAACTCGATGGCGTAGCCGCCCGCGATCCACCAGTGGATGCCGCCGAACAGGCCGGCGACCTCCTCAGGGCGCAGAGGTTGCCACGGCCACTCGGTCAGCTTCATCCGTGGTCGAGGACGCGCTTGAGGAATCGTTGCGTCCGCTCCTCCTGAGGATCTCCGATCACCTGCGCGGGACTCCCCCGTTCCACGATCACCCCGCCATCGAGGAACAGCACCTGATCCGCGACGTGCTCAGCGAACCGGATCTCGTGCGTCACGATCACCGTCGTCCACCCCTGCGAGGCCAGATCCTTGATCACCGCCAGCACCTCCCCCACCAGCTCGGGATCGAGCGCCGAGGTCGGCTCGTCGAACAGCACCACGCGCGGCTTCAACGCCAGCGCCCTGGCGATGCCGACACGTTGCTGCTGCCCACCGGAAAGCTGGTACGGGTACGACGAAGCGCGGTCGGCCAGCCCCACCTGATCCAGCAGGACCCGCGCCTCCTCGCGGACCTCGTCCTCGGGCCGTTTCTGGGCGACGACCGGGCCCTCGGTGAGGTTCTCCAGGACCGTGCGGTGCGGGAAGAGGTTGTGGGACTGGAACACCATCCCGCTCTGCGCACGCAGCCGCTGGCTTTCCGCGCGTCCCGCCTTGCCCGGCGGCAGCGCGGAGAAGTCCACCGAGACGTCGTCGATGCGGATCACGCCGCTGTCCGGGGTGTCGAGGACGTTCAGCGCGCGCAGCAGGGTGGTCTTGCCGGAGCCGGACGGGCCCAGCAGGGCGGTGGAGGTGCCGCGCGGGGTGGTGAAGTCGATGCCGCGCAGGACGTCCAGCGAACCGAACGACTTGTGCAGGCCAGAGACCTCGATGCGGATGTCGGTCATGCGATCACGTACCTGTTCAGCCTGGTCTCCAGTCGTTTCTGCGCCGCCGACAGCGCCACGCAGATCACCCAGTAGTAGAGCCCCGCGAACGAGTACAGGGCGAGGAACTCGTTGCTCTCGGCCGCAGCCAGCTGCGACTCGCGGAAGAGTTCGGTCAGCAGCACGACCGAGCCCAGCGACGTGTCCTTCAGCAACGACAACAAGGTGTTGGACAGCGGCGGCACGGCGGTGCGCGCGGCTTGGGGCAGCACGATGCGGCGCAACGTCTGCGTGTAGCCGAAGCCGATGGTCGACGCCGCCTCGAACTGGCCGCGTGGCACGGACAGGATCGCCGAGCGGACTACCTCGGCCGCGTAGCCGGCGACGTTGAGCGAGAACGCCACGACGGCGGCGGTGAACGGCGGGAACTTCAGGCCGATCTGCGGCAGGCCGTAGAAGACGATGAACAGCTGCAGCAGCAGCGGGGTGCCGCGGATGATCGAGATGAACGCCCGCGCGAGGCCGGACAGCACGCGGTACGGCGAGATTCTCGCCAGCGCGACCAGCAGGGCCAGTGCCAGGCCGATCGCGAACGACAGCGCCGTCAGCGGGATGGTGACCTTCACCAGGCCCACGAACATCGGCCACGCGGTGGTGCGCAGGACGTCCCACGTGCTGCGCGGGCCTCTGCCCTGGGACAGATCCGCGGTGCCGCCGTCCGCCTTGGACACGTCGGCCTTGAAGTACTTCTCGGAGATGCCACGCAGCGTGCCGTCGGCCTTCAGGGCGTCGATCGCCTGGTTGGCCTGGCCCAGCAGCGCGCTGTCCGCCTTGCGGAGGGCCAGGACCTGCTCGCTGCCGGACTGGCCCGCGTCGCCGGCGATCTCGACGTCCTTCGAGCCGGTCGAGGCGAGGTAGTCGAGCACGGCGATGTTGTCGTTGACGATCGCGTCGACCCGGCCCTGGGTGAGCAGGGCGGCGGCCTGGGCGAAGCCTTCGACGGCCTCCACGCGGGCGCCGGCGTCGCGGGCGACCTTGGCCCAGTTGCTGGTGCTCGACTGGGCGGTGGTCTTGCCGTTGAGGTCGGCGAGGGTCTTGACCCGGTCGTCGCCGGTGCGGCGGACGATCACGCCGCGCGAGTAGGTGTAGGTGTTCGAGAGGCCGTATTTGGCCTTGCGTTCGTCGTTGACCGACACCTGGTTGGCGATGAGGTCGATCCGGGCGGCGTCGAGGGCGGGGAAGATCGCGTCCCACTGCGTCTCGACGAACTCCAGCCGCCAGCCGGCCTTCGCGGCGATCGCCTTGATCACCTCGATGTCGTAGCCGGTCAGTTCCTGGCTCTGCGGGTCGTGGAACGAGAACGGCGGATAGGTGCCCTCGGTGCCGACCCGGACCACAGGCTGTTGTTCTTGCGCCGCCGCCGTCGGGGGGACGACGATCAACAACAGCAGGAGCAGCACCACGCCCCTGATCACTTGTCGCATTCGGGCAGGGTAGAGCGAACAGGGCAGGTGGCGCTGATGATCCACTATGCGGGACGGCGCGGGAGATGTGAGGGTGTGGCATGGGGACCGTGACGACGGACGGCGGGCAGCCGGTGTCCTACGTGGATCACGGCGGTGACGGCCCGGCGGTCGTGCTGCTGCACAGCTTCCTGATGGACGCGACGATGTGGGCGCCGCAGGTCGAGGCGTTCGGCGACGCCTTCCGGCTGATCGCGGTCGACGAACGCGGCCACGGCCAGACGCCCGCGAACGGGCCGTTCGACCACTGGGACGTCGCGAAGGACGTTCTCGCCGTGCTCGACGATCTCGGGATCGCGTCGGCGGCCGTCGTCGGAACGAGTCAGGGCGGGTTCGTCGCGCTGCGGATGGCGTTGCTCGCACCGCAGCGGGTCACGGCGCTGGGGCTGCTGGGCACGTCTGCTGAGCCGGAGGACGAGCAGATCGCCGCCGCGTACCACCAGCTCGCGGAGGTCTGGATCGCGCAGGGGCCGGACACGGTGATCGACGCCGTGGCCAAGATCTGCCTGGGCGACTACGACGCGTCGGAGTGGACGGCGAAGTGGCGGGAGATCGAAGGCGAGCGGCTGCGGCTGATCATGAACGCGCTCGTCGACCGCGAAGGCGTGCTGGTGCGCCTCGGCGAGATCCGGCAGCCCGCGCTGGTACTGCACGGTACGGCGGACGTCGCCTACGCAGTCGCGAGGGCCGAGGAGATCGTCGCCGCGTTGCCGAACGCCGAGCCGCTGGTCACGGTCGAGGACGGTGCGCACTTCCTCAGCCTCACCCACGCCGACGACGTCAACCCGCACCTGCGGAGGTTCCTCAGCGCACACCTCTGACGGCCCACGCCCTGGCGGTGAGCTCGATCGGGCCGCCGCCGTTGGACAGGCGCGAACGCAGCAGGTCGCGCAGCAGGTCGCGGTGGTCGTCGGGCAGCGTCGCGACGTAGGCGGGCGCCGCTCCCGTGCGGCCCAGGAAGGGCTCCCAGAAGTCGTCGAAGTCGCGGAAGACCGTGGGCACGACGATGCCGAACACCTCGACGTCGCGCAGTCCTGCGCCGGTCCACAGGGCCCGCAACGGGCCCGGCAGGCACACCGGGGCGAACAGCGGGCCTTCGTCGTGGGCGGCGGAGGCGGGGTCGATGTCCTTCGCGGCGTCCCAGAAGTGGCGCATCATCTGCATGCCGCTCGTGTAGTCCCAGACGTAGGACCCCACGTACGAACCGGCACGCGCGAACTCGGCCACGGCGCGGGCCGCGTCCGGCACGAAGCTGAGCACGAGCCCGCTGACCACGACATCGGCCTGGCGCGAGCCCAGGTCGGACGCGTCACCGACCTCGAACGTCGCGCCCGGCACGCGTTGCGCGGCCAGGTCGAGGAAGCCCGCGGACGGGTCGACGCCGGTGATCGCGGCCGGCTGGGCGTGCTCCAGCACGGTCTCGGTCAGCGCGCCGGTGCCGCATCCGACGTCGAGCCACGTCCGGCCGGGTGGCGCGTCGAGCCACCGCACGAACTCCGCCGCCACCGGCCTGCTCCACCGACCCACGTACCGCTCGTACGCGTCCCCGAGATCCCACACGCTCTCGAAGCTAGCGGAGCGACCTGAAGCCCGCCCACAACTCCTGGGCGAACAGCTGCGGCTGTTCCCAGGCCGCGAAGTGCCCGCCCTTGGCGACCCGGTTGTAGTGGACGAGGTTCGGATAGGCGCGCTCGGCCCAGCTCCGGGGCGCCTGGTAGACCTCGGCCGGGAACACGCTCACCGCGACGGGTAGCTGCACGCCCTTGGCGGCGATCACCGAGTACTTGCTCTCCCAGTACAGGCGGGCGGCGGAGATCGCTGTGTTCGTCAGCCAGTACAGCGAGATGTTCTCGACGACGTCCCGCCTGCTGAGCCCGTCGGGGTGGCCGTCGAACGCCTTCGCGATCAGCTCCAGGCTGGCCGTGTTGTGGTCGATCAGGAACGACGCCAGCCCGACCGGTGAGTCGGTGAGCGCTCGCAGCGTCTGCGGGCGGGTGCCCATGATCCGGGCGTAGGCCTGGCCCCTGCCGTAGCGGACGAGCAGGTCCTGCCACGCCTTGAGCTCGTCGGCCTGCAGGCCGGGTGGCTGCGGGCCGCCGGCGCGGGCGGCGTTGTCGATGTCGACGGGTACCGCGCCGGGCAGGTTGGTGTGCACGCCGAGGAGTCCGGCCGGCTTCCGCAGCGCCATCAGGTCGACGATCAACGCGCCCCAGTCGCCGCCCTGCGCGACATACCTGTCGTAGCCCAGGCGCCGCATGAGCTCGATCCACGTGCCGGCGATGCGGTCGGGGCCCCAACCGGTCGTCGTCGGCTTGCCGGAGAAGCCGTAGCCGGGCATCGACGGGATGACCAGGTGGAAGGCGTCCTCGGCCTTGCCGCCGTGCGCGGTCGGGTCGGTGAGCGGTCCGATGATCTTGAGCTGCTCGATGACCGAGCCGGGCCAGCCGTGCGAAACGAGCAACGGCAGCGCGTTCTCGTGTTTGGACCGGACGTGCAGGAAGTGGATGTCCAGGCCGTCGATCTCGGTCATGAACTGCGGGAGCGCGTTGAGCTTGGCCTCGGTGCGGCGCCAGTCGTACTCGTGGGCCCAGTAGCGGGCGAGGGCGCGGACCGTCCTGTCCGGCGCGCCTTGCGACAGGTCCGTCACGGTCTCCGTGTCCGGCCAGCGGGTGGCGAGGACGCGGCGGCGCATCTCGACCAGGTCGCGCTCGGGGATCCGCACCCGGAACGGCCGGATGCTTCCTGTCGCCTGGGCCGGCGACGCTTTGAGCAGCCCGAACGTGAGCGCTGCGGCGGTGGAGGCGGACAGGAAAGTGCGGCGGGACGGCTCGTTGAACACGGTCCCGACCGTAGGAATGGCGCACCGGCCGTCGCGAGCGTCGGGTGACGGCGTTCCGGTACGTCATCGGGAATATCCGCGCGCCAGGCCCGTTAGGTTGGATGACACGTCAACTAACTAGGTCGGGTGCGCTGTGAAGATCGCAGTTCTCGGTGCGGGCCACGTCGGTCCCGTCGTCGCGCGGCTCGCCCTGGCGGCCGGTTTCCCGGTGGCCATCGCGGGTTCCGGCGATCCCGCGCGGATCGAGATGATCACCGAGTTCCTCGCGCCGGGCGCGGTGGCCAGCTCGGCCGCCGACGCGGTCGCGGACGCCGGCCTCGTGGTGCTGGCGATCCCGTGGCACCGGTTCGGGACGCTCGAACCGGGCCTGTTCGACGGCAAGCTCGTCGTGGACGCGATGAACCAGTGGCCGCCCGCGGGGGCTCCGCTGGGCACCAGCGAGGAGGTCGCGGCCCGGCTGGCCGGCGCCCGCGTCGTCAAGTCCCTCAACCACGTCGCCTACCAGGACATGGAGCCGCCGGACGGCCGTGCCGTCGGACTGGCCGGCGACGACCCGGCCGCGGTGGACGTCGTCGCCTCTTTCCTCGAGCGCATCGGGTTCGACCCGGTGCGGGTGGGGACCCTGGCCGCGGGACGGCTGCTGGAACCGGGCAGCCCCGTCTTCGGCGTGGCGGCCGGCAGGCCGGAATTCGAGAAGTTCGCGAAGGAGCTGTCATGAACACGTTCGGACTCGACACGTTCGGCGACGTCACCAACGACGCCTCGGGCGCGCCCCTGACGCACGCCCAGACCATCCGCAACCTGGTCGAGCAGGGCGTGCTCGCCGACCAGGTCGGCCTCGACTTCTTCGGCATCGGCGAGCACCACACGCCGGACATGCCCCTGTCGGCGGCGGATGTCGTGCTGGCCGCGATCGCCGCCCGCACGTCCGGCATCCACCTGGGTTCGGCCGTGACGGTGCTCAGCTCCGACGACCCGGTCCGGGTGTACCAACGATTTTCGACGTTGAACGCCCTGTCGGACGGCCGCGCGGAGGTCATCCTGGGCCGCGGGTCCAGTGTGGACTCGTTCCCGCTGTTCGGCTACGACCTGGCCGACTACGAGGACCTGTTCGAGGAGAAGACGCACCTGTTCGCCGAGCTGCTCAAGGGCGGTCCGGTGACGTGGCAGGGCAAGACCCGCGCGTCGCTGCACGAGCAGGACGTCGTGCCGTTCACCGAGCCGTTCCCGACGTGGATCGGCGTCGGCGGCAGCCCGCAGTCCGTCGTGCGCGCGGCCTCGTACGGGTTCTCGCTGATGCTCGCGATCATCGGCGGCCACCCGTCGCGCTTCGCCCCGTTCTCCGAGCTCTACCGGCACGCCCTGGAGAAGTTCGGCCGCTCACCGCTGCCGATCGGCATCCACTCCCCCGGCCACGTCGCGGAGACCGATGAGCAGGCCCAGGAGGAGTTCTGGCCGCACTACCTCGACGTGATCGGCCGCCTCGGCAAGACGCGCGGGTTCGCGACGCCGACCCCGCAGTCGTACGCCCACGAGGTCGGTCCGCACGGCGCGCTGTTCGTGGGGTCGCCGGACACGGTCGCCGCCAAGATGGCCAAGACGATGACGGTGCTGGGGGCCAGCCGGTTCGACCTGAAGTACGGGATCGGCGGGCTGTCGCACGAGTCCCTGATGCGGACGATCGAGCTGTACGGCACGAAGGTGGTGCCGCAGGTGCGCGAGCGGCTGGCGGACCAGAACTAACTGATCACCCCGTCCACACTGGACTCTTCAGGTTCGGCCTGAAGATACTGTGGACGGGGTGGAGCGGTCGACCGCCGTGCAGCAGAGGGGGACGCGATGACGAACGGCCCGATCACGCAGGACGGACGGCGCCTGATCCGCGAGGCGTTGATGGACCTGCACGAGGCCACGTCGGTCGACGGACCGGCGAGCAGGGAAGAGAGCGAGATCCTCAGCGGGGTCATGACCATGCTGGCCTTCTCCGGCATCGAGGTCGCCCGGCGCGTGCGTGCCGGCACGAACCTCGACGCTGATGCGGCCCGTGTGCTGGACGAGTTCGAGGAGCACATCACGCGGGCGGGCTCGCTCTCGCAGCAGTTCCTGGGACTCGTCAAGCGGATGGAGCACCCGCCAGGGTCTTGATCTGTTCACCCGATCGGCGGTGCGCTCGGCCGAACGGGGTAGGCCAGGATCGAGAACGCGCGATACGCGCACTGTCGATTCCTGGGGGGAACCGTGAAGACAGTAGTTGCACTGCTCGCTGCACTTTTCCTGGTGCTGGTGCATCCCGTCGCGGGTGCGAACGCCGCACAGCAGGCCCTGCGGATGCCGCCGCCGGGAGACTGCGGCGACCGGGTCCAGGCCTATGCGAGGACCGGGCAGCCCGTCAACGCCTGGAACATCAGGGTCACCGGACCTGGGCTCACCGAGATCCTGCCCGGCAGGGCAGGCCGGGTGTTCCTGGTGTTCCACGACGATGACGACGACGAACAGCGTGACGTGTTCATCGACGACAGCCACCCGCTCAACGTGTTCGCCACGGTCAACGGCCGGCGGGTCGTGATCGCCGTGAGCGCGACGGACATCAACAACCGCGTCACCTACTGCACGAAGAACATCCCGTTCAACCACAACCCCTAGCGGGACGAGCTGATCACCCCGTTCACCGTGTCCACTCTGGACACGGTGAACGGGGGTGACGTCACCAGCGGTCGCGGACGTACCAGGTCGGCCGATCTCGCCACTGCCGCAGCGCGAGTCCAGGTCGTTCACCGGGAGCGAGCTCGACGTGGGCGACACAGCCCAGGCTCGGGCTGATGACGTCGAAATTCCGGGTCACGGAGGCGAGCTTGCCGATCACCTCGGCCAAGTCCGGCCGGCCGATCGGCAGGGTGTGCTCGAGGTAGGGACGTGTGGTCGGCGGCCATTCGTCGTCGCCCACGAACAGTTCCCAGTGCTCCTCGTCGGGTGTGCAGCGGACGAGCGAGCGCGCTGTCCCGACGGCGGCGCAGTCCTGGAGCGAGTCGAAGACGGCGAGGTAGTGGTGCCCGTCGATCAGTTCGGCGGTGCGGCGGGCGTTGCGGACCACGAGCCGGGGTACGAGCCTGGCCGCCTCGTGCTCGTCCAGGGGCAGAGCTGTGTTCCCGCCCGGTTCCACGGCCACGGCGTAGGCCGAGCCGAGGTCCAGCACGTCGACCGGGTCGCGGAACAGCGCCCAGCCCGCGGTCAGCTCGGCCCGATGCCGTTCGCGGCGCTGCCGGACCAGAGCCGCCATCGCGGGCAGCGCACTGTCCACATCGGTCTCTTCCGCGCTCCACGACGGTTCGTCCGGCAGGCGGATCATCAGGTCGGACTTCGACCACCGGACGCGGAGGCGCCCGTCGAACTCCAGCTCACGGCCCGTTTTCGTCATGACTACCGCGAACGGGCGGCCCTTCTCGGACAGCACGTGGCACCGCCAGCCGTCCCACGCGACCCGGTCGAGGCGCCGGGCGATGTGCTCGGCGCCGGCCTGGCTGACCGCGACGATGTGGTCGTAGGACCGCTCGTCGAACCTGCTGCGACTCCAGTCGCGCTGGCCGTTGTACTGCTCGTCGCCGTAGATCTCCGGTCGCCGGATCAGGCCGTGGGCGTTGTCCAGGTTGCTGAGGTCCTGCCGGTTCTCGAACACGCCGTAGTAGCGGTAGTCGGCGAACAGCGAACTGACATCGCGGTCAGCCACGGCTGCCTCCTCCGGTGAGCCGCGCCGCCTCGTGCTCGTCGAGCGGCAGGACGCGCGGGCGGACGCTGGCCTCGGCCCTGGTGAGCTGGTCCGTCGGCTGCCATCCCGCCGGTCCGGCGAAGCCCTCGTCGACGCCGTTCTCGCGGCGCACCACCGCCAGCGCGTTGCGCAGTGCCAGCGCGTCCGCCTCGCTGGAGAAGAGGCCGAAGTACTGGCGGGCGTCGTCGCGGTGCAGCACGGTTCTGTCCATGCGGGCGGAGATGTACCTGGACATCTCCGTGCGGTGCTCGTCCTTCTCGTAGAAGACCCAGTCCTCGTCCTGCCGGCTTTCGAGCAGATCCGACGGTTCCCAGCCGAGGTCGCGAACGGAAGCCTCGTTCCGGCCGTCGAGCCGCACGTGCGCCACCGGACCGAGCTCACCGCGGACCTCGAAGTACCGGACCCGCGTGGCCTTGAGCATCGTGGTCAGCCGGCGCACGTCCGCCTTGCCGATCGGCAGCGGGAAGACCGTCCGCGGCCGCGCCGACCGCAGCCACACCCCCTTGCGCAGGAACAACTCCCACCGCGCCTGGTCCGGCGTGCAGCGGACCACGGAGTGCGCGTTGCGGACGTCGAGCACGTCGGTGCGGCTCGGGAAGACCGCGAAGTAGTGGTGGCCGTCGATCGGCTTGACGTGCCGGCGCTCGTGCCGGACGAAGATCCGCAACGCGACCTGCTGCGCCTCCGGCACGCTCACCGGGACGACGGTCAGGTCCGTGCGCTTGGGTTTGCGCACGATCTCCTCGGCGGCGTACAGGTCGAGCACGTCGGTCGGCCGGTGGAAGACCGCGTAGCCACCGGTCAGCTGCGCGACCGTGCTCTCCCGGCGCAACCGGGTGAAGATGGCCATCATCTCGACGGCGGAGGCGAACCGGACCTCGTGGACGACCACGCTCGGTTCCCGCTCCGCCCCGCTCATCAGCTCCGACTGCACGAAGTCGTCGCCCATGAACGCGACCTCGCGATCCCGGGCGTCCGGGTCCTTGTGCACGGCGACGACGGCGAGCGGCCGTTGGTCGACCGACAGGATGTAGTGGCGCCGGATCTCTGCCCAGCGGGCGTCGATCCGCTGCTTCAGGTACTCGGCCTCGGCCTCGCTGACCGGGATGTACTCCTCGGTCCAGTCCCGGCCGGAGTCGAGGCGGTACAGCTTGTCCGTGCCGCCCCACCTGCCGTACCCGGTGTACGTCTCCTCGGTGTAGTCGTCTGGCCGGCGGATCAGCATGTACGCGTTGTCGAGGTCGAGCACCCCGATCGTGTCCTTGAAAACCGCGTAGTAGCGGTAGTCGGTCAGCGGCGACTCGTACCGCTGGAAGCGCACACCGCGCACCAAGCTGACGAGGAATCCGTTGGCGTACCCGAGCTCCTCTTCCCGGACGGTCCACGTCGGCTCGGCGGGCACCCGGCTCAGCAGGTTGGCCGGTTCCCACCGCAGGGTGTGGGTGAAGGCTTCCTCGACAGCGCCGGTCAGCCTCACCACGGCGTGCGGAGTTCGTTGGCCTTCAACGAGAATGACGAAATATTTGACACTCATGCGATCGCCCCCCAGCAGATCTTTTGGGGAGTTTACGTCGTGTGAGCGTTCAGCGGTGCCGGATTGTGCGGACCGCCACGGTGATCCACGCGAGCACCAGCGCTCCGTAGAGCACGACCGCGACGACGGTGAACAACACCGACGGCACATGGGCGGCGAGCGCGCTCGTGCCGGTCACCACCGTGCCGAGCGGGAACACGAAGCTCCACCACGTCAAGGCGAACGGAAGTCCACTTCGGACTGTTCGCAGGGTCACCGCCGCCGCGATCGCTAGCCACAGCAGGGCGAAGCCCCAGGTGATCGTGCCGTACAGGACGCCGAACGCGGCTTGGCCCGGCAGCACGGCGACACCGCCGAGCAGGTTCGCGGCGGTGATCGACTGGCCGAGCGGGCCCAGCACGATCCACAGCGTCGGCACCGTGTTCGCGGCGCCCAGGCCGTGCTGCACGAGGCGCTGCCAGATCTGCGGCACGATCACCATCGTCGCGAAGAGGCTCACGCCGAACAGGGCGTAGCAGGCGAGGACCATCGCCTGGCGGAAGCCGCCCTCCGGCAGGTGCTGCGCCAGCAGGGCGCCGGACGCGGCGGAGACCATCGGTGGCACGACGGGCATCAGCCAGCCGCCGAACGCGCGTTCGCCGCTGCCGATCATCCGCAGCGGGACCACCACGGCCGTTGCCAGGCCGAGCGCGGTGCCGGCCGTCCACAGTGTCCAGTCGATCGCCAGAGCCGCGGGCAGGCCGATCCAGTCGGCGCCGAGCAGCAGGGCGCCGGTGCCGACGGTCATCAACGCCATCGGCGGCGCGCCCCAGAACTGGGCCATCACCGGGTCGGCCAGTTGCGTGCGCACGGTCGTCCGCGTCCAGCGGCGTGCCGCCGCGACGACGAGCAGCACCAGGAGCGTGGCGTCGAGTGCCCACACGATCGTGGCGGTCGCGCGCAGGCCCGCCACGTGCAGCGGCAGGGATGCGGCGGCGGTGGCGACGATGCCGGTGCCCATCACCGAGGCGAACAGGTTCGGGCCGAAGGGTGCCGCTCGTCGCACCTCGAGGGGCACGGTGTGTGTTTGAGGTGCGAGAGCGGTCACGACACAACAGTGCTCGCGCCGCGGCGGCCTCGGTAGACACCGATCGCCGATGAGGGCATAGGCTGCCCCTATGCCTCTGCCGTCCAGGGTCACCGACCTGACCAGCTTCGAGCTGCTGCTGAGCGTGGCCGAGCTGGGCAGCATCGGGCGTGCCGCCAAGGCCCACGGCATGTCGCAGCCCTCAGCCAGCGAACGGCTCCGCACCCTCGAGGCGCGCGTCGGGGTGGCGTTGCTCGAACGGACCCCGCGCGGCGCGCGGCTCACCACGGCCGGGCAGCTCGTGGCCGGGTGGGCGGCGCCGGTGCTCGCGCGGGCGGTGGACCTCGACGCCGGGATCACCAGTCTGCGGGCGGACCGGCAGAGCCACCTCAAGATCGCGGCGAGCCTCACCGTGGCCGAGTACCTGCTGCCCGCGTGGCTGATCGCGTTGCGGGCGGTCAGCCCGGACACCGCGACCGTGCTGACGGCGGGCAACTCGGTGCACGTCGCCGAGCAGGTGCTGGCCGGCCGGGCGGACCTCGGTTTCATCGAGAGCACCGACGTGCCGGAGGGCCTGGCGAGCCGGGTCGTCAGCAGGGACGAGCTGGTGCTCGTGGTCGCGCCGGGCCATCCGTGGGCCAAACGCCGCCGGGTCACGGCCGCGAAGGTCGCCGCGACGCCGTTGGTCACCAGGGAACCCGGTTCAGGCACGCGGCAGGCGTGGGAACACGCGCTGCGGGCGGCGGGCATCGACGAGTCGGCCGGGTCGCTGCTGGAGATGTCGTCGACCACGGCGATCAAGGCGGCGGCGATCGGCGGCATCGGCCCCGCGGTGCTGAGCGTGCACGCGGTGGCGGCCGATCTCGACACCCGCACGCTGGTCCGGGTCGAGGTGAGCGATCTCGACCTGCACCGGGCGCTGCGGGCGGTGTGGCCGGCCGGGCAGACACCCCGGGGGCCCGCCTCCGACCTGTTGACCATCGCCACGCGTACTCTCACCCACCGTGCCGACCGGCGGTAGCAAACAGGTTCGCGCGGCCCGCAAGCGCAAGAAGCGGATGGCGCGCGTCGTCCACGACCTCACCGACCCGCAGTGGGACGCGCTCAAGACGTCGTGGGGTGGCTGCGCCTACTGCAGTTCGCCCGCCACGTCGCTGCAGAAGGACTGCGTGCAGGCCATCTCGCGCGGCGGGCGGTACACGCTCGGCAACGTCGTGCCCGCATGCGGGTCGTGCAACGCCAGCAAGTGCAACGCCGAGGTGACCGGCTGGCTGCGGCGCAAGAAGCTCGACGAACGCGCGTTCCTCGTGCGGCACTACGAGATCTCGAAGGACCTGGTCGCGCGGTTCACGCCTGTCGACTAGCCCGCTTTCTCCACGTGGAACGTCATGGCCGGGTAGCGCTGCTGCAGCCGGCTCGCGACCCCGACCGCGTCGCCCGAGGTCTGCACGGCGACCCCGGATCCGTCCACCCGCGCCGCCGCGGACACCACCGTGACCCCGAGTCCCAGCCAGTGGCCGGCCTCGTTCATCACCTGCTGAGCGGCCGCGCGCATCTCCACCCGCGTGTACCGGGCGTCCCGGAACACCACCCGCACGTTCGGCGTGGCCTCGGCGATCGCGGCGTCCAGTGCCGGGTCGGGCTTGCGGTGCACGACCATCATGGGCACTTCGTGCCGCAACTCCAGCCCGGCGTAGCTGACCGCGAACTCCGTCTCCAGGCGCGGCTCGACCACCCGCGCCGCCGAGGTCAGCCCGGGATCACCGGGCGTGGAGCCCGGTGTGGCGGCAGATGGCCGGCCGCAGGACGCCAGCGCCACGAGCAGCAGCGCCAGCACGACGGCTTTGTGCACGGGTAACCCCCAAATCACTCTGTCCCTTGAACAAACGGGACCGAGTGCCTCTGAGGTTGCTCGGTCCGGTCAGGCGGAGTTGCGCACCGCGGAGTAGTTCGCGAACAGGCCGTCCCAGGCCCGTGTGCAACGGACGTCGAGCTGCGCGTCCGCGCTCTGCCCACCACCGGCGAACCACGGCTCGCACGGTGCGATCTCGCCGAGTTGCCTGCGTGCCTCGGCGACGGCGTTGCGGCCGGCGGGCGGGAGCTTGTCGGCCTGCTTGTCGACCTCGTCGAGCACGCCGGCCACGTCGGTCATGAGGTGGGCGCAGTTGTCGACCGGGTCGACGGGCTCACCTCGCAGGCGGGCGACGCACGAGGTCAGCAGGATGCCGACCGCGTCGAGTCTCGGTTGCAGGTCCGGCAGCGGTGAGGCGGACGACGAGGGCGGTGCCGGGACGATCGTGGGCAGGGACGTGGTCCCGGTACCGCACCCGACCAGGAGGAATGCCAGCGCAATGGCGGAGTAGCGCACGTCAGGAGACCCTAGCCCTCCCCGCAACCCGGAACGGGCTGAGTCACCGGAACCGGTGACCCAGCCCGTCCTCAGGGGTGGAACGTCAGGCGCGGATGTAGGACTTCGCGCCTTCCGGGAAGTCCAGGGCGGCCGTGTCGCGGACGTCCTCGCTCACGACGGCGGACTTGCCCTTGCAGCCCGGCTCGGACCAGATCTTCACGGCACCGTCGGGGCTCAGCGACTGGAAGCCGCCGCGCAGGTCACCGCACTTGGCGTCGACCTTGACGCCGGTGGAGAAGTTGTTGCCGCTGAAGTCGTCGAAGTTCTTGCCGCTGAAGAAGGTGACGGAGTTCGCGGGCTTGGCGCCCGGCGCGGGCGGGGCCGGCTGCGTGGTCGGGACCTCGGCCGGGGCGACGGCGCGCTTGCCCTCGGGGTTGATCACGAACCACTTGTTGCCGACGTTCTGGCCCTTGATGTCACCCGCCTGGGTGTCCTTGCTGAAGAGGTAGATCGGGCGGCCGCCGAGGGTCACCTGGGTCTGGCCGTCCTTGCGCTTGATGAAGCCGATGTTCTCCCGCTTGATGCCGGGGAAGAAGAGCTTCGTGCCCTTCGCGACGGTGATCGGCGGCCACGTCTTGGCGCACTCATCGTTGCAATTGGACACTCCGCCCTTCACCGGGTCGTCGCTGAACCAGTAGATGGTGCGGCCGGCGCCGTTCACCACCGCCGGGTCGAGACCGCCCGCGTTGGCGACGCGCAGTTCCACCCACTTCTGCTTGACCTCGGGGGCCGCGGCCTCCGGGGCGCGGTCGCCGGTGGTCTTGTCGGCCTTGTTGGAGTTGGCCGAGCCGCGCAGGAAGTCCACTTCGGACTCGGCCGGGGCCGCCGCCTGCTGCTCCTGGGCCTGATCCGGTGCGGGCGCGGGGTTTGCGGACTGCGCGGAGCCGGTCTGGCACGCGGACAGTGCGACGGCGCTGACCGCGATGAGGGCAGCAACGATCCCAACTTGCTTGCGACGCATGGGTTTTCACTCCTGATTGGTCATCTTTCAACCTGTTCACCCCTGTCACGTACGGGCTCGCAGAACGGTTCACAAAAGATCTCCATGAGAGCGCGCTCACTTCGGTCGGTTGGACCGGGAAGGTACGGTTGGGGACGTGGAAATCAGCCTGAGCAGCGAGTTCGCCGCCGCGGTGCCGGAGATGGCCGTCGAGTGGGAGGCAATACCGGTCGAAAGACCGGAACTGCTCGTCCTCAACGAGCCGCTCGCGAAGGAGCTCGGCCTCGATCCGGCGTGGTTGCGGGGCGACGGTCTGCCGTTGCTCGTCGGCAACCTCAGGCCCGGCGTGGCGCAGGCGTACGCGGGGCACCAGTTCGGCGGCTACTCCCCCAGGCTCGGTGACGGCCGCGCGCTGTTGCTCGGGGAACTGACGCACGCCGACGGGCGCCTGCGCGACCTGCACCTCAAGGGCTCCGGCCGCACGCCGTTCGCGCGCGGTGGCGACGGGCTGGCCGCGATCGGGCCGATGCTGCGCGAGTACATCGTCAGCGAGGCGATGCACGCGCTCGGCATCCCGACGACCCGTTCCCTGGCGGTCGTGAGCACCGGCGCGACCGTGCAGCGCGACGAGCCGCTGGCAGGCGCGGTGCTCGCCAGGGTCGCCGCGAGCCACCTGCGGGTCGGCAGCTTCCAGTACGCGCGCAACACCGGCGACCAGGACCTGCTGCGCCGCCTCGCCGACCACGCGATCGCCCGCCACCACCCCGGCAGCACCTACGTCGAACTCTTCGAGCAGGTCGTCGCCGCGCAGGCAACGCTCGTCGCGCGGTGGATGCTCGTGGGGTTCATCCACGGTGTCATGAACACCGACAACATGACGATCTCCGGCGAGACCATCGACTACGGGCCGTGCGCGTTCATGGAGGCGTACGACCCGACGACGGTGTACAGCTCCATCGACCACCGCGGCCGCTACGCGTTCGGCAACCAGCCGATCATCGCCGAGTGGAACCTCGCCCGGCTCGCCGAGGCGCTGCTGCCGCTGTTCGCCGACGACGAGGACAAGGCCGTCGCGATCGCGATGGAAGCGCTCGGCACGTTCCAGGAGCAGTTCGAACGTGCCTGGATGACGGGCCTGCAGGCCAAGCTCGGGGTGTCCGGTGACGTCAAGCTGCTGGTCAAGGACCTGCTCGCGCTGATGCAGGAGAACCACGTCGACTTCACGTCGTTGTTCCACCGCCTCGGCGCGGCCGCTCGGGGCGATGCCGAGCCCGCCCGGTCGTTGTTCCTCGACCTCGCCGGGATCGACGGCTGGCTCGCGCGCTGGCGGGAACTGGAACCGGACGCCGGCGCGATGGACCGGGTCAACCCGGTCTACGTCCCGCGCAACCACCTCGTGGAAGAGGCGCTCGCGGCCGGCGCCGATGGCGACCTGGGCCCCCTGCAGCGGCTGCTGGACGCCGTCACGGCACCATATGGAGAACGTCCAGGGCTGGAGTACTACGCGACGCCGGCTCCGCAGGACTTCAGCGCCACCTACCGGACCTTCTGCGGGACGTGACCATGAAACTGCAGCCGATCGGCCACGTGAAATCGTCGCTCACCGACCGCTCGCAGGCCCCCAAGCAGGGCGACGAGGGCGCGCCGGACGCCTGGATCGTGTTCGCACCGGAGTTCGCGCGGGCGATGACCGAACTCGCCGCCGGTCAGGACGTGCTGGTGCTGACCTGGCTCGACCAGGCCGACCGCAGCGTGCTGGCCGTGCATCCGCGCAGCGACCCGGCCCGGCCGGAGACCGGGGTGTTCTCCACCCGATCGCCGGACCGGCCGAACCCCATCGGGCTGCACCGGGTCCGGATCCTCGCGGTCGACGGCGTCAAGGTGCACGTCGCCCATCTGGAGGCGATCGACGGCACCCCGGTCGTCGACGTGAAGCCGGTGCTGGGCACCGAACGCTGACGTCACCGCGCGGAGTGTCGTTGCTGGGCACGGAAGGCTGACGTCGCCGCGCGGAATGCCGGTGCGGCTCGGCGAATTCCGGGTACCCGCCTGGCATGACCCAGCCCGAACCACCCCCGGAACCCCTGCCCCAGCCGGGACCGGACCAGCCACGCCCGCCCGTTCCCGACCCCGACTCGCTGCCACCCAAGCCGGACCCGATCACCCATTGAGCAGCTGACATGCCACCGTCGCGACGCGGACAGCCCACGTCGCGACGGTGACGCGCGCTACGAGCCGGCCTTCTGCATTTCCCGCTGCAGCTCGGACTTGCTCATCGAGGACGCGTTCTGGACGCCGAGGTTGCGGGCCTGCGCGAGCAGCTCCTCGCGGCTGGCCTGGCCGGGGATGTCACCGAGGTGGTCGGCGCGGACCTGCGCGAACTTCTCGCCGAGCTCGTGGCGGCGTTCGGCGCTCAGGCGGCGCTTCATGCCCGGCAGCACCGTCTTCTCCTCTTCCTCGACGTGGTGGGTGACCGCGTCGACGACCTCGCGCAGCTTCGCGTCGAATCTCGGCGAGTCCCACTCGCAGTCGAGCAGCTCGGCGAGCAGCCGCTCGGCCTGGGCGTGCTCCTCCTGGCTGTGCTCCACCTCGTCGCTCTCCCCCGCCTCCTGCTTGGCGGCCGGGTAGACCTCGGTCTCCTCCGCGCGGCTGTGCGCGACGAGCAGGCCGCAGAGCACCGGGGTGAGCAGCGGCCGCTTCTCCGGGTGGTCTGTCAGCTCGGCGAACAGCCGCTCGACCTCGCGGTGGTCCTGCATGATCAGGTCGACGACGTCGTACTTCACGGTGGTTCTCCTTCAGTTCGGATAGCGCGAGGCATGCCGGTCCGCCCGGCGGCGGCCGTGCCGTGGTGGGCCTGCCGGGCGGAGTCGTCGTTTGTGGATGGTCAGGGCGTCAGCGGCCGAGGGCGCTGGCGAGCTCCTTCTTCGTCATCTTGGAGCGGCCCTTGATGTTCTTCTTCTTGGCCTCGTTGTAGAGCTGGTCCCTGGTCGGCCCCTGGGCTCCGGAGTGCGACCGCAGCCCGCCGCGCTTCTGCGGCGACATGTCCTTGATGGACGATCGGCTGGCGGTCTTGGACTCACCGGCCTGGGCCCGGTTCTTGTTCACCGTGCGGGCGGCGATCTCCTTCGCCCGCTTCGGCGACGTGCCGCGGCTCTCGGCGGAGTCCTTGATGTGTTCGTACTGGCGTTCGCGTTTCGCGTTCGATCCTGCGGGCATCACGACCTCCTGGTTCGCGAGTACCCGTGCCCGCGGCGACTCACACACGGGTGAGGACCAGCGCCACGGCCGCACCGATCAGCAGGCCGCCGAGGACGTCACTCGGCCAGTGCACACGGGTCCGCAACCGGCTGTACGCGACCAGGAGCACCAGCGGAACGACGAACGCGGCGGCCTTGCGGTCCACCAGCGCCGTGGCGGTGCCGAACGCCGCCGCCGTCACCGCGTGCTTGGACGGGAAGGACGACGAGTCCGGGTGTTCCGGCAATGCTGTTCTCGCCGGCATCGACGTCCTCGGCCTGCGGCGCGGCACCGCGAGGCCCGTCAGGTGGCCGATCGGCAGGGCGACGGCGGCGGCGAGGAGTGCCCGTTTCGCTGTTGCCGGTCTGCCCGCGAGGGCCAGCAATCCGGCTACCACCAGCCACAACACGCCACCTCGCGCGGTGATGCCGGCGGCGATCACGAGCGGGTTCGGACGTTCGGCCGGCAGCACCTCGCTGTCGTGCATCGCCTCTTCGTCGAGCTCGCCCACGTGCGCCTCCCGGGAGTCCTGACGTGGACTTCCCACGATCCGGCACGGCGAACCCCGCAGTTACAGCGTCACCACCAGGAGACCTCCGCGGCGCACGAACTCCTCCGGCAGCCACGGCTGCTCGACCAGCCGGCCGTTCCACCGCACGTTCTGCGCGTGGATGTTCGGTGCGCCGGGCGCGAGGATCGTGATGTTGCGGCCGGGGATGCGGGCCTTCGGGAACATCGGGCTCGACAGGTGGAGCTCGGCGCTGCTCGGGGTCCGGGGGTAGAGGCCGAGCGCGGCGAAGACGTACCAGGCCGACATCGTGCCGAGGTCGTCGTTGCCGGGCAGGCCGTTGGGCCCGGTGCGGTAGACCATGGTCGCCATCGCGCGCACGGTCTCCTGGGTCTTCCGCGGCTGGCCGAGTTCGTTGTACAGCCACGGGGTGTGGATGCCGGGCTCGTTCGTCGGGTCGTAGCGCAGCGGGTCGCCGCCGGTGGCCCACGAGCCGTCCGCGCGGTGGAAGAACGCGTCGAGCCTGGTCGCGGCGTTGTCCTTGCCGCCCATCACCTCGGCCAGGCCGGCGACGTCGTGCGGCACCATCCACGTGTAGGTGGCGCTGCTGCCCTGCGCGAAGCCCTGGTCGGAGGCCGGGTTGAACGGCGTGACCCAGGTGCCGTCCGCGCGGCGCGCCTGCTGGTGACCGGTGGCGGGGTTGAAGGTGTTGCGCCACCAGCCCGCGCGGGCCTTGAGGTCTGCTGAGGGACGGCCGAGGCGGGTGGCCAGGTCGGCGAGTGCCTGGTCGGCCACGGCGTCTTCGAGGGTCTCGGCGGCACCGCCCCAGCAGTGACAGGTGTCGTGCGGGGCGTAGCCGAGACGCAGGTACTCGGCGAGGTTCGGGCGCTGGCCCTCACACTGCCCGGGGCAGCCCTTGTCGGACAGGCCGTCCGGGTGCGGCACGGTGGCCTGGCGCAGCAGTGAGTCGAACGCGCCGTGCACGTCGAAGTCCTTGGCGCCCATGGCGTACATGCCCGCGACGGCCGGGGCGGACGGGTCGCCGGTCATGACGTGCGTCGGGCCGTTGACGTGGACCCAGCGGTCCCAGACCCCGCCGTTCTGGCGGGCGAGGTTCAGCAACGACTGGGCGTAGTCGCCGGCCACCCGCGGCTCCAGCAGGGCCAGCAGCTGGGTGTGGGCGCGGTACTGGTCCCAGCCGGAGAAGTTGCCGTACTGCGCTTGCTGACCCGGCGCGAGCCGGTGGACCTGCCGGTCGCTGCCGAGGTAGGTGCCGTCGACGTCGCTGGCCACGTTCGGTTGCAGGAACGCGTGGTACAGCGCGGTGTGGAAGACCGTGCGCTGGTCGGCGGTTCCGCCGTCGACCTCGACCGCGCGCAGCCGGCTCGCCCAGGCCTTTCTGGCCTCCTTGGCGACCTGGTCGACGGTGGCGCGCTTCGGGATCTCCGCTTCGAGGTTGCGCTGGGCGGCGGCCAGGCTGGTGTAGGAGATGCCGACGCGGGTGCGCACCTGAGTGTCCGCAAAGGACACATAACCGCCGGAACCCTTGCCGGCGCGGGCACTTCCGGTCAGGTAACCCTCGCCGCCCTGCGCGGTCGTCGTACCCGGCCTGAGCTCACCGTCGACCCACGTGCCATGAGCGGTGATCGGGCGGTCGAACGACGCGGTGAAGTACAGGCGGTAGTACGACTTCTGGTTGTTCACGCCACCGTTGGCGCGGCGGCCGCAGAACGCGCCGGTCAGCACCTCGCCGGACACCGTGTTCGCCACCGGGTCGATGGTGATCTTGGCGTCCTCGCTGCCGTTGAGCGAGTTCGACACGCGGAACAGCAACGATCCGGTGCCAGCGCTCGGGAAGGCGAACTCTCCGATGCCCGCGCGGGTCGTCACCGACAGGTCCGCCCTGGCACCGGACTTCAGCCCCACCCGGTAGCGGCCGGGTTCGGCGATCTCGTCGGCGTGTGCGAAGTCGCTCGCGTAGACCTGGTCCTTGGTGTCCGCCGTCGGTGACGAGGTGATCGCGCCGACGTGCGGCATGATCGGGACGTCGCCCGCCGCACCCGGATGGCAGCCCGCGCCGTTGACGTGCGTGAGGCTGAAGCCGGGCACCCTCGTGGCGTCGTAGGCGTAACCGTTGGCAGCGCCCGTGTTCGTCTGGTCGCCGCGGGTCGACGTGGGGCTCCACGAGATCATCCCGAACGGCCGCACCGCGCCCGGATAGGTGTTGCCGCCACCCGCCGAGCCGATCAGCGGGTCGACGTACCTCGTGTCATCTCGAACCGCCGCGCTCGCGGGAGACGCCAGCGCGGCGGTGAGGACGGTGACCAGAACGACCGGGAGCGCTCTCACGTCCCTGGACGCTACCCGGTACTCAGTAAACGCAGGGTGGCCGATAGCCGTCGATCTTGAGCCCCTGGAACTCCAGGTTGTTCGGCGTCTTGCCGACGAAGACCAGGCCACGGGCGTCGTCGAGTGCCTCGCTCAACGGGTAGGCGGGCGCGCCCAGCTCCGGCAGAGTTGTCCACTTTTCTGGCTTGAAGCTGAAGAACTTCGTGACGAGCCTGCCGCGGGTCGACGGGATCTTCGTTACCCACTTCGCGCCGCCGCTCCAGTCCGAGGCGGGTCGCAGCTGGACGTAGAGGTCGTCGGTGGCGCGGTAGGTCATCAGGAAACCGTCCGACCTGGACAGGTCGGCCTGGGCCTCGAACTTGTTGCCGAGCCAGAGGACCATCACGTGCCAGTCGTCGGCCAAGAACTTGATCTTAGCCGTGTAGTCGTGGCGCCCCTTGGGCACCAGGATGCTGCCGGTCGCGGGCTCGGTGGCCCCCTCACCGCTGGCCAGCCACTGCTGCAGCCGGTCGATGGACGGGGTGGCGCACTCACGTCCCGGCGAGGCGTTCGCCGCGGTTGTCGAGCCGAACAGGAAGGCCAGCGCGGACGCGATCACCGCGGCGCGGCCGAACGTCGATTTCAAGCGCATCCGGGGACGGTATCGGCAATTGGTTGAACCATTCTCTGTTCACAGATGACGCAGGGTCTCGTATGGCGGATTGTGAGCCGGGATCGCCATCGGTCACAGTCGACATCGTGCGACCTGCCAGATGCCTTGCATTCATAAGCGTCGTAACGATCTTCTCCCTCCAACTGACGGCTCCGGCCACCGCCGCCGAGGACTGCCCGGCCTCGATCGACGACCGGACCTTCGCGTCCGCCTCCTCCCTGCGGGAGCTGAACGCGACCGTCGCCGGCTTCGGGCTGCGCGCCACCGGAAGCCCGGCGCACAAACGCCTGATCTCCTGGCTGGAACGGCGCGTGACCCGGCTGCCCGGCATCTCCGTGCGGTCCGAGCAGTTCCGGATCCAGCGCTGGCACCCCGGCCCCGGCCTCCTCCTCGGCGCCGGCGGCGCCGTGCCGGTGGCGAGCGCGATCCCCTACTCCGCACCGGGTCTGCGGTCCGGCACGCTGGTCAAACTGCCCGCGGGCGAACCCATCACCGCCGCCAACGCGCGCGGCAAGGTCGTGCTGCGCGACTTCCCCGCTGTCGACCGCGGCTACTTCGCCGAACCGTTGCTGCACCAGGACATGGTCGACGCGGGCACCGCCGGTGCCGCCGGAGTCGTTGTCGCCTTCCCGTTCCCCCACGAGCAGGTGCGCGGCTACTGGGATCCGCACGTCGGCACGCACTACCGCGTGCCCGGCGTGTTCGTCGGTGCCGACGCGGCCCTCAAGCTGCAGGTGGGGACGCGCACGACCATCGGCGTGCTGGCCGGCCGCTCGCCGGCGACCACGCGGTCGCTGATCGCCACGCTGCCCGGCCTGAGCAGCGAGCGGATCGTCATCGACACCAACACCGACGGCGTGGGCTGGGTGCAGGAGAACGGCACGGTGGCGCTGCTCGCCCTGGCCGAACACTTCGCCCGGCTGCCGCTGCGCTGCCGGCCGCGCACCCTGGAGTTCGTCTTCGCGACCGGGCACCTGCACCGCCCGGCGGAGGGCAGCGAGTTCCGCGCCCGCGCGCTCGACGCCGACTACGACTCGGGTTCGGTCGCCTTCGCGTTCGTGCTGGAACACCTCGGCACACGCGAGTACCTGCCCAGCGAAGGCGAGCTGCGAGCCACGGGTGCCGCGGAGATCTCCGGCTGGTTCGCGGGCAGCCCGGTGCTCGCCCAGACCGCCACGACCGCTCTGGCCGGCCGGGCGGTCGATCGCACCATCGTCCTGCCGGGCAGCGATACCCCGGTGCCGGGCCGGGCGCCGCCGCAGTGCTCGTTCGGCGGCATCGGCACGCACTTCCACTCGCACCTGGTGCCGACGATGGCGATGATCTCCGGACCGTGGACGCTGTGGGCGCCCTCGTTCGGGGCGGACGCCGTCGACCACGAACGCATGCGGCGTCAGGTGCTGGCCGCCGGCGATGCTGTGCTGGCACTCGGCGCGGTGCCCCGGGAGCAGATCGCGGGGCCCTACCTCGACCTGCGGCAGGCGCGGGCCGGCGGTGCGCCGACGTGCTCGCACGACCTGCCACCCGAGTGGGCGCCGCGCTAGCTTGAGTTTTAACCTGTTCGGTCCGGGTGTGGGTGGCAGGGCTCGGTTGTGTTGTGGTGCTTGTGTTTGCGCCTGTCTGCGCTGGTGACG
>NZ_JBITEX010000015.1:0-131446 GCF_044455585.1 Lentzea sp. NPDC051213
GTGGTGACTGACTTCGCAATCACCACCGCACCCGGAGGCCTCACCCATGATCAAGCCGACACACCGTCACCAACGTGTTGGCCAGGTACAACTAGACCAAAGCAGCCGCCGCCGACCGCCTCAACTTCCCAGAAGGCGTCTTGGGCAACGTCCCAGGCGGCTGCACCACCACAGCGAACGGCCGCAACCCAACAGCGTCGACAACCCGAGCCGTAACCTGCTTGACCAGGTCCTTCTCAGCGTCAGCATCCCCAGCCAGCTTCGACTCGACAACAACGGCAAACCGCTCCCGCTGAGTCCCGGCATCCAGCCGCACAGCCACGGCGTTACCGGCCCGCACCCCGTCCACCGAGCAGGCGGCACGCTCCACATCGGTCGGGTAGATGTTCCGGCCGCCCATGATGATGACGTCCTTGCGCCGCCCGCAGACGACCACCTGGCCGTCTTCCACCACGTACCCGATGTCACCCGTGGACAGCCACCCGGAAGCGTCCTGTGTGGCCAGAGGCCCGTTCACGGTCAGGTAGCCCGGCGTGACCGCGTCGCCGCGGATCTGGAGCTCGCCGACGTCCCGCACACCCAGCACCTCGCCGGAGCCGGAGTCGGAGACCACCCGCAGTTCCAGCCCCGGCAGCGGTGGCCCGAGCAGCGGGAACGCCCGTCCCTCTGCGGCAGGCTCGGCGCGGTGCGAAGCCTCCACGGCGTCGGCGTCCACGACGTCCACCGACAGGCCGGTGAACAGCGGTGCGAAAGCGACACCCAGAGTGGTCTCGGCCATGCCGTAGGCGGCCAGGATCGACTCCGGCCGCAACCCGAAGCGGGCTCCGGCGTCCACGAACGCCTTCACCGCGGCCGGGTCGATCGGCTCGGCGCCGTTCAGGGCCAGGCGCATCGTGGACAGGTCGAACGAATCGGACGAGGAAGCCAGCCGGCGGGCGACGATGGCGTAGGCGAAGTTGGGGGCTGCGGTGATCGTGCCTCGGTGGCGGGTGATCAGGTCTGCCCACAGCGTCGGGCGGGACAGGAAGTCGACCGGGGTGACCTTCACCAGCTCCAGGCCGAACAGCATCGGCACGGTGAGAAAGCCCACCATCCCCATGTCGTGGAAGAGCGGCAACCACGAGACCATGACATCCGACGTGGGATCGAGGGCTGCGGCGATGCGCATGCCCTCGGCGTTCGCCATCAGGTTTCGATGGGTGATTCGCACGGCTTTTGGATCCGCGGTTGATCCACTCGTCAATTGGAGCAGTGCCGTGGCATCCTCGGGGGTGGGAACAGGAGCAGCGATCGGCTCAGCGTCGAGTTCGGCGAGCAACAGGTAGGGAACTCCGTGCTGCTCGAGCACGTCAGCCAGAGCGTCGAACGGGCTGCCGAGCAGGACCAGCCGGGAGTCGATCATGGCGAGCACCCGCAGCGTGTCCTCGGCCCACTCGGCCAGGTCGGTGCGTGGTGTGGGTTGATGCAACATCGTGACGCTGCCACCACACAGCCACGCAGCCTGCACGGCTGGAGCGATCACGGCTGGTTCGGCGGCGAGCACCGCGATCGCGGTGCCTGGCGCCACGTCGAGCGCACCGGCCATCCGCCGGGCGCGTTCGTGCACCTCGGCCCAGGTCCGGCGGACGGGTGCGGCGGGTTCTCCCGTCGTCATGCCCTTGTCCTGACCGTTTGCGGCCGTCGCCAGCATCACATCCACGAACTGACTCATGTTCGCGATCGTAGTGGCGCCCTTTGGTCCAACAGGACGAAACGTTATGCCACGCGAAACGCGATACTCCCCAGTACAGGTACGCAGGAGGAGGTCATTGGTGGATCGGGGCGGCCCCGGAGCGCAGCATCGTCTACCCGCGCATCCGGCACCTCTGCTGTCCGCGCAGGACGTGGCCCTGGTCGCGTTCCACCGTCCTCCGAGGGGCGCGCGCGGGTACGACGCGGCTGAGGTGGACGCATTTCTCGACCGGGTCGAGAGCACCATGCGCAGCAAAGACATCCTCACGCGTGAAGACGTGCTGAACGTCAAGTTCAGCACGGCGACTCGCGATCCCGGCTACGACGTGAACGAGGTCAACGTGTTCATGGAACTGGTGGCCGACACGCTGCGGTCCACTCCGCAACGTCAGCAGGCCGCCGCGCCCGCCCAGGGTGCGCACGCCACGTCGCAGGCGCTCAGACCAGCCGTACGGCTGTCGCCGGACGACGTCGCGGCGGTGCGCTTCCACAAGCCGAGACCGGGGACCCGCGGGTATCACGAGGGCCAGATCGACGCGTTCCTCGACCGCATCGAGGGGACCCTGCGCGGCAGGGACAACCTGACCTCTCAGGAGGTCCAGGACGCCGTGTTCGGGGAGACGGCGCCCGGCACGTTCGGCTACGACGAAGAGGACGTCGACACGTTCCTCGACCTCGTCGTGCTCATGCTCGAAACAGCACCACCGCCGCCCAAGGCACAGCCGGCCGCGCCGCCGACCACGCAGCTGCCGAAGCAGAAACAGCAACAACAACGACCGCCGCAGCAACAACAGCTGCAGCGTCCGCCTGGGCCACGACCGCAGCAACTGCCGCCGGCCCAGCCGCTGCCGCAGCAGACGGTCGACGCGCCGAAGCTCACCGCCGCGGACATCCGCAGGATCGCGTTCCACCGCCCGCCCCGCGGCCGCCGCGGCTACCAGGAGTCCCAGGTGGACGCATTCCTGGACCGGATCGAGGCGACCCTGCTCGGCCAGGACAACCTGACCGGCAAGGACATCCGCGACGTCCGGTTCTCCCGCCCGCTGATCGGCAGGCGTGGTTACGACGAGACCGAAGTGGACTCGTTCCTCGGCCGGGTCGAGCAGCAGCTCTCCGGACCGGTGCGCAGCATGCCGCAGGTCAAGTCGTGGAAGGACCTGCGGCAGCTGCGCATCCCGCAGGCGGCGTCCGGCCAGCGCGGCTACCGCACCGCGCAGGTCGACCGGATGCTGGAGGAGATCGGCGTCGCGCTCGACGGCATGCTGGGAGCGACCTCGGAAGAGGTCCTGAAAGCACGGTTCAGCTACGCACTGCTGTCCGGCCAGGGCTACGACACGTCGTTCATCGACGAACTGCTGCCCCAGCTCGCGAAGGAACTGCGCCGCCAGGGCAAGTAGCCCCCGTTGTTGAGTCGTCTGCAAGTACCACCGGTACTTGCAGACGTCATCAGCCCTCGACGACCTCGGCCGCGGCCATCCACGCGGCCTCGACGTCCGTCTCCTCGGCCAGCACGGCACGGAGTTCGGCGTCGAGCTTGAGCAGCCTGTCGGGATCGGTCGAGGCCTCGGCGAGCGCGGCGTGCAGGTCGGCTTCCTTCTTGTGCAGCACTTCCAGCCGCCGTTCCAGCCGCGCCAGCTCCTTGCGGGCGGCACGCTGGTCGGCGGCGTTGGACGGCGCCTTCTGCGCCACGGAGGCAGCCGCGCTTTCCCTGTCGCGCATCGAATCCCGGCGCCTCAGGTACTCCTCGATGCCACCGGGCAGCTCGGTCAGGCCGCCGTCACCGAACAACGCCACGACCTTGTCGCACACGCGCTCGACGAGGTACCGGTCGTGCGAGATCACGACGAGCGTGCCGGCCCACGAGTCGAGCAGATCTTCCAGCTGCTGCAACGTGTCGATGTCCAGGTCGTTCGTCGGCTCGTCGAGCAGCAGCACGTTCGGCTCGGCCATCAGCAACCGGCACAGCTGCAACCGCCGCCGCTCGCCACCGGACAGGTCGGAGACCGGCGTCCACTGCTTCTGCGACGAGAACCCGAAGCGCTCGCCCAGCTGTGAAGCCGACATCTCGTACTTGCCGAGCACCACGCGGCGCGCGACCTCCTCGATCGCCTCCAGCACGCGCATCGACCCGTTCAGGTCGAGCAGCTCCTGCGAGAGGTGCGCGATCTTGACCGTCTGGCCCTGGATCCGCTTGCCCGTCTCGGTTTCGCGCTCCCCCGCCAGCAGCTTGAGCAACGTCGTCTTGCCCGACCCGTTGACGCCGACGAGACCGATCCGCTCACCGGGACCGATGCGCCACGTCAGGTTGCGCACCAGATACCGGTCCGGAATGGACAGTGTGGCGTCCTCGATCTCGATCACCGTGCGGCCCAGGCGCTTCTTGGCGAACGCGAGCAGCTCGACGTTGTCGCGCAACGGCGGCACGTCGGCGATCAGCGCTTCGGCCGCCTCGATCCGGTAGCGCGGTTTCGAGGTCCGCGCGGGCGCGCCGCGGCGCAGCCACGCGAGCTCCTTGCGCGCCAGGTTCTGCCGCTTCTCCTCCAGCACGTCGGCCAGCCGGGTCCGCTCGGCACGGGCGTAGATCCAGTCGGCGTAGCCGCCCTCGTACTGCTCTACCTTGCCCTGCACCACTTCCCACGTGCGGTTGCAGACCGTGTCGAGGAACCACCGGTCGTGTGTCACGACCACGAGCGCGCACTTGCGGGCCAGCAGGTGCTCGGCGAGCCACCGCACGCCCTCGACGTCGAGGTGGTTCGTCGGCTCGTCCAGCACGATGAGCTCGAGGTCCTGGATCAGCGCGGCGGCCAGCACGACCCGGCGCCGCTCGCCGCCGGACATCGTGGAGACCACGGAGTCCAGGCCCAGCGCGGTGATCCCGAGTCCGTCCAAAATGGATCGAACGCGGGCGTCCGCCGCCCACTCGTGTTCCGCGTCGAAGCCGAGCGGGTCGATCACGGCGTTGCGCACCGTCGAACCGTGCGGCAGCTCGGTCCGCTGCGTCACGACCGCCATCCGCAGGTCACGCGAGCGCGACACCCGTCCGTCGTCCGCGGGCTCCACCCCGGCCAGCACCTCGAGCAGCGTCGTCTTCCCGCCACCGTTCAGGCCGACGACACCGATCCGGTCGCCTTCGTTGACGCCGAGTGACACGCCGTCGAGCAACGGCCGGACGCCGAACGACTTCGACACGGACTCCAGGTTGACCAGGTTGGCCATCAAAACCTCACGACTAGTAAGAAACTGCCCGGTGAAGGCTACCTACCACGGCCAAAGGCCCTGCTCACCAGCCTCGAACAGCGACAAGGCCCACAACGCGTTGTCCGTGACGCCGTAGTGGCGATAGCGATGCCGCGACGCCGACGCCCATTGCGTGTCCTGGTCGCTCAGGTCCCAGACGTGCAGCGGCACCCACCACGGCACGGACCAGCTCAACGGCCGGTCCAGCTGCTGGTTCTCGGTGATCACGACGACCCGGTCGTGACGGAGGCGGAAACGCTTGCGGACGACCTGCCGCAGGTCGTCGCGCCGCCACCGCACGATCTCGGCTCGTTCACAATGCCGAGCTACCAGCTCGACGGTCTCGTCCGCGAGCGGATCAGCGACCAGCAGAGTGTGCCCGGCCAGCCGAGGGGCCGGCGGAGCTGCCGGTTTCCACCGGGTGACGGGTGTGGCGTCCACGGCATCGCGGTCGTACCTGCGGTCGAGGATGTGGCGGAACAGCTCCGACTGCCGCTCGTCGACCGGCTTGGGGTGCACGCGGTTCAGCACGTCGCCGAGCCGGAGAGCCATCCAGGTCAGGTCGCACTGCCCTACCGATTCCTCGGTGTAGAGCCGACGCACCGCGTCGCTGATGCCGCGCTTCAACGGCTTCGGCAGCGCCCGCCCGTGGAAGTAGTTCCAGTAGGAGAGCAGCCAGGTGGGATCCAACGGGTCCACGAGCACGGAGTCGATCAGCTGGCGCGACATCCCGTGCTGCCCCGCGGCAAGCCGGGCCGAGAGGAACTCTGCGGCGCCCGCGTGCGCGGTGTAGTCCAGGCCCGCACCACGGGCCCAGCGCACCAGCGCGGCGGTCCACTCCGGGTACGCGACGGTGCAGCGGCGAACAAGGCCGACGTAGTGGGCGAGGCGCTTGGCGTGGAAGTTCGGCTCATCGCCGACGAGGTCCGCCACGACCATCCGGAACAGCTCGCGTTGCAGCCGTCTGCCCAAGTCTTCCCCCTCGAAAGACCACGCGTGCCCCGAGAATTCGAGATCGCCCCCGTTTGGAACGGGAGCTTCGCACCGGGGCGCGCGTGGCGTGAGGGATCTTAAGCGTGGACTTCGGGAGGCGTGGGCTTCGGCTCCTCGGTCGTGATCACGCGGGCACCGTGCACCGGCCCGTGCGCGACCCGGACCGTCCGGCACACCCCGGCGCCGGCCAGCTCGGCGGCTACTCGCACCGCCGTGTCGCTGTCCTCGCACAGGAACGCCGTCGTGGGCCCGGAACCGGACACGATGCCGGCCAGCGCACCCGCGTCCACGCCCGCGCGCAACGTGCGGCGCAGGTTCGGCCGCAACGACACCGCGGCGGCCTGCAGGTCGTTGCCCAGCAGCAGGGCGAGCTGACGTGGATCTCCTGAGGAGAGCCCCTCCAGCACGGCCTCGACCGGGCCGACCCGCGGTGGATCACCCTCCACGCGCAGGCGGTCCAGCTCGTCGAACACGTCCGGGGTGGACAGTCCACGACGGTCGAACGCCAGCACCCAGTGGAACTGGTGCCGGGCCAGCACGGGCACGATGCGCTCGCCACGACCGGTGCCGAGCGCGGTGCCGCCGTACAGCGCGAACGGCACGTCCGCGCCGAGCTTCCCGGCCAGTTCGGCCAGCTCGTCGCGGCTGATCTCCAGCCGCCACAACGACGACAGGCCCACGAGCGTCGCCGCCGCGTCCGCGCTGCCGCCCGCCATGCCTCCCGCGACCGGGATGGCCTTGCGGATGACGACGCGGACCTTCGGGTCGTCCGGGTCCTTGCCCACGTGCGTGGCCAGCAGGCGCACCGCGCGCCACGCGAGGTTGGAGGCTCCGGTGGGCACCTGATCGGCGCCCTCGCCATGCACCTCGACGCCTGGCTCGTCGGCCACCGCGACCGTGACCTCGTCGGCGAGCGAAAGCGCCTGGAAGATGGTCACCAGGTCGTGGTAGCCGTCCGGGCGCACGTCACCGACGGCCAGGTGCAGGTTGACCTTGGCCGGGACGCGGACCGTGACCGGGGGTGGAACGACTGCGAGCACGATGTCAGCCTACGGGCGTTCTGCCGTCGCGGACGCCTCCCCCGGCCACTGCGGGTCTCAGACCGGGATGACAGAACCGTTGAAGGTCTGCTTGATGTAGTCCTTGACCTGCTGCGATCCGAGCAGCTCCGCGAGGTCGCGGATGCGCTTGTCGTCCTTGAGCTCGGTGCGCGTGACCAACCCGTTCGCGTTCGGGTTGTGCTCGGCCTTCTCCAGCGCCAGCGAGTCGGTGGCGGGCTTGAGGCCCGCGTCGATCGCGTAGTTGCCGTTGATCACCGACGCGTCGGTGTCCTCCAGCGAGCGCGGCAGCTGAGCGGCCTCCAGCGGCACGAACTGCAGGTTCTTGGGGTTCTCCGCGACGTCGCGCACGGTCGGCGCGTCGACGGCCTTGAGCTTGATCAGACCGTTGGCCTCCAGCAGCTTCAGGCCGCGGGCCTCGTTCGTGGCGTCGTTGGCCAGCGCGATCTTGGCTCCGGACGGCAGGTCGTCGACCTTCTTGTGCTTCTTCGAGTAGAGGCCCAGCGGCTCGACGTGGACCGGCTCGACCCACTCGACCTCGGCGCCGGTCTCCTTCGTGAACGTCGCCAGGTACGGCACGGTCTGGAAGTAGTTGGCGTCGAGCGAGCCGTCGACCAGCGCCGTGTTCGGCTGCACGTAGTCGGTGAACTCGACGACCTCGATCTTCAGGCCCTTCTGCGCGGCGAGGTTGTCCGCCACGTACTTGAGGATCTGCGCGTGCGGGACCGGCGAGACGCCGACCTTCAGCGTGTCCGAAGCGGACGCTCCGCCCGACGAGCAAGCGGACAGAGCAGTCAAAGAGGTCAAAGCGACCGCGATCAGGGCAGCCTTAATACGCATGACGTTCCTTTTGAGAGTTTCGAGCGGCGGAGAGAGATCAGACTGAGGCGTGCCGGCGCCGGTCGGACGCACGGGCGGCACGGGTGAACCCGAACTGGATCACGGTGGTGAGCACGGCGAGCCACGCCACGGTGCTCCACAGGATCCGGTCGTTGAAGCGCTGGTAGCCCTCGCGGATCGCGAGGTCGCCGAGCCCGCCGCCACCGATCACGCCGGCCATCGCGGAGTAGCCGATGAGCGCGATCACGGTGACGCCGATGGCGTTGATCAGCGCGGGCAACGACTCGCGGATCAGCACGCTGCGGACGATCCGCAACGTCGAGGCACCGGTGGTGATCGCGGCTTCGACCACGGTCACGTGCACCTCGGACAGGATGTTCTGCACGAGCCGCCCCACGAACGGGATGGCGCCCACGGCCAGCGGCACGATGACCGCCGTGCTGCCGATGGAGCCACCGACGATCAGCCGGGTGACCGACGTGAGCGCGACGAGCAGCACGATGAACGGCATCGAGCGACCCAGGTCGGTGACGAAGCTCAAGAGGCGGTGCACGACCGTGTTCGGTCGCAACCCACCTCGTGCGGTGAGCTGCAACCAAACACCGACCGGAATGCCGAAAGCTGTGGCGATGAGGGTGGAAACGCCGACCATGTACAGCGTTTCCCCGGTGGCCTCGACGAGGTACGTGACGACGTCGGACCAGGGTGTAGCAGACCTCACGCAGCTACTCCCTGCGGTCCCTTCAGGGACCTCTGCACCGCGCCGCCTGCCTCGCCGATCCACTCGAGAGCGGAGTCGGAGCGCTCGCCGTTCAGGCCGAGGCGGAACCGCGCGACCGGGGTCTCGCCCAGTCGCGTGAGGCCGCCGCCGACGATGTTCAGCTCGACGCCGAACCGGTGCGAGGCCTCGGGCAGCAGCGCGCCGACCGCGGCGAACCCGACGAGCACGACGTCCGCGACGCGGTCGTAGTTGCTCTCGTTGATCGGGTTCAGGTCGACGGCGGGCAGCAGCGCACTGCTCGTGCGGCTGGCGGCGTCACCGACCAGCTCGAGCACCTTGCCGTGCTCGACGACGCGGCCCTGCTCCAGCACGGCGACGTCATCGCAGATCTTGCGGACCACGCCCATGTCGTGCGTGACGATGAGAACGGTCACGCCCAGCTCGGCGCGCGCACGGTCGAGAACCGTCAGCACGGAACCGGTGGTCTCCGGGTCGAGCGCGGACGTGGGCTCGTCGGCCAGCAGCACGCTCGGGCTCGCGGCGAGGGCACGCGCCACGGCGATGCGCTGGCGCTGCCCGCCGGACAGCTGGTCGGGGTAGGAACCGGCCTTGTCGGTCAGGCCGACGAGGTCCAGCAGCTCGCCCACACGGCTGCGGCGCTGAGGTCCCGGCACGCCGGCGGACTCCAGCGGCAGCGCGATGTTGCCGGCCGCGGTCCGCTGCCGCAGCAGCGAATCCCCTTGCGGCACAACGCCGATCTGCCGGCGGGCGGCCCGCAGCGCGGACCCGTCCAGCGAGGTGATGTCCGTGCCGTCGACGCGGATCGCACCCGAATCGGGGCGCTCCAGCAGCGCGACGCAACGGGCGAGCGTCGACTTGCCGGCCCCGCTCGGGCCGACCACGCCGAGCACGGTGCCCGCGTCGACATCGAGGGTGACGCCGTTGAGGGCGTTGACGCCCTGGAAGGACTTGGTGAGGTTTTCGACAGTGATCACGTCTGCTCCACGGCTGCGCTCGACGGCACAGTGCCCCGATTTCGGCGGGCACGCGCGGTCGAAGTTCTGCTCAGGTGTGCGCCACTCGTACGCCGAGTGCGCGTCAAAGGACTTTTAGAAGGCGCCTTAGACGAGGTGGCGACGACATGCAGAAGCGGTGCGACGGCACTGGTCGACGACTCGACGGCGCGTCAGCATTCGCGTGGTACCCATGGTGATCCTCCATCGGTCCTGGCGTTAGCACCTGCCCGCATCCAGCGGGTGGTTGCTGCGACGTCGTAGAGCCAGGTCTCTCAGTCGCTCCGGATGGCAGTTGTAGTCAACCGGACGGACGTTCGGTTGCGCAAGCCAGATTCCGATTCGTTCGACAGATCACACTGTTGGCCGATGGATCCCCGGCCTAAGCCTCAGCAATCCGAATGAAGTCGATCACGCCAAGCCGCTCGGCCCTTTGCTGGGGATCGACGTCCGCCTTCTGGAGCAGTTCGTCCACCTGCTGGACGCCTCCCGCCCAGCCCTTCAGCGCCGCCCTCAGCGTCTTGCGGCGCTGCGCGAACGCGGCGTCGATGATCTCGAAAAGCCTCTTGCGATCCACTGTGGACAGCGGGCTTTCGTGGCGCCGGAACCACACCAGGCCGGAGTCGACGTTGGGCGCCGGCCAGAACACGTTCCGGCCGATCGGGCCTGCCTTCTTCGCGTCGGCGTACCAGGCGAGCTTCACGCTCGGCACCCCGTAGATCTTGCTGCCGGGCTTGGCCGCCATCCGGTCCGCGACCTCGGCCTGGACCATGACTAGTCCTTTTCGCAGGGTCGGCAACTCACTCATGAGATGGAGGACGACCGGGACCGCGACGTTGTACGGCAGGTTGGCCACGATCGCCGTCGGCTGGACGGGCAGGTCGTCCTTCGAGACCTTCATCGCGTCCTTGAGGACCACGTGGAGCTTGTCCGCGTTCTCGGGGTCCATCTCGCGCGCGGTCTGCGGGAGCCGCTGGGCCAGCGGCGGATCGATCTCGACGGCCACGACCTGCTTGGCGCTGGGCAGCAGCCCGAGCGTGAGGGAGCCCAGGCCGGGGCCGACCTCCAGCACGACGTCGTCCTCGTCCAGCTCGGCGGCCGCGACGATCTTGCGGACCGTGTTCGGGTCGTGCACGAAGTTCTGGCCGAGCTTCTTGGTGGGGCGGATGCCCAGCTCTTCGGCCAGACGACGGACTTCGGCAGGACCCAGCAGGCTCACCCGCGCATTCTCGCAGACGCCGGAGCTCGCCTCCGCCACGCCGCGAAACGTCACGCGGGGGCCCCGCGTTTCCTCTGAGGAAACGTAGGGCCCCCGCGTGACTGAAAAGGTGAGGGGTTACGGCAGGCCGAGCTTCGCGCGGCAGCCCGGCCACGCGGCGTAGGTGCCGCCAGCGCGGTCGCGCAGCCTGGTCGCCGTGGCGATCTGCTGCTCACGGGTCGCCTGGTGCGGCAGCGCCGCGTACTGGGTGCCACCGTTCGAGGCCCAGGTGCTGGCCGAGAACTGCAGGCCGCCGTAGTAGCCGTTGCCGGTGTTGATGGCCCAGTTGCCGCCGGCCTCGCACTTGGCGAGACGGTCCCAGACCTCGCCGTCGGGCAGCGGCTTCGTGCCCACGGTGATCTTCTTGGGCTTCGGCTCCTTGGTGACCTTGCCGCCGATCTTCTCGCGGCTGATCTCCTTGCCGTTCTTCACGGTCACGCGGTACGTCGAGACCTGCTCGCCCGGCACGCCGGGGTCGGTCACCGTCTGCTGACCCGCGTTCATGTTCGGGTCGTTGGTCTTCTCGACCGGGGGCGCGACCGGCTCGTTCACGTTGATGACCGTGACGCCGGTGCGGGAGATGTAGACCTCGGCACCGGTGGCGAGCTTGACCTCGGTGCCGTTGGCGACCGCGTCTTCCGCGCCGAGCTGGATGTTCTCGTTCTTCAGCAGCTCGTCGACGGTGACCGCGGTGGTCTGCAGCTCACGCGGGGCGTTGGCGCCGTCGAACAGCTTGATGTTCTTGCGGGTCTTGACCTCGAGGTTCATGCCCTTGAGCGGGACGTCCTGGCCGGCGGGCGCGGACATCCACGCGCCTTCGGTCGGGACGCCGAGCTGCTTCGCGGCCTCGTCGACCGTGACGGAGCGGACCCAGTCCTCGCGGGCCTGGCCGTCGACGCTCATCTTGAGCAGGCGGCCGCGGTCGAGGGTGATCTTGCCGCCGTCGGAGATCGGGGCGTTCAGCGAGGGCGACAGGGCGTCGTGCTCACCGACGACGATGCCTTCCTCCGCCAGGACCTCGCCGACCGTGCCCTCGTAGGAGTGGACGGTCGAGGTGGCGCCGTCGATGTCGACCGCCACGGACTTGTCCATGGCCATCGCCGTGACGCCGCCGCCCGAGATGGACACCAGCACCGCGGCGATCGCGCCCTTGACGAAGCGGCGCTTCCAGGACGAGACGGCCTCGACGAGGACCTGCGGGTCGCGCTGCTCCTCTTCCTCCGACGGGAGGAAGAGGAGCAGCGGCATGATCGTCGTCTCGGCGTTGATGAGCCGGATCAGCTCGTCGACGTCGACGTTCGCGGTGGCGAGGAGCTCATCGGCGTCCGGGCCGAGCACCTCGAGCACGTCCGCGGGCGAGATGCTCAGCGCACCGGCGGGAAAGCTCGGGTGGGGGTCGGCTACACCGACTGCGGTGCCCCCGACCGGCGTGAACCAGTCGGTGTCGTCGTTGAAGTCGTAAGGAGCGGCAGTTCTGTCGCTTCCGGTCACAGGGTCGATACCTCCATTGCGGAAGCACGAGGCCACCGCACAGTTGGCGTTGACGTGATCATTCGAGATGTGAAGCTCGAAGGTTCCCGGCAACTCCTCCTACGTGGTCTCGCTTCTTCGCGCTGGCTTGGGTCCCGCCCCGACTGCGGGCGTGCTCCGAACCGACAACGTCGGCTCAGGTGGCACGGTCACGGGACAGTAACGGGGTCGCGGACGTTGCGCAAACACCCCCACGGATGTTGTGACCTCAGTCACCCCATGGGGGTAGCAACGCCTTGCTCCGTTCGTCTTAGACCACATTTCAGTCACCAAGTCCGAACACTCGTTGAGCAGTACGGGTGACTGCGGCACAGAGTTCAGAAAGATCTTCGCCACGGAGAGTGGCGAGATCCCTGACTGTGTAATTCACGCAATAGGGTTCATTCGGCCTACCGCGGAACGGGTGCGGGGTCAGGAAAGGCGCGTCCGTCTCCACGAGCAGCTGATCTTGGGGCACCAGTTGGGCCGCCTCGCGCAGCGCCCGCGCGTTCTTGAACGTCACCGGCCCCGCGAACGACAGCACGTACCCCGCGTCGACGCACCGCCGGGCGAAGTCCGCGTCACCTGAGAAGCAGTGGAAGACCACAGTGGACGGCGCGCCCTCGGCCTCGAGCACCTTGATGATGTCCTCGTGCGCGTCGCGGTCGTGGATCATCAACGGCTTCCCGACGCGCTTGGAAAGGTCGATGTGCCAACGGAAAGCCTCGTGCTGGGCGGCCGGCGGCGAGTAGTCCCAGTAGTAGTCGAGACCGGTCTCGCCGATCGCCACGACGCGCGGAAGCACGGCGAGCCGCTCCAGTTCCGCCTTCTCGTGATCCCCGAACGTGGACGTCCGGGTCGGGTGCACGGCCACCGCCGCGTAGACCCGCGAGTCCCAAGTGGACGCCTCGGCGGCCCACTGCGCGGCGGCGAGATCGTCGGCGACGGTGATCACGTGGGACACGCCCGCCGCGTTCGCCCGATCGAGCAGCACGGCCACGTCTTCAGCGTTGGCCGCGCCACACGCGTCCAGGTGGGTGTGAGCGTCGACCACCGGCACCGGAAGGGCTTCCGGCACCGGCGGTCGTTCCTGCTTGGGACTCACTTGACGATCGGAGCCCACTCCGGGCCCGTCTCGCCCAGCTCGGGGTCGAGCTTGGCGAACAGCGGCGACGGCTTCTGCAGGGGCCGGCCGACCTCGATCGGCGTCGACTCCCACTTGGCCTGCTCACCCGCGTAGTCACCGGTCAGCACCGGGTACGGGCGGTCAGGCACGTCCAGGTCCTCGACCTCGGTCAGCTCCGGCTGAGCCGCCCACACGCCCGTGCCGCCCAACGCCTCGTGCACCTTCTGCGCCGAGTGCGGCAGGAACGGCGTCATCAGCGTGTTCGCGTCCTGCACGACCTGCAGCGCGGTGTGCAGCACCGAGTCGCGACGGTCCGGGTCGTCCTTGAGCTTCCACGGCTCCTGGTCGGACAGGTACTTGTTCGCCGCGGAGATGACCCGCATCGCCTCGCTGGAGGCCTGCTTGAACCGCGAGCGGAGCAGGTGCGCGCCGACCGTGTCGAACGCCGCCTTGGACTGCCGGAGCAGCTCGTGGTCGGCGTCGGTCAGTGCCGTGGCCTTCGGGATGGCGCCGACGTTCTTGTGTGCCATCGAGACCGAGCGGTTGACCAGGTTGCCCCACTCGTTCGCCAGCTCGAAGTTCGTCCTGCGGACGAACTCCTCCCAGGTGAAGTCGGTGTCCTGGTTCTCGGGACCGGCCACGGAGATGAAGTACCGCAGCGCGTCCGGCCCGAACTCCTTCAGGAAGTCGCCGACGTAGATCACGGTGCCGCGCGACGTCGAGAACTTCGAGCCGCTCATCGTCAGGTACTCCGACGACACGACCTCGGTCGGCAGGTTCAGCGTGCCGAACCGGCCGGCCTCGCCGCCCTTGTCGCCCGCACCGTTCTGGCCCAGCAGCAGCGACGGCCAGATCAGCGAGTGGAAGACGATGTTGTCCTTGCCCATGAAGTAGTAGCTCTGGGCGTCGCCCGTCCAGAACTCCTTCCAGGCGTCCGGGTTGCCGGAGCGGCGCGCCCACTCGACCGACGCGCTCAGGTACCCGATGACCGCGTCGAACCACACGTAGAACCGCTTCATCGGCTGGTCGCTCCAGCCGTCGAGCGGGATGGGCACACCCCAGTCGAGGTCGCGGGTGATCGCGCGCGGCCGCAGGTCCTTGATCAGGTTCTGCGAGAACTTGAGCACGTTCGGCCGCCAGTCCGAGCGCGTGCCCATCCAGCTGCCCAGCGACTCGATGAACGCGGGCAGGTCGAGGAACAGGTGCTCGGTCTCGACGAACTTCGGCGTCTCGCCGTTGATCTTCGAGCGCGGGTTGATCAGTTCCGACGGGTCGAGCTGGTTGCCGCAGTTGTCGCACTGGTCACCACGCGCGCCGTCGTAGCCGCAATGCGGGCAGGTGCCCTCGATGTAGCGGTCGGGCAGCGTCCGGCCGGTGGACGGGCTGATCGCGCCCATCTCCGTCTTCGGGACGACGTAGCCGTTCTTCCACAGCGCGGAGAACAGGTCCTGCACCACCTGGTAGTGGTTGCCGGTGGTGGTGCGGGTGAAGAGGTCGTAGGACAGGCCGAGGCCCTGGAGGTCAGAGGCGATCACACGGTTGTACTTGTCGGCGAGCTCACGAGCCGTGAGCCCTTCCTTCTCGGCCTGCACCTGGATGGGCGTGCCGTGCTCGTCCGTGCCGCTGACCATGAGCACCCGGTGTCCGGACATTCGCATGTAGCGGGAGAAGACGTCGGACGGGACACCGAAACCGGAGACATGACCGATGTGCCGGGGGCCATTGGCGTAAGGCCAGGCCACCGCGGTCAGTACGGAGGCACTCATGCGCATAGCCTACGGAGGCGGTGCCAGGAGGTTTCCACCGACCGGACACCGCCCCCTCAGCTCATCAGGACGTGAAGAGGTACACCGGCACGTTCTGCCCGGCACCGTAGAAGCTGAAGTCCTTGCGGTTGCCCTCGGGACACGCCCGGCCGCTCTGCTGCGTGCCGCTCTGGTACTCGGCCTTGACCGCCGCGCACTTGCCGTCCGACCTGGTGTCCTTCACCCAGCCGGAGATGCGCATGGTGCCGTCCGAGTAGCAGGTGTGCGACCAGCTGGCCTGGCCGCCGGGCACGTTCGCGTTGACGACGTCGCCGCACGTGCCCGCCTGGGCCGGGCCGACGAAGATCAGCATGGAGCCCACGGCCGCGGCCGCTCCGGCCAGCACGGTCATGCGTCGATTCATGATTTCCCCCTCTTGCTGAGCTGTTCTGACCTGCTCAGCCTCGGGTTCGGGGCACCGCCGCCGCGACGACTTTCAGCCACAACTAAAACGCCGCGAGATGTCCGGTTCGCGTGCCATGCTCCGCCAGGCAGAGGGGGAACCGTGGGGACACTGCGCATTCATTTCACCGGTGAAGACCTGATCGGGGTCCGGCTCGCACCCGGACCAGACCCGCTGTGGGAGCTCGTCATGAGCTCCTACCGCCTGCGCGAACCAGCCCCCTCGCCCGACCTCGCAGCCTGGCGCGCAAGTGCACGCGGGGAGCTTTCGTACGCACAGAGCGGACGCGAGGGCCCCGCGTGTGACGGCGTGCGCATGCTGGCCGAGCTGACCCGGCCCGGCCCGTTCCCCGACTTCCTCACGCCGATCGAGGCGGCGGGCGGCCTGGAGGCGGGCATCGCCGCGGTGTGCGCGACGCCGCGCGAGCAGCTGCACGAGGAGATCGCCCACATCGGGCGCCACCGGACGTTGCCCGGCTGGACCCGCGACCTCGCGGACGGCCGGCCGGAGCTGGTGCGCTCGCTCGGCGAAGGCATGCGCCGCTACTTCGACACGGTGCTGCGGCCGCACTGGCCGGTCGTGCACGCGCACATCGACGCCGACCGCGGCCGAAGGGCCCGCGCGTTCCTCGACGGCGGCTGCGAGCAGGTCCTCGAGGGTCTGCGGCCGTTCGCCACGTGGGAACGCCCGGTGCTCAGCACCCCGTACCCGAGCGACCGGGAGATCCACCTCGGCGGCCGCGGCCTGCTGCTCACCCCGAGCTACTTCTGCTGGGCGAAGCCCGTCACGTTCATCGACGACGGCAAGCCGACCCCGATGCTGGTCTACCCGGTCGAGCACGACCTGGCGCTGACGTTGCGGCACTCCTCGCACGACCGGCTGGCCGCGTTGATCGGCCACACCCGTTCCGAGCTGCTGCACGTGCTGGCGGACACGGAGCTCGCGACCGGGGAGCTGGCGCGCAGACTGAGGGTGAGCCCGGGCAACATCAGTCAGCACACCAAGGTGTTGCGCGAGGCCGGCCTGATCGCCAGTGGTCGGCACGGCAACGTCGTGCTGCACTCGGCGTCACGGCTGGGCAAGGAACTGCTGAACTAGGAGGACCGTTGTCGGCGACCCGGATGCTCGTCCTCGGCGTGGTGAAGCTCGTCGGCGAGGCACACGGCTACCAGGTGCGGCGCGAGCTGCAGTCGTGGTCGGCGGACCAGTGGGCGAACGTGCAGCCAGGCTCGATCTACCACGCGCTGAAGACGCTGGCCAAGGACGAGCTGATCGAGGCTGTCGGCACCGAGGAGTCGGACGAGGGACCCGCGCGCACGACGTACAAGATCACCGCGGCCGGTGAGCACGAGCTCCAGGACCTGCTCGGTCAGGCGCTGGCCAACGCCGGCGCGAGCAACGACCAGCTCTCGGCGAGCGTGGCGCTGCTCAACCTCATCCCCCGCAAGCAGGCGGTCGTGCTGCTGAAGCACCGGCTGGCCGGGCTCGAGGGACAGGTTGCGCCGACCCGGTACGGCGTGACCTCGTTTCCGGAGATGGGCAAGCCCGCGCACGTCAGCGAGCTGTTTCGACTCTGGCTCGTCCACCTCGAAGGCCAGGTCCGGTGGACTCAGGACCTGATCGACCGCCTGGAGTCCGGCCAGTACGAACTCCCGGAGTGAGATCTCACTAGTCAAACTTGAGTAGCTCGCGCTAGCCTCTAGTCAAAGTTGACTAGAGGGGGTTAGGTCATGATCAAGGCACGCGGCCTCGCGCGCCGGTTCACGACGAAGTTCGGCCCCGTGGACGCGGTGCGCGGGGTCGACATCGACGTCGCCGAGGGCGAGCTCGTCGGGTTTCTCGGGCCGAACGGCGCGGGCAAGTCCACGACGTTGCGCATGCTCACGACACTTCTGCAGCCGACCGCGGGCGAGGCGCTCGTCGCGGGGCACGACCTGCTGACCGATCCGGCCGGTGTCCGCAAGAACATCGGGTACGTCGGGCAGCGCAACGGCGGTGGCGCCGACCAGCGGGTCGGCGACGAGCTGGAGTTCCAGGCCCGGTTCTACGGCCTCTCCAGGCACGACGCCCGCAAGAAGGTCGCCGAACTGCTCGACCGGTTCGATCTCCAGGGCCTGGAGAAGCGGGTGATCATCACGTTGTCCGGCGGCCAGCAGCGCCGGCTCGACATCGCGATGGGGATGCTGCACGACCCGCGGCTGCTGTTCCTGGACGAGCCGTCGACCGCGCTCGACCCGCAGAGCCGCCGCAACCTGTGGGACCACATCAAGCAGCTCAAGGCGGACGGCGTCACGGTCTTCCTGACCACGCACTACCTGGACGAGGCCGACGTGCTGAGCGACCGGCTGCTGGTGATCGACTACGGCGCCATCGTGGGCGAGGGCTCGCCGGACGAGCTGAAGAACCGCGTCTCCGGCGACCTGGTCGTGCTCGGCACGCCGCAGGCCTCGGTGGTCGCCGCCAAGTTCGAGAACGCGGTGGTCGACGGCGAGAAGGTCAGCTTCCGCATCCCGAACGGTGACCGCGCGCTGCCGGGACTGCTGCGCGACCTCGACAACATCGGCGTCGAGCTGCACTCGGTGCAGGTCCACCGGCCGACGCTGGACGACGTCTTTCTGACCATGACCGGGCGCTCACTCAGGGAGGACGCCAATGCTGCGTGACATCTGGCTCGTCTTCTGCCGCTCGATGCTGCCCGTGGTGCGCAATCCCGTGGCGGTCGTGTTCGGGCTCGCCCAGCCGTTGCTCTACCTGGGCCTCTTCGGGCCGTTGCTGGGCGACACCGGCTGGCAGTGGTTCGTGCCGGGCCTGCTGGTGCAGCTGGCGTTGTTCGGCACCGCCTACGCGGGCTTCTCGCTGCTACCGGAGCTGCGGGCGGGCGTGATGGAACGGCTGCGGGTCACCCCGGTCAGCCGGGTCGCGCTGCTCGTCGGCAGGGTCGGCAAGGACATGGTCCTGCTCGTCGTGCAGGCCCTGCTGATCGTGCTGGCCGCGATGCTGTTCGGGTTCCGCGCGTCGGTGGGCGAGATCGTGCTGGGACTCGCGCTGGTGGCGTTGCTGGGCATCGCCATCGGGTCGGTGTCGTACGCGATCGCGTTGAAGGTGAAGCTGGAGTACGTCTTCGCGTCCGTGCTGTCGTCCACGATCGTGCCGTTGATGCTGCTGTCCGGTGTGCTGCTGCCGATGTCGAACGGCCCGCAGTGGCTCTATTGGCTGTCGCGGATCAACCCGCTGGCGCACGTCGTCGACGCCGAGCGGTCGATCTTCACCACGGGTTCGGTGGTGCTCGGCCTGGTCTCGGTGACGGCGCTGGTGCTGGTCGGCGTCTCCTACGGCGTGCGCACGTTCAACCGCGAGTCAGCTTGATTTGATGGCCGCGTCGTAGAGCGTCTTCTTGCTGATGCCGGCCGCCTCCGCGACCTCGGTGGCGGCCGACTTCAGCCGTTCCCCGTCGGCGACGCGCTGTTTGACCTCGGCCACGAGCGTGTCGAGGTCGGGCTTGTCCTCGGCGGGAGCGGGCCCGAGCACGACGGTGATCTCGCCCCGCGCGCCTTCCACCGCCCACTCCGCGAGCTCGGCCAACGACCCGCGCACGACCTCTTCGTACTTCTTGGTCAGCTCACGGCACACGGCAGCGCGGCGCTCGGGCCCGAGCACCTCGACGGCGTCCGCAAGCGTCGCGGCGAGCCGGTGCGGTGCCTCGAAGAAGACGACCGTCCGCTGTTCCGTGGCCAGCGGCGCGAACCAGCGCTTGCGCTCACCGGACTTGCGCGGCGGGAAGCCGTCGAACGCGAACCTGTCGCTGGGCAGGCCGGACACGGCGAGCGCGGTCGTCACGGCGGACGGTCCCGGCAGGCAGGTGACCGTGATGTCCTCCTCGACGCACGCGGCGACGAGCCGGTAGCCGGGATCGGACACGCTCGGCATGCCGGCGTCGGTCACGAGCAGCACGGTCTGGCCGTTCTGCAGCGCTTCGAGCAGCCCCGGCAGCCGGGCGGTCTCCACCTGGTCGTAGAAGCTGATCACCCGCCCGGACGGCTTGACCTGCAGCGCGGCCGCGAGGCTGTGCAACCGGCGGGTGTCCTCGGCGGCGATCACGTCGGCGGTCTGGAGCGCCTCGATCAGGCGTGCGGAAGCGTCACGAATGTCGCCGAGCGGGGTGGCGGCCAGGACCAAGCGGCCTGAACCGGATACGGGACTCACACCGTGCACCCTACGATCGGCGGCGTGACAGTCCTCGTGCAGCCAGGAGTGGCGCCCGTCGTCGTCGAGGAACCGCGCACGGATCGTGCGGCGGCGCTCGACCCGCCCGCGTCCGGAGACCGCATGCGCGGGTGGCTCGTCACGATCGTCGTGACGCTGATCGGCGCGTTCGTCCGGTTCTGGAACCTCGGGTATCCGACGGACAAGGGCACGCCGATCTTCGACGAGAAGCACTACGTGCCGCAGTCGGCACAGGTGCTGCGCAACGGCGGCTACGAGGACAACCCGGGCTACGAGCTGATCGTGCACCCGCCGCTCGCCAAACAGCTCATGGCGATCGGCCAGGGCCTCTTCGGCTACGACGGCATCGGCTGGCGGTTCGCCTCGGCGCTCGCGGGCGCGATCACGATCCTGCTGATCATCAGAATCGCCCGCCGCCTGACCCGCTCGGACCTGCTGGGCGCACTGGCCGGCCTGCTGCTCATCGCGGACGGCGTCTCGCACGTCCAGTCGCGGATGGGCATGCTCGACATCTTCCTGGCGTTGTTCGTCGTCGGCGCGTTCGGCTGTCTCGTCGTCGACCGCGAACAGGTCCGCGAACGGCTAGCGGTGGCAGTGCGCGAAGGGTTCGTGACGAATTCGGCGTTCGGCCCGTGGCTGGGCTTCCGCTGGTGGCGCTTCGGTGCGGGCGTGTGCCTCGGTCTGGCGTGCGGCATCAAGTGGTCGGGCATCTGGTACATCGGCGCGTTCGGGCTGCTGACCGTGATCTGGAGCGCGCTGGCCCGCCGCGCGGCCGGCGTCGAGGAGCCGTGGCTGGGCGCGATCGCCAAGGACATCCTGCCGTCGCTGGGCGGCCTGGTCGCGATCCCGGTGCTGGTGTACGTCGTGACCTGGTTCCCGTGGATGGCCAGCGAGACCGGCATCGACCGGCACGTGGTCGGCGGCAAGGTCAAGGACGTCGCGTACATCCCGGACGTCCTGCAGGCGCTTTGGTACAACGCGAAGAACGTCTACAAGTTCCACGTCGAGCTGGTCACCTCGGACACGAACCGGCACCCGTGGGAGTCGAAGCCGTGGACCTGGCCGATGGGCCTGCGCCCGATGCTCTACTACTACGACAACACCGTCACGGGCTGCGGTGCCGCGTCGTGCCTCGGCGCGATCATGCTGATCGGCACCCCCGCGCTGTGGTGGGTCGCGTTCCCGGTGATCGGCTGGGCGATCTTCCGCACGATCGGCCGGATGGACTGGCGCTACGCCGGCGTGCTGGTCGCGTACGCGGCGGGCCTGCTGCCGTGGTTCCTCAACCTCGACCGGCAGATGTACTTCTTCTACGTCACGCCGATGGCGCCGTTCCTGGTGCTGATGATCGTGCTGGCGCTGGGCGAGATCCTCGGTCGCAGCTCTGCCGGTGCGGAACGCCGTGGGACCGGGTTGCTGGTCGTGGCGCTGTACGTCGGCATCGTCGTCGCCAACTTCGTGTGGCTTTGGCCGATCTTGAACGGGAACCCGATCACGCCGGAGATGTGGCAGCAGCAGCTGTGGCTGCCCAGTTGGAGATGACCCCATCTCTCGGTGCGCCAGGAAACTCATGTGCTGGTCGCGGGCACGAAGCGCACCCCAACCCCGGCATCCGCCGACTCCAACTCGATGCCGTCCAGCTCTCTCGTTGGTGAGTGGAGGTAGTCGGCAACGAACGTGCTGGCTGATCGGCACGGCTGGTACCAGGCGAGCCAGCTCGGATCGGAGACCACGACCGGCCGCGCGTCCGCATCGCTCGTCGGCTTCGGCCGGAACTCCTCCGCCTGCACCTGGATCCGCTCGACGAGCGCGAACAAGTCGTACTCGGGCACGGACGCATCGGGCGCACAGACCCGGATCGAACCGAACTGCCCTGCACCGAACCGTTCTACGAGCCGCTTGTAGTCGGCGGGCAGCGTGCTACCGAGTCGCGCTTCGACCGCCGCCCAATCCTGCGCGGGCGGCGCGACCAGAGGCTCGTCGACGATCTCTGCCAGCCGGTCGACGGAATCCAGCGGGTGGTCCTCCATGAAGAAGGCCATGTGCCCGTGGACCCAGTACCTGGGATTGATGTCGACCATCACCAACACCCCTTGAAGGTGGCCGGGCGCGTCATCACGTTCGGGATGTCGGCAACGCATGTGAAACCTTGGCTGTCCTTCGCGTACGAGAAGCGGGGTTGGAGGTGAGCCTCACAGGCTCGTCGCATTGGGCCTTTCGGCGGCCCCGCTGAGTTACGATCCCCCTGTCCTGACGGGGGGATCAACCGAGGCATGAGCACTACCGTCCAGTCGCGCGTCGACCAGGCCAAACGATTGTTCGGCGCGAAGAACCGGACGCCCAGATCCCCCGGGTTCCGCACGGACGTCCAGGCGCTGCGGGCGATCGCGGTGATCGCCGTGGTGGTGAACCACTTCTGGCCGAACGCGATGACCGGCGGCTACATCGGTGTCGACGTCTTCTTCGTCATCTCCGGATACCTGATCACGTCGCACCTGGCCCGCGAGATCGCCCGCACCGGCAAGGTGCGGCTCGGCACCTTCTACGCGCGGCGCATCCGGCGGCTGTTGCCCGCGGCGTTCCTCGTGCTCGGCGTGACCGTCGTGATGGCGGGGGTGCTACTGCCTTACCCGCGGTGGACGGCCACCGCGTGGGAGAGCTTCGCCTCCGCGTTCTACTGGGAGAACTGGCTGCTCGCCGCGAAGTCGGTGAACTACTCGGCGCAGAGCGAGGCCGCGAGCGTCGTCCAGCACTACTGGTCGCTGTCGGTCGAGGAGCAGTTCTACCTGTTCTGGCCGCTGCTTCTGGTCGGCCTGGTCGCGCTGGGCGGCAACCGGCGCTGGCTGGTGCCCGGCGTCGCGGCGCTCGGCGTGCTGTCGCTGGTGTTCAGCGTCGTCTACACGAACCTCTCGCCCAGCGCGGCGTATTTCAACACCCTGGTCCGGGTGTGGGAGTTCGCGCTGGGCGCGCTCGTGGCACTGGGCGCCACGAAGCTGGTGCTGCCACGGGTCGCCGCTGAGGTGGCGGCGGCCCTGGGGCTGGTGATGATCATCGTCCCGGCGTTCGTCTACGACCACACCACGCCGTTTCCCAGCTCCCTCGCCCTGACGCCCACGGTCGGCACCGCGCTGGTGATCGTCGCGGGCATGCGTTCCGGCCGGCAGTGGCACAGCCTGGTCACCGCGTCGCCGCCCGTGCAGTTCGTGGGGAACATCAGCTATTCGCTGTACCTGTGGCACTGGCCGATCCTGCTGCTCGCACCGTTCGCGCTGGGCGACGCGTTGGAGAAGGGCGAGCTCACCACGCCCTGGCTGCTGTGGTTGCTGGCGCTCGCGTTCGCGCTGTCGTGGCTGACGAAGGCGTTGGTCGAGGACCGCGCTCGGACGTTCGGGCCGCTGGTCCGCAACACGAAGCTGACGTTCGCGGCCATGATCGCCGGCCTGCTGGTCGTCGAGCTGCTCGCAGGCGGGCTGCAGTTCAACTACCACAAGCAGGTCGCGCTGGCGGAGCGGAACGTGCAGGCGGGGCTGAGCAGTGCCTGCCACGGCGCCGGAGCCATGATCGGCTCCAACGGCTGCCCCGACCCCTTCGGTCCTGCCCGCGTCTCGGAGATGGGTCCTGCCAACGAGTACTGGCGACTCGCGGAGGGGTGCGAGGAGACCGACTTCTACAAGATCGACGGCAAGGCCACGACGAAGCTCTGCGACTTCAGCGGTGACGACGAGCCGACGCAGACCGTGTGGCTGCTCGGCGACTCACACGCCGAGCAGTGGCAGACGCCGGTGTTCGAGATGGCGCGCAAGGAGAAGTGGCTGCTCAAGATCGGCATCCTGGGCGGCTGCCCGTTCGCGGACGTCAAGTTCACCGGGTACCGCAGCGCGGCGGGACCGCGCGACATCCTGCGCTGCCAGGACTGGACGTCGCGGATGAACAACGTGATCGCCGCCGACCGGCCGTCGATGGTGCTGATGTCGTTCTTCGCGCGCCAGGAGTTCCTGGACGACGGCACCGGCCGCAGCCAGACCGACCAGTACCGCGACGGTCTCGAACCGTGGTGGTCCCGGTGGACCGATGCCGGCACGAAGGTGTTCGTGTTCGCGGATCCGCCGTACAACAGGGATGTCCGGTCGACCAGCTGCGTGATCCTGAACCGCGCGAACCCGCAGACGTGCGCCATTCCGCGCGCGAAGGCCCAGCCGGTGGACCCGTTGGTCGAGGTCGTCCGGTCGACGAAGAACCAGCGCGTGTCGTTGATCGATCTCACCGACTACTTCTGCGACGAGAAGCTTTGCTACGGCGTGATCGGGAACGTGGCGGTCTACTACGACGGCGACCACGTCAACAGCGAGTACAGCCGCACCCTGACGCCGATGCTCGAGAAGGCGCTCAGCTCTCGCTGATCTGCAGCGCACGCTCCTTGGTCAGGTCGCCCTCGAGCCTCATGGTGACCTGATCTCGTTGCCAGATCAGGGTTTTCCCGGCGCCGTGCGGACCCTTGTCGCGCCACTCGCCGTTCCGGTCGATGTAGAAGATCCGGTGCGGGTGCGGGATCCAGACCTTGTCACCGATCTGCTCGACACCGTCGCTGTAGAGCAGCTTCCCGAGCGTCGACTGGATGGTGCCGTCGAACTGGTCGAGCCTGAGCTCGCCGTAGTACAGCGTGACGAACCGTCCTTCGTGGACGGTGATCTTGTCGGGCGTGCCGAGTTGCGCCGGCAGGTGGATCTCGAACGGCATCTGCTTCCTCGCCTCGTCGAGCGAGACTTCCTGACTGGGCAACGGAGGCGCGATCGACGACGGCGCCTCGGTGCGGAACTCGACGCCGGCGAACTCCAGGAGGTGCTGGACACCCGCTCGGACGGCCGGGGACACCGCGAAGGCGATCGCGAACGCCGTGAGGGCCGCGATCACGGCGGTGAGCCACCGGTTTCGCTTGCGCGGGGCGTTGATCCGCGTCAGCACGCTCGCGGTCAGGTCGGGCGGTGCCGGCACGTAGATCTTCTGCCTGAGGTCGTGGAGGGCGGCTTCCAGGTCGTCATCTGTCATGGGCCACCTCCTCCAGCATCGGGCGCAGCTTGGCCAGCGCGCGGGACAGCCGTGACTTCACGGTTCCCTTGGCGAGGTTGAGGGTCTGCGCGGTCTCGGCCTCACTCAGGTCCAGCAGGTACCGGCAGGTGACGACCTGCCGGTCGTGCTCTGGCAGGTTTGCGAGTGCCTGCAGGAGTTTCGCGCGGGAGTCGTCGACCAGGGTGCCGGGATCGTTGTGGTCGACGGTCTCGGTGAGGGTGGCGATCTTGAGTTCCATCAGGTTGCGGCGGCGTCTGCTGCGGTGCAGGTTCTTGGTCTCGTTGGCGACGATCTTCAGCAGCCACGGCTTGAAATCGGCGTCTTGTCTGAAGGTGTCGAGCTTGCGGTACGCCTTCACGAACGCCTCCTGCACCACGTCGCCGGCGTCCGCACCCGCCCCGAGCAGGTAGGCCGTCCGGTGCGCGAGCGCGGTGTACCGGGCGACCAGCTCGCCGTAGGCCGCCTGGTCACCTGCGATCGCCCGTGCCACCGCTTCGTCCGTGATGCCCTTCCTACACCGGGAACCGCACCTTGGTTCCCGGTGTAACCGTGCCATGAGGATTCTCGCCTTGATATGCGCGTTTCTGCTGATCAGCGCGCCTACTGCACACGCGGGCAACTGGGCGGTCACCTACCTGGACCCGCCGCCGTCGATCGAGCCGAAGGCGACCTACACCGTCGGGATCTGGGTGCTGCAACACGGCACCCATCCGTACGTGGGGGAGAACTTCGGAAAGACCGGACTGAAGTTCCGGTCTGGCACAGGCGAAACGACGTTCGGCGGCCACCTGCTGGGCGAGCCAGGGCACTACGCCGTGTCGTTCACCCTGCCGGAGGGCACCTACGAGGTGTTCGGCGTCCAGGGCGTCTTCCAGGACCACCCGCTCGGCACGCTGACGGTGCCGGGCACGTTCCTGATCAAGCCCGTCGACTCGAACAGGTTCCTGTCGGGGGACGCCGGGGTCTGGCCGTGGCAGGACATCGTGCCGCCGATCGAGAAGCCCGGGGTGGTGACCTCGATGTCGCCCGCACCCGCTGCCGCCGTGGCGCCCGCAGCGGATCCGGAGCCCGCGGGCGAGCCGGTGCCGGTGTGGGTCGTCGGGCTCGTCGTCGTGGGCGCTGCGGGGCTGTTCGTGCTGCTGCGCAGGCGATTGCGGCCCGCTGCGCGAAGGTGAGTGGTGAGGCGATCGGCGGAAACCGCCTCACCACTCCTCGCGGGGCATCGTGTGAGATGCCGAAGCCTTCCGGGTGAACCACGGCTTAGGTCGTTGAACCCTTGACGACCGTTACGCACGGGGTGGACGTTCACCCGGATCGCCTAGGCGTCGACCGGAAGCTCGTCCGGAATCAGCGACGCCGCGTCGGACAACTCCCGTTCCGGCACCACCGCCGGGGTCTCGAGTTCCGGGCCGTCCTGCGACGACGGCGCCGTGGACACAAGCGCCACTGGCACGTCGGCGGGCGGCACGAACGCGGTCTCCGCCCTGATCTTCGGCGGCGTGGCGGCCCACGGCTTCAGGTTCTGGACGATCTCCTCGTAGAAGGACGAGACCGCGTTCAGCACCGAGTCGATGAACGAACTACGTCCCGTACCTCGTTTCGCACCCATCGGAGCCGAGATCTCGACGCGGAATCCGCGAATCTCCTTCTGCGGATCGGCGATCAGCAGAGCCGGGTTCGCCCGAACCGCGCCCAACAACTCCGATGCGCCTGCGCCCCTGCCATGCGCGACGAAGGCCTCCAGGCGAACCGAGTCAGGCGCGTTCTTCAACTGTCGCAACAACCAGTTGATCCGCGTTGCCGGGCGCCCTTCCTTCGGCGCTTCCAAATCCACGCCACAGATCACGGTGCCCGCGCGAAGATCGGCCGTGACGTGCAGCGTCCCGACCGTGTCCGGAATGCGAATCCCCCCGGCCAATTTGCCATCGCCCACCAGCTGATTGAGCTGCTTGGCAAGACGGAGCTGCGGTTCGGCGAGTTCCTTGCGCGACAGAGCTGGGGTGACTTCCGTTCCGAGACGGCGGCCGAGTTGCAGGCCGGCAAACCGGAGCAGAGCCTCGAACCGGAGCACCACGTCGGGCGCGATCTTGTCGGTGGCCCGCAGCGTGCGCGCTTGCACCGCCTCCCGCAATGGAACCCACGCCTGGCCCATGTCCTCGAACGCCATGGCTCCGGACCTCGGGTGCTCGAGATACCTGATCAGTTCGCCGAGAATCCAAGCCTGTTCGGGATCGGCCACGCCCCGGTGTTCCTTCTGCATCACGACTTCGCAGAGCACCTCGCTCCACGACCAGTGGTGCAGCGCGACCTTCTTGAGCTTCTTGCGGTCGATCGTGGTCGGGTGCTGGCCTGGCAGCGGTGAGATCTCGTTCGAGATCGTTATGACCGCGTCGTAGCCGAACTCCCGCGCGACGTCGAGGTAGTTCTCCAGTTGTTCGGACTGGAGTTCGTTGGATCCCGTCTTCACCTCGACCAGTGCGGTCCACGATTTCTGGCCGCGGGTCGCCCTGATCAACCCGTCCGGAATGAGCTTGCGTCCGTCGAGTTCGAACGGCACCTCGATGAACGTCTGCAGCGCGGCGGCAGGCGATCCCAATGGTTGGGTCAGCGCCCGCCCGAACTCACGCACCGCTGACATGACAGCCAGCAATGCCGATGTCGCCCGTCGTTCTTGTTCTTCAGCGCCGTTGATTCCCGAAGTCGGAATCAGGCGCGCGGCATGCCAACTCTCTTCAGCGGTCATCGTCCCTCGCGTGGCGGCTTTGCGTTCAGGAATCACCGCTGTCGTCGTTGAACCCTGAACAACCGTTAGCCACGCGTGGGACGTTCACCCGGATCGCCTACATCGGCATGTGCTTCGTGGGCGGCGGCGTCGGCTTGCTGATGAACTTCGTGACCGGGCCTTCCTTGCTCATCCCAGCCTGGTCGAGGAACCCGGACAGCTGCCCGCGCACCTGCGCCAGCGTCGGACGGCGGCCCGGTTCCGGGTCCATCGCCGCGAGCAGGAGCCTGGCGTGCGCGCTGTTCTGCGGCAGCTTGGTGATCGGTTCGCCCTGGGCGGCCGCCATCAGCGACGAGATCGGGTTCTCCCGCGAGCCGCGCGGCGGGTGGCCGGTCAGCGCGTAGGAGACCGTCGCGGCCAGCTGCCACGAGTCCGAGGCCGGGGAGGCCGCCTCGCCGCGAGCCGTTTCCGGGGCGAGGAAGTCCGGGGTGCCGACCATCATGCCGGTGGCGGTGAGCGTGCTGTCGCCCTTGGAGCGGGCGATGCCGAAGTCGATCAGGTGCGCGATGCCCTGGTCGTCGACGACCACGTTGGACGGCTTCACGTCGCGGTGCAGCACGCCGCGGTCGTGCGCGGCGGACAGCGCGTCGGCCATGTTCAGCCACAGGCGGGCGGCGAGCTTGTCGTCGATCAGGCCGTTCTTCAGGACCGTCTCGGACAGCGACGCGCCCTCGATGTACTCCATGACCAGGGCCAGGCCGTCCGGGTCCTGGACGATGTCGAACACCCGCACGCAGTTGGGGTGCCGGACCGCGGCCAGCGCGCGGGCCTCGCGGAGCATGCGCTGCTCGGCCTCGTTGTCCGGGGCGTGCGCGAGTTTCACGGCGACGGTGCGGTCGAGCTGCTCGTCGACGGCCAGCCAGACCGTGCCGAAGCCACCGGAGCCGAGCTGGCGGACGCGGCGGAACCGGCCGTTGCCGGGGTTCCAGACCTTGCCCGACTTCTGCACCGGTGCGGGCGCCTCGGCACTCGCCGCGCCGGGACCGAACGGCAGCGGGCCGGGCGTGTCCGCGAGCGCGGAGGGCTGCGACGGCTGCGTTTGAGGCTTGGGCTGCGGCAGCACCTCGGCGACGCGGGTCGGCGGGTACTGCTTCTGCGGCGGCTGGTGCTGGGGATGGTTCTGGGGCTGCTGCTGGGGCTGGGTAACGGGCCGCATCGGCCGGTTCATCGGCGCGGGCTGGTACTTCGGCACCTGCGCCGGCTGGTACGGCGGCGGCTGCTGCTGGGCGGCCGTGATCGGCTTGGTCGGGTTCTTCTTCTGCGGTACTTGAGGCTGCTGCGGGGTGCGCGCCACCGGCTGCGGTGGCGGGTTCTGCGAATTCCGGTCCTGGGACCGATCGCGGCCGGGGCGGTTCAGCATGGCGGTAGTCAACCCGAAAATCCGTACGACGATTGACCCGATTATCGCAATCGGCAGAAACCCGAGGAGTACGTGACCGACCAGCGTCACGGGCAGTGCCGACGTGGATGCGAGCAGCACCAGGAACGGCGGCCAGAACATCCGCCGCGGCCAGTTCGGCCCGAGCCGGAACGCCGACCCGGCCTGCAGCATCACGAAGAGCAGGCACAGCAGCGCCAGCGCCACGGTGATGCCCGCGGCGACCAGGAACACGGGTTGGTCGCCGGGCGCCCTGATCACGCCGAGGATCGACGGGGTGTTGTCCACGAGGTAGTCGCCCTGCTGCAGCTGACCGAAGCAGGTCGCGCCGTCGAGCGAGTCGGCACCGGGGATCGACCGGTCGCGCAGGCCCTCCACGGTGCCGCGCATGATCAGCCACGGCAGCACCAGGCAGCTGGCGACGCCGAGCACGGCGAAGATGGCACCCGTCACCGCGCCATAGGAGTTGCCGACGATTCGTCGCACCGCGATCGCCAGCAGAGCCGCGACCGTGGGGAACAACCCGAGCACCGCGCCGAGCGCCGTGGTGGTCCACACCCAGTCACCGGGGCAGACACTCGCGCCCACGAAGCCGTGCAGCCACGTGAGCAAGGACTCCGCGAGCCCCACGACCTACACCACCCCTTCCGAGATCACCCCCAGCCTAGGCGCCCTATCAGCCTACGGTGCGTGATTGGTCTGCGGTTGACGCCACAGCAACCCTTTCCTTGATCACTGCGTTTGCACCTCCGTCTCAGCACGCATCGCCCCTGGTCGAAGCATGATCAGCTCTGCCAGGCTCTGAGCCCATGAGAATCGCGGCTCTGTTAGCCACTACAACGCTCGCCTGTTCGACCCTGTTGAGCGGCATCGCGTCCGCTGCACCAACCGTTATCGATGTCGGTCCGCGCCCGGAAAGTGTCACGCGCGGCTTCGACGGCAAATTCTTCGTGAGCATCCAGGGCACCCCTGACCTGGGCAAACTCGACGGCGAAATCCGCACCCTCGACCCGGCGACCGGCGCGGTGCGCACGTTCGCCACCGGCCTCGACAACCCGCGCGGCCTCACCTTCACCGGCCGCCACCTGGTGGTGACCGACACCGACAAGATCTTCACCATCGACCGCTCCGGCACCGTCCAGCTGCTGGCGACGGCCGCGCAGTTCCCGTTCAAGGCGGAATTCTTCAACGACGTGACGGCGGAACCGGGCGGCGGCGCCGTGTACGTCACGGAGATGGGCGCCCGCACCAAGGCGCGCGACCCGCAGGGCGTGCTCTGGCCCACCGACAGCCCCGAGGCGCTGCAGATCCCGGCCGAGGCCCGCGTCTACCGCGTGTCGCTGACCGGCCAGATCCGCGCCGTCAACACCCCGTCCCGCAAGTCGCTGATCATCAACGGCGTGGGACTCGGGCGTTCCGGTCTGCTGATCGCCGACATGTTCTACGGCAACATCGTGCGGATCGAGGACGGCCGGCAGACCGTGCTCGCCTCCGGCTTCCGCGGCGCGGACGGCGTCGAGCAGGCCGCCGACGGCACGATCTACATCAGCAGCTTCGACAACGGTGCCGTGTGGAGCATCGACCGTGACGGCGAGAACCCGCGCACGCTGCTCTCGGGGGTCGGGTCGCGCAGTACCGCCGACTTCTACCTGGACGAGCGGGGTAAGCGGCTGCTCGTGCCGGACACGCTGCACGGCACGGTGATCGTGCTTCCGCTCTGACGGGACGACCATGGACGACTCGTCGGCCGACCGAGGGCGCGCCACGTTGCGGGCCGGCAGGAGGCCACGCCAGTTCCACCGAGGCGAACATCTGATCACTGCCGGCACGCCGAGCGAGGAGGTGTTGCTGCTCGAATCGGGCCTGGTCAAGGTGGTGCTGCCGACCGGAGAGGCCCGCGAGCCGATCACCGGCCTGTGCGGCTCCGGCGACCTGCTCGGTGAGATCGGCGTGACCAGCGGTGCCCCGCGCAGCGCACATGTGATCGCTCTCGTCGCAGGCACGGCGTGGCACGTGGCGGGCAGTCGCTTCCTGGCGCTCCTGGACGGCAACCCGGACGTCCGGCGGCTGGTCGACGAGACATGGCGAAAACGGCAACGCAACGCCGACGAGAACCAGCTGCGGCAGATGCGCACCGGCGCCGCGCGGGTGGCGATGTGCCTGTTGTCGTGGACGCGCGAGTTCGGCACAGAGGCCGGCTCCGGCCTCGAGTTGCGCGGCGTGAGCCAGCAGGACCTGGCTCACGCCGTCGCGATGTCGGTGAAGACCATCGAGCCGTTCCTGCACGTGCTGCGAGACCTAGGCCTGCTGCACACCAGCCGGCTCTGCTACCGGCTGCCCGCCCCTGACCGCCTTGGCCATTTCATTGCCAGCACGGATGGCATGAACTGACCACTTCTTGCCCCTGTTTTCCGGGTGAGCGCGCCCGCCTGAACCACCACACTCGCTGTCTCGTCGAATCAGACTCGGAGGCAGCGAGTGAATCCTGTTCCGCAGCACCGCGCGTTGCTCGGCGTCGACGTCATCGGCTCGGCCCAGCTACCCGGCTACCTGATGAACGCCGTCCCCGCCACGATCTCCGAACTGGTCGGCGCCGCGCTGGCGCAGAGCGGGATCGAGCCGGACGACGTGCTCTCCGTCGAGTCGCCGGGCGACGGCGCGCTGATGGTGCTGCCGAGCGGCCACCTCGGCGCGGCCCTGGACGCGGCGGTCCGCCTCGACCAGCTCACGATCGACCACAACCGTTGGCGCAAGCCGGAAGTACGGCTGCGCGTGGCCGTTCACGTCGGCCCGGTCGGCGACGACGGCTTCCACCGGGCTCGCATCACCCACACCCGGCTGCTGGACGCGCCGGAGTTCAAGGACCTGCTGAAGCGCTGCCAGGAGGAAGGCGGCGAGGACACCGCGAACACCGCGTTGATCGTCTCGGCCGAGGCGCTGGACACCGCGTTCAGCGGTGACCACACGCAGGTCGCGCGGCGCAGCGACTTCGCATCTCTTGCGGTGTCCAACAAGGAGTACCGGCACGAGGCGTGGGTCCGCGTGCCGGGGTTCGACGCCCGCAGCCTGGCCGCGTTCACCACCGCTCACAGCGCTCCGGAACCTGAAGCGCGGATCCAGAACGTGGTGCACGGAGACATGAACGGCGTTCAGGCAGGCAATGTGCACGGCGGTCTGAACTACTACGGGGGGCGGCGATCATGAGTGAGGACAAGGAAAACACACCGGCAGAAGCCCCTGAGCAGAAGCAGAAGCAGTCGCCGCTCTCACCGGACGAGGCCAGGTACATGCCGAATGTCGCCCACGGCGACATGAACGGCGTGCAGACCGGCGACGTCAACGGCAACATCAATTACTACGCCGCGGTCACCTCCGCGCAAGCCGACCTGATCGTTCGCTACGCGGCAGCTCAGGACATCGAGGATGTGAAGCGCGAGTTCGTTCCTCCTGGGGGCTTCGTGACGGCGGTGGCCACCCTCCAGCGAGAGAGCGTGGTCGTGCTGTGCGGTGCGGGAACCGGCCGCACGTTCGCCGCTCGCCGGATGCTGGCCCACGAGCCCGGCATCACGAAGATCGCCGACATGAACCGCTCCCGCACGCTCGGCAGCATCCGCGAGGCCGAGCTCGAGAACGGCACCGGCATCGTGCTGGACGTCCGGGACAGCCGCGACCGGCCGTTCACCGACCGGGACTTCACGCAGTGCCTCAACGTCATCAGGGATGCCCGATGCCGCCTGGTCATCCTGCTCGACCACCTCTCCCAGACCCCGGACACCGCGTTGAAGCACGCGGTTCTGCTGTCCGCTCCCTCCGCGGTCGAGGTGGCGCAGGCGGCACTGCGCCGGCGCGGTGAGGCTGGCGAGGCGGTGCTGCACACGATCAAGACCGACTTCGCGGACGCGCTCGCCGACGCGTCGCCGGACAAGGCCGTGCTCGCGGCCAACCTCGCCGTGCAGATCAGGAACGGCGACATCGAGGTCGAAGCAGCGATCATCCTGCTGAAGGAGGAGGTCACCGAAGCCGTCGCACGCAGCTTCGAGAAGCTGGACGTGCGTGGGCACGCGTACTCGTTCGCGGTCGCGGTTCTGGAGAACCAGCCGCTCGAGCACGTGTTGCAGCGTGCGTGGGCGTTGGACCAGGACATCAGGAAAGCGCGTCTGCCCGAGGACGGGAAACTGCGCCCGCGCTGCAGGCTCGACAAGCCTCTCGACGAGCTGCTGCAGGACATCCGGGCGAAGGTCGAGAAGCGTGATCACCCCAAGCACAAGGATCTCTTCGAGGAGACCGTCCGGTTCGAGCGGCACGACTGGGCGCGCGGCGTGTTCAAGCACGTGTGGCGGCAGTACCCCGCCGCGCAGGAGCTTCTGCGCGACTGGATGTGCGAGGACGCGACGCTCGACCGGTTCAAGGAGGAGAGCGTCCAGGCCGTCTGCGAGGTCGTGCAGACCGTTCCGGCGCACGAACCGCTGGCGATCGTCGAGAACCTCGCCTCCCAGCGGCAGTACGGCCGGCGAGCACTGGCCGCACGGGCCCTGGAAGTGCTGATGGACGACGACATCGTGCGGCCGCTCGTCGAGAAGACCCTCGAGAGGTGGACGAAGTACGGCAACGCGTACGAGAAGTGGACGGTCGCGCGGGTCTACTCGTCCGAGTTCGGCCGCCGGAATCTCGCCGCGTCACTGGAGAAGCTCACCGAGATCGGCAAGTCCGAGTTCTACACCCCGCAGAACGCCGTGGTCTTCGGCGTGCTGTCGATGATCGCGGACAAGAAGATCCGCGGCATCGCCATCGACACGGTCGTGTCGTGGACCGGCGCGAAGTACCGCCGCACCGGCCTGCAGCCGATCACGCTCTCGCTGGGGCTGTGGGTGATCGGGTTCTACGAGAACAGCCGCGACTACTTCATCGAGTTCGCGCAGGAGTTCCCGAAGCAGGTCAGGGACCTGCTCAAGCACGTGCTGGCCGATCCGGAGTTCGGCGAGTACCTGCTGGACCACCTGGGCGACCTCGCCACGCACGCCAGGTGGGACGAGGCGAAGGCCGCCGAACTCATCCGGCTGACCAGGCTGGTCGCCCCCGACCTGTCGTGGTGGCACCGCAGAGACGCGGTTGAGGCCGTCTGCTTCCAGCACCCGACCAAGCGGTCGGAGATCCGCCGGATCTTCCGGATCGCGCGGAAGGTGCAGAAAGCGCAGAAGGGCCAGCCTCAGCCGTCGTAGACCACGTGGTCGGCCTGCGCCCGCGAACCGCCCTCCCCCGCCACGTCGCTAGACGCCCGGGAAGCCGGGTCGACAGGCACCGGCAGATCACCAAGCCCGGCGACGAACTCGACGGTCCACAGGTGACGCGCGGCCGGGTTCGGTTCCGTGAAGGAGTCACCGAACCCGTAGGTGGCGACGCGGATGTCCTTGGCGTTGTACATCTCGACGGTGATCTGGGAGCCGAGCAGGCCCTTCTCGGCCGGCGCGCAGACCAGCTCCAGGCGGGCCCTGACCCACTGCGGCACGTCCGACGGGTCGGGCTCCAGCTCGGCGGTCACCGCGGTGCAGGCGGTGCCGTGGGCGCGGGCCACGAAAGCGGCGCGGAAGACGACGAGCTCACCGGCCGTGCAGCCGGTGAGAACGCGTGCTTCGACAGCAGTCTCCGTGGTGGAGACGACGGGGCGGGCGGCCGCGCACCTCGCGGTCGGGGCTGCGGTCGACGCCGCTGCTCCACCGGAGGTGACGGCCACGAGTAATAACGCGGCGACCACTGATCTCATGCGAGAAAGTTATTTGTGGGCGCCGCGTTCCTCACCGAACTTCACCCCACAGATGGGTGAGTGCGGAACACGTTGTACGCCAGGTCGCCGCGGCTGATGTCGGTGTTCGCCGCGATGACGTCGCCGAGAGTGCGGCGGTGGTCGATGCCGTAGCGGGCCTTGATGATCCGCAGGGCCGGGTCGTTGCCGTGGAAGAAGCGGTCGCCGTCGCGCAGTGCCTCGAACTGCCTCTTCCAGATCGCGTGCTGGAGCTCGCCGAACTCGCTGCCGGGCAGGCGCGGCTCGGCCATCATGCCGACGATCGCGTCCAGGCCGGCGACGTCGCCGTAGATGGCCTTCAGGCGCGCTGCCGTGGTCGTGCGGCGCACACCGGGTTGCACGAAGTCGAGGCTGTCCGGGTCGTTGATCTCGTCGCCGGGCGTGAGCTCGGGGTCGGCGGGGAACGACTCGGTGGCCTCGCCGGAGATCGCGCGGAACGAGGTTTTCGGCGCGAGTCCGTAGGCGCGGCGCAGGTCGTTGTACGCGGCGATGCCGTGGTCGCGGCCGCGTTCCACGTCGAGCGCGGACACGTCGATCACCGCCGTCAGGCACCGCGGCTGGCAGCCGGGGATCAGGAAGATGATGCTGCGCAACGTGTCCTCGTCGATCAGCTCGTCGTTGCGATTCTCGTCCTGCAGGCCGAAGCTCTGCAGCAGCGGGCCGATCTGCACCTCGTCGACCAGGTCCGGGTTGAACGGCAGCAGCCGCGGCGGGACCAGGATCTCGGCCTGCGTGCCCGTGACCGTGACGGTCATTCCCCTGGTGCGCAACGTTTCCAGCTGCGCGGGCGTGTAGCGGGACGCCTCGGTGACGACCTTGAGGTCACCGCGCACCATGCTGTGCGAGCGGTAGCCGACGGTCGCGAACTCGTTGGCGAGGCTGGTCCGCACGTCCGGGCGGTAGCCGCGGTACGGCGCGAGCTTCACGCCCATCGCGGGCAGGAACTCGTTGTAGGTGATCCATTGCTGTTCGGCGATCACGACCTTGCGCGCGATCTGGAACTTCTCCTCGTCGGACAGGTGCGCGGGCAGCCTGTCGACGATCCTGTTGTGCTCACGGGCGAACAGCGTCTGCACCGCGGTGATCGTGCCGTTCTCGTTGGCCCGCATGTCACCCGCGACCACGCCGTTGCCGGTCGTGATCGGCCCGAACGGCCCGGTCATCGGTGGCGCGGCTTCTCCATTGCCTCGTGCGTCACGGCGAGGCAGCAGGTTGTTGGGCAGCAACAACTTCGCGCCGTCCCGCAACCATGCGAGCCGTTCGGGCGTGCCGCCGTACACTGCCCAGCCGTCGAGGTACGAGCTGACGATGTTCTTCTGCTCGCGCGGCGTCACGCCGTCCACGACACCGCTGCGCCGCATGGGGATCGAGCCGAGGTCGTTGCGCACGGTCTCCATCGGCGCCGCGTTGTCCCACGGGATCGAGGAGTCCACCGTGGTGTCCTCACGCAGCCCGAACGTGTGGTCCACGAACTGCGCCCAGACCTGGGCCCACTGGCTCACGTGGCGGTCGGACAGGAAGTTCTGCCTGCCGTCCGCGAAGATCCGGTTGCTGATGTACCGCGCGTTGGGGCCCGCCGCCGGCTGACCGGCCCCGTCCGCGTACCTGGTGGGAGCGATCCGGGAGTACGCCTCACCGACGATCCCCCACTCCGGATGGGCGTGGTTGTTCCCACGCCCGTCCAGGCTCTGCACTTCGAACCAGCCGGAGTCCGCCTGCGCGACCCCACCGCCGAGCAACGCTCCGATCGCCACCAATGCCACTGACTTACGCAAAAACCGCATGACATCGAATGATGGCGACGCCGGACAGGTCCTGACGTGCGCTGTTTTTCACACGGCGACAACACCCGGCCAGGCCACGCGGAACCGCTCCCACGTCAGGGCTGCTGAACTGGTGTTTCTCCCAGATTTCCAGCGACTACACCGAACGGGTTGTCGTGCGAACCCTGTCGGCGGCGCAACAGAGATCAGTGGTGGTCGTGATCGTGCTCCGGCGCGTACGGCTGGTAGACGTAGAACATCGTGCACGGCTCGTCGCCCGCGATCGTCTCGTGGTCGACGCCCGGCGGCACGAACGCGTACGAACCCGGCCCCGCCTCAACGCCGCCGATGCTGACAGTGCCGTTGATGACCCACGTGTGCTGCGTCGCCGACGGGTGGTTGTGGCCGACGTCGCGAGCACCCGGTGCCATCTGGATCAGGCCGACGATCGTGTCACCGTTCGGGGACTTCCACAGCAGCTTGTTCTGCAGCCTCTCGTCGCCGTGCAACGGAAACGACTTCATTTGCGCGAGGACTTCAGGGGAGAGAACGGTGACCTTGTCCTGCGGCGCGTCGCTCATCGGGCACGGCCTTTCGAGTGTGGGGGGACTTACTTCCGGTATATATGCGAAAGGGCCGCCCACATTACGGGTGGACGGCCCTGCACGCGCGACGACTGCTCAGGTCAGCTGCACTTGGCTTCCCCGTTGAACAGCAGGAACGTCGTGAGCTTGCCGCCGGTGAAGTGGAAGCTGAGCACCTGGCCCTGCTGATCCGGCACCGGCACCTCGAAGGTCTCGTCGTCCTTCTGCGCAACGTTCGGGTACGCCGCCTTGAGCTGCTCGACCGTGGCGTCCTTGCCGATGTTCTTGGCCGTCGTGGCACCCGGCGGCGGCAAGATCATGCGGATCTTGTCGCCGGCGAACATCACCCCGCCGTTCGCCTCACGTGCCTCAGCGCGCTTGGCGATGCGCTGCGTGGACTCCACGGACAGCTGCACCACCTTGTTGCTCGCCTCGGCGGAGGCCGCGAGCTTTTCGGCGTGGGTGGCGTAGTCCGCGGCGCCCGCGTTCGCTCCCGGCGCAGGCCCGACCGCTGCCTCGGCCGCGTCGGCGGCCTTCTTCGCGGCCTCGTACTTCTGCTCGATCTCCGCTTCCGCGGCGAGTTCCTGCGGATCAGGCGCCGGTGAGCCCTGGTAGCGGTAGTCCTCACAGATGCCCGACTTGCCGGCGCCGGTGGCGGCGAGCTCACCGGTGGCGAGTGCTTCCTGCTTGGACATACCGAGCTTCAGCTTGCCGAAACCCGTGACGTCGAAGTGCTTCGCGTCCTGCGTCGGCGACGAGGACTGCGCCCCCGAAGTGCAACCGACGGCAGCTAGTGCCGTGGCCATGACAAGTACTGCTTTGAATCCCCCAAGGATGTTCACCGGCACAAGATATCCGCCGAGGCGAGCGGCCACCGAACGCGTTTCAGAGGATCTCCACGCTCTCCACCGGACCTCCACATCGGACTGTGGCGAGCGTCCGCTCGTCAGGCGTCAACTCCGAAGGCAGCCCCACCTGCCATCTCGGCCCGGTAGCCGCGCCTCCTCGTCCGTGCCCGGCTCCGCCTGACGCACACCTGCCGGCCAGACCGACTCCTCCGACAGGTCCACGTCCAGCCTGACTCGTGCCGTCTCGAACACGGCCGCCCGGCCGAACTCCGTCTCGCGAAACCACGCGCCCCCACCGAAGCACGTTCTGTCGAACCAGGCCGTCCTGCTGAACTCCGCTCCGTCGAACATGGCGGCTCCGTCAAAACCGGCCTCGCGGTACCAAACGCCCTCGCTGAAGCACACTCTGTCGAACCAGGAGGCTCCGGCGAACCTAGCCTCGTTGAACCCGGCATAACCGCTGAACTCAGCCCCGCCGAACATGGCGGTACTGCCGAACTCAGCCCTGTCGAACACGGCATCGCCGCCGAACTTGCTCTCACGAAACCAGGTGTTCGGTCCGAACTTGGTCTTGTTGAACCCGCTGGACTTGACGAACACCGCCCCGTTGAACCAAGCCTCCGCACTGAACTCAGCCCAGTCGAACGAGGCAGCCTCGTCGAACTTGGCCTCGCGGAACCAGGCGTTGTCGTGGAACTTCGTTTTGTTGAACCCGACGGTCCCGCCGAACCCCGCCCCGTTGAACCACGCGTTCTCGGCGAACTCAGCCCCGCGGAACAAGGCCTCCGCGCCGAACTTGGCCCCGCCGAGGCTCGCGTCCCCGTTGAACCTGGCGTCGTCGAACGAGACGTTCCCGTCGAACTTCGCCTCCCTGAAACTCGTGCGCCCGCAGAACTCGGCCCCGTCGAATCGAGCGGTCCGGATCCTGCAGCGCCCGAAATCGAGATCCAGCAACGTGGCTCCGGTCAGATCGAGGTCGATGCGCTCCCAGTAGGTGTCGGCGAGACGTTCGGGGGCGTCGCCAGGACCGAGATGGTCAGCGAGAATCCGTTGAGCGGTGAGGCGGACCTGGCGTTCCTGATGACGACGTTCGCCGTCAGGCTGATCATCATCTTCCTGAGGAGGCAGGTACGGCATCCGCAGGTATGCACAGAGCACGTTGACGATGGTCTGCTGCTGTTTGGGCACGCTCTGAGCCAGTCGTTCCAACGCGTACATCCCACCCAGCCGAACCGGAGCGTTGTCCGAACCAAGTTGCTCCACCGCCTTTGTGTACAACTCGGTCATGCGTCGTTCAGCGGCATCGTGCTCGTTCTGGGCGGCTACCTCCAGCTGGAGCTTTTGATCGTCCTGCTTCTGGCGGACGGCCATCTCCGACGTCTGCAGTCGGCGGGCGGCCAGCCACAATGCCGCGGCTCCCCCAGTACCGACCACGATTGTGCCCGCAGTCTTGATGGCCTCGAGCCGGGCCTTGTCCGCATCGGTACCGCCGCCGAACGCCAAGAGCAACCACGTCGCCATGCCGACACCGACCACTGTCAGGACAATCGCTGCCCACCTGATCGCGCGCGTGGACAAAACCGGATAGCCAGAAGATTCCTGCGCAACGCCCACACGTCCCGAATCGCCGACGGCGTGCGATGGGTTACGCATAGGCTGACCGGCCTTCCTACGCAGACAACGAAGAAGGCCGCCCACTCCAAAGTGGACGGCCTTCTTGTTAAGTGGAGCTGAGGGGAATCGAACCCCTGACCTTCTCGATGCGAACGAGACGCGCTACCAACTGTGCTACAGCCCCTTGCGTGTTACGTGAAGAACTATAGCAGGACCGGAGGGGGTGTTTTCACCACCCCCTCCTACGCCCCAACAGCACCTCGGTACCGCAGCGACTCCAGTCCGTCTAACTCGACGAACACCGGATCCTCGTCGTCGGAGTCGACCGGGATGGTGCCCGGCCGCACGAAGTGCTCGTAGCGCGGCAACGGCGGCAGCACCGACCTCTGCTCGACGACCTCGACCTCGGTGGTCTCGGCGACCTCGACAGCGGCCGGCGACGCGTCGGCCGCGGCAGGACCTGCCTGCTGCGGCTGCGGAGCCGTGGCACGACGACGGCGCACCTGCTGCAGGCGGGCGAGCCGGCGGCCGCGGATCTCCTCTTCGATCCGCACCTGGCGGCGCAGATAGGTCAGGTAGCCCACGATGAACAGGTCGAGTGCGGCGTGTCCGTACCAGAGCGGCGTCCAGAAGACGCCCGCCACGACGCCCGACGCCACGGCGGCGACCAGCAGGAACGCGACGACTCTGCGGCGGAACGCGTACTTCGCCTGCGCCACCAGCGCGGCGGTCTCCGGGTCGTAGCCGCCACGGCCACGCCGGAACGGACGATCGACGTACTCCTCCTCGTCGAAGTAGTCGTCGTCGAGGTCCTGGATGTCGTCGTACTCGGCGTCGGGCATGGCGTCGTACTCCTCCCCCACGGCGCGCGCACTCTCCTGGCGCTTGCGGGCCATCATGGGGACGAGGACCACCAGCCACGCCACGACCAGCGCAACGATGATCAGCGAACTCGGCATTCCCCGTTCACCTCCCCCGGCCCACGCGTGGTGCTTTCACCACGCTAGTCACAACAGTCACACCAGTGTCGGAGGCTCGCCGAACTCGGTGCGTACCAAAGTGTGGTGTATCACCCACTTTTGGGTGAAGCGATTAGAACAAATGGACGCAAACGTCAGGGAAGACGGGCCTCTCCGCGTGCGACCAAACGGCGCACTAGGCCATCCGGGACCTCTTCGGAGGTGAGCGCGAAGCAGAGGTGGTCGCGCCACTGTCCGGCAACATCCAGATAACGCTTGAAGAGGCCTTCCTCGCGATACCCGGATTTCGTCAGCACGCGGAGCGAGGCGGTGTTCTCCGGCCGGACCGTGGCTTCGAGACGGTGCAGACCAGCGCCGCGGAAGGCGTGATCGGTGAGCAACGCGACGGCAGCCGTTGCGACGCCGCCGCCCGCCCGATCGGCGGCGACCCAGTAGCCGATCCAGGCCGAGAGCAGGGAGCCGCGCACGATGTTGCCGACGGTGATCTGACCGGCGACCTCGCCGTTCACCATGATCATGAACGGCAGCGTGTTGCCGCGCCTCGCCATCCCCCGCAGCGACGACCACTGGGCTGGCCAGGACAGCGTCGCGTTGCGCTCGTTCCAGCCTTCCTGCGCGGTGGGCTCCCACTTCTCCAGGTACTCGCGGTCGCGGATGCGCAGCCGGGACCACTTGGCGCCGTCGAAGAGCCGGGGGCCGCGCAGCGTGACGGTCCCGGCGCGCACCTCAAGCGGCCCGAGCCGGGCCGGCCAGCCGGGATGTCTGCCCAGGTCGGCGAAGCTGCTCATCAACCCCTCTGCGCGAGGAAGCTGACCAGCACCTCTTCGCCGACCGAGATCTCGGTGACGTCCTCGTCGACCATGATCAGGCAGTTCGCCTCGGCCAGGGAGGCGAGCAGGTGCGAACCGCCGGTGCCGAGCGGCTGCACCAGGTACTCGCCGTTGTCCGCGTCGCGCAGCAGCTGGCCGCGCAGGAAGCCCCGGCGGCCCTTCGTCGACGACAGCGGCGAGAGCAGGCGGGCCGACACCGCGCGGCGGTACGGGTTCTTCTTGCCCAGTGCGGCCCTGATCAGCGGCCTGACCAGGACCTCGAACACCACGAGCGCGCTCATCGGGTTCGCGGGCAGCAGGAACGTCGGCACGGCGTCCGGGCCGAGCCGCCCGAAACCCTGTGCGGAGCCGGGGTGCATGGCGATGCGCGTGACGTCCATGTCGCCGAGGTCGGCGATCGCCGCCTTGACCTCCTCGCCGATCGCGCCGCCGACGCCACCGGCGACGACGACGATCTCGGAGAGCAGCAGGCGTCCCTCGACGACCTCGCGCAGCCGGCGGGGGTCGGCGGACATGATGCCCACCCGGCTGACCTCGGCGCCCGCGTCACGTGCGGCGGCGGCCAGCGCGTACGAGTTCACGTCGTAGACCTGGCCCTGGCCGGGCGTGCGGTCGACGTCGACGAGTTCCTCGCCGAGCGAGATCACGGACACGCGCGGACGTGGGTGCACGAGCACCTTGTTGCGGCCGACAGCGGCCAGCAGACCTACCTGAGCTGCGCCGATGGACGCGCCGCGGCGGACGGCGACGTCACCGGTCTGCACGTCCTCGCCGGTGCGGCGGACGAAGCCCGCGGACGGCACGCTGCGGTTGATCGTCACCTTGGCGTGGTGGCCGTCGGTGTAGCCGAGCGGCACGACCGCGTCGGCCAGCGTGGGCAGTGGCGCACCGGTCGCGACGCGCACCGCCTGGCCCGGCTGCAGTCTGCGGGGCTGCCGGGAGCCGGCCGGGATCTCGCCGACGACCGGCATCTGCACCGGCCCGGCGTTCGCGCCGGACACGTCGACGCTGCGCACCGCGTAGCCGTCGACCGCGGCCTGGTCGAAGCCGGGCAACGCGCGTTCCGCGACGACCTCCTCGGCGCAGAGCAGCCCCTGCGACTCGGAGATCGCCACCCGCACGGGTGCCGGCCGCACCGCGGCTGCGATCACCCGAGCGAGTTGCTCGTCCACTGACCTCATGTGATTGGTCCTCGCGCTCAGGAGTTGTCGAGGCGTTCCCGCAACCACTCGCGCAGATCGGGTCCGTACTCCGGGGTCTTGAGTGCGAAGTCAACCGCAGCCCGCAGGAATCCGGCGGGATTGCCGAGGTCGTGTCGTCCGCCGCGGTGCACGACGACGTGCACGGGGTGCCCCTCGGCGATGAGCAGCGCGATGGCGTCGGTCAGCTGCAGTTCACCGCCCGCACCAGGCGTGATGCGCTTGAGCGCGTCGAAGATGGCCCGGTCGAGCAGGTAGCGGCCGGCGGCGGCGAAGGTCGACGGCGCGTCCTCCGGCTTGGGCTTCTCGACCATGCCGACGACCTGCTTGACGTCGTCGTTGCCGGTGTCGCGGACGTCGAACACGCCGTACGCGGAGATCTGCTCGCGCGGGATGTCGAACGCCAGCAGGACGCTGCCGCCCTTCTCCTCGCGGACCTTCGCCATCTTCTTGAGCGCGTCGGTGGGCAGGATGATGTCGTCGGGCAGCAGCACCGCGACGGCCTCGTCGTCACCGGTCAGGTTGCCCTCCGCGCAGCCGACGGCGTGACCGAGTCCCAAAGCTTCTTTTTGGATCGCGGTCTCGGCCTTGATCAGCTTCGGCGCGCGCTGGATCTTCTCGACCAGGTCGGCCTTGCCGCGCGCGGCCAGCGACTCCTCGAGCTCGAGGTTCGCGTCGAAGTAGTCGGCGACCGACGCCTTCGTCGGCGAGGTCACGATGACCAGCTTCGTCGCGCCCGCCTCCGCCGCTTCCCTGGCCACGTACTCGATGGCCGGGGTGTCGACGAGCGGCAGCAACTCCTTCGGCACGGACTTGGTCGTGGGGAGGAAACGGGTGCCCAGACCGGCCGCGGGCACGATAGCGGTGTGGAAGGCGCTGCTCATGAGCAGCGATGCTAACGACATACCGAGGGATACCCACCATGACGTCCGATCTTCGTGACCGGAAGGCCACTCTGCGTTCACAGGTGCTGGCCGCACGGCGCGCGCTGCCTGCCGATGTCCGGGCCACCGAGGCCGCGGCGCTGGCGGCTCACGTGGCCGCCCTGGACGTTCTCCCTGATCAGACGGTGTGTGCGTTCCTGCCCGTGCGTTCCGAGCCCGGTGACGTGGCCTGGCTGGACGGGTTGCGCTGCCGGGTGCTGCTACCGGTGGTGACGGGGGCGGAGCCGCTGGACTGGGCCGAGTACACCGGGCGCGACGGACTGGTCGGCGGGATGCACCGGCTGCTCGAACCCGGCGGTCCGCGGCTCGGGATCTCGGCCATCGGTCAAGCCTCGCTCGTGCTGGTGCCCGCGCTGGCCGTGTCGATGTCCGGCGTGCGGCTCGGGAAGGGCGGAGGGCACTACGACCGGTCGTTGTCGCTGGTCAAGGCGCCTTTGGTGGCGGTCGTGCGGGACTCGGAGGTGCTCGCGGAACTGCCTTCCGAGCCTCACGACGTGCGGATGAACGGCGTCTTGACCCCCTCGGTGGGTCTGCGGTGGCTGTGACTTTGACCTGGGGTGTTTGCGCTCCGGGAAGGTCCTGAGCGAAAATCGTGTTGGCACTCACAAAGACCGAGTGCCAGATCTAGGAGCGAACCCAGTGCCTACGTACCAGTACGCCTGCACCGCTTGTGAGCACCGGTTCGAGGCCGTGCAGTCGTTCAGCGACTCCTCCCTCACCGAGTGCCCCGAGTGCGCGGGCAAGCTGCGCAAGCTCTTCGGCGCCGTTGGTGTCGTCTTCAAGGGCAGCGGTTTCTACCGCACGGACAGCCGTTCGACTTCCTCGAAGAGCGCCGCGGCCGCTTCTTCGACGACGTCCTCCTCGTCCACGTCGACCCCGTCGACTTCGACGTCGTCCTCCTCTGACTCGAAGCCTTCGAGCAGCGCGCCGGCGGCTGCCGCCAGCTGAAGATCGCGAGTTGTCCACAACTCGCGGCTGAGCCCCTTTGACATGCCCTCGACGGTCCTACCGTCGGGGGCATGACTCTTTCCAGCACGTTCTTCGACCGGATCCGCTCGCTGGCACGTCGCCGGCCTTCTCCTGTCTGGCGCAGGTTTCTGGCTCTGGGGCTGGCCCTGACAGGCGTGTCGACGGCCTTCTGGCCCGACGTGGGACATCCCGCCGTCACGGCCGCACGCGATCTGCCGGCCGGGGTACCGCTCAGCGCTTCGGACGTGCGGGTGGTGTCGCTGACCGCACCGGTGGCCGGGTCTTTTTCCGGTGCCGACAGCGTGGTGGGCCGAATCCTGGATTCGCCGGCACGCGCGGGTGTCCCGTTGACGGACTTCGATCTTGCGGCTGCGCCGGGAGATCTGGCCTCGGTAGCGGTGCGGGTCGCTGACCAGGGGCTGGCGGACGTGGTGCGGGTCGGCAGCCGGGTCGACGTCGTGTCACCGTCGGCGGAGGTGCTCGCGGAGAACGCGTCCGTGCGGGAGACGCGTGGGCAAGTCGTTGTGCTGACGTTGCCGAGACGCAACGCGAATCGCGTGGCCGCGGCGTCACTGGATCATGCTTTAGCCGTTACTCTCCGCTGATGCTGAAGGGTTTCAAGGACTTTTTGATGCGCGGAAACGTCATCGACCTGGCTGTGGCCGTGGTCATCGGCGCCGCGTTCGGAACGATCGTCACCGCATTCACCTCGAACATCATCAACCCGCTGGTTGCGCTGTTCGGCGGCAGCAACGTGAAGGGCCTCGCCGTCCAGCTCAACGATGCCAACGACAAGACCCTGATGGACTTCGGTGCGCTGATCACCGCGTTCATCAACTTCGCGATCGTCGCAGCTGTCGTCTACTTCGTTTTCGTGCTCCCGATGAACAAGATCAAGGAGCGCCGTGAGAGGGGTATCGAGCCAGGCCCGTCCGAGCCGACCGATGTCGAGCTGCTGATCGAGATTCGCGACCTGCTCGCGGCACAGCAGAACGGCAAGACGGTGGCGCAGTCGGCCGAGGTGCGCAACCCGAAGATCTAATGGAGTTCAGCCGCCGTGATGCGGCGGCCTGTTCTCGCGGTACCAAGCCTCACGATCCTCCGAGACCCCACCACGTTCGTCCGACGTCGTCTCCGGAAGGACGTCGCCGAACACCTCAGCCAACCGGCGACGACGCGCAACCGCGTCGTCGTCGGCCGGCTGGGACTTGTCACTCTTCGTCAAGACCGCTCAGCTGCTCGATGACGTAGGGCACCAACGCCGACAGCGTCGCCATGCCGTCGCGGACCGCCGAGCGCGAGCCCGCGAGGTTCACGACGAGCGTGCTGCCGGAGACACCGACGAGCCCGCGCGAGATGCCCGCGTCGACCGCACCCGCGGCGAGGCCGGAGGCGCGGAGTGCCTCGGCGATGCCGTGGATCGGGCGGTCGAGCACGCCCTGCGTGGCGTCGGGTGTCACGTCGCGCGGCGACACACCGGTGCCGCCGACGGTGACCACGAGGTCGACGCCACCGATGACGGCCGTGTTGAGCGCGGCCCGGATGTCGACCACCTCACCCTCGACCGCGACTGTGCCGTCGACGATGAAGCCGGCTTCCTCGAGCAGTTCGGTGACGAGAGGTCCTGAGTTGTCGTCCTGCTCGCCGTGCGCCACCCGGTCGTCCACGATCACGACCAAAGCGCGGCCAAGGCGCTGCGCGCTGCGTTCCATACCGATCACCGTAGCGGGAGTCGGACTTCGAAGCGGCAGCCAGGACCGTGGTTGTGCACACCGATCCGCCCGTGGTGCGCGTCGACCAGCCCCCGAGCGATCGCGAGACCGAGCCCGGCGCCGGTCGGGTTGCGGTGCGCGCTGCCGCGGAAACCCACGTCGAACACCTGCGGCAGCACGTCATCAGCTATCCCGCCGCACTCGTCGTCCACCCGCACCACCGCCTCGCCTCCGTCCACATCGACCTGAACGGCCACCGTGCCGCCCTCTGGTGTGTGTCGGATGGCGTTGGACACAAGGTTGCGCACGACACGCATCAGTTCCGGATCTGAACCCCGCACGACCGGCCACTCGCGAGCGTCCGCGCGCAGCCGCACACCCTCGAGCTGAGCCACGGGCCGGGACGCGGCGACCACATCGCTGACCACGTCCGCCAGCCGCACGTCGTGCAACGTCAGCTTCAGCGCGCCCGCGGTGATCTTGGACAGCTCGAAGAGGTCGTCCACCATCTTCGACAGGTGCTCGGCCTCGTGGCTGATCTGCTTCGCGTAGACCGCCACCTCGCCAGGCTCAGCGACGACCCCGTCCTCCAGCGCCTCGGTCATCGCCCGAATCCCGGCCAACGGCGTGCGCAGGTCGTGGCTGATCCACGCCACGAGCTGCCGCCGCGCCGCCTCGGCCTCGCGCTCCCACATGCTGCGCCGCGCGATCGCCCGCCCCAGCATGATCGAGAACGGCACCGTGACCACGCTGACCAGCGCGCACACCGTCAGGGCGGCCTTGAGCATCGGCGTGAACATGAACCCGCTGACCACGACCACGCCACCGATGGTCGCCACCACCGGCACGATCACCATGACGGTCATCGCGCTGGTGAGCGACACCTTGCTCAGTCGATCGAACATCGGTCGTACCGGTATCCCACGCCCCACACGGTGTTCAGCCGACGTGGTTTGGCGGGGTCCTCCTCGATCTTCTCCCGCAACCGTCGCACGTGGACGGTCACGGTCGACTGGTCACCGAACTGCCAGCCCCACACCCGCTCCAGCAACTCGGCCCGCCCGAACGCCCGCCCGGCGTTGCCGATGAAGAACGCCAGCAGGTCGAACTCACGGGTGGTCAGCTGCAACGGCATGCCGGCCAGAGTCGCGGTGTGCGCGGCGACGTCGAGCACCAGATCGCCGTCCTGCACCATCCGCGGTTCGTAGGCCCGGTTGGCCCGCCGCAGCACCGACGAGACCCGCAAGGCCAGCTCACGCGGGCTGAAGGGCTTCGTGACGTAGTCGTCCGCCCCGATCTGCAACCCGGCGATGCGGTCCTCTTCCTCGCCGAGCGCCGTCAGCATGACCACGGGCGTGCTGCCGCGCTCCCGGATCCGCCGGCACACCTCGAGCCCGTCGATGCCGGGCAGCATCAGGTCGAGCACCACGATGTCCGGCTCACGGACCGCGACGGCCTTCAGCGCCTGCTCCCCGTCACCGGCGAGCTCGACCTCGTACCCGGCGTGCTCCAGATACCGGCGCACCACGTCCCGCACCGTCGTGTCGTCCTCGACGACCAGCACCCGCTCCACACTCACAAGCTAAGCCACCAGAGCGCACTCGGCTCGCAGCCGTCATGGGGCCGTAAGAAAAGGCCGTACCGCACACGGGGCAGGTGTGTGCGGTACGGCCTCATCGAGGTCATCACGCCTGGCTCCGGATGGGCGGCGGCCGTCCGGAGCCAGGCGTCTCCCCCCGACCTATCCCACCTCGACACCGTCGAGGGTGGCTTCCACAGTCCGGTTGTCGGACAGCGTGATCGTGATCTTGTCGCCGGGCGCCTTCGAGCGAACGGCCGCGACGAGCGTGTCCGACTCGTCGATGCGGCGGTCACCGAACTTGGTGATCACGTCGCCGGCCTTCAGACCTGCTTTCTCCGCGGCACCACCGGGAGTGATCTCGGAGATCTTGGCGCCCTGCTCGGTCGATTCGACCTTCACGCCGAGCACGGTCTGCTTGGGCTTGCCGGTCTTCACGATCTCGTCGACCGTGCGGCGGGCCTGGTCGATCGGGATCGCGAAGCCGATGCCGACCGAGCCTGCTTGGCCGTTCGCGGAGTTCGGGCTGTAGATCGCGGAGTTGATGCCGACCACCTGGCCCTGCATGTTCACCAGCGGGCCGCCGGAGTTGCCGGGGTTGATGGCGGCGTCGGTCTGGATGGCGTTCAGCACCGTGGCCTGGGAGTTGCGGGCGTCGCCGCCGGCCGACACGGGCCGGTTCACCGAGCTGACGATGCCGGAGGTGACGGTGCCGGAGAGCTCGAACGGCGAGCCGATGGCCACCACGCTCTGGCCGATCTTCATGTCACCTGAGTTGCCCAGCTGGACGACCGGCAGGCCGGAGACGTCCTGCGCCTGGATGACGGCGATGTCCGAGCTCGGGTCGCGGCCGAGGATCTTGGCGTCCGCGGTCTTGCCGTCCTGGAAGACGACCTTGATGGTGCCGCCGGCGGCCGCGCCCTCGATGACGTGGTTGTTCGTCACGATCTGGCCGTTGCTGGAGATCACGAAACCCGAGCCCTCGCCGGCGCCGGTCCGCGTGACGACCTGGATCTGGACGACGGAGGGCAGCATCTTGGCCGCGACCTCCTCGACCGAGCCCGGCGCCGCGTTGCTCGCCTGCGAGGCGGGCCGGGGCGTGTCGAGTGAGCTCACCGAGGAGCTGTCGTTCGCGAACGTGTAGCCCAGGTAGCCGCCGAGGCCACCGGAGAGGCCGCCCACCACCAGCACGAGTGCGGCGACGCCTGCCACGACCTTCCCGCGGCCCTTGGGGCGCGGCGGTGCGGGCGGCGGCTGGTAGCCGGGCGGGAGGTAGTACTGGCCGGTCGACGGCGGCTGGCCGGACGGAGGTTCGGTGCTGAACTGCGCGGTGGTGTTCCCCAGGCCCAGCGGATGGCCAGGGGGAAGTTGGCCGGACCCGGTAGGAGGTGGTAGCTGCTGGCCGGGTCCGGACCCGCCGAGCTGCGCCTGACCCGCGTCAGGTGAGGGCACCTGCGGCTGGGTCGAAGTGAAGGAGGCAGGAACGCTGCCTAGACCGGCTGGTTCGCCGGAGGGGGCCCCGTGAGCCCCGGCCTGGCCGGATCCCCCCTGCAAAGGATCCGGCTGGCCGGGTTCCGGCGGCTGCGGGCCCTGCTCCCGCGCGCCGGAGTCGCTGTGACCGGCGGTCGGCGGCACGGAGTGGGGCTGTTCCGGCTGCTGCGCTGGCTGGTTGCTCTCGGTCATGGCCATAGTCTCTCGGCCCGGCCTGAGAGAACCCTTAGACCAGCCTTGGAGCTACGTGAGGGTTCGGAGCTTCTCCGCGATCTGCTCCGGAGTGACGTCGTTGATCCACACGGCCTCACCGGACTCGGAGCCCGCGAGGTACTTCAGCTTGTCCGCGGTCCGCAGCACCGAGAAGACCTGGAGGTGCAGCCACATCTCTTCACGGCCGACGTTCACCGGTGCCTGGTGCCACGCTGCGATGTAGGGCAACGGCCGGTCGTACAACGCGTCCAGGCGGTGCAACACCTTCAGGTACAGCGAAGCGAAGTCGTCACGCTCCACAGAGGACAGACCGGCGAGGTCCGCGACCTGACGGCGTGGCGCCAGCACGACCTCGACGGGCCAGCGCGCGGCAGCCGGTACGAACGCTGCCCAGTGCGCGGACTCTTCCACCACACGCGCGCCCGCGCGTAGCTCTGCCTCCAGCACGTCGCCGAACAACGGCCGGCCGTGCGCCGCGTAGTGCTCCAGCGCCGCCTCGAGCATCCGCTCGGTGCGTGGCGTCACGAACGGGTACGCGTAGATCTGCCCGTGCGGGTGCGACAGGGTCACGCCGATCTCTTCGCCGCGGTTCTCGAACGGGAAGACCTGTTCCACACCTGGCAACGTTGACAAGTACGCCACGCGGTCCGCCCACGCGTCGACAACGGTGCGCACGCGCGAGACCGAAAGCTCGCCAAAAGACTTGTTGTGGTCCGACGTGAAGCAGACGACCTCGCAGCGCCCGCGTCCCGGCGCGCGCACGAACAGCTCCTCACCATCCACAGTGGACGGCACGTCCGGAACGTTCTGCGCCAGCGAGGGGAAGCGGTTCTCGAACACGACGACGTCGTACTCGGACTCGGGGATCTCCGTCGGCCGGCCCGGCGTCGACGGGCACAGCGGACAGAGGTCCGCCGGTGGCTTGTAGGTGCGTGTCTGGCGATGAGCCGCCATGGCGACCCACTCGCGGGTCAACGGGTCCAGCCGGACTTCGGACATCGGCTGCGTCTCGGGCAGATCCCGAGTGTCCACCGCGACCCGCGGTGGCGCCTCAGCGCTGTCGTCGAAGTAGATGATCTCCCGGCCGTCCGCCAGTTTTCCCGCGGTACGCCTCACGCGAACTCCTCGCCGCTTCCTGGTACATGAGCCAACACCAACTCGCCCACCTGCTCGGCGAGGGATGTGCGTGCGTCGTCCGGCAGACCCTCGTCGGTCACCAGAACGTGTGCCTCGTCGAGGTCGGCGATCGTGGAAATGCCCACGGTGCCCCACTTCGTGTGGTCCGCGACCACGACGACCCGCCCGGCGGCGTCGACGAGCGCGCGGTCCGTCTCGCTCTCGTTGAGGTTCGGCGTCGTGAAGCCGGAGCGCTCGGCCATGCCGTGCACGCCGAGGAACACCACGTCGAGGTGCAGCGACCGCAACGCCTGGACCGCGACGGGGCCCACCAACGCGTCGGACGGCGTGCGCACGCCACCGGTCAGCACGACCGTGCGGTCGGTACGCCCGCTCTGCTGCAGCACGTCCGCGACGCGGATCGAGTTCGTGACGACGGTCAGGTCCGGGATGTCGTCCAGGAAGCGCGCCAGCGTCCACGTCGTCGTGCCCGCCGAGAGCCCGATCGCCGTGCCGGGCCGCACCAGGCCGGCGGCCAGCGCCGCGATGGCTTCCTTCTCGGGCAGCTGACGCACCGACTTGGCCTCGAACCCCGGCTCGTCGGTGGAACGACCGACCACCGTGGTCGCTCCGCCGTAGACCTTCTCCACCAGTCCACGTGAGGCGAGCACGTCGAGGTCACGGCGGACGGTCATGTCCGAGACGCCGAGCCGGACGACCAGGTCGCTCACGCGCACCGCGCCGGTCCGCCGGACCTCCTCGAGAATCACCGCTTGCCGTTGACGTGCGAGCACCTCACACCTCTTCCCTGAGGACGATGACGTCCCCGGCTCGCACGGTGAGGCGCCCGGAGACCTGCGTGCCGGACAACACGTCGACACCGGACGCCTCGATCTCCGCGTCGGTGTCTGTGTGGTTGACGGCGAAGAGCCACGATACGTCGCCCTTGCGCCGGACAAGCTCAATCTGAGCTCGTGACACCTCAACGCCCGCACTGGAAAGCGCGTTTTCCACCGTTCGGCCGAGACCGCCCTCGTCAAGATCGCACGCCACGTACCAGGCGACACCGTTGCCGAACGCGTTGCGTGTCACCGCAGGCACACCCGGCAACGGTCCATCGGCATACGAGGCAACGATGTCAGCGTTGCGCACGTGCAGGTGCTCGGTCCACAGCGAGGCAGTTGACCCGTCTGTCAACGACACCGTTTCGTCTTGGCGCAGCGGGAAGAACTCCTCTGACCACACGCCGAGCACGTCGCGGAACGCGCCGGGGTAACCGCCGAGCCGCACACGCGTGTGCTCGTCGGCAACGCCGGACAAGTACGTGACCACGACATGACCGCCGCCGGCCACGTAATCCGCGACCACGGCGGCGTGCGCATCGGACACCGTGTAGAAGGCCGGCACGACGACCATCGAGTACGCCGAGAGGTTGGTGCCCGGCGCGACGAAGTCGACCGTCACCCCGGCCTGCCACAGCGCCTTGTAGTAGCCGAAGACGTGCTTGCGGTAGTCGAAGTCCGCGGTCGGGTGCGCGTTCTGCTTGAGCGCCCACCACGACTGGTAGTCGAACAGGATCGCGACCGGAGCGTCCACAGTGGAGCCGACGACGTCCTCGAGCTTCGCGAACTCGGCCCCGACCTGGCACACCTCGCGGTACACCTTCGTGTCGGTGCCGGCGTGCGGCACCATCGCCGAGTGGTAGCGCTCGCCACCACCGCGCGACTGCCGCCACTGGAAGAACAGGGTGCCGTCCGCGCCGCGCGCGACGTGCTGGAACGAGTGCCGCCGCATCTCGTTCGGCAGCTTGGCGATGTTGCGCCGCTGCCAGTTCACCGCGGACGTCGAGTGCTCCATCAGCAGCCACGGCTTGCCGCCGGCCAGGCCACGCGTCACGTCCGCGGACATCGCGAGCTCGATGTGCCGGTCGGGAGACTCGGCCTCGGTGTAGTGGTCGTTGGACACGAAGTCGACCTCGCGCGCCCACTTCCAGTAGTCCAGCGCGCCGAAGGTCCAGTTGACCATGAAGTTCGTGGTGATCGGCACGTCCGGCGTGATCATCCGCAGAGCGTCCCGCTCGGCCTTGTACAGCTCGAGGATCGCTTCGTCGGAGAACCGGTCGTAGTCGAGCAGGTGCGCCGGGTTCGAGAACGTCGGCGTGACCCGCGGCGGCAGGATCTGGGCGAAGTCCGTGTAGCCCTGGCTCCAGAACGCGGTGGACCACGCGTCGTTGAGCTGGTCGAGCGTGTAGCGGGCCGCCAGCCACTCGCGGAACGACGCCGCGCACGTGTCGCAGTAGCAGCGCTTCACGTGGCAGGCGTACTCGTTGCCGACGTGCCACGCGGCCAGCGCGGGATGGTCGCGGTAGTGCGAGGCCATCTCGGCGGCCAGCGCGGTCGCCCGGTCGCGGTAGATCGGCGACGACGGGCAGTAGGCCTGCCGTGAGCCGTGCGAGAGCCGCACACCGTCCGCGCGGACGGGCAGCATCTCGGGGTACTGGGCGGTGAGCCACGGAGGCGGCGCGGCGGTCGCGGTCGCAAGATCGACGCGGATGCCGCCGGCGTGCAGCAGGTCGAGCACCCGGTCGAGCCACTCGAACCGGTACTCACCCTTGCTGACCTCGATCTTCGCCCAGCTGAAGATCCCGACGCTGACCAAGTTCACCCCGGCCCTGCGCATCAGCTCGACGTCCTCGGCCCAGACGTGTTCCGGCCACTGCTCGGGGTTGTAATCCGCCCCCCAGCCGAGGCCTGGCATGCCCGTGGGCCAAGTCGTCACGGAGGCAAGCGTGGCCGACAACAACCCCCAACGTCAACACAAGCAAACACAACTGCGCGTTTGGGTCTGTTCGGCGGTTGACCGGGACAGGTACCGGGATCAGCCGGGATACCGGCTGTGCACGGGTTTAACAGCTCCGTAACGGGACTTGACAGGATGTATGACTGGGACCACATTGTGCGCAACTTTGTTTGAGTCTTGTTCGGTTCGCACGAGCGAGTGTCACCTGTAGGAGCGATGATGGTTCGGTACACGTCCGGTTCCTCTCCGTTACCGCAACTCGACCGGCGGACCCTGTTGCGGATCATGCTGGCCGGTGCCGGCGTGGCCGCGACCGGTGGCCTCGCGGCGTGCGGCGGTGGTTCGAGCTCCGGCGGTGACTCGAAGGTCGTCACCTTCGGCAACAACCTGTCAGACCAGGTGCCGAAGGACGCGATCACGGCCGCGGTGAAGGCCTTCGAGGCCAACTCGGGCGGCCTGACCGTCACGATCAACACCAAGCAGCACGAGCAGTACCAGGAGCAGATCAACAACTACCTGCAGGGCAAGCCGGACGACGTGCTCGCGTGGTTCGCCGGCTACCGCATGCGGTTCTTCGCCGACCAGGGCCTCACCGGTGACCTCAGCAGCCTGTGGGGCAAGATCGGCGGCAACTACTCCGACGCGCTCAAGCAGGCGTCCACGGGCACGGACGGCAAGCAGTACTTCGTGCCGTTCACCCAGTACGCGTGGGGCATGTTCTACCGCAAGAGCGTGTGGCAGGAACGCGGCTACGCGGTCCCGAAGACGCTCGACGAACTGGTCGCGCTCGCGACGAAGATGAAGGCCGACGGCCTGATCCCGATCGCCTTCGCGCAGAAGCAGGGCTGGCCCGGCATGGGCACGTTCGACCAGTTGAACTTCCGCACCAACGGCTACCAGTTCCACGTGGACCTGCTGGCGGGCAAGGAAGACTGGCAGGACAAGCGGGTCAAGGACGTGTTCGACACCTGGAAGCGGCTGCTGCCGTTCCACCAGGAGAACGCGCTCGGCCGCGAGTGGCAGGAAGCCGCGCAGTCGTTGCAGCAGAAGAAGTCCGGCATGTACCTGCTCGGCGCGTTCGTCGGCCAGCAGTTCCCGGACGCGGAGAAGGACGACCTGGACTTCTTCCCGTTCCCGGAGATCAACCCGACGCACGGCACCGACACGGTCGAGGCGCCGATCGACGGCTACATGATGGCGAAGAAGCCGTCCAATTCGGACGGTGGCCTGAAGCTGCTGGAGTACCTGTCCTCTGCCGAGCCGCAGCTCGCCTACCTGAAGGCCGACCCGACCGCGGTCGCGACCAACCAGAAGGCGGACCAGTCGGGCTACAGCGCGCTGCAGAAGAAGGTGGCCGACACCATCAAGAACGCCAAGCACATCACGCAGTTCCTCGACCGCGACACCGACCCCGGCTTCGCGAGCGAGGCGGCGACGAACGGGCTCATCGCGTTCATCAAGGACCCCAACAGCGTCGACTCCGTGCTCAAGGGCATGGCTGATCAGGCGAAGAACATCTTCAAGTGACCGCGTTGCAGGAGAAGCCGCAGGCGGTGGCCCCCGACGGGCCGCCGCCTCGTCGGCGTACGAGCAAGCGTGCCACCGCCCTCGCGGGCACGGACAAACTGGTGCTCGGGCTCATGCTCGGCATCCCCACGATCGTGCACCTGCTGTTCGTGTGGATCCCGACGCTGGGCTCGGTCGCGTTGTCGTTCAGCAAGTGGAACGGCATCGGCGGGTTCGAGGACATCGAGTGGATCGGTGTCAGCAACTACGTCGAGATCTTCACCGAGTACCCGCGGTTCTGGCCGGCGGTGCAGCACAACCTGATCTGGTTGCTGTTCCTGCTCATCGTGCCGACGTCCGCGGGTCTGCTGCTCGCCGTGGTGCTGGACCGCGAGATCAGGTTCAGCCGGGTCTACCAGAGCGCGCTGTACATGCCGATGGTGCTGTCGCTCGCGCTCGTCGGGTTCATCTGGCAGCTGATCTACACACCGGACGGCGGTCTGCTGAACTCGCTGCTGGGACTCAGCGACAACCCGGTCGACTGGATCGGCGACTCCGACATCAACCTCTACGCGGTGCTCATCGCGGCCGCGTGGCGGCACACCGGCTACATCATGCTGCTGTACCTGGCCGGGCTGAAGTCGGTGGACCCGGCACTGAAGGAAGCCGCCGCGCTGGACGGCGCCTCGGCGGCGCAGACGTTCTTCCGCGTCACCTTCCCGGTCATGAAGCCGGTGAACATCGTGGTGGCCGTGGTGACGGTGATCGAGGCGCTCCGCGCGTTCGACATCGTCTACGTCATCAACAAGGGGCGCAACGGACTCGAGCTGCTGTCGGTGCTGGTGACCGACAACATCATCGGTGAGGCTTCGCGCATCGGCCGTGGTTCCGCGGTCGCGGTGATCCTGCTGACGATCTCGCTCGGCGTCATCATCCCGTACCTGTACCAGGTGTTCAGCAAGGAGAACCGGACGTGACGGCCACGCTGGAACGGCCTTCGGTGCCGGCTGTGAAGAAGCGGACGGTGACCCCGGCACGGGTCGCGCTGCACGTGTTCCTGATCCTCACGTGCCTGATGACTCTGGCGCCGTTGCTGTGGGCGGTCTACGCGTCACTGCGCACGTACGACGACACCTCGGTCAACGGCTACTTCTCCATCGCGAAGTCGCTGACGTTCGACAACTTCATCAAGGCGTGGGACGTCGGCGACCTGCCGCACTTCTACTGGAACACGTTCCTGATCACCATCCCGGCGCTGGTGGTCACGCTGCTGCTCAGCTCGATGGTGGCGTTCGGCGTGTCCCGGTTCAGCTTCAAGTTCAACCTGTTGCTGCTGATGGTCTTCACGGCGGGCAACCTGCTGCCGCAGCAGGTGATCGTGACGCCGCTGTGGCGGCTGTACCGGCTGATCGAGGTGCCGGAGTGGATCAGCGGCAGCGGGTCGTTGATCGACTCCGCGCTCGGCGTCGTGCTGATCCACATCGCGTTCCAGATGGGCTTCTGCACGTTCGTGCTGTCGAACTACATGAAGACGATCCCGTACGAGCTGACCGAGGCCGCGCGGGTGGACGGCGCGTCGGTGTTCCGGCAGTACTGGCAGCTGACGTTGCCGCTGTGCCGGCCGGTGCTGGCCGCACTGGCCACGCTGGAGTTCACCTGGATCTACAACGACTTCCTGTGGGCGTTGGTGCTGATCCAGGACGGCGACAAGATGCCGATCACCTCGGCGTTGCAGAACTTCAAGGGCACGTTCTTCACCGACAACAACCTAGTCGCGGCCGGGTCGTTGCTGGTGGCGCTGCCCACGCTGGTGGTGTTCTTCGTCCTGCAACGCCAGTTCGTAGGCGGCCTGACCCTGGGCTCCACGAAGGGCTGAATGGCGCGAAAAGCACGTTCGGGCCGTCTATCGGCCCGAACGTGCTTTTCGCGCCAAAACTACTTGCCGCCGGTCTGCGGGTTGAAGTCCGAGATCGAGCCCCAGCGCCCCACCGGAATGACGATCACGCGGGCCTTGCCCACGACGTTGTCGATCGGGATGGCGCCGTCCGCCGGCGTCGGGTCGCCGTGCTTGCGCGAGTCCGACGAGTTGTTGCGGTTGTCACCCATCACCCACAGCTTGCCCGCGGGCACGGTGACCTTCTCGAACGACTCCTGCTGACGCGCGGCGCCGCCGAAGTTCAGGTACGGCTCGTCCAGCGGCTTGCCGTCGACCAGGACGCGGCCCTGGTCGTCGCAGCACTCGACGGTCTGGCCGCCGACGGCGATGACGCGCTTGATGAAGTCCGTGCCGCTGGGCTCGGACAGGTTCACCATCGAACCGAGGTCCTGCAGCGTGCCGACGAAGAAGTTCGGCGGTTCCTTGCCACCCGTCCAGTTCGGCGGGCCGCGGAACACGATCACGTCGCCTGGCTGCGGGTCGCGGAACAGGTACGTGATCTTCTCGACCAGCACCTTGTCGTTCACGCAGCCCGTGCAGCCGTGCAACGTCGTCTCCATCGAGGCCGACGGGATGACGAACACGCGCGCGACGAACGTCTGGATGACGACGGTCAGCAGCAGCGCAACGCTGAAGATGACCAGCAGCTCTTTCCAGAACGGCTGCTTCTTCTTCGTCTTCTTCTTGGAGAACCTGGGCGCGTCGTCGTAGGACGAAATGGGCTCAGGACCGTCCCCAGAGGGAGGAGTGACCTCCCAGGTCGACGAAGAATCGTCGTTCACGCGATGACTCACACGCCCCACCTTACGGACGTCCGGGTAGGCGCAACGTGAACAGGGCACCTCCCTCGGGGGCTCTGCCCGCCGTGGCCGTGCCGCCGTGCCGTTGTGCCACCTGCTTCACGATGGCGAGTCCCAGGCCGGAACCCGGCAGGGTCCGCGCCTCGGACGATCGGTAGAACCGCTCGAAAACGTGAGGTAGATCGGCGTCCGCGATACCGGGGCCCGCGTCCGCCACCTCCATCACGGCGTAGCCGTCGCCCGTCTGACGCAGGCTCAGCCGCACCGCTGAGCCCGAGGGGCTGAACTTCACCGCGTTGTCGAGGAGGTTCAGCACCGCGCGCTCGAGAGCACTTGAATCACCCAGAAGTGTCCACGGTTGCAGTTGCACGTCGAACGTGACGTTCGAGGCGCGACGGCGCGCGCGGTCCATCGACCGTTCTACCACCTCGACGAGATCGACAGGCTCGTGGATGACCTGGGGGGCGTCCTCGCGGGCCAGTTCGACCAGGTCACCGATGAGCGTGGTCAGCTCGTCGAGCTGCGCGCGCACGTCGGACTGGATCTCCCGCTTGTCCACATCGGACAAGGTGGGCGAATCCGGGCGTTCCGACGCGAGCAGCAGCTCCAGGTTCGTGCGCATCGAGGTCAACGGCGTGCGCAGCTCGTGGCCCGCGTCGGCGACCAGGCGGCGCTGCCGTTCCTGCGACTCGGCGACCGCGCCGAGCATCGCGTTGAAGCTGTGCGTCAACCGCGCCAGCTCGTCGTCGCCGGACACGGGGATCGGCGTCAGGTCACCGGTGTTCGCGACCCGTTCGGTGGCCTCGGTGAGGCGTTGCACAGGTCTGAGGCCGGTGCGTGCGACGGCCGTACCTGCGATGGCCGCGAGCAGCACGCCCGCACCGCCGATCAACAGCAGCACGATGCTGAGCTTGGCGAGCGTGGCCCGCTGGGGTTCCAGCGACTGCGCGATCACGATCGCCGTGCCGTTCTGGTACTCCACCGCGATCGCCCGCGTGTCCGTCTTGTGGTCGGTCCAGAGGTAGTCGTCACGCAGACCCTGCGCGACCTCACGGGCCTGCGGGGCGTTCGGCGGCGCGGCGGAGTTCTCCGGGTAGCGGATGCTCCCGGTCGAGCCGCTGACCAGGCCCATTCGCACGTCACCTGCCGCGAGGAACGCCGCGGGGTAGCTCTGCACCTGCTCGGTGCTGAACGCCACGCCGTTGACGACCGCGGCCGCTCGTTCGCGCAGGCTCTCGTCGAGCGCGTCGTAGACGTTCTTGCGCACGATCATGTACGCGCCGAACGACACGAGTGCCACGGCACCGGCGACGCAGAAAGCAGCGAGCCAGGTGACCCGGGACCGCAGTGAGGCTCTCTGGAGCCGTCCCTGGGGTTCACCGATCACGGAGGGGTCTCCCGCAGGACGTAGCCCACTCCACGCACCGTGTGGATCAGCCTCGGCTCCCCCTCGGCCTCCGTCTTGCGACGCAGGTACCCGACGTAGACCTCGAGTGCGTTGCCCGAGGTCGGGAAGTCGTATCCCCACACGTCCTCCAGGATGCGGCTGCGAGTCAGCACCTGACGCGGGTGCGCCAGCAGGAGCTCGAGCAGCGCGAACTCGGTGCGGGTGAGGCTGATGGGCCGTTCACCGCGGCGGACGTCCCTGGTGGAGGGGTCCAGCTCCAGGTCGGCGAACTTGAGCGTCGCGGCCGACTGGGTCGCGGGGTCGTCGTCGAGCGCGGCGCGGCGCAGGAGGGCGCGCAGGCGTGCCAGCAGCTCCTCCAGCGCGAACGGCTTGGGCAGGTAGTCGTCGGCACCGGCGTCCAGCCCGGACACCCGGTCGCTCACCGCGTCCCGCGCGGTCAGCACGAGGATCGGCAGGTCGTCACCGGTGCTGCGGAGCCGGCGGCACACCTCGAGGCCGTCCAGGCGCGGCATCATCACGTCGAGCACCATGGCGTCCGGCCGGGCAGCAGTCACCGACTCCAGTGCCTGCATGCCGTCTCCGGCGGTGTCGACCTGGTAGCCGTTGAACTGGAGCGAACGCCGGAGCGACTCCCGGACCGCCCGGTCGTCGTCGACAACGAGGATGCGCATGGGGGCCAGTCTTGCCGAGGGAACTGAGAGGCGCCTGAGAAGGGCCCTAACTGGGGATGTGAGTTCGGCGTTAGGCCGTGTCCTGTACGTCCGTTCGATGAGAGTCACGTCCGAGAGGGCTCCTGGTGGTGCCGCCGCGGATCCGTCATACCGGGCGTATTTCGGATTCGCGGCGGTGCCGCCAGGAGCCCCCTCGGGCGCGACTATCGCGGACGAGACGTACAGGACACGGCCTAGCCCTCAAGCCCGCGTGCGACGGGTGCGTTCCACTTCCGCCAGAGCGCGATCAGCCTGATCGTGATGATTATTGACGCACCAGTCAACGCGACCAGGTCTTTCGGCAGTTTCGCCCACGTGCCGAGCGCCACGGCCACGGCACCGGCCAGTGCGGCCACGGCGTAGATCTCCCTGCGCAGGACCAGCGGGATCTCCCTGAGCAGCAGGTCGCGGAGCGCGCCACCGCCGATGCCCGCCGTCATCCCGATGAGGCAGGCCGCGTACGGGGTCGCGCCGAGCGCCAGTGCGGTGGTGGTGCCGGACGTGACGAACAGGCCCAGGCCCACGGCGTCCAGCAGCAGCACGGTGCGGCGGAGTTTCGCGACCTGCGGGTGGAACCAGAAGACGATCAGGCCCGTGCCGCCGGCGACCAGGAGGTACGGCCAGTTCCGCAGGCTGGTCGGCGGGTGCACGCCGAGCAGGACGTCGCGGATGATGCCGCCGCCCAACGCGGTGGTGAGCGCCAGGATGGTCACGCCGAACACGTCCAGCCTCGCCCGTACGGCGGCCACCGCACCGGAGGCGGCGAAGACGGCGATCCCGATCAGCTCGAGGACGATGAGCAGCACGAACCGGAAGAATACGGGCTGTTCAGACGCGCGCGACCGCGAGCACGTACCCCAGCGAGGGCTGCACCGCGATCGGCGACAACAGGTGGTCGAGGTAGTTGCGCGCCGCGTCCCCGTGCGCCGCGACGAGAGCGTCGTAGTGCCGCCGGGCCCCCTCCTGCATGCGCGGCACGGTCTTGCGCGTCTCCGTGCTCAGGTCCACCAGCTCGACCACGTGCAGCCCGGCCGAGGCCAGCAACTTCGGGTACCCGGCGAAGGTGGGCAACTCGTCGATGTCGTAGGTGGACAGGATCGGTTCTAACTCGTCCAGCACCCCCTGCTCGACCGGCCGCCGTTGCACGAAGTCGGACACGACGACGACACCGGACGCCCTGACCACGCGCGCCATCTCCCGCAGGACGCCCACCCGGTTCCCCAGGTGCGGCAACGTCTCCACCGCCCACGCCGCGTCGAACGAGTCGGCGGGGAACGGCACCGCGTGCGGGTCGCCGTGCACGAAGCGAACCTGGTCGTCGACGAACAGGGCCTCGGCGCGGGCGTTGGCGCGGGCGACGTGCTCGGCGTGCGGAGACACGGAGACGATGTCCGCGTGCGAGGCCTCGGCCAGCCGGAAGGCCGAGGTGCCGACCCGGCGGCCCATGTCCAGCACGCGCCAGCCGTGCCGGGCGCCGAGCTTGTCGATGTGCAGGGCCGTCATGCGTTCGGCGGCGACGCGGTTGGGCGATTCGTCCTCTTCGGACGTCCACAACCCGAAATGCAGGTTGTGGTCCCAGATCGTGCGCATGACCTCGTGGTAGACGTCCGCCATCAGAAGAAGTCCGCCAGCCGGGGCACGCCGGAAGCGCCGACGAGCTGGTCCAGGACGACTGCGTCCGCGGGGTCGCCCTCCAGCAAACCCGCGCGTCGCAAGGCATGCGTGTTCTGCGCGCCGGAGAACCACGGGCCGAGTGCCCGCGCGTGCAGCCGCACCGCGCCGGTACCGCCGGGCTCGACCCGCACCACCCCGTCCTCGGCGACGATGCGCTGGTTACCCGCGTGCCACGGCGCGTGCTCGTCGATGATCTCCAGGTCCACCACGGCGTTCGCCGGCCTCGGCCAGCCGCGGGCGGCCACCGCCGCGGGCAGGTCGACGACGCGCAGCATCCAGGCCGAGGTCCACACCGAGTACCGGATCGGGGTTCCGCCGAGCAGGTTCAGCGTCGCCGGGTCGGTGATCCGCAGGTCGATCGCTTCGAGCGTGCCGGTCCACGACGCCAGCGAGGCCAGGAGGTTCAGCTGGGCCTCGACGTCGACGCCGACGAGGTCGAACACCTTGAGCCGGCCCATGTCTCCGCCGGACTCCCGTTTCGCGGTCAGGTACCCGCGCAGGCCGTTCGGGCCGGGGAGCACGCTCACCAGGTCCAACTCGAGCACCTTGCCGAGCTCGATCCGCGGCGGTCTGCGGTCGGCCATGCCGTCGATCGTCCGCGCCACCTCGAGATAGCAGTCGTGCAGCGCCGTGAGATCGCTCTCGCAGGCGGGCCGCGACGGTATCAGCTCGGCAGGGCGCGGAACTGAGAGCAGCCTGTCCATCGGCAGCTCGACCCACTCGAACACGCCGGCGCGCTCCCAGCCCCGTCCCCGGTACAGGGTCGGCACGGTCGCGTAGAGCACCGACAGCGGCTGGCCGTGCTCCCGCATGGTGGACAGTGCGGCGTCCAGCAAGGCGTTCGCGACACCACGGCCGCGCGTGGCGCCGTCGACGGCGACGCCACCGATCCCGCCCATCGGGATCGCGGCGCCACCGTAGAACTGAGCGAAGGCACCGATCGAGAGCACACCGGCGACCCGGCCGTCCAGTTCCGCGACCAGTCCGTGCGTTCCTGGCTTCACCAACCGCTCTGGGCGTTCGGCGGCGTTGAACGCGAGTCTGCGGAGGCGGAACACCGCATCCAGGTCGTCGTCTGTGTACTCGCGGATGTGCACGGACAACTATCTACCAGGAAAAGAAGCCCTGGCCCGTCTTCCGTCCCAACTCGCCACGAGCGACTTTGTCCCGCAACAACTGCGGCGGGTCGAATCGCGGTCCGAGCTCGGCGGCGAGGTGCTCGGCGATCGCCAGCCGGACGTCGAGTCCGACCAGGTCGGTGAGCTCCAGCGGCCCCATCGGCCAGCGGTAACCGAGCTTCATGCCGGTGTCGATGTCGGCCGCCGAGGCCACGCCCTCCTCCAGCATGCGAATCGCTTCCACGCCAACGGCGACGCCCAGCCGTGAGGTGGCGAACCCAGGAGAGTCGCGCACTTCGATGACGGTTTTTCCCATTTGTTCCGCCCAGGTTCGCACCAGGGCCACGTTCTCGGGGGCAACGCCCTCGTGGTGCACGAGCTCGACGAGCTGCTGCACCGGCACCGGGTTGAAGAAGTGCATGCCCAGCACGCGTTCGCCGGGAAGTCCCGCCGCGATCTCGGCGATGGACAGCGAGGACGTGTTGGAGGCCAGGATCGCCTGCGGGCACTTCGCCGCCGCATCACCCAGCACCTTCTGCTTGAGCGGCACGTTCTCGGGCACCGCCTCGATCACGAGCTCGGCGTCCGCAGGCAGCTCACCGGTGCTCAGGTTGGCGAACGCCGCGTCCGCGTCGGCGAGCTTGCCCTTCTCCTGCGCCTTGTCCAGCGAGCGCCTGACCGCCTGCCTGCCCAGTTCCGCGCGCTCCGCGTCGGCCTCGGCGAGCGTCACGTCGTGGCCGGAGGCGAGCAGGAGGTGCGCGATGCCCGCACCCATCGTGCCGCCGCCGATGACCACTGCCTTCACGAGACGACCTCGGCGCTGAACATCGCGACCAGCTCCATACCGCCGATCTCGGTGAGGTTCGCGCCGGACGAGGCCCACTCGGGCGTCTTGAAGGCGGCCTTCATCGATTCCGCCGACTCGAAGTACAGCTCCGCGATCAGGTACGGCTCGGTCTCGCCGAAGAACCCGGGAACGAACACCCGCTGCACCTTGGCGACCTCCGCGCGCACCAGTCCTGGCACCGAGTCCGCGATGGGCATGTGCGTGCCGAAGTACTTCTCGTCGAAGTCCGCGGGGTTGGCGGGCTTCTTGTACAGCGCGATGTACTTGATCATGTGACGGGATCCTCCTCGACTCGCCGAGCACTGTAACGCCCGGGGCACCCGCCCGGCTGAGGCACGATGGAGGAGTGCGGATCATCCTGTTGCGCCACGGCCAGAGTCTCGGCAACGTCGACGAGCTCGCCTACTGCCGCATCCCCGACCACGCGCTCCCGCTGACCGAGGCCGGTGAACGCCAGGCCCGCGCCGCCGGTACGACGATCAGGCAGCTGGCCGGCGACGGCCCGGTCGCGGCCTACGTGTCGCCGTACAAGCGGACGCGCCGGACGTTCGAGCTGCTCGGCATCGAGGCGGAGCGGATCATCACCGAACCGCGGGTGCGCGAGCAGGACTGGGGCAACCTCCAGGACCCGGTGCAGCAGGAGATGCTCAAGCACCAGCGGCACGCGTTCGGGCACTTCTTCTTCCGGCTGCCCAACGGTGAGTCCGGCGCGGACGTGGACGACCGGGTGGCGGCGTTCATGGACAGGCTGGAGATCCGGCTGCACAACGACGAGACGCATCCCAAGACGGTGCTGATCGTGTCGCACGGTCTGACGATCAGGCTGCTGTGCCGCAGGGTGTTCGACTGGAGCATCGAACTGTTCGAGTCACTGTCCAATGTGGATACTTGCGAGAACCGCGTGCTCGACCACAACGGCACGGGGTGGAAGCTGGATCGCCCGTTCGACCAGTGGCGCGACTCACCGGACGGGACGACCCAGCTCCCGTGACCTACAGGAGCCCGCGCTTGTAGGCCGCGACGAGCCGGCGCGGCACGAGCAGTTCCTTGCCGTCCAACGTCCGTACGCGCACCAGTTCCGGCGCGGTGGCCTTCCACTGCGAGCGCCGGTGGCGGGTGTTGGAGCGTGACGTCTTGCGCTTGGGAACGGCCATCAGCGCTCTCGCTTTCCGTAGCGGCGGTTGAACTTCTCGACCCGGCCGGCGGTGTCCACGAGCCGTTGCGTGCCCGTCCAGAACGGGTGCGAGTCGGCGGTGACGTCGACGGTGAGGAGCGGGTAGGAGTTCCCGTCCTCCCACTCGATCGTGCGGCTGGACGTCGCGGTCGAGCGGGTCAGGAACGTCTTGCCGGTGGACGCGTCCTGGAAGACGACCGGGTGGTAGTCGGGGTGGATACCGGGCTTCATATCTCCAGCTTTCGGATCGAGTCCACGAAGGACAGTTCGTCGTCGGTGAGCAGCGCCTCGCTGAACGCCGCGGTGATGTCGTCGGGCTCCCCCACCGTGATCGCCACGATCTGCGTGGTGGCACCGTCACGTGGCCCGCCCTCGCCGACGTGCAGCCCACCGCCCGCGGATTCCAGGTGCAGCGCGAGATCCGGCTCGTCGGCGACCCACAGCCGCCCCCGCGACCGCACCACCGTGCCGTCGAGCAACGAGTCGAGCGCGTCGTTGAGCCGCGCCGGGTGGAACGGCCGGTCAGCCGTGAAAACCGCTGTCGAGACACCGCATTCGGGCGTGAGCGGGATCAGCCGCGGCCGGCTGCTCCTGCGCACCACGAGCGCGTCCGGCGTGCAGCGGTGCGCGCCAGGAGCCAGCCGGTCGAGCACGGCCAACGTCCGTTCGTCCGCATCTCCTTGCAGCACCAGCACATCCGCGGCCTCGGCCTGCGCGACCACGACCTGCGCGACCGTGCGCTGGTCGGTGACCATCGACGCGTCGCCGAGCGCGTCGTCCAGCCACGTCTCCGCGTCGATGACGGTGATCACGCACTCCACGTCGAACCCGAGGCTGCGGCGCACGGCGCCCGGCTCCAGCAACGGGTCCAGGTGCAGCACGACCGTGTGCCCGGCGAGGTCCTGCAGCAGCTCGCGCAGATCTTCCCGCACGGTGCAGGACACGCAGCCGTGCAGCAGTTCGACGTCGGTGGCCAGGCCGTCGACCCAGCGCCGCACACACGTTTCGGTTGCCACGTGCCGGACCAGCACCGAACCGGGCCGGTCCCGCCACACCCGCACGGCGGCGTCGTGCTCGACCAACCCCGCCACCATAACGACAACGGTTTCCATGTGCGGTACCGTAGTTGAAAACGAATGTCGTTTCAAACTTGATCTCAGAGGTTGTGCATGCGCTGCCAGCTGACCGGCCGTGAGCCGGGCTTCGGCAACCGCGTCTCGCACTCGCAACGCAAGACGCGACGCCGGTGGAACCCGAACATCCAGCGCAAGCGGTACTGGGTGCCGTCGCTGAACCGGTTCGTGACGCTGACGCTGTCCACCAAGGCCATCAAGACGGTCGACAAGCTGGGCATCGAGGCCGTGGTGGCCCGGCTGCGCGGGCAGGGGGTGAAGGTCTGATGGCCAAGGGCAACGACATCCGGCCGATCATCAAGATGAGGTCGACCGCCGGCACCGGCTACACCTACGTGACCAGGAAGAACCGGCGCAACGATCCGGACAGGATGGTGCTGCGCAAGTTCGACCCGGTCGCCCGCAGGCACGTCGAGTTCCGCGAGGAACGCTGATGGCGAAGAAGTCGAAGATCGCCGCGGACAAACGGCGGCGGGAGATCGTCGCGCGCTATGCGGAACGACGTGCGCAACTCAAGGAGATGCTGCGGTACCCGGAGACTCGCGCGGAAGCGTTGCGGGGCCTGCAGAAGCTGCCACGTGACGCGTCGCCGACGCGGTTGCGCAACCGGGACGTGGTGGACGGACGGCCGCGGGCGTTCAACCGGGCGTTCGGGCTGTCGCGCATCCGGCTGCGGGAGATGGCGCACCGCGGTGAGCTGCCTGGCGTGTCGAAGGCGAGCTGGTGATGCGCGACAAACGGCCGTTGAAGCGCAGGCAGAACCTGCTCGCGAAGGAGGGCGTGACGGTCGTCGACTGGAAGGACGTCACGCTGCTGCGCAAGTTCATCTCGGACCGGGGCAAGATCCGATCCCGCCGGGTAACGGGGCTGACGCCGAAACAGCAGCGTCAGGTCGCCACGGCTATCAAGAACGCACGGGAGATGGCCCTGCTGCCGTACCCGTCACAAGGGCGATGACGCGCACCGCCGCGCTGGCCAGGAAGGCCAGCGCGGCGAGTTGCACGAGCAACGCGAGCGCCCAGGTCGTGTGTTCGTCGACCGTGAGATCGCCACGAACACCGACCAAGAAGGTCGCGTAAAGGCCCCAGCACTGCAGTGCGGCGAGCGCCGCGCCGATGATCGTCGTGCGCATCGAGACGATCACGACGACCGCGGCGAGCAGGATGAGGGCCAGCAGCGGCCAGGCACCGGTGAACGTGGTCACACCGACTCCGCCGCCGAATCCGAGCGCGGAGCCATAACCACCTGCCATTCTTCGCATCCGATCGGTCTATCGCTTCGCATGAGATGCGCGCCACCTCTCCAGCGTGAAGTTGGTGCTTTCGAGTGAGGCACGATCGCTCGAATGAACCTGTACGACGTAGTGCATCGACGCAGGGACACCCGTGCGGAGTTCACCGGTGCCGAGATCCCTCCCGACGTGCTGCGACGGGTGCTGACCGCGGCGCACGCGGCTCCGAGCGTCGGGCTGTCTCAGCCGTGGGACTTCGTGCTGGTGCGTGATGAATCGATTCGGCGCGCGTTCCGCGACCACGTCCAGGCCGAGCGCAGTGTCTTCACAGCTCAGCTCGATCATGAACGCGCGGAGGTGTTCTCTCGTATCAAAGTCGAGGGAGTGATGGAGTCGAGCCTCGGCATCGTGGTCACCTACGACCCCGAGCGGGGCTCACCGGCGGTGCTCGGCAGGCACGCGATCGCGGACGCGGGTTTGTACTCCGTGTGTCTGGCGATCCAGAACCTGTGGCTCGCGGCGACGGAAGAGGGGCTCGGTGTGGGCTGGGTGAGCTTCTACCGGGAAGATGTGCTGCGCCGTCTGCTGGACATCCCCACGAGGGTCCGTCCGGTGGCGTGGTTGTGTGTTGGACCAGTTCGATCGCTGCCCGATACTCCCGATCTGGAACGTCACGGTTGGCGCAACCGACTACCCCTTGATGACGTCCTGCACCACGATCGGTACGGGGCGCGACCGTCCCGGTAGCCTGTGTGGGCCGCTCGGCGAGTCGGAACGGAGTCGATGAACGAGTGGAGCAGCGTGATCCGCTGGTAGCGGGCCAGATTCCGCGGCTGGACCGGGAGGTCCGCGCGTTGCTCAACGCTGGCCGCCTGCCGGAGGCGAACTCACTTTTCGACGAGGTGGTCACCAAGGTGTCACCCGGCGCCGACCGCTGGGTGCGTTCGGCCGTTCTGGTGAACCGCGCGGTGATGGCGTGGCGACTCGGGCGAATTCCACTCGCCCTGGAATTGGCCGCCGAAGGCTGGACCGACCTCGACGCCGACCGGGCGGACAGCCCCGCCGTGGCGCAGTCGATGGGTTCGCTCGGCTACCTCATGGAGGGCATCGGCAACCGGCGCGCGGCGTTGGACATGCTGCGGCTGTCCGTTCAGGTCGCGCGCAGAGCCGGCAACACGGACACGCTGGCGCACTGCCTGCAGCGCCTGGGCGGCTCGTTGAACTTCCGCGCCTGCTCGGGCCCCGCTGCGGCAGCGCCCGCGGTGTTCGAGGAAGCCCTGGTGTACCTCGACGAAGGCCTGGGCGTCGTCAAGGACGAGGCCATGCGCCGGGCGCTGATGGGCGCCTACGGCCGTTCACTGGCGGGCGTCGGGCAGCTGGAGAAGGCCGAGGAGATCGGCACCGAGACTTTGCGCCTGGCGGTGGACTCCGGCGACCTGTGGGGCATCTCGGTCGGCAACTGGGTGCTCGCCGTCGTACGCCGCGAGCAGGGCGATCTGGACGAAGCGCGCACACTCGCGTCCCGTGCGGTGTCGAACGCCGAACGCATCAACGACACGTCGCTGCTGCTGCGGTTCTCCACGGAGCTGGCGGACATCTGCCACGCGCTGGGTGACGCGGTGGGTGAGGCCGAGGCGTTGCGCCGGTCGATGACGGCCTCGCGGACGGCCACGGAGACGCTGCAGGAAGGCCTCGGCCAGGCGTTGGAACAACGCAGGGTGGCCGTGCAGGCACAACGGCTCGCGGTCGCCGCCCAGGAAGCCGCCGCACGCGACCCGTTGACGGGCCTGGCGAACCGGCTCGGGCTCGAACGCGCGGCTGCGGCGTTGCTGGAGTCGACGGCGGCCCGCGGCAAGGTGCCGTGGCTCGTGCTGGTCGACGTCGACTGGTTCAAGGGCGTGAACGACGACGCCGGCCATGCGGCGGGTGACGCGGCGCTGCGGGAGATCGCGGCGTTGCTGCGACGTGAGTGCCGGTCGGACGACCTGGTGGCGCGCTGGGCCGGTGACGAGTTCGTGGTGCTGCTCGGCGACACGGGGCCGAACATGGACGTCGGCCCGAACGTGGCCGAGCGGATCCGCGCGGCCGTCGACGGCCACGACTGGACGATGGTGCTGGGCACGGCCCGCCGCCCGACGGTGAGCATCGGGGTCGCGGCGGGACCGGCCAAGCTGGACCAGCTGTTCGCGGCCGCGGACATGGCGCTGTACCGCGCCAAGCGGCACGGCCGCAACAGGGTCGAGGTCGAGCCCTCGGTGGACGAGGTCCCCGAGATCGTCTCGGGGAACTAAGTCCATGAGGGTGACCTTCATGGACCTGAGGTCCATGAAGGTCACCCTCATGGACCAAATATCTAGGCGATCAGGCCGCCGCGGTAAGCCACCAGCGCGGCCTGCACGCGGTTGACCGCACCGATCTTGCCGAGCACGGACGAGACGTAGCCCTTCACCGTCGCCTCCGACAGGTGCAGGGTGCCGCCGATCTCGGCGTTGGACATGCCCTGGCCGATCAGCACGAGCACCTCGCGCTCGCGTTCGGACAGACTCGCCAGCAGCCGGCGAGCCGGCTCTGCCATGCGCTCCCCGTCGGCGACCGCGGCAAGAACCCGTGCCGCGACACCGGGGTCGAGAACCGCACCGCCGCGTGCGAGATCGCGCACGGCTTTGACGAGCTGCTCCGGTTCGGTGTCCTTGAGAAGGAAGCCCGACGCACCCAAACGCAGGGCCTCTGAAACGTATTCGTCAACGTCGAACGTGGTGAGGATGCAGATTCTCGGTGGGTCAGGCAGGGTCCGCAGCCTCCGCAGTGCCACGAGCCCGTCCGAGGTGCGCATCCGGATGTCGAGCAGGACCACGTGAGGACGGTGCTGGCGCGCCAGGTCGGCTACCAGGTGCCCGTCATCACATTCGGCAACGACTTCGATGTCCCCGACGCTGCTCAGGATCATGCGAAGGCCGGAACGGACGAGGTCCTCGTCGTCGGCCAGCAGAACCTTGATCACGACGCCTCCCGCATTGGCGTTCCGTGCTCCCTCATGTTCGCGATCTTCGCGTACGCAGACCGAAGGTCACGTAAATTCTCAGTTATCTCATCATGTGGTAACGGTTTTTCGAGATGACCGGCAACGTTCACAGTTACCGGAATAGCGCGCCGACTTCGCTGCGTAGGCAGGCCACCTGGCCTTTAGGGGAACCATCGGAACCCTGAGTAACCAAACAGCGATATCCCACTTAGTGGAATGGCGTACCAGAAATCACATGAATCGGATTCCGGCGTGCGGCCGATCCTCGTTTTGGTCCGTATGAATTTTCGCATCGACTCGGGATCGATACAGATCCTTCGGATGCAGCCGGGAAAACGCGAAGGTCTTTCGCAATTGCTCTACTCCTAAGTAACCTGCGTCACATCAGCCCTGCCCTGCTCGGAGAGGAGCTTCGCGCCATGCGGAGACCCCATCCGGTGACGTCCCTGTTGGCCATCGCCACCGTCACCGCCTCCCTCTTGATCGTTCCGTCAGCGGTCGTTCCCGCGCAGGCGGACGAGGCTCGCGCGGCCGCGTTCGCCGCCGACGACTACTGCCTCGGCCAGTGCGGCGACGTGCTGCCACCCGGCAACAACGGCAACGCCACCCTGGCCGAGATCCTCACGCACAAGGCGTTCGGGACGAGGCCCGCGCACTCCGCCGACCAGCTCGGCAAGTACGACTCGCTGGTCGCGGGCTACAGCAGCCTCACGAACGCCCAGCTCACCAACTTCTTCAACGACGCGTCGTTCGGCGTGCCCGCGGACCAGGTGGAGAGCACCATCCGTCCGCGCGCGGACGTGACCATCGTGCGCGACAAGAAGATCGGCATGCCGCACATCACCGGCACCACCCGGTCCGGCACGATGTTCGGCGCCGGCTTCGCCGCCGCGCAGGACCGCCTGTGGCTCATGGACGTCTTCCGCCACCTCGGCCGCGGCCAGCTGTCCGGCTTCGCGGGCGGCGCGCCGTCGAACCGCGTGCTGGAACAGAGCTTCTTCGGCCAGATCCCGTACACCGAGGCGGACCTGCAGAAGCAGATCGAGACCGCAGCGGCCAAGGGCGGTGCGCGCGGGCAGCAGGCGTTGGCCGATGTCAACGACTACATCTCGGGCATCAACGCGTACCTGACGCAGTCCGTGGGCGCGCGGAACTTCCCCGGTGAGTACGTGCTGACCGGCCACGCGGACGCCATCACGAACTGGAACGACATCCAGCCGTTCAAGGCGACCGACATGGTCGCGATCGCGGCGGTCGTCGGCGGCCTGTTCGGCGCCGGTGGCGGCGGCGAGGTGCAGTCGGCACTGGTGAAGCTGGCCGCGCAGAACAAGTACGGCGCCGCTGTCGGTGAGCAGGTGTGGAACGCGTTCCGGGCGCAGAACGACCCCGAGGCCGTGCTCACCCTCCACAACGGACAGTCCTTCCCGTACTCGGCCTCCCCCGCTTCTCCTGCGGGCGTCGCCCTGCCTGACTCGGGCAGCATCACGCCGGAGCGCGTGGTCTACGACCAGGTGGGCGGTACCGGTGCTCCGGTCTCCGTGCCTGCCTCCGGTGATCTGGCGAAGGCATCCGGCATCTTCGAGGACGGCGTGCTTCCGGCCGACCTGCTGAACAAGAAGCACGGCATGTCCAACGCGCTGGCCGTGTCGGGTGCACACACCGATTCCGGGAACCCGATCGCCGTGTGGGGCCCGCAGACCGGTTACTTCGCGCCGCAGTTGTTGCTGCTGCAGGAGCTCAACGGTCCCGGCATCCGTTCGCGCGGCGTGTCGTTCGCCGGCGTTTCGATGTACGTGCAGCTGGGTCGCGGCGTCGACTACTCGTGGAGCGCGACCTCGTCGGCGCAGGACATCATCGACACCTACGCCGTGGAACTGTGCAACCCGGACGGCTCGCCGGCCACGAAGGCCTCTGCGCACTACCTGTTCCACGGCGCCTGTGTGCCGATGGAACGCCTGGAGCGCAAGAACGCGTGGAAGCCGACGGTCGCCGACGGCACCCCCGCGGGCTCCTACACGTTGGTGATGTGGCGAACCAAGTACGGCCTGGTGTCGAGCCGCGCGACCGTCGGCGGCAAGGTCGTGGCCTACGCGACGTTGCGCTCGACCTACATGCACGAGGTCGACTCGATCATCGGCTTCCAGGAGCTGAACGACCCGACCGCCATCCGTTCGGCGACCGACTTCCAGCGGGCGGCCGACAAGATCGGTTACGCGTTCAACTGGCTGTACGTGGACTCCCGCGACACCGCCTACTTCAACTCCGGCCTGAACCCGGTGCGCCGCTCCAATGTGGACCCGAACCTGCCGGCGTGGGGCCGGGCCGAGTACGAGTGGGTCGGCTGGGACGGCACCGAGAACATCGCTTCGTACATGCCGTTCGCCGGCCACCCGAACTCGATCAACCAGGACTACTACATCTCCTGGAACAACAAACAGGCAAAGGACTTCACGTTCGGCGGCTTCGGCCACAGCGCCGTGCACCGCGGCGACCTGCTGGACGACCGAGTCCGCGCTCTGGTCTCGTCCGGCCAGAAGGTCACGCGTGCCTCGTTGACCAAGGCGATGGCCGAAGCCGCCGTCGCGGACCTGCGCGCCGAGCAGGTGCTGCCGGAGTTGCTGCGCGTCGTCGAGTCCGCCGCGGTTGATCCCGCGCTGGCCCCTGTCGTGCAGAAGCTGAAGGACTGGCAGCGTTCCGGCTCGTTGCGCAAGGAGACCACCAAGGGCAGCAAGGCCTACGCCCACGCCGAAGCGATCAGGATCCTGGATGCCTGGTGGCCGCTGCTGGTGCAGGCAGAGTTCCAGCCCTCCCTGGGCAACGACCTCTTCAACGCGATCGTGGGAGCGATCCAGGTCGACGAGGCCCCGTCCGACGCCCACGGCGCCGCCCCGCACAAGGGTTCGTCGTTCCAGTACGGCTGGTGGGGCTACGTGGACAAGGACCTGCGCAAGGTCCTCGGCGACCCCGTCCAGGGCGCCTTCCCGCAGACCTACTGCGGTGGCGGCACCCTGTCGGGTTGCCGATCCGCCCTGGTGACAACGCTTTCACAAGCCGCGGCCAAGCCGGCCAACCAGGTCTACCCCGGCGACGCCGACTGCACGGCCGGCGACCAGTGGTGCGCCGACACGATCATCCACCGCGCGATGGGCGGCATCACCCAGGACAAAATCCACTGGCAGAACCGCCCGACCTACCAGCAGGTCGTGCAGTTCCCGTCCCGCAGGGGCCAGAACATCGCCAACCTGGCCGCGTCCGGAACCGCTTCCGCGTCGTCCCACGAACAGGGCTGGAACAACCTCCCACCTGCGCATGTCCTGGACGGCAACCCGTTGTCCCGCTGGGCCAGCGACTGGAACGACGACCAGTGGATCCAGCTAGATCTTGGCTCAGTGCAACGAATCAGTCGCGCTGTGTTGCACTGGGAGTCGTCCTACGCCAACGGCTACCGCATCGAGGTGTCGACCGACCGCACAAACTGGCGGAACGTTTTCTCCACAACTAGTGGCGATGGCGGCGATGATGTCGTAGCGTTTGAACCACAGGACGCGAGATACCTCCGAATGACGGGTACCCAACGGGCCACGCGTTACGGATACTCCCTGTACGAGCTTGAGGTCTACAGCTTGTAGACCTTCGAGATGAGGACGCCGATCCACCCCCAGGGGTCGGCGTCCTCTACTTTTATGCCCGGAACAGGTAGTTCCTGCCTGCCTCGCTGATCGTGCCGGCGGGAACCCAGTCGGTGCCGTGCCACGTGCTCATCCGGTACCCGCGCTCGATGAGGAAGTCAGCGACCTCCCGCGCCTGGTACCCGAACCGCTCGACGTGCCGTTCCTCGATCTCCAGCAGGAAAGCCGGCTTGAAGCGCGCGATGGTCTCCTTGGCACCCTCGAGCACCCGCAGCTCGGCCCCCTCGACATCCGCCTTGACGAAGTCGAGCCGCTCGATCCCGTTCACCTCGACGAAGTGGTCGAGCGTGTCGGTCTTGACCAGCACGTCGAGGTGCTCGTCGAACTCCTCGTTGGACCCAAGCCCCTTGGCCCCCACCGTCAGGAACGACCGCCCGGTGACCGGACTCCCGTGCCGCACCGGCACGCTCATGACCTCGCGCCCCTGCTTCTCAGCCCCAAGCGCAACCGAGTGCCTCCGGATGTTGCGCCCCTCCCGTGGCCGCAGCACGTACGACAACGCCGGGTGAGCGAAAACCAGCGGCTCAACGCTGTGCACAGTCCCTTGTGGACCAACAAGTCTGGACAAGGTAACCGTGTACAGCCCCAAAGCCGCCCCGACGTCGACACAGACGTCCCCGGGCTTGACGACCTTGCGGAGCCCGATGAGCTCCGCCTCGGCATAGGGCGTGAGCCGGGCGAGAGCCCGCAACCCGGCAACCACAGCGGCACTGCGAAGTTCGGTCAACACCCGCGACAGCCTAGACGTGCCCGTTCGTGTGCTGCTCCCCAGCAGGCAACCCGATCTGGTCGGCGAACTCCGCCGCCACCCTAGACCCGCCGTACACGCTCAACGCCTTGGCCAGGTGCTGCCGCAGGTCCTTCCGGTGCCGATCCTCCAACTCGGGCAACGCCTTCTCCACACTGCTGACCAGCGACTCCGCCCAATGCCGGGCGGGTTGCTGCTGCGCGATCCGCACCAGCTCCGCCAGGTGATCAGACAGCTTCACGGCCTCCTCGACCTGATACCCGTTGCGCTGCAACCACCAGATCGTGGCCGTCCCCACATCCGTCAGAACCTCGTCGCGCAGGTACCGGATCTCCGCCCGCTCGATGTCCCGCTCGGCCAGCTTGAACGTGGAGTTCCGCAGCAACTCGATGTGCTTGCGCGCCATCTCGAGGTCTTCATCGTTCGTCGTGACCTTGACCTGCTCGGCCCGCGCCCACACATGCGTCCCCGGCACCTGCCGCTCGGTGGCGAGCTCATCCCCCAGCTGATGCTGCAGGGCCGCATGATGCACCAGCATGGCCTTACCGCTGATCTCCTTGGCCCGCTGCAGAACGTGATGAATCGCCGCACTCCGCGGCGAGTTGTGCCGCAGCCCGGTGGAGAGATCCAGCCGCCACACCACCGTGAGCTTGAGCTGGAAGTCGAGGCCGTACACCGCGCTGGGCAACGGCGTCTCGAACTCCTGCTGGTGACTGCTGGCCGGCGGCACGAACGTGAAGTCCTCGGCACTCTTGGGTGCACGCCTCCGCCACCACGCCTTGACGGCGCCTAGGGGACCAGGACGGAAGTCGGGCCAGGGTCTGCTCACGCCCTCTCCCTACCTGACGTTTCTGCGTCGTAGAAGGTGGGGTGCCTCACTTCCCTCCAACGGCGGCAGGTGTCTCAACCGGACGTTCACGGTGCGTGAGCGCGGGCGTGAGCGGGGCGGTGGGCTGCGGGGCTCGGGCTGGCTCGGGGTGATGATCGGGGGCGCTGGTCAACTCGGTGGCGGGGGGCCGCTAGACTGCTGTCGCCAGCCCTAGTAGCTCAGGGGATAGAGCATCGGTTTCCTAAACCGTGTGTCGCAGGTTCGAATCCTGCCTGGGGCACCACCTTTCGCCGGGTGAAATCAGGGCCTGACATGCTGAAACGCTGTCAGGCCCTGATCTGTTCAGCCAGCAGCCGTCCGATACCGGACCTCCTCCAGAACAGCCGACCCCACCGTCTGCGTCCGAGTAGCCCCATCCACCCGAAACCCCAGCCGCTCGTAGAACCTCCGAGCCCGAGCATTCCCATCAAGCACCCACACGATGACGTCCTTCTCATCCCCGATGGCCGCGGCAACGAGCTCAAGAGCCAGCCCACTGCCCCAAGCCGAGGGCAGCAGGTAGATCGTGTAGAGCTCAAACGGCGCGTCGTCATCACGCGACTCCCCGGCAAAGGCGAAGCCCACGATCTCGCCGGAGGCAGGAGCGAGGCCCACCCAGACGCTGCCCGAGGCGATGTACTCCTCCCACCCGGCTGTCCGCGCTTCCACAGACAGGTTGTCCAGCACGGAGTCGGGGATCAGGCCCCGATAAGCGGACTGCCACGAGCGCACGTGCACAGAGGCAACGGCAGAGGCGTCAGAAGCAACTGCGAGACGGATGGTCATGTCATCCCCAATGGCATGATCGGCTGCATGCGGATCATCGTTGACGCGGACCCCGGCATCGATGATGCCCTCGCTTTGTACTACCTGCGCGCCCAGGCTGACACCGAAATAGTCGCCATCGGGACGGTGCACGGGAACGTGCCGGTCGAGCAGGCCACGGCGAACGCGCTGCGGCTCACCGAACGGCTTGGCATCAAGGTGCCCGTGGCGATGGGGGCCGGGAAGCCGCTCGCGCAGGACTTGATGACTGCGGAGGAAGTGCACGGGCACGACGGGCTGGGTGGGTTCGCCGGCGATGAGCCCACGACGGCGTGCACGGGTGAAAGCGCTGCCGAACAACTGAAGAGGCTGGCGCACAAGTACCCCAAGCAGTTGAGCCTGCTGGCAATCGGGCCGCTCACGAACGTCGCGCTGGCGCTGCAGATCGAGCCGCGGCTACCGGAGCTCCTCGACAAAGTTGTGGTGATGGGTGGCGCGCTCAACGTGCCGGGCAACGTCACGTCGTACGCCGAGGCCAACTTCTGGCACGACCCCGAGGCGGCGGATCTTGTCCTTGGCGCCGGCTTTGAGGACCTCACGATTGTCGGGCTTGATGTGACGATGGCCGGGCACGCGCCTGGCGAGTGGTTGGAAGCGCTGCCGCAGGACATCTACCCGCGGAAGTTCCTGAGGTTCTACGCGGACTTCTACGAGAGCTTTCTCGGCAAGAGCGGGTTCGTGCCGCACGACCCGCTGGCCGCGGCGATCTTGGTCGACCCCGCGCTCGCCACGTACCAGGAGGACCGGTTCGCCATCGAGCTCACCGGGCGGTACACGCGCGGGAAGTTGGTGGCCGACCAGCGGTTTCTGGCGCCGGGGAGTCCGTTCGGGCGGGACATCGCGCCGGAACGGATCAAGGCGAAGTACGCGGTCACGACGAAGAACGACGCGTTCCTCGAGCAGCTGCGGCACGCTGTGACGCTGCCGTACGACTAGAACGGACGCTGCCGTACGACTAGAACGACAGCGCGCCCGCCCGGATGGCCTCGACTCGCTTCTGCACCGCGGCATGGGACTCGGGCAGCAGCTGTGCCCAGTCCTCCTTGGCGGAGGTGCTGTCGCTGTGTTTACGGCGCAGGAAGCACACCTCCGGCGTGAAGTAGCCAGGTGCCAGCTCGGTCAGTGCGGCCAGGAGCGAGATGTCCTCCAGGCGGTACAGCCCCGCCCAGCCGCCCAGGGCGTGGACGGTGGCGGCGCGCAGGGTCGTGCAGTTCGGGTGGAACGGCATGCTGCCGACGCCGGTGCCGGCATCCGCGGTCGCCAGGTAGTAGGCGGAGACGGCGCCCGCCGCGATGGGACCCGGCTCGATCAGCGGCGGGAACGAGCGGCGCGTGCCGCCGGACAGGAGGTCGTCGGCCTGGGTTGCGACCCAGTGGATTTCCGGATGCGAGCCGAAGGCCTCGATCGCCACGGCCAGAGCGTGGGGCAGGAGGACGTCGTCGGAGTCGAGGACGTGGACCAGTTCGCCGGTGCTGCGGACCAGGGCGTGGTTGCGACTCAGGGCGATGCCGAGGTGGGCGCCGTTGGCCTGGTAGCTCGCGAACGGGAACGCGCTGACGGCTTCGGCCAGTTCCGGGGTGGCGGAGTCCTCCTGGACCAGCCACTCCAGGGTCCAGCCGGTGGGGAGCTGCTGCTTGCGCAGGCTTTCGCCGGCTTCGAGCAGCACCTCGGCCCGGCCCGCGTGGACGGGGGTCACGACCGAGATCACTGGCACGGTTCCTCCACGGGGTTTCAGAGAGCCACGATGATCTTATCGGTGCGGGCGGTAGCCGGATGTGTGCGGAAGGTCATGTGACGCCCCCGGCGGGCCACTGTGACACAACCATGACAAACCACCGACGTGACCCGGACAAACAGCCGGGAACGTCGTAGGTATGAACGTCCACTTGAAACGATGGCTCGCGGTCTCGGGGGCGGCCGTCGTCATCGCGGCGGGCGTCGTGGTCGGGGGGTCCTACTGGCGGCTCGAGAGCAATCTCAAGACCGTCGATCTCGCCAAGGAGATCACCCACCCCAGGCCTCCGTCGACGCCTGGCCGCCCGCTCAACATCCTCCTCATCGGCAAGGATGACGGGCGGTCCGACACCGCCATGGTCGTGCAGCTCAACGCGGCCGGCGACCAGGCTCGCGTGATCAGCATCCCGCGCGACACGATGGTGCCGCGGCCTCAGTGCGGGAACCACCCGCCGGCGAGCATCGCCATGTTCAACAGCGCCTTCTCCACGGGTGGCGCGGCGTGCACGGTGGCCACGGTCGAGGCGATGAGCAACATGCGGATCGACCACTTCGTGCAGATCGACTTCAACGGCTTCCGCGACGTCATCGACAGGCTCGGCGGTGTCGAGGTCACGCTGCCCGAGGCGATCGACGACGAGAAGAGCGGTCTGCACGTGCCGGCCGGTCCGAACAAGCTCGACGGCACGCAGGCGCTGGCCTTCGTGCGGACCCGCTACAGCATCGGCGACGGCAGCGACCTCAACCGGATCAAGAACCAGCAGCTTTTCATGCAGGCATTGAGTCAGAAACTCGCGAATGAGAACTGGCTCGCCAGTCCGCAGAAAACGTTCAGCCTCGCCGACATTCTCACGAAATCCATCGTGACGGACGAGGAAATAGGTTCGATCTCGAAACTGGCGGACCTCGCGGGCAAACTCACCGCGTTGAAGCCGGAAAGCATCACCTACGTGACGCTCCCGACCGAGGCCTATCTACCTGATCCGAACCGCGTGCAACCCAAACAGCCAGAGGCCGACGCCATCTGGAGTCAGGTCTAGCAGGCAGCACCCTGCCACTCGCCCAGCGGCCGAGGCCACGGCTGAGGAGACCCCCAGTGCTCCTCAGCCGTGGAAGTGCTGCCCCAGTTGGTCGCTACCACAGTGACGGTCTCCCGATCTCGTGAAGGACGTGGGGTCGAGGTTGGCACGCCACCTCACTAGGGTGGGCTCCGCAGAGTCCGTCCGGCGCGTACACCGCAGCTCAGACGGGCGGTACACGTTTTCCGGACCGGACGAGGTGGAGACTTCTTGGGACCCCGTGGCGTCTTCGCGGAGCGCTTTGCGCTGCTCTACGCGGAGGCAGGTGACCCTCCCCTGAAGCGGGTCACGGAGTCGGTTGCCCGTGCCCGCCGAACGGACGAACAGGGCAGGCCGGTTCGCGTCCCTGCTCAACGCGTCAGCGACTGGCGGCGCGGGCGCAACGTGCCCGCGAAGTTCAGCGGGCTGTCCGCGGTGCTGGAGATCCTCGTCGGCGAGGCGCGCAAGCGGAAGCCGCAGCCGGCGATCGACGGTCTGTACGACCTGGACGCGTGGCGGACCCTCTGGGAAGAGGCCCTCGCGAGCCCGGTGACAGAGGCCGAGGCGCCGAAAGAAGACACCGCCGTCTGCCCGTACATGGGCCTGAGCGCATTCGGACCGCAGGACGCGAATTGGTTCTTCGGGCGAGAGCGGGCGACGAAAGCACTTCTCGCCCGATTGAACGAGAACGGCATCACCATGCTCGTCGGCGCGTCCGGTGCCGGTAAGTCGAGTTTGATGAAAGCGGGCGTGCTCCCCCGCCTCAGCAAAGATGCCATCGTCATTTCTCCCGGCACGGATCCGCTCAAGGAGTTCGCGCTCCACGTGCCGGAGCTGATCCTCACGCTGGAAAAGGCCGCCGGTTCCGAAATGCTGCTCGACCTCGCACACGAGGTGCAGCTCGCGGTCGGCGACCGGGTGGTGATCGTCGACCAGTTCGAGGAGGCCTTCACCCTCGGCGGCGACGAGAACCGGCTGCGGATCTTCGTGCAGGCGCTGCACGCGGCGGCGGAGAAGACCGCGGTCGTGCTGGGCGTGCGGGCCGACTTCTACGCACGCTGCCTCGACTTCCCCGAGCTCGCCGAGGCGCTGCAGGACCGGCAGATGGTGCTCGGCGCGATGACGGCGGGCGAGGTGCGCGACGCGGTGGCGAACCCGGCCAAGGCCGCCGGTCTGCAGCTCGAAGCCGGTCTCGTGGACCTCATGCTGCGCGACCTCGGCACGCACAACCGCCGCGGCAAGGACGCCTACGACGCGGGTGCGCTCCCCCTGCTCAGCCACGCCCTGCTGGTCACCTGGCAACGCCGGCAGGCCGGTCGTCTCACCATCGCCGGCTACCGGGCGGCGGGCGGCATCCAGGGCGCCGTCGCCACCACGGCCGAACGCGCGTGGGCCGACCTCGACGAACCCGGCCAGGCCGCCGCCAAGCAGCTGCTGCTGCGGCTCGTCCGGGTCGGCGACGACACCCAGGACACCCGCCGCAGGTCCAGCCGTCACAGCCTGCTCGAGGCCAGCACGAACCTCCCCGCCACGGAACGCGCGCTCGAAGTCCTCACCCGAGCCCGGCTGATCACGCTCGACGCCGGCAGTGTCGAGATCACGCACGAGGCGCTGCTGCACGCGTGGCCGCGGCTGCGCGGCTGGATCGACGAGGACCGCGCCGGCAACCTCACCCGGCAGAAGCTCGAGGAGGACGCGGCGACGTGGTCCTCGCACGACCGCGACTCGTCGCTGCTCTACCGCGGCGCACGGTTGGAAGGCGCGCGTCAGCAGCAGGTGAGCTCCCTCGCCAAGGACTTCGTGCGTGCCTCGGAAAGCCAGCACCGCAAGAGCGTCTGGCTGCGCAGGTCCGCGGTCGCGCTGGTCACGGTGTTCGCGCTGATCGCCGCGTCCGCCGCGGTGATCGCGCTCAGGCAACGTGACGACGCGTTGTTCTCCCAGGTCGTCGCGGAGGCGGACCGGGTGCTCGACAGCGATCCCTCGTTGTCGGCGCAGCTGCTGCTGGCCGCGCACAAACTGCGCGAGGACGACCAGGGCGTGAACGCCAGGCTCCTCGCCCTGCAGCAGACCCCGCTCGCCGTGCCGCTCGTCGGGCACACCGGCGCGGTGTACCTGACCACGTTCAACCGCGACGGCACGATCCTCGCGACCGCCAGCTACGACCGCACGGCCCGCCTCTGGGACGTCAGGGACCGCGCGCACCCCAAGCCGCTCGCGGTGCTCAACGGGCACACCGACTGGCTGAGCTCCGCCGTCTTCAGCCCGGACGGCAAGGTCCTCGCCACGACGGGGGCCGACAAGACCATCCGCCTCTGGGACGTCACGGACCCCCTGCAGGCCAAGGAGATCAAGAGGATCGAGACCGGCAACGGCACCAGCTACCTGCTGGAGTTCAGCCCGGACGGCAAGAGCCTCGCGGCCGCCAACGACGACAAGTCCGCACGGCTGTGGGACGTCAGCAACCCCGCGGACGCCAAGCCGATCGGTGAGCCGTTGCGCGACCACACCTCACCGGTCAGAACGCTGGCGTTCAGCCCGGACGGCAAAACCCTCGCCACGTCCGGCGACGACGCGACGATCCGGCTGTGGGACGTCGCCACCAGGACGCGCGTCGGCAAGCCGATGACCGGCCACACCGACGGCATCCACACAGTGGCGTTCAGCCCGGACGGCAAGCTGGTCGCCTCCGGCGCCGACGACAAGACGGTCCGGCTGTGGGACCCCGCGACGCAGGAACCGGTCAGCCAGCCGCTCGTCGGGCACACGGGTTCGGTGTGGTCGGTGAAGTTCAGCCCGGACGGCAAGATCCTGGCGTCCGGCGCCGGCGACGCCACCGCACGCCTGTGGAACCTGAGCGACCCCGCTGCGGCGAGTCAGCTCGGCAAGCCGCTGGCGGCACTGAGCGGCGGTCTGTTCGCGCTCGGCTTCTCCCCCGACGGCCACTCGCTCGCGACCGGCGCGAACGAGAACGCGGTACGGCTGTGGTCGTTGCCGCGCAACGTGTTGCTCGGCCACACCTCACGCGTGTCGCCACCGGCGTTCCGCGCGGACGGCAAGCTGATCGCGACCGGCTCCGGTGACAGGACGGTGCGGTTGTGGGACATCTCCGACATGAACGCCCTCAAACCGGCCGGCCCCGCGCTGGAAGGCCACACCTGGGGTGTCAGCCAGCCGGAGTTCCGGCCGGACGGCAAGGTGCTCGCCAGTGGGGCGGGTGACAAGACCGTGCGGCTGTGGGACCCGGCCGACCCCGCGCGCACGCGCCTGTTCGGCCAGCCCATCGTGCTCGACACCCGGTTCCGGCAGCCGCTCGGCTTCTCCCCGGACAACAAGATCATGGCGACCGGCCACGACGACAACTCGATACAGCTGTGGGACACCACTGATCCGGCCCGGCCCGTGCGGGTCGGCACACCGCTCATCGGGCACGACGGGTGGATCAACAACGCCAGGTTCAGCCCGGACGGCAAGACCCTCGTCACGTCGAGCAGCGACGACACGTTCCGGTTGTGGGACACGACTGATCCGGCGAAGCCGCAGCTGCTCGGCAAGCCGATCGACGTGCACCACGAACCAGTGAACCAGGCGGTGTTCACGCAGGACGGCACCACGCTGATCACCGCCGGCGGCGACAAGACGATCAGGGTGTGGGACGTGCGGGACCGCGATCACCCGAGGCAGCTCAGCGTGCTGACGGGCCACACCGGCCAGGTCAACTCGATCTCGATCACGCCGGACGGCAAGCTGCTCGCGAGCGGCAGCACGGACAAGACGATCAGGCTGTGGGACGTGAGCGACCCGGCGGCGGCGTTCGCGCTCGGGCAGCCCATCCCGGTCGAGGAGTTCAGCGAGACGGGCGTCCAGTTCGGACCGATCGGGAGGGTGCTCGGCACCGGCTCCGGCGACGGCGTGGTGCGGCTGTGGGATCTCGACGTGGAGCACGAGGCCGAGCGCATCTGCTCGACCACGCGCGGCGCGCTCACCCGTGAGATGTGGGAGGCACGTCTGCCGCAGCTCGAGTTCCGGGATCCGTGCTGAGCCGGACCAGTTCCGCCAGCACGTCCGGGAGCTCACGCAGATCCAGATGTTGCCGCACGGCGGCGAGGTTCTTCTCGAGGACCTCGTCACCGGCGGCGAGGAGGCCGTTGAGGTCGGCGGGATCGAAGACCGTCAGGCCCAGCGCCCGGATCTCGTCCAGCACCGGATAAGGCCCCGCCACGACCAGCCGGGACGCGGCCGCCGCCTCGCACACGGGGAGCCCCCAACCCTCCCAGGTGGACGGTAGGAGCACGAGGTCAGCGGCCGCGTAGAGATCGGCGGACGTCTCGACGCGACCGCGCACGACACCCGGAAGCCCTTCCACCGCAGGGCAAGGAGCGTCGTCGGTGAGCCAGTACCGCACCGGGCGATCGAGCCGGGCCGATAGCGCGCGAACGAAGTCGACCGCGCCGGGGATGTTCTTGGACGTCCCCTCGACCCGTGCCGGGTGCACGACCACGTAGTCCCGGTCAGCGAGCCCGAACCGCGCCCGCGTGCCGGCCCGATCACCGCCGGCGAGCCCGGCGACGTCCACCCGGTTGTGCACGACCCGCGTGCGCCCGCGCAACGATGGCCAGCGCGCCAGGAACTCACGCTCGGTCAGCGAGTTGATCAGCACGTGCAGGTGCGCAGGATGGTGCAGCGGCACGACATCACCGTCGACCGGTCTCAATTGGACACGCTGCCACGCCGGGTCGTGATGCCGCAGGATCACCGGAACACCGGTCGCGAGAGCGTGCTCTTCCCACGCCACCGAGGCTTCCGGCGCACTCCACAGCGAGCCCGCGTTGTCGAGCACGATCAGGTCGTGCGACGCGCAGAGCGACCTGACCAGGGCGTTGTCCACGGGCGGTGGGTCGCCACCGGGCCGATCAGCCCACATGCCGCGCACGACGACACCGGAGCCGGAGGCGAAGTACCCGGCCGCGAGCGTCACGTCCCACCCCAGCTCGGCGAAGGCCGACGCCCACTTCGCGGCCTCGACGCTGACCCCGTCGAACCCGCCCATCCGGTGGGAGACCACACAAACACGGCTCACCAGTGCCGTGACCGCCTTCCTTTGCCCCGTATTTCGGTGTTCAGACGGGTGCATCGTGGTGCCGGCCCCGCGTCCTCGTACTGGTTGTACGGGGGCGCGGGGGCGGTGCCGCGAGGCGCCCTGCTGAACACCGGAAGACGCGGTGAAGGAAGGCGGTCACGGCACTGGCCGCAGCCTATCGGTTACTGTCCGCGCCATGCGTCTTCTTGCTCGGGTCGGCAGCTTGCGCGCGGTCGTCGCAGTGACCGTCGGGTTCATCGCCCTCAACATGCTTCTCGTGGTGCTCGGCAACGTCACGGACTACGGCACGAACGAGGCGTTCGTGCGGCACGTCCTGTCGATGGACACCACGTTCGGCAAGGAACTGAAGTGGCGGGCGATCAGCAGCCCGGCGATCGTCACGGTCGTCTACGTCGCGATCATCCTGTGGGAGGCGATCTCGGCGGTCCTGCTGACCGCGGGCACGATCGCCTACATCCGCGACCGGGAGGACAGCGCGCGCAAGCTCGCGTCCGCCGGTCTGCTGATGATCGTGGCGCTGTTCCTTGGCGGGTTCATCACCGTCGGCGGCGAGTGGTTCGCGATGTGGCAGTCGAAGGACTGGAACGGCATCGCCGCCGCACTGCGGATGGTGACCATCGCGGGCTTCGCGCTGATCCTCGTGCACCTCAGCCCGCGTCGGGCCAGCTCGTAGTCGGTTCCACGCAGAACACCGGCCCGACCCCCGCGTCGGCGCCGAGCTCACCCCACCAGTCCCGCTGCTCGGCGTCCTCGACCGCGTCGATCACCACGAGGCCACCTGCCTCGTGCACGAACGTGACGAGGTCGCTGAGCACGTGGGAGACCAGCTCGTCCGGCTTCTGGCAACGGCCCTTCACCCGCACGGCCCGCACACCCACGGACCGGACCAGTTCGATCTCCGCGGTCGAGCCCTTGAAGTCACGGGCGCCGATGTGGATGCCCATGTCGGAGAGCAGGTCGAGGTTGTCGGCGGCCTCGCTGTCCTCGGACGCGAGCACGTGGACCGGGAAGCCCAGCAGCAACCGGCCGGCGGGCAGTCCGGTGTCGGCGAGCACCCTGCGCACGTCGCGGACCAGGTCAGGGCTGTTCGCGAGGCTCTCGGTCAGGCACACCGCGAGCATCTCCTCGTACTCGCACGCCACCTCCGCGGCCCTGCGCAGCATCCACTCGCCGAGCGGCAGCATCAGCCCGGTGTGCTCGGCCATCGACACGCACTTCTCGTGCCCGATCAGGCCGACGTCGCGGTGCCGCCAGTTCAGCTCGGCCTCGACGCACACTCGCGCCACGCCGTCGAGCTTCATCACCGGGTTGAAGACGACCTCGATCTCGCCGTTCTCCCACGCGCCGGGCATGACGGCGGCGAGCGCGAACTCCTCCTGCTCCCGCTTGTCCTGCGTCGCGTCGTGCAGGCCCCACTGGCGGCGGCCGCTGCGCTTGGCCCGGCGCAGCGTCATGTCCGACGCCCGTAAAACCTCGGCGGGGTGATCGCCGGGGTGCAGCCTGGGCAGCACCCCGATCGACGCGGAGACGGCGACGCCCTGGTCGCCGAAGTAGACGGGTTCTGCCAGTTCGTGCTCGATCGTCCGGATCGTCGAGTCGACGTCCGGCGTCGCCGGCCCGTTCTCGACCAACACGGCGAACTCGTCGCCTTCGAGCCGCGCGACCATCGCCTTCTCGCTCGAGAACACCGAGGAGAGCCGTTCCGCGACGACCTTCAGCACCTTGTCGCCGATCTCGCGGCCGAGCCCGTCGGTGATCACCGCGAACGCGTCGAGGTCGAGGTGGTAGAGCGTCACTCCGTGCTCGATGTCGCTGTGCAGCAACGATTCCAGCCGCGTGGTGAGGTACTGGCGGTTCGGCAGCCCGGTCAGCGCGTCGTGCAGCGACTGGTACTGGAGCCGGCCGCCTAGCAACGTGAGCTGGCTGTCGTCGTCGATCAGCACGACGTACTGCTTCGGGTTGTCGTCCGCGTCCCTCTGCATGGTCGCCGCGAGCAGCACCCGGAAGTGCTCGCCGTCGCGGTCGATCAGCCGCGGTCGTTCCTCGATCCGCCGCATCCGCCCGTGCTTCAGGCTCTCCAGCGCGTCCTTGATCAGCGGCAGGTCCGCGGGCGCGATCAGGTCCTGCAACGTCATTCCCGCGACTTCCTCGCGCCGCAGGATGGTGCACAACGCCTCGTTCGCCCGTTCCAGCTCACCGTTCAGGCTGACCATCGCGATGCCGGTCGACGAGTGGGCGAAGATGTCCTCGAACCGCTCCTCGCTCTCCTGAAGATCGAGCTGCACGGCCCGGTTCGCCCTGAGCAACGCCTGACTGATGCTCTCCTGCTGCTCCAGCACGAACGCCTGGATCGCGCCGGTGTAAGCGGACGAAATGGCCCCGATGACGAGCGCAGCCCTGCGCGCGCTCGCTCCCTCGGCCTCGACGAACTCCGCGAGCACCTCGACCGACTTCCGCAGGCTTTCCGCGCCGACGCAGTGCATCTCGACCATGCGGGTGCCGACTAAGGAGGCCCCGAAGGGATCACCGGTGAGCGCGTCCGCCACGACGTTGAGCAACTCGTGGAGCTCTTCCGTCAGCTTGGCGGCGGAGAGCGGGAGATATGCGGTGCGGCTGACCTTGATCGCCCAGTCGCGCGCCAGTTCGTCACGTCCTGGTGGGCGCGACGATCTCGCGTCGTCCTGGCTCGGCAAAATCGATCCACCTGACCTGCTCGGCGAGCAACGGTGCGGAAGCCTACCGCCAGCAAACCACACCGTCCCGTTGCACGGGGACCTTCGCCCCAACGGGGGTATCGCGATCTCGCAGCGTCACAAGGATTAATCGCTCAATCGGACCAACTTCAGGCTGTACCCACGATGTGGCGCAGCTGAGCCAAAAGATCACTTCGACTCGTGCTGCCCAACCGCTGCCGCATCCGCGCCATGTGGTGCTCGACGGTCTTGGCCGAGATGAACAGCCGATCGCCGACCTGCTTGTAGGTCATCCCCTCCAGCACCAGCTGGGCGACCTCGCGTTCGCGCTCGCTCAGCTTCCCGATGTCCTCGGCCACGACCGGCGCGTCGCTCTCGGCCGCGCGCCGCGCCGACACCGGGCGGCCCTGCAACAGCCGTGCGCAGTCCAGCAACCGCACCATCGCCTGCCGGTCCGACGTGCGGATGGCGGCCTGGCCGGCCAGCCTCGAGGCGTCCCACCACTGGCCGACGGCGTGCAGGCTCCGCGCGGCCTCCTCGACGCGGTCCGGATCGACCTTGCCGGCGACGACGTCGAGCCAGCACTCGGCCGCCCCGGAGATGATCGCGCAGTACCTGTTGTGATCGCGGTTCACCGCCAGCGCGGCCGCGTGTTCCTCGGCGGCGGCGTGGTTCTCGTCGATGATCGCGGCGTGCAGCAGGCTCCAGTGCAGCTGCGTGGTCCACAGCGGCGGATTTCCCAGCGCTCGCAGCAAAGCGGCCGCCTGCGCCAGGTGCGGGGCCAGCCGGTCCTGGTCGCGCAGCCTGGCCGCCGCGGCGGCGAACTCGCCCAGCGGCAGGAGGCTGAAGAGGTCCACGGGGTGGCGCAGGACGGCTTCGCAGGCCTGTTCCCACGTGCGGCGCAGGGTGGCGAGGTCGCTGTTGCGCCTGGCCACACCCACTTCCAGGGCCACCGCGAAGATCCAGTCGCGGGGTTCGAAGGGGCCGCGGACGGACATCAGGGTCTCGCGGGCCACGGCGAGGTTGCCGCGCAACATGTGCAGCCAGGCCTGGAGCAACCGGTGGCGGACGGACATCAGCACACCGCCCGTGCCCGTTTCGACGGCGCGATCCAGCACCGACTCGGCGACGTTCGGCTCACCGCAGTGCACGGCCACCAGTGCGGCCAGCGCAGCCGGGCTGTCCGGCAGCAGGACCGCTCCGCCCGCCGGTTCCAGCATCGACGACGCACGGACCAAAGTGGACAGTGCGGCGGTCTCGGCGCCGGAGACCGACTGGCGGACGCCTTGCAGCATCAGTGATGCCGCGCCGCCGAGCATGGTCGGGGGCTGCGCGGGCATCTCCTCGAACAGGTGCCCGGTACCGATCAGGCCGATGCCGGCGAACGCCGCCGCGTACGGGGTCCCGGCCCAGCGGAACAGCTCGGTGCTGCGGGCCAGCTGGCCGCGGTGCGCCAGCGCGACCGCGGCGACCTCGGCCGCGGTGCGGCGGTGCGGGGTGTCGGCGGCGCTGATCACCTGGTCGGCCAGGCGCAGCGCGGAGTCGAGGTCGCCTGCCATCGCGGAGGCCGTGGCCCACTGCGCCGCGGTCTCCGCGGACGGTGCGCCGCCACCGGTCGAAGCCTTGAACAGCCGGGCTGCCAGGGCCGGATCGGTGGACAGGGTCTCCCGCGCGGCCGCGGCGAAGACCGGGCCGCCGATGCCGGTGTCCAGCAGCGGTCGCACCAAGTCCAGCACGGGGCCGCCGCGGTCGAGCTGGAGCTGCGCCAGCCGCTGCCGGACCGCGATCCGGCGCTCGGCACGGGTGAGTGCGGCCACCGCCCGATGCGCGAGCGGCACCAGCGTGCCGTCCTCGGCGAGCATGCCGGTGGCGCGGGCGGCCTCGATGATGTCGCTGACCTCGTCGAAGTCCTTGTCCAGCAACGCCGAGAGCAGGTCCAGTCGCCGGGCGGCGCCGGCCTCCGCGGCGAGCAGGAACTTCTGCAGGTCGGCGTCCAGCCAGTCGAGGTCGCCGCGGAACGTGCTCAGCACCTCGGCGGACACCTCGGAGACCCCGCCGAGCCGTTCCACGAACGCGGGCACACCACCGGTCTGCGCGAAGACGAAGTCCACGACCGGCTTGGGGACGTGCAGGAACTCCCGGATCTGCTCGCGGGAGAACGGGCTCAGCGGCACCACCACCGCGCCGCGGGTCAGTTCGGCCAGCACCGAACGGCGCGGCCACGGCCGGTACGCCAGCGCCAGCAACGGTTCCGCGGCCAACGCGCGCAACGAATCGTCGTCCAGCAGGTGCGCGTCGTCGACCACCCGCACAGCGCTGTTGGTGATCTCCTCAAGCAGCGCTGTCTTGCCGTAACCACCAGGCGCCACAACGACAACGCGCAGGCGTGTGCCCGCGGCGGCGTCGTTGATCCGGTCGAGGACTCCTCGCGTGGAGGAGTCCAGCACCAACCTGGCTCGCGTGGTCACGCTCAACGGCCGTCCTCATCGTCGTCGGATCGGGAGCTGGATCGGCGTCCAGCAGGCTTCAGCACGCTCTTCACCCGCTTCACCCGGCGCGGCGGCAGCTCCAGCGGGGAGACGTCGACCGGCGGCCTGGGTGGTGGCGCGGTGAACTCTTCGTCGTCGGTCCGCGCGATCTCGCCGACCGGGAACCGCAACGACGCTTCACGGGTGTGCACGAGCACGGACGTCTCGATGGGCTCCGGCTCGGCCTCGGGACCGACCAGCACCAACCGTGCCGCGACCGCCGCGCCCTTCGCGACCGAGTGCTCCGGTGCGGCCTCGGCCAGCACCCGGCAGTCGACCGTCGCGGACAGCGCGTCGCCGACGACCGGCATCCGGCAGGCGCCCCCGACCAGCAGGACCGCGTCGGGCTGCACGGCACCCACCGCGCGGACGAACGTGCAGACCAGGTGGTCGATGGACGGCCGGATCTCCTCGACGAACTCGTCGCGGGTGACCTCGACGCCGTTGATCACGACCTTGCCGCCGCCGAACGCCCGCTTCGCCGCCTCGCTCTCGGCGGCCGACACGAACCCGTCCTTGCCCAGCCGGCCACGCACGAGCGCGGCCAGCAGGTCGTCGAAGTCGGCACCGGCGTGGTGATCGACGCCCTCGACGTGGTTGACCAGCTCGAACGTCCGGTTCTGGGTCCGCTTGACCACCGACGCGGAGAACGCGTGGCTGCCCAGCGAGAACACGGCAAGATCCGCACCAGCCACCACACGAGAGCGCACGGCGTGGTTCTCAGCGGCCGCCAACGGCTCCGAGACGAGCGTCACGTCGTGCACCCCGACCTGCCGCAACGCCGTGTAGAGCTGCCCCCGCCGATAGGGGCCCCACCCGGCTGGGTGAGTCACGGCCACGTGCCGGGGCTGTTCACCCTCCCGGGTGACGACCTCGCCGATGACCCACATGATCAGCAGCGCGGTCAGCTCCTCGGCCGAGCACCACTCCGGACCCAGCGAGAACGGCACCGCGTCGCCGATCCGGCGCGCGAAACCGGACGCCGTCCAGCCCGCCTGGTCGACGTTGCCGACCGAGAACGTCCCAGCGTCCGTGAGCTGCAGCAACGAGGGCACGACCAGGGCGATCTCGGCGTCGCGGGCCCCGTCGAGGCGGCACACGGCAGCGGTCGTGCGGGTGGTCCCGACATCGACTCCGAGTACATACGCCAAAGCTCATCCTCACCTGTTCGCAGCAGCGACCAGTACCTACACGGGTGAACGAGGGGCGCTCAAGCGGTGCCCCTAATCCCCTAGGGGGTCAACGAGCGTCACCCCTTCGGGGAACGGGGATTCACTGGGAGTGATCCCCGATGTTGGGGGTGGTCCCGCTCTCATAGTTTTCAGCGAAACCAATTGATACGTGCTTCAACAGGAGTCCTTCAGATGATCCAGTCGCCCAGCACGCTCCACGACTTCGTGCTCAACCTGCTCAGCGACCCGTCCCTCAAGGCCGCGTTCGCCGCCGACGCTCAGGGCACGCTGGAGCAGGCTGGCCTGGCGGACATCACCGCCGTCGACGTGCAGGAGGTCATCCCGCTGGTGATCGACCTGCTCCCGGCCACCCCCGCCGGCCTGCCCGCCGTGGAGGGTGTCTACTTCGACGGTGTCCTGGAGGACGTCCTCGCGGAGGGCCCGCTCGGCGCCATCAGCCAGCTGCAGGCGGTCGCCTCGCAGCTGACCACGTCGGGCGTTTCCCTCACCGACATCGGCTCCTCGTCCGCGGGTCTGCTCGCGGCCGACGAGCACGGCCTCACCGTGTGGGCCGGCACCAACACCGCCGACACCTACGGCGCCGGCGCCGTCAAGCTCGACGGTGACTTCTCCGCCGTCGGCGACGTGGCCTCGGTCCTCGACCAGACCACCTCCCCGGTCACCGGCACCGCGCTCGACGTGGCCGACACCGCCACCTCCACCGTCGACTCCACGCTGGCGACCGCCACCGGCGTCGTCCCCGGCGCCGACGGCCTGCTCGGCCAGCTGACCGGCGTGACCGGCCTGGCGGACGGCCTGCTCGGCACCGTTGGCGGCGGCGACGCCAACCTGGGCGCCCTCAACGTCACCGGCCTGGGCAGCGTTGCCGACGGCAACCTCGGCATCAAGACCGACGACACCCTCGGCCAGCTGCAGCACACCGCGGGCGGCGTGGTCGACACGGCCACCGGCGTCACCGGCCACGCGACCGGCCTGACCGGCGACGTCGCCGGTGTCGGCAACGTGCTCGGCACCGTCACCGACGTCGCGGGCGACGTCCCGGTCGTGGGCGACCTCGACCTGGGCGGCCTGCTCGGCTGAGCTTCCTGACCCATCGCGGACCGGCCCTGTCGCCTCTGGACAGGGCCGGTTCGGCGTCTCACCAGGCAATACCCGATTCGTCACCTATGTAGGTGAGGAATGTCACCGGTCCCTCCGAGCTGCCCGGTCTCGCCCGAATGGCACCGGTCTTGCGGCCGAGGCTTTCACCCAAGGGGGTGAACACGGCACTATGAGTCAGGTGATGGCACCGCCCTGGCTCGACGTGCTCGACGAGACGATCGGGGCCTGCGTCACGCACCGGAGGCCCGATCTGGAGGCCCGGCTGCGGGAGAAGCGGGCACAGCAACTCGACCCGAAGTTGCGCGTTCTCGTCGTCGGCGAGTCCAAACAAGGCAAGAGTCAGCTCGTCAACGCGCTGCTCAACGCCCCCGTCTGCGCGGTGGGCGACGACATCACCACGACCGTGCCCACGTTCGTCCAGCACGCCGACACGCCGTCGGCCGCGCTGGTCCGCAACGCCTCGGCGCGCGGCTCGATCTTCCACACGCCGACCGAGCGCATCGCCGTGCCGATCGACCAGGTGACCAAGCAGGCGCACTCGAACCACGTCGTGCGGGCCGAGATCGGTATTCCCCGCGCGTTGCTCGACAGCGGCCTGGTCCTGATCGACACCCCCGGAGTGGGTGACACCCGGTCGGCGCACACCGCCAGCACGTTCGCGACGCTCATGCAGGCCGACGCGGTGCTGCTGGTCTCCGACGCCACCGGCGAGCTGACCTCGGCGGAGATGACGCTGCTCAAGAAGGTCATGGAGGCCTGCCCGAACGTCACGGTGGTCGTCACCAAGATCGACCTGGTACCGACCTGGCGCACCGTCGTGGAACGCAACAGGGCGCTGCTCGCCCGCGCCGGCGTCCCGGCCAAGCTCATCCCGGTGTCGTCCGCGCTGCGGCTGCGGGCCGCGAAGTCCGGCGACCAGCGCCTCAACACCGAGTCCGGCTTCCCCGAACTGCTGGCCTGCGTGCAGCGGGACATCGTGGCGAGTGCCGACCTGCTGGCCCGCCGCGCCGTCGCCGTCGTGGCGTCGAGCGCGATCACCCAGCTGGTCACGCCGTTGCGCGAGGAGCTGACGGCCCACGACTCGACGCGCACGGCCGCCACGATCTCGACCCTGCAGGAGGCGCAACGCCGCGTCGACGAGCTGCGGCGGCGGTCGGCGCGCTGGCAGAACGTGCTCAACGACGAGATGGCCGACCTGATCTCCGACGTCGAGTACGACCTGCGCGACCGCACCCGCAAGATCCTGCGCGAGATCGAGAAGACCTACGACGAGGCCGATCCCGCGATCGGCTGGGACAAGTTCGAGCAGTGGCTGGAGGACAACCTCAACGAGGCCGCCACGACGAACTTCGCCTGGCTGATGGAACGCGCGGAGTGGGTGGCGGGGAAGGTCGCCAAGAACTTCCCCGTCTACCGGGAGGACCTCATCCCCGGCTCGGTGCTGCCCGACGACCTGCTCGAGCCCGTGGGCAAGCTGGAGAAGCCCAAGATCGAGCCGTTCTCGGTGCCGCAGAAGCTCTTCACGGGTCTGCGCGGCTCGTACGGCGGTGTGCTGATGTTCGGTCTGGTCACCTCGCTCGCAGGGATGCCGCTGATCAACGTGATCTCACTCGGCGCCGGTGCGCTGTTCGGCGGCAAGTCGATCCTGGACGAGAGCGACCAGAGGTTGAAGCGCCGCCAGGCCGCGGCGAAGAACGCCGCGCAGAAACACGTGGACGACTTCTTCGTGAAGTGCTCCAAGGACGTTCGCGACTCCGGGCGGCACATCCAGCGCTCGCTGCGCAACCACTTCAGCACGCTGGCGGAGGAGTTGCAGGAGACGCTGCTCGAGTCGGCCCGCAGTGCCAAGCGCGCGATCCAGGACGACCAGACCGAACGCGAGCAGCGGATGCGGGACGGCCGCAAGGAGCTGGACAAACTGGTGACGCTCTACAAGCGGGTGCAGTCGCTGGGCGGCCCCGCCATGGAGCTGTCCGCGTGACCCTGGACCGCGTCGTCTGGTCGATGCTGCAGGAAGCGCTGGCCGTCTACCGCGACAGCCCGCGCGCCACCACCTGGCTGCGCTCGCACGTCGAGCGCTACACCGAACCGGTCAGGATCGCGGTGGCCGGCCGCAGCCGGATCGGCAAGTCCACCCTGGTCAACGCGTTGATCGGCGACGAGTTCGCGCCTCTCGACTCGTTCGTCTGGTACCGCGGCGGAACCGACGCACGCGCACACGTGTTCTCCGGCCCCGGACGGCCGCACGAGGTCGCCGTGTCCAGGCGAGGCCATCGCCAGCACGTCGAGATCGGCCAGTACGACCGCACCGACCGGGTCGTCGTCGAGTGGCCGGCCAGGACGTTGCGCGACATCGTGCTGATCGACACCCCGGACACGGCCACGCCGGAACAGGTGCTGGGCGACGCGGACGCGTTGCTCTACCTGATGCGGCACGTGCAGGACGACGACCTGAAGTTCCTGCAGTCCGCCAACGACCATCCGATCGCCCGCACCGCCGCGGTGCACACCGTCGCAGTGCTCGCCCGTGCCGACGAAATCGGGGCCGGGCGGATCGACGCGCTGTCGTCCGCCAAGCAGATCGCGCGCCGCTACCGCCGTGATGTCTCCGTGCAACCGTTGTGCCAGAACGTGGTCGCGGTCGCCGGGCTGCTCGCGGTGGCCGCGCGGACGTTGCGGGAGGACGAGTTCGCCGCGCTGCGCGCCCTGACGTCGCTCAGCCGCGAGGAGCTGGAGGACAACCTGCTGTCGGCGGACCGGTTCGCCGGCGAGCAGTTCCCGCTGGCGATGGAACCGGCGGTGCGCCAGGCGTTGCTGGAGCGGTTCGGGATCTTCGGCCTCCGGCTGATCACCGCGCTGATCCGGCAGGGCTTCGACAGCCAGGTCAAGCTCACCGGTCAGCTGGTGCAGCGCAGCGGGCTCGGTGAGCTGCGGGACTCGATCGCGGTCCACTTCAGCGAGCGCCGCGAGATCCTCAAGGCCCGTTCCGCGCTGCTGGGCCTGGACGTGCTGTTCCGCATGGAGCCGCGGCAGAACGCCCGCAAGCTGATGGCCGACCTGGAACGGGTCGTGGCCTCCGCGCACGACTTCCGCGAGCTGCGACTGGTGGCCGCTCTGCAGGCCGGCCGCACGAAACTGCCGGCCGAGCTGCAGGCCGAGGCGCTGCGCCTCGTCGGCGCCGAGGGCACAAACCCGTTGGCACGCTTGGGTTTCGACTACGAGGCCGATGCGCGCGAGCAGCGCGAGATGGTGCTCGACGCGCTCGTGCGGTGGCAGGCGCAGGCCGCCGACCTGCACGCGCCGAACGACCACCGCAAGGCCGCGCAGATCGTCGTCCGCACGTGCGAAGGTCTTCTGCAACAGCTGCACTGAGGCACGATGGTTGCCATGGAACTCGTGCTGTGGGGGAACGAGCACTTCGAGCATCTGCTGCGCTGGTCAGCAGATCCGCGCGTGACCGGCTACGTCGGCGACGGCACGACGTGGTCGCCGGAGTACGCGAAAGAACGGCACGCCAAGGCGTTGCGACTGCACGAGAAGCTCGGCTACGGCTGGTTCGCGGCCGTCGAGAACGGCGAGGTGGTCGGGCTCGGCTCGATGGCGTACCGAGGCGAGGCCGGCATCGAGATCGGCTGGTGGGTCGACCCCGCGCACTGGGGCCGCGGCCTGGCCACCCAGATCGCCGCCGCGCTGCGCGATCGCGCGCTCGCCATCAGCCACCGGGTGATCGCGGGCTACCACGACGGCAACGACGCGTCCGGCCGCGTGATGGAGAAGATCGGCATGACGTACGTGGAGAGCTTCCACGCGCACGGAAGACTTCAGCACAAATGGGCGTTGCAACGGGACATGACCGAGGTGCTGCGCTACAGCGCGTTCACGAAGGATCCGGCAGGCGGCAACCCGGCCGGTGTCGTGCTCGACGCTTCTGGGTTGTCCGACGACGAGATGCTCGCCATCGCCGCGAAGGTGGGCTACTCCGAGACGGCGTTCGTGCTGCCGCGCTCCGGCACGCGCGAGTTCGACGTCCGGTACTTCAGCCCGAAGGCCGAAGTGCCGTTCTGCGGCCACGCCACGATCGCCACGTCCGTCGCGCTGGCCGAACGCATCGGCGCCGGGCCGCTGACGTTCCACACGCCGGCCGGTGAGATCGCCATCGAGACCGGCGCCGGTACCGCGACCCTGACCAGCGTGCCGACCAGCACCGCGGAGGCGGACCCCGAGCTGGTGAAGCAGGCGCTGAAATCGTTGCGGTACAACGAGATCGGCGACGGCCCGGTGCACGTCGGCTTCGGCGGCGCCCGCCACCTGCTGATCCCTCTGCGCAGCCGCGAGCAGCTGGCTCAGCTGGACTACGACTTCGACGCCCTGCGCGACCTGATGCTGGCGCACGACCTGACGACGGTGCACCTGTTCTGGCGCGAGTCCGCGGACCTAGTGCACGCCCGCGACCCGTTCCCGGTCGGCGGCGTGGTGGAGGACGCGGCGACGGGCGCGGCCGCCGCCGCGTTCGGTGGCTACCTGCGCGACCTCGAAGGGCCGCAACGGTTCGTGATCAGCCAGGGCGAGGACATGGGCAGGCCGTCACGGCTGGAGGTCGACGCCACGCGCGAGGACCGCCGCGTCACCGTGACGGGCGCGGCCGTGCTCATCCCTTAGTCGGCTCCAGCACGACGACGGGGATCTCGCGGTCGGTCTTCTTCTGGTAGTCGCAGTAGGCCGGCCAGACCTCGTTCATGAGCTTCCACAGCCGGTCCCGCTCGCCGGGGCCGGCCGTGCGGGCACGAGCCGTGAAGACCTCCGGCCCGACCTGCACCTCGGCCTCCGCGTCCGCCTCCAGGTTCAGGTACCAGGACGGGTGCGTCGGCTTACCGCCCTGCGACGCGACGATCACGTAGTCGTCGCCGTCCGGCTGGTAGATGAGCGCGGTGCGCCGCAGCTCGCCGCTCTTGCGCCCCTTGGTCGTCAGCAGCAGCGTGAAGACGCCGGGCCGCCACTCGTGCCCCTCAGCGCCGCCGGTCTCGACGTACGTCTGAATGTGCTTGTTCACCCAGCCAGTGGGAGAGTCCTTCACCGCCATGGGTTCGACGCTACTGCCGCGGAGCGCAGGGTGCGCGGCAGCAGCGTCGAACCGAGGGGTGCGCACCCTCCCGCGCCGGACCCGTAGCGCTGCCGCAAGCGCCGGGCCGGAAGATCGCGTGTGCCCTCCCGCGCCGGACCCGTGAGTGCCGGGCCGGAAGATCGCCAGTGCCGCGACCACCAGCCTTTGCCCCGTATTTCGGTGGTCAGACGGGTGCATCGTGGTACCGGCCCCGCGTCCTCGTACTGGTTGTACGGGGACGCGGGGCCGGTGCCGCGAGGCGCCCTGCTGAGCGCCGGAAGACGCGGTGAAGGCTGGTGGTCGCGGCACTGCCACCACTATGACCCGATCGACGGGTGGCGGTGCATTCAGAAGGGGGATACAAGGTCTTTATGCCCGAGCTGGAGCTCCGCCACCTCCGCGCGGTTCGCACCATCGCCGAGGAAGGCAGCGTGACCAGGGCCGCCACGCGGCTCGGACTGACCCAACCCGCTTTGTCCGCCCAGTTGCGCACGGTCGAAAGACTGGTCGGCGGACAGCTGTTCGACCGAACGCGCAACGGTTGCGTCCCAACGGACCTGGGCCGCCGCGTGCTGGGCACGGCGAGACTCGTGCTCGACGAGATGGCTCAGCTGATGAGCACCACGAGAGAGACGGACCGGCGGGGTCCGTTGTACCTCGGGTGCATCTCGATCCTGTACTTCGCGCCGCTGGTCGAAGGGCTGCGGCAGCTCAACGCCGACGTGCGCGCGGAGGTGCGGATGTCGTCGGCGGAGATCGTGGACATGCTGGAGCAGGGCCGGGTGCACGTGGCGTTGTTCGAGTTCTTCGACGGCATGCCGTCACGCGACCTCGCCGGCATCGAACTGCGCAAGCTCGTCAGCGAACCGGCGTTCATCGCGGTGTCGGACAAGGACCCGCTGGCCGAGCAGGAGGACGTCGACCTCGCGCAGCTCGCCGAGCGCGACTGGGTCACCCCGCCCGCGCAGCAGATGGGCAACCGGATGCAGATGTTCCAGGCCTGCTCGGACGCCGGGTTCGTGCCCAGGCTGGTGCACCACACCGGCGAGTCGAACATGGCGCGCGGCCTGGTCGCGAGCGGCGCGGTGTCGTTCGCGGCGGCGCCGTCCCGCACCGGGGACGGCATCGTGATCCGCAAGCTGCGCGGCACCCCGCTGATGACGGACATCTTCGTGGCGACGCGGCGGGACTCACCGGTGGCGGGGCGGGCGCACGAGGTGTTCGCGTGCGCCGCCGACGCCTACCGCTCGGTGCTCGATCGCAATCCGGAGTACCGCAAGTGGTGGGACGCGCACCCGGAGGCGCACCCCGAGTTCACCTAGTGCCGTGGCCGTCAGCCTTTGCGCCGTATTCGGCGGTCAGACGGGTGCATCGCGGTGCCGGCCGCACGTCCTCATCCTGGTTGGCTGTGGGCGTGCGGCCGGTGCCGCGAGGCGCCCTGCTGAGCGTCGAAGACGCGGCGAAGGCTGACGGCCACGGCACTAGATCGCGATCGGGGTCGAGGGCCTGCCGATCAGCTTCTCCAGGTCGGGACGGACCTCGGCGAACACGTTGTTGCGGATCGCCACGAAGAAGTCGACCACGAACGCGGGCAGCCCGGCCGCGATCAGGTCGTCGTCGCTGACGTCGCGGAACCTGTCGCCGGCGAGCTCGGGGAACGACCAGGTGGTCGAGCCGGTGAGCTCGTAGACGGTGTTCTCGTGGCCGGCGGAGGTGAGCGCGACGGCGGCGGCGAGGGCGTAGTCGTCACGGGCGGCGCTCGCGACGCGGCCGTCCTTGGTGGAGACCGCGACCGTTTCGCCGGCGAGCGCGCCGAGGTAGTTCTCGTGGTACATGCCGTTGCGCAGGAACGTGAACGGGATGCCGGTGGCGCGGATGGCCTGCTCGGCGGCCTTGTGCACGACCGCGACGCCCACCGTCGAGGTGTCCGCGTCGGTGAGGCTCGTGTAGAAGATGTGGCCCACGCCGTGCTCGGCCGCCTTGGCGATGGCGTTGGCGTGCTGCTGGATGCGCGTGTTCGGGTCGTGCGCGTCGGCGGACACGATCAGCAGCTTGTCCACGCCGCGGAAGTCGAGGGTCTCGGGGTGGTCGAAGTCGCCCTGGCGAACTTCGACGCCCTCCACAGTGAACTTCTCCGGGCTGCGCACGGACACGATGACCTGCTCGTTCGTGCGGTCGAGGACGTAGCGGACCACTGCGCCGCCGAACTGGCCGGTTGCTCCGGTGATGAGGATCGTCATGGACCTAGGTTGCGGTTAGCGCTAACCTTTGGAAAGTACCCACTTTGAAGTTGGGTACTTACGTGGAGGTGAGCATGCAGGTCACGATGTGTCCGGAGCGGGCGATCATGGAACACGTCACAAGCCGATGGGGCGTCCTGGTGCTGCAGGCGCTGTCGAACGGCGAGGCGTGGCGGTTCAGCGAGCTGCGGCGGCAGCTGGCGATCGTGAGCGAGAAGATGCTCACCCAGACACTGCGGACGCTGGAGCGCGACGGCTTCGTGCACCGCGAGGTGAAGCCGGTCATCCCGCCGCACGTCGAGTACACGCTGACCCCCCTCGGCAAGGGTGCGGCCGGACACCTCGTGGCACTCGCTTCCTGGATCGAAGCGAACTCCCAAGAGGTCGCCCAGGCGCAGCAAAGCTATGACGCGCCCTGAGGAACACCGGAGTGTCGACAGATAGACATCGGGTTACTCACTCGAATGCGCAGTGAACGTTCTCACTAAACCACTAGAAACAAGGGTCAAACATCGGATAGGTCACGATTAGGGGGCGCGGTCCAGCCGTCTCGACTGGCACAATGGACCAATGGCCCAACCGTTCACCGACGAAAGCCATCCGGCAGAGCCCTATCCGGGCACTCGTCCAGACCACTGTTTCGTGCACGTCGACGAAACGGGCTGGCCAGTACGACCGGACCTCACGATGGAGTCGGGATGGCGCGTTGAGCCGGAAAACCTCGATCTAGACCAATGGCTCGCAAACCACGGTGAGCTCCCGCTGTCGGCCCGAATGCCGGTGCTCGGCTACGGCTCGAACGCCAACCCCAGCAAGGTCACCTGGCTCCGCGAGGAGCTCGGTCTCGAAGGCCCCGCGGTCGTGCTGCGCGCACGGTGCGAGGGCTTTTCTGCTGTCTGGGCCGACGGCACACGAGCCCGTGACGGCCAGCGCCCCGCGACCCTGGCGGCCGCGCCCGGCGTCGTCGAGGAGCACTCCGTCTGGTTCGCCACGCCTGAGCAGCTGCGCGTGCTGGACCGCTGTGAGGGCCGCGGACTGCGCTACCGCCTCGTACGCCTGCACACGGGCCGTGTGGTGCTCTACAACGGCGGTGTCATCGACTCCGTCCTCGCCTACACCGCAGGCTCCAAGAAGCGGATGCCCACGCTCGTGAACGGCCGTATGGTCCGTTGCGCGGACGTCTCGCAGGGACACGCCGCCATGCTCCGCGGGAGGCCTGCGTTGACGGACGGACTGGAACTGACCGAGGTGCACGGCGCCCCGTCCGCCGACGACTGGCCCGAGCTGCTGTTCGTCTACGGCACGCTCCAGCCGGGCGCAAGCGCTTGGCACCTGATGGAGCCGCACGTCGTCGACTCCGAGGAGACCCGCCTGCCCGGCACGTTGCTCGACACCGGCCTGGGCTACCCGGCGCTGCGCCCCGGCGCCGGCCTGGGCGTGCCCGGCTTCGTGCTGCGGCTGAGGTCGCCGGAGGACGCGCTGCCGTTGCTCGACGAGTACGAGGGCGAGGACTACCGCCGCGTGCGCGTGGTGCTGCCGGACGGGCGGATCGCCTGGACGTATCTGTGGACGGCGGCGGTCAAGGGCATGTCCGTGCTGCCCGACGGGTGGGACATCCACCACATCCGGTGAATTACCGGCAGGTTGTGTGGCCGAGTTCGTGAGTGGGCACATCCTCACTGGTAGGAGGTGCACCCATGACTCGACGGTTGATCGCTTGCGCACTGCTGGTGCTGGCCACCGGATCGGCCTGCGGGACGAGAACCGCGGACAACGGGTCCCAGACGCTGCCGACGTCCACGCCGTCGACCGCCACGTCCACCTCCTCCCCCGTCGACGGGGCGGCGGCTCCCGGGGTCAAGCGCTGCAACGCCACCGCGTTGAAGGGGCAGGTCGACCCGACGGACGCCGGCGCGGGCAACAGGTACGGCAAGTTCGTCGTCACCAACGCCGGCACGATGCCGTGCACGCTCAACGGCTACAGCGGTTTCCAGCTGGAGAACGCCTCCGGCACGCTGCCGACCAAGCTGGAGCGCAAGTCCGATCCCGGCCCCAAGGCGCTCACGCTCGCGCCGGGTGGCAAGGCCGCCGCGAACCTGCACTGGGGTGTCGTGCCGTCGGGCAGTGAGCCGGTGGAGGGTCCGTGCCAGCCGGAGCCGTCGAAGGCCGCGGCCATCCCGCCGGACGAGACGGCGCCGCTGACCGTGCCGTGGACGCTCGGCCCCGTGTGTTCGGGTGGCCGCATCGAGATCAGCGCGTTCTACGCTTCCTAGATGGACGCACCTGGATGGCTCGCCGTGTTGCCGCACGGCGAGCGCATCGCCCTGTCACTGCGCACGGCCGGGGTTCCGGTCGCGGTGACCGAGAACATCGCCGCCGCGGTGGAAGCCTCCGATCGCCCGGTCGTCCTGATTGGACACTTCACCGGCGCTCCCGCCGCGGTTCGGTACGCCCAAACGCATTCCGGGATCGCCGCGCTGGCGTTGGTGTCACCAGTGCTGGGCATGTGGGACGGCGCGTCCAACGAGCTGGCCGACCTGATGGACGAGGTCAACTTCGGGGCGCCGCTGGGGCCGTTGCCGACGTTGTGGCTGCACGGGTCGGACGACGAGATCGTGCCGATCTCGGACACGCGGGCGGGCACGGACCGGATCCGCGGGTCCGCGTTCGAGGAGCACATCGTGAACGGGTTGCTGAGCGACGGTGAAGCCGTCACACGGGTGCTGGAGTTCGTGCGCCGGGTCGTCTGACACCATTTTGGATATGGACGACCTCGTGCTCCTGATCACCGTGGTGGTCGAGGCAGCGGACGAGCAACAGGCGCGTGACGCGTGCGACGCGCTCATCAGCCGCACCGATGCGCAGGTCGTGGACGCCCGTGACTGCTCCGACGAGGAGCCGGGGTGCTGGGCCGTGGTCCTCACCCGGCCGAGCGCGGAGAAGGCCACTCACAACGTGTCGGCGGCGCTCGCACGGGCGGTGCGCACCTTCGTGCGCGGGCTGGCCGACGGATTTCCGACGCCGCGGGTGGCGTGTGCGCCGCCGACGGCGTGGACGGTGCTGGACGATCCCGAGCTGATCAACAGTCTCGTTCCGGGTGCGGAGCGAGTTCTGGTCGAGGCCTGGGCAGGAGATGACCCGTTTGGTGCAGGCACTGCGCGTGACAACTCACCCATCAAGACGTCTTAATTCACCCGGCCGGTCGGTAGGTCGACACAACGGGCTGTAGGCGGCCTTGTGACAGTTACTACAGAGGTGGGCAAGGGGCCAGCAGCGCGCTCAACTGATCATTAAAGCAAGGCCCGTTCGAGTGGATTCAGGCATCCACCCGGTTAGCCGATCTTCGCTCTCAACTGTGAAAATCTGGGCACAATCTCTACTTAGGGTGGTCGTCAGACCATCTGTGTTCCGGAGGGTTCGGGAGCCGACATGGCCAGCATCGAAGAGGTCCGTGCCGCAATTGCCCAGGCGATCGACAAGGCGAGCCAAAGCCAGTCGGCCCTCCAGCAGGCGGCTGAGCTCGCCGAGGACGCGCAGCAGCTGCTGACATCAGTCACGCAGGGCAGCGTGCAGGCGGACGTCGAGACGACGAACGCCCAGTTCGCCCAGGTCGTGTCCGGCGTGAGCGAGCTGCAGAACTACCTCGGCGCCGGCATATCCGGGGCCGAGGGCATCAACAGCAGGCTTTGATGGCGTCCATCGGCGAGGTCCGTGCCGCGCTCGAGCAGGCGAGCGAGATCCTGCGTGAGGCGTACCGGAGTGTGCGCAGCGCCCAGGCGAGCCTCGACGAGGCCGTGGCGGCGCTGGTCGAGTCGAGCGAGAACCACCACGAGTCGCTGCTTCCACCGGAGTTCGTGCGCGCGAAGGAAAGATTCCCCGACCAGCTGGAACTGATGGTCGGGACTCTGGAGCGCATCCAACGACTCACCGTGGAGCTGTGATGAGCAGGCGGGACGAGCGGCGACGAAGGATCGAAGAGGCCTTCACGGAGTTCCAGCGCGCCGTCGCGGCCGCGCTGGGCTCTGTGGCGCGCGAGCACCGGGCGCTCGCCACCGAGCACGCGAAGGACATGTTCGAGTTCACCGTGCGCGGCATGGGCGTCGACAAGGCCGTGCAGGACGTCGCGCTCGCCCAGGTGACCTCGTTCCTGACGGTGGACGAGAAGCGCGAGAAGCAACCGCGCCAGGCGCCGCTGTCGATGAAGGAGTTCGACGAGCGGCTCGCCCAGATCAAGCACGACTGGCAGCAGTCGTACCACGAGTGGACGGCCGGTGGCCCCGACCAGCTGACCGCGCTGGTGAACTCGGTCGCCGCCGGACCGGCGTCGTGGCCGCACGAGTCGTGGCTCGGCACGCCGGGCACGCACGACGGCAGCGAGGGCGTGCCGGAGCTGTGGCGGATCGGCACGGGGGTGGTGACGTCCGCGCCGGAGGCCCAGCCGTTCCCGGTGGCGGTGCCGCTGCTCGACCAGGCGCACCTGCACGTCTCGTCCACTTCGGACAGCCGCCAGCTGGCGGACACCCTGGTGGAGAACCTGTTGCTGCGGGTGCTCTCGCACTTCCAGCCGGGGCTCGTGCACGTCCACGTGTGGGACGTCGGGCAGCTGACCGGGTCGTTGCCGGGCCTGTATCCGTTGACGCGCGCGAACCTGCTGACGGTGCACGATCCGGCGCGGCTGCACGAGCTGCTGGACGAGCTGTCCGAGCACATCCGGCAGGTGCACACGAAGGTCCTGGTGGACGGCCACCTGACCGTACGTTCGGTCAGCGGGGAAGGCCGGCGCACCGAGCCGTGGCGGATCGCCGTGCTGTTCGGCAACCGCAAGGCGTTGAAGGAAGAACACCAGCAGCAGCTGCAACGCGTGGCGCGCAACGGTTTGGCGTGCGGCGTGCAGCTGTTCATCGTGGACATCCCGATCACGGTCAACTCGCCGGTGGAGACGGTGTCGTTGCGCGGCGACGGCACGGCGTTCTGCACGATGACCGGCAAGCACGTGATGGTGACGCTGGATCCCGCGCTCCCGAGCACGATGGTGACGCGGGCGTGTGCCGCCATCGCGGAGAAGCGCGAGGAACGGCGCTCGCGCATGGGCACGTTCGACGATCTGCTGCCCGAACGGCCGTGGACGGAGAACTCGGCGGCCGGAGTCGTTGCGCCCGTTGGTTTTGACGATGGCGAGCCGGTCTGCGTACAGCTCGGCGACACCTCGCCGCACGCGTTGATCGGCGGGCCTTCGGGTTCCGGCAAGACGAACTTCCTGTACGCGATGCTGGGTTCGTTGTGCGCGCGATACTCCCCTGACGAACTCGAGCTGTACCTGCTGGACTTCAAGGAGGGCGTGTCGTTCGCGCAGTTCGCGCCGGGCCGCAAGGACCCGTCGTGGCTGCCGCACGCGCGCCTGGTCGGCGTGAACGTCAACACCGACCGCGAGTTCGGTGTGGCGCTGCTGAGATTCCTGGCCGACGAGATGCGCCGGCGCGCGGACGCGGCCAAGCAGCACGAGGTCACCAAGCTCGAACACCTGCGGGTGGAGGATCCCTCCGGCCGCTGGCCGCGGATCGTCGCCGTGATCGACGAGTTCCAGTACCTGTTCGGTGAGCGCGACCAGGTGACCGCCGCCGCGACCCAGCTGCTGGAGGACGTGGCGCGGCGCGGCCGTTCGCAGGGCATCCACCTGGTGCTGTCGTCGCAGGACGTCTCGGGCATCGAGGGGTTCTGGGGCAAGTCGGCGATCTTCGAGCAGTTCACCGTCCGGATCGCGCTGCCCAAGGCGCGCCGGGTCCTGGCGGAGCCCGCGAACGACGCCGCCGTGGAGCTGCCGCGCTGGCACGCCGTGATCAACCACGAGTCGGGTGTGAAGCCGGGCAACGAGATCTGCCGCATCCCGGACTCCACGTCCAAGGGCACGTTCGACTTCCTGCAGAACGAGCTGTGGCGGCGTGAACCCGGCGAGGCGCCTGGCCTCTTCGACGGCAGCAAGGTCCCGCTGCTGGACGCGCTGCCGGACTTCCTCGACCTGCGACCCGGCGACGCATCACCTACCGTGCTTCTAGGACAGGTCATCGACGTCGCGGGTTCCGCGGCACGGGTGCGGTTCGCCCGCACACCGGGTCGCAACATCGCGGTGATCGGTTCCGTGGTCCAGGACGCGGCCGCCGTGCTCGGCGGAGCGGCCGCGTCACTGGGCAGGCAGCACGAGCCGTCCGAGGCTGCGTTCTCGCTGGCCTGTCTGGTCGACGAGGCGATGCCGGCGGCGTTGCAGCTGGCGAAACGCCTGAGCGGGGACGGGCACGACGCGTCCGTGATCGGCATCGACGGCATCCGCGAGCTGCTGGACCGCACCGCGGCCCGGCTGCAGGCGATCAACACGGGCACGTCCGACACCCCGCCGTCGCCGCATTACCTGGTGCTGTACGGCGTGGACGCGGCGCACACGTTGCTGGAGCAGAAAGATGCGACGACGCGGGCGTCCAGTTTGGACAGTCTGCGCACGGTGCTCAAGCACGGCCCGGAGAACCGCACGCACGTGCTGGGCTGGTGGCGCGGCGTGCAACGGCTCAAGGCCAGTCTTCCGCCGGGTGTCTACGACGACATCGGCGCCTGGGTGGCGTTCGACGTCCAGGGCAAGGAGCTGCTGTCGCTCGGACCTGAGCAGGTGATGGCGTGGTCGCCCCGACCGCGGCGTGGCCTGTTCTTCGACCGGTTCGAGCACTCTCGACCGCAGGTGATCATCCCGTTCGACACAGGAGACCTGTCATGAACCCGATGATGACGATGTTCGAGTCGGTGCCGGCTCAGCGTCAGAGCGAGGAGGTGATCGAAGTGCCGACCTTGTCCGCGGTGGAGCGCTACAAGGAGATCATCGCCATCGCCACGGACGCGGCCGCTCGCCAGCGCAAGCTGGACGAGGTGCGCTGCGCCGAGCTCGCCGAGCGGCTCGCGTCCACCCAGGAGCAGATCGCCGAGGTGCGCGATCGCGAGCGGGTGGTCCGGATGGGGGCCGCCCTGCACTGGGAGCAGGCCGTCGAGCAGCTGTGGAACGAGCGCTGGCTGCAGATGGTCACGCCGCCGCTGCCGGACGAGACCGTGCCGAAGCGTCCTCAGGGTGAGTACAACCGGGCGATGGACCTCGCGTACCAGGCCCTCGAGGACTCGCTGGCCAAACGCACGTTGTTGCGCCGCAAGCAGAAGGACTGAGTGCGCCGGTTACGCACCACCGCTGACGTGCACGACACCTGTGCCGACCCGCTGATCCGGTGGGCGGCGCAGGCGTTGGCGTCCGGTGGCGCGGCCTGGGAACACCGGGGCGCCGTCGGCGTGCACGCGCCGTCGTTGGCCCGGCGCCGGCGTCTGGCGCTGGCCGGGCCGGCCGAGGGCGTGGCGTCGTTGCTCGCCGCACACGGGCGGGGCGTGTCGTTGCGGCCGCTGATGGAGCGGCCGCTCGCTCTTGAGGTCTCGTCGCTGATGCCTACGCCGTGGGTGGAGGACAAGCCGTTCGGGTGGATGGACCGGTCAGGTTCGTTGGACCTGCCGCCGGACGTCTCCTGGCTGTCGTCAGTGGACGATGTGCCGCCGTTGCTGCACGCGGCCAACCCCGAGTCGTGGGCCTGGCCCGGCGAGCTCGGCGTGCGGCGGTGGGCGGGCGTGCGCGATGGTTCGACGTTGGTGGCGACGGCGGCGGAGGCGTGGTCGTCCGTGGACGTCGGTTTCATGATGGGCGTGGCGGTGCACCCGACCTATGCAGGCCGTGGACTTGGTCAGCGCGTGTGCCAGTTCGTCACGTCGTCGTTGCTATCGCTCTACGGCACATGCGCCCTGTTCGTGGAGAACTACAACGCGCCAGCCATCGCCGTGTACCGCAAACTCGGCTTTGCGTACCGCGACGTCGTGACCTTGCTTCCTGCGGCGTAGGTCACATTCCGGAACAGTCATCCGGTTGCCGCGGTTGAACCGGATAACTGATCCGCAAATTCCTGGATGGAGATGGTTCGACCATGACCAGCACCGCACTCGAAGTCCGGCTCGCCTCCCGCCCCGCCGGCTGGCCGACCGAGGAGAACTTCGAGATCGCCGAGGTCGAGGTCCCGACGCCGGGCGACGGCCAGATCCTGGTGCGCAACGTGGTCATGAGCGTCGACCCGTACATGCGCGGCCGGATGAACGACGTGAAGTCGTACGTGCCGCCGTTCCAGGTCGGCCAGCCGCTCGAAGGCGGCGCGGTCGGCGAGGTCGTGGCGGTCGGTTCGGGCGTCTCCGACCTGGCCGTGGGCGACAACGTCCTGCACGGCCTGGGCTGGCGCGAGTACGCCGCCGTCGACGCCAAGCACGTGGTGAAGGTCGACGGTTCGGTGGCGCCGCTGTCCACCTACCTGGGCGTGCTGGGCATGCCCGGCCTGACCGCCTACGCGGGCCTGCTGGCCACCGCCGAGTTCAAGAAGGGCGACGCCGTCTTCGTCTCCGGTGCCGCCGGCGCCGTGGGCCAGATCGTCGGCCAGATCGCCCGCCTGAAGGGTGCCTCCCGCGTCATCGGCTCCGCCGGTTCCGCCGACAAAGTCAAGTACCTGGTCGAGGAGCTCGGCTTCGACGCCGCGTTCAACTACAAGGACGGCCCCGTCGCCGAGCAGCTGGCCGAGCTGGCGCCCGACGGCATCGACGTCTACTTCGACAACGTCGGTGGCGAGCACCTCGAGGCCGCCATCGACTCGCTGAACGTCGGCGGCCACATCACGATGTGCGGCGCCATCTCCCAGTACAACGACGCCGAGGCGCCCAAGGGTCCGCGCAACATGATCCAGATCCTCGGCAAGCGCCTGACGCTGCGCGGCATGCTGGTCGGTGACCACAAGGCCCTGCAGCAGCAGTTCGTGGCCGAGGTCGGGGCCTGGATCGCTTCTGGTGAGCTCAAGTACTCCGAGACCGTCGTCGAGGGTGGCGCTCGGCAGGCGCCGGCCGCTTTCCTGGGCATGCTGCGCGGTGACAACACCGGCAAGATGCTCGTGACCTTCTGATCTTCACGCTTGCGCAGGGGTCCCCCTCAAGGGGGCCCCTGCTTTTATTTTTCCAGACGGCACCGACAATTTTGGTCGGCGCAGGTCAGGGCTCAGATCAGCTTGCCGGGGTTGAGGATGCCGGTGGGGTCGAGCTGAGCCTTAACGGCCCGCAACACGCCAACCCCAACCGCCCCGATCTCCTTCTCCAGCCAAGGCTGATGATCGCGCCCAACCGCGTGGTGGTGCGTGATCGTGCCCAACCGCGAGATCTCCTCCGAAGCCGCGACCTTCGCCCGCTGCCACTGCCCAACCGGATCCGAGAGGTCGCGCGGCACCAGCACCGTGAAGTACAGCGAGGCCCCGGTCTCGTAGGCGTGCGAGATGTGGCACATGACCACCGGATTGCCCAGCTCCGCGGTCAAGGCCGCGCGCACCGCGTCCCGCAGCTCGGAAAGCCGGGACCAGTGCGTGGCCGTCTCCAGCGTCTCGACGCACACCCCGGCGTCCATCAGCGCGTCCCGCTGGCGCGGCCCGTTGAACCGCCCGTGCAGCCAGGTAGCGCCCATCGCGCGGCCAAGGCGCACGACCTTCTTGCCGCTCAACGCACTCATCGTCGCTGACCGCGACCGGTGCTCCCACCCGAGGATCACCAGGCAGGGCTGGCGCACGCCCCGGAACCGCAGGTACTTCTTCAGCAGATCAGCCTTCGAACCGGCCAGCTCCAGCGCGACCTCGGTCTCGTCCACATCGGACAGACGCGTGATGTCGGCCAGCACCCCGTCCTGCGCCAGATCGCGGACCAGTGCGGCGCCCGCCTCCCAGCCGTCGACCACGAAACCCTCGTAGCGAGGTCCGTAAGGCTTGGGCCGGACCCGCACGGACACCTCGGTGATCACACCGAACAGGCCCTCGCTGCCGAGCACCAGCTGCTTCAGGTCAGGCCCGGCGGCGGAGGCGGGCGCGGCGCCCACGACCCACTCGCCTACCGGGGTCGCCAGCCGCACTGACTCGACCATGTCCTCGAACCGGCCGTAGCCCGACGAGGCCTGGCCTGCGGAACGGGTGGCCGCGAAGCCGCCGATCGTGGCTCGCTCGAACGACTGCGGCACGTGTCCCAGGGTGAAGCCGTGCTCCCCCAACAGCCTTTCGGCCTCGGGAGCGGTCAGGCCCGCCTGCAGCACCGCCACCCGCGAGACCGGGTCGACGGACACCAGCGAGCCGAGGCCGGCCAGATCCAGGGCGATCACCGCCGACTTGGACCCGCGCAGTGCCTCGACACCGCCCACCACGGAGGTGCCGCCACCGAACGGCACCACGGCGATGTCGTGCTCTACGCAGACCTGGAGGATCTCGAGGACCTCGGCCGGCGACGCGGGCTGGACCACGGCGTCCGGCACCGCCACGGCGCCGTGGCCGCGGTGGCGCAGCAGGTCCAGATAGGACAGACCGCCGGCGCGAGCCAGCCGGTCCTGCGGATCCGTGCTGATGGTGCTCACCGCTTCCAACGCGGTGAACGCGTCGGCGATCAGGGCCGACTCGGGTGCTGTGAGCGGCACCTGCTCGAACGGCTCGCCCAAGCCGATTCGCTGGCTCAGCCACGCCAGCGCGTGGGGCGGCAGCGGTGTGGTTTCGGTGGTCCATCTCGCCCTGGTCACTGCTACAGTGTTACATATGACGTCTCAACGTCACACCCACGACGCGCTGCTCGACGCCACTCGTGAGTGTGTTCTCGAGGTGGGGGTGCGCCGCACGACCCTCACCGACGTGGCGAAGCGGGCCGGCGTGAGCCGGATGACGCTCTACCGGCGCTACCCCGACGTCGATCACCTGGTGCGGGCGTTGATGACCCGCGAGTTCGCCGCGTTGCTGGAGCAGGTGGAACAGGCGAGCGGGCAGGGCAACGCGCGTGAGCAGCTGGTGAACCGGGGTGTGGACGCCATCCGGTTGCTGTCGGCGAACCCGGTCATGCAGCGGGTGCTCCAGCTCGACGCCGACCTGATGCTGCCGTACCTCACCGACCGGCTCGGGAGCACGCAGCGGCTGGTCGAGCAGTTCCTCGTCGGGCAGATCGAGGCCGGGCACATCGACGGGTCGATCCGGTTCGGGGACGCCAAGACGCAGGCGCGCGTGGTGCTGCTGACCACGCAGTCGATGGTGCTCTCCACGCGGCCCGCCACGTCCGGGCTCGACTTCGCCTCACTGCTCGACGAGCTGGCCAAACAGCTGGACGGAGCGCTGCGCCCGTGAACACCTCCCTCAACGCCTCCCGCAGACAGACAGACCTCGAAGCCGCTCAGCAAGAAGTCGCCGACGTGCTCGTGATCGGCGGCGGGGTCACCGGCGCGGGTGTCGCGCTCGACGCGGCGTCGCGCGGCCTGAAGACGGTGCTGCTCGAGGCGCACGACCTGGCGTTCGGGACGTCGCGCTGGTCCAGCAAGCTCGTGCACGGCGGCCTGCGCTACCTCGCGAACGGCGAGGTGAAGCTCGCCCACGAGAGCGCGGTCGAGCGCGGCATCCTGATGACCAGGACGGCACCGCACCTCACCCGCACGCTGCCGATGCTGTTCCCGTTGCACGGCAACGCCGGCCACTTCGTCATGTCCGGCCTGCGCGCGGGCAACGCCCTGCGCATCGCCGCCGGTACGCCGAGCAACGTCCTCCCTGGACCGCGCCGGGTACCGAAACACGAGGCGCTGGCGCTGGTTCCCGGCCTGGACCCGGACCGTCTCAGCGGCGGACTCCTGAGCTACGACGGCCAGCTCGTCGACGACGCCCGACTCGTGGTCGCCCTCGCGCGTACCGCCGCCGGATACGGCGCCCGCATCATCGCGCGCGCCAAAGTCCTTGCGCTGCAAGGCGATGGCGCCGAAGCGACGGACACGCTGACCGGGACCACGTTCACCGTCCGAGCCAAGGCCGTGATCAACGCGACGGGCGTCTGGGCGGGCACGCTGGCCCCGGTGAACCTGCGGCCGTCCCGCGGCTCGCACCTGGTCGTGGACGCGAGAAACGTCGGCATCAGCGGGACCGCGCTCACGATCCCGGTTCCCGGCCAACGAAACCGCTACGCATTTCTGCTGCCCCAGGCGAACGGCCGCGCCTACCTCGGCCTCACCGACGAACCGGTCGACGAGATCCCGGACGTGCCGCAGGTGCCGGAGTCCGATGTGGACTTCTTGCTGACCACCGCTTCCGAGTTCCTGCAACGGAAACTCACCAGGGCAGACGTCATCGGCAGCTACGCCGGACTGCGTCCGCTGCTCGAAGCCGAAGGCACGACCGCGGATCTGTCGCGCCACCACGCCGTGCTCAAGGCACCCAACGGCGTGATCACGATCGTCGGCGGCAAGCTCACCACGTACCGCAGGATGGCGGCGGACGCGGTGAACGCGACGAACCTGACGCAAATCCCCTGCCGCACCAAGGACATCCGCCTCGTCAACGACCGGCCGGAGCCCACGACGCCGATCGCACCGGGCGTCACCGAGGCCGACGTCGTCCACGCGATCAGGCACGAAGGCGCGCTGGACGTGGACGACATCCTCGACCGGCGCACCCGCATCGGGCTCGTGCCGCAGGACCGCGAGAAGGCCGCACCGGAGATCGCGAAGCTCCTCGCCGCCGTGTGAAAAGGGGCGTCTGCAAGTACCCCGACCTCGTGGTTGGTGGTACTTGCAGACGCCCCTAGCGCAAGGAAGAGCGCAGGATCACTCGCCGATGACCGGCTTCGCGGCCTTGGGCGGGTCGACCAGGGCCTCGCCCTCGATCTTGACCTTCCGCTTGTGCTCGCTGTTGCCACCCTGCTGGCCACCGGCACCGGCGCCACCCATCGGGGCGCCACCCATCATGCCGCCGGCACCGCCACCAGGACCGCCACCACCGGGACCGTGCGGCGCACCACCAGCGGCCGCGGCAGCGCCGCCACCAGCAGGCATGACACCGGCCGCGCCACCGAACTGCGTCGCGGCGGTACCACCGGCACCGCCACCACCGGCCGGGCCGCCGCCGAAGGCACCGGCGGGAATGCCGCCGCCACCACCGCCGCCGCCCATGCCCTTGGGGATGCCGCCGCCTCCGCCGCCGCCCCCACCGCCACCACCGGCCGAGGCCGTGGTCTCGGAGGACGGGCGGTACCAGTCGGCGTTCGTCGTGGTCGGCGTTCCGCCGAACGACGGCGGCTTGGTCACGGGGTTGCCACCGGCAGCCGTCGTCGTGTCCGCCTCCCAGTGGCCAGGCACCCAGCGGCCGGGACCGTTGGCGCCGGTACCCGAACCGGACGGGATCGAGCCGCCGCCAGAGCCGCCGCCGGCACCGCCGCCTGGGGGACGGTGGTGATCGGCGTCGGTGTGGCCGCCACCGGGACGGTGGTGGTCGGCATCCGTGTGCCCGGGAGGCAGGTGGCCACCGCCGGCACCGCCGCCCTGCGAACCGGGCGGGGTGTAGACGGGCCGCACCTGGGGGCCAGCGCCCACGCCCGGCCCCTGGCCGTAGGGGCCCTGGTAGCCGCTCGCGTCGCCGCCCTGGTAGCCGGGACGGACGTTGGTGAGGCCGTCGCCACCGGTGTTGCGGCCGGGGCCGCCGCCGGTGGCGCCACTCGTGAACGTCCCACCGGCACCCGTGTGGGCATGGTCCTGCTGGTCGCCGCGCAGGCCGTCGAAGCCGCCGGAGGTCGGCCGGTTGACGCCACCACCGCCACCGCCCGCACCCTTGTGCGCCAGCGCGGAGATCGCGTCGATGACCTGCTCGGCGATCTTGGCGATCTGCGAGACCGACTTGATCAGGTCCATCAGCTTCTTCACGGAGCCGAGCAGCTTCTGCAGGAAGTCCGCCAGCTTCTTCGCGTACTTGACCGCGGTCGACACGATGTCCGCGATCGCGCCCGCGATGGCCGCGCCGAAGGTGAGGATCGACGCCGCCAGCCACTGGATGATCTTCATGACCATGTCGGCGACGGCCTGGCTGATCAGGTCCATGATCTGCTTGCGGACCTCGGCGACGAGCTTGCCCGCGCCCTCGACCGCCGCGGCGATGCCGTGGGTGGCCTTGGAGAGCGACTCCATGCCGCCCGCGTGCTTCTTGGCGGCCGCGCGGTAGGCGTCGGCGGCCCTGCCCTGCCACTCGCGGGTCTGCTGGACGCAGATGCGCTCGTACTCGGTCGCGATGCCCTGCACCTGCTGGCCCGCGGACCGGTAGGTCTGCGCCATCTTGGAGATGGACTCCGGGCTGCCCAGCAGCATGTCGAACGGCTCGCGCAGGAAGTCGACGTGCTGGATCGCCCAGCTGAACCCGGCGGCGAGGAAGCCGCTCAGCGGGTTCCCGGACATGCCGATCATGCCCATCGCCGTGTTGGCCATGCCGAGGCCGCCGGCGACCCAGTCGCCCCGCTCGATGGCGGAGTAGGTGTTCGAGATGTTGCTGATCAGCGCCTGCGTGTCGGCAGCCTTGGCCTGTTGCGCGGGGGCGTTCATCCCCGGCCTCCCTTGAAGCCGAACATGTTGTCGAGGTCGACCTGCTCGTACTGCTCGACCGTCTCCTTGAGCCCGGTCGCCATGTCCATCAGCGAGTTCGTGGCCTTCCCGAGCACGTCCTGCCCGAGGCCGGCCTTCTCGAGGACGAACTGGGCCAGGAAACCGCAGAAGACGCCGAAGGCCTCGGTGGTGAGCGAGCCCGGGTCGCACGTCTCGGTGGCCTTGCGCAACCGCTCGGTGAGCCGGTCCACGTTCGCGGCGTGGGTTCTCAGCTCATCGAGATCGATGTTGAACTGTTGCTGCATGCTCTAACCCCCTCCTGCACTCAGGCCATGACGTCGGGCGGGTTGGTGAAGTACTCGTCGTCGGGCCGAAGGTCCTTGCGCTCCAACTCCGACTTCGGTTCTTCCTCGTCGGTTCCGTCGCCCGCGTATCCGTTCGGCATCTGCGCCTTCACGAACTCGAGCGCGGGGCTCTCGCCGACGAAGTCGCCCATGATCTGCACGACGCGGCCGGAGGCCTCACGCTGGGCCTTGGTGGACGCGGTGAGCACTGCTGTGGCGATCTCGCTGGGGTCCATGCCACGGGCCTCCGGCTTGATCTGCAGGTCGGTCAGCACGCCTGTCGCGTTGACCGTCACCGTGATCAGGCCGTCTGGCGAGCTGGCGCTGCCACCCACACCTCCGAGCTGCTCAGTAGCCTGCTCGGCCTGTTGCTTCGCCTGCTCGATCTTCGCGCCGTACGTTGCGAGCCACTGATCGGGGTCAATGGGCTGCATGGTCACCCCCGTTGAGTGAATTGGTCGTTCGTTCGATTCGCCGTAGACGCCCGTATCGTTTCACTCGTTCCCTGCTCACCGATACTTTGAGTCCGATTACCGCCATCCGGGCTAACGAAGGGGTACACCGTGCCTGAGGGGGTGCTGGAGATCGACAGCGTCTCCAAGCGCTACGGGGAGGTCGTCGCCCTGCGGGACATGTCTTTTGACGTGCGCGCGGGCGAGCTCTTCGGATTCGTCGGCAGCAACGGCGCCGGGAAGACCACGACCATGCGAATAGCGCTGGGCGTGCTCGCGGCCGACTCCGGCGAGGTGCGGTGGAACGGAAGACCCGTCGACCTCGACACGCGCCGTCGCATCGGGTACATGCCGGAGGAACGCGGGCTCTACCCGCGGATGAAGGTCCTCGACCAGCTCGTCTACCTCGCCGAGCTGCACGGCATGAGCACCAACGACGCGCACAAGAGCGCGGAGAACTGGATCGCCCGCCTCGGCCTGCGCGACCGCCGCACGGACGAGGTGCAGCGCCTGAGCCTCGGCAACCAGCAACGCGTGCAGCTCGCCGCCGCGCTGGTGCACGAGCCGGACGTCCTGGTGCTCGACGAGCCGTTCTCCGGCCTGGACCCCGTCGCGGTGGACGTGATGAGCCACGTTCTGCGCGAGAAGGCTTCCGCCGGCGTGCCCGTCGTGTTCTCGAGCCACCAGCTCGACCTGGTGGAACGGCTGTGCGACCGGGTCGGCATCGTCAGCGCGGGCTCGATGGTCGCCTGCGGCACCGTCGACGACCTTCGCGCGGGCGGGGCGGCGACACTCGTCGTTGAGTCGCCAACGACCGACTGGGCTGCCACGCTGACAGGTGTGCGGGTGATCGAGAAGAACGGGACGCGGTGCGTCCTCGAGCTCGCCGACGGCGTGGACGACCAGCTCGTGCTGCAGGCAGCGCTCGCCGCCGGCCCCGTGCACGAGTTCTCCCGCCAGCGCCCGTCGCTCACCGAGCTCTTCCGCAACGTGGTGATCACCGAGGCGAGGAGCGCATGACGTCGACCCGAGCGGTCTCGTTGATAGCGCGGCGCGAGTTCGTCACGAAGGTGCGCACCAGGTCGTTCCTCATCGGCACCGCGGTGATCATCGCGGTGCTCGCCGGGTACGTGGTGCTGCAGTCTGTCCTGTTCGACGACCAGCAGCGCAGCGTGGTCGGCCTGAGCGGGCAGGCGACGCAGCTCGCGGAACCGTTGAAGGAGAAGGCGAAGTCGTTCGGCATCGAGGTCGAGACGCGCGACGTCACGACCACCACCGACGCCGAGAAGCTCGTCAGCGACGGCGCCCTGGACGCCCTGGTGACCGGCGCGCCACCGTCGCTGAAGATGATCGTCAAGGGCTCCGGCGACGAGGTGCTGACGACGGTGCTCAACGACGTCCTGCGCCAGCAGGTGCTCGTCGCCCAGCTCGCCGAGGCGGGCATCTCGCCGCAGCAGGTCGCGCAGAACCTGGCGAACGTCAGCGTGGCCGTCACCGCACTGGAACCCGTTGACCCACAACGAGGTCAGCGGCTCGCGATCGGGTTGATCGTGGCCGCGCTGCTGTACTACTCGCTGCTGGTCTACGGCACGATGGTGGCGCAGGGCGTGGTCGAGGAGAAGTCCAGCCGGGTGGTGGAGATCCTGCTCGCCACCGTGCGACCGTGGCAGTTGCTGCTGGGCAAGGTGATCGGGCTCGGCGCGGTCGGCCTGTTGCAGTTACTGGTGATCTCCACGGTCGGGTTGATGCTGTCGTCGTCGTTCGACGTGATAGACGTCGGCGCGCTGGGCGGCACGGCCCTGCTGACGGGCGTGCTCTGGTATCTGCTCGGATTCTTCTTGTACGCCACCGTGTTCGCGGCCGCCGCGTCACTGGTGTCCCGGCAGGAGGAACTGCAGTCGGTGCTGACGCCGATCAGCATGACGATCATCGTGGCGTTCGTGGCGGGCATCAACCTGATGATCGGCAGCCCCTCCGGCCCCACGGTCACGGTGCTGTCGCTGCTGCCACCGTTCGCCCCGATCCTGATGCCGGGCAGGATGGCGCTGGGCGTCGCACCGACCTGGCAGGTGCTGCTCGCGATCGCGCTGGCGCTGGGTGCCATCGCGGCGATCACCTGGCTCGGCGGCAAGGTCTACGCGAACGCCGTGCTGCGGACCGGTGCTCGGGTCAAGCTCCGAGAGGCGTTCAAGCTTTGAGGGCCTGGTAGCGGTCGAGCGCCACCTGACGTTCGACCGCGTGGTCCACGATCGGCTGGATCTGTGGCGAGTCCGGCGCGTACTTCCGCACGTACGCGCCGTCCGGGTCGAACTTCTTGGCCTGGGTCAACGGGTTGAACACCCGGAAGTACGGCGCGGCGTCCGTGCCACAGCCGGCGACCCACTGCCAGTTGTGCTGGTTCGACGCGATGTCGCCGTCGATCAGGTACCGCATGAAGTGCCGCGCACCCCACCACCACGGCAGGTGCAGGTCCTTGACGAGGAAGCTCGCCACGATCATGCGGACCCGGTTGTGCATGAAGCCTTCCTGCTTGAGCTGGCGCATCCCGGCGTCGACGATCGGATACCCGGTGCGGCCGTCCTTCCAGGCCTCGAACAGCTCCACGTCGTCGTCATGCGTCATCCGGTCGAACTTGCGGTCGTAGTTCTCCCGCGCGGTCTCCGGCCTGTGCCACAACACGTCCGCGTAGAACTCGCGCCACGCCAGCTCGCTGCGGAACGTCCCGTCGCACTCGGCCAGCAACGTCCTGGGGTGCAGCACGCCGAACTTCAGGAACGCCGACAGCCTGCTCGTCGCGTCCAGGTCCGGGCGGTCGCGGGTCTGGTCGTAGTCCTGGAGGCGTTCGTCGCGGAACTTCTCCCACAGCACTTGGGCGTCTGGGAGTTTCTGTTTGCTGATGGGGAGTTTCGTGCTGTGGCCCGGTTCGATCCAGTCCACAGTGGATTCCGACGTGTCGGCCGGCTTGCGCCAGCCGTGGTCCAGCCAGGCGTTGCGGAACGGTGTGAAGACCTTGAACGGCGTGCCGTCGGCCTTGCGCACGCGGCCCGGCGTGACGGCGTAGGGCGAGCCGGAGCGGACCAGCTCGATGTCCCCCAACGATTCCTCGACGGCCTCGTCGCGGCGGCGGCCGTACGGTGCGCAGTCCGCGGAGATGTGGACGCTCTCCGCGCCGATTTCCTGGGCGATGCGGGGAACGGTCTTCACCGGGTCGCCGTGGACGACCATCAGGCGGCCGCCGAGCTGTTCGTTGAGGGCGTGCAAACACCTGTGCAGGAAATCGATTCGGGGTTGGCCCGAAGGTTTCAGCAACCTGTCATCGAGCACGAACAACGCGAGCGCCCGGGGAGAGCGTTCCGCCGCGGCGAGAATCGCCGGATGATCGGATGTTCGCAAATCACGGCGGAACCAAACAACGGAGGTCACCCCCTGACGCTACAAAGCAAAAAGCGCGCCCGCAGAACGGGCGCGCCTTTCATCGAGCGGTCTGGCGTCAGCGGTTCTCCATCGCGATGAAGTCGCGCTCCGTCGGCCCGGTGTAGATCTGCCGCGGCCGGCCGATCTTGGTGGCCGGGTCGTTGATCATCTCGCGCCAGTGCGCGATCCAGCCGGGGAGCCGGCCGAGCGCGAACAGCACGGTGAAGAACTTGGTCGGGAAGCCCATCGCCCGGTAGATCAGACCCGTGTAGAAGTCCACGTTCGGGTAGAGCTTGCGGGAGATGAAGTACTCGTCGCTCAGGGCGGCCTCTTCCAGCTGCTTCGCGATGTCGAGCAGCTGGTCGTCAGCGCCGAGCTTGTTGAGGATCTCGTCGGCCGTCTTCTTGATGATCGCGGCGCGCGGGTCGTAGTTCTTGTAGACCCGGTGACCGAAGCCCATCAGGCGGACGCCGTCCTCCTTGTTCTTCACCTTGTTGACGAACGACTTCACGTCGCCGCCGTCGGCCTTGATCTTCTCGAGCATCTCCAGCACCGCGGAGTTCGCGCCGCCGTGCAGCGGGCCGAACAGGGCGTTGATGCCGGCGGAGATGGAGGCGAAGAGGTTCGCCTCGGACGAGCCGACCAGGCGCACGGTCGACGTGGAGCAGTTCTGCTCGTGGTCGGCGTGCAGGATGAACAGCAGGTCGAGCGCGCGGACCAGGTCCGGGTCGAGGTCGTAGGCCTCGGCCGGGAAGCCGAAGGTCATGCGCAGGAAGTTCTCCACCAGGCCGAGCGAGTTGTCCGGGTAGAGGAACGGCTGGCCGACCGACTTCTTGTACGCGTAGGCCGCGATGGTCGGCAGCTTCGCGAGCAGGCGGATCGTGGAGATCTCCACCTGGTTGGCGTCGAACGGCGAGAGCGAGTCCTGGTAGAAGGTCGACAGGGCCGACACCGCGGAGGACAGCACCGGCATCGGGTGCGCGTCACGCGGGAAGCCGTCGAAGAAGCGCTTGAGGTCCTCGTGCAGCAGGGTGTGCCTGCTGATCTTGGAGGAGAAGTCCTCGAGCTGGGCGGCGGTGGGCAGCTCGCCGTAGATGAGGAGGTAGCTGACCTCGATGAAGTTCGACCGCTGGGCCAGCTGCTCGATCGGGTAACCGCGGTAACGCAGGATGCCCGCGTCACCGTCGATGTAGGTGATCTCGGAGGAGCAGGAGGCCGTGTTGACGAAGCCGGTGTCCAGGGTTACCAGACCGGTGGTCGACAGCAGCTTGCCGAGTTCGATGCCGGACGCGCCTTCGGACGCCCGCACCACCTTCATCTCGAGCTCTCCGCCCTCGTGGCGCAGCGCGACGGTCTGTGGGTCGGTCGGCGCAGTCGTCGCGTCGGGCATTCAAGTCCCTCTCAACGCTCGGACGGGGTGGCGACAGCCATCGGCTGCCGTCGTCTCTGACCACCCCGTTGGGATCTGAGTCTTCAAGTTCACTCACGCTAGTCGGCGGCGTGCCCGCCTCGCAGCCGCGGTGTGAACCGATTCTGTGAGATGGGACCGGCATCACATCGGAATGCCAGGTTTCTAGCGCGCTACCTCACGGTAGTCCGTTGTTCCGATTTATCCACCCAGGGCGGCGGTGAGTTCGCTCGCAAAGGGCGGCTCGGCACCGGCACGGGAACATGTGATCGCGGCGGCGGCACCCGCGTAGGTCAATGCGCCGGTCCATTCATCGGTTGAGAGTGCACCGATCTTCTCCACGCTGAGCGCGTCGTGGTCGTGCAGCCACGCGAGCAGGGCACCTTGCACCGTGTCGCCGGCCCCGATCGTGTCGACGACATCCACCTTCACGGGCGGCACGTCGACCTGACCCGCGGGCGTGATCACCGACAGGCCGTCGCCACCCTTGGTCAGCACCACGGCGGCCGGCCCCTGTGAAATCCACGCCCGTGCGATCTCGATCACGTCGCCTTCCTCGGCGAGCCACCGCGCGTCCTCGACCGACACCTTCAGCAGGCCGACGTCCGGCAGCCACGACCGGAACCGCGCCCGGTAGGCGCCCGGATCGTCGATCAGCCCTGCCCGGATGTTGGGGTCCAGAACGGTGAGCAAGCGCTTGCTCTCGCGCCGCAGGACCTTCTCGTACACCGAGGCGCCGGGCTCCAGCACCATCGACAGCGTCCCGAACGAGACGGCCTCGGCCTCCGCCGGCAGCGGGCCGGGATCCTCGACCAGCCGGTCCGCCGTGCCGTCGACGTAGAACGAGTAGCGCGCGGAACCGTCGTCGGCGAGCCCGACGACGGCGAGGGTGGTGTTCTCCTGCCCGCGCTGGACCAGATCGGTCGCGACGTTCGACGCGTGCAGCCGCTTGATCAGCTGGTCGCCGAAGATGTCGTTCGAGACCCGCGACAGGAAGCTCGTGGGAGCGTTCAACCGCCCCAGCGCCACCGCGACGTTGTACGGCCCGCCACCCAGCTTCGGTGCGAGCGGCGCGAGGTCCTCGTCGCCCACCGGCACCATGTCGACCAGAGCCTCACCAGCAACCACGATCACAGCGTTCTACTCCTTCTGGGAGGCACCCGTCCTCTGGAGGCCATCCAACAACAATTCGCCCAGTGCGGTGAACGCCTCGGAGTCCGAAACACCCGCCCGTTTCGTGAGGACACCCGTCTGGATGCTCTCGATCAGCAACCCGGCCATCTCGGCGAAGAGCGTCGCGTGCACCTCGCGGAAGACGTGCAGCTCGACGCCGTCCTGGATGAACGCCTTGATGCGCTCGGCGGCGGCACGGGCGTTGCGCTCGTAGGTGGCACGCGTGGGCGGGAAGTCCGAGACGTCGGCGATGAACGCCGCCGAGGCCTTGTTGAGCTCCTCCGCGGCGCCCGCAAGGTAGCTGCCGATGCGTTTGCGCACGTCAGCGAGGCCTGCGATGCGTTTCTCGATGCGTTCGGCCGCACCCTTGAAGTAGCGGCCGACCACCCGCACGGCGAGCTGTTCCTTGCTGCCGGCGAGCGTGTACAGCGTCGATTTCGAGCAGTGCAGCCTGCCCGCGATGTCATCCAGGGTGAGATGACCGAAACCCTCGGTGAGGAAGAGAGCCTCCAGCCGGGTGAGCAGCTCGGCCTGCCGCTGCGTGAGAGCCCGCGTCATGTGACGACCCTGCCACATTCACTGGAGCTGTACTGACACACGTCCTACAGTACAGTTACCAGTACACACCGGAGGTCGACGATGCCCGCCGAGAGGCTGCTCCCCACCCAAGAGGCCGAAGACCTGATCGCGCTGGTCAAGGAGATCGCGCGAGACGAGCTGAAGCCGCACGCCGCGGACGCCGAGGAGAACGAGAAGTTCCCCCGCGAGGCGTTCCGCCTGCTGGGCAGGGCAGGCCTGCTCGGGCTCCCGTACGCCGAGGAGTTCGGCGGCGGCGCGCAGCCCTACGAGGTGTACCTGCAGGCCCTCGAAGAGGTGGCCTCCGCGTGGATGACAGTCGCCGTGGGCATGTCCGTGCACGTGATGTCCTGCTACGGCCTGGCCACCTTCGGCTCACGCGAGCAGCAGGACCGCTGGCTGCCCGAGATGCTGGAGGGCGAACTGCTCGGCGGCTACGCGCTGTCCGAGACGCAGGCAGGCTCCGACCCCGCCGCGATGTCGACCCGCGCGGTGCGCCAGGGCTCCGAGTACGTCGTGAACGGCACCAAGGCGTGGATCACGCACGCCGGCGCCGCCGACTTCTACACGCTGATGGCCCGCACGTCCCCCGACGGCGGCCGCGGCATCTCCTGCTTCCTCGCACCGGGCGAGACCCAGGGCCTGACCGCCGACTCGCCGGAACGCAAGATGGGCCTCACCGGCTCGATCACCGCGCAACTCCAGTTCGACAACGTCCGCTTCGGCACCGACCGCCTGATCGGCGCCGAGGGCGACGGCCTGAAGATCGCACTGTCCGCTTTGGACTCCGGCCGCCTCGGCATCGCGGCCTGCGCGGTGGGCCTGGCACAGGCGGCACTGGACGAGGCCGTGGCGTACGCCAAGACCCGCACCCAGTTCGGCCGCCCGATCATCGAGTTCCAGGGCCTCGAGTTCCTGCTGGCCGACATGGCCGCGGCCGTCGAGTCGTCCCGCGCGACCTACCTGCACGCCGCCCGCCTGCGCGACCGCGGCCGCCCGTTCCGCCAGCAGGCGTCGATCGCCAAGCTCATCGCCACGGACGCGGCGATGAAGGTGACGACCGACGCCGTGCAGGTGCTCGGCGGCGCGGGCTACACCCGCGACTTCCCGGTCGAGCGCTACATGCGCGAGGCCAAGGTCCTGCAGATCTTCGAGGGCACGAACCAGATCCAGCGCCTCGTGATCGGCCGCGGGCTGCGTTAGGACTCGCGGTAGAAGGGGTCGGCCACGACCCCTTCACCCTTGCGCTCGTCGAACGTGTAAACCTCACGCCCCTGCACGAACACCTGCAGGGCCCGGCTCATCACGTCCAGCGGATCCCCGGACCAGATCACGACATCGCCGTCCAGCCCGGGCTTCAGCGCGCCGACCCGGTCGTCCAAGCCCATGATCCGCGCCGGGTTCGTCGTGATCGACTTCAGCGCCACGTCGCTGTCGAGGCCTTCCTTGACCGCGAGCGTGGCCTGGTGCACCAGGAAGTGGATCGGCACGACCGGGTGGTCCGTGGTGATCGCCAACTCGACGCCGGCCCGCGCGAGGATGCCGGGGTTGCGCAGCCCCCGGTTGCGCAGCTCCACTTTGGACCGTGCGGTGAACAGCGGACCGATGATCACCGGGATCTGCTTGTCCGCGATGAGGTCCGCGATCAGGTGGCCTTCGGTGCCGTGGTTGAGGATCAGCTTGTAGCCGAACTCCTCCGACAACCGGATGGCCGTGGCGATGTCGTCGGCCCGGTGCGCGTGCTGGCACCACGGCAGCTCACCGCTGAGCACCTTGGCCAGGATCTCCAGCGTGGTGTTGCGCTCGAAGACCTTCCCGTCCTGCTCGGCCTCCGCCTTGCGCGCCACGTAGTCCTGCGCCTTGGTCAGCTCGTCGCGGATGACCGCGGCGACGCCCTGCCGCGTGGACGGCAGCTTGTTCTTGTCGCCGTACACCCGCTTCGGGTTCTCGCCGAGCGCGCTCTTCACGCTGACCGGCTCCTTGAGGAGCATCTCGTCGACCGTGCGCCCCCAGCACTTCACGGCCACGGTCTGCCCGCCGATCGGGTTGCCCGACCCCGGCTTGATCACCGCCGTCGTGACACCACCGCTGAGCGCATCGGCGAAACCCAGGTCAGCGGGGTTGATCGCGTCGAGCGCCCGCATCCGGGCACCGACGGGGTCGGTCATCTCGTTGGTGTCCTGACCGGCCCAGCCCTCAGCCTCCTCGTGGACGCCGATGTGGCCGTGCGCCTCGACGAAGCCGGGCAGCACCCAGGCGCCGTCCGCGTCGACGACCGGGACACCGTCCGGGATGTCCACGTCGGCGCCAACCGCGACGATCTTGCCGTCCTGAATCAGGACAGTGCCGCCTTCGACGGGTTCGCCGTCGACGGGCACGACGTAGCCACCGGTGATCGCGATGTTCATGGTTAGCAACGCTAACGGTTCGTGGGCGGTTTCGCTACGAGAGGGGCTTGATCCCCCACCGCGCGCCCCACGACTCCCCCGGTGCCACCCAGATCAGGTCGACCCCCGAGTTCAGCGCGTCGGGCGGGCAGGTCATCGGCTCGATCGCCACCGCCCGCCCCCGGTCCGGGTACGAGTCCGGCGTGTACACCTGCACCCACCGGAACGCCGGATCCGCCCAGACCTCGACCCCACCGTCCGGCGAGGTCAGCGAGTGGCGCACCAGCCCGTCCCGGCCCGGCTCACAGCCACCGAACGGGGTGTCCAGCCGAACTCCGTCGAGCACCCGACCGTCCCGGAAGTCGAACTCGGAGCCCTCCACCGGCGTGGCGGGCCCGGAAGGCACCATCCGGTCGGTGTCGAGCGGCAGCACCGTCGTGGCGGACAGGGTCAAAGTGCACGAATCAGTCAAAGCGTTGCCGGCTCGCGGGTACGGGTGCGTCCCCACCCCGAACGGCGTGGGGACATCCCCGACGTTGGAAACCCCGTGCGTGACAGTCAGCCCGTTGTCGTCCAACGCGTAAGACACGGTGACGCTCAAAGCCGCAGGCCACCCGGCCTGAGGCTCAACAGTCGTCTGCAGCGAGACCAACGAACCGGTGTGCTCCAGAACGGACCACGGACGACGCCGGACCAGCCCGTGAATCGCATTCCCCCGAGCCGGCTCGGTGACCTCGAGCTGCTGCGGAACCCCGTCCAGCACCCACGAGGCACCTGCTGTCCGGTTCGGCCAGGGGATCAGCACGGCACCGGCGCTCATCGGCGGCTTCTCGTCCTCGCCGAATGTCTCCACGTACGGAACGCCGTCCACCTCGAAGGACCGCAGGCCCGCGCCTACAGTCGTGATCACAGCGGTGGCACCCTCGTACGAGATCCCCAACATGAGGCTGAAGCCTACGGGGCCAACGGAAGGATTTGCCCATGAAGGTTCATCACCTCAACTGCGCCACCATGCGGCCTCCCCTGGTCGCGGGCGGCATCGTGGCCCACTGCCTGCTGATCGAGACCGACCAGGGCCTCGTCCTGGTCGACACCGGCTTCGGCACGAACGAGGTGAGCAACCCCAAGGCGACGATCAACGGGCTCAGCCGCGCGCTGCTCAAGCCGATGCTCGACATCAACGAGACCGCGATCTTCCAGGTCGAGAAGCGCGGCTACGGCGCGGAGGACGTGCGGCACATCCTGCTCACCCACCTCGACCTGGACCACGCGGGCGGGCTGCGGGACTTCCCGAACGCCACCGTGCACGTGCTGGACACCGAACTGGAGGCCGCCACCAACCCGCGCAACATCAAGGAGCAGGGGCGGTACCCGAAGGCCCAGCGCGAGGGCGTCACCTTCGAGACGCACAAGGCCGAGGGCGAGAAGTGGTTCGGGTTCGAGGCCGTGCAGGACATCGCCGGCCTGCCGGAGGACATCCTCATGGTGCCGCTGATCGGGCACACCCGCGGCCACACCGGCATCGCGGTGAAGTCCGACGACGGCTGGCTGCTGCACGCCGGTGACGCGTACTTCTACCGCGGCGAGGTCGAGACGCCGCCGAGCAACATCTTCGCGTTGAAGCTCACCGCCAACCAGACCGAGACGATCCGCGCGCAGCGACTGTCCAATGTGGAGCGACTCAGGGAGCTCAAGGCGAGCGGTGAGGCCGAGGTGTTCTGCGCACACGACCCGGTCGAACTGGCCCGGCTCGGATGACGTTCATCCGCCAGGTCCGGCTCGACGAGAAGGACGATACCCACCGCTACCCGTTCACGCTGCCGGTCGTGCAGCACCTGACCAGGCATCCGCTCGAGATCAGGAAGCCGATCACGTTCCTCGTCGGCGACAACGGCGCGGGCAAGTCCACGCTGGTCGAGGCGATCGCGGTGGCGGCCGGGTTCAACGCGGAGGGCGGATCCCAGTCGTTCAGGTTCGCGACCAAGGCCACCGAGTCGTCGCTGGGCGACTACCTCACGCTGAGCTGGGGCATCAAGAAGCCGCGCACCGGCTACTTCCTCAGAGCGGAGTCGTTCTACAACGTCGCCACCGAGATCGACCGGATCGGCGACGGGATTCACGCGTCGTACGGCGGGAAGTCGTTGCACGAGCGGTCACACGGCGAGAGCTTCATCGACCTGATGACGCACCGGTTCGGCGGGCGTGGGCTCTACGTGCTCGACGAGCCGGAGGCCGCACTGTCCGTCAAAGGGTGCTTGACCGTTCTGAGGCGCATGCACGAACTCGTCGACGAGGGCTCGCAGTTCATCATCGCCACGCACTCGCCGATCCTGCTCGCCGCGCCGAACGCCACGATCCTCGAGATCACCGACACGATCGACGAAGTCTCTTACGACACAGCGGAACCGGTCGCGCTCACCCGGAACTTCCTGAGTGAGCCCGACCGGTTCCTGAGGCACCTGCTGGACTAGAAGCCTTACTTGGACAGGTTCTCCGGGTGGATCTCCACCTTGCCGTGCAGCACGCGGTTGATGCCCCAGAGCACCAGGCCGGCGAGGAGCAGGTAGCCCGCGATCTTGTAGTCGTCGAACGGACGGCCGGACGTCCACGGGATCGCGAGGTACGCACAGGTGATCGCGCCGAGCACCGGTGCCCAGGTGGGCGCCCTGAAGTGCTTGTGCTCCGACTTCTCCTTGCGCAGCACCAGACACGCCACGTTGACGATCGTGAAGACGACCAGCAGCAGCAACGACGTCGTGCCGCCGAGCTTGCCGATGTCCGCGGTCGACACCAGGATCACCGCGACGCCGGTCGTGAAGACGATCGAGATCCACGGCGTGCGGCGGAACGGGTGCACCGCCCCGAAGAAGCTCGGGATGATCTTCTCGTTCGCCATGCCGTAGAGCAGACGACTGGCCATCAGCATGTTGATCAGCGCCGAGTTGATGACGGCCAGCAGGCCGATCAACGCGAAGATCCACAGCGGGAAGCCGGGCGCGCCGACCGTGACGACCCTCAGCAACGCGCTGCTGCCCGCCTTGGCGAGCTCGTCGGCCGGGATCAGCAACGACGACGTGATCGCGACCAGCACGTAGATCAGCGCCGCGATGCCCATGCCCCACAGCATGGCGCGCGGGAAGATCTTGACCGGGTTGCGGCACTCCTCGGCCATGTTCACCGAGTCCTCGAAGCCGACCATCGCGAAGAACGCGAGCGCCGTCGCCGAGGTGACCGCGAGCAGCACGTTGCTGCCGGACGGGACGTGGATGTCGGTGAGCCTGCCGGGCTCGCCGTCACCGTTGATGACCGCCCAGATGCCGATCAGGATGATGATGACCAGGCCGGACAGCTCGATGCAGGTCAGCACCACGTTGGCCTTGACCGACTCGGACACGCCGCGGAAGTTGATGATCGCCAGCGCCGCGATGAACACGATCGCGATACCGGTGATCGCCAACGACTCCGGGCTGAGCGCGACGTCGAAGAACTCGACGAGCAGCTGCCTCAGGTAGGTGCGGCCGAACGCCAGTGCCGCCGAGGACGCGGAGGTGATGCCCGAGCACATGACCGCGAACGCGACCATGAACGTCAGGAAGTGGATCTTGAAGGCTTTGTTGGTGTACAGCGCCGCACCGGCGGCCTTGGGATACTTGCCGACGAGCTCGAGGTAGCTGAAGGCAGTCAGGAACGCCACCACGAACGCGAGCAGGAAGGGCAGCCAGAGGGCGCCACCGATCTTGCCGGCCACGTTGCCGGTAAGCGCGTAGATGCCGGTACCGAGGATGTCGCCGACGACGAAGAACAGCAGCAGCTTCGGGCCGATTGCCCGATGTAGCTCTGGTTGCTCCGTTTGTGGAGTCGCTTCAGCCATGCCCTGGGATTGTGCCCGTTTTGCCTGGCTACCAGCACGAACGGACGCTTACCTCACCCAATTGGTGTAACAATTCGGCGATCTTTCACCAGCTGTGTCCCGACCTGGGGGTTTGAATGAAACGCGCGGCAACACTGCTCCTCGTGGCCGCGGCGTTGACCGCCTGCACGTCGGAACCGCCGGCGGCGGGACCGATCCAGTACTCCGACGTGAAGAGCCTCGTGGCCGGCGTGACCAAGGCCGTCGGCGAGAAGGCCACCTACCGCTTCACCATCGAGCCGTCGGCCACCGGCGGCGTCACCGCCCCCGCGAACGGCGCGGTCCGCCTCGGTGCCGTGCCGAGCATCGACACGACCACCACCCGTCCGGTGCAGACGGGCGGCAAGGCCGAAGAGCTCCGGTTCGTCTCGACCAAGAAGGACAGCGCGTTCGTGAAGCTCCCGGCAGTGTTCGGCATGCCCGCCGACAAGCCGTGGGTGAAGCTGACGCGCACGGACAACGACGACTTCACCAACACCCTGCTCGGCTTCCACGACGTGATCTACCAGCAGGCCGTCTTCACGACGTACCACCTGCCGGTGCTCGGGGCAGGCGGCGAGCTCAGGCTGACCACAGAGGTCGCCGGCCGCACCAGTTACTCGATCATCGTCGACTACCAGAAGGCGTACGACAGCCTCACCGACGAGACCCTGCGCAACGAGGTCAAACTCGCCCTCGACCAGAAGGTCACGAAGACGGCCGGTGAGATCGAACTGGACGGGCAGGGCCTACCGGTCCGGATCAAGTTCTCCACCGAGTTCCAGAACGCGCTGATCGTCGACGAGGCGCGTTTCTCCGACTGGGGCAGCGATGTGAAGATCAGCGAGCCCGCCGCAGCGGAGATCAGCTCGCGGAACTGACGCGATAGCGCCAAATCGCCGGCAACAACAGCACAGCGGCAACAGTCGCCACGATCACCAGCACGCCACCGACGGTCACCGCCGCCGCCGTGCCGAACGCCGCGCCACCCGTGCCGTGCAACAGGTCTGCGATGCGCGGGCCGCCCGCCACCACGACGATGAAGACGCCCTGCATCCGTCCGCGCATCTCGTCCGTCGCGGCCGACTGCAGGATCGCGCCGCGGAACGCCATGGACACCATGTCCGCCGCACCGGCCAGCGCAAGGAACGCCGCCGCGACCCACAGCGAGCCGGCGAGGCCGAACCCCATGATCGCCAGACCCCAGCCGACGACGGCGAGCGTCACCGCCACGCCGTGCCTGCTGATGTTCGTGATCCACCCGGACGTGAGCCCGCAGAGCACCGCGCCGACCGGAATCGCCGCGAACAGCACACCCAGCGCGAACCCGCCACCGGGCGGATCGCCGAACGTGTGCTGGGCCATCTCCGGGAAGAGCGCCCGCGGCATGCCGAAAACCATCGCGATGATGTCCAGCAACATGCTGGCCAGCAGCACCTTCTGCGCCCAGAGGTAGACGAACCCCGCGAACACGTCCTTGAGCCCCGCGCGCCGCACCACCCCGTCCAACGGTGGCATAGCCGGCAGCTTCCACACGGCGTAGACCGTGACCACGAGCGCGATCGCGTCCACCAGGTACAGCGTCGGCAGCCCCACGACGGGCATCAACGCACCCGCGAGCAGCGGCCCGAGCACCGCGCCAAACTGCATGACCGTGGATCCCAGCGCACCGGCCGACGGCAACAACTCGGCCGGCACCAACCGTGCGATCGACGCCTGCCGCGCAGGCGCGTTGGCCGCGAAGAACACCTGCTGAAGACCGAGCAGCGCGATCACCAGCCACACCGAGCCGACGTTCAGCGCCGCCTGCACCCACAGCAGCACCGACGAGACCGCGATGCCCGAGTTCGTGACGAGCAGCAACTTGCGCCGGTCGACCGTGTCCGCGATAGCGCCGCCCCACAGCCCGAACACGAGCAGCGGAACGAGCGCGACACCAGCGGCGATGCCGACCCAAGCTGACGACCCGGTGAGGTCGAAGACCTGCTTGGGCACGGCAACGGCGGTGAGCTGGGAGCCCACCGCCGTGACGATCGTGGAGAGCCACAACCGGCGATACGCGACGATCTTCAGCGGACGTGTGTCGATCACGAACGTCGAGCGCGCGTTTCTCCCCCGGATGGCCACTTCGTTAGCCTATGACAACTAACAAGCCCTTTACGGGAATGTGTCGCCAAGACCACTCACTAGAGGCGGACCGGGTACACCGGCTCCGGCACCTTCGGGCTGATCCGGCCCTCGACGAAGATCCCGTGCCAGATCATGAAGCACAGCACGGACCAGAGCTGCCGGCTGCGGTCGAACTGCTCCGACTTGTGCTCGGCGAGCAGGTCCAGCACCGCGTTCTTGTCGAGCAAGTGGCCGGTCTGCGAGTCCGCGATGATCCCGCGAGCCCAGTCGTACATCTCAGCCCGCAACCAGTGCCGGATGGGCACCGGAAAGCCCAGCTTGGGCCGGTTGAGCACGTGCGCCGGAATGATCTTCGCCAACGCCTTGCGCAGCGCGTACTTGGTAGTGCCCTCGGTGAGCTTCTGGTCGAGCGGCACCTCGGCCGCGACCCGGAACACCTCAGGATCGAGGAACGGCACCCGCAGCTCGATCGAGTTGGCCATGGTCACCTTGTCGGCCTTGACCAGGATGTCCCCGCGCAACCAAGTGAAGAGATCGATGTGCTGCATCCGCGCCACCGGGTCCCAGCCCTCAGACTCGCGGTACCAAGGCGCAGTGACGTCCTTGAACCCGATACCCTCGACATAACCAGGGAACACGGCCCGCACCTGCGCATCACTGAAGTTGCGCGCGTTGCCGTAATACCGCTCTTCAAGGCTGAGCGCCCCACGCCGCAACAGATCCTTACCCCGCACACCCTCCGGGATGGCAGTGGACACCTTGCCCATCAGCTTCTTGATGCCACCAGGCACCTTCTCGAAGGGGGACAACGAAAGCGGCTCGTGGTAGATCACATACCCACCGAACAGCTCGTCCGCGCCCTCACCGGACAACACAGCCTTGACGTACTTACGCGCCTCACGAGCGATGAACCACAACGGCACCAACGCCGGGTCAGCCACCGGATCATCCAGGTACCAGATGATCAGCGGCAGCTCTTCCATCATCTCGTCCGGCGACACAGTCCGAACGACGTGCCGCACCCCGATAGCCGCCGCCGTCTCAGCGGCAACATCAACCTCGGAGTACCCCTGCCGGTCAAACCCGCTGGTGAACGCGATGAGGTTCGGGTTGTGCAACTTGGCCAACGTAGCCGTGGCCGTCGAGTCGATCCCACCAGACAGGAACGCCCCAACCGTGACGTCAGGGTCCGAAATCATGTGCTTGGCCACCGAGTCACGCATGACATCGGCAATCCGCTCGTGCAGCGCCTCAGCCTCAAGCTCGCTGTTGACCGGCCGCGGCGCGAACACGGGCTTGAAGTACCGGTTGAACAGCACCTGCCCACCGGGAGCAACCTTGAACGAGGTCCCAGACTCCACCCGCCGGATGGCCTTGTGCAGCGACTCGGGCTCCGGCACGTACTGCAGCACCAAATAATGCTGCAGCGCGGTCTGGTCCAGCTCCTGGCTGATCCCGAGCACACCGGTCAACTGCAACAAACTCTTCTTCTCCGAAGAGAACGCCACCCCACCGGGCCCAGCGGCCCAGAACAACGGCTTGATCCCGAACGGGTCGCGAGCACCAAAAACAACCCGCTCCTGCGCGTCCCAGATCATGAACGCGAACATGCCCCGAAGCCGCTTGACCCAGTCCGCACCGAGGTAGTGGTACCCGGCAACGATGGACTCACCGTCACCCTGCGTCTTGAACTGGGCACCGAACTGCTGGGCAAGCTCGGCCCGCAGCTCCTTGTAGTTGTAGATCTCGCCGTTGAAGTTCAGCGTGTACCGCGTCGGGTTCTCCGGCGGCCCCCAGACCAGCGGCTGGTGGGAGTGATCGAGGTCGATGAACCCAAGACGGTTGAACCCGTAGACGACCTCGGCATCCGCCCAAGTGTCCTGCTCATCCGGCCCACGGTGCCGCTGGCAGCGCAGTGCTGCGGCCACAGAGGCACGCGCGGTGGCCGCAGTGGCTTCGGTAGAACAGATGAGTCCGAGCACTCCGCACACGTGAAATCGCACCTCGTAGCTAGCTGTGGCTGTAAACCCAGTATGCCGAAGCAGACGCGACACCCCGCCGCGCGGTTGCCTGACGCGATGCCGAAGGCGAGCAGTCCTGCTCTTAGTCACACAGACCCGGCGGTGGGGTCCCCGTCACGAGTCGCATGGATGCTGTTGCCGCGCCTGGGGGATGAGGTCAAGTCGACACGCTT
>NZ_JBITEX010000016.1:0-125427 GCF_044455585.1 Lentzea sp. NPDC051213
ATCTTCTCAAAGGAATTACCTCGACGAGGAGGTAATTCATATATTACTGGCTGTGTTATCGGCACGCTGTTGAGTTCTCAAAGAACACGCGCACATCATCACGATCCGCCACACGGCGACTCGATCCGAGGCTGTGTTGTACATAAGCTTTGTGTTGAAACTTCCGACGCCCTTGGCCTCTGAGCTCAGACGAGCTACCGGCTGGGTCTTCATCGTTTCTCGGCCACCCACCCTACCACACGAAGTGGAAGCTTGGTTCGTGACCTTCGTCGCGCTCCGTTCCGGTGTTCCCGGCCCGTTCCTCGCTGACATGGAGAAAGTTACACGCACGCCAACGCAGGGTCAAATCGGGGGCAACCCGGCCACCTGCGATTTAGAACCGCAGGTCAACAGCCCCGTACAGGACTCAGGAACAAGCTATCGCAGCCCCGATCGGCACACACTGTGACCGCGATCACATCCAGAAACCTCAGAGGCCGCCGACCCCGAGTGGGATCGACGGCCTCCGCAAAGCGAACCTGCAGGTCAGAGCTCCACCCGCACGCCGGCGTTGTTGCGCTTGCCCCGGCGCAGGACCAGCCACTTGCCGTGCAGCAGGTCGTCCTTCGCCGGCTTCCACTCCTCCGAGGTCACCTTCGCGTTGTTCACGTAGGCACCGCCCTCGTTGATCGTGCGTCGCGCGGCACCGCGGCTCTCGGCCAGGCCGGAGGCGATCAGCAGCTCGACGATCGTGGGCTCGTCGGCGAGCCGGACCGTGCCGGACGGCGCCTCGGCGAGTGCCGCCTCCAGCACCGACTCGTCGAGCTCGCGCAGCTCACCGCGGCCGAACAGGGCACCGGACGCGAGCACGACCTGCTGGGTCGCGCGCTCGCCGTGCACCAGATCCGTGAACTCCTGCGCGAGACGCTTCTGCGCCGACCGCAGGTGCGGCTTCTCGACGGTCTCCTTCTCCAGCTCGTCCAGCTCCTCACGCGTGAGGAACGTGAACAGGCGCAGGTAGCGGAGGACGTCGGCGTCACCGACGTTCACGAAGTACTGGTACCAGGCGTACGGCGAGGTCATCTCCGGGTCGAGCCACACGCTGCCACCGCCGGTCGACTTGCCGAACTTGCGGCCCTCGGCGTCGGTGACCAGCGGCGCGGTCAACGCGTGCACGTGCTTGCCCTCGACCCGCCGGATCAGGTCCACGCCGCCGACGATGTTGCCCCACTGGTCAGAGCCGCCGACCTGCAGCGCGGTGCCGTAACGCCGGTTGAGCTGCAGGTAGTCGTTCGACTGCAGCAGCAGGTAGCTGAACTCGGTGTACGACATGCCGTCCGTCTCGAGGCGCCGCTTCACGGTCTCGCGCGACAGCATGACGTTGATCGAGAAGTGCTTGCCGACGTCGCGCAGGAACTCGAGCGCGGTGACCTGGCCGGTCCAGTTGAGGTTGTTCTCCACGATCGCGCCGGTCGGCGAGTCGTCGAACTCCACGAACCGCTCCAGCTGGCCGCGGATCCGGTCGGCCCACTCGGCGATGGTGTCGAGCGGGTTGAGCGTGCGCTCACCGGTGTCGCGCGGGTCGCCGATCATGCCCGTGGCACCGCCGGCCAGCACGATGGGCCGGTGACCGGCCATCTGGAAGCGCTTGAGCATGAGCAGCGGGACCAGGTTGCCGGCGTGCAGCGACGGCGCCGTCGGGTCGAAACCGCAATAGAGCGTGAGCGGGCCGCCGTCCAGGTCCTTGCGGAGTGCGTCGAGGTCGGTGGACGTCGCGATCAGGCCGCGCCAGGACAGTTCGTCAAGGATGTGCTCGCTCACGGCACTCATTGTCGCCTACCAGGTCGAACGGGTTTCGACCCGGTACTGCGACGGGTACGCCGTGACCATGACGGACCCACGTGATGCGGAGTTACGCCGGCCTACCGAGCACATGCCGCGCGTCAACGAGCCGGTCGTAGAGGAGCAGGTCGTCGAACGCGACGACTACCGCAAGGCACGGACGGTGCGCACTGTGTGTGCGGTCATCGACATCGTCTGCTGGACGTTCGCCATCGTGCTGTTGGCGCACGTCTTCCTGGTGATCGCCGGTGCGAACACCGGCAACGGGTTCTTCCAGTTCGTCGCGGGCTGGGCGGGTGGGATCAACCTTGGGCTGGGCGATCTCTTCACGCCGGACAGCCAGGCCGTGGCCACTTTGCTCAACGAGGGGCTGGCCGCTGTTCTGTGGTTGCTCCTCGCCGCGTTGCTGACGAACCTGATCAGCCGCGTCGCGCTGCCGGCGGATGCGCGCCGAGCCTGGTACCGCAGGACCACTCCTATCCGCTGACGGACCGGCGCGGCAACACGACGCTCAGGCTCTCGGCCCAGTCGAGAGCCTGAGCCAGCGAACGTTCGCCGACCAGCGTGGCGGCGGCAGGACACGCCTTGCAGTGCCGCCATTGGTCCGCGTTCAGCACCAGGCGGTCCACCTGAGGCAACGATTCGCAGTCCACGTCCGCGTGGGACACGTCGAGTACGCGCAGCTTCGGCAACGTGGGCAGGTCAACGCGCGCACCGCTGACCGTGAGCGAGGTCAGGTGCTCCAGCGCGGGCAGGTCGATGTCGGTCGCGGTGACGTGCAGGCGTTCCAACGGAAGACCTGCCAGGCCGCCCAGCCGCAGCCGCCCTCCGCTCACCTGCAGGTCCCGCAGGCTCGCCAGGCTCGCGAGCGGGGCGAGGTCCACGTCGCCGAGCTCGTGCAGAACGAGTTCCCGCAGGGTCCGGAACCTTCGCGCCACCTCGGCGACGTCGTGGTCCGCGGCGGAGTAGTGCGCCTTCATCCCGGGAGGGTTCTGGCGTTCGGGCGACTGATGCCACTCGGTCACGGATCCAGCGAGGAGCCGAAGCGGGTAACAGGCCAGGGCAGGCTCGATCACCTGGCCGACGCGCCCCTGCGGACCGGGAGCGAGGTCCACGCAGAGGGCCACTCCGGACGTATACCGCACGATCGGCACCCACAGCGGGTGATACCCGACGAGCTGCACCGCATCCCGTGGGCCGGCGTACGGGATCAGCTCTGCCCAGCCGTTCTGGCTGTGCGACAGCAACTCCTCGAGGTCGAGCAGTTCACGCCGAACGCCCAGAATCTCGTCGGCGGGCAGCAGCGTGTGGTCACCGAACTCGGTGACACCGCTGAGGTACAGCTCGTGCACCTCGGGCGGCAACGGCACACCGAGCTCGGCTTCCACCGCGGCCAACGGGCCGACCGATTGCACCTCGGTCCGCTCGTACGGCGCGAAGAGGTGCCGTGGCCTTGGTTCGAGCACGATGCCGTAGGTCGGTGGTAGGTAACCGGTGTTCTGGTCGATGCCATCGGTGAGCAAGGCGGTGAACGCGCCGTTGGGGTCAACCCTCATTTCGACGACGACGTTGCCATCCGCGCCAAGTGCGCCCAACGACTCCAGGTGCCGCACACGCACGTGGTCATCCGACGGCCCGGAGGAGACCCGTTCGCTCGTGTATCCGTTGTCGCAGGTGGCGCGCAGGGTCAGGTAGTCCCGCGCCGGCCTGGCCTTGGCAACGAGTTCGGCGGCCACTTCGGCCAGCAGTTTCTCCACGTGATCCCCCAGGACGTCGAGGCCAGTACGTTAGTCCGGTGACCGAGTACGAGTTCGACGTCGCGCCTTCGTTCGCCGAGGAGGACCGCGAGAAGGCGGTGCTCCCGATCGTCCAGCGGCTGAAGGAACTGGGCGTCAACGTGTTCTACGACGCGGACCAGGCGGTCGAGCAGTGGGGACTCAACCGCGTCGAGCACACGTCGGAGACCTATCGGCGGAGGGTTCGCTACGTGCTCTTGTTCGCGTCGGAGCACTATGTCGAGCACCGCTGGGCACGGCTGCAGCAGCAAGCCGCGCAGGCGCGGGCGTTGGAGCAGCAGTCCGAGTTCCTGCTGCCGATCCGGATCGACGACACCGAGATACCGGGGCTCCTCCCGACCATCGGGTACCTGGACCTGCGCCTGCACGGCACCGAGGTGATCGCGCAGGCCGTCCGGCAGAAGCTGGCGCAGCACCGTGCGGAGTTCACCGCCCAAACCCCGATCACCCCCAAGTCGGTCGCCGCGCTGGTACGCGAGAAGCCACGCGGATGGGAATACCTGCTCTACGTAACCGTTGTAGCGCAAGGACTTGCCGAACTGGAGCAGAAGTACTGGGAGCACTTCCTCCGCTACGCCCCGCGCAACGGCGCCGTGGAGCACGGCAGCGGCATCGACCTGATCCGCGACCGCAACGTGGTGCTGAGCGAGATCATCAAGGTCGCGGTCGAGGCGCTGTTCACCGCGCAGACGCAGGAAGCAGCGTTCGGGGCGCCCGGTGAACCCGGTCAGCCGGACCGGATCGTGCACCTCGGCGGGCTGTTCGTGCGGACGTTCGACGAGATCCTCGAGTGGGCGCGGGGTATTCACGGCACGAGTTACGCCAACGAGCACGCACGCACCGCGGCTCGCTTGCATGCTCAGTTCGCCGACCAACAGCTGCGTGCGATGCACACACTCGCGCAGGACCTTCGTGCTGTGGCCGACACGTTGGTCGAACGGCTGACGGCGGGCGAGCGGATCGACATGACCGTGCCGCTCATCTTCGAGGTCGACCCCGCCCTGGAGCGGGAGTTCAAGGCAGCGCTGGAAAAACTGACCCGCTGAACACCTGGCAGTCCAGCTCCACGCCGAGCCCTCGCGCCCAGTCGAACAGGCGAGCCAACGAGAACTCACCCGTGAGCGAGGCGGCGGCGGGCCTCTGCGAGCAGCGCTGCCACTGGTCGAAGTTCAGCACGAGGTACTCGACGAAGGGCAACGACTCGACGTCCACGTTCGCACCCGACACGTCGAGCACGCGCAACGAAGGCAACGAGGGCAGCTCGACGCGCGCATCGCTGCGAACCACGAGAGCCCTCAGGGTCTTGCACGCTGGAAGCTCGATCTCGTCGCCGGCGACGTCAATGCGTTCCAACGGCAGATGCGAGAGCCCGCCAAGACGCACGACGCCACCCCCGATCACGAGGTCGCGCAACGAGGTCAGCCGGGCGAGCAGACCGAGGTCGCGGTCGCTCGGGTCGTCGAGGTTGAGATCCTGGATGGTGTCCGGCAGCTCGGCCACGTCCGGTGGCCGGTGGGCGGAGAGGTGGTCGTAGTCCGGGAAGTCCGCCGGGGGCACCCAGCCCGCCACCGAGTCGGCGAGGTACGTCAGCGGCACCTCCCCCGCAATCTGGATCAGCTGGCCGACCCTGCCGCTGGGGCCGGGCGCGAGGTCGACGCACACCAGGTCGGCGCAGGCGTTGAACGCGATCGGCACCCACTTCGGGTCGAACTGGACCACCCGCACCGCGCCGGGCGGCCCGAGGTACTGCACTGGGCGCTCCCACTCCTGCGGGTAGTACCCGAACTGGTGTGCCCAGGCGTTCCAGTAGTAGAGGATGTCGTCGATCCCGAGCAGGCGGACGTCGTCACCGATCGTCTCGGCACCGCTCGCGAACAGCTCGTGCACCTCCGCCGGCAGCGATACGCCGATCACGGCCTCCACGTCCGCCAGCGAGGTGGCTGTGTGCTCGCTCGGCGGGTGATAGCGCGGCTTCTGCACGACGGTGTAGATCGGCGGAAGGTAACCCGCGCCTTCGAGAATGATGTCGTCGGTCATGCGGGCTTCGAACGTGCCGTCCGCTTCCACTCTCAGCTCGAAAACGGCAGGCCGTTCTCCACTGAGCGCGTTCGCCGTCGTCGGATAGTGCGAGAGGGGCACCCTCTCAGCGGACGATCCGGCGGTGAGCCTGAGGCTGCAGGCGCCACCACCGCTCTGGCCCCACAGCGTGAGGAAGTCGTAGCCCGGTTCGACCATCGTGCTGATTTCGCGCGCGAGCGCGGCAAACTCGTCCTGCATGTGATCCCCCAAGATCGCCCCCAGGGTTCACACCTTAGTGCCCCGTTTCCCACCGCGTTTGTAGGTCGAGACAGCCGGGGAGTCGATCCAGAACCGCCACGGCACGTCCATCGCCACCGCGACGCCGACGCGTGGCCCGGAGAACGCTTCCTGCACCGGATCGCCCGCGTACAACCGGACCGGCGACTCGGCGGAGGTCAGGTCCAGGCCGTTGGACTCCCGGTCCAGGCCGAGGACCTTGCACAGCCGCGCGGGTCCCTTGGCCAGTTCCGCCGCCGAGCGCGAGGCGGGGCGCCGGGAGAACGCGACGTCCTCACCATCAACAACCTCACCAGCGCGCAACAGCACGGCGCCGGGCACACCGTCGGTCAGAGACACGACGTTGGCGCAGAAGTGCATGCCGTAGACGAAGTAGACGTACAGGAACCCGGCCGGGCCGAACATCACCTCGTTGCGCGGGGTCCTGCCGCGGTAGCAGTGGGACGCCGGGTCGTCGCCGCCCCGGTACGCCTCCACCTCGACGATCCGCACGCGGACGTCGTCTGATTCCAGGTACGAACCGAGGAGGAGCCGGGCGGCATCGACCGGGTCGATGGCCAGCTCCTCCCTGGTCAGCAGCCTAGAACTCACGTGCGGAAGCCGCCTTCGCGACGAGAGCGTCCAGCTGTTCGCGGACACGTGAAGGAGCGGTACCGCCGTGGGCGTTCCTGGAAGCGATCGAGCCCTCGACGGTCAGCACCGACCGCACCTCGGGCGTCAAAGCCGGCGAGATGGCGAGGAACTCCTCGTCGGTCAGGTCTTCCAGGCCGACGCCACGCGTCTCCGCCGCACGCACACACGCACCGGCGGCCTCGTGCGCGACGCGGAACGGAACTCCTTGGCGCACAAGCCATTCCGCGATGTCCGTGGCCAGCGTGAAGCCGGCCGGAGCGAGCGAGGCCATGCGGGCAACGTCGAACTTCAAAGTCCCGACCATGCCCGCGAACGCCGGCAGCAGCAGCTCCAGCTGCTCGACCGAGTCGAACAGCGGCTCCTTGTCCTCCTGCAGGTCGCGGTTGTAGGCCAGCGGCTGCGCCTTCAACGTCGCGAGCAGACCCGCCAGGTTGCCGATCAGCCGCCCGGACTTGCCGCGCGCCAGCTCCGCGACGTCCGGGTTCTTCTTCTGCGGCATGATCGAACTGCCGGTCGACCACGCGTCGTCGAGCACCGCGAAGCGGAACTCGGCGGTCGTCCAGATGATGATCTCCTCGGCCACGCGCGACAGGTTCACGCTGATCATCGCCAGCACGAACGCGATCTCGGCGGCGAAGTCGCGGGAGGCCGTGCCGTCGATGGAGTTCTCGACCGGCGCGTAGAAACCCAGGTCAGCGGCCACCTTCGCGGGGTCGAGGCCCAGCGACGAACCGGCCAGCGCGCCCGAGCCGTACGGGGAGTACGCGGCGCGCTTGTCCCAGTCGTGCAGACGGTCGACGTCACGCAGCAGCGAGTGCGCGTGGGCCAGAAGGTGGTGCGACAGCAGCACAGGCTGTGCGGACTGCAGGTGCGTGCGGCCCGGCATGACCGCGCCGAAGTTCGACTCGGACTGCGCGGCCAGCGCGTCCACCACGTCCAGCACGCCGGCGGCGACGCGGCGGGCGGCGTCGCGCAGCCACATGCGGAACAGCGTGGCCACCTGGTCGTTGCGGGAACGGCCGGCGCGGAGCTTGCCGCCCAGCTCGACACCCGCGCGGTCGATCAGGCCGCGCTCCAGTGCGGTGTGGACGTCCTCGTCCTCGAGCACCGGGGTGAAGGCACCGGACTCGACGTCGGTCAGCAGCTCGTCCAGCGCCTTCTGCATACCGGCGAGCTCGTCGTCGGTCAGCAGGCCTGCCGCGTGCAGCACACGGGCGTGCGCGCGCGAACCCGCGATGTCGTACGGCGCGAGCCGCCAGTCGAAGTGCGTCGACAGCGACAGACGGGCCATCGCCTCGGCCGGTCCGGACTCGAACCTGCCACCCCACAAAGAACTCATTGTTGTGCAACTTTCATTTGGGCGAACTCTCAGCTGGCGAAGTCGTACAGCGATTCTTCCGAACGGGCGACGAGCCCGACCACGCGGCCCTCGTGCAGCGAGACGTCGACCTCGCCGGAGCCGGAACGCAACGCGGTCCGCGCCACCCGCACCGCGACCGAGCCCAGGCTGGACCGGTAGACGCCCGCGCGGAAGTTGAGCTCGCGGATCGTCTCCGGCACCGTGAGCGTCTCACCGTCCACGGCCACCGGCACGCCGGCGTCGAACGTCAGGACGGCGTGCACGGGCTCATTCATCGCCGTCACCGGAGGCCAGCGCGGCGATCCGGTCGGCGAGCTCGGACCCGGTCATCGGCTCGCGCGCCACGACCAGGATCGTGTCGTCACCCGCGATCGTGCCGACGACCTCGTGCAACGCCGCCCGGTCCAGCGCCGAGGCCAGGAACTGCGCCGCGCCGGGCGGAGTGCGCAGCACGGCGAGGTTCGCGGACGAGTCCGTGGAGACCAGCAGTTCGCCGAGCACGCGTGCCAGCCGCGTCGTACCGCCCTGGATGCCGCGCACGGGACTGCCGTCCTCCGGGATCACGTAGACCGGCGCGCCGCCGTCAGGTCCGCGCAGCTTCACGGCGCCCAGCTCGTCCAGGTCGCGGGACAACGTCGCCTGGGTGACGTCGATGCCTTCCGCGGCCAGGAGTTTCGCGAGCTCGGACTGGCTGCGGATGACGAGCTGGCTGACCATCTCGACGATCCGTCCCTGACGTGCGGTGCGGGTCATGACGACTGCTCCAGCAACCACACGAGCAACGCCTTCTGGGCGTGCAGGCGGTTCTCCGCCTCCTGCCACACCAGCGACTGCGGCCCGTCGAGCACGTCGTCGGTGATCTCCCAGCCGCGGTGCGCCGGCAGGCAGTGCAGCACGGTCGAGTCGGGCTTGCCGGTGGCCTCGAGCAACGCGGCGTTCACCTGGTACGGGCGGAACGGGCCGACGCGGTCCTTGCCGTCGTTCTCCTGGCCCATCGACGTCCACGTGTCGGTGACCAGCACGTCCGAGCCGTCGACGGACTCGCGCGGGTCGCTGATCAACGCCACCGAACCCCCGGTCTCGGCGGCACGCTTCTTGGCGTCCTCCAGGAACTGCGGGTTCGGCACGAACGAAGCCGGCGCACCGATGCGGACGTGCATACCCGCCGTGGCACCACCGAGCAGCAGCGAGTGCGACATGTTGTTGGCGCCGTCGCCCAGGTACGTCATCGTCAGGCCGTTCAACCGGCCGTAACGACGGCGGATCGTCTGCAGGTCCGCGAGCACCTGGCACGGGTGGAACTCGTCGGTCAGCGCGTTGACCACGGGAATCCGCGAAACGCTGGCCATCGCCTCGATGCGCGCCTGGGCGAACGTCCGCCACACCACGGCGTCGACGTAGCCGGAGAGGATCCGCGAGGTGTCCTCGATCGTCTCCTCCCGGCCCAGCTGCATCGAGCGGCCGTCGATGATCACCGGGTTGCCGCCGAGCTGGGCGATGCCGACCTCGAACGACAGCCGGGTGCGCGTCGAGTTCTTCTCGAAGATCACCGCGACGGATTTGGGGCCCGCCAACGGTTTCGCGGTGAACCGGTCCGCCTTGTAGGCGTCCGCGAGGTCGAGCACGGCCGACTGCTCGTCCGGCGTCAGGTCGTCATCCCGCAGGAAGTGCCGAATGCTCACGGCTGCTCCTCAAAGAAGGTCGGCAGCGCGGCCACGAAGGCCTGCGCGTCGGATTCGTCCAGGATCAGCGGCGGCGCCAGGCGGATGACGTCGGGCTGGATGGGGTTGATCAGGTAACCGGCCTTCTGCGCGGCCGCCGCGGCCTTCGCCGAGACCGCCTCGCGCAGCATGATGCCGAGCAGCAGGCCGGCTCCCCGCACCCCGGAGATCGCCGGGTGGTGCAACGCCTCCACGCCGGCCGCGATCTCCTTGCCCACGGACGAGGCGTGCTCCAGCAGGCCTTCCGCTGCGATCGTGTCGAGCACCGCGAGAGCGGCCGCGCAGCACACGGGGTTGCCACCGAACGTGGTGCCGTGGTGGCCGGGCTGGAAGAGGTCGGCCGCCGCGCCGAACCCGATGGTGGCGCCCAGCGGCAAGCCACCGCCGATGCCCTTCGCCAGGGTCATCACGTCCGGGACGATTCCGGCCTGCTGGAACGCGAACCACGTGCCCAGCCGGCCGATACCGGTCTGCACCTCGTCCAGGATCAGCAACGCGCCGTGCTCGGAGGTGATGCGCCGCGCCTCCTGGAGGTAGCCCTCCGGCGGCATGACGACGCCCTGCTCGCCCTGGATCGGCTCGACGATGAACGCCGCGGTGTCGTCGTCAACAGCCGCTTCCAACGCCGCCACGTCACCGAACGGGATGTGCGAGACACCAGGCACGAGCGGCTCGAACGGCGTCTTCTTACCGGGCTGGCCGGTGAGCGACAGCGCGCCCATCGTCCGGCCGTGGAAGCCGCCGGTGCACGCGACGATCTTCGTGCGGCCGGTGCGGCGCGACATCTTCAGGGCGGCCTCGTTGGCCTCCGCGCCCGAGTTGCAGAAGAAGACCTTGCCCGGCACGCCGCTGAGGTCCAGCAGGCGTTCCGCCAGCTGCAGCGCCGGCTCGTTCACGTAGAGGTTCGAGGTGTGGCCGATGGTCGAGATCTGCCTGGTGACGGCCTCGATGATCTTCGGGTGCGCGTGCCCGAGGGCGTTCACCGCGATGCCGGTCAGCAGGTCGAGGTAGCGGTTGCCTTCGGTGTCCCAGACGTGCGCGCCCTCACCGCGTGCCAGCGCCAGCGCGGGTGTGCCGTAGTTGTCCATCATGGACTGTTGCCAACGCGTGGTCACTTGTCCCCCAAGACCATCGTTCCGACACCTTCAGTGGTGAAGACTTCGAGCAGCACCGAGTGGGCCAGCCTGCCGTCGATCACGTGCGCCTGCGGGACGCCACCGCGCACCGCGCGCAGGCAGGCCTCCATCTTCGGCACCATGCCGCTTTCCAGATCCGGCAGCATCTTCTCGAGCTCGGCCGCGCGCACCTGGTTCAGCAGCGACGTCTTGTCCGGCCAGTTCGAGTAGAGACCCTCGACATCGGTCAGCACGACGAGCTTCTCCGCGCCCAACGCAACCGCGAGCGCACCGGCGGCCGTGTCCGCGTTCACGTTGTGCGGCACGCCGTTGATGTCCGGCGCGACCGACGACACGACCGGGATCCGGCCCGCACGCACGATGTCGAGCACCGCGTCCGGGTTGACCTCGGTGATGTCGCCGACGAGGCCGATGTCGACCTCTTCGCCGTCCACGATCGCGCCGCGGCGGGTGGCCGTGAACAGGTGCGCGTCCTCGCCGGAGATGCCGACCGCGTACGGGCCGTGCTGGTTGATCAGGCCGACGAGCTCACGCCCGACCTGGCCGACCAGGACCATCCGCACGACGTCCATGGCCTCGGGCGTCGTGACGCGCAGGCCGCCGCGGAACTCGCTGTGGATGCCGAGCTTGTCCAGCATCGACTTGATCTGCGGGCCACCGCCGTGCACGACGACCGGGCGCAGGCCGCACAACCGCAGGAACACCATGTCCTCGGCGAACGCCCTCTTCAGCTCGTCGTCGATCATGGCGTTGCCGCCGTACTTGACGACCACGAGCGCGCCGCGGAAACGCTGCAACCACGGCAGGGCCTCGACGAGGACTGCCGCCTTTTCCTGTGCGTTCATGAGGAGTATGCGCTGTTCTCTTCGACGTAGGCGTGGGACAGGTCGGTGGTCAGGACGGTGGCCTCTGCGTCGCCGACGTTGAGGTCGATGACGATCTCGATGTCACGGCCGGACAGGTCGGCTTCGCTTCGATCCCGGTCGCGGGTTCCCTGGCGGAACAGCGAAACGCCGTTGATCAGGATCTGCAGCTGGTCGGGGTCGATCTGGGCGTCGGCGCGGCCTAGCGCCATCGCGATGCGGCCCCAGTTCGGGTCGCTGCCGAAGAGCGCGGTCTTGACCAGGTTGTCCTCGGCGACCGTCCGTCCGATGTGGACTGCCTCGGCCTCGGTGGCCGCCTGCCTGACGGTGATGCTGATTTCCTTGGTGACGCCCTCCGCGTCGCCCTGCAACTGCTTGACCAGGTCGCCCGCGACCTCGGTCAGCAGCTCGACGAAGTCCTCGTAGGACGGCTCGACACCGGAAGCACCGGACGCCAGCACGAGCACGGTGTCGTTGGTGGAGGTGCCGCCGTCGACGTCGAGGCGGTCGAAGGTCTTGGAAGTGGCCTCGCGCAACGCCTTGTCGAGCTGCTCGCCGCTGATCCGGGCGTCGGTCGTGATCACCGACAGCATCGTGGCGAGGTTCGGGGCGAGCATGCCCGCGCCCTTCACGAACCCGCCGGCGGACCAGCCCTGCGCGGAGGCCTTCCAGGACTGCTTGGGCCGGCTGTCCGTGGTCATCACGCCGGTGGCCGCGTTGAGACCGGCGTCGTCCGAGGAAGCCAGCTCCTTCGCGACGTTCTCGATGCCGGTCAGGATCTTGTCCATCGGCAGTCGCTCGCCGATCAGGCCGGTGGAGCAGACCGCGACGTCGACCGCGCCGGTGCCGAGGACCTCGGCGACCTTCTCCGCGGTGGCGTGGGTGTCCTGGAAGCCTTCGGGGCCGGTGCACGCGTTGGCGCCACCGGAGTTCAGCACGACCGCGGTGAGCCGTCTCGACCCGATCACCTGCTGCGACCACAACACCGGCGCGGCCTTCACCTTGTTCGTCGTGAAGACACCGGCGGCGGAGTCCAGCGGCCCGTCGTTGACGACGAGCGTGAGGTCGAGAGCGCCGGACTCCTTGATCCCGGCGGCGATCCCGGCGGCCCGGAAGCCCTGGGGTCCGGTGACGCCCTTGTTGCGGTTCACGGTGCGACTCCAACGGTCGAGAGGCCGGTCGTCTCCGGCAGGCCGAGAGCGAGGTTCATGCACTGGACGGCGGCACCGGCGGTGCCCTTCGCGAGGTTGTCGACGGCGGCCACGACCACGAGCCGGTTGAGGTCCTCGTCGACGGTCACCTGCATCTGCACGGCGTTCGAGCCGAGGACGGCGTTCGTCGTCGGCCAGATGCCCTCAGGCAGGAGGTGGACGAACGGCTCGTCGGCGTACGCCTTCTCGTAGACCTCGCGAACGTTTGCGGTGCCCTTGAGGGTGGCGGTGCAGGTGGCGAGGATGCCGCGCGACATCGGGGCCAGCACCGGCGTGAAGCTGACGTTGATCTTCCGCCCGGCGACCTTGCTCAGGTTCTGCGTGATCTCGGGGGTGTGGCGGTGTGCACCGCCCACGCCGTACGCGCTCGCAGAACCCATCACCTCGGATCCGAGCAGGTTCGGCTTGAGGGACTTGCCCGCGCCGGACGTGCCGGACACGGCGACAACGACCACCTCGTCGTCGATGAGGTCGACGGCCGGTGCGAGTGCGAGGGAGGACACGGTCGGGTAGCAGCCGGGGACGGCGACACGGCGTGCGTTGACGAGCTGCTCGCGCTGACCGGGCAGCTCTGGCAGGCCGTACGGCCAGAAACCCGCGTGCTCACCGCCGTACCAGCGCTGCCAGTCGTCCGCGCTGGTCAGCCGGTGGTCGGCGCCGCAGTCGATCACCACGGTGTCGTCGCCGAGTTGCTCGGCGAGCTCCGCTGAGTGACCGTGGGGCAGCGCGAGGAAGACGACGTCGTGGCCCTTCAACGTCGCGGCGGACGTCTCCAGGAGCTCGCGGTCGGCCAGCGGCAGGAGGTGGGGCTGGTGCCTGATCAGCTTGTCACCGGCGCTGCTGTTGGCGGTCAGCGCGCCGATCTCGATGTCCGGATGGCCCAGGAGCAGGCGTAGCAGCTCGCCTCCCGCGTACCCGCTGGCGCCGGCTACCGCGATCCTCACTGTCATACGCATGATTATGCACGGTCGTGCAAAGCTACTCAACTCATGGTTCACCCAATGGAAACACGACGAGTTAGGTTAGGGCACCCTTACGTGAGTGTGGCCACCTGGCCATCCGATCGGGGCCGGGTGGCGCTAAGGCAGGCCGGACGGCACCGGACATGATGACCCGCGTGAATGTGCGGTTGCGTGACGGTCTGTGGGCGACCGGGGTGTTCCTGCTCGCCCTGGTGTCGGTGGTGGCGCCGCTCGGCAGGCCGATCCCGTGGTGGCTGAACGTCGCCTCCGCGCTGTGGGCCGCCGCGCTCGTGCCCGTCAGCGCACGGTGGCCGCGATGGGCGCTGCTGCTGACCACTCCCCTGCACGCGGTCAACAACCTGCTCGCGATCGCCCCGACCTCGCTCGTGGTCTTCCGCTGCGCCCGGTCCATCCGCCCTGCTCTGCACCTGTGGGTGCTGGGGGCCGCGACGGCCTTCCTGCAGGCCGCGTTCGGCGGCCTGCACGCGTGGCGCAACGGCGACGGCTTCATCGAGTACCTGTCCAGCACCGCGTTCACCGTCGTGTTCATGCTGTTCTTCCCCGCCGTGTCGGGTGCTCTCGTCGGGCGGCGCAAGCCGTTGACGAAGGTGCTGATGGAACGCAACGACTACCTGGAACACGCCCGCGTGCTCACCGCGAGCACCGCCCGGTCCGCCACCCGCGCCCACATCGCGAGCGAGATGCACGACGTGCTCAGCCACCGGCTGCGCCTGCTGGCCGTGCACGCCGGAGCGTTGGAGCTCACCGCCGCTCAACAGGCCCCTGAACTGCGCGAACAGGTCGAACTGATCCGCAAGACGTCCACGGTCGCGATCGAGGAGCTGCGCGAGATCCTCGGCGTGCTCGGGGCAGCGACCGACGCCGATGAGGACGCCGGCACGCGCGCGGACGTCGAACGGCTCGTGGCGGCGTCCGTTGATGCGGGCGTCTCGGTGTCGTTGGACTGGTCGGGCGCTGATCTGGCCGATGTCGACGCACGGCTGCGGAGGGCTGTGCACCGGGTGGTGCGCGAAGCACTCACGAACGTGCACAAGCACGCCACCTCAGCCCGGACCCGCGTCTCGGTGCAGGTGGCCGACCGGGTGCGGGTCGAGGTGGTCAACGCGCCCAGCGGCGAACCCAGGGGTGCCGGCACGCGGCGCGGACTCGCCGGGCTGGAGGAACGCGTCGCGTTGATCGGCGGGACCTTCCTCGCCGGCGTGCCCGCCGGTGGCGGGTTCCGGGTGTCGGCCGATCTCCCGCTGCACCCGGTCGTGCCGGAGGAGACGGGTACCGCGAGCGCCGTCGCCGAGGCGCCCCCGCCGATCACCGCCGAGGTGCTGACCGTGCCGCGGGTGATCGGCAGCGGCTGCCTCGGCACGCTGGCGGTGGTGCCCGCGCTCGGCACGGCGTTCGTCCTGATCCTCGTCGCGTTCTTCGGCGGCAGCGAGATCAGCAGGCAGGAGTACGACGGGATGCAGGTGTCGGTCGTGACCGAGATGCAGCTCACCGACCTGCACGGGTTCGGGCTGCCGGCCGACGGCACCGGCTGCTACCGCTACCGCCTGCTCGACGAGGAGGGCTTCGTCGAGCTCTGCTTCGACCAGGACGGCACGTTGACGACGAAGAGGGAGCTGACGAAGTGAGGTTCGTCTGGCCGCTGCTCGCGTTCGTGCTCGCCCTGGTGCCGTTGGTCGCGCCATTGGCCCCGGTCCCGCACGACGCGATGATCGTGGCGTCCGCGGTGTGGATCGCCGGTCTGGTCTGGCTGGCACCGCGCAAACCGGCGTGGGCGCTGATCCTCACGGCACCGCTCTTCGCGATCAACAACCTGTTCGCGATGGCCACCACGACGTTCGTGGTGTTCGCCGCGTCCCGGCGGATCCAGAAGCGCAGCAGGCTGTGGGCGCTGCTCGGCGTGACGGCCGTCGTGCAGACGGTCTTCGGTCTGGCGCTGCAGAGCGTGCGGGCCACACCGGTCTGGGAGATCACCGCGGGCATGGTGTTCGGGGCGGTCTTCTTCGTGCTCTTCCCGGCTGTGTCCGGCATGCTGCTGGGCCGTCGCCGGCCGATGGTCCAGCTGCTGCAAGAGCGCAACGAGTACCTGGAACGCGCACGGGCGTTGACCGCCGCCTCGGCCCGTTCGGACGAGCGCGCGCACATCGCCGGCGAGATGCACGACATGCTCGGCCACCGCCTCAGCCTCATCTCCATCCACGCGGGCGCCCTGGAACTCGCGACCGCCGCGAAGGCCCCGCAACTGCACGAGCAGGCCGAGCTGATCCGCACCACGTCGTCGATCGCGATGGCCGAACTGCGGGAGATCCTCGGCGTGCTGCGGACGAACCCCGAGCCGGAATCGCTCGACGAGGACACCGGCACGAAGGCCGACATCTCTCACCTGGTGGCGAGCTCAGTCGAAGCAGGCATCACCGTGAGCCTGGACTGGTCCGGCGACGACCTGCGCGACGCCGACCCCCGCACCCGCCGCGCGGTGCACCGGGTGGTCCGCGAGGCGTTGACCAACGTGCACAAACACGCCGCATCCGCCCGCACGCGCGTGCTGGTCACCGTCCAAGCCGGACGCGCACGGATCCAGGTGCTCAACGGCCCGTCGGACGCCTCGCCCGGCAAGGGCACCCGGCGCGGTCTGGTCGGCCTGGAGGAACGCGTCGGGCTGCTCGGCGGGTCGTTCAGCGCGGGCCCACCGCCCGAGGGCGGGTTCCGGGTGGCGGCGGACGTGCCCCTGCACCCGGCCGCGCAGGCCGACCAGACCGTGGCCGAGGTCCGGGAGGTGCCGCCGCCGCTCGCGGCCGAGGTGCTGACGGTGCCGCGGGTGCTGGGCGGCGGGTGTCTCGGGATCCTGACGTTGCTGCCGATCAGCGGGGCGGTGATCGTGCTGCTGGTCTTCACGTTGCTCAATCCCACCCAGATGAACGCGCCGTACTTCGACTCGTTGCGGGTCGGGGTGTCGACCGAGGGCGAGGTGATGGGCGAGTTCGGGGTCGGGCAGCTCGGGGTGGACGGATGTTCGCGGTACCGCGTCTCGCACGATGCGAACCTGTCCTACAAGCTGTGCTTCCGCGACGGCAAGCTCGTCACGAAGGAGCAGGAGGGGCCGTAGGCTGCTCCGCGTGATCCGAGTTCTCATCGCCGACGACGAAACGCTCATGCGTGCCGGCATCCGGCTGATCCTCGAGAACGACCCGGAGATCACCGTGGTGGCCGAGGTCAGCGACGGCAGACAGGCCGTCCAGCAGATCCGCGCCCAGCAGGTCGACGTGGCCCTGCTCGACATCCGCATGCCCGGCGGCGACGGCCTCAAAGCCGCCGAGGAGATCGCCGCCAGCACGAACGTGGTGATGCTGACGACGTTCGGCGAGGACTCCTACGTGGCGCAGGCGCTGAAGGTCGGCGCCACCGGCTTCCTGCTCAAGGACACCCCGCCGCAGGAGCTGATCAACGCGGTCCGCAAGGCGGCCAACGGCGAACCCATCCTGGCGCCGCAGATCACCCGCAGGCTGATCGAGAAGCACCTCACCACGCCGGACAACGGCAGCGACGCGCGGCGCAAGATCGACACGTTGACCGAGACCGAGCGCAACGTCCTCGTGCTGGTCGGTGAAGGACTGTCCAACACCGAGATCGGCGAGCGGTTGTTCATGGCGACCGGCACGGTGAAGGCGCACATCAGCCGGATCCTGCCCAAGCTCGACTGCGCCAACCGCGTGCAGGCCGCCATCGTGGCCCACGAGGCCGGGCTCACTGGCCGCTGAAGCGGTCCAATGCGCGGATCTTGTTCGTGGCGTCCAGCGCGGCGACCTTGTACGCCTCGGACAGGGTCGGGTAGTTGAAGACCGTGTCGACGAGGTAGTCGACCGTGCCGCCACAGCCCATCACCGCCTGGCCGATGTGCACCAGATCCGTCGCACCCGTGCCGAACACGTGCACGCCGAGGATCTTTCGGTCCACAGTGGACACCAGCAGCTTCAGCATGCCGTAGGCGTCGCCGACGATCTGGCCACGCGCCAGCTCGCGGTACCGGGAGATGCCCACCTCGTAAGGAATCGCGGACGACGTCAGCTCGGCCTCCGTCGCACCGCAGTACGAGATCTCCGGGATCGTGTAGATGCCGATGGGCTGCAGCGCGGTCAGCGAGTGCACCTCCTCGCCGAACGCGTGGTACGCGGCCAGGCGGCCCTGGTCCATCGACGTCGCGGCCAGCGCCGGGAAGCCGATCACGTCGCCGACGGCGTAGATGTGCTCGACCGGGGTGCGGTAGTGCTCGTCCACGGACAGCCGGCCGCGGCGGTCCGGCTCCAGGCCGGCCGCGGGCAGGTCCAGCATCTCCGTGCAGCCCTGGCGGCCGGCCGAGTACATGACGGCGGCGGCCGGGATCCGCTTGCCGGAGGCCAAAGTCGTGATCGTGCCCGAGTCGGACACCGAGACGTCCACGACCTTCTCGCCGAACCGGAACGTGACGGCCTGGTCGCGCAGGTGGAACTTCAGCGACTCCACGATCTCCGGGTCGCAGAAGTCCAGCATCTTCTCGCGCTGCTCCACGACCGTGACGCGGGTGCCGAGCGCGGCGAACATCGAGGCGTACTCGATGCCGATCACGCCCGCGCCGACGACGACCAGCGACGACGGGATCTCCGTCAGCGCGAAGACCTCGTCGGAGTCGAGGATCCGCTCCTCGTCGAAGTCCACCGCGGACGGACGGGCGGGCGTCGTGCCGGTCGCGATGACGATGTACTCGCCGGTGAGCGTGGTGCGGTCGCCGCGATGACTTCCTTCCACCGCAACCGTGTGCGCGTCGACGAACCGGCCCATGCCGTTGAGCAGGTCGATGCCGTTGCGGTGCAGCTGTGCGCGCACGACCTGGACCTCGCGGCCGATCACGTGCTGCGTGCGGGCCATCAGGTCGGTGATCGTGATGTCCTGCTTGACCCGGTAGCTCGCGCCGTACAGCTCGCGCTGGCTCATACCGGTCAGGTACATGACCGCCTCGCGCAGCGTTTTCGACGGGATTGTGCCCGTGTTCGCGCAGACGCCGCCGACCATCTCCTGTTTGTCGATGATGGCCACTCGCTTGCCCAGTTTCGCACCCGCGATCGCCGCTTTCTGGCCACCAGGACCAGAGCCGATAACGATCAGGTCGTAGTCGTACGACGTCATGGTCAGCAGCCTACTAAGACGCCGGCGATTCCACTCCTGAACGAAAAATGAACCCCCACCGCGCCAACGCCCGTTCGTTGGGCCATGACCGAACTACGCACCTTCCACCTGCCCGCGACCGTCACCGGTTCGGACGACGACGTCGAGCTCGGCCGCCGGTTGATCGCAGCCTGGCAGGCCGACGGGATCCTGCAGATCGCGGCCGACGCGACGCAGGACCGCACGACCGCGGCCGCGCTGGCCGCGAGCAGAAGGTTCTTCCACGGCTTAACCCTCGAAGAGAAATCACGGCTCGTCAGCGACCTGACCTACGCCGGGTACATCGCGTCCGGCGAAGAGGTCACCGACGGCGTCGCGGACTACTCGGAGATCTTCACGGTCTGCAAGGACGTCCCGCTCGACGACTCGCGGGTCATCGGCAAGTGGCCGTGCCACGGACCCGTGCCGTGGCCGGACGACGACTACCGGGACGCCATGCAGGCGTTCATGGCCATGCTCGGTGCCGCGGGTGAACGGATCCTGCAACTCACCGCGCTGGGCTTCGGGCTCGACATCGACACGTTCACCAGGCTCACCGCCGACGGCTGGCACCACATGCGGGTGCTGCGCTTCCCCACCAGGTCCGAGACCGTCGACCGCGGCATCGGTGCCCACACCGACTACGGCATGCTCGTCCTGGCCGCGCAGGACGACGTCGGCGGCCTCTACGTCCGTCCGCCGATCGAGGGCGAACAACGGCCGCGCAACTGGCTGCCGGACGAGTCGGCCGCCGGCTGCTTCCAGGACGCGGAGGGCTGGCACCTCGTCGAACCGGTCGAGCACGTCTTCACCGTGTTCCCCGGCGACATCCTGCAGTTCCTGACCGGCGGCACGCTGCTCTCGACGCCGCACAAGGTGCTGCTCAACACCCGTGAGCGGTTCACCATGGCGTACTTCCACGAGCCGAACTTCGAAGCAGTGATGCGCCCGCTGGACGGCAGTGGCGAGAACAGCGACGACCTCATCCACTACGGCACGCACTTCACCAACATGTTCATGCGCTGCTACCCCGACCGCGTCACCACGCGCCGCATCCTCGAGGAGGACCGGCTGACCGTCCTCAGCGAACTGCGATCTGGGCTGCGGCACTCCTGAAGGGCATGATCCGGTCGAGCAGGCGGGCCGTGGCGCGGTACTCCGCGACGCGGTCCGCGAACGGCCGCGTGACGATCTTGCGCACGGCGTCCGCGGACAGCCGTTCGTAGGCGGGAACGGTGTCGTTGCTGAGGAAGTCCCACCGATCCTCGCGGTCCGCGTAGTTGAACGCGGGCAGCGGACCGCCCAGCAGCGGCCGGTACTGCGCCGGTGTCTTCCCGCCGGGCACCGGCATAGGGCCGGCCACCGTGATCGCGTACGTGACCAGCTCGCCTGGTGGCAGCAACCGGGAGCGCATCCGGTCGAACTGGTCGGGGATCACGAGGTTCTGCTCGCGCGAGGAGAACTCGAGGACGGCCTGAGCCGGATCGGCCCACGCGGCGGTGGTCTCGGCGTCGATGATGCCGGCGTCGCGCATTTCTTCCACGGCCTTGATGCCACCGTGGAGATAGGCGGCGTGCATGGCACCGAGGTCCATGAAAATGTGCTTCTGCATGGACATCAGCATCGACGAGAAGTACCGGAATTCCGGCAGCAGGCCGAGGTCGAGCATGCCGGCGGCGAACGCGGGCGCGCCGATGTTCGCGAACCCCATCCACCGCAACGTGTCCGGGCGCTGCAGGTACAGCCGGGCGTAGAAGTCGTAGACGGCGAAGATCGTCGCGCGGTTGTGCTCCGCGGTGCCCTGCGGATCCCAGTCGGACAGTCGCACACCCGCGTCCTCGGCGGCACGGACGATCCAGTACTGCCACAGCAACGCCTTGAACCTGGCTGGTGCGACGGCGGTGCTCCGGTGGCCGCCCAGCGCGCGCTCCAGCGTGGCCCGGTCGAACGGCAGATCGGGGTGCACGCCACCCCGCTGTTCACCGTTTCCGTTGACCAACGGCAGATCCAGGAAATCCACCGTGTCCGCCCTGGTGGCGCTCATGCTGCCGAGCACGAGCGCCGCCACAACCACAAGCACGCGCATGAACGCGCACTGTAGTGGGGAAAAGCAGGGTTTCGGTCCACGGCGTTACCGATGTCGCTCACCCTTGACCGGCAATACGCCATCAATCTCAACGGCAATACTCCTTTAAGCCCTCAGCGGTACGGTGCAACCCGTGAGTCCCAAAGTGATCGCCGCGGTGCGCGACGGGTTGCGGGCGGCGGCGGATCCGGTGAAGGCGCCGGAGATGCAGGCGTACATGAAGTCCGACATGCCGTTCCTGGGCGTGCAGAAGCCCGCGCGGGTGGCGCTGGTGCGGTCGCTGCCCCGGATCGACGACCGGGACGAGTGGCTCGACGTCGTGCGGACGCTGTGGCGCGAGGCGACGTATCGCGAAGAACGGTACGTGGCGCTCACGTTGAGCGGGGATCGCCGCTTCCAGTCCGTCGCGCTGATGCCGTTGTTCGACGAGATGATCGTGACCGGGGCGTGGTGGGACTACGTGGACGAGGTGGCCGCGCGGCGGGTGGGGCCGCTGCTGCGCTCCGATCCGGACGTGATCCGGCCGCTGATGCTGAAGTGGTCGACCGACGCCGACCTGTGGCGCCGGCGCACGTCGATCATCTGCCAGCTGGGGTTCAAGGCGGCGACGGACGTGGATCTGCTGACGGCGTGCATCGACGCGAACGTGGACGACCGCGACTTCTTCCTGCGCAAGGGGATCGGGTGGGCGCTGCGGGAGTTCGCGAAGACCGAGCCGGGGTGGGTGCGGGCGTTCGTCGAGGCACGGCCGGGGTTGTCGCCGCTGTCACGGCGTGAGGCGCTGAAGCACCTCTGATCTCGCACACCTGAGTTTGGCGCGGGCCGTTGCTCAGGCGTGCTTCGCCCGGCCCGAGTAGGTGAGCGGGAAGACGAGGTCGGAGCAGGCAGCCGGCACGTCCACGGCGACCTGGACCTTCATGACGACCTCGACCGCACCTCCGGCGGGGATCTCCACGATGTCCTTCAGCGGCACCACGGACAGCACGCCGGCGGGGCAGCCCGCGACCCGCTTCTGGGTGGCGTCGAGCGGCTGGCCGGGGACCGCGGAGAGGCTCTCGACGATGATGTCGACGGGGTTCGGATTGGACAGACGCACCTTGCGCTCGCCCTCGGCACCTGGTGTGAGTTCCACGGCCGCGCCGGAGATGTCGTTGATTTCAAACGGTTTGAGCTGCTGGATGTCCGACTCACCACTGCTGACGGAGTACGCCATCGCGGGCAGCCGCTGCTCCGGCCAGGTGAGGTGCATGGCCGCGACCACGGCCGCGCCCACCATGAGAATCGTCAACGACACGGCGATTTCAAGGCGCGGACCCAGACTACGCATGGCGCAACTCTCCAGAGTTGTTGCTCCCAGGCGGTGGGTTCGCCAGTAGCTCCCCACCGGACCGGCGACCAGACTCGCCCGGTGGTTCATCGCTTCGCCCCTCGGCCCAGCGGGCCGCGAGGCCAATCTTGGAGAACCTTCACGTACTGCGCAAGCGTCCGACGGGCGCCGATTTCCCCTTGTAATGAGGGACCTTTGGCACCTTGACAGCTACGCAGGGCTACCACCTGCTGGTTTGATCCCAAATCCCGATCTCCGGGACTCAACCGTTCGAGCGAACCTGATGTCGTGAAACGGGGCGAGGGGGAGTGACCTTCAGCTGAGCTTCAGGAAACTCCCCCTCGGTAGACCCAGGTCAGGTGCGCAGAGCCGCGCCCAGACGTTCGCCGGCGGCGGCCACGGCCGCGTCACGGGCGGTCGTCGCCTCCTCGACCGTGAGCGTGCGGTCCGGCGCGCGGAAGCGCAGGGAGTACGCCAGCGACTTCTTGCCCTCGCCGACCTGCTCACCGGTGTAGACGTCGAACAGGCGGATGTCCTCGAGCAGCTCGCCCGCGGACGCGCCGAGCACCTCGGACACCGACTGGACCGGCACGGCGGCGTCGACGACGAGCGCCACGTCCAGCAGGACCGGCGGGTACGGCGACACCATCGGGGCCGGGCGGTGGTCGTCCAGCGGCAGCGCGTCGAGGTCGAGCTCGAACGCGACGGTCCGCTTGGGCAGGCCGAGGGCCTCGATCACCTTCGGGTGCAGCTCGCCCGCGTGGCCGACGGGCCAGTCGCCCACCCGCAGCTCGGCGCACCGGCCGGGGTGCCACGGCAGCAGGTCGGAAGCCACGACGCGCAGGGTGACCCCGTACGCCTCACCGACGCGGCGGGCCGCCTCGACGGCGTCCGACCACTCGGCGATGCGACCCTTGCCCCACCAGCCCGCGAGCTCGCGGTGGCCGGTCAGCACGCCCGCGACGTGCAGCGGCTGCTGCGGCAGCGCGGCCAGCAGCGAGGCCACCTCGGCCTCGGTGGGCCGGCGGTCGACGCCCAGCGAGGGCACCGGGACCTGCTGCGCACGCGGCAACGTCACCTGCGCGATGTTGTACAGCGCGACATCACGCGCACCACGGGCCAGGTTGCGCTGCAACGTCTCCAGCAGGCCCGGCAGCAACGTGGTGGCGAGGACGTTCTTGTCCGCCTCCAGCGGGTTCAGCACGCCGACCGTGTTGCGCCGGACGTCACCCTCGGCGAGACCGAAGGCGTCGAACACCGAGGGATCGATGAACGGGAACGGCTTGACCTCGACGAAACCGTCCTCGGCGAGCGTGCGCCACACCGTGCGGCGGCGGCGCTGCTGCTCGGTCAGGCCGCGACCGGCGGGGGCGGGCGGCAGCACCGAGGGAATCGTGTCGTAGCCCTCGAGCCGCAGCACCTCCTCGACGAGGTCGGCGGGCTGCACCAGGTCGGCACGCCACGTCGGCGGGACGGCCGTGACGATCGTCTGGCCGTCGTCCGAGGTGGTCACGGAGACCTGGCAGCCGATCTGGCCGAGCCGGCGGGCCGTGACGCCACGCGCGTAGCGGACGCCCGCGATGCGGTCCGGCAGGTCGATCGGCATCGACACCGGCTCCGGCAGCGTGGGCACACCGACGTCGGTGCGGCCCGGCTTGATGGAGCCCTCGGCGTAGTGGTTGAGCAGCTTCGCGGCCCGCTCCAGCGCCACCGGCGCGAGAGCCGGGTCGACCGTGCGCTCGAAGCGCTTCGCGGCCTCGGACGGCAGCTTGTGCCGGCGGACCGTGCGCGCGATGGACGCCGGGTCCCAGTTCGCGGCCTCGAGCAGGATGTCCGAGGACGAGTCCGTGACCTCCGTCGACGCACCGCCCATGACACCGGCCAGCGAGATCACGCCGGAGTCGTCGGCGATCACGATGTCGTCGGTGTCGAGCGCGCGAACGGCGTCGTCCAGCGTCGTGAGCTTCTCGCCCGCGGTCGCACGACGCACGATCAGGCCGCCCTGCAGAGCAGCGGCGTCGAACGCGTGCAGCGGCTGACCGAGTTCGAGCATCACGTAGTTCGTGACGTCGACCGGCAGCGAGATGGACCGGATGCCGGCGAGCATCAGGCGGCGGCGCATCCACCACGGCGTGGGCGCGGTCGGGTCGACACCGGAGACCCGGCGCGCGACGAACCGCGAGCAGCCGGTGCGGTCCTCGATGTGGACCGGCCAGGCCTCGCCTTCCGGCTCCGGGATCTCGACGCCACCGGGGTCGCCGAACGGCACGTCCAGCGCGCACGCGATCTCACGGGCCAGGCCGCGGACCGAGAACGCGTAGCCGCGGTCCGGGGTCGGCGCGACCTCGATGACCGTGTCGTTCAGGCCGAGCAGCTCCAGCGCGTCGTCGCCCGGCTGGGAGGTGCCGGTGGGCAGCACGAGGATGCCGGAGTGGTCGTCGCCGATGCCGAGCTCGTCCGCGGCGCAGATCATGCCGTTGGACGTGCGGCCGTACGTCTTGCGCGCGGTGATCGTGAACCCGCCGGGCAGCACGGCGCCGGGCAGCGCGACGACGACCGAGTCGCCCTCGACGAAGTTCGTGGCACCGCAGATGATCTCGTTGACCTGCTCGGGGCCGACCTCGACGCGGCAGAAGCGGATCGGCTTCTTGAACTCGGTGAGTTCCTCGATCTCGACCACGCGGCCCGCCACGATCGGACCGGTGACGGGTCCGAGCGGGCTGACCTCCTCGACCTCGATGCCGATGCGGGTGAAGGCCTCCGCGAGCTCGTCGGGCGACGGTGTCTCGTCGAACTCGAGATGCTCGATCAGCCAGGTAACCGGAATACGCACCGGTCAGGCCTCCGTTCCGAATGGCTGGGTGAAACGGACGTCGCCCTCGACCATGTCGCGCATGTCGGGCAGGCCGTTGCGGAACTGCAGCGTCCGCTCGAGGCCCATGCCGAACGCGAAGCCGGAGTAGACGTCGGGGTCGACGCCGCAGGCACGGAGCACGTTGGGGTTGACCATGCCGCAGCCGCCCCATTCGACCCAGCCGGCGCCGCCCTTCTTCTCCGGGAACCACACGTCGACCTCGGCCGACGGCTCGGTGAAGGGGAAGAAGCTGGGACGCAGGCGGGTCTTGGAGTCCTCGCCGAACATGGACCGGGCGAACGCGTCGAGCGTGCCCTTGAGGTGGCCCATGGTCAGGCCCTTGTCGACCGCGAGGCCCTCGACCTGGTGGAACACCGGGGTGTGGGTCGCGTCGAGCTCGTCGGTGCGGAACGTGCGGCCGGGGCACACCACGTACACCGGCAGCTCGCGGTCGAGCAGCGTGCGGGCCTGCACCGGCGAGGTGTGCGTGCGCAGGACCAGCTGCGAGTCGCCGGGCGCGATGTAGAACGTGTCCTGCATCGACCGGGCCGGGTGGTCCTTGCCGAAGTTCAGCGCGTCGAAGTTGAACCACTCGGTCTCGAGCTCGGGGCCCTCGGCGATCTCGTAGCCCATGGCCACGAAGACATCACCGATGCGCTCGGCGAGCGTCGTGATCGGGTGGCGCGCGCCGCGTGGGAAGCGGTCCCAGGGCAGCGTGACGTCGACGGACTCCTCGCGCAGCACCCGCTCGTCGCGTTCGACCTGAAGCGCGGCGTGGCGCTCTTCGAACGCGGTCTTGATCGCGGTCTGCGCCTCGTTCACCCGCTTGCCGGCCTCGGCCTTCGCCTTGGGAGGCAGTGCACCGATCTCGCGGCGGGCCAGCAGCACGGGCGACCGGTCGCCGAGGTGGCCCGGCTTGACCGCCGCCAGGGCCTCCAGGTCGGCAGCTCCGGCGAACGCCTCGAGCGCCTTCTGCACGGCCGCGTCGAGGTGCTCGGCCGACAGCGCCGCGACCTGCTTCGGGTCGTACGGGTCGTTGGCTCCGGACATGGTTGGTGGACAGCTCCCGTCACGGATTTCGGTAATCAACAGACCGATCCTAGTGGGTGCGGTCTTGACCGTTCCGGGCCGTTCCTTTAAAGGGCGGCACTGGCCCTGCCGTCGTCCCTAGGATGGCGGCATCATGTCGCACACTTTCCGCGTCGACCTGCGCGGCATCATCGACCTGCTCAGTCACCACCTGTACAGCAGCCCGCGCGTCTACGTGCGTGAACTGCTGCAGAACGCCGTAGACGCCATCACCGCGCGGCGCGAGCTCGATCCGTCGTGCCCGGCCGAGGTGACGATCACCTGCGGCGCGGAGCTCAAGATCACCGACTCCGGGGTCGGGCTCACCGAGGCCGAGGTGCACGAGCTGCTGTCCACTCTGGGCCGCACCTCGAAGCGGGATGAGCTGGGGTTTGCGCGCGAAGGGTTCCTCGGCCAGTTCGGCGTCGGCATGCTGTCGTGCTTCCTCGTCGCTTCTTCAGTGACAGTCATCACACGGTCCGCTCGCGGCGGTTCGGCGGTGCGCTGGGAGGCGGACTCCTCTGGCAACTACTCGGTGTCTGCTGTAGACGGTGACGTGCCGGTCGGTACGACGGTGGTGCTGACCGCGTCACGTGGCAACGAGCATTGGCTGGAGGCCGACGTCGTGCGGCCGTTGGTGAGCGACTACGGCGATCTGCTGCCGGCCGTTGTGACGGTGGACGGCGCGGTGGTGACGCGCGGCGAACGGCCGTGGGATGACGAGGACGCCGACCTCACCGCGTACTGCGAGCAGGTCCTCGGGTTCACGCCGTTCGAGGCGATCCCGATCGAGGTCGAGGCGGCGGGGCTGACCGGCGTCGCGTTCGTGCTGCCGTCCGGAGTGCATCCCGGCACGCGCCAGACGCACCGGGTGTACCTGAAGCGGATGCTGGTCGGCGACAACGTCGAGGGGCTGCTGCCGGACTGGGCCTACTTCGTGCGGTGCGTGGTCGACGCGTCCGCGATCCGGCCGACGGCGTCGCGCGAGTCGCTGTACCAGGACGAGATGCTGCTCGCGGTCCGCGAGGAGCTGGGCGAGCAGATCCGCGACTGGCTGATCCGGCTGGACGCGATCGAGCCGCGCCGCGCCGGTGAGCTGCTGGCGGCGCACCACCTGGGCATCAAGTCGCTGGCGCGGTCGGACGACGAGATGCTGCGGCTGGTCGAGCGCTGGCTGCCGTTCGAGACGACCGAGGGCGCGATCCCGTTGCGGCAGTTCAAGCGCAAGCACGGCGCGATCCTCTACATCCCGGACGTCGACGAGTTCCACCAGCTCGCCCCGGTCGCGGCCGCGCAGGGACTCGGGCTGGTGAACGCCGGCTACGCCTACGACATGGAGCTGCTGAACCGGCTCAGCGCGCTGGACGGCCCGTCCGTCGCGAGACGGGTGGCGCCGACGGAACTGCTGGCGGCGCTGGCGGATCCGGAACCGGACATCGAGGCGGCGCTGCGGCTGCGGCTCGCCGAGGGCGCGGCGGCGCTGGACCGGCACGACTGCGACGCGGTGATCCGCGACTTCGACCCGGTCTCGTTGCCCGCGTTGCTGATCAGCAACGCCGAGCAGCAGCGCAAGCTCGACACCGAGCAGACGGCGGCGGAGACGGTGGACCCGCTGTGGGCGGAGCTGCTGGGACAGCTGACCGCCGACACCGGCTCGGCCCGCCCCGAACAGCTGGTGCTGAACTGCCGCAACCCCCTGGTGCAGCGGCTGGCGCGGCTCCGCGACCCGGCGCTCGTGGAGCTGACGCTCGAATCTCTTTACGTGCACGCCGTTCTGCAGGCGCGGCGAGCGATGCGACCGAAGGACACGGCGGCGCTGAACCGCTCGTTCCTGGAACTGCTGGACCGCGCCGTCGGGGGTAAGTGATCATGGCCGACTTCACCAACGAGGACGCGGAGAACGCGTTTCTCGAGGCGTACAACATGCCGACGGGCATGCCGAAGCACGAGGCGCTGGAACGCGCGGCGCGCATGTCCGACGCGCTCGGTCACCTGGCGCTCGGGGTGTCGTGCCGGATCGCGTTGATCGACTCGGCCTACTACCTGGCGCGCTACGACCTGATGCTGGCGCCGTTCGCGTGGGTCAGGGCCGCCGAGGAGAAGGACCCCGAGGCGTTCAACGACTACGAGCGCCACTCGCTGAACTGGTCGCACAAGTGGATCGCGACCGGGCTGCGGCGTGATCCGCGGTTCTCGCTGGACCAGCTGAAGGCGGTCATCGGGCAGCTCGCTGACCGCTACGGGCGGCTCGGGTTCTCCGTGCAGCCGGTGCACGGCGCCCGCGCGGAGCACGCGTACCACGTCGGCGACATGGCCGGGCTGAGCGAGCACCTCGGGCGTTATCTCGCCACCGAACGCGGTCCGATGGCGGACTGCGAGGCGTGCGTGGTGGAGGAGCAGGTCTGGATGCTGGCTCGGCTCGGCCGGCACGAGGAAGCCGCCGCGCACGGCTGGCAGGGCCTGTCCGGCAACACCAACTGCTCCACGCAGCCGCAGGGGATCCTGTCGGCGCTGTTGTGGCCGTTGCTGGAGATCGGTGACGTGGAACGGGCGGCGCACGCGCATCTCACCGCGTACCGGTTGATCAAGGACGACGAGATCACCTCGTACGTGCACGAGCACATCCGGTTCTGCGCGCTGACGGGCAACGTCGCGCGCGGCGAGGACATCCTGCGCCGGTCGCTGCACAAGCTGACCGCCGCGCAGCTGCCCGCCGACGAGATGTCGTTCGCGGAGAGCGCTTCCGTGCTGCTGCAACGGATTCCGGCCGACGTGACGTTCGAGGTGCCCGCGGTGGGCCCGCTGTCCGCCGCCGAGCTGCTCGACCGGCTGTCGGCGCGGGCGATGGAGCTGGCGAAGGCCTTCGACGCGCGCAACGGGACGTCCGCCTGGACCGAGCGGATCACCCAGGCACTGGAGCAGGCCGACTACGCCCCGGTGGAGCTGGCGGTGCCGCCGGCGCCCGCTCCCGCCGTCGCGCCGGAGGAGTCCGTCGTGTTCGGCGATCCCGTGGAGATCGCCGAGGCGATGGTGACGCTGTACGAACAGGGCGACTTCGTGCAGGCGCGGCGGATGCTCGACTCGCTGCCGGCGGACATGGACTCGTTGCTGCCGCCCGATCTCGCCGCGCACGCCGGCATCCGGCGGATGACCACCGGGCTGGTGCCGTTCGACCAGGCCGCCTTCGACGAGCTGCTGGCCGCGGTGCCCGCGGACCTCGCCCTGCGGTACCAGGCCCGGCTGGCGGTCGGGCGGGAGAACGGCGCCGAGCTCGCCGAGCGGTGCCTGGCCGAGGCCGAGTCGGACTACACGCGGACGATCGCCGCGTTGACGCTCGCCGAGCTGCTCGACGACGGGCACACCCACGACCGCGCCGCCGCGATGATCGCGCTGGCGTCCTCTTTGGACGTTCCGGAGCTGCGCGGCAGGGTGGCCGTCGAGACCGCGGAGCACAAGGCACGGCAACAGGATCTCGACGGTGCGTACGCGGACGTCGTCGCGGTCATGGCGGGCGAGCTGCCGGCCAACGCGCGCTTCGAGGGGTTCCGGCTGCGGTTGCGCCTGGAGACCGTGATGGGCAAGACCGACGCCGCGATGGCGACGGCACGCGAGTTCGTGGCGGCGTTCCCGCTGCCGGAAGGCGCCGAGGCGCGCTGGTACCAGGTCGCCGCGATCCAGGAGCTCGACCAGGAGGCCGCGTGCCTGGCCGAACTGCGTGAGGCGGTGGCGATCTCGCGCGTGCACCTCTCCCCCGGCCACACCGCGCACTTCTGCTTCGCGCTGAGCGGCGGCTACATCCAGACGGACCGGTTCGTCGAGGCCGCCGAGGTGCTGGAGGAGTCGTTGCGGCTGCTGCAGGACGCCCAGGACGACCTGCGCCTGCAGGTGGTGTTCCGGCTGGGCCAGGTGTGCCGCCGGCTGGGCGAGCTCCCGGCCGCCGAGCGGTACCTGCGTGAGGCGTCCGAGCTGCTGCCACCGGAGGAGGTCGGCCGGCGGGCGTTCCTGCTGGACGTACTCGCCTCGGTGCAGAGCCGCTCGGACAAGACGGAGGACGCGACGGCGTCGTGGCGCGCGGCCGCCGCGTTGTGGCAGCAGGAGGGCAACCTCTCGGAGGCGATCGGCTCGTTGATCGAGCTGGCCTCCGCGCTGCCGGACGACGACGTGGCCGAGACCCGCGCGGCCGTCGACGAGGCCGAGGCACTGCTGGCGTCGCTGGACGATCCGCGCGAGGTCGCCCGGCGGCAGGCGGAGATCGTCGCGATCCGCGGCTGGGTGCACGGCCAGGCAGGCGAGTTCGCGCTGGCGATGAAGCACTACCGGGACGCGGAAGCGCTGGTGGTGTCGCTGGAGGACGAGGGCTGGCGGGTGTTCATCGTGCTGCGGGCAGCACAACTGCTGCTCAACGCCGACGATCCCGAGGGCGCCGAGGCCGAGGCGCGCCGGGCGGCATCTCTGCTGCCCGACGACACCCAGGCCGGGAACGTGCTGTCGGTGCTCTCGGAAGCGTTGCGGCGGCAGAACAGGGCGGCGGGCACGGATCCGCTGGTGCGCCTGCTGACGACCCGCCTCGACTAGATGGCTTCCAAGGCCTTCGCGTAGGCGACGTCGAAGGCCTCGTCGGCGGGCACCTCGACGTGCGGCACCACGCCGACGCCTTCCCAGTTGGTGCCGGAGATCGGGTTGATCGCGCGGCCGTTGGGGACGGCGGACTTCAGGTGCGGGCCGACGCGGTAGCGGTCGCCGGGGTGGGCGCCGCCCTTGGTGGTCTCGCCGATGAGGGTGGCGCGCTGGTTCTGCTGGAGGTTGTAGCTCAGCTCCTCCGCACCGGAGAAGGTGCGGCTGCTGGTGAGGACGTAGACCGGCTTCTTGCCGCCGAACCGCGGACCGGGGACGTGCGGAAGCGTCCAGAACTGCTGGGTGGTGTCGTCCGGGCGGTTGTAGATGTCGTTGAGGTGCACCGATTCGTCGAACAGGTAGCTGCAGATCAGGGCCACCGTGTGGGGGTCGCCACCGCCGTTGTTGCGCAGATCGATGATGAGCGCGTCGGTGTACGCGATGAGGTTCATGGCCGCGGTGACGGCCGGTGTGGCGATCTCGGCGTCGTGCAGCAGACGGAGTTCCAGCAGGCCGATGTTGCCCTTGAGGCGCTCGACCTTGGTGATGCCGAACGCGTCCTGCTCGGCCTCCTTGCGGTAGGCCACCGGGTCCCAGGCTGATTCCTGGCCGGTCTCCGGGACCTCTTCTGCGCTGTAGAGCAGGCGGAGGTGCTTGTCGCCGTTGACCGACTGGAGGTCTGCGGTGACCCGCCGGGCGAACTCCTGATCGTCCACATCGGAGTAGGCGCCCTCGCTCAGGCGAGTGCGCAGGACCTTCGCGACGTCTTCAGCGATGTCCGGGAACACGTAGTAGTCGGCGAGCTGGGAGCACAGCAGTTCGATCTCGGATTCGCGCACGGGCGGGAGAGTAGTTCCGCGTTGGTGCTGCGTCAGCTCAATTCCGCTGATCGCGGGCGGAGGCGTAGAGGCACACCGCGGCGGCCGTGGCCAGGTTCAGGCTCTCGGCGGCGCCGTACAGCGGCACCTTCAGCGAGGTGTCGAGCTTCGCGATGACGTCGTCGGGCAGGCCGTGGGCCTCGCTGCCGAACACCCACGCCGTGGGCTGTGCGAGCTCGCCCTTGGCGGAGGCCACGACGAGGTCGTCCTGCGCGTAGCCGTCGGCGGCGACCAGGCGGAGCCCGGCTTTCCGGCACGCCGCGAAGACGTGGTCGGTGTCGCGGGAACGGACGATCGGCAGGTGGAAGAGCGAGCCGGTGGAGGCCCGCACGCACTTGCCGTTGTGCGGATCGACCGTGTCACCCGCGAAGATCACCGCTTCCGCGCCGGCCGCGTCGGCCACCCGCGTGACGGTGCCCGCGTTGCCGGGGTCGGAGACGCCGTACAGGACCGCGACCAGCCGCGGGGTGCCGGCCAGCGCGTCTGGCAGCCCGACGGGAATCTCGTCGCACACGGCGATGAGGCCCTGGGGCGTCACGGTTTCCGAGAGCGATTCCGCGGCCTTGTCCGTCACGGTGCTGATGCGCACGCGAGCGGCCGCGGCGGACCGGAGCAACTCCTGGTTGCGTGCCGCGGCGGTCTCGGTGACGAACAGCTCGTGAACCGCGCCGCCGGTCCACGCCAGCGCTTCACGGACTGCCTGGGCGCCCTCGACGAGGAACCGGCCTGCCTTGTCACGGCCGGCGCGGCGGGTGAGGTGGCGAGCAGCAACGACCCGAGGCGTCCGTTCGGTGAACGGAGCGTCCTCGGGTCGTTGGCCGCGTGCGTGCTGACTCAGGCCTTGTCCCCGGCCGGAGCGTTCACGTCGGTCGGGAGCGCGCCACGGGCGATCTCGACGAGCGCGGTGAACGCGTTGGCGTCGGTGACGGCGAGGTCCGCGAGGATCTTGCGGTCGACCTCGACGCCGCCGAGGCGCAGGCCCTGGATGAGGCGGTTGTAGGTCATGCCGTTCGCGCGGGCAGCGGCGTTGATGCGCTGGATCCACAGCTTGCGGAAGTCACCCTTGCGCGCACGCCTGTCGCGGTACGCGTAGTTGAGCGAGTGGAGCACCTGCTCCTTGGCCTTGCGGTACAGCCTCGAGCGCTGACCGCGGTAGCCGCTGGCCAGCTCAAGGGTGGTACGGCGCTTCTTCTGGGCATTCACAGCCCGCTTGACGCGTGCCACGGGTCCATCCTGTCGATCTCATGGGGAGCCAGGGGTCGGGGCCCTGGGGTTCCCGAAGTTAGCTAGGGAGTCGAAGCGGGGTCAGAGACCGAGCAGCTTCTTGATGCGCGGCGCGTCGTTCTCGGACACGACCGCGGTGCCGCTCATGCGACGCGTCACCTTGCTGGACTTCTTCTCCAGGATGTGGCGCTTGCCGGCCTTCTCCCGAAGGATCTTGCCGGTGCCGGTGACCTTGAACCGCTTCGAGGTCCCGCTGTGCGTCTTGTTCTTCGGCATTTCCGTCCTCGTCTCGTGCTACCCACCGGGTCGGGGGCGGCCATGCGTCCTACTCGGGGACGACGTCACCTTCTGCTTCGACGTCGTCGTCCTGCTTGACCGGACGCGCCTTGATGTTCTTGTGCGGCGCCAACACCATGATCATGTTGCGGCCGTCCTGCTTGGGGTTGGACTCGACGAAGCCCAGCTCCGCGACGTCCTCCGCCAGCTTCTGCAGCAACCGGTAACCGAGCTCCGGACGCGACTGCTCGCGACCGCGGAACATGATGGTCACCTTGACCTTGTTCCCGTGCGAGAGGAAGCGGGCCACGTGGCCCTTCTTCGTCTGGTAGTCGTGCGGGTCGATCTTCGGCCGGAGCTTCTGCTCCTTGATGACCGTCAGCTGCTGGTTCCGGCGAGATTCACGAGCCTTCTGAGCGGTCTCGTACTTGAACTTGCCGTAGTCCATGAGCTTGCATACCGGAGGTCGAGCCTGCGCGGCGACCTCGACGAGGTCCAGATCCGCTTCCTGCGCGAGTCGGAGTGCGTCCTCGATGCGAACGATCCCGACCTGCTCACCGTTCGGCCCGACCAGACGAACCTCGGGCACGCGGATGCGGTCGTTGATGCGCGGCTCGGTGCTGACGGGAGCACCTCGGTTCGAGGGACTTGTCATTCACGTCCTTTGCGACTCGTCTGCGCCAAAAGACAAGAGCCCCGTTCGTCGTTGCCGACGAAGGGGCCCGCTTCCGACCGATCGCAAACCTGGACGGAGGACACCCGTGTGTCCTGTAGTCAGGAGGACCGGACCCGGCCACCTCATTGAGGCGGTGGACGCGGGTGGGAGCGGGGCTCCACTTGCCGCTCCCGCACTAACGGGAGCTGGTCGCGTCCGAAATAGTAGCAGACGCCGTTGTCAACCCCCGAATCGCGGCCCTGTGACGTCTGCCGGTTCAGGGCGCTTGCTTCAATGGTGCCCGTGACCGAGCCGCTGGAAGACAGTGTGGAAGACGGCATCCGCGACCTGGGCGACGTCCCCAGCATCGAGGTGATCAGCCGGGCGGCCGTGATGCTGCTGTCCGCCGCCGCGGAACGCCTCGGCCTGGCGGACCCCGACCCGGACAACTCGCCGCGCCGCGACCTGGACGAGGCCCGCCGCCTGATCACGGCCCTGGCCGGCCTGATCACCGCCTCCGGCGAGTACCTCGGCCCGCACGCGGCACCGTTGAAGGACGGTCTGCAGTCGGTGCAGCGCGCGTTCCGCGAGTCCTCCGCCGTGCCCGACGAGCCGGGCCAGGGCCCCGGCGAGAAGTTCACCGGCCCCGTCTACTGATCCCGCCGGCAGCGGTCCCCGGCGCCGGGGACCGCTACTGCTCGGCCCGCACGACGACGGGCTCCCAGGGCTCGGCCTTGATCGAGAACACCGCGGAGGCCCGCTGCCCGGTCGCCGCCCGGAACGTGATGGCGGAGCCGTTGTACAGCGGCCCGACCTCCAGGTGCTCGACCGGCGGCTCGTCGTTGAACTGCAGCCCGAGCACCCTGCTCCCCGGCACCACGGACACCGTCAGCTGGTCGATGACGGCGGGCCCGCCGAAGTAGCTGAGGTGGAACTCGTCGGGCGCGCCGGGCGTGATCGCGAACGTCGGCATGCCCCTCCTCCTGCGTTCCGTCGCGATGCTGTCCGCCAGCTCGTTGACCAGTGCCGCCGCCTGCTGCGAGGTGAGCTGCGCCTCATCGGCCAGCATCCGCGCCGCCCTGGCCGCCTCTTCCGCTTCCCTGGCGGCCTCTTCGGCTTTCTTGGCGGCACGTCCGGCCACTTCGGTGACGTTCTTGGCCTGGAGCGCGCTGCTGGTGGCCTGCTCCACCGCCTTGCGAGCGGCCTGGGCCTCTTCCTGGGCGCTCTGCGCGGCTTCCTGGGCGCTCCGCGCGGCCTGCTGGGCGTGTTTCGCCTCACGCGCCTGCCACAACGAGATGGCCACGGCACACATCGCCACGATGGCGGCGATCACCGACACGGCGATCATGCGCGCACCCCCAGCGACGCGAGCTGACGTCGCGCCAGCTCGTCGATCACGTCCGTGTCGCCGGTGCGCCAGGCCACCGCCGGGTCACCGTCGAACTTGCCCAGTTCCCTGGGCGACAGGCTGGTAAGCGCTCTCAGGGCCAGCAGGTCCGGCTTGTTGCGGAGCTTGGCGGTGTTGCCGGCCTTGCGCGCGTACCGCAGCCGCAGGGGCAGCCAGGTGATGAGGAGGAAGAGCAGGGGAACGACGATCAGGGCCGCGGCGAGCCAGAACGCGCTGTCCTCGACCACGCTGATCTGCGCGTTGCCCGCGTTGGTGAGGGTCTCGCCGGCTTTGGTTCCACTGCCGAGCGCACCGGCCAGGTCGTCGCCCACCAGGGGAACGCCTCTGGCCTTGTTGGCGGCGTTGGTGAAGACGTCGCGGATGCTGCCGCCCGCGTTGACCAGGCCGTCTCCCGGGGCTCTCAGTTCCAGGACCCAGTCGTGGACCGTGGTGGCCACCCAGATCCAGAGTGCTACCCAGCCTGCGGCGAGGAGGTCGGCGATCAGCTGACGCGTGAACCTGACCGGTCTGTCCGCGTACCACTTCATGGGTCGGATGCTGCCACGTGACCCATCGGGCGTCGATGATCACTCCTGGTTCGACAGAGCACCCTCAGGTTCGAGGGTGCTCTGTCAGCTGCGAACGGCAGGTCAGTCGACGACCGCGAGTGCGTCGATCTCCACCAGCAACCCAGCCGGCAGCCCCACGTAAACGGTCGTCCGCGCAGGCGCCGGATCGGTGACGAACTCGCTGTAAACCTCGTTCAGCTCACCGAAGTGCGCCGTGTCGGTGAGGTAGACCCGGATCATCACCACATCGTCGATCGACGCACCACCCGCGGCCAGCACCGCGTGCAGGTTCGCGAACGTCTGCCGGGTCTGCTCGGCCACGGTGGTGCCGACGATCTCGCCGGACTTCGGGTCGAACGCGACCTGGCCCGCCACCTGCAGGATGTTGCCCTTGCGCACACCCTGCGAGAAACGGGCCACCGGCTGCGGCGCGTCGGCGGTCTTGATCTCAACCTTGGACAACGGAACTCCCCTTATCTTGGAACATAACCGCATTCAACGGACGCCGCCTCGGCGGTGGCGAGCAGGTCGGGCAGGTGGGCCAGCAGGCCGTCGAAGTCGAGCAGCACCTTCGGCACCGACATCGAGACGGCCGCGATCACCTCGCCCCGCGCGCCCTTGATCGGGGCGGCGATGCAGTGGATGAAGTCCTCGTGCTCGGCGTTGTCGACGGCGTAACCGTTGGTGCGCACGCGCTCCAGCTCGGCCAGGTACGCCGTCGGGCCGATGATGGTGTTCGCGGTCAGCCGCGGGAACTCCATGTTCGCCAGCACCTTCTGCAACGAGGGCGCCGGCAGGTCGGACAACAGGATCTTCGCCACCGCCGTGCAGTGCAACGGCGCGCGGCGGCCGATGCGGGAGTACATGCGCATGGGGTGCGACGACTCGTACTTGTCGATGTAGATCACCTCACCGTCCTCATAGGACGCGAGGTGGATCGTGTAGCCCAGGCGGGCGTTGAGGTCGCGGAGCGCGGGTTCGGCGGAGCGCCGCACGTCGCGTTCCTCCAGCGCGCGGTTGGCGAGGTCGAACAACGCGGTGCCGAGCCGGTAGTGGTGCACGCCTTCGCGTTGCACGAACCGGTGCGACTCCAGCGTGCGCAGGAGCCGGAGCGTCGTCGACTTGTGCACGCCGATCACGCCGGACAGCTCGTCCAGCGTCTTCGGTCCTGTCGCGAGCTGGCTCACCAGTGTGAGCGCGCGGTCGAGGCTCTGACTCATCTACACCTCCAGGCGGGCGGACGCCCAGGTCTGCGGGTCGGCGTGCAGCAGCGGCGCCGTCACGTCGTCCGGCAAAGGATCTCCGACGTCCTCGGCGGTCAGCAAAGCGGATGCCGCTTGGAGGTGCCCGGCGCGCAACCTCACCGAGGGTGTCTCCCCCGCCAGTGTGGCCGCGAGGAAGCCCGCCGCGAACGCGTCGCCGGCGCCGACCGGTTCCACGACCTCGACTTTGAGTGCCGGCTCGAAGTGCGACGAACCGCCTTCCAGCAGCGTCGCGCCGTCCGCGCCCTGTTTGACCACCAGCGACGCCGGGCCGGGCAGCAGCGCCCGCAGCCGCGCCGGATCACCGGTCCCCCACACCAGTTCCGCCTCGTCGGACCCGGCCAGAACCACATCGGCCAGGTCCGCGAGCTCCCGCAGCACGCGCGGGTCGCGGTCGGACCACAGCGCGGGCCGCCAGTTCAGGTCGAACGAGATCCGGAAGCCGTGCCGGGGGCGGCGCAGCAGCTCACGCATCAGCGCGAGGCACGAATCGGACAAGGCGGGCGTGATTCCGCTGATGTGCACCAGCTTCACCTCACCGAGGCCGAGCCGGTCGATCATCTCCAGCCCCATGCCGGACGCCGCCGAGCCGCGCCGGTAGTAGCGCACCGGGCTGCCGTCCGGCGAGGCCTCCTTCACGTAGAGGCCGGTCGGGCGGGCCGGGTCGACCCGCACAGCCGACACGTCCACGCCGAAGCCGCCGACGGCGTCGAGCACCGCGAGCCCGAACGAGTCGTCACCGACCGCGCTGACCCACGACGACCGCACGCCGAGGCGCGCCAAGTGGATGGCGACGTTGCTCTCGGCGCCACCGACGGCGCGGTGCCAGGTGCGCACCAGATGCACAGGACCGGGGTCAGCCGGAACCATCATCACCATGGTCTCGCCGAGACACACGACACCGCCGACGTGTTCGAACCGCATGCAAGCTCCAGAGGTGTTCGTTGACGGCGGCGCACCCGAATGCTACACACTCCAGCATCACATCGCGCAATGGGAGTTGCAAAATATGCAACAACTGATGGAGATGGACCTCTCGGCAGTCGCGGACATCAGGTCCGAACGCATCGACTGGCGATTCAAGGGCCTGCCGTCCACCACGTTCGGTTCGACCATCGGCGAGGTCGCCGGGCGGCGGCTCGACCTCTTCGCCGACGAGTTCGTCGGCCCGCTGGTCGTGCTGGACGCGGACGCGCTGACGCACAACCTGACGACGATGGCCAAGTGGTGTGACAACCACGGCGTCAACCTGGCGCCGCACGGCAAGACAACGATGGCGCCGCAGCTCTTCCAGCGGCAGATCGAGCACGGCGTGTGGGGCCTCACCGCCGCCAACGCCTCGCAGCTGCGGGTGTACCGGGGGTTCGGGGTCTCCCGGATCCTGCTGGCCAACCAGCTGCTCGACCCCGGCGCGTTGCGCTGGCTCGTCAGCGAGCTCGACCACGACTCGCGGTTCGAGTTCAGCTGCTGGGCCGACTCCGAGGCCGGGGTCGCGCTGATGAGCGAGACGCTGCAGGAGCTCCAGCCGTCCCGCCCGGTCGACGTGCTGGTCGAACTGGGCGCTCCCGGCGGGCGGACCGGCGCCCGTGATCTGGAGACGGCGCTGGCCGTGGCCCGCGCGATCGACCAGAGCCCGGTGCTGCGACTGGCCGGCGTCTGCGGCTACGAGGGCGCGCTGGCGCACGACGCCTCCGAGTCCTCGCAGTCCATTGTGGACCGGTACCTCACCGACCTGCGCACGCTGGTGCTGCGGCTGGCCGACGCCGGGCTGCTCGACGAGCTGGACGAGGTGATCGTCACCGCCGGTGGCAGCGCGTACTTCGACCAGGTCGCGGCGACGCTGGGACAGCCGTGGCCGGTGCCGGTGCGGCCGGTGCTGCGCAGCGGCGCGTACATCACGCACGACGACGGCTTCTACCGCGGGATCTCGCCGTTCTCCCGGATCGACGGCGTCGAGCCCTTCCGGTCCGCCCTGCGCGCCTGGGCCCAGGTGACGTCCCGGCCGCAGCGCGACCTGGCGCTGCTCACGATCGGCAAGCGCGACGCGTCGTTCGACGAGGGCCTGCCGGAACCGCAGCTGCTGCGCAGGAACGACGGCGCGATCGCACCGTTGACCCAGGCCAAGGTGACGGCGCTGAACGACCAGCACGCGTTCCTCTCGCTCGGCGCGGAGGCCACCGTCCGGGTCGGCGACTGGGTCGGGCTCGGGCTTTCCCACCCCTGCACGGTGTTCGACAAGTGGCAGCTGATCCCGGTCGTCGAAGGCACGACCGTGGTCGACCTGATTCGCACCTACTTCTGATCGGAGAGCACCGATGGACGACGTCGTCCTGCGCGGACCGCTGATCGCAGACGGCACGGGCACACCCGCCTACCGCGCGGATGTGTCGATCAAGGACGGTGTCATCTCGGCGATCGGCCACGGCCTGGGCGGCACGCGGTCGATCGACGCGGACGGGCTCGTGCTCGCGCCGGGGTTCATCGACATGCACTCGCACTCTGACCTGCGCGTGCTCGCCGAACCGGACCACCTCGCGAAGGTCTCGCAGGGCGTCACGACCGAGGTGCTCGGCCAGGACGGGCTGTCGTACGCGCCGGTGAACGACGAGGTGCTGGCCACGCTGCGGGGCCAGCTCGCCGGGTGGAACGACGACCCCGCCGGCTTCGACTGGAACTGGCGCTCGGTCGGCGAGTACCTCGACCGGCTCGACCAGGGCATCGCGGTGAACGCCGCGTACCTGGTGCCGCAGGGGACGTTGCGGATGCTGGTGGTCGGCTGGGACGACCGGCCGGTCACCGAGTCCGAAATGGACAACATGAAGTCCGTGCTGGCGCAGTCGCTCGTGGAGGGCGCGGCCGGGATGTCGTCCGGCCTCACCTACACGCCGGGCATGTACGCGGACACGTCGGAACTCGTGCAGCTCTGCGAGGTCGTCGGGCAGCACGGCGGGTTCTACAGCCCGCACCACCGCAGTTACGGTGCTGGCGCGCTGGAGGCGTACGCCGAGATGGTGGACGTCTCCCAGCGGTCCGGCTGCGCGCTGCACCTCGCGCACGCGACGATGAACTTCCCGGTGAACAAGGGCAAGGCGCCCGAACTGCTGACGTTGCTGGACGACGCGATCGCCGGTGGCGCGGACATCTCGCTGGACACCTACCCGTACCTGCCGGGCGCGACCTACCTGTCCGCGCTGCTGCCCTCGTGGGCCACGGAGGGCGGACCGGAGAAGGCGCTGGCAAGGTTGTCCGATGTGGACACCCGCGAGCGCATCCGCGAGGAGATCGAGGAGATCGGGTCGGACGGATGCCACGGCGTGCCGGTCGACTGGCACTCCATCGAGATCAACGGCGTCCGCAACGACCGCAACGCGCACCTGGTCGGCGCGAGCGTCCTCGACTCGGCCGCGCGGCTCGGACGTGCGCCCGCCGACCTGTACTTCGACGTGCTGGTCGACGAACGGATGGGTACCTCGTGCCTCATGCACGTGGGCCACGAGGAGAACGTGCAGGCGATCATGAAGCACCCGGCGCACACCGGCGGCAGCGACGGGCTGCTCGTGGGCGACCGGCCGCACCCGCGCGCGTGGGGCACGTTCCCCCGCTACTTCGCGCGCTACGTCCGCGAGCTGGGCGTGCTGAGCCTGGAGGAGTGCGTCGAGCACCTCACCGGCAGGGCCGCCAAGCGTTTGCGGCTCACCGACCGGGGTCTGGTCCGCGAGGGTTTCGCGGCCGACCTGGTGCTGTTCGACGCCTCGACGATCGCCGACACGGCGACGTTCGACGAGCCTCGGCAGCAGGCCGCCGGCATCCCGTACGTGTTCTGCAACGGGGTGCCGGTGATCGATGACGGAACCGCCACCGGCGCATTGCCAGGCCATTCACTCAGGAGCCGCCCGTGATCGACTGGTTGCAACACTCAACACCGGGTCTGCTGACCCTCGCGGTAGTCAGCATCGCGGTGCTGCTGCTCCTCATCATCAGGTTCAAGGTCGAGCCGTTCATCGCGCTGATCGTGGTCGCGCTGGGCGTGGCGCTCGCGGCCGGCGTGCCGACCGAGGCACTGGTCGGGTCGGCGCAGAAGGCCTCGGACTCGTTGCTGGAGAAGGGCTTCGGCGGCATCCTCGGGCACATCGCCGCGATCATCGGTCTCGGCACGCTGCTGGGCGCGATGCTCGAGGCGTCCGGCGGCGCGCAGGTGCTGATGGACAAGCTGATGCAGGCGTTCGGCGAGAAGAAGGCACCGGTCGCGATCGGCCTGGCCGGTCTGATCTTCGGTGTGCCGGTCTTCTTCGACATCGGCATCTTCGTGCTGGCACCGCTCGTCTACGTGGCGGCCAAGCGCAGCGGCAAGTCGATCGTGCTGTTCAGCATGCCGTTGCTGGCCGGTCTGTCGGTCATGCACGCGTTCATGCCGCCTCACCCCGGACCGGTGGCGGCGGCCGGCCTGCTGAAGGTCTCGCTCGGCTGGATCATCATCATGGGCCTCGCGGTGGCGATCCCGTCGTGGTTCGTCGGCGGTGTCCTGTACTCGTACTGGATCGGCAAGCGGCTCAACGTGCCGGTGCCGGAGGAGATGCTGGTCGCGGCCGAGAAGGCCAGGGCGGAGAACGGTTCGAAGGACGCGCCGTCGCTCGGGCTGGTGCTGTCGATCATCGGCCTGCCACTGGTGCTGATCCTCGCGGGCACGTTCGGCTCGATTCTGCTGCAGAAGGGATCGCGGCCGTACTCGATCGCCACGTTCTTCGGCACACCCGCGGTGGCGTTGACGATCTCGGTGCTGCTCGCGTTCTGGCTGCTGGGATTCCGGCGCGGGATGACGCGGGAGAAGATCGCGGAGCTGTCCGGTGCCTCGCTGAAGCCGGTCGCGATGATCCTGCTCGTGGTCGGTGCAGGTGGCTTCTTCGGCGCCGTGCTGGCCGCGACGGGCATCGGCAAGACGCTCGCCGGCGAACTTTCGGGCATCGGCCTGCCGGTGATCGCACTGTCCTACGTGATCAGCTGCGTCATCCGGATCGCGCAGGGCTCGGCGACGGTCGCGATCGTGACGACCGCGGGCATCGTCGCCCCGGTGGTGGCGGACCTGAACTACTCGCAACCGCAGCTGGCTCTGGTGGTCATGGCCATCGCGGCCGGTTCGATCATCGCCTCGCACGTCAACGACGGCGGGTTCTGGATCGTGTCCCGCTACTTCGGCCTGTCCGTGAAGGAGACGCTGCAGTCGTGGACGGTGCTGGAGACCATCCTGTCCGTGGTCGGCTTCGTGGTCGCGGCGCTGCTCAGCCTGGTGGTCTAACCAGACAGAACTAAACATTTTCCAACGCTTGACAACGCAGGCCCCGCGTCACAGGATCGGCACAATGTTCATTTGTGTTTGATGTGGACGGGGCCCGCATGAACAACACGGAGGTCGTGCACCTGCACGACACCGCCTCCAGCGTGGTGATCGAGGTCCGGGGCACCGGACTGCCGGTCGTGAAGCACTGGGGGCGCACGCTCGGCGACGTCGGCCAGGATGCTCTGCGCACCCTGGCCGACGCGCTGTTGTGGACGAACCCGAACAACTCGCCCGACAGCGCGGTCGCGCTCGCCCTCGTGCCGGACGCGGGTGCCGGGCACTCCGGGCGCCCCGGCCTGCGCGGGCATCGGGGTGGCGAGCACTTCGCGCCGGCGCTCACGGTCACGTCGTTCGGGGAAGAGAACGGCTCGATCTTCCGTTACGTCGCCTCGGACGCGGCCGCTTCGCTGACGCTGACCGGCGTCGTGGAGCTGCTGGAGTCCGGGATGCTCCGGCTGCGGCACACCGTCCGCAACGACGGCGAGACGCCGTACGCGTTGGAGGGACTGGAATCCGCGCTGCCGATCCCAGGCCGTGCCGCGGAGCTGCTCGACTTCACCGGGCGGTGGAGCCGGGAACGGTCACCGCAGCGACAGGCGCTGAGTTACGGCTCGTGGGTGCGCGAGAGCCGCCGCGGCCGCACCGGGCACGACGCGACCATCGGGTTGCTCGCCGGTACGCCGGGGTTCTCGTTCCGCACCGGCGAGGTCTGGGCGCTGCACGTGGCGTGGAGCGGCAACCACGTGACGTACGCGGAGAACCTCACCGACTCCTCGCCCGTGCTGGGCGGCGGCGAGCTGCTGCTGCCAGGCGAGATCTCGTTGGCGCCAGGAGAAACCTACGAGTCGCCGTGGCTGTACGCGGCCTACTCGTCCGAGGGCATCGACGGGATCAGCGCGGCGTTCCACCGGCAGTTGCGGGAGCGGTCGCTGCGGCCGCGGCCGGTCGTGCTCAACACGTGGGAGGCCGTGTACTTCGACCACGATCTCGCGCGGCTCACCTCACTGGCCGACACCGCCGCGGCGGTGGGCGTCGAACGCTTCGTGCTGGACGACGGCTGGTTCCGCCACCGCCGCGACGACACCGCGGGCCTCGGTGACTGGTACGTGGACGAGACGGTGTGGCCGGACGGGCTGTCGCCGCTGATCAAGCACGTTCGTTCGCTGGGCATGGAGTTCGGGCTGTGGTTCGAGCCCGAGATGATCAACACGGACTCCGACCTGTACCGCGCGCACCCGGACTGGGTGCTGGGACCGCGACCGGGCGTGCTGCCGCCGCCGTGGCGCAACCAGCAGGTGCTGAACATCGCGCACCCCGAGGCGTACGCGTACATCCTGGAGCGGGTGTCGTCGGTGTTGTCCGACAACGACATCGCGTTCGTGAAGTGGGACCACAACCGCGACCTGATCGGCTCGCGGGTGCACGAGCAGACCCACGCGTTCTACCGGCTGCTGGACGACCTGCGGCTGCGGCACCCGCACGTGGAGATCGAGAGCTGCTCGTCCGGCGGCGCCAGGATCGACCTCGGCGTGCTCTCCCGCACCGACCGCGTGTGGACGTCGGACTGCAACGACGCCCTGGAACGCCAGCTGATCCAGCGGTGGACCGGTGTGTTCCTGCCGCCCGAGCTGATGGGTGCGCACGTCGGACCGACCAAGTCGCACACCACCGGCCGCGTGCACGACCTGTCGTTCCGGGTGGCCACGGCGTTGTTCGGGCACTTCGGGATCGAGTGGGACATCAACTCGGCCACGGACGAGGAGCGGGCGGAGCTGCAGGCCGCGATCGAGTACTACAAGGACGTGCGTTCCTTGGTGCACAGCGGAACCGTGGTGCACTCCGACCACCCGGACCCGGCGGCCTGGGTGCACGGGATCGTGGCGTCCGACCGGTCCGAGGCACTGTTCTGCTACGCGCAGATCGCCACTTCGGTGCAGAACAAGCCGGCTCGCGTGCTGCTGCCTGGACTGGATCCGGCGCGGACCTATCGGCTGTCGTTCGACGCACCGGCCGGGCGGCCGCGGCTGAACCAGCGGCGGACCGAGGGCTGGGACGAGATCGAGCTGCCCTGTTCCATGCTCTCCGAGGTGGGCGTCCAGCTGCCGGTGCTGGAGCCGGAACAGGCACTCCTGCTGCGCTTGCGCTGAAAATGGTCGTGAGTGGTGTGGCCGCCCTGACGACCACACCACTCACGATCTCTTACTTGCCGGCGCGACTTCCGTCGGCCTTGGTAGCCCACCACTTCCCGCCAACGCCCTGTCCGTTGGCATCACCGCAGACCTTGTCACCTGAGAAGAGGTACTGCGGCGAACCGGCGATGGTGAGCTGTTTCTTCCCGTCCCGCTCGATCGTCCCCACGAGCGAGGCATCCACGCCCTGCACCTGGAAACCCTCGCTGACGTAAGCGGGCGGCCATTGCACCGCGCAGTCGCCGGAGCAGTTGCTCGCAGGCGGTTCCGCGGTGTCGTCGTCGAACCTGTAGAGCGTCATGCCGTCCTTGTCGGTGGCGATGATCCCGAGGTCGGCGACGGTCGCACTGGTGAGCGCGATCGCCTTGTTCTGCTGGGCCTTCTTGCCATCGGTCGCGGTGGCGAACCACTTCGGCACCGTGACGCCCTTGGCCTCACCGGGCTTCGTGTCGTTCTTGAAGATGTACTGCGGCCAGCCCGCGACCGTGAGCTGCTTGCGGCCGTCCTTGCGCTCGACCGTGCCGAGCAGCTTCGGGTCGACGCCCTTGACGCGCGGCTTCTCACCCTCCACGTACACCGGCGGCCAGGTCTCGGCGCAGCCACCGTCGCAATTGGACACCGGAGGCTGGGCCGTGTCGCCGTCGAACCGGTAGAGCGTGCGGCCGGCGTCGTTGGTCAGCACGGCGCCGAGGCCGGTGATGACGCCCGTGCGGGCGGCCAGCTGGGTGCGTTCGCCGTCCTTGCCGGTGGCGAACCACTTGCCCTGCAGGCCCTGCCCCTTGGTCTCACCGGGCTTGCTGTCCTTGGCGAACCGGTACTGCGGCATGCCGTCGATGGTGAGCTGACGGCTGCCGTCCTTGCGGACGATGGAGCCGACAATCGCCTTGTCGACGCCGTTCACCGTGAAGTTCTCGTCGGTGACGGTGGCCGGCGGCCACGTGGCGGCGCACTCACCGTCGCAAGTGGACTCTTCCGGCTTGTCGTTGTCGAAGCGGTAAAGCGTGAATCCCCTGACATCGGTGACCACCGGGCCCAGGTCGTCGATCTCCGCAACGTTGAGCGCCACAACGCTCTCCAGCTGCTGTGCGACCGGCTTGCTCTCCGGCGTACCGGAGCAGGCGGTCAACGTGATCAACCCCAACGCGACGACCGCAACACCCTTGCGGATCATCATGAACCTCCTGGCTAGTGCCCTCCAACGCCCAACACACGTAGGGACGGCCAGGTCGGTTCAATCTTTTTTCTAGGGCCGGTATCGAAGTCCCGTTCGATGAGAGTCGAGCCTGAGGTGGTTCCTGGCGGTGCGGCCGAGTGGCCCGCATACCGGTGTTGTATGTGGGCCACTCGGCCGTGCCGCCAGGGGCCGCCTCAGGCCCGACTATCGCGAACATGGACTTCGATACCGGCCCTAGTCCCCCTGACCTGCGAACATCGCCCGCTTCAACGCGGGTACGGCGCTCGCGGTCCTCAGCACGGTCTTGAAGATCGTCCGCGCCACCGGACTGCCGTCGGCGAACTGGCGGGCAGCACGCAGCGAGTCGCGGACCGCCGCGAACCCGTAGTCGTACATCTCGTGCTCGTACCGCGCGACGGCGTCACCACTCTCGGCGACGCACCGTGCTAGCAGCTGCGCGTCCCGCAAGGCGATGTTCGCCCCGATGCCCCGCATCGGCGTCATCGCGTGGATCGCGTCGCCCAGCAACGTGACGTTCGTGGGCTGCCACCGCTCGATCGGCTTCGACGACCGGATGCGCCACTGGTTGATCGTCTCGGCGGGCGAGGCCTCGACGATCCTGCGCAGTTCCGGGCTCCACTTCGCGATGCGGCGCAGCACCTCGCGTCGCAGATCCTGTCCATCGTGGATGGTCAGGTCGGCGGCCGCGTAGGCCCACATCAGGTAGGGACGTACGTTGTCGAACAACACGTCGTCCGGATCGTCGGTCACGCCCAACCCGTCGTGCGCGGCCAGGAACATGCCGGCCCGGCTGGTCGGGATGATCGAGTTGGCCCGGACGACCAGTTCCTGAGGCACCCAGTCGTGCTCGTCGAGCAGCAGCTTCCCCGCGACCGCGCTGACCCCCACCTCCTCGGTGCCGGCGTGCGGCAGGTACTGGTTGCGCACGCGCGACCGGATCCCGTCCGCACCGACCAGCACGTCGCACTCGGCCGTGGTGCCGTCCTCGAAGTACAGCTTGATCGTGTCGTCCTGCTCATAGCGCTCGAACCGTTTGCCGAACTGCACGTCCAGCCCGTCGAGCAACACCTGCCTGAGCGTGATCCGGCTGGCCGAGTAGTGCTGCTCCGCCTCGGGGTCGAGCAGCAGCAACGGCTTGAGCTGTTCCGTCAGGAAGCCGAATCCGTTGCCGCCGGTTCCCGCGCTCTGCTCGAATCGCGCCCAGTTCGCCGCGGGTAAGCACTCTCTGAGAGCAGCGGCACCATGCGGGTTGATGTGCACCCGATACCCCTGCAGGCGGTCCGTGCGCGAGAGATCGCGCTCGTACACCGCCACGTCCACGCCGGCCTTGCGCAACCCGTGCGCCAGGCACAGCCCGCCGATTCCCCCACCGATCACTGCGATTCTCATGCCACCAAGTTTCAACCGTGCGGTTGATTAAGTCAACCTGTTGGTTGAAAACAGCCGGTCGGCTACCGTGGCGCCGTGGATCAACGCCGCTCTCCCAGCACCTCGGAACGCAAGCGAGACCCGGAACGCACGCGGGCCCGCATCCTGGAGGCGGCCGCGGCGGAGTTCGGCGCGAAGGGCTACGCGGCCACCCGCACGACGGACATCGCGGCGCGGGCCGGCGTGAACAAACAGCTGATCTCGTACTACTTCGGCGGCAAAGAGGGCCTGTACAAGGAACTGGCCACGAGTTGGCACAGCACCGCCACCGAGATGGCGAGCGAGGACCAGCCGCTGGACACGGTGCTGGCGGGCTTCGTGGCGACCACGCTCACCGACCACGGCCGACTGTGGGCGTGGGCGAACCTGGCCGGTGACAGCCCGGCGACCGACGAGGCGTTCCTCCGCACGCAGGTCGACCAGATGCGGGACCGCCAGTCGGCCGGGGAGTTCCCCTCAGACCTGGACCCCGGGCTCCTGCTGCTCGCGCTGATGGCGGCCGCTTCTGCGCCGTTGACGCTGCGGCAGACCGCGGCTCAGATCACCGGCGAGGACCCGGCCACGCCTGAGTTCGCCGAGAAGTACGCCGAGCAGTTGGCGCGGTTGGTGCGGCACCTGTCCGGGCGGACCTGACTGCTCGGGCCGACGGGCTCTAGAACTCGTGCCGGCTCGCCGACTTGATGTCCAGCTGCTGTCTCAGGCCTTTCAGACAGCCGCGCATCATCAGGTCGTGGTTGCCGCGGAAGAACGGCTTCGCGATCAGCACCAGGCGCCGCAACAACACCTTGTTGACCACGACCTCCTGATCGAACACGAGATCGGTGCCACCGTCGCGGCCGATGATCTCCCAGCTGGCGAAGCCCTCGAGATCACCGGACAACGTCGCGCGCAGGAGACCCGCCTGCTGGCTGCGAATGCTGTGCCGGACCTGCACGACGATGTCGAAGGGCAGAAATGAGCGGCAGATGATCTCGCCGCACTCGTCGTCGATCTTCGTCGCGGCCCGAACCTCGTGCCACCACACCGGGTAGTTCGCGATGTCGGACAAGATCTCGTACACAGCGTCAGGAGGCGCGTCAACGTGCCACACGCTGCGGAATCGATAGCGGTTCAATGGCACGGCGGACATCATTCCTGATAGCTCGATCGAGTGACAGCCTCTCGACCAAACTCGCAACATCCGGGAATTACCCGCCTCGTGACCGCGCCTTTCAAGTGGCTCTAGTGAGACTCAAGCGTCTCACTAGGCCGGCCCGGTTCACTTGTCGGCGAGGTGAGGAAGCCTTTCCAGGATTCGCAACCAGCCGACAGCCGCGACGCGGCGGAGTGCCTGCTCCGACGAGTCGAGCGCCTCAACGAGGCTGAAGGGGTACGCCATGGGCTCGCCGCGCGACGCCTGAAGGGCGCGCTCGCGGTGGGCCAGCGCATCGAGTGGAATCATCACCCTGCCGCCGACACCTCCTCATTTCCGAGCACCTGCAGCAAGAACTGCCCCGTGTAGCTCTTCTCGACCGCGGAGACCTGCTCGGGTGTGCCCTCTGCTATGACCATACCTCCGCCGGAGCCCCCTTCGGGACCCATGTCGACGACCCAGTCGGACGTCTTGATGACGTCGAGGTTGTGCTCGATGACGATGACGGTGTTGCCCTTGTCCACCAAGCCGTTGATGACGCCGAGGAGCTTGCGGATGTCCTCGAAGTGCAGGCCGGTCGTGGGCTCGTCGAGGATGTAGACCGTCTTGCCGGTCGACCGCTTCTGCAACTCCGACGCGAGCTTCACGCGCTGCGCCTCACCACCGGACAGCGTCGGTGCCGGCTGGCCCAGCCGCACGTAACCGAGACCGACCTCGACCAGCGTCTTCAGGTGGCGGTAGATGGCGTTGATCGGCTCGAAGAACGTCGCGGCCTCCTCGATCGGCATGTCGAGGATCTCGGAGATCGTCTTGCCCTTGTAGTGGACCTCGAGCGTCTCGCGGTTGTACCGCGCGCCCTTGCACACCTCACAGGGGACATAGACGTCCGGGAGGAAGTTCATCTCGATCTTGATCGTGCCGTCGCCCGCGCACGCCTCGCAGCGGCCGCCCTTGACGTTGAACGAGAAGCGGCCCGGCTGGTAGCCGCGGACCTTCGCCTCGGTCGTCGCCGCGAACAGCTTGCGGACGTGGTCGAACACGCCCGTGTAGGTGGCCGCGTTCGACCGCGGGGTGCGGCCGATCGGCGACTGGTCGACCCGCACCAGCTTGTCGACCTCGTTCAGGCCGTTGATGCGGGTGTGCCGGCCGGGCACTTGGCGCGCGCCGTTGAGCTTGTTCGCGAGCACCGTGGCGAGGATGTCGTTGACCAGCGTCGACTTGCCGGAGCCGGACACGCCGGTGACGGCCGTGAGCGTGCCGAGCGGGAACGACACGTCGATGCCGCGCAGGTTGTGCTCGCGGGCGCCGACGACCGTCAGCTGGCGCTTCTTGTCGATCTTGCGGCGCTTGGCGGGCATCGGGATCTGCTTGCGCCCCGACAGGTACGCGCCGGTCACCGACTCCTTGTTCGTGAGCAGCTTCTTGTACGGGCCGCTGTGCACGACCTTGCCGCCGTGCTCACCGGCGCCGGGACCGATGTCGACGACCCAGTCCGAGGTGCGGATCGTGTCCTCGTCGTGCTCGACGACGATCAGCGTGTTGCCGAGGTCGCGCAGCCTGGTCAGCGTCTCGATCAGCCGGTGGTTGTCGCGCTGGTGCAGACCGATGGACGGCTCATCCAGCACGTACAGCACGCCGACCAGGCCGGAGCCGATCTGCGTGGCGAGCCGGATGCGTTGCGCCTCACCGCCGGACAGGGTGCCGGACGCGCGGTCCAGCGACAGGTAGTCGAGACCCACGTCGAGCAGGAAGTGCAGGCGGGCCTGGATCTCCTTGAGCACCGCGCCCGCGATCATCGACTCGCGCTTGCCGAGCTTCAGGCCGTCGAGGAACTCCGAGCACTCCGAGACGCTCATCGCGCAGACCTCGGCGATGGACCTGTCGCCCTTTTTGCCGTGGTGCAGCGTGACGGCGAGGATCTCCGGTTTGAGGCGCGTTCCCGAGCACGCGGGGCACGGGACCTCGCGCATGTAGCCCTCGTACTTCTCCCGCATGTACTCGGACTCGGTCTGCTCCTGACGCCGTTCGAGGAACGGGATCACGCCCTCGTAGTTGGCGTAGTAGGAGCGCTCACGGCCGTACCGGTTCTTGTACTTGACGTGCACCTGCTCGTCGATGCCGTGCAGGATCGCCTTCTGCGCCTTGGCGGGCAGCAGCCGCCACTGCTGATCCATCCGGAAGCCGATGGTCTCGCCGAGCGACTGCAGCAGACGCGTGAAGTACTCGGCGGTCTGCCCGCCTGCCCACGGTGCGATGGCGCCGTCTTCGAGGCTCAGCTCGTCGTCCGGCACCACGAGCTCCGGGTCGACCTCCTTGCGCACGCCGATACCCGTGCAGACCGTGCACGCGCCGTACGGCGAGTTGAAGGAGAACGACCGCGGCTCCAGGTCCTCGATCGCGAGCGGGTGTCCGTTGGGGCACGCCAGGTTCTCGGAGAAGCCCCTGATGCGCTTCGGGTCCGTCTCCGGGAGGTCGACGAACTCGAGCTCGACCAGGCCGTCGGCGAGCCGCAGCGCCGTCTCCACCGAGTCGGTGAGGCGCTGCTTGGACGACGCCTTGACGGACAGGCGGTCGATGACGACCGCGATGTGGTGCTTCTCCTGCTTCTTCAGCTTGGGCACCTCGCCGAGCGCGTAGACGACATCGTCGACCTTCGCGCGCGAGTAGCCCTGCGACTGCAGGTTCTGGAACAGGTCGAGGTACTCGCCCTTGCGGCCGCGGATGACCGGCGCGAGCACCTGGAACTTGGTGCCCTGCTCCATCGCGAGCACCTGGTCGACGATCTCCTGCGGCGTCTGCTTGCCGATCGCCTCACCGCACTGCGGGCAGTGCGGCTTGCCGGCGCGCGCGTAGAGCAGCCGCAGGTAGTCGTAGACCTCGGTGATGGTGCCGACGGTCGACCGCGGGTTGCGGCTCGTCGACTTCTGGTCGATCGAGACCGCGGGCGAGAGGCCCTCGATGAAGTCGACGTCGGGTTTGTCCATCTGCCCGAGGAACTGCCTCGCGTACGCCGAGAGCGACTCGACGTAGCGGCGCTGGCCCTCGGCGAAGATCGTGTCGAACGCGAGACTCGACTTGCCGGAGCCGGACAGCCCCGTGAAGACGATCAAGCTGTCCCGCGGCAGGTCGATATCCACGCCGCGCAGGTTGTGCTCGCGGGCGCCGCGAACAACAAGACGGTCTGCCACTGGGGTCCCTTCGGCTGTGATCGGCGGGTCACTCACGCCACACTCTCCCGAACAAGCGTTCGAAGAGTACTAGCATCGATTTGGAGGCTGCGACCGACCCGCCGACCATGCTAGGGCGCACCCCTGACAAAAACGGTTCCGGCACCGATCGCATTCCCCTGAGCAGGCTTTACTCATAGTCTGGTCACTTCGATCAGAGCCTCAACGTCGGGGAGAGGCAGCACATGACCTACACGCCGTCCACGCAGCACACCTCCGTACCAGCACAGCGCGGAGTGCCTGACCGGCACATCAACGCGGTGCGTCAGGCGACGGACGTGCTGTACGAGGTCGTCGAGGAGCTGGACCAGGCCGCCCTGCGCGGCCCGAGCCTGCTGCCCGGTTGGACCAGGGGACACGTCATCACCCACCTCGCGCGCAACGCCGACGCGCTGGTGAATCTGCTGACCTGGGCGAAGACCGGGGTCGAGCACCAGGCCTACGCGTCGCGGGCGGACCGCGACGCCGACATCGAGGAGGGTTCCCGCCGGATCCTGCAGGTGATCAAGGCGGACCTGGACTCCGCGTCCCTCCGGTTCGAGGCCGCGTGCCGCGAGATGCCGGCACACGCGTGGCGTTCCGAGGTCACCGCGCCCAAGGGGCAGACGATTCCAGCGTCCACGGTGCCGCTGTTCCGGCTGCGCGAGGTCTGGATCCACCTCATCGACCTCGACTGCGGCGTCGGGTTCGACGACCTGCCCGCCGACTTCGTGGAGGAGTTCCTCGACGACGCCGTCGAGCAGTTCTCCGGCCGGGTCGACCCGTTCAGCATCGAGGTGACCCTGCCCGATGGCTCTCAGCGCATCTGGACGGTCAGCGGACCGGCGAGCCGCAGTTCGGTGAGCGGGTCGGCGAGCGCCGTCCTGGGCTGGCTGACCGGCCGGACGGACGGCACGGGCCTGCGCGGCGAACTGCCGTCACTGCCCGACTGGATCTGAGTCAGCAACCGATAGGCAGGCCGTTCGACGAACTTCGTCATCGCCCAGCCGAGCACCAGCGCCGAGGTGATGAAGCCGGCGAGCAGCCACCAGGACCGCAGCCCAACGAAGTGCATGCGGTCCATCACCACCGCGCCGATCTGCTGGTGCACCAGATAGACCCCGTACGAGATGCCCGCGAGCCAGGTGACCGGTGTGGCGATCGGCGTGAAGAACACCCAATCTGGTCCGGCGGCCGCGGCGCAGACCATGAGCAGCAGCACAGCGAAACCGAGCGTCGAACCGTACTCGGTCGTGTGAATCGCCTGCGCTATCAGCGTGGCCGTGAGGAGCGCGACCAAGTGCGGTGTGCTCATCCGACGCTTGTGCCACAACCAGATCGCGATACCGGCCGCGAACAGCTGCGCCCTGTGCAGCGCAAAACCGTTGTAGACCACGAAGAGCGTGTGTGAGTGGTCCAGCAACGGTCGCAACAGCAGCGGCGTGACGATGAGCGCCCACAGGAAGAACCGGAGCTTCGTGCCTCTGAGACGCTTCACGAGCACGGCACCGGCGATGAACGCCGTGATCTGCACCGGGATGGTCCAGTAGGCGAAGTCGACGATGTCGACGTCCGGGAACCACTGGTTGACCAGCAGCAGGTTGTAGACGACGTCCCTGCCGTCGAGCTGGCTCCACCCGTCCGGCGCGATCCACCGCTGCACGGCGTAGGTGAGCAGCACTGCCACCAGGTACGCGGGCAGCAGCCGCGCGAGCCGTCTCCACAGGAACACGCCGGGCCTGCCGCTGTTGAGCGAGGCGCACGCGAAGAAGGCCGAGATGACCATCAACGTGCTGGCGCCCATCGACATCGGGAAGGTGAACGGCAGCGGCCCGAGATCGGGGTGGCTGCTGACGCTCGTGAGCGTGGCGTGGTGGAGCAACACGCACCCGATGGCGACGACGCGGAGGACGTCCCAGCTGACCCTGCGGGCCGTGCGGGGCTTCTGTCGTTGCGCTGGAATCACGAGAGGCGGGGACCTGTTCGTTGGTGCTTTCGGCGTACTCGGGCTTCGAAGCTTGATCCTTACTTACCCTATGAGTGAGACCTGTATGCAACCTGAAGGTGTGCGCTGCGCCGCTTCGAGCGACTACCGTCTGCCACCGTGGACGTACTCGAGAACTACACAGGTCACGTCGATCCAGGCGGCCCCGCAGTCCGCCGCACGCTCGACGCGCTGACCATCACGAAGATCTCCGTCGGGCCCATGGACAACAACGCCTACCTGCTCGTATGCCGGTCCACGAACGAGGCGTTGCTGATCGACGCGGCCAACGACTACGAGCGTCTGTCCGACCTGTTCGGCCACGTCCCGAACCGCCCGCGCCTGCGCACGATCGTGACAACGCACCAGCACGCCGATCACTGGCAGGCACTCGGCGCACTGGCCGGAGCCCACGGTTCGAACACCGTCGCGCACGAACTGGACGCCGCCGTACTGCCCGTCCCGCCGGACGTCCTGGTGGACCACGGCGACACCATCAACGTGGGCGAAGTCGGGTTGTCGGTGATCCACCTGCGGGGCCACACGCCGGGCTCGATCGCCCTCGTCTACGACGACCCGACCGGGCATCCGCACCTCTTCACCGGAGATTCACTCTTTCCGGGGGGTGTGGGGAAGACCACGTCGGCCGACAACTTCGCCTCGTTGATCAACGACATCGAGGATCGGATCTTCGCGGTGCTGCCTGACGACACGTGGTTCTACCCCGGTCATGGTGATGATTCGACGCTGGGCAAGGAGCGTCCGGCGCTGGCGGAGTGGCGCGCCCGCGGCTGGTGACCTCGAGGCCCCTTGGCAACGTGTGACGTTGCCAAGGGCCTTGACCGCGAGCGTCCCATTGACCACAAGCACCCCGGCCAGATGGCCACAGTTCAACCGTCCAGGTGACCACGTAGGGCGCGTCCATGCGACCGTTGATCTAGCTCTTCCGGCATAGTTGCCTCGTGAGCACGCAATCAAGCTTGGTCCCACGCCACGCCGAGGCGCTGGTGACCGAGGCGCTGGACGACACCCGCGTCATCCTCGTCAACGGAGCTCGCCAGGCTGGCAAGAGCACCTTGACGAGACTGGCCGCCGGTAGAAGGTCGACCGCAGTTGTACGCCTGCTGGACGATCCAGCAACTTTGCGTGCGGCCAAGGACGATCCGACCGGGTTCGTGGAACACGACACCCTCATGGTCATCGACGAGATCCAACTCGTGCCAGAGCTCCTCCAACCGATCAAAGTCGCTGTCGACCTCGATCCCACCCCTGGCCGCTATCTACTGACCGGCTCATCACGGATCCTCGCCCTGCGAACGCTTCCAGACGCGCTGCCCGGCCGCATGGAGGTTATTGAGCTCTGGCCCTTCTCACAGGGCGAGATGAACGGTCAACCTGATCGATTCGTCGACGCGGCCTTCCGCCACGGGCCAAGAATCGACCACTCGTCGACCATGCGCCGCAGGGACTACCTGGACCGACTCGTCGTAGGCGGCTTCCCCGAAGCCGTGCGCCGCACCCCTCGACGCCGAACGGCGTTCTTCGACTCCTACCTGTCCACCCTCATCGAACGCGACGTTCTGGAACTGGCGAACATCGAGCGCCGAGGTGACCTGCTGAAACTGCTCGCGCTACTGGCCGGGCGAGTCGGCGGTCTGCTGGTACCCGGCGCGCTCGCCAACCAATCGGGCATTCCGAGAACCACTCTCACCAGGTACCTGGAACTGCTGTCGTCCGTCTTCCTCATCAAGAGCATCCCGGCTTGGTCCTCGGGGCAAACGCAACGAGCTGTCGGGACGGCGAAACTAGCCTTTGTGGACACAGGCATCGCCTGCCATCTCATTGGCCAGGACGCGTTCCGTCTCGGCGAACCGGGTGGCGCGGCCGGCCCGATGATGGAGAACTTCGTCGTCATGGAACTTGCCCGCCAACTGACGTGGTCCGAGGAGCGCGGTCGGCTCTATCACTACCGAACCAAGGACAAGATCGAGGTCGACGCAGTAATTGAGACACCTGATGGCAGAGTGATCGGGATTGAAGTGAAGGCCGGGGCCACGGTTCGTACCGAGGACCTTGCCGGGCTGCGGAACCTCGCTACCCGGCTGGGAGACAGGTTCGTAGCGGGTTACGTGCTCTACACCGGACAGCAAACCCTGCCATTCGGCGAGAAAATCAGGGCGGTACCACTGGACTCACTCTGGCGTCTCGCTCCATAGCACGAGATCGTGCACCAGCGTGATTCACTCCAGGACAACTTCGCCTCCCTGATCAACGACATCGAGGACCGAATCTTCGCGGATCTTCGCGGTGCTGTTGACGACACCTGGTTCTACCCGGTCACGGTGATGACTCGACGCTCGGCGAGGAGCGTCCGGCGCTGGCGGAGTGGCGCGCCCGCGGCTGGTGACCTCGAGACCGTTCCAGCGATCAGGGATCCACCCTCGCCCGGCAAAGGCAGAACTCGTTGCCCTCCGGATCCGCGAGAACGTGCCAGCTGACCTCACCCTGGCCAACGTCGACCGGTACCGCGCCGAGGCCGAGCAGGCGCGCAAGCTCGGCCTCCTGGTCGCGATCGGTGGGGTTGATGTCGAGGTGCAGCCGGTTCTTCTCCCGCTTCACGTCGGGCACGACCCGGAAGTCGAGCTGGAACGTGCTGTCGGGTTCGCGGCCGATGGAGACTCCGTAGTTGCCCCGGTGGACGATCTTCCAGCCGAGCACCTCCGCCCAGAACCCGGCCAGCAGTTCGGCGTCGGTGCAGTCTACGGGTAGCGACACGATGCGGCTTGCCATCAGATTTCCTCCCCAGGAAGCGTTCTTCGGCTGGGGTGCAATGCTTGTCGCTGTATTGCGGCAAGTACATGGCCATCTGAAGGCAGGAGCAATCAATTGCCTGCGGAGTCACGGCGAAACGGCAGTTCTACCTTCGAGGGCGTGCTGGACGAGGTGAACCGGCGGCTGCTCGCCGAGCTGCACGCCGACCCGAGGATCACGATGTCCGCGCTCGCCCGCCGGGTCGGCATGAGCCCGCCCGCGGTCACCGAGCGCGTGCAACGCCTGGAGCGGGCCGGGGTCATCACCGGCTACCGGATGGACGTCGACCCCGCCGCGCTCGGTCTGCCCATGACCGCGTTCACCAGGGTCCGACCCGCGGCCGGCCAGTTACCCAAGATCGCGGAGCTCGCCGGCACCCTGCCCCAGGTCACCGAGTGCCATCGCGTCACCGGTGAGGACTGCTTTCTCATCAAGGTGCACGCGGCCACGCTGGAGGAGCTCGAGGAGGTTCTCGACCGGTTCCTCCTCTACGGCCAGACCACCACGTCCATCGTGGTCTCCACCCCGGTGCTGCCCCGGCCGCTACCCGTCGACCGAGGCACCGGCCGGTGACGTGACCTTCGCCCGGTCTAGGGCCGCGATGGCCACCATTGCCACCGCCGCGATGCCGAGAATCGCCGCCCACAGCGAGGTGTAGTCCGCCTCCGGCAGCTGGCTCGGAATCCGCGAGTAGGAGAGGAACGGCTGGATCAGCTCGCGGAAGCCCAGCAGAAAGCCGATGAGCAACGGGCCGAGCGCGACCGGGAGCGCGCGGAGTTCGATGAGCGCAGGTGCGGCGGTGGCAGCGGCAGACGTCGCCGCCAGCACGCCGAGCACGATCATCAACGACGCCAGCCCTCCCTGCTTCAGGTCGGCGTAGGACCCGGTGAGCTCGGTCGATGTCAGGGTCACGACGGCCAGCACGGCACAGGCCCCGGCCGCGAGCAGCATCGACCGGCCCGCGTGGCCTGCCAGCATCCCGGCCGCCAGCCCGATGACCGCGGCCGGCCCGTACACCTGCGGGGAGCTGGCCGAGAAGTAGAGCGCCAGTGTCAGCGGCGCGGCCACGGCGAGCAGGACGAGACCTGCGGTCGCCGTCCTGAGCAACGCTCCCTTGCCCAGCGCGATGGCCAGGACGGTGACGAAGAGCAGCACCGTCACCCCGGCGCCCGCCGCCGCCACCAGGGCCGGCAGCTCCAGTTTGATCAGGTACCCGGTCACGGTCAGCACGGTCGGCACCAACGCCGCCAGCGTGCCCACGATCACCGCGCGACGGCCGATCGGTTCCGCACGCGGTATCTCGCCGGTGCGCGTGCCGTATACAGCCAGTGCACCGCCGACCACACCGATCACGGCCAGCAGCAGGTCAACGGCCATCGGCCGATACGGGCTGCTCAGCCAGTCAAGTCCGAGGAACAGCGCGGCGACCAGCTGCACGCCGACCACCGCCGCGGCCATGGCGGCGTCGCGGACGGCGGCCAGCACGCCGATGACGATCAGCACGAAGCCGGCGTCACCCACGCCCGAGATCAGGAACGTGAGGCCCGGCCGCCCGCTGAAGAAGTACACGTGCGACTCGATCACCGCGACCAGCTTGGCCAGCGTCCCCACGACCAGCAGCCACTGCCACCGCTTGGCGTTCCACACCCCGGCGATCACCGCGAGGGCCGGCAACCCCAGCGACGTGACGGCGTACTTGCTCAGCCCGAAGCCCGCGCTGTGCGTGGAGAGCAGGGGACCGCCGAGGGGCGTGTTGAACAGCGCGATCAGAGCCAGCGCAGGCGGGCCCCAGAGCCGGCCGAGTTCACGACGGGTGTTCTGCACAGCGCGGAAAGTAGCCCAGCGGCGGCCTGGTCATGGGCGGAATCAGAACCTTCAGCGGGCGAGCGCGTCGAGCAGGTCCAGATAGCCCGTCGTGGTGCGCCACAACGCGTCGGCGTACGGGGTGAGCTTGCCGGGACTCCAGCGGCGGTCGGTGTAGACCTGGTTGTCGTGGCGCAGCGCGGCGAGGCTCAGCGCGAGCTCGTCGTCCAGGCGTTTGCGCAGCTCGTCCGGTTCCGGCGCGGGCAGGCGGACCAGCTCACCGGTGCCGTCACCGACCGCGACCAGCGTCTCCTCCGCGATGCCGTCGGCCTTGCTCCACGCCAGCGCGGGCCGCTCGATGCGGTGGTTCCACACGGGTGCCTGCGCCGACCGCCAGAACGGCATCACGGGGTTGCGGGACACGCGGGAAGCGTTCGCCCAGTGCTCCGCACCCAGGGGTTCGGTGAGCCACGGCACCTCGTCCACCGGCAGGTCGACCACGAGCGCGACGTCGATGTGCTCGAGGTCGCGTGGCGCGCCAAGAAGATCGCCGAACACCCACAGCTCGACCACCTCGAACCGGAAGTGCGTGCCCGGCATCTCGCTGACCTTTTCGACGAGATCGGTCAGGTGGTGCACCGCGCGTGTCCATTTCACGGGGCCATTGTGGCCGACAATCGTGATCATGCTGACCGCCGCCGAGATCGCCGCCGCCGTGACCGCGCGCGACACGACAGCCGTGGAGCAGGTCTCCGCCGCCCTCGCCCGGCTGGAGCGAGTGGAACCCGCACTGTGCGCGTTCCACTCGGTGTTCCGCGAAACCGCGCTGCGCCAAGCATTCGAGGTCGACCGGCGCGTCCGGAGCGGAGCAGCGCTGCCGTTGGCGGGCGTCCCGATCGCGGTGAAGCGCGGCGAACGCCAGAGCCACCGAGCCGCCCTGACAGCTCGGGGATGCGTTGTCATCGGGTTGACCACAACCCCGGACGGCACGACCTCGTGGCAGACGTGGGGCCGCAACTCTCGCGGCGTCACCCGCAACCCGTGGCACCCCGACCGCACCCCCGGCGGTTCGTCAGCGGGCTCCGCGGCAGCCATGGCGGCGGGTGTGGTGCCGTTGGCGACTGGTGTGGACGGCGCCGGCTCGATCCGCATCCCCGCCGCCTGGTGCGGTGTGTTCGGGCTGAAGACCACGTCGATTTCAGATCGGGCGGCCGTCGGCGTGTTCGCACGGCACCCCGACGACCTGGCGCTCTACCTCGGCTCGTCCGAGTCCAGCTCGCCCACCGCGTTGTGGTCCCCCGATCTGGGTTTCGCCTCCGTCGACGCCGAGCAGGCCGCGGTGGCGTTCCGGGCGGCTCGTGCGCTGCGCCCGGAGCCCGTCGGCCTCGTGCTGGAGGATCCCGCGGACGCCTGGTTCGCGGGGCGCTGCGGCCCGAACCCGGCGCTGGACGCGGTGTTCGAGACCGCCGACCTGCTGCTCACCCCGACGACACCGGGGCCGCCGCACGGCCACGACGGACCCGGCGAGCGCGTGAACACGAGCCTGACCTGGGCGTTCAACCTCAGCGGGCACCCGGCGATCAGCATTCCGGCCGGGTTCGACTCCGATGGGCTGCCGGTCGGGTTGCAGGCCGTTGCCCGGCACGGGCGAGAGGTCGACCTCGTCGCGGCGGCGAGCCGGACCGGCTGAGCCGATCGGGTGTTTTGGCCCCAATCCACCTCGCCCGGCCGGTCGGGTGCGGTCTCCTCGTCGTCCGAGGAGGCCACAGATGGCACGACGAATCGGCGGTAAGGGCGGCGGATCGGACCCAGGCGCGGGCAAGGCGGGAACGGTCGTGGTCGCGGCGGCCCTGGCGGTGTCGGTCGCGGCGGGCAGCGGAGGTCTCTCGCTCGGTGGCGGCACCTCGACCAGCATCGACTCCGTCGGCACGAACCTCACGAAGGCCAAGTCCGAAGGCCGGAAGTCCGCGCGCAAAGGTGATGCGGACGGTGCGTGGCGTCAGGTCAGCATGCGCACACTCAAGCGCCGGGCCAAGGCCGAGGTGGAGTGCTTGTCGCACTCGTTCGGCCAGGTGCGGGATCACTTCGCGCGCAACCCGTGCAAGTCGCTCGACCGGGCGTTGCTGGCGATCGGCGACGACCGCGGCAATGTCGCGGTCGTGTCCGTGGCGTGGGTCGGGTTCCGCAGCCGCCGCGATGCCGGCGAGTTCAAGAAGCTGATCGACGTTCACGGCACCGGCGACATCACCCCGCTCGGCACCCCGCTGCTCGACCTGGCCGACATCCGCTTCACGGGCCGGCACTACCAGTCCCGGCCGGACGGCAGCGCCGTCGTGATCGCCGAGACGGAGACGGCGTCCGGGCACGTCAGTGACGAGGTGCTCGACGCGGTGGCCGACATGGCCAGCTGGCTGCCGCGTTAAGAAGACCATGTCGAGAATCCGACGACAGCCGCGACACACAGATATGAACACCGACACGCGCGTTGACGACTACATCGCCGGGCTGGCCGACTGGCAGCAGGACATCTGCCGCGAGGTCCGCAGGCTCGTCCACGAGGCCGACCCCGCCGTCGAGGAGACGATCAAGTTCACCGACCGGCCGTACTTCGTGCTGGACGGCAACATCTGCGCGTTGCTCGGCACCAAGGACCACGTGAACGTGTTCCTCTACGACAGGGCGAGCGTGCCCGATCCCGAGGGCATCATCACGAGCGGCCACGGCAACAAGACGGCGCGCATGATCTCCGTGTACCGCGACCAGCCGATCAACGCGCCGGCGCTCGTCGAGATGTTCCGCCACATCATCGCCGCCAACCGCGCGCGGAGGAGTGTCGGACCGCGTCGGTAGCCTCGTCAGGCATGGAGGTCGAGATCTACACCGACGGCGCGTGCAGTCCCAATCCCGGGCCGGGCGGCTGGGGTGCCGTGTTGCGCTACGGCGAGCACGAGAAGGACATGTACGGCGGTGACATCGGCCCCACGACGAACAACCGCATGGAAATGATGGCGCCCATCATGGCGTTGGAGAGCCTCACGCGCGCGTCCACCGTGAAGCTCTACACAGACAGCACGTACGTCCGCAACGGCATCACCTCGTGGGTGCACGGGTGGAAGGCGAACGGCTGGCTCACGAAGGCCCGTGAGCCGGTCAAGAACGCCGACCTGTGGCGCCGCCTGGAGGAAGCCGCAGCCAGGCACGAGGTCGAGTGGCACTGGGTGAAGGGCCATGCGGGCCATCCGGAGAACGAGCGCGCCGACCGGCTGGCCGTGCGCGGTGTCGAGGAGGTGACGGGGCGGGAGATCACGCAGCCCCAAGCAAAACCGAAGAAGGCTGCGAAGCCGAAGCAAGCGCGGGAGCTGACCGGCGAACCGTGCGGCGCGCCCACCAAGAAGGGCACGCCGTGTCCGATCACCGCCGGGCCGAACGGGCTGTGTCACGTGCACGACCCCGAGGTGCAGTGCGGTGCCGTCACGAAGAAGGGCACGCCCTGCACCGTGGCGACCGGCGGCGGCCGGTGTCAGTACCACCAGGACGCGCTCGAGCTCTTCACGTGACGGCCAGGGAAGCCAGCAGCCGCAAGGCTTCCTCCGACGGGCTGCCCGGCGCGGCCACGTAGGTCAGCAGCACCTGCCCGCCGTCCGAGGTCAGCGTTTCCGCGGCCAGTTCGAGCGGTCCGAGCTGCGGGTGGTTCATGCGCTTGAACGTGGGCTCGCGCTCGCGCACCGGATGCTCCGCCCACAGCGCGCGGAACAACGGCGAGGCCTCGGACATCTCCTCGACCAGCGCGTGCAGCGCCGGGTCGTCCGGATGCCTGCCGTAGTCCGCGCGCAGGTAGCCGACGTTCTCCCGCGCGCAGTCCGTCCAGCCGGGGAACAGGTCCCGCGCGGCCGGGTCGGTGAACAGGTAGCGCACCATGTTCGGCTGCTCGCGGAAGTCCGTCACGAGGGCCGCGGCCAGCGGGTTCCACGCCAGCACGTCGAGCCGCCGGCCGAGCACCATCGCGGGCACGCCGTGCAGCGCGTCGAGCAGCCACCGCAACGCCGGGCGCACCTCCTCCGACGGCGTGTCCACGCGCGTGGGCCGCGCCAGCCGGTACAAGTGCGCGCGCCCGGCGCCGTCCAAGCCCAGTGCCTGGGCCAAGGCGTCCAGGATCGAGTCGGACGCGTTCGTCGCGCGCCCCTGTTCCATGCGCGTGTAGTAGTCGACGCTGATCCCCGCCAGCTGCGCCAACTCCTCCCGGCGCAGCCCGGGCACGCGCCGCCGCGTCGCCCGTTCCGGCGGATCCAGCGTCGCGCGGCGGGCGCGCAGAAACTCCCCCAGTTCGCTCACAGCCCCCATCATGCCGGGATCGCCTCCACCAGACCGCCGTCCACGACGAAGTCCTGCCCCGTCACGTACGCCGCGCGCTCGGACAGCAAGAACGCCACCACGTGCGCGACGTCCTCCGGCGTGCCCAGCCGGCCCATCGGCACCTGCCGGCGGTACGGCTCGTCGTCCGGCGCAGCGGCCCGGAACATGTCCGTCGCGATGTAGCCGGGACTGACCGTGTTGACGCGAACCCCAGGCAACTCAGCACCGAGTGTGCGCGCCAAGCTGTGCACCGCCGCCTTGCTGGCCGTGTAGAGCGACGCACCGGCGAACCCACGATGAACCGTCCAGGACGCGTTGATCACCACCGACGCTCCGGGCTTGAGCCGCGCCCGCTGCACCGTGAAGTACACGCCCTTGAAGTTCGTGGCCAGCACGCTGTCCACGTCCTGCTCGGTGATCGTCCCGAACTCGCGGAACACCCCGACCCCCGCGTTCGCGAACACGCCGTCGACCTCACCGGCTCGCTCCGCCAACGCCTCGACATCGGCGACCCGCGACACGTCCGCCACCACGGTCTCGACGCCGAGCTCCTTGCGCGCCAACGCCAACCGCTCCTCGGAACGCCCGGCCACCACGACCCGCGCGCCTTCCTCGACCAGCACCCGCGCCGTCGCCAGCCCGATGCCACTACCGCCACCCGTGATCAGAAACGTCTTCATGGCCACCACGTTCCGCGTGTCCGCGGCCCCGGACCAGACCCGGCGTTTCCTGGGTCTGGCAAGACCAGGCTGAACCGCCGGAACCGGCGTAGCGTCCCCGGCATGCTTCCCGAATCCGCCAGGACCGTGCTGGAGTCCAACGCGCTCGGCCACCTCGTGACACTCGGCCACGACGGCTCCCCGCAGGTGACGGTCGTCTGGGTCGGCCTGGACGGCGACGAGATCGTCCTGGGCCACCTGAGCGAGCACCAGAAGGTCCGCAACATCCGCAACGACGGCCGCGTCGTGCTGTCCCTCGAAACGTCCCACATCAACGAGATCGGCCTGCAGGAGTACCTCGTCATCTACGGCACCGCGCACATCACCGAGGGCGGGGCGCCGGAGCTGCTCCAGCGCCTCGCACACGTCTACCTCGGCCCGGAGGTGAAGTTCCCGCCGATGGACAACCCTCCGCCCGGCTTCGTCACGCGCATCAAGGTCGACCGCGTGACCGGCGTCGGGCCCTGGGTGTCCTAGTCCTCGTCCTCGTAGCGGGAGTGGACGGCGGGCTGGCCCGTGTAGTTCGGGCCGGCCTTGTCGTCGGCGCCCAGGTAGACGAACGGCAGCCGGGGCTGTCCATGGCCAAGGAAGCCGATGCGGCGTTTGCGGTTGTCGTAGGTGAAGCCCGCGTCGCGCAAGGCTTTGGTGAGCGTGGCGCCGAACGGTGTGCCGTCAGCGCGTCGCACCCCGGCGACGTCGAAGTTCGCCACCAACCGGCCGCCTGGCGCGAGCCACGACGCGGCGCGCACCAGCAGGCCCAGTTTGTCGCCCACGTAGTGCAATCCGTGGACGCAGGTGACGAGATCGACGGGCGCGTCGGGTTCCCAGCGGTCGACCGGCGCCACGACAAAACTCAGGCCGGGGCGTGCCGGCACGTGATGATCGACGAGGTCCACGCCGATGATCGTCGCGTCTTCGCGGGCAGCCTCAGCCAGAGCTTTGCCTGAGCCGCAACACAAATCCACCCAGCGGGTGCCTGCGGTGAGCGGGAGGTCGATGCCCAGCTCGCGGCGGTAGCTCGCCAGGCCTCGTTCGCGGTTCATCGCGCAGTTCGCGACGACCGAGGAACTCCACAGCGACTCGTCGTCGAGCAGGCTCATCGAAGCACCTTCGCCAGCCGCGCCATCCCCTCCACGATCTCCTCAGGGGTGTTGGTGGTGAAGGACATCCGGAACGTCGCATGATCCGGCTCGGTAGCGAAGAACGGCGCCCCAGGCACAAAAGCGACATCGTGCCGCAACGCCTCCTTCAGCAACACAGCGCTGTCCACATCACCAGGCAGCCGCAGCCACACGAACATGCCACCATCCGGATCACTCCACACAGTGCCGGAGGGAACTGTGCCAGGCAGCGCCGCGATCATCGCCTCGCGCCGCCGCCCGTACTCGACGCACAGCCGGGCAACGTGCGCGTCGAGGTCGTTGTGCGTCAGGTAGGCCGCCGCGGCGGCCTGGTCCACTGTGGACGTGTGGAGATCAGCGGCCTGCTTCACGATCACCAGCGTGCGGAGCAGGTCCGCGGGCGCGCGCAGCCAGCCGAGTCGCATGCCGGGCGCGCCGATCTTCGAGAAACTGTCCAGGTAGATGGTCTTCTCGCTGATCGAGGCGAGCGAGGCGACGGCCGAACCCCGGTAGCGCAGCTCGCCGTACGGATCGTCCTCGACCACCCAGAGGTCGTGCACCGCGGCGATCGAGGCGATCTCCGCTCGGCGTGCGGCGGACAGAGTGCGGCCGGTCGGGTTCGCGAACGTCGGCACCAGGTACAGCATCGACGGCTGATGAGAAGCCACGACGGCGCGCAGCGACTCGGGATCCAGGCCTTCGGCGTCGCTCGCGACGGGCACGATGCGGGCACCGGCCATCTGGAAGCATTGCAGCGCAGCCAAATACGTCGGTTCCTCGACGGCCACTACCGCGCCCGGTTCCAGCAGGGCCGTCGCCACCAGGGTCAGCGCCTGCTGCGAACCGGTCGTGATCAGGACGTCCGAGGTGGGCAGTCCGCGGCCGGTCAGGCGGGCCGACACGAGCGCGCGCAGGGCCGGGTTTCCTTCCGTGGGCGCGTATTGCAGCACTGACCGGTCCTGCAGGGCGAGGTCGTAGGCGGCGCGCAGACCTTCCAGGTCGAACAGCTCGGGGGCCGGAAGTCCGCCCGCGAACGAAATCACCTCGGGGCGCGAGGTCAGCGCGAGCAGGTCGCGCACCGGGGAGCTGGCCACGGAGAGGGTGCGGTGCATGAACGCACGTTAACCGGGACCAGGTCGTGCAGAACGCTAATTCTCACCCAGTGGCATGTATATGCCGAGTGGGCTATATTGCCCGTATGGCATCAACGTTCGCCGTGCTGGCGGATCCGAGCCGCCGGGAGATCCTCGACCTGCTGCGTGACCGCGAGCGGCCGGTCGGCTACCTCGTCGACCACCTCACGCTCACCCAGCCGACCGTCTCGAAGCACCTCAAGGTGTTGCGCGAGGCCGGTCTGGTCGAGGTGCGCACCGATGCGCAACGCCGCTGGTACCGGCTCTCCCCCGGTCCGCTGGCCGAGATCGACGCCTGGCTCGCGCCGTACCGCTCGATGTGGGAGAAGAGCCTGGACGCGCTCGAACGACGACTCGACGAGATCGGAGGGGACTGACCCGTGGACGCCGAACTGCAGATGATCGAGGGCAAGCCCGTGCTGCGCTTCGAGCGCAGGCTGCGGCACTCACCGGAGAAGGTCTGGCGGGTGGTCACGGAGCCGGCCGAGATGAAGCACTGGTTCCCGGCCGAGGTGACCATCGATGGTCGCAAGATGCGCTTCACGTTCCCGGACGACGCGCCGGTCGACGCCGACGGCGGCGACGGGGAGTTGCTCGAGTCCGACCCGCCGAAGGTGTTCGCCTTCCGGTGGCTCACCGACGTGCTGCGCTTCGAGATCCTGCCGCGCGAGGACGGCTGTCTGCTGGTGTTCACGGCCGTCGTGACCAACAAGCTCACCGTGGGCCGCGACGCTCCCGGCTGGGCCGTCTGCCTGGACGCGCTGGTCGCCCACGCCGACGGCACGACGTTCGAGCCACCGACGGAGTGGCTGCCGCGGATCGAGCACTACATCGCGAGGTTCGGCCTCGACGAGGGCACCGACGAGCCCGGCGGTGTGCGGTTCGTCCGCGACCTGGTCTGGAAACCGCTCGACGAGGTGTGGCAGCTGCTGACCGAGGGCACCGAGGACGCGGTACCGGCCCGCGCCGCGCACCCCGGCCTCACGCCGGGCAAGATCACGCGCTCCGAGGCACCGCACCTGCTGGAGTTCGAATGGCTCCAGGACGGCACGCCGAAGGGCTTGGTGCGCTGGGAGTTCACGCACGAGCGACTGCAGGGCACCACGCTCGAGCTGTTCCAGGAGAACGCACACGGACCCGAGGCCCTCGCCGCGTGGCACGTGCACCTGGAGCTCTTCTTCGCGGCGACGCAGGGCGAGATCCGCTGCCCGTGGCCGGCGGAGCGGGAGGAGGAACTGGCCAAGCGCTACGCCGAGCGCTGACCAGCAGACCCCGAGCCCGCCGGCCGGCAGGCGTCATTCGTGCTGCACGCGGTCGACGAGACACGCCCAGTCCGGCACGCACCGCCGGGTGAGCCGCTTCGACGACCTCAGCTCGTGCTCCAGCACGGCGCGGCGCCGGTCGCGCGGATCGGGGGCGAGGTCTTCGAGGCGGTCGACGTCCGCCGCGGTGAGGCGGAAGTCGACCAGCTTCGTCGAGTCGATCTTCGCGATGGTCCACCAGCACGACGCCGCCGCGTACTCGCACCCGAGCTCGCGGAACAGTTCCTCGGCGACGAGGAGGTCCCGCACGGCCTCGGCCCTGTCCCTGGTGGCGAGCAGCAGGTCGGCGCGCACCTGCCGGGACCTCGCGACCACCTCGGGGAAGTCCGCGGTGGTGATGACGTCCGTGACGAACTCCTTGCCCTCGTTGTACTTCCGCGCCGCGAGGCAGAGCCTGGCCTGGAGCACCGCCAGCCACTGATACGGCTCGGTGCCCGGCGTCAGCAGCCCCTCGGCCACCTGAGCGCGCTCGACCGCCGCCACGAGCAGAGCGCGTTCCCGCGTCATCTCGTACCGCTGCAACTGCTTCTCCGCGTGAAGCGAGGCGCACACCCCGACCTCCTCGCTCGTCGGACCGCAGATGGAGCGGAACAGCGTGGTCGCGAGGATCAGCAGATGCTCGCAGTTGCGCAGGTAGAACTCGCGGTCGTACGGCAGCGCTTCCGTTGCCATGTGGAGGAAGATCCGCGCGTGAGCACGTTGCCCGCGGGCAACCGTGTACAGGTCGCGGTACTTCTTCGCGATCTGCGTCCCCTCCTCGGCCACCGAGGCCGCCTGGCTGAACCGGTGCTCCCGCACCAGATGCCACGTCTTCCCGGAGATGAGGACCTTCGCCATCAACACCCCCTCGCCCTTCAACGGCAGCGTCGAGGACAGCGTCCGCAGGCACATCTCCGAGAGCCGCCGCACCAGCCGCACGTCGCCGTGCGCCTTGGCCACGCCCACCACCGAGTCGAACGCCCTGGCCAGCTCTAGATCTCCGTCGCCGCTCTCCACCAGCTCGTACGCGAGCCGGTAGGCCTGCTCCGACGACAGCGGATGCGCCTCCAGACCGGCCAGCACCGACCGGGTCCTGTGCACCCCTTCGCACTCCGGCTCCGCACGCATCCTGCCACCCCCGTTCCCCACCTCAAGAGCACCGAGACTGCGCACCAGTTCCTCCTCACCGTGACGGGTGCCTGGATCGAAACGGTGGATCACCAGTTGCTGAAGGACGGACGGCAACGCGTTCGCGTCGACCTCCGGCGGCACGACCGGCAGCACCGCGCACCCGTGCGCCCCGCCGTGGTGGTAGATCTTGTGCCGCACCAGCCCCGCCTCGTAGCGCACGCCTCTGCGTTCCACGAAGTCGTTGGACAGCAACGCTCTCAGGTAGTCGTCGGAGACGATGACCAGCACGGTCCGGTCCCGGACGGCTGTCTCCATCCAGGCCGGAATGGACAGTGGGTGGATGATGCTGAGGTCGCCGTCCCAGAGCACGTCGAAACCGCGCTCCCGCAACGCCTCCACCACCGCCGACGCGGCAGGACCTCCATCGCTACTGCTGTAGCTAACGAATATGGCCATCGCAGCAACCTCTCCCGTCGTGAGCCGAGCGGGGGTCGATACGATTTCTGGTGTCGTTGCACATGGTGCGCCTCCTGCAGGTGTGGTCGCGCGCCGATCCGCTGGATCGGTGCGGCGAGGACCAATCACCCGAACGGGACCTGGATGGCGGCACTCATCAGGGTTCGAACGTCATACGCTGACGGACGGCGACATCGCCTCGCCTCATGGGACTGGGGTTCGGTTGTGGTTGCCTTCGGGCGAGTGGCTGTTGGCGCAGCCACCCGCCCGGCCTTGCGAATCAGGACCCTCCTAGCTCTGCAAGTCGGCGATCGATCACGTTCCGCGTCTCGCTGGCGGGCAGAGCGAAGTCCTCCAGCTTGAAGAAGTGGTTCAGGTACTCCTTGAGTTCCGGCCCTGACGTCATCAGCTCGTCGCGAGCCGGATGTTCCAGCAGCAAAGCGAAGTCCTCCTCCCCCTCGGAGAACTCGAGGATCGAGAACGAGCCCTTCATCGCCGGGTGGACACCCGCGGAGAACGGCACGATCTGGATCTTCACGTGATCCATCGCCGCTACTTCCTTGATCCGCAGCAACTGCCTGCGGAGCACACCCTCGTTGCCGATGACGCGGTGCAGCACCGACTCATCGAGGATGATGAAGATCTCAGGACCGTCCGGGTCCAGCACCGCCTGCCGGTGCATGCGGATCTCGACACCTCGTTCGACGACCTCGTCCGGGCTCCCGTAGCTCTTGACCAGCGCGTACGCGTAGTCCGGAGTCTGCAGCAGTCCTGAGACGACGTTGAGCTGAAGCTGCCGGATGCGGATGGCGGCGGTCTCCAGTTCGACGAACTTCGCGAACTGCTCGGTGAACGAGCCCCGGTACTTCTCCATCCACGCCGACTTCGACTGCCGGATCGCCCTGGTCATCCCCACCATCTCGGCGACACGGGCGTCGTCCCGCACGCCGTAGTGGAAGAGCAGCGCCTGCACGTCGGTGACGGAGATCTTGTTCTCCCCCTTTTCAATCCTGATCAGTTTCGAAACGGACCAGTCCATCGCGTCCGCGACAGCCTGCTGACTGAGACCGAGTCCGTCCCGCGTCTGCCTCAGTTCAGCGAGCAGGCGCTTCTGCAGAACGACGGGACTTTCCTTGCGGGGCAACACCCCTCCTCCCTCAATCTGCTAGGTAGCAGAATGATAGTGGCCAATTGGAGGGGTTCCATACTGATGTCAACCAATTGGCCAGATTTCGAAGAGAGAGATAGCAGCCCGAGGCGTTGTTGATCAAACCTTTGACGCCATCCGAGTGGAGGCATCACCCGTTCGGCACACTCACGAACGAGCAAGAGCCAGGAACGCACGCCAGCCGGCTGTCGCAACGCGGAGCTGCGGACCACAGCGGTTCTTGGAGTCTCTGATCCGCACTGCTCGGCTGTCACCGGTGCACTCAACGCATGCAGCAGCTTCACTAGTGCTGTACGAGCTGCGCTTCCACCTGAGCTCCGCCGCCATCGTCGCCCTCCCGGCAAGGTCCCCGACCCGACAAGGCCACACCCGAGACTAGGTCCGGCAAGTTGATCGAGACACCGCCAGAGGTGCGCCTCCCAGTGGACAGAAAGGTGTCATATCAAGGACAAGGGCAGCAGAACTTGTTGGTATGGCATGGAATCAGAGCGTGGCGAGGCGGTCGACGCCCACTCCGCTGATCAACAACCGCTCCTTGCGGTTGCCCATCAGCCGCTGCGTCCAGTCGGTGAAACCACCGTCACCGATTTCCACGCCGTCGCGGAAAACCTTGAAGCACAAGCCCTTGTAGTAGCCGGTGTGCCGCGACGGGTCGGCGGGCAGGTCACCCCGCACCACCTCGAACCGCGGATCCAGCACGGTCACGCGGAACTCGACGTCACCGCACGCGGCACGCAGAAACTCGACGTGCTCGGCGAAGTGCTGCCGCTCGAAGGCAAGCGAGCCGCGATCCCGTCCGGCCGACACGGCAGCGAACAACGTGAAGTGCGCGAACCGCCCGGCTCCGGAGAAACGTTGTGCCCGCACGACACGTTGCACCGCAGCAAGCCGCACGTCGTCCGCACCGGTTTGCCTGCGCACGGCGGCTTCCAGAGCCAGCGCGTTGGTCGGGTCGGCCGCGACCTCGGTGCCACGCACCGTCGAGAGCACGTTGTTCTGGTCCATCTCCGCCACCGCGGAACACGTCCCGAGCGGGGCGACCGGAGCCAGCCCCAGCACGGAGAACGTCTCCGGCAACGCGGCCAGCAACCGGTCCTCCGCCGCCCGCAGAACCTCGAACGGCACGGAGGACGGCGCGACGAAGCGATCGGAACGGTACTGGCGCAACACATCCGCCCCCGACAACCCCGCCGAGCGGCGCCGCACCAATGCGAGCAGCAGCGTGGTGAGGTCGCTGCCGGACAACCGTTCGAGCCCGGTGAGCGCTTCCTCGCCGCCCACCGATCGCAGCACTCGTGACAAGGCACCCATGTGCACCATGGTCCGCGTACCGGCCAGCGGATTTCCGCGAGCGCGCCGGTAGATCACCTGGTTAGGGTCGGGCCATGACCGACGACCCGGACACCAAGGCGATCCGCGAGGGCGAGCTCTGGGGCCGGCAGGCCGGGCAACGGGCCGCGCACAGCGCGCGGATGTCCATGCCCGCCTGGCGGAAGGCGATCGAGCACACCGGTATCGGGAACGGCACCAGCGTGCTCGACCTGGCGTGTGGCAGCGGCGAGTTCTGCGCCGAGGCAACGAAAGCAGGTGCGCGGGCCACCGGGATCGACATCTCGGAGGCCATGATCGCCCTGGCCCGCGGCACCGCCCCTCAGGCCGAGTTCCGCGTGTGGCCGCTGGGGCCGTTGCCTTGGGAGGATGGCACGTTCGACGTCGTGACGGCGTTCAACGCGCTGTTCTTCGCGGCTGATCCCGAAGCGGCGTTCGCGGAGGCGGTCCGGGTCAGCCGGGACCACGTGGTGGTGTGCGACTGGCATCCCGACGACGCGAGCGACATCCTCGTCATCGCGCGGGCGATCCGGGGTCCGAGCGGGCGGCGGCGGGCGCGGACGCCCGAGCCGCACGAGAAACTCACGATCGACATTCCGGTGGAACATCCCGACGAGAACTCGATGTTGCACTCCCTCTTGAGCGCAGGCAGCATCCAGCGCCTGATCGAGAGCGAGGGCGAAGAAAATGTCGCGGAGAAGATCAGGGTGGTCACTGAACCGTTCCGAACCGCGGACGGCGGTTATCGGTTCGCCAACAGGTACCTGATGTCAATCTTCCGCAAGAACGAGATCCCCAGAAAGTGAGAATTCAGGCCGCGTCGAGGATCTCGTAGCCGGCCGAGGTCAGCGCGGCGGGGCCGGGACGGGTGCTGATCAGGCCGGCCGAGGTCAGGCGCAGTCCGGCGAACTGGTCGGCACAGCACAGGCCGTCGACGAGCAGGGCGCTTCCGGAGATCTCGCAGCGGCCGTCGGCGACTGCTCTCAGAACTGCTCGGTCGCGGTGTGTGAGCGATGAGGCGGTCATCTTCTTCTCCTTGCGGTAAAGCGTGTACTTACTAGTACGTCGAAGAAGACGGGGTTGGTTCGACATCATCGGCAGAGAATTCTGCGCGTACCCCCAGAAGACGTACGGCGCGGCCGTGCTCGAAGCGGTCCAGCACCGTCAGCGCGGCCGACGCGAGATCGTCCGCTGACGACGTCGGCGCAGGCAGCTTCATCAGCCGCACCTTCGTGAAGAACGGGACGAAGCGCACCTTCACGCCCACGCGCACGACCGGGCGGCCCTCGGCCACGACGTCCGCGGCGACCTGGTGGGCCAGCGCCACGACCTCGCGCTGGATGTCCTCCATCGAGGTGAGGTCCTGCTGGAACGTCTTCTCGTGGGAGCGTGACTTCACGACCCACGGTGTGGCACTCACGACCGTGTCGCCCGCACCGAGCGCCACCGTCCGGAAGTACGGGCCCATCCGCGGGCCGAACCGGGCGGCCAGCGCGTCCACCGAGGCCGTCGCCAGGTCCGTGACCGTCGAGAGGCCGAGCTCGGCCAGCTTGCGCTCGGTCTTCGTGCCGATGCCCCACAGCGCGGACGTCGGCCGGTGCCCCATCACCTGCACCCAGTTCTCCTGGGTCAGCTGGAACACACCGGCGGGCTTGCCGAACTCGGTCGCGATCTTGGCGCGCAGCTTGTTGTCGCCGATGCCCACAGAGCAGTGCAGGCCGGTCTTCTCGAGTACGCCGGCCTGCAACGACCGTGCCAGCTCGAACGGGTCGTCGACGGAGGCCCCGACGAACGCCTCGTCCCACCCCATCACCTCGACGACCACCGGAAACGACCGCAGCACCGCCATCACGTCCGCCGACGCCGCGTCGTACAACCCGTGATCAGCGGGCAGGAAGATCGCGTCCGGCAGCTTCTTGAACGCGGTCCGCAGCGGCATGCCGGAGTGCACGCCGAACTCGCGCGCCTCGTAGGACGCGGTGGCCACGACGGCGCGCTCGGTCGGATCGCCGTTGCCGCCCACCACCACGGGCTTGCCGCGCAACGACGGATCGCGGAGGACCTCGACGGCCGCGATGAACTGGTCGAGGTCCACGTGCAGGACCCAGTCCGCCATGCTGGTCAGTATGAAACGGTCGGCCGGAATCCTGCTCTTCAGAAGGACCCAGCAGCTGGAAGTGCTGCTCGGGCACATGGGCGGCCCGTTCTGGGCCCGCAAGGACGCCGGCGCGTGGTCCGTGCCGAAGGGCGAGTACACCGACGACGAGACGCCCGAGGACGCGGCACGGCGCGAATTCGAGGAAGAGCTCGGTCTCCCCGTCCCCCAGGGCGAGCTGATTCCCCTCGGCGAGGCCAAGGGCTCCGGCAAGGTCATCACGGTGTGGGCGCTCGAAGGCGACCTCGACCCGGAGACCGTCACGCCGGGCACGTTCGAGATGGAGTGGCCGCCCAAGTCCGGGCAGAAGAAGTCGTTCCCCGAGGTCGACCGCGTTCAGTGGTTCAGCGTGGAAGAGGCGAGCGCGAAGATCGTCTCCGCGCAGCGCCCCTTCCTCGAACGACTCACGGCCAGATAGAGCCGACCCACTCCGGGTGGTCGATGAACGGGTTGCGGTTGTGCTGGTAGCTGTCGTCGATCAGCTGGTTGCGCCGCTGCTCGAACGCGTCCGGCGGGTCCTCGGCGCTCCACTGCTTCAGCACCGAGAGCTTGCCGTGGTACGGCGACGAGCCGTTGGACGTCGAGTTGTTGAGCTCCAGGTCGATGCCGTCGCCGCTTTCGTAGCGCACCGCCATGTAGAACAACATGCGCGCGACGTCACCCTTCACGGCCGCGCGAGGCTGCCACGAGTCGGTGTCGTAGGTGTTGCCGGGAGCTTCGGGGTGCGTCAGGTTGCCGCCGTTGTCGAAGTCCAGGTTGCCGCGGACCGCGTTCACGGTCACGTCCTCGGGCCTCAGGTGGTGCAGGTCGGTGCCGGGGCCCACGGCGGTGCCGAAGCCGCCATGGGACTGAGCCCAGACGTGCTCGCGGTTCCAGTCGTCCGGGTCACCGCCGTTCAGCGACTTCGACCGTGAAGTACCGCTGTACAGCAGGATCACGTTGGAGGAGTTGTTCGGGTCCTGGTCGGTGACCTTCAACGCGTCCCAGACCTGGTCGTAGCTGAGCTTGGTCTGGGTGCGGATGATGCCGTTCAGGGCGGTCTTCAACGCCGAACCTGTCTTGTTGCAGGCCGCCGCGTAGTAGCCGGTGCAGGTCGAAGGCGGTGTTGTCGTCGTCGGCGGCGGTGTTGTGCCGGCGAACGCGAACGCCGTGGACGAGGTCAGACCGGGGTGCGAGAAGTACGCGCTCAACGAGCCCGTCACGTCGATCTGCTTGCCCAGCAACGACGGGTTGGTCTTGAGGCCCCACGACGCGCGGAACGCCGACGGGATCTGCACGTAGACCATGCTCGACGTGCTGGTCGTGGCCGCCGAGTCGGCGAGCGCCAGCGCGAAGTCGTTCGGATAGCCCGAACGTATGACGGTGTTCGTGGCCGTGGGCTGGCCGACGACGTATCCCCGGACGGTCGCCGACGACCCGTTCTGGGTCGCGATCGCCTGAGCGACGGTGAGCGGAGCTGCTGCGACAGCGGCGGTCGACCCGTACAGGCCGACCGCCGCCAACAAACCGATGACCAACGCCAGTGGATGCCACCGCGTCATGAGCACTCCCCGATCGTGTGGATGTTGTGCACACGATCGGTGTACATGGTCAACGAATGGTTAACGCCGGGTCACGGCACCAGGACGACCTTGCCCGTGGTGCGCCGGGACTCGACCAGCTCGTGCGCCTTCGCGGCGTCGGCGAGCGGCACGACGTGGTCCAGCTGCACCTTGAGCTGCGGCAACAGGGCGAGGTCCGCCGCGGAAGGCGCGACGCCGCCGAAGAGCTCGAACCGGACGCCCAGCTCGGCGGCACGCTCGGCGCTGAAGCCGGGATTGCCCGGAATGATCGACACGAGCACGCCGCCCGGCTTGAGCACCGTGGCGGAACGCTCGGCGTACTCCCCGCCGACCGCGTCGAACACGACGTCGACCGGCTCGATCTCGGTGAAGTCCTGGTGCCGGTAGTCGATCACCTCGTCGACGCCGAGGGACCGCAGGAAGTCGTGCTTGGCCGCCGACGCCGTGCCGATCACGTACGCGCCCTGCGCCTTGGCGATCTGCACCGCGACGTGCCCGACCCCGCCGGCCGCGGCGTGGACCAGCACCCGTTGTCCCGCGGTGAGTCCGCCGCGTCCGACCAGCGCCTGCCACGCCGTCAGCGCCACCAGCGGAACCGCGCCCGCCTCCTCGACGCTCAGGTGCGGCGGCCGCAGGGCCAGCTCGGAAGCCTTCGCCACGACGTACTCGGCGTAGGCGTTGCCCGCCTTCGGGAAGGCGAGCAGCCCGTAGACCGCGTCGCCGACCTCGAACTCCGCAGCGCCCTCACCGAGCTGCTCGACGGTGCCCGCCACGTCCCAGCCCAGCGTGAACGGCGGCTCGCCGAGCAGCGCGAACGCGCCGGCGCGGACGTAGGTGTCCACCGGGTTGACCCCGGCCGCACCTACCTTGACCAGCACCTCGCCGTGTCCTGGCGTCGGGCGCTCGACCTCGGCGATCTCCAGCACGGATGCGTCCCCGACGGTCTTCTGCGTAACGACTCGCATCATGATCCCCTTCGATGTTCTCGATGGGACCATCTTGCAGTTAGCGCCAACTTCTAGAAAGTAGGCACTTTGAGGTGACTAGCTCTCCCGGAGATAGAGATCGCGGAGCAGTGAGATCTCGGCGCCGTGATGGATCGCCTCCCGGTTGATGTGCAGCACCAGGTCCGCGAACGGCCAGTCCCCGAACGGCCCCTCCGCCTCGCCGCACGGCTGGGTGAGATCCGCCTTCAACGCACCTTCGTGCCACAACGCGTGGGCGTCGTCCAGCTGCTTCAACGCTTCGTCCGCGCTCACAGCGTAATTCCACGTCACGTAGTCGCACGGCGGCCCACCGAAATGCGACGCCGCACGGAGGCCGAACACGCCCACGATGAGGTGCGCCATCCGCCACGCGATCGTCGTGACCGGCGCGACCTCGGGCGGCGGGTACGCCCAGTCGATCGAGCCGTCGCGATGGACGGTCCACGCGCCCGGCACGGGCTCCCAGAAGTACTCGTCGTCGGTCAGGCCTTCCAGCCGTGGCCGCAACTGGTTCTGCCAGTGCCAGTCGAGCTGGTCTGTCAAGTGCTTGTTCCAGTCCATGCCGATGACGGTAAATCTGTTTGCGGACAACCACTGCCCTGGAAACACTCGGCGGGTGAACATCCGCACCTCACGCCCAGAGGACCTCGACCAGGTCGAGAAGCTCATCGTGGCTCGCATGGATCCCTGCGACGGGGTCGACGCCCGTCTGCTGATGACCGACCCGGACGCGGGCTACGACTGGGTCGCGGTCGCGGAGGACGGCGACCGGATCGTCTCCACCGTCACGCTGATGGACGAGACGGTGACGCTCGCCGGCCTCGACATCCCGGCGGGCCAGGTCGAACAGGTCGCCACCGACGTCGAGTACGAGGGCCGGGGTCTCGTGCGACAGCTCATGGGCTGGGCGCACGACCGCTCCAGCAGCCGCGGTCACCTGGTCCAGGTGATGATCGGCATCCCGTACTTCTACCGCCAGTTCGGCTACACCTACTCGATGCCGGTCAAGCAGACCCGGCCGTTAGTAAGCAAGCCGGAACCCGTTGCGGGACATACGATCCGCCCGGCGACCGAGGCCGACATCCCGGTGCTCGACCAGCTCCAGAACCAGGCGCAGCAGCACGCGGACCTCCGCATGGGCCACACCACGCAGTGCTGGCGCTGGCTGGTCAACCGCACCGGCAGCACCACGTGGATCGTCGAACGCGACGGCGTCCCGGTGGCGACCGGCCGCAGCACGCCGCCCGAGGAGGGCGACGTGACGCTCGGCGAGATCGCCGGTGTCGACGACGACGCCGTGAAAGCGTTGGTGCACCTCGTGAATCCGGACGCCGCGGTCGAACGGTATCCGGTGCTGGAGGAGTACCTCGCCCCGCGCTTCCTCGGCATGGAGCAGTACCAGGTGCGCATCCCGGACGTCCCGAAGCTGTTCGAGCACCTGCGCCCGGTCTTCACGAAACGCCTGCAGGGCCAGGAACCCGCCGACGTGCTGCTCGGCTTCTACCGCACGCACGTCCGCTTCCGCTGGGACGGCACGGAGATGAGCCCGTACGAGTGGGGCGGCGTCATGCTGGGGCCCGGCGACCAGGGCGGGTCGGGCATCGCCCCGGACCTGCTCGCGCCACTGCTGTTCGGCCCGCACGGGATGGACGGACTGCGCCGGATCTTCAGCGACGTCTACCCAGCTCCCGACAACAAGGACCTGGCCTTCGCCCTGTTCCCGCCGGTCACCAGCGACCTGGTGACGTTCTACCTCCCATAAGGCCGATAATAAACCGAGCGCTCGGTCTAGTATTGGGCGCATGACGACTGTGCAGGAGACCGCGGCGGTCCGGTACGGCATGTGGGTGCTGTGCCCCGTGCTGGGCGCCGCCGCGGTGTGGGGGCTCAAGCTGGCGGCCGGCTGGATCACCACGCTGAAGTGGTTCCCGTTCCAGGGCGTGTTCGAGCTGATCACGGACATCCCGGAGCCGTGGGCGACGATCGCGGCGCTCGGTGCCGGAGCGCTCATCGGATTCGTGTTCACGCTGATCTGGGCGGCCGAGATGATGTCGGTCGAGGTCTCCCACGACCAGGTCACGCTCCGCAAGGACGACAAGAGCTTCACCTTCGGGCGTAACGAGGTCGAGTCGGCGTTCGCGGACGGCAAGCAGCTCGTGCTGCTGTCGCCGAGCGGCGCCGAGCTGGCCCGCGAGACTTCAGACCTCAGCGCCGGGAAGCTCGAGGCGGCGTTCACCGGGCAGGGCTACCGGTGGCGGGACGCCGACCCGTTCGCGAACGACTACCGGATGTGGGTCGAGCACACGCCGGAGCTGCCGCCGGACGTGAACGCGCTGTTCGCGGCCCGCAAGAAGGCCTTCTCGCACCACGAGCAGGAAGAGGCCGCAGAATTGGCGCGGGAGATCCGCAAGCGCGGCGTGTTCGTGCGGGACGAGAAGAAGAGGCAGTACTACAGGTGCGAACGGTAGATCCGGTCAAGCACGCGGCGAAGAAGAGGCACATCACCGACACCGCGGCGGGCTTGTTCGCCGAGAAGGGCTTCGACCGGACGACCGTCGCGGACATCTGCAAGGCCGCCGGCATCAGCACTGGCAGCCTGTTCCACTACTTCCCCACCAAGCAGGCGATCTTCCGGGAGGTCTTCGAGCAGGACGGCCAGGACAACGCCGCCGTCTTCGCTCAGGCCCGCGAGATCGACCCGTGGGACGGCGTGCAGCTGGTGATCGATCACCTGTCGGCGCCCGCGCTGGACCGGTCCGTCGCGGGGCTGGTGATGGAGGTCGTCGCCCAGGCAGGCCGCGATCCCGAGCTGTCCGCGCTGATCACCCGCAACGAGCAGGCGCTGCGCGACGAGCTCGCCCACCTGCTGCAACGGGCCGGCGACGCCGGGCGGATCGAGCTGCCGGTGAGCGCGCTGACCGCGGCGAGCTGGGTGCAGGGCCTGGTCGACGTGCTGTTCACCCGGCTGGTCGACCCGGACTTCGACGCGGCCGAACAGGTGACCACCCTGCGGTTGATCCTTTCCCGATTCCTCGGTGCTCCCGCACCATGAGGGCATGGCTTACGACGTCGCCCGAGTCCGCGCCCACTTCCCCGCGTTGCGCGAGGGTGCCGCGCACTTCGACGGACCGGGCGGCTCGCAGGTGCCCGACGTCGTCGGCGAGGCGGTCAAAGAGGCGCTGACCTCGGCGATCGCCAACCGCGGCAGCGTCACCGCGGCCGAACGGCGGGCCGAGGAGATCGTCCAGACCGCCCGCGCCACGATGGCCGGGTTCCTGAACGCGGGCAGCATCGTGTTCGGCCGCAGCATGACCCAGCTGACCTACGACATCTCCCGCACGCTCGCGAAGAACTGGCGGCCGGGCGACGAGATCATCGTGACCAGGATCGACCACGACGCGAACATCCGGCCGTGGGTGCAGGCGGCCGAGGCGGCCAGGGCCACGGTCCGCTGGGCGCCGTTCGACAGGTCGACCGGCGAGTTCCCGACCGAGTCGGTGACGAACCTGCTGTCCGACCGCACCCGCGTCGTGGCGATCACAGCGGCGTCGAACCTGCTCGGCACCCGGCCGGACGTGGCGGCGATCGCGTCGGCGGCGCACGAGATGGCGGCGTTCGTCTACGTCGACGGCGTGCACTACACGCCGCACGTGCCGGTCGACGTCGAGGCGTTGGACGCGGACTTCTTCGTGTGCTCGCCGTACAAGTTCCTCGGCCCGCACCTCGGAGTGCTCGCGGCCGCGCCGGAGCTGCTGGAGACGTTGCGGCCGGACAAGCTGCTGCCCTCGACGAACGCCGTGCCGGAACGGTTCGAGCTCGGCACGCTGCCCTACGAGCTGCTGGCCGGCACCACGGCGGCGGTGGAGTTCATGCGCACGCTGGACGGGCTCGAGGAGTACGAGCAGGGGTTGCGGCACAAGATGGAGAACGGCCTGCGCGAGTTGGGCGTGCGGATCCACAGCAAGGCCGCCTCCCGCACGCCGACCGTCTTGTTCTCGGTGGACGGGCTGGAGCCGGCCGAGGTTTACCGCAGGCTCGGCGCCGAGGGTGTGAACGCCCCGGCCGGCCACTTCTACGCTCTCGAGTGCTCGCGGTGGCTCGGCCTCGGCGACAAGGGGGCGGTGCGGGCGGGCATCGGGCCGTACACCGACGAGTCCGATGTGGAACGTCTGCTGACGGCCGTCGCCCGCCTCAGATGAACAGGATCAGCCCGACGTAGACGAGCCCGAGGAACACGCCGACGTTGAGCTTGCGGGCCACACGTTCGCCACCGTGGTCGGCGATCAACGACCGGGCGCGCGCCCACATCAGCTTCTCGCCGGCCTCCCGGTCCGGCAGCTGCGGAGTGGTGATCACGTCGCCGGCCGGGCCGAACGCCAGCATCAGCTGGTCGCCAGAGCGCCGGACGCCGTGCAGTTGTGCCCACGGCACGCGGTAGGTCCAGACGCCCGTGTAGAGCACGACAGCGCGGTGGTCGAGGCGGAGCAACGGCTGAAACCGCGTCACCGCCGACAGCACGCACTGCACACCGACCAGGCCGAGCACGATCAGGTCCGGGTAGCTCTTCAGCGCGATCAACGCACCCGCGGCGCCGAGCAGCAGCACCACGCCCTCGGCCCGCCGCCGATCGCCCGGCCACATCGCGTGCGGCAGCTCGGCCGGCGTTGCGGCGGTGACCGCCTCACCCGGCAGGTGTGCACTGTGGACGGTGTGCCGCGGCCGCACCCGGCTGAGCGTGCTGGTCGCGACCACCTCGCCCTCGGCCAGCAGCGCGACCTGGCCGCCGTGGTGCCACTCGCCCGCGACGAGCAGCTCCGCCGGGTCGAGCTGCACGGGCGGGTCCTCCTCGCCGCGCCAGACCCGGCCGAACTGCTCGGTGTCGTGGTAGAGCGGCTCCTCGAGCCCCAGGTCGGCGATCGTGACGATCGTCGCGATGTCGTCCTTGTTGTGGCGCAACAGGATCCGGCGCGGGCCGACCGGGTGCGCCTGCAGCCGGACGGCCTTGACCGGCCCCGTCCACAACGAGCGGCGGCGCCGTTCCCGCGCGGCCAGCATGATCGCGAGGAACACCGCGGCACCGCCGAGCGTCAGCCACCACGTGACGTCCTCGGGTTCGTTGGCCATCCGCACCCACGTGCCGTCCGCGAGCACCGGCACCGTGTCGCCGACCTGGTAGGTCTCCGGCGCGAGCGGCTCGAACGCGGTGCGGTGCCGGTCCGGCAGCTCGACCCACACCTGGTAGGTGTCCTTGATCTCCACGACCTCGGCGTCCACGCGGCTGGCCTTCGCGATGTGCTGCTCGAGCTCGTCGTTGCTCAGGCCGTACTGCACGAACGTCAGAAAGCCGAACACCACGAGCAACACGGCGACGATGCGCAGAACTCCGCGCGGTGGCGGCATGTCCGGCAACGTGACCAGCGTGGTGCCCGCCGCGGTGTGCTGGTCCGCACGGGACCTGACTGTCCACGCCGCTACTACCGCACACGCACCCGCGTGCAGGCCGAACGCGACGTTGGCCGCTGCCGAGCCGTCGAGCACGAGGTCCAGCGCTCCGAACACCACACCCATCGCGCACCCGGTGAGCACACGGCCGAACAACAACAGCAGCGGCGTGGCCAGCAACGGAACGACAGCCAGCGAGAACAGCGGATCCGGCAAGCACGGCTGAGCAGCGGTGCACGGCACGTCGTTCGCCGTGGCGGCGAAGTAGAAGGCGACGATCCAGCCACCGACGAGTCCGACCTTGGTCACCCACCACGGAACCGCGGCCGCTTGCCAGCGCTGCACGTCCATGGGGCGGATCATGACACGTTCATTGCTCCGAACGGCGCGGTTCGCCACTAACGAAACGGGTATCCGCAGGTCACGACACAGGAGGTGGACACATGCTGGCCATCATCGCCGCAGTTTCGTTCGGCCTCGCCCTGATCCTCGACCTGGCAAAGGTCGCTCTGGGTGAAGTGATCACCGTCAACACGCTCGTGGTGCTCGGTTTGCTGCTGCTCGCGCTGCACCTGGCGGGCGTCGGCACCGGTACCCGTTCGTTCAGCTGGCGCCGTGCCCGGAGGTAGGACCGTCGACCGCCCCACCAAGTTGCCGAAGCGCGCTTGGTGGGGCGTTCTCAAACGGACAGTCAAAGAGTTCAACGACGACAACCTGACGGACTGGGCGGCAGCGCTCACCTACTACGCGGTGCTGTCGTTGTTCCCCGGACTGATCGTGCTGACATCCGCGCTCGCGCTGCTCGGCGAATCGACCACTCAGGAGCTGCTGAAGTACATCGACCAGGTCGCGCCCGGTCAGGCCGCGGAACTGGTGCGGTCGTCGATCGAGGAGCTCCAGCGCGGCCAGAGTGCCGCCGGGCTGCTCGGGATCATCGGGCTCGTGACCGCGTTCTGGACCGCGTCGGGCTATCTGGGCGCGTTCATCCGGGCGTGCAACGCGATCTACGACGTCAAAGAGGACCGGCCGTTCTGGAAGACCGTGCCGCTGCAACTGGGCCTGACGCTCGGCTCGGTGGTGCTGGTGGCGCTGACTTTGGGCGCGTTGGTGCTGACCGGCGGCATCGCGGACACGGTCGGCAACGCCGTCGGGCTCGGCGACACCGTCGTGACGGTGTGGGACATCGCGAAGTGGCCGGTGATCGTGCTGCTGGTGAGCCTGGCGTTCGCGGTGCTGTACTGGTCCTCGCCGAACGTGCGGCAGCCCGGATTCCGCTGGATCACGCCGGGCAGTGTGCTGGCGATCGTGCTGTGGGGCATCGCGACCGCGGGCTTCACGGTGTACCTGGCGAACTTCGCGTCCTACAACAAGACCTACGGCTCGCTCGGTGGCGTGATCGCGTTCCTGGTGTGGCTGTGGATCTCGAACATCGCGGTGCTGCTGGGCGCCGAGTTCGACGCGGAGCTGCGCCGGTTCAGCCCAGCCGCGTGATCTCCCCAGGTAACTCGTCCTCGGTCGCCGTCCAGATCCCGTCCGGCCCCGGTTCGATGCGCTCGCTCGTGCGGCCACCGGGCACGAGCACCCACAGCTGGTCCTTCTTGGACAGCCACACCACGCCGATGCCGTCGGCCCGGTAGCTGGTGGCGTACTCGTACGACTTCTGGAAGACGTCACCGCCGTTGCGGTCGGTGACCCGCACGGCGCTCGTTCCCTCGGCGTGAGCGACGAACTTCCCGCTCGGCGACGACTTGGGCGCGCCCGGCTGGGCGAAGCGGTCCTCGCGCTCGCCGCCGCAGCCGGCGAGCACCAGCACCAGGGTCATCACCGCTGCCAAGGCGCGCAGGACCTGATGTGTGTTGCCGTGCCTCATGCGCCAAAGGTAGCGAGGGTGATCGTCCGGGCGGGGCCGTTGCTTAGTACGTTTACGAGTCTGTGGCCAGACCGTGTCAGGACCAGTCGTCCGCGTCGCGTGGCATCGGCACCCGGAACAGGCAACCGACACACGGCATTCCGGACGGCTGGGCGAGCAGTTCCGCCTCACCGCGGTGGATGAGTTCGCCGCAATACGCCGTGAGCGCGAGTGGCGTGCGGTCGTCGTCGGGCATAGGTACGAGGTGGCACGTGCGTTGTGTCTCGCCAACAACACCTGCACGCTTGCGGACCAGCAATACAGGCATGCGCGATTCCATTCGTTGTTGAATGCTCATGCCTTCACCTCGGCGTCGTCCACCACACACACGACGGCGTGCGTGGTCGCGTAGAACTCGAGCCGGTGCGGGCCCGAGTTCCGCTGTGCCACTGCCGCGCAGAACCTTTCGGCGTTGACCTGGTCCGAGCGCGGCGTTCGTTCGGCTAGGTCGATCACGCTTAGATCGTGCGTTGTCCAGCGGACAATTGGGAGGGACAAATACCAATTGCGGGTCGCATATGCGGAACGTGCATACGCCGCTCAACGCAGCTGAGTGACCTCGGCGGTGAGTTCGGCGATGGCGGGCGCCTCGTGCCACGGGCCGAGCTTCTCCAGCTCGGTCACGATGAGCTGCGACCCGGTCGAGCGGGCGAGGTCCAGCGCCACGAACCCGAGCTGGACGGCCTGGTCGACGTCACCGCTGGAGGCGTGCGCGTAGGCGAGCCGGGCGGTGTGCACGCCCTGCTCCCACTGACAGACGCCGCCCCACCTGGGCATGATCTCCGCGTAGGTGTCGATGGCCTGCTTGTGGTCGGCCAGGTCGATCAGGCTCGAAGCCCGCTGCAGCTGCACGTGCTGCTCGGTGAAGCAGTAGCCGATGGAGTACTCGTCGGACTCCCGTCGTTCCGCGCTCTGCACCAGTGCACGCGCGAGGTCGAACCGGGGCATGCTGGACTCCAGCCCGGCACGGGCGAGACCGCGGGCCTCCTGCCGCAACGCCATCGCGCGGACGACGTGGCTGCACCCGGTCTCCCGCTGGGCGGCGCGCGCCAGGCCGATCACCCGGTCGTCGTCGCCGTCGACCTCCGCGAGCTGGCTCATCCGCACGTAGCAGTACGCGACGACGTCCCGGTCGTCCGCGGCCTGCCCCTGCTCCAGCGCCCGCGACGTCCACGCGGCCGCGTTCCGCAGGTCGCCGATCTCCTCGTACAGCCAGCCGTAGAACTCCGCGTACATCGCGCCGGTGCCGAGCAACCGCCGACGGACGTCGCCACGCGCGTTGCGACGCAGTGCGTCGATGAAGTCGTACATGCTGCGAACGGCGGGCATCAACGCACCGGTGCCGCGCCAGTTGTGCGCGTCGTTGATGATCCGGCGCAGCACGAGCAGCTGGCTCACCGCGTCCTTGGCCAGCACGCCGTCGTTGCCACCGTGGCCCGCGCCGAAGACCGCGGAGACGCACAACGCCATCAGCGCCTTGCCCTCGATGCCCACGACCAGGTCTTTCGCCACGCCTTCGAGCCCGGCGAACTCCGGCACACCGCCCGCGAGACGGCGCGCCTCGCCCGAGCGGATCGGCACCGTGCGGTCGACCAGGCCGAGCAGGTGGGCGGGGATGCCGAGCAGCCGCTGCAGGGTTCTGAGCACGCGCATGTCGTAGGCGATGTTGCTGCCCGCTTCCAGGCGGGAGATCGCCGACTGGGAGAAGCCGGCCAGCGTGCCGAGCTCGTCCTGCCGCAGTCCGTGCGCCTTGCGCGCGACCGCGACGACGGCGCCGGGCGACTCCGCGGCGACCGCGTCCTGCACCTCCCGCGACTCCCAGAGGGCAGGCGGCAACAACGGCAACGGCCCGTCTGGGACGACGACGGCGTTTCCAGCCGGTGTGCTCAACCTCAACGCCTCCCGCAGTCAGCTCGCATGGTGGCACGTCCTGGCGGGCGGTTCAGCACCCTTCCGGATCTCAAATGGTTCCCGAAACACCCCCACCTAGCACGTTCGAGCGGGCCATCGGGTTCGGAGCGACTAGGCTGCCGCGCGTGATCAAGGACTTCGGTGCCGGCGTCGGACTGCTGCTGCGCGGCTTCAGGCTCGTGTTCAGCTCACCCAAGCGCGTGCTGGTCGGGGCACTGCCCGCGGTGATCACGGCCGCGCTGATGATCACCGGCTGGGTGCTGCTGTTCCTCCACATCGGCTCGATCGCCGGGTGGCTCACCGGCTTCGCGGACTCGTGGAGCGAGACCTGGCGCAACGTCGCCGAGGTCGCCGTCGGAATTTCGGTGGTCGCGGGTCTGCTCGGCCTGAGCGTGCTGCTGTTCACCGCGATCACGATCATGATCGGCGGCCCGTTCTACGAGTACATCGCCGAAGAGGTCGAGGACGAGCTCGGCGGCGTGCCCGGCACCGAGCAGGTCGGCTGGTGGCGCGGGTTCCTGGTGGGGCTGCGCAGCACGATCCTGCTGGTCGGCACGTCGATCCTGTTCGCGATCCCGCTGTTCTTCTGCGGGTTCATCCCGGTCGTCGGGCAGACCGTGGTGCCGGTGCTGGCCGTGTGCATCAACGGGTACCTGCTCGGCATCGAGCTCACCGGCATCCCGTTCACCCGGCGCGGCAGGACGTTCAAGCAGCGCAGGCAGATCCTCGCCACCCGGCGGTCGCTGGTGCTCGGGTTCGCCGTGCCCGCGTATCTGCTGTGCCTGATCCCGCTGGCCGCGATGATCGTGATCCCGGCGGCGATGGCAGGCGGCACGGTGTTGTCGCACCGCCTGCTCAACGGTGATCGCTCAGTCGCCTAGTGGCGTGACTCAGAACGTGGGCGGGTAATTCACGCTCAGCAGGGCGCCTCGCGGCACCGCCCCCACGCCCACATACATCCAGTATGAGGACGTGGGGGCGGCACCACGATGCACCCGTCTGACCGCGAATTCCCCGGCAACGTTCTGAGCCACGCCACTAGAACGGCAGCCACGCCTGCTGGGCCAACCCGTTGCGCGCGTTGATCTGCACGCCGGAGTTGGAGATCGACCACAACTGGTCGCCGATCACGATGGTGCGCCGGGCACCGCCGTAGTTCGGGGAGGACGGTTCGACGATCTTGCCGACCTCGCGCAGCTGGTTGCCCTCGACGCGCAGCACCAGCGAGCTGACCTCCGGGCTCACCCGGTACGTCGACACCGGGATCACCAGCGTGCCGTCAGCCTGCCAGTAGAGGAACGCGTGCGGGTCGAACTGCGCCTCGGAGCTCGAGTCCGGCAGGTGGAACTGCGCGAGCCGTTGCGGTGAGGCGGGGTTGCGCACGTCGAACAACGACACCTGCGTGCCGGTCGTCCTACCCTGCTCCGTCGCCTCCTGGCCGACGCCGATCAGCTTTCCGTCGCCCGCGGGGTGCAGGTAGGCGGAGAAGCCGGTGATCTTCAGCTCGCCCGTCACCTTGGGCTGCCTGGGATCGCTGAGGTCCAATGTGTACAGCGGGTCGGTCTGGCGGAACGTGACCACGTAGCCCGTGGTGCCGATGAACCGGACGCTGTAGATGCGCTCGCCCTTGCCCAGCCCGCCGACCTGACCGACCTTGGCCAGCTGGTTCCCGTCGCGGCGCAACGTCGTGACGAAGCTTTCCGACGGTGCGGATTGCGGTGGCGCGACGTCGGACGGCATCCGCCAGCAGCAACGGGTTTCGGTGCCCGTGGTGGTCGCGACGCGGAGGACACCGTCGTGTTCGGACAGCGAGTACTGGTTCAGCAACGTGCCCCCGACATCACCGGACGCGACGTGCTTCGGCGGGCCGGCCTGGCTGATGTCGAACTGGTGGATCGCCGTGGTGATCGGGCGCTGCACCGGTGGCTTGCCGGGAAGTTCCGGCATCAGGCGGTGGTCGTCGGCGATGTAGAGGTTGCGGTCGGTGCCGTAGACGGTGTCGCCGTCGGCCACGATAGAGACCGGCTGGCCCGTGCCGAGCTGACCGGAGAGGTCGAACGTGAGCACGGTCAGCATCGACGACGCGGCGTGCACGGCCGGGTGGCTGACGTTCGCGCAGTCGACCAGGCTTCCGCTCGTCTTGGCGCCGTTCTGGTTCAGCTCGTAGCGCGGCAGCCAGGACGCGATCGGCTCGCTCTGCAGGATCTCCTTGTTGCGCCGCAACGCTCCCGCTTCGTTGATCCCCATGTCCGGGTAGACCCACGGCATGCGCGGCTGCGAGCGGACGACGACGCGGGCGGTGCCGCCGATCTGGCGGGCGTCGAGGTAGAAGCCGTCGGTCTTGAGGCTGCCGATCTCCTTGAGCGCCTTGAGATCCACGAGCACGAGCTCGGTGCCGGGCTCCGGGAAGTACGGGCGGTCCGGGGGCAGCGCGCGTTCCATGATCGGCACGTTGTTCTCGGTGACCACCAGCGCGCGGTCGCCGGACACCAGCAGCTGACCGGCGTGGCGCTGGCCGAGGTCGACCGTGCCGGTGATCGTCTTGGACGCGACGTCGACCACGCGGAGCTTGCCGTCGGCGATGGAGACGACGCGTTTTCCGTCCGTCTTCACGATGTCCGGCTCGTCGACGCCCTGCTCGTGGACGTTCGTCGTCGAGTGGTCCTGCTGCTGCGTCGGCGGCGTGGCGGACTTCGCGTCGCCGGCGCGCTGTGGAACGCCCGCGCTGTTGTCGGTCGCCATGCCTTCGGCGGTGAGGATGCGTACATCGCCCCCGAGGCCGTACGCGCTGACGTACGGCGCCATGGCGCGCCGCAGCTCGGTCAATGCGTTGTCGCAGGAGTCGAACGCGACAAGACGCACCGGCCCGTAGTCCACGATCGGTGGTGGTGTGGGGGTTTCGTCCCGCACCGCGGAGCTCACACTCACTCCGGCGACGGCCAGCACGGCGGCACCGGCCAACAGCTTTCTGCCGTTCATGCCTCCAGGACGTAAACAAGGCCGGGAAGGGTTGCGTGCCCTTCCCGGCCTTGTTGTCACAGTCTTGTTGCTACAGCTGTGCCTGGATCTGCGTGGCGTACGTGGAGACGCGGGAGTAGACGCCGGGGTAGCCGGCGGCCGCGCATCCCTCACCCCACGACGTGATGCCGATCAGCTTGCCGCCCGCCACGAGCGGGCCACCGGAGTCGCCCTGACAGGTGTCGGTGCCGCCCTGGGCGTAACCGGCGCACACCATGTGCGTGGCGTTGAAGTCGCCGCCGTAGGAGCTGGCGCAGCTGGAGTTGCTGGTCAGCGGCACGGTGGCCCTGAGCAGGTAGCGCGAGGCCGAACCGCCGGACGAGGTGGTGCCCCAGCCGAGGATCGTCGAGCTGGTGCCCGCCGCGTACAGCGCGCTGTCCGCACTCGTCGCGAACTTGATCGGGGTCTGCGACAGGTTGCGGTCGAGCGTGAGCACCGAGACGTCGTAGCCGCGGGTCACGTCGGTGTAGCTCGGGTGGATCCAGATCCTGGTGACGCGGGCGACGGTGCCCGCCGTGGAGTTCTTGTCGTCACGGCCGGCCACGACGCGGACCGCGGACGGCGAGTCGCCCTCGGTGCAGTGCGCGGCGGTGACGACCTTGTTGGGTGCGACGAGCGTGCCACCGCAGTACTGGAACCCGCTGCTCGTCGCCAGGTAGACGACCCAGGGGAAAGTTCCGGTGCTGGCGCGCGTGCCGCCGACGATCTGCGTGCCGAAGCCGCCGTCGTCGGGGGTGGGAGTCGGAGCTGCTTCGGCCACGCTGACGCAGGCCATCGACAGCGTCGCTGCTGCCAATGCCGCGCCGAGCCATGACCGGAGGCGGTGCAGGGTTGCCGCCATGATCATCTCCTTCTTCTGTTGTGACCTCCGGCTGCAGGGCCGGTGGTCATTAAAGAAAGACATGAGTGGATCGGGACCGGCAAGGGCTGGTCCGCGTAGGCCATTCGGCCGCGCCCGCGCACGCGTGATTGGATCGACCGCGAACAATCCCGTTCCGAGAGGAAGTTGTGATGGCCCCCACGAAGCCTGAGGTCGACCCGCACGACGGCGCAGCGCCCGCCGACCTGCTGATCGAGGACATCACCGTCGGCGAAGGCGCGGAGGCCACGGCCGGCCAGTTCGTGTCCGTGCACTACGTCGGTGTCTCGCACTCGACCGGTGAGCAGTTCGACGCGTCCTGGGACCGCGGCGAGGCGTTCCAGTTCCCGCTCGGTGGCGGCCGCGTCATCGCCGGCTGGGACCAGGGTGTCCAGGGCATGAAGGTCGGCGGCCGCCGCAAGCTCGTCATCCCGCCGCACCTGGGTTACGGCGCGCGCGGCGCCGGTGGCGTGATCAAGCCCAACGAGACGCTGATCTTCGTCGTCGACCTGCTGGGCGTGAACTAGACGCATTGACCTCGCGGCGTTCCACTGGTCCGCTCAGTGGAACGCCGCTGGTCTGTGTGGCCGATTTGCCGACCGGGTGGAACTGGATCACCTCCGCCTGCGTCATCCTTTGAGTCCGCCGCCGCTTTGGGAGGAACACCGGTGCCCGAGGACATCGCCGGGTCGGAGCAGATGCTCTCGAACTGGAACCAGAACATCCAGGAACGTGCTGCCCGCTATCAGGACATGGCGACGCGCGTTCAGGGGATGACGATCTCCGAGCGGTCATCGGACGGCGCCGTCGAACTCACCATCGGGTCCAACGGCATCCTGCAGAACCTGGTGATCAACGAGTCCGCTTCCGGCAAGCGGATGGCCGAGGTCAGCGGCGAGATCATGAAGCTGCTGCAGCGCGCGCAGTCCAAGATCCCGCAGCTGCTGCAGGAGGCGATGGCCGAGACCATCGGCACGCAGGACGAGACCGCCAACGTGCTGTTCAACGAGGCGAAGAAGAACTTCCCGGCGCCACCGGCGGAAGAGCCGGCCGCCACCCCGTACGACCGCAACGAGATCAACTTCCGAGTCGAGGACGACGCGCCACCGCCGGCCAGGCCGACGCCGCCGCCTCCCCCGCGCCGTCGTCCGCCGTCGGACGATGACGACGACTTCGGCGGGGAGTCCGTGCTCACCTGATCTTCTTGTCCGTTGCTCGAACTTGAGGGGGTTCGATGACTTCCAGTGGTGGTTTCAACGTCACGTCGGACGTGCTGGAAGCGCACGCCAAGGCCCTGGAGGGCCTGCACGGGCGGTTGCAGGGAGCAGTGGACGCGGCGAACACCGTGTCGATGCCGACTGACGCGTACGGGATCATCTGCCAGCCGTTCCGCATGCTGCTCGATCCCGTTGAGCAGTGGGGCATGAACGCGCTGAAGGGCGTCGCCGACGCAATGGACTCCACGGCCAAGAAGGTCACGGAGACCGCGAAGCACTACCAGCAGGTCGAGGACCAGATCGCCAATGCCATGAAGGGCTTCTGATGTCCACACCGAACCCGTTGGTGGCGAAGGCTCCTGCCGAACCGGGCGGCTTCTTCAACGCCGGCACCGGTGACAACGGCTGGGCGACCGGCTTCTCCATCGCCGACTCCGCTGTGGACGCCTACAAGGGCATCTCCGAGGGCAGCTGGATCGAGGGCGGCCTCGGCGTCGTCGGCCTGGTCGCGGACGCGGCCTCGATGGCGATCGACCCGTTCGGCACGCTGCTGTCGTCCGCGGCGTCGTTCCTGATGGAACACGTGCAGCCGTTGAAGGACGCGCTGGACTGGCTGGCGGGCGACCCGCCGGTGATCCAGTCGTACTCCACGACGTGGGGCAACGTCTCGCAGGAACTCGGCAAGATCACGGCCGACTTCAAGGCCGCCGTCGACGGCACCTCCGAGTGGACGGGCGCCGCCGCGGACGCCTACCGCAAGTCCGCAGGCGAGCAGCTGGACGCGTTGTCCGGCGCCGCTTCCACCGCGGGTTCGGTCGGCACCGTCGTCGGTGTAATGGGCATGGTCGTCGGGTTCGTGCGCGAGATGGTGCGCGACCTGATCGCCGACCTGGTGGCCAAGCTGATCACGTGGGTGCTGGAGGCCGTCTTCACCCTGGGCTTCGGCACGCCGGTGATCGTGGCGCAGGCCGTCACCGCGATCTCGAAGTGGGCGACGCGGATCGGTGAGCTGATCCAGAAGCTCATCAAGACCATCAAGAAGGTCTCCCCGCTGCTCGGGCGCCTGGTCGAGATCTTCACCAAGATCATGAAGGTAGTCGGCAAGCTGGTCGGCAAGGTGACCGGGCTCGACGTGATCTCCACGAAGTCCATCAAGCCGGGCGGCCTGTTCCGCAACACGGACGCCCCGGATCTCACGCCTTCCGGTGGGCACGGCTCGCCTTCGTCGTCTTCGCCGGACGGCTCACCGTCCACTCCGGACAGCTCGCCGTCCTCGCCTTCGTCCTCGCCTTCGTCCACTCCGGACAGTTCGCCTTCGTCTTCCTCGCCTTCGTCTTCTTCACCGTCGTCTTCGTCGCCGTCTTCTACTTCGACGCCGGACGTCCCTTCTCGCACGCCGGACAGCTCGTCGCCGTCGTCCGCGCCTACGCCGTCGCGCACTCCCGACTCGACGCCGGACGCCCCCAGCCCGTCCCGCACGCCCGACAGCGCGTCCACCCCGGACGCCCCCTCGCGCGCCCCGGACAGCTCCCCGTCGTCCGCGACCCCTTCTGCGCCTTCGCGCGCGCCGGACTCGACCCCCGACGCCCCGGCAACCCCGCGCAACACGGGCCAGACGTCCCAGTCCTCGGTGGCAACCCCGGAAGCCCCGACCCGAGCCGACGTCCCCCACGCCCCGTCCCCGTCGCGCACCCCGGACAGCTCCCCGTCGACCCCGACCCAGTCGGGCCCGGCAGGCGGCGCCCCGAACGCCGGCGGCAACGCCCCTGCGGCCCCCGCCGCCCGCCCCACGACCGGCGGCCAGGGCTGGACCGGCACCCCCGGCAGCCGCGGCGACCTGGGTTCCAGCGCCCCGTCGGCGCCGCGCTCCCCCGACTTGTCGACGTCAGCCTCCCGCGCCGACGCCCCCGCCCGCCCAACGTCGATGCCCTCGGCCCCGTCCTCGCCGTCGATGCCTTCGGCGCCTTCCTCGCCGTCGATGCCGTCGTCCCCTGGCGCGCCGTCGGGCGGCATGCCCCACGCGCCTTCAGCGCCAACCGCACCGTCCGGGATGCCGCACGCACCTTCCGCAGGCGCTCCACACGCCGGCGGCCCCTCCGCAGGCGCTCCGCACGCACCTTCTGCGGGCGCTCCGCATGCAGGCAGCCCCTCAGCGGGTAGCCCCTCAGCAGGCGGCCCGTCTGCGGGCGGCCCGTCTGCGGGCGGCCCATCTGCGGGCAGCCCATCTGCGGGCAGCCCTTCCGCAGGCGGGCCCTCCGGGGGCAGCCCGAACGCAGGCCGTCCAGACGCAGGCAGCCCCAACGGAGGCCGCCCGGACGCGACCCCACCAAGCCGCGCAACCGCACCGTCCGCAGCGGCGGCCCCGCACACCCCGTCGGCACCGTCCACTCCGAACATGCCGCCGGCAAGCCCCCCGCACGCCCCACCCATGGGCGCCCCACACGCACCCTCGGCTGGCGCCCCAAACGCGGCGTCCACCCCGAACGCTCCCCGCACCGACGCCCCGATGCGACCGCAGTCGTCCGCACCATCGGCGCCAAACGCACCGCACAGCCCCAACTCCCCGTCGGCACCTTCGGCCCGCACGGACGCCCCGAACGCGCCATCCTCGCGCCCGGACGCCCCCCAAAGCCGCCCCAACACCGGCCCGGCAGGACCGAACACACCGCACAGCAGCCCGTCGACTCCTTCTTCTCGTCCGGACGCACCACACGGCGGACCCAACTCGCCGTCACGACCCGACGCACCGCACAGCGGACCATCGGCACCGTCCCGTCCGGACGCACCGCACGCTCCCTCACGCCCGGACGCACCAAACGGCGGACCCAACTCGCCGTCGCGACCGGACGCTCCCCACGGGCCCAACACCCCGTCACGCCCGGACGCGCCGCACGGCGGTACGACCGCGCCGTCGTCTCGTCCGGACGCACCGCACGGTCCGAACGCTCCCCACAACGGACCCGGTGCACCCTCTCGTCCCGACGCACCGCACGGCGGACCCAACGCGCCATCGCGACCGGACGCACCACACAGCCCCGACGCATCACACGGTCTCAACGCGCCCCACAGTCCCAACGCCCCGCACAGTCCCAACGCGCCGCACGGCCCGAACACGCCGCACAACCCCAACGCACCCCACGGTGGCCCGAACGCGCCGTCACGTCCCGACGCTCCCCACCGCCCCGACGGCCCATCCCGTCCAGACGGCAGCGGCCCCGGCAACCGTCCCGACGGCACCCGCCCGGACGGCTCACGTCCCGACGGCTCGCGTCCCGACGGCTCGCGTCCCGACGGCTCGCGTCCCGACGGCTCACGTCCCGACGGCTCACGTCCCGACGGCTCACGTCCCGACGGCACCCGGCCAGATGGCACCCGCCCAGACGGCTCGCGGCCGCACAGCCCGGACAGCCCCCGCTCCCGCGGCACCGACACGGCCGAGGCCCCGCACCGCACCCCGGACTCCACCGCCGACGCGCCCCGCCGCCCCGACGCGGACGCGCCCCACCACGGCCCGGACGGCGACAAGCCCCACGACAGCACCCCGGACAAACCCCACGACAGCGACCCCAACAAGCCCCACGACGGCGACCCGGACAAGCCCCACGACAGCGACCCGGACGGTCCCAACAGCCAAGACCCGCCCGCAGACCGCCCCTCCCCGGAAGAGGCGCACGCCAGGCACGCGGAGAGCACCCCGGCCGGTGTCTCCCACCACGGCGGCGACCGGGACATGGGCGACCTGCCGCACAGGGTCCCCAACGATCCGCGCTACTTCACGGCGGACGTCCACATCACCCCGGACGGCAGGGCGCGCATCGGCGGCCACGACTACACGCCGGCCGAGTACGCGGACATGTTGCGCCGCAGTGGTTACGACGGCAGCAGGCCCGTCCGCCTGATCGGCTGCGACGCGGCCAGCAACGACTTCGCGCAGCAGCTGTCCCGGCACCTCGACGCGCCGGTCCTCGCCCCCACCAAGCCGGCCTGGACGGACGCCAACGGCCGCGTCTTCACCAGTGACGCCGACATCCGTCCCGACGGCACCCGCGAACCGCGGATCCCGCCGAACGGCGAGTGGGAGACGCACCACCCGGATGGCAGCCGGACCAAGACGGGCGACGACGGCTACGCGCCCGACTCCCAGCGTCACGACGGCACCGACGCGGACGGCGCGCAGGATCGCGCGGCGCGGCCCGGCGACCGGGAGAGCCCGAGCCACCAGGACATCGACTGGCGCGAACCGGAGTTCGACCAGTCCAGGCCGCGGACTGTCAACCCCGGCGAGCCGTTCTACGACCCGCCCCGGCACACCCCGGACCTCGAGCCGCGCACCAGGTACGAGGTCACGGATGCCAACGGGCGGCAGACGCACGTGTACACCGACGGGTCCAACCCGCCGCGGGTCATCGCCATCGACGCCCACACCAGCAACACCCGCACCGGTTACGACGGCCGCGTCGACAACCCGGACGCCAGCTACACGCAGCCGGACGTCGACTACCGCGTGCACGCCGGCGGCGATCCGTTCACGTTCCACACCGACGCCGACGGCAACCCGCGGTTCGACCTCGACAACTTCAACGCACCGAACGGTCCGGAGTTCCAGCCGGGCGGCGCGAACTACCGCACCGAGACGTGGGACCCGTCCGGGCCGCCGTTCAGCCACCGCACGGACCTCGAGCCCGACCGCCGCTACCACGTCACGAACTCGCAGACCGGCGACGTGCACGGCGACTTCTACACGTCGCCGGAGCTGACCCCGGACGGCCGGTCCCAGTTCACCCACATCGACACGTGGACCGACCAGAACCCGGAACTGGGCGACCGCAACACGATGCGCGATGTCACCGTGCGCCCCACGGACGGTCTTCCGCTCGAGAACACCCGCTACCAGGTCGACGACCGCTCGTACCACACCAACTCCGAAGGTGTCGGCTCCATCTCGTACCCGCCGGACCACAGCCCCGGCGGTCACCCCGGCCGCGACAACAAGGTCCAGGGGGACACGGGCAAGTACGGCACCACCGACTACCCGGGTTCCGCCCGCCGCGGTGGCCACACCCAGCCGCACGCCGAGGGTGGCATCAACGAGGCGCTCGGCGTGTTCTCCCAGCGGCACAACGAGAACAACATCCTGAAGCCGACCACCGACCCGACCAGTCCCTACAAGGACAGCTGGGCGTACTCGGAGAAGGACCGCATGGACGCGCACAAGAGCGGCGAGGACATCACGCGCGTGCGGATCTTCCCGACGGAGGCGTCACGGGGGCTCACACCGGATCGTGTTTACTGGCTCGACCAACGCGTCCATCCGGTGACCGGACAGCCCGTCGTCCACTACAGGAGCCACGACAATGTCTGACCCCCGGCCTCCCCAGGCCGAGCGTGAAGAAATCGCCACGGAGATCCTCGGCTGGCTCGGCAACCGCCTGATCAAGGCGGCCGGGCCGGACGGCTGGGCGCGCATCGACCTCAAGGTCTCGATGGCGGCGCACGTGGACGACTACCTCTACGCGGTGCTGAACCAGGACGGTTCGGTGCGGGAGACCGAGTTGCCGGTGGAGGACGTGCGCCGGGCGTTCGCCGACGTCCGGGATCTGCGGTACGAGGAGGAGAAGGGCACCTGGTACTCCGTCCGGTACACCATGGACCCTCCCTCCAAGTTCAACGCCGACTTCAACTTCTCCGTCGACCCGGTGTGGGACCCGCCGCTCTCGCCCGACGTGTGGGCGAAGGACCTGGAGATGTACCCGCGCACGGAGAACTGGCTGCCGCGCTGGCTGCGTCAGGAACTCAACCCCGACGTCGAACTGCCGCCGGAGCCACCGCTCGGACCGCTCGACCACATGATGTACGCCAAGCACGTGGGGATGCAGGTCCGGCAGACCGCCCCGACCGGGTGGACCTACGCCCAGGTGCATTTCCGCGAGGTCGGCAGCCACGTCGAGTGCAACGCGCTGGTGCGTGACCTCGCCGGCCGGATGTTCCAGTGGTCGCCGCCGCGGGCCGTGACCGAGCGGTTCCGGGAGTTCCGCGCGTCGATGGTCCCGCCCAACCACCCCACCTGGTACAGCGCACGACTGGACATCGAGTACAACGGCCGGGAGAACCTGCAGTTCAACCGCCCGGACGAGCCGAAGTGGATCACTCCGCCGCCACCGGAGGCCTACCAGGAGGAGCTGCGGCGGGCGGGGTCGGCCGACGGCATGCCGGACTGGCTCCGCGCCAGGCTCGACGAGTCCACCGGCTGATCGATGGCCTGAGGATCGGGAACCACAAGCCGGACCGGCCCCTCAAATCCGGTGAACGGCCCCGTGTCACCGACCGGGCCGCGCGCGTAGCGGCAGCCCGATAAGATCAGCGGGGTTTGACGGGGAGAGGGGCGAGGACCACATGAGCCAGCCGGCGACACCGCTGAGCGAGCAGGACCAGCAGCAGCTCGTGCGCCAGATCGGCCGTGCCATGCTGCCGGCCGTACCGCAGGGCTGGCAGCGCATCCGGGCCGAGTACCGAGCGGCGGGCAGGCACATCGAGGTCGACCTGGCGTTCGCGGGGCCCGACGGCCAGTTGCGGCCGGTGCGGCCACCGATGGACGTGGTGCAGATGTTCGGCCAGCTGCGCGCGGGGATGTACCACGCCGACCGCGGCACGTGGCTGGGCGCGGTCTACGAGATCGAGGCGCCGGCGGCGTTCACGGTCGACTTCAACGCGGAGGACGAGCCGCGCTGGCGCAACGCGCCGCCGCCCATCGGGTTCCGCGACGAGCTGCAGACGTTCCCGCGGCCGGACCGGCAGATCCCGGACTGGTGGCGTCAGCGCGTCGGCCTGCCGCCGCTGCCCGCTCCGGAACCCGAGCCCCAGCAGGAGTTCCAGGTCCCGCAGAACCAGCCGGAGCAGCAGTCCGGTGAGCTGCGGACGGCCAAGGTCTACGACGGCAAGGACGACGGCGGCCGCATCGTCGTCAACCGCCAACCGATCGACCCGCAGCTGGTGGACAGCCTGCTCACCTACCTCGAGTCGGCGCCGGTCGTGCTGGCCGCGCGCAGCTACGACCTGGACGAGTTCTCGCAGAGCGGCGAGCAGGACGTGCCGCTCAACTTCCGCACCGACGGCACCTGGATCTGGGCCGGCGCCGTGCCGCACTACCTGCGCAAGTACGGCCTCCCGCCGGAGCCGGAGCTGGTGGCGCACGTGGCGGCGCGCGGGTTCGAGATCGGCGAGGTGAGCTCGCAGACGCAGGACCTCGCGGTGTCGATCATCACGGGTCAGGGCTGAGCGAACGCAGGAACGCCTCTCCCCTCGGGGAGAGGCGGTAGCCCACCTCCAGCGACTCGGTGAGCCCCTTCGCCTTGAGCTTGCGCACGTCCGCCTTGAACGGCAGCTTCTCCCGGCCTGTCTGCGAAGCCAGGTCCGCCGCCCGCACACCGGGGTTCGAAGAGATCAGCCGCAGCAACGCCACCGCCGCGTCGGTGAGCACGAGCCCGTCCACATCGGACGACGAACGCAGCTCGATCCGCGGATCCTCACCGGCGAAACGCAGGCGGATCCGATAGAGCGAGCCCTCGCGTCCCTCCACTGAGGACATCACCTCGGCCACGGACGAGAACCCGGCAGCGACAGCCTCAGCGCGAGTCACGCGGGACACGACGTCCACCGCATCGATCGCCAGCACGCCCAGCGACGTCCGCAGAGTCCCGCCGGCGCGCACCGTCGGCCGTTTCCACCGCCGGAACGCGAGCGTGACCTCGCCGGCCCGGATCCGCTCCCAGTCAGCCACTCGGATGAGCACCGAACGAGGGTCTCAGGTTGCCGACCCCCGCGACAGCCGAGACCATCCCGTCCATGCAACGGTGGTGGCTCTTCACGGTGCGCGGAGTGTTCGCTGTCCTGTTCGGCCTGGCCGCGCTGGTCTGGCCCGGACTCACACTCCTGGTCCTGATCCTGCTGTGGGGCGCCTACGCGCTCGTCGACGGCGCGATCCTGCTCTACGCGACCCTCACCCACAAGGAATGGCCCGCTCGCTGGGCGCTCGGCCTCATCGGCGCGCTCGGCCTGGTCACGGGCCTGATCGCGTTGTTCTGGCCGGGCATCACGGCGACCGCGCTGCTGCTGATCATCGCGGCGTGGGCGCTGGTCACCGGTGTGCTGCAGATCGTCAACGCCATCCGGCTGCGCAAGGTGATGACGAACGAGTGGTTCTACATCGTCACCGGTGCGCTGACGGTGCTGCTCGGCATCATCCTGGTCGTGAACCCTGCCGCGGGCGCGCTGGCGTTCGTGATCACCATCGGCGTGTTCGCGATCCTGTGGGGCGTGGTGCTGGTGCTGTTCAGCCTGCGGTTGAAGCAGCTCGACGGCGGTCTCGTACAACGCGCACCGCAAGCGTGACCAGCACGGCGACCCCGACGAACACGTAGAGGTTGCCGATCACCTGCTGCCACCACTCCCAGTTCCGCTCGACGTCGTTGTCGCGCGGGAACAACCAGTGCGGGCCGATCGCGAACACCGCCACGATCGCCCACGACGCCCAGTGCCTGCGCAGCGCCGGCCGTGACAGCAGCACGAGCGCGGGCGCGATCCAGATCCAGTGGTGGCCCCACGACACCGGCGAGATCAGCAGGCCGCCGAGCGCCACGACGAAGAACGCTTCCACGTCGCCGACGCGCGTGGCCAGCCACCACACCAGCGCCACGACCAGCAACGCCAGCACGAGCCACACCGCGACCTGCACGCCGGTGTCCAGGCCGAAGCGCGCCAGCGTGCCGCGCATGGCCTGGTTCGACGCGTAGGTCAGGCGGCCGACGCGGCCCGGGTCGAGCAGGGCGTGCGTCCAGTACTCCTTCGCATCGCCGAACGAGATGAGGAATCCCAGCAGCACGAAGGAGAAGAACGACGCGATCGACACGAACACGGGCTTCCACTGCCGTCGCGCCACGAAGTACAACGCGAAGAACGCTGGCGTCAGCTTGATCGCGGCCGCCAGCCCGATCAGCGCGCCGCGCGGCCACCAGCGGGTGCGTTCGAGCAGGCAGTCGGCCATCACCAGGACGCCGAGCAGCAGGTTGATCTGGCCGAACCAGAGCGTCTCGCGCAGCGGGTCGAAGATCGACGACACCGCCGCGGCGCCCAGGCCCCACTTCACCGCCTCAGGACCCCAGCCGACCACGCGCGACGACGCGATCAGGCACAGCGCGGTCAGCGCGGCGAGGTTCGCGAGCGCCACCGCGAAGATCGCGACGCCCAGCGGCACCAGCGCCAGCAGGCTGAAGATCACCGCGGCGATCGGCGGGTAGGTGAAGGGCAGGTCAGGACCACCGAGCGGCTTCGCGAACCCCTCGACGTAGAGGGGGAGGTCCTTGAGCCACGCGTCGCCGCCGTTGCGGTAGACGCGCAGGTCGAGCGACCAGCCCTGCGGGCGGAGCATCACGTACGTGAGGGTGGCGACCATGACGGCGGCCCACGCCACCACGACCCTCTTGGCGCCCCGGTCCAGCTGCATCGGGGAATGGTATCGATGTGCCAGATGAGGCCCACGTCACCGGTCTGGACCTGGAAATCTGACGTAGCGTCGTTGCGTGAGCGCGCAACGTCGAAGTTCGAGGCTTACCCCGTTGGCGGGGCGCACAAATGCGCACGCACGGGATATTCTGTGCGCATGAGCCCCGCTCTGGAGACGGTGCTGGCCAAGGCCGGCCTGCAGGTTTCCCCCGACGAGTTCCTGGCCCTCGTGACCGACGCGGCACGCAGGCTCGCCCCGCCGCACCCGGAACCGGCCAGCTACTTCACGCCGGACCAGCAGACCGCGCTCGCCGACGTGGGCCTCGACCTGTCCCCGGCGGGCCCCGGCGACGCGAAGCCGCGCACCCGCACGGTCGTGGCGCACGCGGTGCTGCGCGACTCGGCGCTGACCGTGGCCGACGCGGCACGTCAGCTTCAGGTCGACACGAGCCGCATCCGGCACCGGCTCGGCGTCGGCAGGCTCGTGGGCTGGAAGGACAGGGGCAGCTGGCGGCTGCCCGCGTGGCAGTTCGCGGGCACCGGCGTGCTGCCGGGCCTCGAGACCGTGCTGGCCGAGATCCCGTCGGACCAACCGGCACTGGTCGTCGCCGCGTTCATGACCACCCCCCAGGAGGACCTGCTGGTCGAAGGCAAGCCCGCGACCCCGCGCGAGTGGCTCCTCGCCGGAGGGGACCCGCGCCACGTCGCCGACCTGGCCTCGATGCTCGGCACCCCCGCCTGAGCATTCCCGAACACCCGACAGGACCCGAATGTCACGGCTTCCGCCGCCGCCTGCCCCTGCCGTGCTGCAAGCACACCTGCGCCGCACGGAGGACGTGGTGGCGGTACACCGGGCGACGCGCCTGGTGCGTGTGTTCACGGCCAAGGGCTCACACCCCCAGCGCTGGAACACGTTCCGCTACACGGGCCCGCTCCCGCACGCCCGCTTCGACGCGCAACAGCCGGCCGACGACGGCAGCCCGGTGCAGGACCACGAGAACGGCGTCCTCTACTTCGGGCTGTCCGTGCGCACCTCGATCGCCGAGGTCTTCCAGGCCACCTCGATCGTCGACCGGCGCACCCGCAGCCCGTTCCTCGTCGTGCTGCGCCCACGCCGCACCCTGCGCCTGCTGGACCTGGGCGGCCTGTGGCCCACCCGTGTCGGTGCCTCGCAGGAGATCTCGACGGGCCCGAAGCTCGTGACGCAGGCCTGGTCGCGTGCGATCCGGGCGGCGTACCCGGAGCTGGACGGCCTCTGGTACCGCTCCTCCATGGATTCCGGGGACCCGGCCATCTGCCTGTGGGATCCGCCGGGCGCTTCCGGGCTGCCCGCGGCGCCGGATGTGTTGCTGCCATTGGATCATCCGGGGCTCGACCTGCCGCTGGCCCGCGTGTGCGAGGAGCTCAACTACACGCTGCTGGGCTGACCTGGCCATTGCAGGAACTCGCAAGGATTACGAACGAACGGGCTCCCACGATCACTCCAAGCCGCGGCGGACCGCCGTCGTGGCGCGGAGATCGAGGGGAGCACGGATGATCGCGAGGATTCAGGGGGCACGGTCGGTGCGCGCGGTGGCCAGGCTGGCCGTCGCGGTGGCGTTCACCGCCGGTGCGCTGATCATGGGGGCCTCGGGTGCACAAGCGGCACCGGACGCGCAGGCCGCACCGGCCGCAGCGCTGGCGTGCACGCAGGTCGGGCACGCGTCCGGCACGGTCAGCGCGTTCACTCTCTACGACGGCAACAACCACACCGGCGCCTGCATCACGTTCTGGAAGTACGGCAGCTGCACGGCGTCCACCGGCGACATCGAGGGGGCGTGGAACCTCGCGGGCTGGAGCTGGGACAACCGCGCGAACTCGGTTGACACCTACAACAAGTGCGACCTCAGGCTCTACGACGCGCGTGACTGCCCCAGCAGCGGCCTGCGCTCCACGTGGATCGACGAGAGCGCCGACCTGCGGCTGGGTTCCGTGAACTGGCAGAACCGCGCCACCTGCGTCGAGATCAGCTGATCGCACGGGGCTGCTCCGGCCCGTGCCGGAGCAGCCCCGCCGTCAGTCCACTCGGGACTGATGGCCCTGGTATGCCGAACAGCCGCGTGCCTAGCCTGACCGGGTGCGGTTCGCGATCGCCGGGGGTGGTGTCGCCGGGCTGGCTGCCGGCCTGGCGGTGGCGCGTGCCGGGCATTCGGCCGTCGTGGTGGAGCGTGACCAGGTAACCGCGCAGGACGGGCCGGAGAGCGCGTTCGACGTCGTGCGCAAGGGCATCCCGCACTTCCAGCAGCCGCACACCTTCCTGCCGCGCGGCCGCAAGATCCTGCGCGACCTCGCCCCGGACGTCATCGACACCCTGCTCGGCGTCGGCGCAGAGGAACAGGACATCGCCGCGAAGCTGTCGGGCGCGCGGCGGCCGGGCGACGACGATCTGGTCTACCTCTGGGTGCGCCGCCCGGTGATCGAGTGGGCACTGCGCCGCGCGGCGGCAGCCGAACCCGGGGTGCGGCTGATCGCGGGCAGGCAGGTCACCTGCCTGGTGCCAGGCGCGAGCGGGTTGCACCTCGACGACGGTCAGGAGATCGCCGCGGACGTCGTGGTCGACGCGCTCGGCCGGTACCGGTGCCCGCCGGGCTGGCCGCGTGCCTCGGGCCGGCCCAGCGAGTGCGGCGCGATCTACTACTGCCGCTACTTCGCCCTCGCTCCCGGCGCCGAGCACCTCACGGGCCCGTGGCTGCTCAACCCGCGCGGCGACCTCGGGTACATGGGATTCAACACCTTCCGCGGGGACAACCGGACCTTCGCGGTGATCCTGCTGGTGCCCACCGCCGACCACGACCTTCGGGTACTGCGAGACAACGACACGTGGACCGCGGCGGCCAGAACCATCTCACCGCTGGACGTGATGACCGCGCCGGACCACGCGCGGCCCATCACCGATGTGATGCCGATGGGCGGTCTGGCCAACATCGACCGCACCGCCGGGCCCGGCGTGCCGGGACTCATCCCCGTCGGCGACGCGTTGTGCCACACCGATCCCGCGTTCGCCTACGGACTGTCGTTCGCGTTGATGCACGCCCAAGCACTCGGCCGCGCCAGTGCCGCGTACACCACCCCGGAGGACCTCACCGAGGCCTATCTGGCCGAGGTCGGCCCAGAAGCCCGCGAACGCCACACATTCGCGCTGGAGACCGACGCGGCACGTAACGTCGCGTGGAGCGGAACGCCGGTCGACGCCGGCCGCCGCGACGGCTGCTATCCCCTGTTCGCGTTCGGAACGGCGCTGGCCACCGCACCGCACGACGACCACGTGCTGCGCCGGACGGTCGGCCGCGTCGGGTTGCTCGATCGGGTCTCGGTCTTCGACACCGACAGCGACCTGCACGACCGCATCGAACGGATCTGGGCGCGGCTCACCCGCACGCCGGCCGGACCGCCACGTGACCAGCTGCTCCGGGCGATCGCCCCAGATCTGGTCAGGCCTTGAGGTAGCGGCCCCACCACTCCAGCACCGCGTCGAACCGCTGCCGGCGGTGCCGCGGCTGCCCCGACCGGGTCAGCTCGTGGCCCTCACCGGGGAACACCAGCATCTCCGCCTCGACCCCGCGCCGCCGCAGCGCCACGAACATGCGCTGGGCCTGCTCGAGCGGACAACGCCAGTCGTGCTCGGAGTGCACCACGGCGAACGGCAGGTTGATCTTCTCCGCGTAGGTCAGCGGCGACATCGCGCGCTGCGCCTCGGGGTCGGACCCGCAGTAGGCGTCGGTGAAGAAGTAGCCGATGTCCGAGGAACCGGAGAAGGAGTCCCAGGCGTTCACCGCGCGCTCGCTCCACGCCGCGCGGAAGCGTTCGCCGTGGTGCGCGGACAGCCACGACGTCATGAAGCCGCCGTAGGAGCCGCCCATCACGCCGACGCGCTCGGAGTCGGTGTCGTCACGGGCCAGCGCAACGTCCAAAACGGACAGCACGTCGTCGACGTCGACGGTGCCGAACTTGCCGATCACCGACTGGCCGTGGGACTGGCCGTAGCCGGCCGAGCCGCGCGGGTTCGGCAGCACGACCGCGTAGCCGGCGGTGGCGTAGACCTGGGCCTCGTCGAAGAAACCCCAGCTGTGGTACATGAACGGGCCGCCGTGCACTGCCAGCACCACCGGGTGCGGGCCGTCGCCGTCCGGGAGCACCAGCCAGCCGTGCACCGGGTAGCCGTCCGAGGCCGAGCCGGAGAGCTCGACGACCCGGCGCGCCGGCACCGACGAGAACGCCGTGCGCACACCGGTTCCGACGAACTCCACCTGACCGGGACTGTCCGGAGTGGACACGACGGCGACCACAGTGGACCCGTCGGTGGCGAACGACTTGACCGCGGCCGACTCACCGGCGAGCACCTCGCCGGTACCGCCGTCGAACGGAATCCGCCGCAGTTCCAGGGCTCCGCGGTTGCGCACCACGAGCAGCACGCCGGACGCGTCGACCACGGGCGGGCCGGAAAGCCGTTCCACGTCCACGGTCTCGACGTCGGTCAGCCGGACGGGAGCAGCGGAACCGTCCAGCGGCGCGCTCCACAGGCCGTGGTTGCGCGCGACGGCGTCGATCCCGGTGAAGTCGGTGCCCAGCCAGTAGAGCGTGGACCCGGCGACCACCGGCATCGAGCTCTCGCCGGCGCCGCGCACCAGCAGCGAGACCGCGCCACCAGAAGCGGAGACCGAGTACAGGTCGTCGTGCAGCGTCTCGGCCACGCCGAGGTCGCGCGGCGCCACGAACACCAGCGTCGAGTCGTCGATCCAGGCCGGGTCGGAGACGTCGTGCGAGCCGTCCGTCACCTCGGACACCGCACCGTCGAGCGAGACGACGTGCAGGCGCGGGCGGCGGTCGGCGAGGAAGCCGACGTCGTCGATCCGGTAGTCCAGGCGCGTGATGCGGCGCGGCGCCTCGGCCTCGGGGCCGTCGTCGGTCGTGCCGTAGCGGCCGGCCTCCGGCACGCGGGCGACGAACGCGATCCGCGACGAGTCCGGCGACCAGGCCGGCGCACCGGCGCCCAGCGGCAGGTCGGTCAGCCTGCGCGGCTCGCCGCCGTCCACCGGGACGACGTAGAGCTGCGGCTTGCCCTTGCCGGTCACACGCAGGAAAGCGACCAGCTTGCCGTCCGGGGAAATGCGCGGTGCGTTGTCCCGGTCACCGTGGGTCCACGGTGTTGTCGTTCCGTCCGGAAAGACCCGGTGCAGGCCGCCTCGATAGGCGTTGGAGTCGAGATCGGGCGTGGCGATGCTGACCAGCACCAGGTCTCCGGACACGGCGACGGTGCCGGGCGTGGTGAGCAGCGACAGGTCTTCAGGGCGCACGACCTGGACGTTAACAGAACTTGTTAGCAACGCTCAGAACCGTTTGTTGACCGATCACAAAAATTGACTCGCCGCATAGATTTCCGCGTATGACGCGCATCGTGTTCTCTGGGGGCAGGGTCTTCACCGGCTCGACGACGGAGCCCGGCGACGTGGTGGTCGAGGGGGACCGCATCGTCGACGTGGGCATCGGACTCGACGGCGACACCAAGGTCGACGCGACCGGTCACACCATCCTGCCGGGACTGTTCGACTGCCACGTGCACTTCATGTTCAGCAACGCCGACCTGCTGCGGTCGCTGAACACGCCGTTCTCGCTGCCGTTCTACGAGGCGATCGGGAACATGAAAGCGACCCTCCAGTGCGGCATCACCACGGTCCGCGACGCGCTGGGCGCCGACCTCGGTGTCGCGGAGGCGGTCCGGCGCGGCCTGATCCAGGGCCCGCGCATGCAGATCGCGGTCAACATGGTCTCGCAGACCGGCGGCCACAACGACGACTGGATGCAGTGCGGCGCACACATCTCACCGCCGTTGCACCCCGGCATGCCGGACACCGTCGCCGACGGTCCCGAGGAGCTTCGCAAGGTCGTCCGCACGCTCGTGCGCCACGGCGCCGACGTCATCAAGATCGCTTCCAGTGGCGGTGTGATGTCACCGCGCAGCAACCCTCGCCACGCGCACTTCCGCGACGAGGAGATCGCGATGATCGTGCAGGAGGCCAACGCCGCGGGCATCGCTGTCATGTCGCACGCGATGAGCGGCGACGGCATCCTCACGGCCGTGCGCAACGGCGTGCGGTCCATCGAGCACGGCGTCTTCCTCACCGACGAAGGCATCGACGAGATGCTCGCGCGCGGCACGTGGCTCGTGCCGACGCTGATGGCGCCGCGCATGGTGCTCGACCAGGCCGCGGCGGGCGTGGCGATCTCGGACGTCATCCTGGACAAGGCGAAGGCCGTTGTCTCGCAACACTTCCAGGCGTTCCAGAAGGCCCACCAGGCAGGCGTCAAGATCGCGATGGGCACCGACTCCGGCGTGGGTCCGCACGGCGACAACCTCACCGAGCTCACGCTGATGACCGAGTACGGCATGTCGCCCGCCGAGGCGCTCTACGCGAGCACCACGTCCGCCGCCGCGTTGATGCGCCTCGGAAACGAACTCGGCGAGCTCGCACCAGGCAAGCTCGCCGATCTCGTGCTCGTCGAGGGTGACGCCGAACAGCACGTCAAGGCCGGCACCCTCAAGCAGGCCGTCCGCGCCGTCTACCAGAACGGCGCGTCCGTGATCTAGTGGTTCGCACCAACGTGCTTGGCGGCCTCGGGGTCGCGCTTCACCTTGAGGAGGCTGGCGATCGTCGTGATCGCCAGCACGCCGATGATCACCGACAGCGAGACCTCGATGCCGATGGTCGGCACGTGGAACGGCTCGCCGTCGTTGAGGAACGGCAGGTTGTTCGTGTGCAGCGCCTCGAGGATCAGCTTCACGCCGATGAAGCCGAGGATCACCGACAGGCCGATCGAGAGGTAGACCAGCTTCGCCAGCAGGCCACCGAGCAGGAAGTACAGCTGGCGCAGACCCATCAGCGCGAACGCGTTGGCCGTGAACACCAGGAAGGGCTCCTTGGTGAGGCCGAAGATCGCGGGGATCGAGTCGAGCGCGAAGAGCAGGTCGGTGGAGCCGATCGCGACCATCACGATGAACATCGGGGTCACGTAGCGCTTGCCGTCGATCTTGATGAACGACTTGGAGTCGTGGAAGTCGTCGGTCACCGGGAAAACCTTGCGCACCATGCGCAGCATCAGGTTCTCCTTGTACTCCTCGTCCTCGTCGTGGTTCTCCCGCGCCAGCTGCCAGCCGGTGTAGATCAGGAACGCACCGAAGATGAAGAACACCCAGCTGAACTGGCTGATGAGCGCTGCGCCGGCCGCGATGAAGATGCCACGCATGACGAGCGCGAGCAGGATGCCGATCAGCAGCACCTTGTGCTGGTGGATCGCGGGCACCTTGAACGTCGTCATGATGATCAAGAAGATGAAGAGGTTGTCGACGCTCAGCGAGTACTCGGTGATGTACCCCGCGAAGAACTCCGTCGCGTACTGACCACCGGAGAAGTACCAGATGCCGACACCGAAGAGGACGGCCATGGCCACGTAGAAGACCACCCAGCGGGCGGCCTCACCGATCGTCACCTCATGGGGTTTTCGATCGACGATGACGAGGTCGACGGCTAGCAGAACGAGCAGACCTACGATCGTCGCGATCCACATCCATGCGGGGACGTTCACAACCCAACCTCCGGGATCTCAGCGCACGGCAAATGACCCGGAGGTCTCCTCCGCCGTGAGCCGATCTTGCCCGCTCACGACCGACGGCACCGGAAGCTCGACGCTGAGCTCCGTATTGACGACACCGCCGCTTAGGGAGTACTCCCCTCCATCCTGCGTGAATATTGTGCTCTACGAAGTCCGGTTAGCGCCACACAGGGTGAGCAGACCCACGCAACCAGGAGCAACGGGAATACGCAGGGTGTCGTTCGGATCTGAACCTCCGGCACCTGAAGGCGGGCTGAAGATCCACTCTTGCTGAGACCGGCACCGGATCTCGACAGGCCGTTCTCAGCAAAACTCGCATATCGTCATGGCTGTGTCCCGCCTCTCCCGCATTCGCGGCAGGTGGTCAATCCCCGCAGCGATCGTCGTGCTCGCCCTCGTAGCAGGTGGCGTGTACTTCACCCGTTCCAGTGATGACCCCGTGGCCGTCCCCTTCAGAGAAGCGATCATCGATGCACCCGAGGGCCCCGACAGCCCGCAGACGGTGAACATCGAGACGCGGCTCTACCTCCCGCAGCAGACGCCCGCGCCCGCGATCATGCTCGCGCACGGGTTCGGCGGCAGTCTGCGCAGCGTGCACACACAGGCCGAGGAGTTCGCCCGGCGCGGCTTCGTGGTGCTGACGTGGTCCGCGCGCGGTTTCGGCCGCAGCACCGGCCAGATCGCGCTGAACTCGCTCGACCGCGAGGTCCGCGACGCCCAGAAGCTGCTCGACTTCCTCGCCACCAGGGACGAGGTGCAGAAGGACGGCGGCGGCGACCCGCGCGTCGGCGTGACCGGCGCGTCCTACGGTGGCGCGCTGTCGTTGCTGCTCGCCGGGGTCGACAAGCGCGTCGACACACTCGTTCCCGTCATCACCTACAACGACCTCGCGCAGTCGCTGCTGCCGAACTCGGCGCTGGGTTCGCCGCGCTCGGACGCGACACCGGCCGCGAGCGCGTTCGCCGAGGACGGCGTCTTCAAGCGGTCGTGGGCGGGCATCTTCTTCTCGGCGGGCATGACGTCGATCGACCTCGCGTCGCCGACGGGTGACGCACCCGAGATGGGCGAGACGAGCTCGAACCAGCCCGCCGTGCAGCAGCCGCAGCAGCAGCCGGGCGGGAACTCGGGTGCTCAGGGCCAGCAGCCGCCGACGCCGTCGCTGGGCGCGTGCGGACGCTTCCGCCCCGAGGTCTGCACCGCGTACACGGAGGTGGCGACGACGGGCCGCGCCTCGCAGCAGACGCTGGACCTGCTGCGCAAGTCGTCCCCGGTCGCGGTGACCGACCAGATCAAGCAGCCGACGATGCTGGTGCAGGGCGAGCAGGACACCCTGTTCGGCCTCGACCAGTCCGACGCGACCGCGCGCCAGATCGCCGCGGCCGGCGGCAAGGTGAAGATGGTCTGGTACGCGGGCGGCCACGACGGCGGCAACCCCGGCACGACCCTGCGCGGCGAGATCGCCGACTGGATGGTGTTCCACCTGCAGGGCAAGGGAACCGACCCCGGCACCGGCTTCGAGTACTCGGTGCAGGGCGCGTTCCGCTCGAGCGGGCAGCCCTCGATGCGCACCGTCGTCGCGCCGTCCTACCCCGGCCTCGCGTCCGGTTCGTCCACTGAGCGCAAGACGTTGAAGCTGAGCGGACGCGAGCAGGTCGCGGTGAACCCGGCGGGCGGCAACCCGGCGGCGATCAGCAACCTGCCCGGCCTGGGTTCCGCGCTCTCGCGGTCGTCGGCGATCTCGTCACGGCTGTCGCTCGACCTGCCGGGCCAGGCCGCGGTGTTCACGTCGGAACAGCTGACCTCGCAGGTGCTGCTGACGGGTTCGTCGACGGTTCGGCTGCGCGTCGCACGAGGTGACCAGAACACCGGCGAGGCGATCCTCTTCGCCAAGCTCTACGACGTCTCGGCGGACGGCACGCGCGTGCTGCCCGGCTCGGCGGTCGCACCGTTGCGCGTGGCACTGCCCACCGACGGTTCCGCCGCCGAGGTGACCGTGACGCTGCCCGGCGCGGTGCGCCCGGTCGAGAGCGAGCACAAGCTCGCGCTCGTGGTGTCGACGACGGACCAGGCGTTCGCGAACGCCCAACAGCCCGCCGCCTACCGCATCTCGCTGGCCTCGGACGAGATCTCGGTGCCGGTGGTGCCGGGCCGCAACGTGACGACCGGCTTCCCGGTGGGTGCCCTCTGGGGCATCGTGATCGCGCTGCTGGTCCTGATCGGCGCGGGCGTCATCGCACTGTTCCGCCGCCGCCTCGCGCACGACTCCGACCCGGCGCTGGCCGAGGTGCCACTGGTCATCTCCGGGTTGACCAAGGCCTATCCCGGCGGCGTGACCGCGGTGAAGGACCTGTCGTTCCGCGTGGAGCACGGCCAGGTGCTCGGCCTGCTGGGACCCAACGGCGCCGGCAAGACCACGACCCTGCGCATGGTGATGGGCCTGATCCATCCCTCCGACGGTCACATCAGGGTCTTCGGCCACAAGGTGACGCCGGGCGCCCCCGTGCTGTCGCGCCTCGGTTCGTTCGTCGAGGGTTCCGGCTTCCTGCCGCACCTCTCGGGCGCGGCGAACCTGCGGCTCTACTGGGCGGCGACGGGCAGGCCCCTGGACGAGGCGCACATCGAGGAGGCGCTGGAGATCGCCGGCCTCGGCGACGCCGTGCACCGCCGCGTGCGCACGTACAGCCAGGGCATGCGCCAGCGGCTCGCGATCGCCCAGGCCATGCTCGGTCTCCCGGACCTGCTGATCCTGGACGAGCCGACCAACGGCCTCGACCCGCCCCAGATCCACCAGATGCGCGAGGTCCTGCGCCGCTACGCCGCGGCGGGCCGCACGGTGCTGGTGTCCTCGCACCTGCTGGCCGAGGTGGAGCAGACCTGCTCGCACGTGGTCGTGATGCACAAGGGCAAGCTCGTCGCCGCGGGCGAGGTGGCCGACATCGCGGCAGGCGGAGGCGAGGCGACGTTCCGCGTCGACTCCCCCGCGAAGGCAGCCGATGTCCTGCGGGGCCTCGAAGGCGTGCACGAGGTGCACGAGGACGAGGACGCCGTGCACGCCTCGATGAACGGCGTCCCGCGCTCCGTCGCGTTGACCGCTCTTGTGGCGGCCGGTGTGGCGGTGGACCAGGCGGGTCCACGACGCAGGCTGGAAGACGCGTTCTTGGAGCTGGTCGGTGAATGACTTCCTGATGGCAGCGGCGTCCGCCACGGCGGACGCCCAGGCCGAGGCAGAGGTCCCCTTGTCGTGCGAGCGCGCGTCGCTCGCGGGCGAAGGGGGTCCCCTTGACTCAATTATCCCAGGCGACACCGACAGTTTCGGTGGGCAAGAGGAGGTGGACCGGTGAACGCTCCCGCAGGCGTCCCCTCCGCAACCGCGCACACGCCGCCCACCGGGCAAGGGGGACCCCTGATTCCATTCTCCCAGCCGGCACCGACAATTCCGGGTCGACCGCGTCGCGAACGGACCGTTCACGACTGCGTTTCGCGCACGGCCAACTCCGCCCTCACCGCGAACCCGAACCGCACGAAGGCGCCAACCCGGCAGGAGGTGGACCGGTGAACGAGCACGACGTCCACACCGACCCCAGCGCGATCAACGAGCTCACCGACGCAGCCGCCCAGCAGCGCACCGAGGTCGCCCCAGACGGCTCCTCCAAGGGCTACAAGGCACGCAAGACGCTGCGCATCCGCGTGGAGCTGCAACGGCAGATCCGCCGCCGCAGGACCCAGCTCGTGCTGGGCTTCCTGGTGCTGCTGCCGTTCATCCTCGCGCTGAGCTTCGAGATCGGTCAGTCCGACCCGAACCGCCGCTCCGGCGGCTTCGTGGACCTCGCGACCGCCAGCGGCATCAACTTCGTGGTGCTCACGCTGTTCGTGAGCGGCAGCTTCCTGCTGCCGATGATCGTGGCGCTGTTCTTCGGCGACACGATCGCGTCCGAGGCGTCCTGGTCGAGCCTCAAGTACCTGCTGGCGGCACCGATCCCGCGGCACCGGCTCCTGCGCCAGAAGGCGGTGAGCAGTGGCATCCTCAGCGTCTTCGCCCTGGCACTGCTGCCGGCGGTGGCGCTCGCGGTCGGCGTGGTCTGGTACGGCGCCGGCGAGGTCGTGAGCCCGACCGGCGAGGCGGCGCCGTTCGCCGACGGCGTGCTCGGCGTCGCGCTCGCGGTCTGCTACATCGCGATCAACCTGTTCTGGGTCGCGGGACTGGCGCTGTTCCTGTCCGTGTCCACCGACGCGCCGCTCGGCGCGGTCGGCGGCACGGTGCTCGTGTCGATCCTGTCGCAGATCCTCGACCAGATCGAGCCGCTCGCGGACCTGCGCAACTACCTGCCGACGCACTACTCGATGGCGTGGGCCGACCTGCTCTCGACCGATGTGGACTGGTCGGAGATGACGCGCGGGGTGTTCTCCGCGCTCGTCTACGGCGGCATCTTCACGTTGCTCGCGGCGCGCCGGTTCGTCACGAAGGACATCACTAGCTGACGCAGAACTCGTTGCCCTCGGGGTCGAGCATGACGACCCAGTGGCCCGTCTGGTCGTTGTGCTCGCGCACCCGCGTGGCTCCCATCGAAACCAGACGGTCCACGGCGTCGAGGCCCGCACGGATGTCGAGGTGCACGCGGTTCTTCGCGGTCTTGCCCTCGGGCACGCGCTGGAAGAGGAACCGCGGTCCCTTACCGTCCGGATCGATGAGCGCCGCGTAGTCGTCGGCCGAGTCGAACGGGATGTTGTTCTTGATGGCGAACTCCTCCCACGTGGCGAAGCCGGGAGGCGGCGGCTGCAGGACGTAACCGAGTGCCTGCGCCCAGAAGTCGGCCAGCTTCGGCGGGTTGTTCGCATCCATCGAAACCTGGAATTCGATTGCCATGACCGCACCGTAGAAGCCAATGCGGACAACCAGTGTCCGGAGTAGCGTCCCGGTTCATGTCACGTCCTGTGCACTTCGAGATCCACGCCGCAGATCCCGAGCGAGCGCGGAACTTCTACACGTCGGTCTTCGGCTGGAAGATCGACCAGTGGGGCGACATCCCCTACTGGGTCATCACCACCGGCGACGACGAGCAGCCCGGCGTCAACGGCGGCCTGCTCCCCCGGCAGGGCCCCGACCCGGCTCCCGACGCACCTGTCCACGGATTCGTCATGACGATCAGCGTGGTCGACATCGACGCCACCATCGCGGCCATCGAGGTCAACGGCGGCACGGTGGCGTTGCCCAAGGACAAGATGCCCGGCGTCGGCCTGCTCGCCTACTACAAGGACACCGAGGGCAACATCTTCGGCGTCCTGCAACCGGAAGAGGGTTAGGCCGGACGCTTGCGCTTCGGCAACCGCGCGACGACGGCCTCGTAGGAGCCGTCCACCAGCTCCAGCAGGTCGTCGTCGGGCACCGATCCCTTGAGCGCGATGGTGTTCCAGCCGTAGCGCCCGACGTACCCGCTGACCGTGATGTCGTCCGGGAAGCGCTCACGCCACGGCGCCGCGGCCTCCGCGTCCACGCCGCACTTGAGCCCGACGGTGTGCACGTCCAGCCCGATGAACGCGAATGCCTTCCCGCCCACCTTGCACACCAACTCGGCGTCGCCCCACGGATACGTCTCCTCCGCGCCGGGCTTCGCGGCGCAGTAGGCGATCAGCTCGTCCATTGTCACAACAGGATTATCGCCCGCCGAACCCCGAGACGAAACGCGTCAGCAACTCCGCGAACGCCACGCGCTCCTCCTCGCTCCAATCCGCCATCGCCGTCGCACACGCCGCCTGCCGCGCGCGATGCAACTCGGCCGAGGTCGCGCGCCCGCGCGGTGTGCGGACGAGCAGCACCCGCCGTCCGTCCGCTCTGTCGGCGATCCGCGACACCAGCCCGGCGTCGACAGCGCTCGTGACGAGTTTGCTGGCGCGCGGCTGATCGACGTGCAACTCCGACGCCACACTGGAAACCGTCGCCTGCACGCCGCTGCGTTCAGCCGCCTCGACGACGTCCAGCACGTCGAAGGCGGGTACGGCCAAGTCGGCGAGGGCTCGACGTGACTGACTGCGGCGCATTGCGATCAGCGCCTGCTCCACCGCGGCCAGGTGGTTTTCGACGTTCACTGAGAGATCATTGCCGTCTTTCGCCACAACGAAAGCTGTCAGCCAACATCTCACCCCAGAGAGCGATTTACGCCGTAGGCGCGCATGGTCGTCTGCTCAACGGAGTTACCCGCCGCATCCACCGCCTTCACTTTGAGCGACACGAACTCCGCACCCGCCGGATGGTGCACGAGCGCAGTCCACCGAGCTTTCGCCCCGACCACCGGCACACTCCGCCAGGTGGCCCCGTCGTCCGTGGACGCCTGCACCGTCACGCGCTTCACCTCGGCGGCACCCACCGACCCGGCCTGAGGCACGACCCCCACGTCCACCGGGAACACCCGGCATCCCGCCGGAGCCCGGTTCAGCTCGTCGAACGCCCCGGAGATCCGCACCGTCGGCACCGGCAGGTACACCTGCCCCTCGGTCCTGCCCGACACGAACTCGAACCGCGCCGACACCTTCGGCCCGAACGGCGTCCACTTCGGGCTGCGCGTCGCCTCCACGTCCAGCACGTACCGCGCCGGCGCCTCCGGCAACCCCGAGAACGCCGCGAACACCCCCGCACTGTCCGCGAGCACCTTCCCATCCACAGTGGACAGTCGAGTCCGCGCCCGCACGTACGGCCCGCCGAAGACGAACTCGTCCGAGGCATCCGCCTCACCGGGCGCGAACGGCCAGTGCTGCACCAACCCGTTGTTCCCGTACCGCACCAGCCCGTGGAAGCCACGCAGGTTCAGATCCGTCGTGGCCACCACGCTGTTCCACGACCTGCTCCCCACCCGGCCCGCCACGAACACCGGCCGCCCGGCACTGATGTGCCCGTCGAACCCGAGGTTCGGCTGCGACACCGGCCGCTGGAAGAAGTCCATGACCCACCTGACATCCGGCCGCCCGGTGAAGTACTCCACCCGCCGCTGCGGAATCGGCAGGTCCAGCACCACCCCGAACGTGATCGACTGCCCCTTCACGTAGAACGGCGTGGACGACCGCGACCCGATCGCCGCCGCCCCCTGCGCCCGATACCGCACGTTCTCGCGGTAGAGATCCCGATCCCGCACCCGCGACGTAAGATCAGCCGGAATCCCACCCGCGTGCGGCGCGGCGAGGAAGTACTCGTGCCGGCCACCACCCCAGATCTGGAACGTCCCGAAGTTGAAGTAGCTCGTGTCCGCCTTGACAGGCACCGCGTAGAACGCGTCGTCCGTGCGCGACGACACCCCGGTCTGCACCCGGCCACCGCCGGTCTGGTAGACCGCATCCAGCCCCAGATACTTCCGCGCCACCGCCCGATCGAGCTTCGCCCCGACCTCTTTCCCTTGGCGCGCATCGACAGTGATAGCCATCGGCCGGTCCAGGACGATCTTCGCGGTGCTGGCCCAGGTGTGCTCCCCATCGCCGTGCAGCAACGCGTCAACGGAGTAACTGCCCTTGAGCAGCCGCATCTTCGTCACCCCGCCAACGGGTTGCGCAAGATCCTCACTGTCCCCGGTCTCAAGATTGAGCGCACTGACCTCGGCAACCGACGGCCTCCCGTCCCGCCCGACCGTGGTCACCGTCAGCTCGTAGATCTCCGGCTCAGCCGTGAACCCGGCCACCGTCGTAGTCGCCCCAGCCGTGATCCGAGCACCACCGGACCCGACCGCCACCTTCGCCGGGTCCAACGTCACCTCGATGTCCACACTTCCGTTGCCAGGAACAGTGATCTGCCCAGCACCGGTCCTGATCGCCGGATGATCCGCACCCACCGGCACGGTGACCGGCAGGGCAGAAGCATTCCGATAGGTGATCTTCTTGGTGATCGGCGGCAACTGCGCGTGCGGAAACTTCAACACCCCGAAATCAAGACCAGAAGTACTGGCAACAACCGGATTGGCCACCGCCGCAGCAACATCCAGCCGCCCACTGCCTTCCTCGTACACACTGCGCCCGATCGACCTGGCCGCACCCGTGAGCGCCGCCTTCAACTCCCTGCCAGACCACTCCGGCCGAGCCTGCTTCACCAGCGCTGCCGCCCCCGCAACGTGCGGCGCGGCCATGGAAGTCCCATCAGCCCGCGTGTGCAAAGCATCAATCGGCGAACCCAAACTCGTCCCAGCAGCCCGCGCGGCGCCAATACCTTCCCCAGGAGCCACCAAATCCGGCTTGACCGCGAAGTCACCAACCCGCGGCCCCCGACTGGAGAACCGACTGAGCCGATCAGCCTTGCTGACACTGCCCACCGCAAGCGCGGCACCAGCAGCCGCCGGACTGCTCACCGACCCAGGCTCCCCCTCATTGCCCGCCGAGACGACGAACAACGTCCCGTGCTGCTCGGAGAGGCGATCAACGGCAAGAGACAGGGGATCCGTGCCGTCCGTCGCCCCGCCACCAAGACTGAGGTTGACCACCTCAGCCCGCGGCGCAGCCCACTCCATCGCCGCCAGAATCGCCGACTCGTCACAGGTGTCCGCCTCACACACCTTCCCAACGAGCAACCGCGCATCCTTGGCAACGCCCCCAAAGACCCCATCACCGGCAACGGTAGCCGCGACATGCGTCCCGTGCCCGTACGTGTCCTTGACCCCGCTCCCGGTGAAGTCCTTGGCCTCCAACACTTTCCCAGCCAAGTCGGGATGCGCGGGGTCATACCCACCATCCAGCACCGCAACCGTGACCCCACGCCCGGTAAGCCCCAACGCCCAAGCCGCAGGCGCCTCGATCTGCCCGAAACTCTCGTCGTCGACCAACCGAACCCGCCCGTCCAGCCACACCTTCCCGATCCCGGGATCGCCCTTGATCCCTTCCCAGGTGGCCTGAAGCGCACTCTTGGCGGGTGCTCGCGGGTCGCGGTCGACGATCAACGGCAACGTGTCCCGGCTACCGTCGTCCCGCCCCTGCTCGATGAGGGCAGTGACGTCGAACAACCGCTTGTCGACCTTGCCACTGCGAACAAGCCGGACAGCATCCCGCGGCACCACATGAACGTGCCCGTCCTTGGTACGCCGCTGATAAAAGAGAACCTGATCGCGCCCGGCCCCAGGCACAACCGTGACCTGATCCCCTTGCACGGCAACGCGATCCCCAGAAACCAGGGTGACAGTCTTGGCCAGCGCCGGAAGATGCGGCGCAGAAGGCAGCCGCTCAGCACCGGCAGCAGGAACCAGCACGGTCCCCGCAACCGCAACCACCACGGCACAAATCGCCACCCCGCGCACCATGAACGCCTCCCGCCGATGCGACCGGACCACCGGTTGCGCAGCGGCGAGTGCGCAATCCCGACACTGTCGGGGAAACCGTTTTCAGTCAAGCACCACCCGGCCCATCTACACGAAGCCGAAGGCGACGAGGGCCGCCCCACCCGCGATGGCGAAGCCGAGCCGCCCTGCCCACGAAGTGGGCAACGCAACCAACAACGCAACAGCAAGCCGCCCAAAGCAACAGGTGTCCTGTCCAGCCGAACATTGCGGTGTCCAGGGCAAGTTTGCGGTGCTTGCTACGGCCTCCGAGCTAGTTTGCGGGCCGCCACACGTTCTGCCTGAAGTTGGCGCATTCTCAACAACCGCGTTGGTTCCTTGCCAACGGCCTGTAGCGCCTGTACGCAGCCTCAAGGTCAGGGCAAGCATGCCGCGACCTTGCGGCCACCCATCGGCCACGCCGTAGTTAGGCGGCCTCCAGGACGAAGAACATGAAGCTCAGGAAGGCCCCGGAGGGGAACCTCGCCATCTCGTCGGGAAAGAGTTCGTGGGCTTCCGGCGCCGCAGGCGGCTCGCTGATGACGGCGGTGCGGAAGCCTGTTGCGGTGAAGGCATCGGTCATCGCGTGCAGCGGCCGGTGCCAGTAGGTGAGCACGGCCTTCTGGCCGTTGAAGTTGTACTCGTCGGACCACTTGGTGGTCGCGAAGTAGTCAGTCTCGCGATGCACCATCTTGAGGAGGATGGGGTGGTTGACGACCACGATCAGCCGGCCACCGGGCTTCAGCACCCGCCGCAGCTCAGCCAGAGGTGCGGTCCAGTCCTCCAGGTAGTGCAGCACCAAAGCGGCGACGGCGTCGTCGAACGCGCCGTCGGGGTACGGCAGCGGGCCCGTTATGTCGGCGACCCGCAGGTCCACGTCGTCGCCGAGCCGCTGCCGGGCCAGCTCCACCATCTTGGCGCTGCGGTCGAAGCCGCTCACGACGGCTCCCCGATCACGTAGCGCCACGGACACAGGACCAGCACCGCAGCCCGCGTCGAGAATTCGTCGACCGGCCACGTCGCCGGCCAGGTCCACGATCGCGGGCCGGACGTAGTAGGCGTTGAGGAGGCTGGTCTCGTTCTCGGCCGTGTACGCCTCGGCGAAGCCGTCGTAGTCGTTCTCCACGGCCACATCGGCGATGACGGCGGAGCTCTCGGGAATGGCAGGCATGTTTCCCATACTGCCCAGTGATCAATCAGGGCGCCAGGAGATCATCTCCCTCGCCAATCGCCCGCTTGGGCAGCGCGCTCTCATCAGCCCAGGTCAACGCCGATTCCACTGGATACTCTGTGGATTGTCCAGGAGCCGTGTCGGTGTGCTGGAAACCTGCCGGGACAATGCCACGGTGCCGAACTTCGATCTTGTCCCCGGAGGCGCTCCACCGACGCTGAATTCGGAGTTCGAGGTCGCGTTGCGACCGAGGCCGGCGAGCAGCGGTTGTCCCTGACCGAGGCGTGGTCGGTGCCGTTCGAGTCTTGCCTGCCGGTGCGACGCTTCCCCTCTTACAAGGGGCAATGCCACTACATCGGCCAGTGGTGGACCGCGACGACCGGCACCTTGGTCGGCTTCGAGTCCTGGTTGGAACGGGATCGGCTGATGCTGCTCGACTTCGATCCGGACACCGTCGGCCTCGCCTCGCAGCCGTACTGGCTGTTCTGGACCACGGCGGAAGGCCGGTCGCGGTCGCACGCGCCTGACTACTTCGCGCGGCTCGCGGACGGAACCGCGATCGTTTTGGACTGCTGCCCGCTGGACCGGTTCAAGCCCAAGGACGAGGTCGCCTTCGAGGCCACCCGAGCGGCTTGCGAACTGCTGGGCTGGCGCTACGAGATCGTCGGCACGCCACCTGAGGTGCTGCTGGCGAATGTCCGGTGGCTGGCCGGATACCGGCACCCGCGTCACGACCTGCACGTGGTGGTGCAGACCCTGCGCGGTGTTCTCGCGGCCGATGCCGCTGCTGGATGGCGCCGAGGTGGCGGGCGAGCCGATCGCGGTGCTGCCGGTGCTGTTTCACCTGCTCTGGCGTCAGTAGCTGGTCGCGGACCTATCCATACCTCTGACTGCCGAGACTGAGGTGAGCACTGCGCTCGCCCGCACCGCACGGAAGGCGGTGACCTGATGGCCGACACGCGAGCAATGCTCAAACCCGGTGACCTCGTCCGCTTCGACGGCGACGAGCACCTGGTCACAGGGCTGGCAGGCACCTCGGTGCGCCTTCGCTCGGAGTCTGGGAACAACCAGGTCGTACTGGCCGGATATCTCATGGCCGCGCCCGACTTCGCGGTGCTGGACGCCACCGAGCTGCCCGCTCTCGAACCGTTCGGGCTGCTGGAGTCGTTGCCCGCCAACGTCGTTGCCGACGCGCAGCGGTGGCGTGAGCACAGGCGTGCCATCAACCCGCGAAGGGCGCTGGAAGGCTCCTTTGGGAGTGCCGGGGGTCTGGGGGCGGAGCCCCCAGGAAACACAACCGAGGACTCACTTCACCCCAGCAGCATCCATCCCCCGCAACTCCTTCTTCAAATCCTGAATCTCATCCCGCAACCGAGCCGCCAGCTCGAACTGCAACTCCCGAGCCGCATTCATCATCTGATCGCTCAACGACTGCACCAGATCAGCCAACTCCGACCGAGCCATCCCAGCCCGCTCATGCGACTGCAGAACCCCAGCAGACCGACCACCCTCCCCGGTAGCCCGCTTCCCCCGAGACTGATTCCGCCCAGACCCGCCAACCGGAACCTCGTCCTCGACCTCGGAGTACACAGCCTCCAAAATGTCGGTGATCTTCTTCCGCAACGGCTGCGGATCAAGCCCGCGCTCGGCGTTGTAGGCAACCTGCTTGGCCCGCCGCCGATTGGTCTCGTCGATCGCGTGCCGCATCGAGTCGGTGATCCGGTCCGCGTACATGTGGACCTCACCGGACACGTTTCGGGCGGCGCGGCCGATCGTCTGCACCAGCGACGTCCCAGACCGCAGGAACCCTTCCTTGTCCGCGTCGAGGATCGCCACCAGCGACACCTCGGGCAGGTCCAGCCCCTCCCGCAGCAGGTTGATGCCGATCAACACGTCGTAGTCGCCCAGCCGCAGCTGACGCAGCAGCTCCACGCGACGCAGCGTGTCGACCTCGGAGTGCAGGTACCGGACCCGGATTCCGAGCTCCAGCAGGTAGTCCGTCAGGTCCTCGGCCATCTTCTTGGTCAGCGTCGTGACCAGCACCCGCTCGTCGCGCTCGGCCCGTTCGCGGATCGAGTGCACCAGGTCGTCGATCTGGCCCTCGGTCGGCTTGACGACGACCTCGGGGTCGATGAGGCCGGTCGGCCGGATGACCTGCTCGACGAACTCGCCGCCGGCCTGGCCCATCTCGTACGGCCCGGGCGTGGCCGACAGGTACACGACCTGCCCGATGCGGTCGGCGAACTCCTCCCACGTCAGCGGGCGGTTGTCCAACGCGGAGGGCAGCCGGAACCCGTGCTCGACGAGGTTGCGCTTGCGCGACGCGTCGCCCTCGTACATGCCGCCGATCTGCGGCACGGTCACGTGCGACTCGTCGATGACCATCAGGAAGTCGTCGGGGAAGTAGTCCAGCAGGGTCGCCGGCGCGGTCCCGGCCCCGCGGCCGTCGATGTGGCGCGAGTAGTTCTCGATGCCGTTGCAGAACCCGACCTGGCGCATCATCTCGATGTCGTAGGACGTCCGCATGCGCAACCGCTGCGCCTCCAGCAGCTTGCCCTGCCGCTCCATCGTCGCGAGCGTCGTCTCCAGCTCGGCCTCGATGTCGCGGATGGCGCGCTCCATGCGCTCCGGGCCGGCCACGTAGTGCGTGGCCGGGAAGATCCGCAGCTCCGACACCTCGCGGACGACGTCGCCGGTCAGCGGGTGCAGGTAGTAGAGCTTGTCGATCTCGTCGCCGAAGAACTCGACGCGGACCGCGAGCTCCTCGTAGGACGGGATGATCTCGACGGTGTCGCCGCGCACGCGGAACGAGCCGCGGGTGAACGACATGTCGTTGCGGGTGTACTGCACGTCGACCAGCAGGCGCAGGAACGCGTCGCGGTCGACCTCCACGCCCGTCTCGAGCGGGATCGAGCGGTCGAGGTACGACTGGGGCGTGCCCAGGCCGTAGATGCACGACACCGAGGCGACCACGATGACGTCCCGCCTCGTGAGCAGCGACATGGTGGCGGAGTGCCGCAGCCGCTCGACGTCCTCGTTGATCGAGGAGTCCTTCTCGATGTACGTGTCCGTCTGCGGGATGTACGCCTCTGGCTGGTAGTAGTCGTAGTAGCTGACGAAGTACTCCACCGCGTTGTTCGGGAAGAGCTCCTTCAGCTCGTTCGCGAGCTGCGCCGCCAGGGTCTTGTTCGGCGCCATCACCAGCGTCGGGCGCTGCAGCCGCTCGACCAGCCAGGCCGTGGTCGCCGACTTGCCGGTACCGGTGGCGCCGAGCAGCACCACGTCGCGCTCGCCGGTGCGCACGCGGCGTTCCAGATCGTCGATGGCGGCGGGCTGGTCGCCGGCCGGCTGGTAGTCGCTGACCACGACGAACTGCCCGTCGGTGCGGGTGATGTCGCCGACGGGACGGTGCTCGGAGTGCGCCTTGACGGTGCTCTCCTCTGGCGGAAGCTCGGTTGCGAATGCCACGGGAAGCACGTTACGCCGGGGGTCTGACAATTTACGATCGGGCCTGGTCAGCGCCCTAATCGCACGGGCAGCAGGAGCAGTCGCAGCCCGAGCAGTCGCAGTCGCACGGGTTGTTCCGCCACTTGTCGCTCCACGGGCCCGGGAACGGGTCGCGGCAGCAGAACTGGCAGGTGCCGCACATGTAGAGGAACGTGCCGCACCCGTCCCAGAAGCCGCGGCGCCGCGGTTCGTAGGTCAGCCTCGGGTACGCCCACAGCCCGCTTCCAGGGCTGGCCGGGGTCCGCCGGTCGTCGTAGCCGTCACGCTTGCCGAACACCCGGATGACCGACTCCTCCAACTCGTGCACCAGCAGCTTGTGCACGAGCCGCGCGTCGGTGAACTCGACCTCGTCGAGCGCCAGCCGGATGCCCGTCAGAGCGTCCAGGCACAGCCGGTGGGCCTCGGAGACCGGTGTTCCGGTGGCCAGCAGCGGGTTCCACGCGCCCGACGCGCGGTCCTCCTCCAGGTCCTCCACGGCGTCGATCAGATGCGCGACCCGCCCGAACAGCCGTCCCACCTCGCGCAACGGCTCGACGTTCCCGGGCTTCCCGGCGATCAGCGCCGTCTGCGCGACGGCGAACCCGGTCGCGGTCTCCGTCGGCTCGGTCACCACCAGCACCGAACTGCCCAGCCCCGCCGCCGCCTCGACCAGAGGCTGCCGCCGCACCGTGTCCACCATGACCGACGCGTCGAACCCGAGGTCGGACGCGGTGCTGAGGCCCTTGGCGGCCCAGCGTTGCGCCACCGCGCGCCCCGCCCAGCCGACCTTGCCGGCCAGCCCGTCGCCGTCGTCCACGTGGTCGCGGATCTTCAACGACGCCAGCACCAGCGACACCGACGCCGCCAGCCGTGCGCCCGAGCCGACCGCCACGTCCGCGGACTTCATGCCCCGCAACGCACACGGTCCCGCCGTCCGCCGCGAGACCTCGGTCTGCGCCTCGACGGCCGCCGAGATCATCAAACCGTCGTAGTTGGTGACCAGGCGCGAGAGATGACCGTGCTCGTCGCGCAACGACAGGCACATCCCGCACAGGTGCGCGAGCCACGCTGACCGCAGCTCAGCGCCCATTCTGTTGCGGCAGGGGCGGATGATCCCGAACATGCGGCGCATCCTAAGTGGCCTGGACGGGTTCTGATGGCAGGATCGCGAACGTGGCACACATCCATCCGCCGAAGATCGAGTACTTCGACCTGGACGCCAAGAGCAACACGGATCCAAAGGGACAGTTGAGGAGCGTCGACGAGTACCGCCTCACGCCGACGGGCCTCTACATGTTCCGGCCGCTCGCCGGTCACCCGAAGATCAGCCACTTCGAGAGCTGGTTCCTGCCCAAGCTCAACATCCGGGTGACGCGCCAGTCGTGGCACCCCGGCCACCAGCTCGACTTCGACTTCTACGTCGACGTCGTGGAGATCACCGCGATCGGCACCGTGTGGAAAACGATCGATCTGTATCTCGACCTGATCGTGCGAACCGGCCGCAGCGTGACCGTTCTGGACACGGACGAGTTGATCACCGCTGTTCAGCACAAGTTGATCTCCCCGGAACGCGCCCAGTGGGCACTGGAAACCACCTACTCAGCGGTGTCCGGGATTTCAGCGCACGGTCACGATGTAGTCAGATGGCTCACCTCTTCGGGTTGTCCTACGACCTGGCGTTAGTACACAGAGCGTGTTCGTCACCTGACCGTGACGTAACGAATCGACCCGGCGTGTAACTCCAAGCACTTATTTGACTACCCTCGGCGTCGTGGGAGCGGTCACTACACCTCAGCTGGTCGATGTCATCGACACCATTTCGGGCGTGCGCAGTTATTCGTCCGGTGGCACGCGGACTCTGAGTTCGTGCGACGTCGAACGCTGGGGTCTGCGGATCGAACATCCCACCCCGGAAGACCCGTTCTCGGACGCCGAGGTGACGTGGCTGCTGCCCGAACTGGGCCTGCGCCTGACGACCTACCGCGCCCGCTCCCGGCACGCGCGCAGCGGCCCGAGCGTGCTGTCCGCGGTGCGGGTCGAGCGCGACCACCGCCACTGGCAGACCACGGACCTGTTGCTGGGACTGGCAGTTCCCGGCGGCACCACGGCCCGCATCGTGCGCAGCGAGGAGTTCGCCGCCGCAGTCGCGGGCCGCGTGCTGCGACCGGGTGACGCCGACCAGGCCCTGCGCACGGTCCACCGCACACTGGAAGAGCTGAGCAACGTCAACCACAACCTGACGTCGTGGCTGACGTGGCACGGCATCTACGACGCCTGGCCGCCCCTGTAAGCCTGGACGCGTTCCGCGGCCGCCCGCATCCACGGGTCCTTCGCCTCACCGTAGGCGAACCCGTTCGCGTCGGCCGCAAACCGTTGGGACAACTCAAGTTTGTGCGCCGCGTACTCCGCACGAGCCTCCGCGTCGTGCCGCAACCAGTCGCGGAAGTCGACCGCCCATCGCCAGCCCGGCCCACCGGGAACGCGCAGGTGCAGGTTCACCCGCCGGCCAGGATCAGCGCCAGCGTGCAGCCGCTTGCTCCAGTCCCCCTCATCACCGCGCGGCGTGTCCTCATACGGCCCCACGTACGGAAAACCAGCCTGCGCCAGCGTGTCCCGCAACGAGTCCGCTGCAGCCATGTCCTCGACCGCGAGCTGGAAGTCGAGCACGTCCTTGGCCGCGAGCCCAGGAACCGACGTGGACCCGATGTGCTCCACATGCCGCCCACCCGCGGCCGCACTGATCCGCCGGGCAACCCGCCGTGCCTGCGCAGGCCAGCGCTCGTCGTAAGGCACGACAATCGGCGAGCCGGACGCATAAGACTGCGTCCGCACGTTCTTCTCGAAGCCCACCAGCCGATCCCACAACACGGTGACGTCCGGAACCTCACCACTGTTGTCGAGCCACACGTCAGCGATGGCCCGCCGCTGCTCGTCCGTGGCCTGAGCGGCAATCCGAGCCTTGGCATCGCTCTCGTCCATGCCCCGACTGGTAACGAGCCGCCGCAACCGAGTATCCGGATCCGCGTGCACAACGATCACAAGGTGGTACGCGGCCGCCATGTCGCGCTCCACGAGCAACGGGATGTCGTGCACCACGATCGCATCCTCAGCCGCCTCAGCCATCCGCTTGCCGGTAAGCGCACCGATCCGCGGATGCGTGATCCCGTTGAGCGTCTGCCGAGCCTCCTCAGTCGCAAACGCCTTGGCCGCCAGCGCAGCCCGGTTCAACGTGCCGTCGGCGTTGAGCACGTCCTCCCCGAACGCCTTGACGACCTCCTTGAGGCCATCAGTCCCAGGCTCCAGCACTTCACGCGCGAGCTTGTCCGCGTCGATGACAACGGCACCACTCTCCGCGAGCAGCCGCGCAACCGTCGACTTGCCCGATCCGATTCCCCCGGTCAACCCCACCCTGAGCATGCCGGTCAGGTTAGCCGGGCCAACGACACGAGCAGCCCCGACACCACCGCCGCAACCATGCCGAAACCCGCCGCGCTCAGCTAGACCGGCGGCGTCATCGACTGCTGAGCGAGTACCGGCAGGATCGCGATGAGCTTCGCCTGAGGGATGAAGTTCTGCTTGTTGCGCACGACAAAGGTCGACTTGCCCAACGACCCGATCAACAACTGCTCTTCCTTACCCTCGATGAGGGTGCCCTTCTGCTTCCCGACGTCGACCTCGGTGATCTTCGCCCCCTCCCGCCGCTCAGCCTCGATGCTCTCGTCAACCCGCGTACGAGCGGTCAACTCGTCGCTGTAGGTGGAGAGCCCGATGACGATCTTCGCGGCAGGCAGGTTCTGCTTGGGCGGAATCCCGTAGTAGCAATCGATCTTGCCGGTGCGCCCGATCCCGGGCTCCTTGATTCCGACGATGATCCGAGGCTCCCCAGGCAACTCCTGCCCAAGGGTCGCGTTCATGACCTCAACCGGCACAACGAGCTCGCAGTCGTCCGGAAGGGCCCGATCAACCATCACCGGAATCTTCGACGGCGTGGTGGGCGGAGTGATCCTCGGGATCTGCGGCGGCGGCGCCTGAGTCTGCGGAGCCGCAGACGAGCAAGCCGCAGCTGCCGCCAGAGCCACCACGCTCAGTGCCACGAAGAACTTGTTCCCACGCATAGGTTTGCCAACCTACACAACGCCCAAAGCCCTCCACCACAGAGTGAACGCAACAACGCCCACACCACACCACCGCGATGGCGAAGACATCCCAGTTGCTGGGGATGTCAAGCGGCGGTTGTGTTGGTGTGGTGTGCCCAGGCGGTGGTCTCGTCGTAGTGGGT
>NZ_JBITEX010000017.1:0-14706 GCF_044455585.1 Lentzea sp. NPDC051213
ACCACGCTCAAGGGCCTGAGCCCGGTCCAATACCGAGCCCAGGCCCTCGCGGCCTAACCTTCAACTAGCCAGTCCAACTTCCGGGGACCAGTTCACTTGGTGCGGCCCCCTCTTTTGACTGTGCTTAGTGCAGCTCCTCGCCGCGCTCCTTGGCGTCCTGCAGACGCTTGTAGGAACGGACGATCTCGGCCTCGGCCTCGGTGCGACCGACCCAGGACGCGCCCTCGACACTCTTGCCGGGCTCGAGGTCCTTGTAGACCTCGAAGAAGTGCTGGATCTCCAGGCGGTCGAACTCCGCCAGGTGGTGGATGTCCCGCAGGTGCTCGTGCCGGGGGTCGTGGGCGGGGACGCAGAGAACCTTGTCGTCGCCGCCTTTCTCGTCGGTCATGCGGAACATGCCGATGGCACGGGCGGCGATCAGACAGCCGGGGAACGTCGGCTCCTGGACGAGAACGAGCGCGTCCAGCGGGTCGCCGTCCTCACCCAGGGTGTTCTCGATGAACCCGTAGTCGGCCGGGTACTGCGTCGACGTGAACAACGTGCGGTCGAGGCGGATACGACCACTCTTGTGGTCCACCTCGTACTTGTTGCGCACGCCCTTGGGGATCTCGATCAGGACGTCGAACTCCACTGGTCCTCGCTCATGTAGCCCATTCGTGACGCCACTAGTGTGGACCACGACGCCCTGTCAACCCTCATCGGAGCGGCGGCTGGAGGGTGTGAGATTGCCCGTACCGAGCTGACGGAGGACCTCTTGCCGGACGAGCCCCAGTGGCCGACCGACGACGACGACGCGGAACTGGATGCGCCGTCCGAGGTGCCGACGTTGCAGGTCAGCCGCCCGTCCGTGGACGGGCCGACGATGCGGTTGCCCGTCGCCGCGGTGCTGCGGCCACCGTCCATTCAGGAGCCGCTCCGCTCGTCTCCTGTTCGTTCCGCCCCGAACGGTTCTGGGGCTGGTTCTGGTGGTCCCGGTGGGCCTTCGGGCGGTGCCGGTGGATCTTCGGGTGGATCTTCGGGTGGGAAGTCTCACGGGGCGAATGGGCTGAACGGTGGCCAACCTCCGCAGGTGGAGCCGCCGCGGGCGGCGCCTGTGCGGATCTCGCCTGGGGGTGAGTCGGCTCCGGCGGGGACTTCTGCGGAGTCGTCGTGGTTCGAGCAGACGGTTCGGGCCGAGTTTGTCCACAGGCAGGCGCCGAACTCGCCGGAAGTGTCGGTGGCGCCTGGGAGAATTGAAAACGGGGGACCCCAGGGAGGGGACCCCCGCGCGAGCGTGCGCCAGGAGGCGCCGCGCACTGAGCAGCAGCGCGAAGAGCCGACGCTCCAGGAACTACCGCGCCCCGAGCAGCCGCGCCAAGAGCCGCAGCGCCAGGAACCAGCGCGTCAAGAACCCCCGCGTCAAGAACCCCCGCGTCAAGAAGCTCCCCGCCCCGACCAGCCCAGACGCGAAGTCCAGCCCAGACGCGACCTCCCCGTAACCGGCTATGACGAAGAGCCCCAAGACCGGCTCACCACCGACGAGCCCAAAACAGGCCGCAAACCCCTGGCCGTGGTGATCGGCCTGCTGGTCGTGGCAGCCCTGGCCGGCGCCACCATCTACGCGGTCATGGAGTTCGGCGGTCCCGCCGCCATCGAGACCAAGCCCCCGGCCCCACCCGCCAACGTCCAGCCCCTGGTCAAGGCAGTCACCGCAGGAGCACCGGCCCCCACCCCGCAGGGCGTGCGGCAGGCCCTCACCGGCCCGGCCGGCAACAGCCTGCTGGGCACGCTGACCGGAAGCGTCGTCGACCCGGCCTCGGGCACCGCGCTGTGGCAGCAGGGCGACACCACCCCCGCGACCCCGGCGTCGAGCCTCAAGGTCCTCACGGCCGCCGCGGCGCTGCTCAGCCTCGAGAAGACCGACCAGCTGTCCACCAAGGTCGTCCAGGGTGCGGAGCCCGGCACCGTGGTGATCGTCGGCGGCGGTGACCCCACGATCTCCGGCACGCCCGGCAGTTCCGTCTACCCCGGCGCGGGGTCCCTCGACGACCTCGTCAACCAGGTCCGGCAGAAGGGCGCGGTCAGCAAGGTCCTCTTCGACCTGAGCCGGTACACGGGTGACGCGCTGGGGCCGCAGTGGGAGTCGGCCGACATCGGCGGTGGATCGGTGGCGCCGATCGTGCCGTTCATGGTCGACGGCGGACGGGTCGACCCGAAGAAGGACGTGGTCGCGCGCACCGGAAGTCCCGGGCAGGCCGCGGCGGACGCGTTCGCGCAGCGGATCGGTGCTCCTGGGGCCACGCTCGGCACGGCTCCGCCCAACGCGCCGGTGCTCGGCGAGATCAAGTCGGCGCCGATCGAGCAGCTCGTCGACAACATGATGCAGATCTCCGACAACGTCCTCACCGAGGCGATCGCCCGCGAGATCGCGATCAAGACGGGCAACGAGCCGTCGTTCGCGGGCGGGGTCAAGGCCGTGCGGGACGTGCTCACCAAGAACGGGTTCGACCTCACCGGCGCGACCTTCGTGGACGGCAGCGGGCTCTCCGCCACGAACAAGATCCCGGCCAAGCTCCTCACCGACGTGCTGACCGCCGCGGCCAAGCCCACGCTGGACGACCCGCGGACGGCGAAGCTGCGGCCGTTGCTGACGGCGCTGCCGGTGGCCGGTGGCAGCGGCACGCTCGCCGGGCGGTACAGCGGGAGCGCGGCCGGCGGCAAGGGCTGGGTGCGGGCCAAGACAGGCACGCTCACCGGGGTCAACGCGCTCGCCGGCGTCGTGGTCGACGTGGACGGGCGGGTGCTCGTGTTCGCGTTCATGTCCGCGAGCAACCGCAACCCCGAGACCGAGGTGCGGCCCGCGCTCGATGTGATGGCCACGGCGTTGCGAGGCTGTGGCTGTTCGTAGCGGGCCGCACGCAGGTAGCTTCGGCAGGGTGAACGGCGCAGCGGAGGCAGAGCTCGGCCCGGTGGACTGGGAGCTGGCGGTCGCGACCGCTGTGCGGCTCGTGCGGCCGGGGCCGGTGATCGGCAAGGACGAGGCGGACCACGCGGTCGGCAGACTGCGCGAGCTCGCCCCGCAGTCCGAGGTGCACGTTCGCGAGCTGACCGGGCTCGGTCAGGGGCTGCCGTTGCTGCCGGGCGAGGTCGTGGACCGGCCCGCGTGGGTCAGGGCCGCGGCGCAGGGGCTGGCCGCGTTGACGGCGCCCGCTATGCCGCGCCAGGCCGGTGCGATGGCGAGCATCCTCGCCGGCACGGCCGGTGTGCAGGCCGGTGTGGTGATGGCCTTCCTGAGCTCACGGGTGCTCGGCCAGTACGACCCGTTCAGCCCGAACGACCAGCTCGCCGGGCGGTTGCTGCTCGTCGCGCCGAACATCGTTGGCGCGCAACAGGCTCTGGACGTGCCCGCGGACGACTTCCGGATGTGGGTGTGCCTGCACGAGGTCACGCACCGCCTGCAGTTCACCGGGGTGCCGTGGCTGCGGCGGTACTTCTCCGACCAGGTCACCACGCTTCTCTCCACAATGGACGACGACCGCGCGCCGCTGCCGGAGGTCATCAGGGACTTCCGGCACAAGCTGCGCGCCGGCGACGGTCCGATGGGGCTGATCGAGCTCATCCAGTCGCCGCAACAGAAGACCGTGCTGGACCGGCTGATCGCACTGTCCACTTTGCTCGAAGGCCACGCGGACCACGTGATGGACGCGGTCGGCCCGGCCGTCGTGCCGTCCGTTGCGACGATCCGCAGCCGCTTCACCGCGCGCCGCAAGGGTGGCGGCCTGCTCGACCGGATCCTGCGCACGGTGCTCGGCGTCGAGGCGAAGGTGCGCCAGTACGAAGAAGGCGCCGAGTTCACCGAGTACGTCGTCAAACGAGTCGGCATGGACGGCTTCAACGCGATCTGGACCTCCGCCGACACCCTGCCGACCAGGGCGGAGATCGCCGAGCCGATGACCTGGCTGCGCCGCGTGTCGCCGTGAACGGCCCGGTCGCCGAGATCAGGACGGCGGTGCGCAGGTTCCTCGACGAGGTGTCCCCTGATCACCTGACCGTCGCGGTCTCCGGCGGCGCCGACTCGCTCGCGCTGGCCGCGGCGGTGGCGGGCCTGAGGCCGGACGCGTGTGCGGTAGTTGTCGATCACCAGCTGCAGCCGGGCTCCGGGGCAGTGGCCGCGCGGGCGGCCGAGCAGTGCGCCGGGTTCGGCCTCACCGCGCACGTGGAGACCGTTCTGGTGGAAGGCCCCGGCGGTCCCGAGGCGGCGGCTCGCACTGCCCGCTACGCCGCGCTGAGGCCCGCCAGGGGTGTCGTGCTGCTGGGCCACACCCTGGACGACCAGGCCGAGACCGTGCTGCTCGGGCTGGGCCGCGGCTCCGGCCCGCGTTCGATCGCCGGCATGCGCTCCTACGACCCGCCGTGGGGCCGCCCGCTGCTCGGCGTGACTCGCGCGATCACCCGTGCTGCCTGTGCGGAGCAAGGCATCGAGGTGTGGGAGGACCCGCACAACGCCGATCCGTCGTTCACGCGCGTGCGCTTGCGTCACGAGGTGTTGCCGTTGCTGGAAGACGTGTTGCAGGGCGGCGTCTCGTCGTCGTTGGCCCGCACGGCCGCGCAGTTGCGTGAGGACTGTGATGCACTCGACTCTCTCGCGGCGGCCTTCAGCGGTGACTGCTGTGCGGTGGACGACATCGCCGAGTTGCCGGTCGCACTGCGACGCAGAGTGCTCAGGTCGTGGCTCATCGAGGAAGGCGTGCCCGAACTGTCCGATTCGCACCTGCGTCGTGTTGACGCACTGGTGAGTGAATGGCGCGGTCAGGGCGGTGTTTGGCTACCTGGCGGCTTTGTCGCGCGGCGTGCGCATGGCAGGCTCGTTGTGGAACCGAAGTCTTAAGCAGAGGGGACCTGTCCGTGTACGACGGAGACATCGCATCCGTGCTCATCACCGAGCAGGAGATCAGCGACAAGGTCACCGAACTCGCCAAGCAGGTCGCTGCTGATCACCCAGAAGGTGACTCCGACCTCGTGCTGATCACTGTGCTCAAGGGCGCCGTGATGTTCATGGCCGATCTTGCCCGCGCGCTGCCCGTTCCGGTGCAGCTGGAGTTCATGGCCGTTTCGTCCTATGGCTCCTCCACGTCCTCCTCGGGCGTGGTGCGGATCCTGAAGGACCTGGACCGCGACATCGCCGACCGCAACGTGGTGATCGTCGAGGACATCATCGACTCAGGGCTGACGCTGTCGTGGCTGCTCAAGAACCTGCAGTCGCGCCGGCCCCGTTCGCTCGAGGTGTGCACGCTGCTGCGCAAGCCCGATGCCGTCAAGGTCGAGGTGCCGGTCAAGTACGTCGGGTTCGACATCCCCAACGAGTTCGTCGTCGGGTATGGCCTGGACTACGCCGAGCGCTACCGGGACCTGCCCTACATCGGCACGCTGGACCCGAAGGTCTACTCGAACTGAACTTCCAGTAACGCGGGGGCGCCCCCCGTTCGGCCGGGGCACCGGGGGGCCCCCCCGGTAGAGTGTGTCCAGGTGGGGGGGGCCCCCCCCCGCGCGACCCCCGGCCCCGTCCCCCCCCCAAACTCCTCTCCGATCCAACTCCTTCTTACACCAACAACAAACACAAGTCGGCGGGGGCCCCAATTTTCCCCCGCCGCCTGGGGGCCCCCCCCGCGTTACTTCTGTCAGCAGTTCGGACGGCACCGCCGCTGCGAGACCGCGTCCAGCAGCACGCCGCGGATGTCCTCCGGGTTGCGTGCCTGGTACGCCTTGCCGCCGGTGGCACCGGAGATGGCGCGCAGAGCGTCCATGTCGACCTCGTCCCCGAGCCCGACCATGATGATCGGCACCGGCTTCGCGGGATCGGCCTCCCGCTTCAAGGTCTCGATCAGCGCGTTCGTGTCGATCGACGAGACGTCGTCGTTGCGGCCGTCGGTCATGAGCACGACCGAGTTGACCTTCGCCGGGTCGTAGCCCGACAGCACGTGGCGGAACGCGGCGAGCGTCGTGTCGTTCAGCGCCGTGCCGCCGCCGACCAGGTTGGTCAGCTGGCTCGCGCCGGCTTCCAGGCGCTTGCGGCGTGTCACGCCGACCAGCGGTTCGCCGAGCGGGCCGATCGGCACCAGTTCGATCCAGTCCTGCGGCGGCTTCTTGTCCGTCGAGAACGCCCACAGGCCGATCGCGGTGGTGTCCGGCAGCATCGACAGGGCGGTCATGGACGCCTCGGTGGCGGCCTCGACACGGGTCTTGCCGTTGCCGCTCTTCTCGATCATCGAGCCGGAGACGTCGATGACGGTCAGCATGCGCATGTCCAGGCTGATGGCGCCCCACGTGCGCAACAGTTCGGAGACCTGGTCGGCGTTCGGGGTCTCGATCATCTTCACGTCGCCGGCCTGCACGCCCTCGACGTCGGTCGACCACTTGGCCGGCGCTGCGCCCTGGGCGGTGCGGAAGCCCGCCTCGCCGAAGCGCTTGCCGGTCTCGGCCGAGCGGAGCACCTTCTCGAACTCGGCCGCGGCCTCGCCGATGCCCTCGGTCTCACTCGTGCGCGAGACCCTGACCAGCGGGTAGTCGAAGGACAGCGTGCCTTCCTTGGGCGGGGCGCCCAGGACGGCGTTGTCCTTCACCGACCGGTTGTTCGCCACGATCGACTGCTCGGAGGCGGCGAAGAGCGGTGCCTTCTCCGCGTCCGTCGTGACCTTGCCGAACGCGTCGCGGACGGACGGGATGGCGCTGCGACCCACCCTCAGCAGCGCGCCGACCAGTTCCGGCTTCGGCGTGCCGTCGGGGTTGCCCAGCAGCGTGCGGATGACGAACAGCGTCGCGAGGCCCTCGGAGGTCATCGTCGGGTCGCTCATCGACACCTGGACCTTGGGGTCGAGGACCTTGGCCCAGGAGACGGGCGAGATCGGGTAACCGATCTTGGCCATCGCCTGCTCGGAACCGGCCATCACCAGCGGGCTGGACGCCAGCGAGGGCTTGATGTCCAGCTTCGGTGCCTCCGGGCCGGTCTCGGCGGCCTGGCGCTGGGCCTCTGCGGCCCACATCGAGGAGTCGGGGATCCAGAGCGAGTGGGGGTTGATCTGCGCGGTCGGCAGCTCGTTCGCCACGTCGGCCGCGTTGCGCGACTCGACCTGGACCTGAACGCAGCGGCCGTTCACCACTGGTTGTGACCGCTGGTACTCCTGTGCCGCCGCGTTCACGACATCTAGAGCGGCGGGGGTGACGGCGACCTTCAACGGCAGTGCACCGGAGCAGTCGGCGCCGCTGGTGACACGTAGTGCCACGACCGTGACGCCCGCCGCCGCGACCACGCCGAGCAGAGCGCCCACGGGGAGGGCGACCCGCCGGAACAGACCGGGGGACGTGTGACGAGCTGACATACAGTTACTTACCTTCGGTCACGTGTTCACTCTTTCGAGTGGCGGGGGAACACTCGGGGGAATGCATGAGGATAGATGTGACCCCCAAACGTAATGAGATGGCGTGACCTGCGTCACTCGACTGGACGGCCGTATTTGTTCCGGATGAACCAAACTGCGTGAACATGCGTGGTGGGGGTCACGCCTGGGAACCGGGGAGAGCCCCCGACCGTTGGTTGCTCAGTACCCGACCAGCGGGCGGTAGGCTGGTCGGACGCGGTATGTGGGTCTTCCACTGCCCGACGCGCAAGTCAGGGAGGGTCGAGGCCGCCCGCCGGCCGTAAGTGCATGGACCGCAAGCGCCTGCTTCGCAACCCGCTGCTGTGGATCGCTGCGGTGTTGCTGCTCTACTTCGTCTTCACCGTGCTCTTCGACGACGCACGCGGCTACCACCCGGTCAAGACGTCCCAAGCACTGCAACAGGTGCGCGAGGGCAACGTCAAGGAAGCCACGATCGAGGACAAGGAGCAGCGTCTCCGACTCACCCTCAAGGACGGCACGAACTTCGAGGGCAGCAACCGCCTGATCACGCAGTTCCCGGCCAGCTCGACGGACGAGATCTTCACCGTCCTCGACCAGGCCTCGAACAAGCCGATCGTCGAGACCAAGGTCAGCCAGGAGTCCATCCTGATGCAGATCTTGATCTACCTCGTCCCGCTCGGCCTGCTGTTGCTGCTCCTGATGTGGATGATGAACAACGCCCAGGGCGGCGGCAACCGCGTTCTGAACTTCGGCAAGTCCAAGGCCAAGCAGTTGTCCAAGGACATGCCCAAGACGACGTTCGCCGACGTCGCCGGTGCCGAAGAGGCCGTCGAGGAGCTCGAGGAGATCAAGGACTTCCTCCAGAACCCCGGCCGCTACCAGGCACTGGGCGCCAAGATCCCGAAGGGCGTGCTGCTGTACGGCCCGCCGGGAACCGGTAAGACGCTGCTCGCGCGCGCCGTCGCCGGCGAGGCGGGCGTGCCGTTCTACTCGATCTCCGGTTCGGACTTCGTCGAGATGTTCGTCGGTGTCGGTGCCTCGCGTGTCCGCGACCTGTTCGAACAGGCCAAGCAGAACGCGCCGTGCATCATCTTCGTCGACGAGATCGACGCGGTCGGTCGTCACCGCGGCGCCGGTCTCGGCGGCGGTCACGACGAGCGCGAGCAGACGCTGAACCAGCTGCTCGTCGAGATGGACGGCTTCGACTCGCGTGGCGGGATCATCCTGATCGCGGCGACGAACCGTCCCGACATCCTCGACCCGGCCCTGCTGCGCCCCGGCCGCTTCGACCGCCAGATCCCGGTGTCCGCACCGGACCTGAAGGGCCGCAAGCAGATCCTCCGGGTGCACTCCAAGGGCAAGCCGCTGGCCGCGGACGCCGAGCTCGACGGCCTCGCAAAGCGCACCGTCGGGTTCTCCGGCGCCGACCTCGCGAACGTCATCAACGAGGCGGCACTGCTCACCGCGCGCCACAACGGGCACGTCATCACCGGTGCCGCGCTCGAAGAGGCGGTGGATCGCGTGATCGGCGGTCCTGCTCGCAAGAGCCGGATCATCTCCGAGAAGGAGAAGAAGATCACCGCGTACCACGAGGCCGGGCACGCCCTGGCCGCGTGGGCCATGCCGGACATCGACCCGGTCTACAAGGTCACGATCCTCGCCCGCGGCCGCACGGGTGGTCACACCCTCTCGGTGCCGGAAGAGGACAAGGACCTGATGACCAGGTCCGAGATGATCGCGCGGCTGGTGTTCGCGCTCGGCGGCCGCTCGGCCGAGGAGCTCGTGTTCCACGAGCCCACGACCGGCGCGTCCAACGACATCGAGCAGGCGACCAAGATCGCCCGCGCGATGGTCACCGAGTACGGCATGAGCGCGAAGCTCGGTGCGGTCAAGTACGGCCAGGAGCAGGGCGAGCCGTTCCTCGGCCGCTCGGCCGGCCGGCAGGCGGACTACTCGCTCGAGGTCGCGCACGAGATCGACGAGGAGGTGCGCAAGCTCATCGAGGCGGCGCACACCGAGGCGTACGAGGTGCTCACCACGTACCGCGACGTCCTCGACGACCTCACGCTCGAGCTCATCGAGAAGGAGACGCTGCACCAGAAGGAACTGGAGCGGATCTTCGCCCGCGTCGAGAAGCGGCCGCGCATCACCCAGTTCAACGACTTCGGTGACCGCACGCCGTCCAGCATCCCGCCGGTCAAGACGCCGGGCGAGCTCGCCAAGGAACGCGGCGAGCCGTGGCCGCCGGTCGTCGAGGACACGCTCGACGACGAGGTTTCCGAGGCCTCGCAGCCGGCCGAGCCCGCCGCGGTGGAGCCTGCCGGTGAGCAGCCGTCGCTGAACGGCTCGAACGGTGCGCACCAGCCCGCCCAGGGCCAGGTGCAGCCGGCGAACCAGTCGGGTCCGCCGAACTACGGCGCGCCGCCCGGATGGACTCCGGCGACCGTGCCCGGCGGCAAGCCGCACAACGTGTGGGAGCCGAAGACGCCGCAGCCGGACCAGGACGAGCGTCAGTGACGGAGAACCACCAGCTCGACGAAGACGCCGGTCTCACCCGCAACGGGGAGGCCGGCGTCTCCGCGCGGCGGGTCTTCGACCAGGCGCGCGCAGAGGCAGCGGTGCGCGAGCTGTTGATCGCGTGCGGTGAGGATCCGGAGCGCGAGGGCCTGCGCGAGACACCCGCACGGGTGGCGCGTGCTTACCGGGAGTTGTTCGCGGGCCTCTACACCGACGCGGACAGCGTGCTGGCCAAGACGTTCGACGAGAGCCACGAGGAGCTCGTCCTCGTCACCGACATCCCGATGTTCAGCTTCTGCGAGCACCACCTGCTGCCGTTCCACGGCGTGGCGCACGTCGGGTACATCCCGAACGAGGCGGGCCGGGTGACGGGGCTGTCGAAGCTCGCGCGGCTGGTCGACCTCTACGCGAAGCGGCCGCAGGTGCAGGAAAGGCTGACGTCGCAGGTCGCGGACGCGTTGGTGCGCAAGCTGGAGCCGCGCGGCGTGATCGTCGTGGTCGAGGCAGAGCACCTGTGCATGGGCATGCGCGGTGTGCGCAAACCTGGTTCCCGCACCACGACTTCGGCGGTGCGCGGGCTGTTGCGCACGTCCGCTTCCTCGCGGGCGGAGGCGATCGAGCTGATCAGGGGCCGGCTGCGGTGACCGGTCTGCCTCGCCCCGGCCGCTGCGTCGTGATGGGCGTGCTGAACGTGACGCCGGACTCGTTCTCCGACGGCGGCCGCTACCTCGACGTGCAGGACGCGGTCGCGCACGGCGTCGCGATGCACAAGCGCGGCGCCGACCTGATCGACGTGGGCGGCGAGTCCACCCGGCCGGGTGCTTCCCGAATCGAGTCCGCTGAGGAGATCTCGCGGGTCGTGCCCGTCATCCGCGCGCTGGTCGCCGAGGGCGTGCCGGTGAGCGTGGACACGATGCGCGCGTCGGTCGCGGTCGCGGCGCTGGAGGCCGGCGCGTCGATCGTGAACGACGTGTCCGGCGGCCTGGCGGACTCCGGGATGGCTGCCGTGGTCGCCGCGGCGGGCGTGCCGTACGTGCTGATGCACTGGCGCGGGCACAGCACGGAGATGGATTCGTTGGCGCGCTACGACGACGTGGTGTGCGACGTGCGCACGGAGTTGCTGGAGCGCGTGGAGGCGGCGTTGGCGGCGGGTGTCGCGGAGTCGTCGATCGTGCTCGACCCCGGGCTGGGGTTCGCGAAGCTCGGCGACCACAACTGGGAGCTGCTGCAACGGCTCGACGAGCTGGTGGAGCTGGGTTTCCCGGTGCTGGTGGGGGCGTCGCGCAAACGCTTCCTCGGCACGCTGCTCGGCAACCGTCCACCGGACGGCAGGGAGGACGCGACCGCGGCGGTGTCCGCTCTGGCGGCGTTCCACGGAGCGTGGGGAGTGCGGGTGCACGACGTCGACCGGACGCTGGACGCGGTCGCCGTCGCCGGTGCGTGGAGGCGGGGGCATGGCTGACCGGATCGCGTTGACGGGCCTGCGGGTCCGCGGCAACCACGGTGTGTTCGAGCACGAGCGGCGCGACGGCCAGGAGTTCGTCGTGGACGTGACGCTGTGGCTCGACCTGAGTGCCGCGTCGCGCAGCGACGACCTGAAAGAGACTTATCACTACGGCGAGCTCGCCGAGATGGCCGCCGCGATCATCGGCGGTGAGCCGTGCGACCTCATCGAGACGGTGGCCGGTCGCATCGCCGACGCGGCCATGCAGGACTCGCGGCTGCACGCGGTCGAGGTGACGCTGCACAAGCCGTCCGCGCCGATCCCGCTGACGTTCGACGACGTGTCGGTGACGATCCGCCGCTCGCGCCGGCTGGCCGCACCGCTCAAGCAGGCCCCATGACCCGCGCGGTCCTGTCGATCGGATCGAACCTCGGCGACCGGTTCGCCTTCCTGCAGTCCGTTGTGGACGGGCTGCGCGAGCACGTCGTCGCCGTGTCGCCCGTGTACGAAACGGCCGCGTGGGGCGTGGAGGACCAGCCGGACTTCCTGAACGCGATCGTGATCGTTCGCGCGGACGACGCCGACGAGTGGGACTGGCTGCGGCGCGGCCAGGCGCTGGAGAACGCCGCCGGACGCGTGCGGGAGAAGCGCTGGGGACCGCGCACGTTGGACGTGGACGTCGTGACGGTGGACGGGGTGACCTCGGACCACCCCGAGCTGCTTCTGCCGCATCCTGGGGCGTTTGAGCGCGCAACAGTCCTCATCCCGTGGCTCGACGTCGAGCCGGACGCCGTGCTGCCGGGTCGCGGCCGGGTCGCGGAGCTGCCGTTCTCGGCGGAGGGCGTGCGACGGCGCGAGGACCTCGTGCTGTCAGGTTGGATGGAAGCGTGAGGTTCACCCGCCCCCGCGACCTGGTCGCCATCGCGGCCATCGCCGGCCTGCTGGCTCATCTGCTGCTGCGGCTCGCCTACGACTCGTTGCCGCCGCTGCCTCAGCTGGCCGGATCGACGCTCTTCGTGATCGCCGTCGTCGAGGTCGTGCTCGCGTTCTCGATGAGGGCCAGGGTCCAGCGCCGGCCGGGAGCGCGTGCGGTGCAGCCGCTGACCGCGGCCCGCACGGTGGCGCTGGCGAAGGCTTCCTCGGTTTTGGGCGCGCTGATGTTCGGTGCCTGGACCGGTTTGCTGATCTTCATCCTGCCGGTGCGCGACTCGTTCCCGGCGGCCTCGAACGACCTGGTCGCAGGCGTGATCGGGACGATTTCGGCCTTGGCCTTGACGGGTGCCGCGCTGTGGTTGGAACACTGTTGCAAGACGCCGACGGATGCGCCTGGGACCGATTAGATACCTGACCGTAGGTCTCAGTCGGATAACTACGCGGTACCGTAGGGCCCATGACCGGGCGAGGCGCGTCGATCGACGACGAGCAGGAAGATCGCGGTCGTGGCTCCGGGCGGTTGCTGTTAGTAGCGGCATTGGCGCTCGCCCTGGTGGCCGCGGCGGTGCTCGTGCTGAGCGACAGCGCCCGAATGCTGCGCCTGGCCGTGGTGGCCGCGCTGTGGGCGGCACTGGTCGGTGCCTTCCTGGCCGCGAGATACCGCAAGCAGGTCACGGAGCGCGACGACGAGGTGGCCGACCTCCAGTCCGTGTACGAGCTCGAGCTCGAACGCGAAGTAGCCGCCCGCCGCGAGTACGAACTCGAGATCGAGTCCGAGACCCGCAAGCGCATCGAGGAAGAGTCCCGCGCGGACATCGAAGCCCTCCGCGCCGACCTACATGCTCTGCGCGACAACCTCCAGGCCTTGCTGGGTGGCGACGTCCTCGTGGAACGCGTGGCCCTGCGCGCCGAGTCGACCCGCCTGCGCTCCCTCGGTTCGGCCGACGCCTCCAGGCTGACCGCGTCCCCCGAACAGCGCGTCATCAACGCCAAGCCGGTGATCACCGCGTCGACTTCGATCGAGAAGCCGTCCGAGCGCACCGAGCTGATCGAGCGCGTGGCCCACGACGCGAAGGTCCAACCGCCGCGCCGCGAGCCTCTTCGGCCGGAGCCCACGCGGCCCGAGCCTGGCCGTGGTGCGCCGCGGCCGCAGCCGGCCGTTGTGCGGCGTGAGCCCGTTAAGGCCGTTAAGCAGGAACCCGCCCGTCCGCCGCAGCCTCGGCCTGCTGGTGGTGTTGCTTCCCGGCTTGGTGGGCTGGCGCCTCAGGTTCAGGCCCAGTCTCAGCCTCTGCCCGCCCAGTCCATGCAGTCTCAGCCCTTGCAGGCGCAGGCTCAGCGGACTGAGCGGGTGCCTCGGCCGCAGCCGGTGGCTCGTACCGAAGCTGTGTCACGGTCGGAGCCTCCGAAGGCGCCTGCCGCTGTGGCCAAGGCTGTTGAGGCTCGTAAGCCTGAGCCTCGGTCCCGGGTTGCTGAGCGCACGGAGATGATTGATCCGGCGGCGTTGGCTGCTGGGGCGCGGGGGGCTGCTCCGGCTCCTGGCCCGGCGGGTGGTGGGCGGCGGCGGGCTGATGAGCGTTCTGCTCCTGCTCCTGTGCAGAGCAGTGGGTCCTGGGAGACGTTGAAGCCTTCTGACGGCTCGGATTCTGGGTCTGGGCGGCGGCGGGCTGATGAGCCTCGGCCCGATTCTTCTCGAGATTCCGGGCGGGACTCTGGGCGGGATTCTGGTCGCGACTCTGGGCGGGAATCTTCTCGGGAAGCTGTTCGGCGGGCTTCTGAGGATTCGTTGGTGTCGTTGCCGCCTTCTGGGCGGCGGGCTGCTGAGCAGTCTTCGGCTCGGTTGCCGGTGGTTTCTGGGCGGCGGGCGTCTGAGGACATGCCTGTTGCTGGGCGGCGGGTGGCTGAGGATTCTTCGGCTCGGTTGCCTGCTGTTTCTTCTGGGCGGCGGGCTGCTCCTGAGGATCCTTCTGGGGCTCATGCTGATGGGAAGTCGGTTAGTGAGTTGCTGGCTTCGCTTGGGGGCGGGGATGCGCCTCGGCGTCGGCGGCGGCGTGAGGACTGAGGTTCTCGGTTTCTGATCTTGTCGGACCCTCTGAGTAGGTTGAGTTGTAGGGGTTCTCAGATCGGGGGGACGCCTGCGGTCGCCTGCGGTTTGTTGGTGGTCGGGTTGCGGTTGGCGGGTTCCTGGTGGGTGCTTCCACCTGGGGCTCTGCCCCAGACCCCGGCAATCTGATCTGGGGGCCAGCGCCGCCTGCGGGTTGATGGCACGCCTGTTGCTTACGGCGGCTGCCTGTTGCGTAGGTGCTTGCGTTGGCGGTGGGGTCCCGTCACGAGTCGCACGGGAAGGCGGCCACACCTGGGGGATGAGGTCAAGTCGACGAAAAGCGTGTCGACTTGACCTCATCCCCCAGGCGCGGCAACAGCATCCATGCGACTCGT
>NZ_JBITEX010000018.1:0-2281 GCF_044455585.1 Lentzea sp. NPDC051213
GTGAGAGTGCGGCAGTGAGACTGCGGGGGATAAGCTTCGTAGTCGAGAGGGAAACAGCCCAGAACGCCAGCTAAGGCCCCTAAGTGTGTGCTAAGTGGGAAAGGATGTGGGGTCGCACAGACAGCCAGGAGGTTGGCTTAGAAGCAGCCACCCTTTAAAGAGTGCGTAATAGCTCACTGGTCAAGTGGTCCTGCGCCGACAATGTAGCGGGGCTTAAGCACACCGCCGAAGCTGTGTCATTTCGAGCTTGACTCGGGATGGGTAGGGGAGCGTCGTGTAGCGGTTGAAGCGGCGGAGGAATCCAGCCGTGGACGCTATGCGAGTGAGAATGCAGGCATGAGTAGCGAAAGACGAGTGAGAAACTCGTCCGCCGGATGACCAAGGGTTCCTGGGCCAGGCTAATCCGCCCAGGGTAAGTCGGGACCTAAGGCGAGGCCGACAGGCGTAGTCGATGGACAACGGGTTGATATTCCCGTACCCGTGTGAACGCGCCCATGATGAACCTTGTGATACTAACCGCCCGAAGCACCCGCGACGATCCTTCGGGATCTAGTGGACTGTGGAGCGCGGGACCTGAACTTGTAGTAGTCAAGCGATGGGGTGACGCAGGAGGGTAGCTCCGCCAGTGAGTGGTAGTACTGGTGCAAGCGTGTAGGGAGTCTGGTAGGCAAATCCGCCAGGCACATATCCTGAGACGTGATGCGTAGCCGATTGAGGCGAAGTAGAGTGATCCCATGCTGCCGAGAAAAGCCTCTAGCGAGCTTTCACGCGGCCCGTACCCCAAACCGACACAGGTGGTCAGGTAGAGAATACCAAGGCGATCGGGCGAACTGTGGTTAAGGAACTCGGCAAAATGCCCCCGTAACTTCGGGAGAAGGGGGGCCGTAGCGCTTGAAGCCTCTTGCAGGCTAGGGCGAGACGGCCGCAGAGACCAGCGAGAAGCGACTGTTTACTAAAAACACAGGTCCATGCGAAGTCGCAAGACGATGTATATGGACTGACGCCTGCCCGGTGCTGGAACGTTAAGGGGACCGGTTAGTCCGCAAGGGCGAAGCTGAGAACTTAAGCGCCAGTAAACGGCGGTGGTAACTATAACCATCCTAAGGTAGCGAAATTCCTTGTCGGGTAAGTTCCGACCTGCACGAATGGCGTAACGACTTCTCGACTGTCTCAACCGCAGGCCCGGCGAAATTGCATTACGAGTAAAGATGCTCGTTACGCGCGGCAGGACGGAAAGACCCCGGGACCTTTACTATAGCTTGGTATTGGTGTTCGATTCGGCTTGTGTAGGATAGGTGGGAGACTGTGAAGCGGCCACGCCAGTGGTTGTGGAGTCATCGTTGAAATACCACTCTGGTCGTATTGGATGTCTAACCTCGGTCCGTGATCCGGATCAGGGACAGTGCCTGGTGGGTAGTTTAACTGGGGCGGTTGCCTCCCAAAGAGTAACGGAGGCGCTCAAAGGTTCCCTCAGCCTGGTTGGCAATCAGGTGTTGAGTGCAAGTGCACAAGGGAGCTTGACTGTGAGACTGACGGGTCGAGCAGGGACGAAAGTCGGAACTAGTGATCCGGCCATGGCTTGTGGAAGCGTGGTCGCTCAACGGATAAAAGGTACCCCGGGGATAACAGGCTGATCTTCCCCAAGAGTCCATATCGACGGGATGGTTTGGCACCTCGATGTCGGCTCGTCGCATCCTGGGGCTGGAGTAGGTCCCAAGGGTTGGGCTGTTCGCCCATTAAAGCGGTACGCGAGCTGGGTTTAGAACGTCGTGAGACAGTTCGGTCCCTATCCGCCGCGCGCGTAGGATACTTGAGGAAGGCTGTCCCTAGTACGAGAGGACCGGGACGGACGGACCGCTGGTGTGCCAGTTGTTCTGCCAAGAGCATTGCTGGTTGGCTACGTTCGGAAGGGATAACCGCTGAAGGCATCTAAGCGGGAAGCTCGTTCCAAGATGAGGTATCCCACTCTTCGTGAGTTAAGGCCCCCAGCTAGACCACTGGGTTGATAGGCCAGAGGTGGAAGACCGGTAACGGTTGGAGCTGACTGGTACTAATAGGCCGAGGACTTGTTACAAAGACGCTACGCATCCACTGTGCGGTTCTGGAAGAACAACCAGAACCGATCGAACCCGCAGGATCGGGGTTCTAGGTTGTAATTTCATAGTGTTTCGGTGGTTATAGCGTTGGGGAAACACCCGGTCCCATTCCGAACCCGGTAGTTAAGCCCTTCTGCGCCGATGGTACTGCACTGGTTACGGTGTGGGAGAGTAGGTCGCCGCCG
>NZ_JBITEX010000019.1:0-1604 GCF_044455585.1 Lentzea sp. NPDC051213
CACGCCACTAGCTTGAGTTTTAACCGATGGCCGCGGAGTGAGCACCCTAGTTGATCATGAGTGAAGCCCTTGGTTGATCATTCTTCTTGTCTAGGGAAGAAGATCGCTACCAAGGGCTTCAGTTGATCAGTGTGCAGGATGCCGGTGAGACCGGTGTGGGCGGGGACCTGTCCTGGTTCCGGCGGGAGTTCTACCGGTGTCTGTCCCGGCGGGCGGACGCGTTGTTCGAGCTGTGCGACGCGGTGCTGTGCGCGGGCGGGCCGGTGCGGTCGATCGCGGAGCTGTCGTTGACCGGCGAGCACCGGCGCGGACATGGCAGCGGCTACGCCGCGCTGGCCCGCGGCTGTGTCGAGATCGACCGGCTGCGGACCACGCTCGCCGGCGCGCGGTTGCCGCGCGCCGCCGACGGCCGGCTGGTGCTGGCGGTGGATGTCACCAGCTGGCTACGTCCCGAGGCCCACACCAGTGCGCAGCGGATCCTGTGCCACACCTACGGACGCGGCAAGAACCAGCACATCATGGTGCCGGGCTGGCCCTACTCGGTGCTAGTCGCGCTGGAAGCGGGACGCGGCTCCTGGACCGCGCCGCTGGACGTGGTCCGGCTCAAGCCCGGTGACGACGCGGCCACCGTCACCGCCCGGCAGGTGCGAGAGGTCGTCGACCGGCTCGTCACCGCCGGGCACTGGCGGCCGGGAGACCCGGACATCCTGCTGGTCGCCGACGCCGGTTACGACGGTCCCCGCCTCGCGCACGTGCTGGCCGGCCTGCCGATCGCGGTCTTGGTGCGGATGAGCACCCGCAGGACCCTGCGCCGCCGGCCACCGCCCCGCCCGCCCGGCACGACCGGCCGGCCCCGCCGCCACGGCGGCGACTTCTCCTTCGCCGACCCCGCGACCTGGGGCGAGCCCGACATCACCACCCACACCCAGACCCGGCTCTACGGCACCGCGTATGTCCGGGCCTGGGACCGGCTGCATCCCCGGCTGACCCACCGCACCGCATGGGTGGACCACACCGGTGACCTGCCGATCATCGAGGGCACCGTGATCCGTCTTCAGATCGATCGGCTTCCCTCCGGAGCACAACCGAAACCGGTATGGCTCTGGCACTCCCGCACTGGCCTCGACCCGGCCATGACCGACGTGTGCTGGCAGGCGTTCCTGCGCCGGTTCGACATCGAGCACACCTTCCGCCTGCTCAAACAAACCCTCGGCTGGACCACGCCGAAGCTCCGCTCACCCGAGGCGGCCGACCGGTGGACCTGGCTGCTGATCGCCGCCTACACCCAGCTACGCCTCGCCCGCCACCTCACACTCGATCTGCGCCGCCGCTGGGAAAAACCCGCGGCAGACCCGCGGCACCTCTCCCCGGCTCGCGTCCGCCGCGGATTTCGGAACCTACGCACACACACCGCCCGTCCAGCCGGTGCTCCGAAACCCTCTCGCCCCGGACCCGGCCGCCCCGCAGGCCTGCCCAACAAACACCCAGCACCACGCCACAATGTCTACATCGTCACCAGCGCAGACAGGCGCAAACACAAGCACCACAACACAACCGAGCCCTGCCACCCACACCCGGACCGAACAGGTTAAAACTCAAGCTAG
>NZ_JBITEX010000020.1:0-1082 GCF_044455585.1 Lentzea sp. NPDC051213
TGTACCTGGCCAACACGTTGGTGACGGTGTGTCGGCTTGATCATGGGTGAGGCCTCCGGGTGCGGTGGTGATTGCGAAGTCAGTCACCACAGCCGGAGGCCTCGATGGGACACGCTAACGCCCGCCTGACCGTGCATGGACGCCTGGTCCTCGTTGAGCGGGTCGCCGCTGGCAGACCGGTCGCTCATGTGGCCAAGGAGCTCGGCGTGTCGCGGCAGTGCGCGCACCGCTGGGTGCGCCGGTTCCGTGATGAGGGCGCCGCTGGTCTGGCCGATCGGTCGAGCCGGCCACACCGCATGCCCTCGCATACGCCGGCCGATGTCGAGGAACGGATCCTTGCGACGCGAGCACAGTTGCGGTGTGGCCCGGCTCGGATCGGTGCCCACATCGGTGTCGCGGCTCGCACGGTGTCACGCGTACTGACCAGGCGGGGCGTGCCACGGCTGGCTGAGTGCGATCCGTTGACCGGGCAGCGCATCCGCGCCACCCGGCACACCACCCGCCGCTACGAACACCCCGCCCCCGGCGATCTGGTGCACCTGGACGTCAAGAAGATCGGCAAGATCCCGCCCGGTGGTGGCTGGCGAGCACACGGCCGAGGGCCCAAGCCTCGCTCGCTGCGAGGCGTGGGCTACGACTACGTCCACGCCGCGGTCGACGACCATTCTCGCCTCGCCTACGCCGAAATCCTCGGCGACGAACGAGGGACGACATGCGCGGGTTTCCTGCTTCGCGCGGCCGCGTGGTTCGCCGGACAGGGCATCCCACGCGTTCACCGTGTCCTGACCGACAACGCCAAGAACTATCTGATCTCGCGTGACTTCGCGGCCGCCATCGCCGCGATCGGCGCCCGTCACAAAACGATCAAACCGCACTGTCCCTGGCAGAACGGCAAAGTAGAGCGTTTCAACCGCACCCTGCAGACCGAGTGGGCCTACCACGACGTCTTCTCGGACAACGCCGCTCGCACCGCCGCGCTAGCGCCCTGGCTCGACTACTACAACACTGAACGCGGTCACACCGCCCTCGATGGTCACCCACCCATCAGCCGCACCCAGTCACCAACGTGACAGCCAGGTACA